>NZ_LZHV01000045.1 GCF_001667275.1 Mycobacterium sp. ACS4054
ATATGATGAGCCACCGCCACCAACACATGCTCATCAGCCGCCACCCGAAAAACCGTCGCCCGCAACGGAATCTCCACCGCCAAATCAAACGAATAACACGCCGCCGACTCAACCGCCTCCGCCAACCGGTCGTCCGGCCACCCAACCGCATCGACGATCTGCCAACCGAAATCACCCCGCCCGACGGGGACAACCACTTGCCGGGCGTTCCCCTCGGGCGCGACGAAGATCGTGCGCAGGCTTTCATGCCGGGCCACCACGTCGGCCAGCGCCGCACCCAGCACCTCGGCGTCCAGCCGTCCGCTCAGGCGCAGGGCGACCGCCATGTTGTGCACCGGCGAAGCCCCGTGCAGCTGGTCGAGGAACCACAACCGGCTCTGGGCGAACGACAACGGCACCACCGCGGGTCGCGGGCCGGCCACCACCCGCGCCAGCCGTCCCTCGCCCTCGTCGAGGCGGGGCGCCAGTTGGCGGATCGTCGGCGCCTCGAACAGCGCACGCACCGAAAGGGTGGTATCCAGGCTGGCATTCACCGCGGCGACCAGACGCATCGCCGACAGGGAATCCCCGCCCAAATCGAAGAAGGAGTCATCGACGCCGACCCGGCCGAGGCCGAGAACCTGCGCGTACACGCCGGCGAGGACCTCTTCGGTGAGGGTCGTCGGGGCACGGTATCCCTGACCGGGGTAGTCGGGCGCGGGCAGAGCCTGCGTGTCGAGCTTGCGGTTGAGGGTCAGCGGCAGCGCGGCCAGCGGGACGATCGCGGCCGGGATCATGTAGGCCGGCAACCGCTCGGCGAGTTGGGTGCGCACCACACCGGCGTCGGCGCTGCCGGTGACGTAGGCGACCAGCCGCTTGTCCCCGGCGGGGTCCTCCCGGGCGACCACCGCCGCCTGCTCGACGCCCGCCAAACCCGTTATCGCGCTTTGGATTTCACCCAACTCGATCCGGTAGCCACGAATCTTGACCTGCTCGTCGATCCGCCCCGCATACCGCAACTGGCCGTCGGGACCCCACCACACCAGATCCCCGGTGCGATACATCCGCGCGCCCGTCCCGCCGAGCGGACACGCCACGAACCGCGACGCGGTCAGCCCCGAGCGGCCGAGATACCCGACGCCGACCCCGGCCCCCGCAACGTACAACTCGCCGACCACGCCGGCCGGCACCGGCCGCAGCCACCCATCCAGCACGAACAACGCCGCCCCGGCCACCGGCGACCCGATCGCCGGCGATCCCGAACCGGCCACCAACGGCGCGCTCTTCGACACCCACATCGTGGTCTCGGTCGGCCCGTACACGTTGACCATCAGCCGGCCGGGCGCCCACCGATCCACCACCTGCGCCGGACACGGCTCGGCCCCCACCACCAGGGCCGCGCCGACGCCCTGCGGCGACAGCACCCCGACCGCGGACGGCGTCTGGGTGAGCACGCTCACCCGCTCGCGAATCACCAACGCCTGCAAGTCATCGCCGCACCGCGCGACCCCATCGGGTGCCACCACCAACCGGCCCCCGTGCAACAACGCGCCCCAGATCTCCCACACCGAGAAGTCGAAAGCCAGCGAGTGGCATTGACTCCACACCTGCCCCGGCCCCAGCAAGCCGCCGCCGGCCAGCGCCTCGAACAGTTGCGCCACGTTGCGGTGCGTGACCGCCACGCCCTTGGGCACCCCCGTGGTTCCCGACGTGTAGATCACGTGCGCCACGTCGTCGGCGTCCGGGCCCACCAGCCCCGCACACGACTGCACCGGGATCGCCGGGTCGTCAAGGGTCACCACCACGCCGTCGAATCCACCCAGCCGCGGCCGCAACCCCGGACCGACGATCACCGCCACCGGCGAAGCGTCACCGAGCATGAACTCCACCCGCCCGACGGGCAACCCGACATCAATCGGCAGGTAGGCCGCCCCCGCCTTCAACACCCCCAGCAGCGCGATCACCGCCTCCCCGGAGCGCTCGGCGAGCAATCCGACGCGGTCGCCGCGACCCACACCGCACCCGATCAGCAACCGCGCCAACCGATTCGACGCCTCATCGACCTCTCGGTAGGACCACGAGCGACCCTCGCATGAAATCGCCACCTCCCCCGGAGCCCGCTCCACCTGCACGCCGAACAGCTGCGGAATCGACCGTTCCGGGAGGTCGCGGCGATCCATGACCGCCCAGTTACCCCAGCCGGCCAGACACACCCGCTCCGGCTCGTCGAGCACGTCGATGGACAGCAACCGCCGCGTCGTGTCCGCGGTCAACGCCACCAGCACCCGCTCCAACCGTCGCGCCAGGTCGGCGGCGTCGAAGCTGGAGAATGGCTCCCACGCGCCGGCCGTGCTGAGGAACAGCTGGTCACCGTCGGTGGAGAAGATCAACCCGAAGCCGGTCGCCTGGCCGGAGTTGGTGTACGACGCCGAGGCGGTGACACCGCCGAAGGGCAGGGTGAACGCGGACGGGATGAAGTTGACGCTCACCCGTTCGGGCGGCCCGGCCGGGCCGCGCATCTTGCGCTCCAACGCTTGCACCGGAAAGCGTTGGTGTTCAACGGCTTCCCGGATCCGTGCGTCGACCTGTCGGCAGAACTCGGCGACGGTGAGCTCCGGTGAGACTCGCAGGACGAGCGGCACCACGCCGGCGACCATTCCCGGCAGCGTTTTCGATTCGGGGCGCACCCGCCGGTTGACCGGGAAGTCGAGGACGACCTCGGAGCCGTCACCGCGAAAGCCGCGCACCAGCAGCCCGCACGCCGCGGTGATCAGCGATGTCTGCGAAACGCCCCACACCTGGGACAGCTTGTTGACCCGGCGAAGGACGCCGGGGCTCAAGGCCACCGGTGCGGACGGCCAGGGGTCGCGCTCGCGCGGCGCCCGCTGCGGCCCCGGGTCGTTCGCCGGAAGGTTGCGGGTCCAGTAGGCCTCGTCGCTGCGGTAGTCGGCCGAGGCTTCGTATTTCGATTCGCAGTCGACCAGGTCCCGCAGCGAGCCGAACACCGCAGGCGGGATGGGGGCGGCGGAGACGATGGCCGAGTAGATGGAGGCGATGCGGTGACCGACGAGCGCGACGCCGGTCCCGTCGATGATGATGTGGTGGCAGCAGGCGAACAGGTGGAATTCGTCGGCACGGGTCTGAAAGAGCGCGAACCTGAACAGCGGGCCGTCGAACGGCATGGGCGTCCGTTGAATCGAAAGCGCCATCCGCCGGGCTTCCCCGACGGCGTCCCGGGACCCGCTCAGGTCGTGGAAGGCCAGTTCGACGTCGGGGTAGTCGATGGCCCGTTGCAAGACCTGCCCGTCGGTCTCGACGAACGAGACCCTGGTCGGTTCGGCTTCCTGGATCGCTTGGCGGATCGCCCACTTCAGGGCGTCACGTTGGACCCGGCCGTCGATCCTGACGAAGAGGCCGATCTGCCACTCCGTGCCGGAGTGGCCCGTCTCCTGCGCCAGCCAGATGTCTAGTTGGCCGCGAGTAAGCGGAAGTGCTTGCTCACCAAGCTGCATCCAACTTCCCAACCGTGAGGTTCACCGTTCAAACCCCCGGTTGACTGCTGCCGCTCGACCGAACCCTCCGCAATGCCCGTTCGGTTCCGCGTGATGGGGCGCACGCACGCATCGCGGTCCGCGTGCGGATCCTCGCCCCAGGTGCCGCCCGTCGCCGACTAAGAGGTAGCCCCGGATGTCCTCATCGAACGGTCCGACGCACACAGTTTCTCCACCAACTTAGTCAACATAAGTGCAACAATCCGAAAGGTTAATCGAGCGCAGGTATGTGCGCTAGGGGTTTCGAAAAAGTCCTCGCCGCTTAACACGACTCCTGTAACAGGAGTTAAAACATACGAGAAGGATGTTTCAGGCCCCGAAACCGGGCATGCGGTTCGGGACGGCCCATGCGGACCGTCCCGAACCGAGTGTGAAGGTTATAGCAGGCCGAGCAACTGCAGGTCGGTGACGTATTTGACGATCACCGCCGGCGTGATGTGCGGGATGTCGCTCTCGACACCGACCTTGGCTTCCTGCACGGCGGCGCGGAATCGGTCGGTCGGGGCGAAGGACCCGTTGGCCGGCTCGGGCGCCTGCAACTGGTTGTAGCCGGGCACCTGCAACATCTGCAGGACCGAGTGCTTGCGCTGCCGCTCCGGCAGGTCGCGCAGCGCGGCCTCGAACCGCTGCAACCATTCGCTGAAATCGTCGATCCGCTCGATCGGGTAACCGGCCTCGATCAGCCAATCGACATACTCGTCGATGCCGATGCCGTCGTCGTGCGGGTTCATCACGTGATAGGTCTCGAACCCCTCGACCACCTGGCTGCCGAGCGTGGTGACCGCCTCGGCGACGAACTCCACCGGGAGCGCGTCGAAGTGCGCGCGCTGCCGGTTACCGTCGGCGTCCAGCTGGTAGAACGAACGCGGCGCGATGCCGGTCGCCACCAGGCTCAACACCATGCGGGTGAACATGTCCGACAGGTTGAACTGCCCGGCGTAGCTGGTGTCGGACAGGATCATGTCGGACCGGAACACCGAGACCGGCAGGCCGCACAGGTCGTTGGCCTCGCGCAGCAACACCTCGCCGGCCCACTTGCTGTTGCCGTAGCCGTTGGCGTAACTGCCGTCGATCTTTCGGATCGGGCTGATGACCCGGATGTCGGCGTCCTCGGTGAACGACGCCGGGTCGATCTGGCGGCCGACATCGGAGGTCGACACGTAGGCGAACGGCTTCATCTTGGTGGTCAGCGCCACCCGGATCAGCTCGGCGGTACCCGCGACGTTCGGCCCGAACAGTTCGCTGTACGGCAGCACGCCGTTGACCAGAGCCGCCGAGTCGACGATCAGGTCGACCGTGTCGGCCAGCCGCTGCCACGTCTGCTCGTCCAGGCCCAGGTCGGCCTGGCCCTTGTCACCGGCGATGACCTCCAGGTGGTCGGCGGCCAGCTCCCGGAAGTACCGCAACAACCGCGGGTCGCCGCTGTCGAAGGTCTTCTCCAGCCGCTGGCGCGCCTCTTCGTCGGAGCCGGCCCGGACCAAGCAGATCAGCTTGCCGTCCACCAGCTCCAGCTGCTCGAGCCACTGCAACGCCAAGTACCGACCCAAGAAGCCCGTCGCCCCGGTCAGCAGGACGGTGCGCACTTCCGAGCTCGGACCCGGCAGTGCCGGCGCGGCGTTCAACGTCTCGGCGTCGATGAACTTGTCCAGCTTCAGGTCGCTCGCGTACACCTGGGTGGCGTCGCGGCCGTGGACGGACGCGAAAGTGGCTGCGCCGCCCTCGGCTTCGTCGTCGCTGCCGGTGTCGCGTTCGGCCTGCTGGCCGAGGCGTCGCACCGACGGCGCCTCGAACAGGGTGCGCACCGAGAGGTTGGTGTCCAGGGCCGTGTTGATCTCCGCGATCACCCGCATCGCGGACAGCGAATCGCCGCCCAGGTCGAAGAAGGAGTCTTCGACCGAGACCCGCTGCAAGCCGAGGACTCCGGCGTAGATGTCGGCCAGCGTCTCCTCCACCGGCGTGGCCGGCGGACGGTACACGCCCCCGGTCTTCTGGTACTCGGGGGCGGGCAGGGCGCGCTTGTCGAGCTTGCCGTTGACGGTCAACGGCAGCGCGTCCAGCACGACCACCGCGACCGGCACCATGTAGGCCGGCAGCCGCTCGCCCAGCTGGGCACGGATCGTGGCCGGGTCCGCGGTCCCGGTGATGTAGCCCACCAGCCGCTTGTCACCGGGCCGGTCCTCCCGGGCGATCACCGCCGCCTGCTCGACCCCGTCGAGGCCGGCCAGCGCCGCCTGGATCTCGCCGAGCTCGATGCGGTAGCCGCGGATCTTGACCTGCTCGTCGACGCGACCCAGGTATTGCAGCTGCCCGTCGGCGCCCCAGCGGACCAGGTCCCCGGTGCGGTACATCCGCGCACCCGGCGCCCCGAACGGGCAGGCGACGAACCGCGAGGCCGTCAGACCGGCCCGGCGCGCGTAGCCCATCGCCACGCCGCGACCGGCGATGTACAGCTCTCCGACAACGCCTTCCGGCGCCGGCCGCAGCCACTTGTCCAGAACGAACAGGGCCGCCCCGGGCACCGGGGCGCCGATCGGCGCTCCGCTGTCCGCGCCCAGGGGGGCGCTCATCGCCGCGTACACCGTGCCCTCGGTCGGGCCGTAGGCGTTGATCATCACCCGGCCGGGCGCCCACCGATCCACCACCTCGGGCGGGCAGGCCTCACCGGCCACCACCAGGGCCGTCGACTCCAGCCCCTCGGGTGAGAGCATCCCCACCGCCGACGGGGTCTGGCTGAGCACGGTCACGTTCTCCTCGACCAGTAACGCGTGCAAGTCCTTCGGCGAACCGGCCACCGATTCGGGCACCACGACCAGCCGGCCGCCGTGCAGCAGCGCGCCGAAGATCTCGTGCACCGAGACGTCGAACACCAACGAGTGCCACTGCGCCCACACGCCCGGGTCCGGGATGTCGGCGTGCAGCTTCTCCAGCAGCTGGGTGGCGTTGTGGTGCGTGACCGCCACGCCCTTCGGTACACCCGTGGTGCCCGACGTGTAGATCAGGTAGGCGACATCGTCGGACGAGGGTCCGGGCAACGCGGTTGCGGGCTGCTCCGCCACCGACGCGTCGTTGACATCGACTACCACCACGTCGGAGCCGTCCAGCCGCGACCGCAACTCGGCGGTCGTGACCGCGGCGACCGGCGCCGCGTCGCCGAGGACGAACTCTATCCGCGCGGCGGGAACCGCCGGGTCGATCGGCAGGTAGGCCGCCCCGGTCTTGAGCACCGCCAGGATGGACACGATCGCGTCGGCCGAACGGGAGAACAGCAGCGCCACGCTTTCACCCGGGCGGGCGCCATGCTCGGCGAGCAGGTGCGCCAGCCGGTTCGCGGCCTCGTCGAGTTCCCGATACGTCATCGAGCGACCCTCGAACGTCAACGCCACCGCATGCGGCGTGCGGGCCACCTGCTTGGCGAACAGGGCCGTAATCGACGCCGTCGCCCCCACCGGCGCGGTCAGCACCGACCGGTTGCCCCACGCGTCGAGTCGGCCGCGCTCGTCGACGTCCAGGACGTCCATGGCGGACAGCCGCTTGCTGGAGTCGGCGGTCATCGCCGCCAGCACCCGCTGGAACCGCTCGATCAGCGACTCGATGCCGGCCGTGTCGAACACGCTGGTGTCGAACTCGACGCGCAGACCCAGTTCACGGCCCGGAAGCGCCATCACCGAGAGCGGGTAGTGGTTGTACTCGCGGTTGGTGACGTCGGTGATCGCCAGCTCGTGGAAGCCCAACGGCACGCTGGTGTCGATCGGGTAGTTCTCGTACAGGAACAACGAGTCGAACAGCTGGTCGTGCCCCGTGACGCGGTGAATCTCGTTCAGCGCCAGGTGCTCGTGCTCGATCGTGTTGTTGTGTGCGCTCTGCAGCTGCTGCAGCAGTTCGACCACGGTGGTTGCCGCGGTGATGTTGGCGCGCACCGGGACCGTGTTGATCAGCAGGCCCACCATCGATTCGGCGCCGACCAGATCGGCCGGGCGGCCGGAGACCGCGGTGCCGAAGGCCACGTCGTGCTGGCCGGTCAGCCACATCAGCAGCTGCGCCCAGGCACCCTGCAACACGGTGTTGATCGTGGTGTGGCAGGTGCGGGCGAGCTCGCCCAGCGCCCGGGTGGTTTCCGCGGGCAGCCGGTAGGACTCGACGCCCCGCCGCCCGAGGCCCAACCGCGCCGGCGGACCGACCAGGGTGGGCTCCTCGAAGCCGGCCAGCACCTCGGCCCACGCGGCGCGGGCGGCCGTGCGGTCCTGGGCCGCGAGCCAGGTCAGGTAGCTCCGGTACGTCGCCGGTGCGGGCAACCGCTCGCCGTAGTAGCTGGTCAGGATCTCGCGCAGCATGATCGGCAGCGACCAGCCGTCCATCACGATGTGGTGGTTGGTCAGCACGAACCGGTGCCGGTTGTCGGCGGTGCGGATCAACGCGGCGCGGAAGGCCGGCCGGTTGGCGAGGTCGCTGACCGCCGCGCGCTCGGCCGCGCAGAGCTGTTCGATCTTCTCGTCGGGATCCAGATCGTCCGCGCCCAGCTGGATGTAGCGCCACGCCATCACCGGGTCGGCCGGGATGACCTGCACCGGCTCGCCGAACTGCGGGCAGAACCGGGCCGCCAGGTTCGGGTGCCGGTTGACGACGGTGTGGACGGCCTCGCGCAACCGGTGCGCGTCGAGGGCGCCGGTCACGGTGATGCCGAGCTGCACCGCGTACACGTCGTCGCCGAGGTCGTGCGCGAAGCTGGCGTGGAAGAGCAGCCCCTGCTGCAGCGGGGTCAACGGCAACACGTCGGCGACCGCGTACTGCTGGCACAGGTCCTCGAGCTGCTGCTGGGTGAGCCGCGCGGGCGCGATATCCGACGGGGTGAGCCCGCCGCCGCCGCTGCGCACGTGTGCGCAGATGCCGGCCAGCGCCTCGAACCACAACTGGCTCAGCCGGCTGACCTGCTCGTGGTCCAGCGCCGAGGGCGCCCACGTCCAGTTGGCCTGCAGGTGCGGGCCGGCCTCGGTGTCCATGGTCCCGGCGTTGAGGTCGACGGTGTGCATCAACGGCATCGGCAGCGCGGCGCTGGCCGCGCCGGTGAACGACAGGCTGTCCTGGCTGATCCGCCACATCTCGCCGGGCAGATCCGCGGCCGCGCCCAGTCGTCCCAGGTAGTTGAAGCCGATGACCGGGTCCGACCCGTCCAGGTCGACGTCGGTGTTGACGTAGCGCAGCAGCCCGTAGGTCAGCGGGTCGGGCAGGGCACGCAGTTGCTCCTTGGCTTTCTTGACCAGCGCCCCCAGCGCTCGGTCTCCGGCCATCACCTGCTCCCAGTCCAGCTCACCGACGGTAAGCGCGACCGGGTACTTGGTGGTGAACCAGCCCACGGTGCGGGACAGGTCCACGTGCGGGCCCAGCTCCTCGTGGCGGCCGTGGCCCTCGACGTCGATGCCGATCGGGGCACCGGTGCCGACGAACCGCGCCCACGCCAGCCCGAACGCGATCAACAGGATGTCCTGCACGCCGGCGTGGAACGCCGCGGGCACCTCGCCCAGCAGCGACCGGGTGGTCTCCACGTCCAGCGACACCGACAGCTGCTTGGCCGTCTCGTAGGTGTCGACGTCGGGGCGCACCGCCGGCAACAACGCCGGGGTCGACGCGACCTGCCGCCAGGCGTCGGCCTGGGCGACCACCTCGGGGCGCTGGGCGTGCTCCTCGAGCATCGCCGTCCACCGAGCGAACGATGTCCCGCCGGTCGGCAGCGCCACCGGCTGCCCGCCGTGGTGTTGGGCCCACGCGATGTTCAGGTCTTCCAACAGGATTCGCCACGACACGCCGTCGACGGCCAGGTGGTGGATGATCAACGCCAGCTGGGCGGTGGATTCCGCCCAGACGGCGCGGAGCATGGTCCCCGCGGCGGGGTTCAGCTGCGAGCGCGCCGCCACGAGCGCCGCGTCGGACAGCGCGTCGACGGTGTGCACGCAGGTGGCGGCCTCGACCGCGCCGACCTCGGGGACGTGCATCTTCCAGCCGCCGGCGCCGTCATCGTCGACGCGCAGCCGCAGCGTGGCGTGGCGGTCCAGCAGCGACTGCAGCACCACCAGCACGTCGTCGCCCGTGACGCCCGCGGGGGCCTGCACCACCATGGTCTGGTTGAACTGGTCGGTCGGGCCGTCGACCTGCTGAAGCCAACGCATGATCGGCGTCGCGGCCACCGGTCCGAGGCCCTCGTCGACCACGTCGTCATCGGAGGCCACGCCGGCCACCCGGGCCAACCGGGCCACCGTCTGCTCGACGAACACGTCGCGCGGGCGGCACACCACGCCGGCCGCGCGGGCGCGGGCGACCACCTGCATGGACAGGATGCTGTCGCCGCCCAGGTCGAAGAAGGAGTCGTCGACGCCGACCCGCTCCAGGCCGAGGACCTGGGCGTAGATGGCGGCCAGCGTCTCTTCGACGGCCGTGGTGGGCGGGCGGTATTCACCGCTCGTCTTGTGGTACTCGGGCGCGGGCAGCGCGCGCTTGTCCAGCTTGCCGTTGACGGTCAGCGGCAGCGCGTCCAGCACCACGACGGCCGCGGGCACCATGTACGAGGGCAGCCGCTCGCCGAGCTGGGTGCGGATCTCGGCCGGGTCCGCGGTCCCGGTGATGTAACCGACCAGGCGCTTGTCGCCGGGCCGGTCCTCGCGCGCGATGACGGCCGCTTGCTCCACGCCGTCCAGCCCCGCGAGGGCCGTCTGGATTTCGCCGAGCTCGATGCGGTAGCCGCGGATTTTGACCTGTTCGTCGGCGCGGCCGAGGTATTGCAGCTCGCCGTCGGCGCCCCAGCGCACCAGGTCGCCGGTGCGGTACATCCGCGCGCCCGGCGCGCCGAACGGGCAGGCGACGAACCGCGAGGCCGTCAGCCCCGGCCGGCGCACGTAGCCCGTCGCGACACCGCGACCGGCGATGTAGAGCTCACCGACGACGCCCTCCGGCGCGGGGCGCAGCCACTTGTCGAGCACGAACAGCGCCGCCCCCGGCACGGGCGAGCCGATCGGCGGCGCCCCCGACTCCGGCTTCAGCGGCGCGCTCATCGACGCGTACACCGTGCCCTCGGTGGGGCCGTAGGCGTTGATCATCACCCGGCGCGGCGCCCACCGGTCGACCACCTCGGACGGGCATGCCTCGCCCGCCACGATCAGCGCGGTGGAGTCCAAGCCGTCCGGCGACAGCATGCCCACCGCCGACGGGGTCTGGCACAACACGGTGACCTTCTCCGCGACCAGCAGCGCGTGCAGGTCGTCGGGCGAGCCGGCCACCGACTCGGGCACCACGACCAGCCGCCCGCCGTGCAACAGCGGACCCCAGATCTCCCACACCGACACGTCGAAGACCAGCGAGTGCCACTGCGACCAGACGCCGGCCTTGGGCAGGTCGGCGGGCAGGGCCTTGAGCAACTGGGTGACGTTCTGGTGGGTGACGGCCACGCCCTTCGGGGTTCCGGTGGTGCCCGAGGTGTAGATCGTGTAGGCGATGTCCTCGGGCGCCGGTCCCGGGAGCCCCGAGCTCGGCTGTTCCTGCACCGCCGGGTCGTCGACGTCGACGACCAGCAAGTCGAATCCGTCCAGCCGCGAGCTCCACTCGTCCTTGGTGACCGCCGCGACCGGCGCCGCGTCGCCGAGCATGAACTCCATCCGCGCGGCCGGGACCGCCGGGTCGATCGGCAGATAGGCCGCCCCGGTCTTGAGGACCGCCAGGATGGACACGATCGCCTCGGCCGACCGCGACAGCAGCAGCGCCACGCACGCGCCCGGGCCCGCGCCGTGATCGGCCAGCAGGTGTGCCAGCCGGTTCGCGGCCTCGTCGAGTTCGGCGTAGCTCAACGAGCGACCCTCGAAGGTCAGCGCCGGAGCCTCGGGAACACGCGCGACCTGCTTGCCGAACAACGCCGTAATCGACACCGCCCCCGCGGCCGGTGCGGTCAAGACCGCCCGGTTGCCCCACTCGTCGAGGCGGTCGTGCTCGCCGCCATCCAACAAGTCGATCGACAACAATCGCCGCCCTGCACCGACGGTCATGACTGCTCCTCCACATCTGCGGTCATGGCTTCCAGCACCCGCCGGAACCGCTCGATCAACCTCTCGATTCTGCCCGTCTCGAAGACTTCTGTATCGAATTCGACGCGAAGAGCTATTTCGTGACCTGGAACGGCCTGGACAGAGAGCGGGTAATGGTTGTATTCGCGGTTGGTGAAGCCATCGATCGCCAGTTCATCGACAGCCGACAGCGCGGCGGTGTCGATCGGATAGTTCTCATACACGAACATGGTGTCGAATAATTGGTCGTGTCCCGTTACACGATGGATCTCGTTGAGCGCCAAATGCTGGTGCTCGAGCGTGTCGTTGTAGGCGCTCTGCAGCTGATTTAGCAGGTCGGCGATCGTGGTTTCCGCGCCGATCGTCGCCCGCACCGGCACCGTGTTGATCAGCAGGCCCACCATCTGGTCCGCGCCCGCCAAGTCGGTCGGGCGGCCCGAGACCGCCGTCCCGAAGGTCACGTCGTGCTGGCCGGTCAGCCACATCAGCAGCTGCGCCCAGGCGGCCTGCAGCACGGTGCTGACGGTGGTGTGGCACGACCGGGCCAGTTCGCCCAGCGCCCGGGAGGTCTCGGCCGACACCTGGAAGGAGGAAACGGTCCGCGGCCCGAGGCTCATCCGGCCGGGCGGGCCGACCAGGGTCGGGGTGTCGAACCCGGCGAGCACCCGCTTCCAGGCCGCCTGGGCGGCGCCGCGGTCCTGCGCGGCCAGCCAGTCGACGAACTTGCGGTACGGCGCCGGGGCGGGCAGCTGCACGCCGTAGTAGGCGGCGAAGATCTCCTGCAGCAGCAGCGGCTTCGACCAGCCGTCGAGCACGATGTGGTGGTTGGTCAGCACGAACCGGTGCCGGTTGTCGGCGGTGCGGATCAACGTGGCCCGGAACGGCGGGCGCTCCGCCAGGTCGCACACCGCGGCGCGTTCGTCGGCGCACAGCTGCTGGATCTGCTCCTCGGGTTCGAGGTCTTCGGCGTCGAGTTCGACGTAGTGCCACGCCAGCGCCGGCTCGGCGGACAGGACCTGCACGGGCTCGCCGAATTCCTCGAGGAAGTGCGCCACCACGTTCGGGTGCCGCTTGAGCATGGTGTGCACGGCGTCGCGCAACCGGTGCGGGTCGAGCGCACCGCTGATGCTGATGTCGAGCTGGACGGCGTAGAGGTCGTCGCTGCCCTGCGCGCTGCCGGTGTGGAACAAAAGGCCCTGCTGCAGCGGGGTCAACGGCAACACGTCGGCGATCGGGTAGCGCTGGCACAGCTCGTCGATGTCGGCCTGGGTCAACCGGGCCGGCGCCAGGTCCGAGGGCGTCAGGCCGCCGCCGCCGCTGCGGACATGGCTGCAGATGCCGCTCAGGGCGTCGAACCACAGCTCGCTGAGCCGCCCGACCTGCACCTCGTCCAGTGCCGAGCGCGCCCACGTCCAGTTGGCCTGCAGCAGCGGACCGGCCGCGGTGTCGAGGGTGGCCGCGTTGAGCTCGACGGTGTGCGGCAGCGGCATGGGCACCGCCGTCGCCGCGCCGGCCGACGCCAGGCTGTCCTGGTCGAGCCGCCACAAGTCGCTGGACAGGTCGCCCGCGCCGCCCAGCCGTCCGAGGTAGTTGAACCCGATCACCGGGTCCGACGCGTCCATGTCCACGTCGGGATTGAGGTAGCGCAGCAGACCGTAGGTCAGCGTGTCCGGCAGCGCGCGCAGCTGTTCCTTGGCGTCCTTGATCAGCGCGCCGAGCTCGGCCTCACCGGCGATGACCTGTCCCCAGGACAGCCCGCCGACCTTCAGCGCGATCGGGTACTTGGT
This sequence comes from Mycobacterium sp. ACS4054, assembly GCF_001667275.1. Taxonomy (GTDB): domain Bacteria; phylum Actinomycetota; class Actinomycetes; order Mycobacteriales; family Mycobacteriaceae; genus Mycobacterium. The sequence continues at coordinate 13,360 of NZ_LZHV01000045.1, forward strand.
GGTGAACCAGCCGACCGTGCGGGACAGGTCCACGTGCGGGCCCAGTTCCTCGTGCCGGCCGTGGCCCTCGACGTCGATGCCGATCGGCGCGCCGGTGCCCACGAACTGCGCCCACGCCAGCCCGAACGCGATCAGCAGGATGTCCTGGACCCCGGCGTGGAACGCCGCGGGCACCTCGCCCAGCAACAACCGGGTGGTGTCGGCGTCCAGCGATACGGACAGCTGTCCCGCGCTGACGAAGGTGTCGATGTCGCCGCGCGCCGCCGGCAAGGGCGCCGGGGTCGACGCGATCTGGCGCCACGCCTCGGCCTGGTCGACGACCTCCGGCCGGCGCGCGTGCTCCGCCAGCAGCGACGACCACCGGGCGAACGACATGCCGCCCACCGGCAACGCCACCTGCTGCCCGCTGTGATGCTGGGCCCAGGCAATGTTCAAGTCTTCCAACAGGATTCGCCAGGAAACCCCGTCGACGGCCAGGTGGTGAATGATCAATGCGAGCTGACCCGTCGAGGGCACCCAGACCGCGCGCAGCATCGCACCGCTGGCCGGGTTCAGCTGCGAGCGCGCCGCTTCCAGCGCCGCGTGCGACAGGGTCTCGACGGTGTGCACGCACCCGCCGGCGTCGACCACGCCGACCTCCGGCACACGCAGCGCCCAGTCCCCCGCGCCGTCGTCGTCGATGCGCAACCGGAGCATCGCGTGCCGATCCAGCAAAGCCTGCAGGACAACAACGACGTCGGCCTCGCTCACCCCGGCCGGGGCCTGCACGACCATGGTCTGGTTGAACTGCTCGACCGGGCCGTCGACGCTTTGCAGCCAGCGCATGATCGGGGTCGCGACCACCGGGCCGATGCCCTCGTCGACCACGTCGTCGTCGGTGGCCACGCCGGCCACCCGGGCCAGCCGGGCCACCGTCTGCTCGACGAAGA
>NZ_LZHV01000046.1 GCF_001667275.1 Mycobacterium sp. ACS4054
CGACAAGCCACACCCCACCCGGGGGTTCTCCTCACATCAAGCCGACACGCCTGCTACCAACGTCACGACCGAGTACATCTAGCGCAGGCCGCTCGCTTGAGGGTGAACTGGCGGCGTCGAGTGTGTCCCCAGGGCGCGGATCTGGCCATTTCGTCGCCCTGGCCACACACCCGAAGCCCTCAGCGCGCACTCAAGGCGGCCGGGGGATGAGACTTTGGCGATATCCTCGAAGTCGGAGGTGACCAACGTGGCGGACGAGAAAGGCGCGGCGCAGGCGCTTGACGCGCCCACGGACGTCGGTGAGGCCTTGCTGGTCGGGGAGCCGGTCACCGCGCAGGCCGTCGAGCCGCCGGAGCCGCCGACCGAGACGCTGAAAACCACCAGCAGCGCGTCGCGCCGGGTCCGGGCACGGCTGGCCCGCCGGATGACCTCCCAGCGCACCACGCTCAACCCCGTGCTCGAGCCGCTGGTGGCGGTGCACCGGGAGGTCTACCCCAAGGCGAACGTGTCGTTGCTGCAGCGCGCCTTCGAGGTCGCCGACGAGCGGCACGCCACCCAGCTGCGCCACTCCGGCGACCCCTACATCACCCACCCGCTGGCCGTGGCCAACATCCTCGCCGAATTGGGCATGGACACCACCACTTTGGTGGCCGCGCTGCTGCACGACACCATCGAGGACACCGGCTACACGCTCGAGCAGATGTCCGAGGAGTTCGGCGACGAGGTGGCGCACCTCGTCGACGGGGTGACCAAGCTGGACCGGGTGGTGCTGGGCACCGCCGCCGAGGGCGAGACCATCCGCAAGATGATCACCGCGATGGCCCGCGACCCCAGGGTGCTGGTGATCAAGGTCGCCGACCGGCTGCACAACATGCGCACCATGCGCTTCCTGCCGCCGGAGAAGCAGGCGCGCAAGGCCCGCGAGACGCTGGAAGTCATTGCGCCCCTTGCCCATCGCCTCGGAATGGCCAGCGTCAAGTGGGAGCTGGAGGACCTGTCCTTCGCGATCCTGCACCCGAAGAAGTACGACGAGATCGTCCGGCTGGTCGCCGGCCGCGCACCGTCGCGGGACACCTATCTGGCCAAGGTCCGCGCCGAGATCATCAACACCCTGAACGCGTCGAAGATCAAGGCGACCGTCGAGGGCCGGCCCAAGCACTACTGGTCGATCTACCAGAAGATGATCGTCAAGGGCCGCGACTTCGACGACATCCACGACCTGGTAGGCATCCGGATCCTGTGCGACGAGATTCGGGACTGCTATGCCGCTGTGGGCGTGGTGCATTCGCTGTGGCAGCCGATGGCGGGGCGGTTCAAGGACTACATCGCCCAGCCGCGCTACGGCGTCTACCAGTCGCTGCACACCACCGTCGTCGGCCCGGAGGGCAAGCCGCTGGAGGTGCAGATCCGCACCCGCGACATGCACCGCACCGCCGAATACGGCATCGCCGCGCACTGGCGGTATAAGGAAGCCAAGGGCCGCAACGGTCTTCCGCACCCGCACGCCGCCGCCGAGATCGACGACATGGCCTGGATGCGGCAGCTGCTCGACTGGCAGCGGGAGGCGGCGGACCCGGGCGAGTTCCTGGAGTCGTTGCGCTACGACCTTGCGGTGCAAGAGATCTTCGTGTTCACCCCCAAGGGCGATGTGATCACCCTGCCCAACGGGTCGACGCCGGTGGACTTCGCCTACGCGGTCCACACCGAGGTCGGCCACCGCTGCATCGGCGCGCGGGTCAACGGGCGGTTGGTGGCGCTGGAACGAAAGCTGGAAAACGGCGAAGTCGTCGAGGTTTTCACGTCGAAGGCGCCCAACGCCGGGCCGTCGCGGGACTGGCAGCAGTTCGTGGTGTCGCCGCGCGCCAAGACCAAGATCCGGCAGTGGTTCGCCAAGGAGCGGCGTGAGGAGGCGTTGGAGGCCGGCAAGGACGCGATGGCCCGCGAGGTGCGCCGCGGCGGACTTCCCTTGCAGCGCTTGGTCAATGGCGAATCCATGGCCGCGGTGGCCCGCGAACTGCACTACGCCGACGTGTCCGCGCTCTACACGGCGATCGGCGAGGGCCACGTGTCGGCGCGCCACGTCGTGCAGCGGCTGCTCGCCGAACTGGGCGGGATCGACCAGGCCGAAGAGGATCTCGCCGAGCGGTCCACGCCTACGACCATGCTGCGGCGCCCGCGCAGCAGCGACGACGTCGGGGTCTCGGTCCCCGGTGCGCCGGGCGTGCTGTCCAAGCTGGCCAAGTGCTGCACCCCGGTGCCGGGCGACCAGATCATGGGGTTCGTCACCCGAGGCGGGGGCGTGAGCGTGCACCGCACCGACTGCACCAACGCGGCGTCACTGCAGCAGCAGTCCGAGCGCATCATCGAGGTGCACTGGGCGCCGTCGCCGTCGTCGGTGTTCCTGGTGGCGATCCAGGTGGAGGCGCTCGACCGGCACCGGTTGCTCTCCGACGTCACGCGGGTGCTGGCCGACGAGAAGGTCAACATCCTGTCGGCGTCGGTCACCACGTCCGGCGACCGGGTGGCGATCAGCCGGTTCACCTTCGAGATGGGCGACCCCAAGCACCTCGGGCACCTGCTCAACGTCGTGCGCAATGTCGAAGGGGTCTTCGACGTGTACCGGGTGACGTCGGCGGCCTAGCGGCGATCGCAAGCGCGGCGAAGCCGGGCGCGGCGGGTCGCCGCCATCGGGTCCCCGGCGATCGCGTTCTAGCCGACGCGCACCGAGTTGATCGTGACCGGGTTGGTCGGCGGCCCGCTCTGCCGATTGCCGGCGATGCCGGCGCCGGCGATCTTGTCCAGGACCGCCAGGCCGGCCTCGGTGATGGTGCCGAACACCGTGCTCTGCGGCTCCATTTCCGAATCCCGGAACACCAGGATGAATTGGCTGCCGTTGGTGTTGGGTCCCTCGGTGGCCATGATCACGGTGCCCCGCGGATAGATCACGGTGGCCCTCAGCGCGGGGTCCCCGGCCGGGTACTGGTTGGGGGGATATTCGTCCGCGAACTGATAGCCGGGGCCGCCGGAGCCGTCGGCGTCGGGGCCGCCGCACAGCAGCGATCCGCCGTCGGTCGAGTTGATCAGCCGGGCGCACTGGGTGCTGTCGAAGAATTGCTGCTTCGCCAGGCTGACGAAACTGTTGACCGCACAAGGGGATTCGTTGTTGGCGAGCTGGATGCCGATGTCGCCGAGGTTGGTCGAGATGGTGGCCGGAATCTGCGGGGGATCGGTGGAGATCCGGCCGGACCGCGGCGGGCTGACGGGTTTGACGATGGTGTCCGGCGCGCTCGGGTATTGGCAATTGGCGCCCGGGTCCGCCGGCGGCGCGAAGGCCGGCAGCGGCGGCGCCGTCGCCGCACCCTGCGCGGTGGGCCCGGGACTCGACCCGGCCCCGGCCCTGCCCGGCACCCGCGCGCGGGTCGGGGTGCTCGACGCGGCGCCGCTGGCGGAGTCGTCCTTCTGGGTCACCAGCGCGATCACCAACGCGACCACCGCCACCAGCGCCACGGCGGACGCGCCGACGATGCCCAGCAGCAGGCGCCGCGATTGTGTGGGTGGGCGATACGGGGTGTCGCCGGTTGGGGGGAAGTCCTGCGTGACCGGCCCGGTGGGGGGCGGCGGGGGTGCCGGCGGCGCCGGCGGCGGGCTCCAAGGGGCGGTGCCGGCCGGCTCGGCGAGCGCGGCCCTGGCGGCTTCGGCGAGTTCCATCGCCGACTGGTAGCGGTGTTCGACGTCCTTGGCCATCCCGCGGGTGACCACCGCGTCGAGGGCGGGGGACACCCCGGACGCCGTGGTCGACGGCCGCGGCGGCGGGGTGTTCAGGTGCGCGTTGAGTTGTTCCTCGAGGCTGTCGCCGGCATAGGGACGCTTGCCGGTCAGGCACTCGTGCAGCACGCAGGCCAACGAGTACACGTCGGCGCGGTGATCCGTTGTGCCCCTGAACCGTTCGGGTGCCATGTAGGCGACGGTGCCCATCGTGTGCCCGGTCTGCGTGAGCGACGTGTCGGCCATGGTGCGCGCGATGCCGAAGTCGATCAGGTAGACGAAGTCGCGCGCCTTGGTGACCAGGATGTTCTTCGGCTTGATGTCGCGATGGATCAGCCCCACCTGGTGGGCGCTGTCCAGCGCGGCGGCCACCTGCTCGATCACCGCGACCGCGCGCTCGGGGGACAGCCGCCCGCCGTTTTCGTCGATGTATTCCAGCAAGTCCCGGCCCTCGATCAGCCGCATGTCGACATAGAGGCGCCCGTCGATCTCGCCGTAACCGTGGATCGGCACCACGTGCGGGTCGTTGAGGCTCGCCGCGATGCGCGCCTCTCGGCGGAATCGTTGCTGAAACTCCTGATCCTCGGCCATGTTCGGCGGCAGCACCTTCAGCGCGACCACCCGGTCCGTGGCGGTGTCGTAGGCGCGGTAGACCTGTCCCATGCCGCCGCGCCCCAACACGTCCAGCAATTGGTATTGCCCGAAAGACTCTGACCCCACGCAACGACCTTAAGCGGTGGATCGCCCGCGGGTCTGGCGATTCTGCCTAGTCGAGCAACAGCGACGTGATGGTGACCTCGGCGGCCGGGGCGCCGTCCTCGCCGCCGCCGGCGACACCGGCTTTGGCGATTTTGTCCAGGGTCGCCAGCCCGTCGGGCTGGATGGTGCCGAAAACGGTGTACTGGGGCGGCAGCTGGGAGTCCTTGTACACCATGAAGAACTGGCTCCCGTTGGTGCCCGGACCGGCGTTGGCCATGGCCAGGGTGCCGCGCGGGTAGAGGACGGGCTGCTGCGCCTTGGGGTCGTTCGGCGGGTACTGGTCGGTCGGATACTCGTTGCCGAACTGGTACCCGGGACCGCCCGTGCCGTCACCCTTGGGATCGCCGCATTGCAGGACGCCCAGGTCCGGCGAAGTGGTCAGCCGGTGGCACTTGGTGTTGTCGAAGTACTTCTGACCGATCAGGCTCGCGAAACTGTTTACCGTGCAAGGCGATTCGTTGTTCGCGAGCATCAGGCCGATGCGGCCCTGGTTGGTCACCATGCTGGCGCTCACCGTCGCCGGATCCGTCGGCACCTTGCCGGTGCGCGGCGGCTTCACCTGCTTGGCGGCGGGTTCCGGGGACGCCGGGTACTGGCAATCGGCGCCCAAGGCAGCCGACGGTTTGAACACCGGCAAAGGCGGAATGGCGTCTAACTGCGGAGCCGTAGTACTAGTGGTCTCCGTAGACACTACGACGGATGATGTGGTCGGCGATGTCGCCGTAGTGCCGCCTTGCGGTGACTCGGAGGCGGTCACGACGAGCACTACGGCGAGTATCGCGACAACCGCCGCACCTAAACCGCCGAATATCAGCAGCGAGACTCGCCGTCGCCGGGATCGTTCGGCGCGACGGCGCAACTCTTCTTCGAGTTTGAGTTTGGCCGCCGCGCGCCGTTGCTGGCTCTGGGACGGCGCTTCGGTCTTGGGGCGACGTGAACTCTTCGTCGAACTCTGTGCTGCTGCTCCCTTGAGCGTTGGCATGTCAGGAGCGCGCCCGGCTTGAGTGGGGGCTTCCGATGACGAGCTGGATTCCGATCCTTCGCGGGCACTTGTCAGGGCCGACCGGGCTGCGGCGGCTAGTTCGGCTCCGGTTTGATAACGCTCGTTGGGATCCTTCGCCAAACCCCGGGCAATAACTGAGTCGAAGCCCGCCGGTATGTCTGCGTGGGCTTTTGATGGTTTCGGTGGGGGAGCGCTCAAGTGGCCGGCGAGCTGTTGTTCGAGGCTATCGCCGCCATAAGGACGTCGTCCCGTCAGGCACTCGTGTAGCACGCAGGCTAGTGCGTAGATGTCGGAACGGGCGTCAGTTGTTCCGCTGAACCGTTCGGGTGCCATATAGGCGAGCGTGCCAACCATGTGCCCGGTGCTGGTCATAGCCGTATCAGTCGCCCCTCGGGCGATGCCGAAGTCAATGAGGTAGGCGAAGTCGCCCTCTGTCACCAAAATGTTCGAGGGTTTGACATCGCGGTGCACCAATTCTGCACGATGCGCGCTGTCCAGCGCCGCTGCGACTTGCGTGATGATCGCGACGGTACGCTCCGCGCTGAGTCGCCCGCCTTCTTCATTGATCAGCGTGTGAAGATCACGACCCTCCACCAAGCGCATGTCGACGTATAGCCGGCCTTCAATCTCGCCGTAGCCGTGGATGGGCACGACGTGCGGGTCGTTGAGGCTTGCCGCTACGCGCGCTTCGCGGCGAAATCGCCGCTGAAATTCAGGGTCTGAGGCCAGATGTGGGGGAAGAAGTTTGATGGCCACGATGCGCTGGGTCGACGTGTCATGGGCACGATAGACCTCGCCCATTCCGCCGCGGCCCAGCAGATCCAGAAGTTGGTAGCGGCCGAAGGACGTCGCTGCCACTCAAGCCCCCTCAACGTCTGCCTCCTTGCGCAATCTCGACTGACCCTATGCTGCCGAAACGGCTGAACGTGACGGATCGGCGCGAAAATCGGATCGGAAAGCGCCCAGCAGACTCAGTCAGGTATGACCGACTTGATGGTGACAGCTGTGGCCGGCGGCCCGTCCTCGCCGCCGCCCGCGACGCCGGCTTTTGCGATTTTGTCTAGTGTGGCCAGGCCGTCGTCCTGAATCTTCCCGAAGACCGTGTACTGGGGCGCGAGTTGGGAGTCCTTATAAACCAAGAAAAACTGGCTGCCGTTGGTGCCAGGTCCGGCATTGGCCATCGCGACGGTACCTCGCGGATAGATGACAGGCTGTTGCGCTTTGGGGTCATTTGGCGGGTACTGGTCGGTCGGGTACTCGTTGGCAAACTGGTAGCCGGGGCCGCCCGCGGTGTTGTCCGTCCCGGAGCCGCACTGCAATACGCCGAGGTCAGACGAGGTGGTCAGGCGGGGGCACTTGGTGTTGTCGAAAAATTTCTGCGTGGCCAAACTGACGAAACTGTTGACGGTGCAAGGGGATTCGTTGTTGGCCAGCAGCAGTCCTACGGGCCCCTGATCGGTCATCATGCTGATGCTTACCGTTTTCTCGTCCGTCGGCACCTTGCCGGTGCGCGGCGGCTTGACCTGCTTGGCGGCCGGTTCCGGCGACGCCGGGTACTGGCAGTTCGCGCCCAGATCGGCCGCCGCCTTGAACGGCGGCAGCGGCGGAACGGGCGGCGTCGGCCCGGCGGGGGTGGTGGACTCCGGGGAGCTGCTCGCGGCGGGCGAGGTGGTGCTCGCCGCGGTGTTGCTCTTGTGTTCGTGTTTGGTGTTGATGACGGTGAGCACCACCGCGACGACCACGGCCACGGCCACGATCGAGCCGGCCGCGATCAACGCGATCCGGCGCCTCTTGGCTTGCTTCGCGCGGCGCTCCAGCTGCCGCTCGAGCTTGCGTTTGGCGTTGGCGCGTCGCTGTTCGTTGGTCGGCACGGCCTTATGCCTCCATGGTCGGTAGGTCGGGGGCCCGCAAAAGGCGTCGGTGGCCAGCCCAGGCTAATGTGGGCGCCGCGACTGGTGTCAAGTGGGGCCCGTGGGAAACTGGGAACCGTGTTGATCACCGGATTTCCCGCGGGCATGTTGCAGTGCAACTGCTACGTGCTGGCCGAGCGGCCGGGAACGGACGCCGTCATCGTGGATCCGGGACAGCGGGTGATGGGCCAGCTGCGGCGCATCCTCGACGAGAATCGGCTGACCCCGGCCGCGGTGTTGCTCACCCACGGGCACGTCGACCACATGTGGTCCGCGCAGAAGGTCTCCGACACCTACGGCTGCCCGACCTACATCCACCCCGAGGACCGATTCATGCTGAAAGACCCGATCTACGGCCTGGGCCCGCGGGTGGCGCAGCTGGTGGCGGGCGCCTTCTTCCGCGAGCCCAAGCAGGTCGTCGAGCTGGACCGCGACGGCGACAAGCTTGACCTGGGCAGCGTGACCATCAACGTCGATCACACCCCGGGGCATACCCGCGGCTCGGTGGTGTTTCGGGCATCGGGCGACCAGGACGTGGTTTTCACCGGCGACACGCTGTTCGAACGCTCGGTGGGCCGCACCGACCTGCACGGCGGCAGCGGGCGAGACCTGCTGACCTCGATCGTGAACAAGCTCCTGGTGCTCGACGACGAGACCGTGGTCCTGCCGGGCCACGGCAACGCCACCACCATCGGCGCCGAGCGGCGTTTCAACCCGTTCCTCGAGGGCCTGAGCCCGTGACCGAGTTCTCGGCGCCCAAGGGGGTGCCCGACTACGTTCCGCCGGACTCGGCGCAGTTCGTCGCCGTCCGGGACGGGTTGCTCGGCGCCGCCCGCCGGGCCGGCTACGGCAACATCGAGTTGCCCATCTTCGAAGACACCGCCCTGTTCGCGCGCGGCGTGGGCGAATCGACCGACGTGGTGTCCAAGGAGATGTACACCTTCGCCGACCGCGGCGACCGCTCGGTCACCTTGCGGCCCGAGGGCACCGCCGGGGTGGTGCGCGCGGTGATCGAGCACGGCCTGGACCGCGGCGCGCTGCCGGTCAAACTCTGTTACGCCGGGCCGTTTTTCCGGTACGAGCGCCCGCAGGCCGGCCGCTATCGGCAGCTGCAGCAGGTGGGGGTGGAGGCGATCGGTGTCGACGATCCGGCGCTGGACGCCGAGGTGATCGCCGTCGCCGACGCCGGCTTCCGCTCGCTGGGGCTGGACGGGTTCCGTTTGGAGATCACCTCGCTGGGCGACGACAGCTGCCGCCCGCAGTACCGGGAGCTGTTGCAGGACTTCCTGTTTGGGCTCGACCTGGACGACGAGACGCGCAGGCGCGCCGAGATCAACCCGCTGCGGGTGCTCGACGACAAGCGGCCCGAGGTGCGGGCGATGACGGCCGACGCGCCGGTGTTGCTGGACCACCTGTCCGACGTCGCCAAGCAGCACTTCGACACCGTGCTGGCCCATTTGGATGCGCTCGGGGTGCCCTACGTCATCAACCCGCGCATGGTGCGCGGGCTGGACTACTACACGAAGACCACCTTCGAGTTCGTGCACGACGGCCTGGGCGCGCAGTCCGGCATCGGCGGCGGCGGCCGCTACGACGGGCTGATGCGCGAGCTCGGCGGACAGGACCTGTCCGGCATCGGGTTCGGGCTCGGCGTGGACCGCACCCTGCTGGCGCTGCGCGCCGAGGGCAAGAGCGTGGGGGAGACCACCCGCTGCGATGTGTTCGGCGTGCCGCTGAGCGAGCAGGCCAAGGTCAAGTTGGCGGTGCTGGCCGCGCAGCTGCGGGCTTGCGGCCTGCGCGTCGACATGGCCTACGGCGACCGGGGCCTCAAGGGCGCGATGCGCGCGGCCGACCGTTCCGGTGCGCGCATCGCGCTGGTGCTCGGCGACCGGGACATCGAGTCTCAGACCGTTGGGGTGAAGGATTTGACGACGGGCGATCAGGTCCCGGTGGCCGCGGAAGATGTTGTGGCCGAAGTGACCTCGTTACTCAATCGCTAATCGGCATGGCGCACAAGACATTTCGGTCGCACTAGTGTGGTTGGTTGGCCAGGAAGCACCGCACCTGGGTGGCGGCGTCCTCCGGCTTGACTCCCATCTCCACCAGTCGCTGAACGATCTGGGCCGAAGGCACCGCGCCATCGAAGTCGGTCTTTATCACGTGGACGCTGGGAAACCAGTCTTCGGCGCTCACTCCGGGCGGCGGGGGCTTCGCGTCGCCCCCCAGGCACTGAACGTAGCCGTTGACGCCGGTATCGGCGTGAACCGGCGTTGCCCCCAACGGCACAGCGATGGCCATGCCGACTGCCGCGGCAACGTAGATGAAGCGCATGCGTGGGAATATACCGCGATCCGGCTCCCGAATCCGGGGAGCGGTCGAAGCGGCGTTTAGCTTTTCTTGCTCGGAATGATGATCACGACGATCAGCGTGAGGATCGAGAAAAACAGCCCGAGAATTCCCCAGCCCAGCGGGTTGCGGCCCTTCATCATCGCGATTAGCGCGCAGACAATTGCGGCGATCACGCTGCCGATGGCGACGAAGATTCCCTTGATGCCGCGCAGGATAAAACCCGCCGCGACGGGGTCCGAACTCGCCAATATCACCGAATGCAACATGTCAGCGTCCTTTCGTGAGGGGCCCTGAGGTGATACCCCACCGAATGCGCGGCAAAACCGCGCAGCATTATCGGCGCACGCGCCAATATCGGATCTACCAGCGGCATCGTGCGGCCCGCGGGCTTAGCCGGCCGGATAACCTCGCCGAACCGTGCGATCCAGAATGCCCAAGGTCGCCCGCAATGCTCCCTCGGAGAGAATCGGGAAAATTCCGGCTTCCCGCCAATGCGGGTCGATGTTCGACCAGTCGTAAAACGAGGTGACCACGGTGGCCGAGTTGTCCTCGGTCGGCTCGAGCCGATAGCCGTAGACATGACCGATCGGCGGGCGAATCTGGCCCAGCACCGTCCATGCGATCAGGCGATCCCGCTCGAATTGCCTGATGTCGACCGTGACGTCGTACCTGCCCAATTGCGGAAAGTCGTTCAACGCCTCGCGGTCCATGTGCACGACGAAGCGGTCGCCGACACCGCTCACCGGATCGCCCTCGGCGTCCTGCAGCATCCCGGACGAGTCGATGGCCACGTGGCCTTGCGGGTCGCACAGCACGGCGAAGATCTCGGGCGCGGGCGCGGCAATGGTGCGCTGAACCTCGATGCGTTCGGTCATGAGCCCTCGCGGCCGGAGTAGATGCGACACGATCGCCGCTTACTCTACGACTCGTCCCTCGCCGACGGGAGTCTCACGACCGGAATACGGATTCGGTTGCATGCAAATCGATTTCATGGCGGCGCGGTAGCCCACCTCCGGTTTCAGCCCCGTTTTGGCGGCCGCATGCGATCATTACCGGCGATGAGCGCCACATCGCAATAGGAGGATCAATGGTCCGCAACGCCCTGACGAGGACGGCCGTGGCCGCGGCGCTCATCGGACTGGCCGCGGCGGGCGCGCCCGTCCCGGCCGGCGCGACCCCCGGCCCGGTGGGCCGGCCCGCCCCGCTGGACGATCCCGATCCGGGCCTTCCGACCAACCCGTGGGATCCCCGCTGCGCGGCGATGCCCGGGTGGGAGCAGTGCCGGGGCGGCCCCTACGCCGCGCCCACCGGTCCCGCCGACCCCGCCTGCGTCCGGATGCCCGCTGACCCGGTGTGCGCGGGCGGACCGTATGCCATACCACCGCCCGCTCCCGAGC
>NZ_LZHV01000047.1 GCF_001667275.1 Mycobacterium sp. ACS4054
GTGCGCGCCCGCCCCCCCGGCCCAACCGATGTATGCCGGTGGCGGGCGCGCACCCGCTCCCCCGCCCGCCAGTTTCCAGCCACGCCCGCAGCCTGCCGGGGTGGCTTCGCCGCAGACCGAGATGTCGCGCAGCGCGGCGAAGCCGCCCGAGGTGGCCAACCTGGCGACGAAGATGTTCCAGGCGCTCATGCCGTCGCGATCCGGCGCGATGCCGAAGCCGTCCGGCGCGATCACGATCGGCCGGTCCACCGACAACGACATCGTCATCCAGGACGTGCTCGCCTCCCGCCATCACGCGTTCCTGACGCAGACGCCGCTGGGCACCGAGATCCGCGACGCGCACAGCGTCAACGGCACCTTCGTCAACGGCGTGCGGGTGGGGTCCGCGGTGTTGACCGAGGGCGACGTGGTCACCATCGGCAACGTCGACCTGGTGTTCACCCGCGACACCCTGCTGCGCCGCACCGAGGCCGCGACGCGCACCGGCGGCCTGGAAGTGAATTCCGTCTGCTACACCGTCGAGCAGAACAAGCAACTGCTCGACCACATCTCGCTGACCGCGCGGCCCGGCACGCTGACCGCCATCATCGGCGGCTCGGGCGCCGGCAAGACCACGCTGTCGCGAGTGATCGTGGGCTACACCAGCCCCACCTCGGGCTCGGTGACCTTCGAGGGCCACGACATCCACGCCGAGTACGCGACGATGCGCAGCCGGATCGGGATGGTCCCGCAGGACGACGTCGTGCACCGCCAGCTGACCGTCAACCAGGCCCTGAACTACGCCGCCGAGCTGCGGCTGCCGCCCGACACCAGCAAAGCGGAGCGGGCCCAGGTCGTCGCGCAGGTCCTCGAGGAACTCGACATGACCAAGCACGCCGAGACCCGGGTCGACAAGCTGTCGGGCGGGCAACGCAAGCGCGCCTCGGTGGCCCTCGAGCTGCTCACCCAGCCGTCGCTGCTGCTGCTCGACGAGCCGACGTCCGGCCTGGACCCGGCGCTGGACCGGCAGGTCATGCTGATGCTGCGCCAGCTCGCCGACGCCGGTCGCACGGTGCTGGTGGTGACCCACTCGGTGTCGTACCTCGACGTCTGCGACCAGATCCTGCTGGTCGCGCCGGGCGGCAAGACCGCCTTCTGCGGGCCCCCCGACCAGGTCGAGGCTGCCATGGGCACCCGCAACTGGGCCGACATCTTCGCCAAGGTGGGGGCCGACCCGGACGAGGCGAATCGCCGGTTCAAGGAGCGCGACCAGCAGTCGTCGCGGCCGCCCACCCCGCAAAGCCCGGCCGACCTGGGCGAGCCGCCGAAGACCGACCTGTGGCGGCAGCTGTCCACGATCGCCCGCCGCCAGGTGCGCCTCGTGGTCTCCGACCGCGGCTACACGATCTTCCTGGCGATCCTGCCGTTCCTCATCGGGGCGTTGTCGCTGACCGTGAAGGGCCCGCATCCCGGCCTCGGCCCCGCCGACCCGCTCGGCCCGGCGCCCACCCAACCGCAGTACATCATGGTGCTGCTGAACATCGGCGCCGTCTTCATGGGCACCGCCCTGACCATCCGCGACCTGATCGGCGAGCGCCCGATCTTCCGGCGGGAGCAGGCCGTCGGCCTGTCCACCACCGCCTACCTGCTGGCCAAGATCGCGGTGTTCTGCGTTTTCGCGACGCTGCAGGCGGCCATCGCGACCATCATCGTGCGGCTGGGTAAGGGCGCGCCGACCGCGCACCCGCCGTTCTTCGGCAACTCCACGTTCTCGCTGTTCGTCACCGTCGCGGGCACCTGCGTGGCGTCGGCGATGCTGGGGCTGCTGCTGTCGGCGCTGGCGCAGTCGAACGAACAGATCATGCCGCTGCTGGTGGTGTCGATCATGTCGCAGCTGGTGTTCTCCAGCGGGATGATCCCCGTCTATCAGCGCTTCGGCCTCGAACAGCTCGCATGGCTGACACCCGCTCGGTGGGGCTACGCCGCGGGCGCCTCGTCGATCGACTTTCCGTCGCTGGTGAAGGTGAAGCAGATCCCGACCAACGACCCGATCTGGCAGCACTCCAAGCACATCTTCGTGTTCGACATGCTCATGCTCGCGGCGCTGTCGATCGGCTATACCGCCTACGTCCGCTGGCACATCCGGCTGAAACGTTGACATGACGCAAGCCGCCGAGCCCGTGCTGACGGTTCGATCCGACCGGTCGAAGGGTAGCTTCGCGGCCGGCTGCGACGTGGTCGTCGGCAGCGACCTGCACGCGGACCTGCGGGTGGCGCATCCCCTGATCGCCCGCGCGCACCTGCTGCTGCGCTTCGACCGCGGCAAGTGGATCGCGCTGGACAACAATTCGCAGAACGGCGTGTACATCGGCGGCCAGCGGGTGCCGCAGTTCGACATCGCCGACGGCCAGACCGTCAACCTCGGCAGGGCCGACGGCCCGCGGATCACCTTCGAGGTCGGCCACCACACCGGGTCCGTCGGCATGCTGCCGCCGACGACCGAGGCGATCCCGGTCATCGCCCCGCCGCGGCAACCCTCGGCCCAGCCGCCGCGCCCGTACCAGTGGGAGGGCCCGCAGCGCACCACCGCCGTGCCGATCGTCCGGCCGGACGCCGGCACCCGGGCGGTGCCGCAGGCGGGCGGGCCGCCCGTTGCGATCCCACCGACCGAGATCGGCGTGAGCGGCCAACGGGCGGAGTTCCCGACCACGCGGGTGAAGAACCTGGGCCCCGACTCGGACCGCGCGACCGACCGGCCCGGACGCGCCGCCTGGATCGGTCGCGCGCTCGACAACGACATCGTCATCCACGACGTGCTGGCCTCGCGCCACCACGCGTTCCTGACCCTGACGCCGGCGGGACCCGAGATCCGGGACGCCCACAGCAGCAACGGCACCTTCGTCAACGGCGTCAAGGCCGCGTCCGCGGTGCTGTCCGAGGGCGACGTGGTGACGATCGGCAACGTCGACCTGGTGTTCTCCGGCGGCATCCTGGTCCGCCGCCAGGAGGCGGCGGCGCGCACCGGCGGCCTGGAGGTGCGCGGCGTCGACTTCAGCATCAACGGCAAGAACCTGCTGGAGCGGATCTCCCTGACGGCCCGCCCGGGCACGCTGACCGCCCTGATCGGCGGGTCCGGGGCGGGCAAGAGCACGCTGTCGCGGTTGATCGCCGGGTACGCGACCCCGACCTCCGGGGTGGTCACGTTCGAGGGGCACAACATCCACACCGAGTACGCGTCGCTGCGCACCCGGATCGGGATGGTCCCCCAGGACGACGTCGTGCACCGCCAGCTGACGGTAACCCAGGCGCTGGGCTACGCGGCCGAGCTGCGGCTGCCGCCCGACACCAGCAAGGCCGACCGCGAACAGGTGGTCGCCCAGGTGCTCGACGAGCTGGGGCTGACCCAGCACGCCGACACCCGCGTCGACAAGCTCTCCGGCGGGCAGCGCAAGCGCGCCTCGGTGGCCCTCGAGCTGATCACCGGGCCGTCGCTGCTGATCCTCGACGAGCCGACCTCCGGCCTGGACCCGGCGCTGGACCTGCAGGTGATGACGATGCTGCGCCAGCTGGCCGACGCGGGCCGGGTGGTGCTGGTGGTCACCCACTCCCTGACCTACCTCGACGTCTGCGACCAGGTGCTGCTGATGGCGCCCGGCGGCAAGACGGCGTTCCTGGGGCCGCCCGACCAAATCGGGGCGGTCATGGGCACCACCAACTGGGCGCAGATCTTCGCGAAGGTGGGCGCCGACCCCGACGAGGCCAACCGCCGTTTCCTGGCGCAGAACAAGCCGCCGCCGGCGGTGGAGAACGAGGCGCCGGCCGACCTGGATGTCGCGCCGGGCACCAGCATGCGTCGCCAGTTCTCCACCATCGCCCGCCGCCAGGTTCGGCTGGTGGTCTCCGACCGCGCCTACTTCGTGTTCCTCACGCTGCTGCCGTTCGTGATGGGTGCGCTGTCGCTGACCGTGCCCGGCCACACCGGTTTCGGCTACGCCGATCCGACCAGCGAATCGGCCGGCGAGGCCGGGACGATTTTGACGCTGCTCACCATGGCCGCGGCGTTCATGGGCACCGCGCTGACCATTCGCGACCTCATCGGCGAGCGCCCGATCTTCCGGCGGGAGCAGGCGGTCGGGCTGTCGACCACGGCCTACCTGCTGGCCAAGGTCGCGGTGTTCTGTGCGTTCGCCGTCGTCCAAGCGGCCATCGCGACGGCAATCGTGGTGGCGGGCAAGGGCACGCCGAAGCGGCCGGCCGTGCTGCTGGGCAACGCCACGCTGGAGCTGTTCGTCGCCGTCGCGGCGACGTGCGTGGCGGCGGCGATGCTGGGCCTGCTGCTGTCGGCGCTGGCGCGCTCCAGCGAACAGATCATGCCGCTGCTGGTGGTGTCGCTGATGATGCAGATGGTGCTCTCCGGCGGGATGGTGCCGGTGACCAACCGGATCTTCCTCGACCAGCTGTCCTGGCTGGTGCCGTCGCGGTGGGGGTACGCCGCGCAGGCGTCGACCGTCGATCTGTGGACGGTGGCGCCCGGCCCGCAGAGCCCGCGCGACAGCCACTTCAAGCACACCGCCGGCGCCTGGCTGTTCGACATGGGCATGCTCGTGGGACTGTCGATCGCGTACACCGCCGTGGTGCGGTGGCGGATCCGGCTCAAGCACTGAGCCGCTCAGCCGTCGAGCCGCAACCCCTGAGCCGCCGCGAAGGCGACGGCCTGACCGACGTCCACGCGCGCCCCCGTCAGCCTCGCGGTTCGCCACAGCGAGGCATCCACGGTCGCGCCGCGCAGGTCGGCGTCGTCCAGCCGGGCGCCCGTCGCCCGCGCGCCGGACAGGTCGGCGCCGCGCAACACCGCCTTGCGCAGGTCCGCCTCCACCAGGCTGGCCTCGCGCAATCGGCAGCCACTCAGGTCGACGCCCCGCAGGTCGTTACCGCCGAGCACCGCGAGCGTGAAGTCCACCTCGTCGAAGACGATCGGCCGCAGCCGGCACTGCACGAAGACCGACCCCAGCATGCTGCATTGCGCAAACGTGCTGTGCCACAACGACGTTCGCTGGAAGGTGCAATTGCGAAACGCCGAACCGCGGTGTTGCGACTCGGCCAGGTTCGCGCCGCTGAAGTTGCACTGGTCGAACACGGCCCGTTCGGTGCGCAGCCGGCTGAGGTCTGAGTCGGTGAAATCGTGGCCGGTGAATTCGCGATCTACCCAGGGCCCGGTCAACTGGCGAGAGTGGTCAGCGCGTATTCGCTCACCGCGATCAAGGCGTCGGTCGCCGACCGGCGGTCCCGGGCGTCGACCGTGATCACCGGGATGTGCGCGGGCAAGGTGAGCGCCTCGCGCACCTCGGCGACGGGGTAGCGCGGTGCGCCGTCGAACTCGTTGACCGCGACCAAGAACGGCAGGTTGCGGTGCTCGAAGAAGTCGACCGCGGCGAAGCTGTCCTCCAGGCGCCGGCAGTCCACCAACACGATCGCCCCGATGGCGCCGCGGACCAGGTCGTCCCACATGAACCAGAACCGGCGCTGCCCCGGCGTCCCGAACAGGTAGAGCACCAGATCCTCTTCGAGGGTGATCCGGCCGAAGTCCATCGCGACGGTGGTGGTCCGCTTGTCCGGGGTGGCCTCCAGCGCGTCGACGGCGGTTGAGGCGTCGGTGAGCATCGCCTCGGTGCGCAGCGGCATGATCTCCGACACCGCACCGACGAAAGTCGTTTTGCCGGCGCCGAATCCGCCCGCGATGACGATCTTGGTCGATGCGTGGGCGGAATCGGAGTGCACGTCGGGCTGCGCCTCAGAGTGCCTTAAGGCCACGCAGGGTCCTTCCTATCAGTTCGTGGCGCTCATCCCTTGTCGAACGCTCGGACAACGTCCTATGCACCCGAAGGTAGCCGGACAACACCAGATCGCCGACGAGGACGCGCGTGACGCCGAGCGGCAGATCGAGTCGGGCCGAGATCTCCGCGACCGAAGGGCTGGCGACGCACAGTTGGATGATCTTGCCTTTCGCGTCGTCGGGCGGCCACTTGTGGGCCAGGCCGGCCTGCAGCGTCTGGATCGGCGCTTCCACGGGAAGGTCGACGTCGGTGCCGGTCCGTCCGGACGTCAGGGTGTACGGGCGGACCAGGTTGCCGCTACGCGGGCTCGGCCGGGGCTCGAATTCGTCCATCGCGGCTCACGAGACGCCAGACCGGCGGGTGGACTGCACCACGCCGCCGACGCGCTCGACCAGGATGGCCATCTCGTAACCGATCTGACCGATGTCGCACGACGCCTCGGCCAGCGTGGCCAGGTGCGAGCCGTCCCCGACGCGCATCAGCAGCAGGTAGCCGTTCTGCATCTCGACCACCGATTGCAGCACCTGGCCGCCCTCGAACAGCTGGGCCGCGCCGGTCGCGAGGCTGGCCAGGCCGGACGCCACCGCGGCCAGCTGGTCGGCGCGCTCGCGCGGCAGGTGTTCGCTGGCGGCGATGGGCAGCCCGTCCACGGAGACCAACAAGGCGTGCGCCACGCCGGGGACCTCGCGGGCGAACCGCGTCACCAGCCAGTCGAGAGAACTTCCGGGTGCGCTCATTCCTGATCGGACCCTTGCGCGTCGCGGGCGTGCGACCGGCCGGTGCGCACCCCGCCGAAGTGACTACTGAACGACGCGCGAACCGCCTCGGGATCACGCGCCGCGGCCGCGTGCTGCGGTTCCCGAGCGGAGTCCGGCTGGTCCGGCTCGGGCAGGCTCGTCCCGTTGGCCGCCCCCGGCACCAGCCGGGCGCCGGGCGTGCGGACCGGCAGGCCGTGCTCGGCGGTGCGCGACTCGACGGGCTTGTCCTCGGCCGCGGCGGCCAGCGTCCAGCCGCGGTCCCACACCGACTGCCAGTCCAGGTCGGGGCTGTTGACCAGGTCGTGCGGGTCGCCCAGCATCTCCGACAGCATGCGCCGGTAGATCACGTCGTCATCGGCCGCCTGGGTGGCGGGCTGGGCGGCGGCCTTGGGTGCGGGCGGGATCGACGGGCCGGGCGCGCTCGGAGTCGCCGGCTTGTCGGCCTCCCGGGACCGCGCGGCGAAGAACGCCGACGTGTCCGACGCCGCCCGCGCCGGCTGGGGCGCTTCAGGTTTCGGCTCCGAAGCCGGCGGCGCCGCCCCCCCGGCCGGCGCGGCCGGGGTGCCGCTCTCCCACCACGGGGTGGGCAGTTCGCGGCGCTGCCGCTGCGGCAGGCGCGCGGCGGGCGCGTCGGGCACCTCGGTGATGCCGCTGGAACCCGGATTGCGGCGCGGCAGCAGCGTGACGGACGGCGCGGCCTCCTGGGCGGCCGGCTCCGGCTTGCGTTCCGCTTCCGGCGCCGGGGCCGCGGGTTGCGCGCTCGGCGAGGACACCGCCCGGATCCGGGCCACCCGGGCGGGCTGGGCCGCGGCCGTGCCCTCGAGGATCGTCGGCGGCAGGTAGATCTCGGCGGTGGTGCCGGAGCCCGCCTCGTTGGCCGCCGGGCCGCGCAGCCCCACCCGGATGCCGTGCCGGGCCGCGATCCGGCCGACCACGAACAGGCCCATGTGCCGGGCGTTGTCGGGGCTGACCTCGCCGCCGGCCTGCAGCCGCATGTTGGCGATGCGGCGGTCGGTGTCGTTCATGCCCAGGCCGGAGTCGGCGACCCGCACCACGACTCCGCCGTCCCCGCCGCGGGCCGCCGACACCCGCACGGGCGTCGCGGGCGGCGAGTAGCGCAGGGCGTTGTCGATCAGCTCGGCGAACAGGTGGATCGCGCCGCCGGCGGCCGCGCCGATCAGCGTGGCGTTCTCGGGCAGCCCGGCGATTTCGACGCGGCGGTAGTCCTCGACCTCCGACACCGCGGCGTTGAGCACGGTCGACAGCGGCACCGGGTCGCGCTGGTCGCGGGCGAGCTGCGCGCCGGCCAGCACCAGCAGGTTGGCGCTGTTGCGGCGCAGCCGCGCGGCCAGGTGGTCCAGCCGGAACAGGCTGTCCAGGCGCTCGGGGTCCTCCTCGTTGCGCTCCAGCCGGTCGATCAGCGACAGCTGCTGGTCCACCAGCGACCGGCTGCGCCGCGACATGGTCTCGAACATGTCGTTGACCAGCAGCCGCAACCGGGCCTCGTCCCCGGCGAGCAGCAGGGCCTGGGTGTGCAGTTCGTCGACCGCGTGCGCGACCTGGCCGATCTCCTCGGTGGTGTACACCGGCAGCGGCTCCGGCGTCGGCTCGGCGCCGCCGGCCTTGACCCGGGCGATCTCCTCCTCGAGGTCGGTGTGGGCCACCTTGAGGGCGCCGTCGCGCAGGATCCGCAAGGGCCGCACCAGCGCGCGCGCCACCAGCAGCACGACCACCAGCGCGACCACGATGGCGGACAGCACCAGGACGGTGTCGAGGATCGCGGCGTTGCGCTTGTCGGCGGCCTGGGCGTGCACGGCCTTGGTTACCGACGCGGTGGCGTCCTTGATCACTTGATCGGCGATGTCGTCGGTGGTTTGGATCGAGCGCAGCAGGTCGGCGTTGTCGACGAGCACGCTGGCCGGATCGGACATGATCGCCATCCGGGTCACCAGCTGCTCCTGCAGGGTCTTGGCCGCGGGTGAACCGGCGCCGAGGACCTCGCTCATCCCGAACAGCGTCGACGGCTCGGTGCCGGCCAGGGTGATCATCGAGGTGCGCAGCTGCGGCTCGGGCAGGTCGGCGCCGCGGGTGACGAGGATCCTCTGCATGGTCATCTGCCCGCGGGCACCGACCGCCCGGCTCAGGCCCTGGGTCTGGGCGCGGATCTTCTCGTCGTCGACGCGCACCGACGCGTTGATGACGTCCTCGGCATTCAGCAGGATCGGGGCGTAGAGGGTCACCCGCTCCCGCAAACCGAGGCCGTTGTCGGACGCCTTGTTCACCAGCATCTGACCGCCGTCGAGCAGGTTGTTCACCCCCGACCGGACCTCGGGGGTCACGTCGGTGTCGCGCAGCCGGGTGTCCAGCTCGTACTTGCGGGCCTCAAAGTTCTTCTTGGCGCCGTCGACGTCGCGCCCGGTGCTGCCCGCCAGCAGGGCGACGTCCAGGGCCGACATGTACTTGGTGACCACCGGCACCAGGTCCGCGCGGGCGGCGGCCAGCCGCAGCCCGCTCGAGTTCGCCATCGCGCCCTGGATCCGCAGCGCCCCGAACGCCGTCGCCAGCACCAGCGGGACCAGCACAATCGCCAGGACCTTCCACCGGACCGGCCAGTTGCTCAGCGACCAGGTCGGGGGGCGTTTGGCCGGCGCCGGGTCGGCGTGGACCTGCGGCGAATCGGACTGGACCGCCTCGGCCGCGTGGGCCGGGCGGGCGAACATGGTCACGTCGCGGCGGCCGCGCGACCGGCCGCTGCGCTGATGGTCAGCGCTCGAGAAAACGAGAGGCTCATGAGACTTCCTGCTTTATCCACCCGTGCCACGCCAGAGGGGCGCGAGCGCGTCAACGTGGCAATCCGACGAGTATGACAGCCCGCGGTCCAGGTCACCACAGTCCGTACTGAGCAGACAGGCTCCTCCAGGTGGTGCCGCGCACGGGCGGACGATCCTGGCAAACCCCCTAAGCCGGGCGGAGGACCGCGACGAGGAAGTCCGAGTCATCGGTGAACGGGCGGAGATCCCAGGTGGACAGCAGCAGATCGGGCTCGAACCCCGCGGCCGTCGCATCGCCCAGGAACTCGGCGAACCCATAGTCGCGGCCGGCGCCGAAGCCGATCGCCGCCCGGCCCTGCCCGCCGAGGTGGGCGCGCAGCCGGCCGAGCACCCGGACCCGGGTGCTCGGGGCGAGGAACGTCATCACGTTGCCGGCGGACACGATCACGTCGAACGGTTCGGCGATGCCGCGCGCGGGCAGGTCGAGCTCGGCGAGGTCGCCGACCAGCCAGCGCGGGCCGGGGTGATCCTGCTCGGCCGCTTCGATCAGCGCCGGGTCGACGTCGACGCCGACGACGTCGTGGCCGGCGGCGGCCAGGTACCCGCCGAGGCGGCCGGGCCCGCAACCGGCGTCAAGGATGCGGGCACCGCGCGGCGCCATCGCGTCCACGAAGCGGGCCTCGCCGGCCAGGTCGTCGCCGGCGCGGGCCATCGCCCGGAACCGCTCGATGTACCAACGCGAATGTCCTGGATCGGCAGCGACTTTCTGCATCCAGAGGCTCTGCTCGACCATGCGACCATTATCGCGTTGTGTTCAAGCTGATGTTTTACTGCCCGCGCATCCCCCCGAACACGGGCAACGCGATCCGGACCGCGGCGGCGACGGGCTGCGAACTGCACCTGGTCGAGCCGATGGGCTTCGACCTGTCCGAGCCCAAGCTGCGGCGGGCCGGGCTGGACTACCACGACCTGGCGTCGGTCACCGTCCACGCCTCGCTCGCGGACGCGTGGGAGGCGCTCACGCCGGCCCGGGTGTTCGCGTTCACGTCGCACGCGCCCACGTCGTTCGCGGAGGTCCTCTACCGGGCGGGCGACGTGTTGATGTTCGGGCCCGAGCCCACCGGGCTGGACGCCGCGACGCTGGCCGACGAGCACATCACCGAGCAGGTGCGCATCCCGATGCTGGCCGGCCGCCGCTCGCTGAACCTGTCCAACGCCGCGGCCGTCGCCGTCTACGAGGCCTGGCGCCAGCACGGCTACCCGGGCGGTGTCTAGCGATGAGTTCCGCGGCCGGCGGCAGTCAGCATTGATATGCCCACCTTCATCACGATCGGTTACGGCGAAGCTGCCGGATACCACCAGTTGAGCGACGACCGCAGACGCGCCGCGCACGCTCGCGACGACGAGCTCAGCGCGGCCGGCGCACTTGTCGGCCGAGCCGGACACCCCGTGCAGGTGCGCAACCCGGACGGCGCGGGCGTGCGGATCGAGCCCGGCCCCTTCCTCCGATCGGCGTTGCCGATCGCGGGGTTCGCGGTGGTCGAGGCCGAGGACATCGACGCGGCGATCGAGCGGGTGAGCCAGACGCCGTGTGCGGTCGCGCACGGGGTCGTCGAGGTTTGGCCGCTGCAAACCTGATTACCAGGTGTTCCAGTGGGTGAGCTGCTCGGCGGGCAGCCGCTTGGCCGGGCGGAAGTCGGTGCCCTTGGTGTAGGCGATGGGGAACAACCCGCCCTGGCTGTACTCGTCGTACGGAATGCCCACCACGTCGGCGACCTGCTTTTCACCGTCACCGAGCAGGTGCAGCGTCGTCCAGCACGACCCCAGCCCGCGTGAGCGCAGCGCCAGGCAAAAGCTCCACACCGCCGGGAACAGCGACGCCCAGAACGACACGCCGCCCAGCGGCTGCTTCTCCTCCCGGCCAAAGATGCAGGGAATCAGCAACACCGGCGCCTCGTGCATGTGTTCGGCCAGGTAGGTCGCGGAGTCGCGCACCTTGCCCATCCGCTCCCCGCGGGTGTCCCCCTCGGCGTACTCGGGAGCGGGTGAGCTCAGGTAGGCCCGGGCGTTCTTCAGGTAGACGTCGCCGATCGCCTTCTTCTTTTCAGCGTCCTCGACGAACACCCACTGCCAGCCCTGGGAATTGGATCCGGTGGGCGCCTGCAGCGCCAGGTCGAGGCATTCCATCAGCACCTCGCGGGGCACCGGCTTGTCGAAGTCGAGGCGTTTGCGGACCGAGCGGGTGGTGGTGAGGACTTCGTCGACGGACAAGTTGAGGGTCATGTTTGGAGGTTACATTCGGCCTATGAGCGTCGAACTGACACAAGAGGTTTCCCAGCGGCTCGAGTCGGACAACTTCGGCTGGCTGACCACCGTCGCCAAATCGGGTCAACCGGTTCCCCGGCTGGTCTGGTTTTACTTCGACGGCACCCGGCTGACCGTGTACACGTTGCCGCAAGCCGCCAAAGTCGCCCATATCAAAAGGCATCCCGAGGTGAGCCTCAATTTGGATTCCGACGGCAGCGGCGGCGGCATCATCGTCATCGGGGGCACCGCGACGGTCGACGCGACCGGCGTGAACTGCCGGGACGACGCGCCCTACTGGGCGAAATACCGGGCGCTCGCCGAGGAATTGGAGTCCCAGACGGGCATGTCGATGGAGGCGTTCAGCACCCGATTGGCGATCACCCCGACCCGGGTCTGGACGACACCGGAGGCCTAGTCGGTCAGCTTGCGGGCGGGGGCGGCTCGCCGGGCGGGATCGCCCCGCCGCAGCCGCCCGGCGGAGGCGGCCCCGGCAGGGGTTCGTCGCCGCCGACGCAGTCGTAATAGAACTGCGGGCCGACTATCCAGGTTTTCATCCACTGGTGCCAAAACGAGCCGTCGGGATACTTCTCGCCGTCGCACACGGCCAGATTGCCGTAACCCCATCGACCGCCCGGGCAGAAGCCCTTCGTCATGTCCGGCTGGTGCGGGTCCGGCGGATCGGCGCTGGCGGCCGCGGGCGAAAGCACAAGCGCCGCAGCACAACCCAGTATCGCGGCGCCGTGGTGAACGGGCTTGAATTTCATTTCGACTCCCTTGACACACTCGATCAATACAGCCGATTCCCAGCGATCTGTTTCCAGTAGCGTACGGCGCGGCGCATTTGCCGTATGCCTTTCCGCGCAAACGGGCTCGACAACGCTTCGGCTGCGCCGAACGTGCAGCCACGGCGAAAATGTCGCCAAAACCTCGCCGCCAGTGCACGTTCGGCGCGGTGGCCTTGGCGGGTGGCGGCTCAGCGGAAGTCGCGCGACTTCGAGCCGACCGCCAGCGTGATGCGCCCCAGCCGCTCGGCGACGACGGTGACGGCGCCGCTGGCGTTTTGGACCTGGCCGCGCACCAGCATCGCCGGGGCGGTGTTGGCCAGCTTGCGGTGCCGCGCCCACACCGCCGGCGTGCACAGCACGTTGACCATTCCGGTCTCGTCCTCGAGGTTGAGAAACGTCACCCCCTGGGCCGTGCCGGGCCGCTGCCGGTGGGTCACCGCACCGGCGATCAGCACCCGATCGCCGTCGGGCACCGATCCCAGCTTCTCGGCGGGCACCACACCCATCGCGTCCAGATCCGCCCGCAGGAACTGCGTCGGGTAACTGTCCGGGGAGACGCCGGTGGCCCACACGTCGGCCGCGGCCAGTTCCAGCTCGCTCATCCCGGGCAGCGCCGGGATGTGGGACGACGAGCCCACGCCGGGCAGGCGGTCCGGGCGTTGGGTGGCGGCCGCCCCCCCCCCCCCCAACGCCTCGCGCCGGGACATGGAAAAGCAGCCCAGCGCACCGGCCGTCGCCAGCGCCTCGGTCTGCGGCACCGACAGCTGCAGCCTGGTGGTCAGGTCCAGCAGGGAAGCGAAGGCGCCGTTGGTCTTTCGCTCCTGCACCAGCCGCTCGGCGAGGTCGTCGCCGATGTGCCGCACGGCGCCAAGGCCCAGGCGCACCTCCGTCCCGCCGTTCTCGAGGGTGGCGTGCGCCAGGCTGGCGTTGACGTCCGGCCCGTGCACCGTGACGCCGTGCCGGCGCGCGTCGGCCACCAGCGACTGGGGCGAATAAAAGCCCATCGGCTGCGCGCGCAGCAGCGCCGCGCAGAACGCCGCCGGGTGGTGCAGCTTGAACCACGACGAGTAGAACACCAGCGACGCGAAGGACAGCGCGTGGCTCTCCGGGAAGCCGAAATTGGCGAAGGCTTCCAGCTTTTCGTAGGTCCGGTCGATCACCTCGTCGGGGGCGCCGTGCAGCGCGCGCATGCCCTCGTAGAACCGCCCGCGCAGCCGCCGCATCCGTTCGGTGGAGCGCTTAGACCCCATGGCGCGCCGCAGCTGGTCGGCCTCGGCGGCCGAAAAGCCGGCGCAGTCCACCGCCAGCTGCATCAACTGCTCCTGAAAGAGCGGCACCCCCAACGTCTTTCGTAGCGCCGGTTCCATGGACGGGTGGTCGTAGGTCACCGGGTCCAGGCCGTTGCGCCGGCGGATGTAGGGGTGCACCGATCCGCCCTGGATGGGGCCGGGGCGGATCAGCGCGACCTCCACCACCAGGTCGTAGAAGATCCGCGGCCGCAGCCGGGGCAACGTGGCCATCTGCGCCCGCGACTCCACCTGGAACACGCCGACGGAATCGGCGCGGGCCAGCATCGCGTACACCGCCGGCTCGGAGAGGTCGAGGCGGGCCAGGTCAACCTCGATCCCCTTGTGCTCGGCTACCAGGTCGATGGCGTAGTGCAGCGCCGAGAGCATGCCCAGCCCGAGCAGGTCGAACTTCACCAAACCGATTGCCGCGCAGTCGTCCTTGTCCCACTGCAGGACGCTGCGATTCTCCATGCGCGCCCACTCCACCGGGCACACATCGGCGATCGGGCGGTCGCAGATCACCATGCCGCCGGAGTGAATGCCCATGTGCCGCGGCAGGTTCCGGATCTGGTTGGCCAGGTCGATCACCTGCGGCGGGATGCCCTCGACGTCGGGCGAATCGGCCAACCCGTTCCAGTGGCCGATCTGTTTGCTCCACGCGTCCTGCTGCCCCTGCGAGAAGCCCAGGGCGCGGGCCATGTCGCGCACCGCGATCCGGCCCCGGTAGGTGATGACGTTGGCGACCTGGGCGGCGTAGTCGCGGCCGTATTTGTCGTAGACGTACTGAATGACCTTCTCGCGCTGGTCCGACTCGATGTCCATGTCGATGTCGGGCGGCCCGTCGCGGGCGGGCGACAGGAACCGCTCGAACAGCAGCTCGTTGGCCACCGGATCCACCGCGGTGACGCCGAGGGCATAGCAGACCGCGGAATTGGCCGCCGATCCCCTGCCCTGGCACAGGATGTTGTTCTCGCGGCAGAACCGGGCGATGTCGTGCACCACCAGGAAGTAGCCCGGAAACGTCAGCCGTTCAATGACTTTCAGTTCATGCTCGATCTGGGCGTAGGCGCGTGACGCCCTGTCGGGCGGCCCGTAACGGTCCCGCGCCCCCACCATGGTCAGCTGCCGCAGCCAGCTGTCCTCGGTGTGCCCGGCGGGCACGTCGAAGGGTGGCAGCTGCGGCGCGATGAGCGCCAGCCCGAACGCGCACTGCTCGCCGAGCTCGGCGGCGGCGGTCACCGCGTCGGGGCCCCCAAAAGGCACCTGCGCGAACAGCCGGGCCATCTCCTCGCCGGACCGCAGGTGCGAACCACCCAGCGGGGCCAGCCATCCGGCCGCGGTGTCCAGGGACTGCCGCGCCCGGATGGCACCCATCGCCATGGCCAGCCGGCGGCGCGACGGCCCCGCGAAATGCGCCCCGGTGGTGGCGACCACGCCGACGCCGAAGCGGGGCGCCAGCCCGGCCAGCGTCGCGTTGCGTTCGTCGTCGAGCGGGTGACCGTGGTGGGTCAACTCGATGCTGACCCGGTGTGCGCCGAACCGGTCCACCAGATCGGCCAGCGCCCGCTCCGCGGCCTCCGGTCCTTGCGACAACGCTTGGCGGACATGGCCTTTGCGGCACCCGGTCAGGATGTGCCAGTGGCCGCCGGCCGCCTCGGTGAGCGCGTCGAGGTCATAGCGCGGCTTGCCCTTCTCCCCGCCGGCCAGGTGCGCCGCGGCCAGCTGCCGCGACAGCCGCCGGTAGCCCTCCGGGCCGCGGGCCAGCACCAGCAGGTGCGGGCCGGGCGGATCGGGCGTCTCGGTGCGGGCGCCCGGCCCCAGCGACAGCTCGGCGCCGAACACCGTGCGCAGGTCGAGTTCGGCGGCCGCCTCGGCGAACCGCACCGCCCCGTACAGGCCGTCGTGATCGGTGAGCGCCAGGGCGCGCAGGCCCAGCCGGGCAGCCTCCTCGACCATCTCCTCCGGCGTGCTGGCCCCGTCGAGGAAGCTGAACGCCGAATGCGCGTGCAACTCGGCATAAGCGACCGACGTGTGGGCCGGCCGGGCGTCGTCCGGCGGCCGGTACGTGCCGCGCTTGGACGACAGGGGGGCATCCTCCCCGGGGACCACCGGCACGCCGGCGTGGCGCGGCTTGCTGTCGAGGACGCGCTCCATCTCCGCCCAGCTCGGCGGACCGTTAAACCAGCCCACCGCGCCAGTCTATCGAATGTTTGTTCGAATTACCTCCGGCGCAGGACAACCGTTGTTAAACCGATCGTCAACTCCTAAACAAGCTCTTAACGCCGCGGGCCTACCGTGGGCGCGCGGGCCGGCGGACACTGGTACGAGGGCAGATTGGCGGCGGGGAGAACATGGCGCAGGTGAGGTCACCGGACGCGGCGTTCTTCAACGCTCACGACGCCGACCAGCACGCCGGCCTGGCGATCGGCGCGGTCGCCATCGTCGACGGCGCCGCCCCCGATTACCGGCGTCTCGAAGCGCTTCTAGCGGAACGCATTCGGTCGATACCGCGCTGCACCCAGGTGCTGCCCGCGCACCCGGCGCACCAGGACTGGATCGACTGCGGCGAATTCGACCTCGCCCAGCACGTGCACCGGGTGGCGATCCCCCGGCCGGGTGACGACACCGAGCTGTCCCGGGCCATCGCCCTCGCCCTCGAGCGCCCCCTGGACCTCGACCGTCCGCCCTGGGAGTGCTGGATGATCGAGGGCCTCAAGGGCAACCGGTGGGCGATCCTGATGAAGATCCATCACCGCCTGCTGAACGGCAAGTCGCCCGCCCACCTGCTCAGCAGGCTTTGCGACGACGCCGACGACGCCACCTTCGCCGAACCCCCCGGTGCGAAACAGGTTTCACGCCCACCCGTGCGGCGGCCGGGCTGGGCCGACACGCTGTGGCGGGCGTCCTGGGCGACGACCGGGGCCGTCGTCGGCGCGGTCCTGCCCGGCCTGCGGACGCCCGACCGGGCCACCCTGCGGCGTTACGCCACGGTGCGGGTCCCGATCGCCGAGGTGGACCGCGTGTGCCGCAAATTCGGGGTGACCGTCAACGACGTCGCGCTCGCAGCCACCACCGAGGGCTTCCGGACGGTGCTGCTTGGCCGCGGCGAGGAGCCGCGGCCCGACTCGCTGCGTGCGCTGGTGCCGGCGCCGGTCCAATCGCCGTACCTGCCGGTCGAACACGACGACCCGGTCCAGCGGTTGCGGACCGTGCAGATCCGGTGGAAGGAAAGGGGAACCGGCCCGCCGCCGGCCCGCGGCATCCTCGAGTCCGCGCTCAATTCATTGCCAACGGTGTTGCGGGACAACGTCACTGCGTTGCTCTCCCGGCTGCCGCAACGCGCCATCGTGACGTTGGCGACCAGCGTGCCCGGGCCCCGTCACCGGCTGCGCCTGATGGGCCAGACGATGGAGCGCCTGCTGCCCATTCCCCCGACCGCCGTCCAGCTGAGCACCGGGGTCGCGGTGCTCAGCTACGGCGACGAGCTGGTGTTCGGCATCACCGCCGAGCCCGGCGCCGGGTTCGACGTCAAGCAATTGGCCGCCGGCATCGAACTGGGCATGGCACGGCTGGTGGCGCTCAGCGGTGACTCGGTGCTGTTGCTCAGCGATCGGCGCCGCAAGCGAACGTTTCCGCGCCGGGCACCGGGGCCGCGCCCGCCGGGGCAAGCGCGGCGCTGACCCACTCCCGCACGGCCCGGCCGGCGTGAGAAGGTTGGTTCATGCCAGATTCCGGGTCGGTGATCATCGACCCGCGCCGCCATGACGCGGTGCTGTTCGACGCGCCCGACCCCGTCCTGGATGCGCAACTGCGCGAGATCGGCGTCGGTGCCGCGGTTTTCTCCTCACCCGAGGACCTGTCGAGGGCGGCCGACGACCTGGGGGTGCGGCCCGGTCGATGCGCGGTGGTCACCGCCGACGCGGCGGGCGTCGCCGCCGCGCGGGCCGGCGGCTTCGCGTTGGTGATCGGCACCGGCCACGGCGAGGCATTGCGGGACGCCGGCGCGGACGCGGTCGTCACCGACCTGCGGGAGGTCGCCGTGCGAACCGGGGACCGGCGGATGTCGCAGTTGCCCGATGCGCTGGAAGCCCTCGACCACCTTGCCGCGCGGCGACCGGCGGTGTTCTTCGACTTCGACGGCACGCTGTCCGACATCGTCAACGATCCCGACGCCGCCGTCCCGGTCGCCGGCGCCACCGATGCCCTGCGGCAGCTGGCCGCGCGGTGTCCGGTCGCGGTGCTGTCGGGCCGCGACCTGGCCGACGTCACGAAACGGGTTGGTGTGCAAGGGATATGGTACGCCGGCAGCCACGGATTCGAGCTGACCGCGCCCGACGGCACGCACCACCAGAACGACGCGGCCGCGGCGGCCATTCCGGTGCTGGAGGGCGCGGCCGGCGAGCTGCGCGAACGACTGGGCGCCATCGACGGTGTCGTGGTGGAACACAAGCGCTTTGGGGTCGCCGTGCATTACCGCAACGCCGCCCGGGAGCGCGTCGGCGAGGTGGCGGCCGCGGTGCGCGCGGCAGGCCGCCGCGACGGCCTGCGGGTGACCACCGGCCGCGAGGTCATCGAGCTGCGCCCCGACCTGGACTGGGACAAGGGGAAAACGCTGCGCTGGGTGCTCGACCACCTGACCGAGGCCGAAGCGGGCACCCGGACGCCGGTCTATCTCGGCGACGACATCACCGACGAGGACGCATTCGACGCGGTCCACGACGGTGGCGTGCCAATCCTGGTGCGGCACTACGACGACGGGGACCGCGCCACCGCCGCGCAGTTCGCACTGGACAGCCCCGAGCGCGCCAGCGAGTTCACCGCCCGACTGGCGCGCGAGCTGTCCGGCTAGGCCTGCACGTATTCCGCCGCGCCGTCGTCGAGCACCACCCGGGGGCCGGAGCCTTCCGCCCCGGAGGCCTCGGTGCGGAACACCGCCTTGCCCGGCTCGGTTCGCCAGATCATGGTGGTCAACGTCTCGCCGGGGAACACCGGAGAGGTGAACCGCGCGGCG
The DNA here is from genome assembly GCF_001667275.1 of Mycobacterium sp. ACS4054. Lineage (GTDB taxonomy): Bacteria > Actinomycetota > Actinomycetes > Mycobacteriales > Mycobacteriaceae > Mycobacterium. The sequence goes on from NZ_LZHV01000047.1 coordinate 18,735, forward strand.
ATCGAGGTGACATTGGCCGCGGTCCCGCCGCCGAGTTCGGCGACCAGCGCGCGGCCCGTCACCCCATAGCTGCACAGCCCGTGCAGGATCGGCTTCGGGAACCCGGCCAGCTCCCGCGCGAACCACGGGTCGCTGTGCAGCGGGTTGCGGTCACCGGAGAGCCGGTAGATCAGCGCCTGGTCTTCCCGGGTGGGCAACGCCACCCGGGCGTCGGGCTCGCGGTCGGGGATCTCCGGGGCCACCGGCCGCTGACCCGGCACGCCCCCGAACCCGCCCTCGCCCCGGATCACCAGGGTGGTGAGCGTCTCGGCGATCAGCTTCTCCGAGTCCGGGTCGGTGCCCCGGCCGCGCAACACCAGGATCGCGTTCTTGCCCTCGCCCTTGTCCTGGATGTCGGCGACCTCGGTGACCACCGACAGCTTCCCCGCCGGCGGCAGCGGCGCGTGCAACCGGATTTCCTGCGAGCCGTGTAACAGCATGGCCCAGTTGAACGTTCCGACCTTGCCGGCCGCCCCGAACGCCGGGCAGCAGATCACCGCGTAGGTGGGCAGCACCTGCTGATCGATGCCGTGGCTGTTCTCGGTGGTGAACGACAGGTCGTCCAGGCCGGCGCCGACGCCGAGCGCGTACAGCAGCGTGTCCCGGTCGGTCCACTCGAACAGCATCGGTTCGGTCACCGCGCCGACGGCACTCGGGTCAATCGCCATCTGAGTCTCCTTCGCAAGTAATTTCTCCACTTAACCATCGCAAACCCTTCCCACCGATGCCGTCGGCAGGGCAGGCTATTTGCCATGCCGAAGCGCAGCGTGATCCGGAATGTCTCGAAGGCCGTCGCGGCGTTGACCGCGGTCCTCGTCGTCGGGGCCTGCGGCGGGACACCGCAGGCGCGCAGCATCACGATCACGTTCATCCGGCACGCCCAGTCGGCATCCAACGCCAGCGGGATCATCGACACCTCGGTGCCCGGGCCCAGCCTGACCCCCGAGGGTCAGGGGCAGGCCCAGCAAGTCGCGCACCAGGCGGGCCACAAGGACTACGACGGCATCTACGCCTCCACCATGGTCCGCACCCAGCAGACCGCCGCGCCGTTGGCCTCGGAGCTGGGCAAGCAGGTCGAGGTGCTGCAGGGCATTCAGGAGATCAACGCCGGCTGGTTCGAGGGCAAGCCGATCCCGCAGGAGAACGCGACGTACCTGCTGGCGCCGGCGGACTGGCTCCGCGGCGACACGCAGGACAGCATCCCGGGGTCGGTCAGCGGCAAGGAGTTCAACGAACAGTTCACCGCCGCCATCGCGAAGGTCTACAACAGCGGCCAGCACGACCCGGTGGTGTTCTCGCACAAGTTCGCCATCGAGTACTGGACGCTGATGAACGCGAAGAACGCCAAGGACTCGTTGCTGACCAGCCACCCCCTGCCCAACATCGGCCGCGTGGTGATCACCGGCAACCCGCTCTACGGCTGGACCCTGGTGGAGTGGGACGGCATCCGGGACTTCCACAACTGACGCGTCACGGGGTGGATGGTGGCGACCCGCCGCGCCCGGCTACGCCGCGCTTGCGATCGCCACAGTTGACGCGGGCGGCCGCCAGCCGCCACGATGGGCTGCATGCGGTATGTCGTTACCGGCGGTACCGGGTTTATTGGTCGCCGCGTCGTGAGTCGCCTGTTGGACAGCCGGCCCGACGCCCAGGTGTGGGTGCTGGTCCGCCGGGAGTCGCTGGGCCGCTTCGAACGCCTGGCGGCCGAGTGGGGTGAGCGGGCGAAGCCGCTGGTCGCGGCGCTGCCGGAGCTGGAGCTGGCCGACGAGACCGTCGCCGAGCTGGGCCGGGTCGACCACGTCGTGCACTGCGCGGCCATCTACGACATCACCGCCGACGAGGCCCAGCAGCGCGCCACCAACGTCGACGGCACCCGCGCCGTCGTGGGGCGGGCGCCGCGGCGGGGCGCGACGTTGCACCACGTGTCCTCGATCGCCGTGGCGGGTGACTTCCCCGGCGAGTACACCGAGGACGACTTCGACGTCGGCCAGCGGCTGCCCAGCCCGTACCACCGGACGAAGTTCGAGGCCGAGCTGCTGGTGCGCTCGGCCCCGGGACTGCGTTACCGGATCTACCGGCCGGCGGTGGTGGTGGGCGATTCGCGCACCGGCGAGATGGACAAGGTCGACGGGCCGTACTACTTCTTCGGCGTGCTGGCCAAGCTGGCGGCGTTGCCGTCGCTGACACCCGTCCTGCTGCCCGACACCGGGCGCACCAACATCGTGCCGGTCGACTACGTCGTCGACGCGCTGGTCGCGCTCATGCACGCCGAGGGTGGTGACGGCCGCACGTTCCACCTGACCGCCCCCAAAACCGTTGGGCTGCGCGGCATCTACCGCGGCGTCGCCAAGGCGGCGGGCCTGCCGCCCGCGCGCGGGTCGCTGCCCGGCTCCGTTGCCGCGCCGGTGCTGAAGGTGCGGGGGCGGGCCCGGGTGCTGCGCAACATGGCGGCCACCCAGCTCGGCATCCCGGCCGAGGTGTTCGACCTCGTCGACCTCAAGCCCACCTTCGTCAACGACCAGACCCGGAACGCGTTGCGCGGCACCGGCATCGAGGTGCCCGAGTTCTCCGACTACGCGCCCAGGCTGTGGCGGTACTGGGCCGAGCACCTCGACCCGGACCGGGCGCGCCGCGACGATCCGCGGGCCCCTCTGCGGGGCAGGCACGTCATCATCACCGGCGCGTCCAGCGGCATCGGCCGGGCGGCGGCGATCGCGGTCGCGGAGCGCGGGGCCACGGTGTTCGCCCTGGCCCGCAACGCCGACGCGCTGGACCAACTGGTCGCCGAGATCCGCGCCGGCGGGGGCGACGCCCACGCCTTCACCTGCGACGTCACCGATTCCACCTCGGTCGAGCACACCATCAAGGACATCCTGGGGCGCTTCGACCACGTCGACTATCTGGTGAACAACGCGGGCCGATCGATCCGCCGCTCGGTGGTCAATTCGACCGATCGGCTGCACGACTACGAGCGGGTGATGGCGGTCAACTACTTCGGCGCGGTGCGGATGGTGCTGGCGCTGCTGCCGCACTGGCGCGAGCGTCGATTCGGTCACGTGGTCAACGTCTCCAGCGCCGGCGTGCAGGCGCGCAACCCGAAGTACAGCTCGTACCTGCCCACCAAGGCGGCGCTGGACGCGTTCGCCGACGTGGTCGGGTCGGAAACGCTGTCCGACCACATCACGTTCACCAATATCCATATGCCCCTGGTCCGTACGCCGATGATCGCGCCGTCGCACCGGCTCAACCCGGTGCCCGCCATCAGCCCGGAGCGCGCGGCCGCGATGGTGGTGCGCGGCCTGGTGGAAAAGCCGGCCCGCATCGACACCCCGCTGGGCACGCTCGCCGAAGTGGGCAACTACTTCGCGCCGCGGACGTCCCGGCGCATCCTGCACCAGCTGTACCTGGGTTACCCGGACTCGGCCGCCGCCCGCGGCGTGCCCGCCGAACCGGCCGCCGCCGTTCCCCGGCCACCGCGCAAGCCGAGGCGGCCCGTCCGCGCGGTCACCAAGGGCATCCGGACACCGCGAGGAGTCAAACGTCTGGTGCGCTTGGTGCCCGGAGTGCACTGGTAAATCGACTAAATCGACGCGTTTGCGCCGCGCGCGATTGCGGTATTCCGGCGCGATGACCCGGATTCTGTCCGAGAAGCGGGCCGACGCCGACCCCGTGGCCGCCGCGGCCCGGCTGGTCGCGCCGGCCGGCGCCGCCGTGATGTCCTCATTCGACGTGACGCGGAGCCTGGGCGCCGGCCGCGAAGAGTGGACCCGGTTCGCCCGGCATTGGCAGCGGCTGGGGCCCGACCCTTACGCGGCCGAGCTGGGCGTGCAGCGGCTGCGCCGGTACGGCCAGTACTCCCTGCGCGACGGGGTGCTGCGACCGATGCCCAGGAGCACGTTCGTGCAGCCGGAGGACTCCAATCCGCTCTACATCGGCAAGGACCGCGACTTCGAGCCGCTGACCGAGGCGTTCGCTGGGGATCCCTTGCTGCGCAAGCTGATCGATCTGCTGGCCCGGGTGGCGGACGCCCTGGACCGGGTGCAGGACTGGAACGTCAAGGTGCATTTGTTCCGGATCCGGTCGTTGACGGACGAGGGTGGCCATCCCACGCCCGAGGGCATGCACCGCGACGGCGTCACCCTGGTCAGCTCGCTGCTGGTCGGGCGGCGCAACGCCATCGGCGGCGAGAGCACCGTGTGCGACCTCGACGGCCGGCAGTTGCTGGCGACCACCCTGGCCGAGCCCGGCACGCTGATGCTGGGCGACGACCGCCGCACCCTGCACGGCGTCTCCCCGATCCGGCCGATCGACGGCTCGGGCCCCGCGCAGCGTGACGTCCTGGTGATCACCTTCGCCTCGGCGTGGCCGTAGAATCCCCGCGGTGACCCCCGTCTTCGTCGACGTCGACACCGGCGTGGACGACGCGCTGGCCCTGATGTACCTGTTCGCCAGCCCGGATGCGGACGTGGTCGGCATCGCCTCCACCGGGGGAAACGTTGGCGTGCAACAGGTTTGCGAGAACAACCTGGGCCTGCTCGAGCTGTGCGCCGTCACCGGCATACCGGTCTCCAAGGGCTCGAACGAGACCCTGTCGGGGCCCATGGGCCTACCATCGAAGGTCCACGGCTCCCGGGGGTTGGGGTACGCCGAGCTGCCGACCGCCGATCGCCGGCTCACCGATCACGACTCGGCGAGCGCCTGGGTGCGCGCCGCGCACGCCTTTCCGGGTGAGCTCATCGGCGTCGCGACCGGGCCGCTGACCAATCTGGCGTTGGCGCTGCGCGCCGAACCGGCGCTGCCGACGCTGTTGCGCCGGCTGGTCGTCATGGGCGGTTCCTACGATCACCGGGGCAACACCACGCCGGTGGCGGAATGGAACATCAGCGTGGACCCCGAGGCCGCCGCCGAGGTGCTGGCCGCCTGGGACCCCGAAGTCGTTGGGCCAGAGCGTCTTCCGATCCTCTGCGGTTTGGACCTGACCCGCAGGGTGGCGATGACGCCGGAGCACCTCGCCAGGCTGGCGGCCGCCGCCGGGTCGACGGCGACGCCGATGAGCGCGGACGACGAGCCAGGGACCCGGTCGACGGCGTCCAACCCGCTGATCCGGGTGGTCGAGGACGCGATGCGGTTCTACCTCGAGGCCTACCAGGACATCGGCCACGGCTACCAGGCGCATCTGCACGATCCGCTGGCCGCGGCCGCGGCGCTGGACCCGGGGCTGGTCTCCACGCGCCCGGCGACCGTCGACATCGAGCTGACGGGGACGCTGACCCGCGCCATGACGGTGACCGATTGGTCGGGACGCCGAAAGCCGAACGCCCTGATCGGCGTTGACGTCGACGCGGCGGCGTTCTTCGACCGGTTCATCGAACGGGTTGGGGCCTTCGCACGCCGGTTACCCTGTACCCCATGAAGATTCGCTTCATCGAGGTGCTGCGCGCGGGGTGGGGCGCCGTGCTGCTGGCCGCCCCGTCCGAGGTGCTGGAGCGCATTCACGGCGTGCAGGTCGATCGCAAGGCGCTCGTCGTCACCCGGATCCTGGGCGGACGTCACATCGTCCAGGCGCTGCTGTCGGGGATCAATCCCGGTCCGGAGGTGCTGGCGGCCGGCGTGTGGGTGGACACCGTGCACTCGGCCACCGCGCTCGGCCTGGCCGCGGTGGACCGGCGCCGGGCCCGCGGCGGGGTGATCGACGCCGCGGTCGCGGGGTCGTGGGCGGCGCTGGGGTGGCGCCACCTGCGCACCGGGCAGGCCAGGACCGACGGGGTGCGGGGCCGCGATCGGCTGGCCCGCGCCGTGGTGGGGGCGTTGCCCGGCGGCGCCGGGGTGATGGCGCGGGCGCAGGCGGTGCGCGACCGGCAGGGCTGAGGGCGCGAGCCGTCGAGGGTCAGGCGCCGCCCGGTGTCCGGCGTGCCGTGGAAGTCATTTCTGCAACGTGAACTGATTGACGTCGATGTAGCCGATCCGGAATGCGTCGGCACAACCGGTCAGGTATTTCATGTACCGCTCGTAGACTTCCTCGGACTGCACCGCGATGGCCTCGTCCTTGTGGGCCTGCAGTGCGGCGGCCCAGATGTCGAGCGTCTTGGCGTAGTGCGGCTGCAGCGACTGCACGCGACTCACGGTGAAGCCGTTCGCGGTGGCGCGCTCTTGCACCATGGGTATCGAGGGCAGCCGCCCACCCGGAAAGATCTCGGTGACAATGAATTTGATGAATCGGGCGAACGTGAACGAAAGCGGCATGCCACGCTCGGCCATCTCCGTCGGGTGCAGCCCGGTGATGGTGTGCAGCAGCATGACTCCGTCGTCGGGCAACAGGTCGTGCGCCAGGGTGAAGAACGCGTCGTAGCGCTCGTGCCCGAAGTGCTCGAAGGCGCCGATGCTGACGATCCGGTCGACCGGCTCGTCGAACTGCTCCCAGCCCTCCAGCAGGACCCGCGCGGAACGTGGGCTGTCGGATTGGGCGATCAACTGCTCGACGTGATCGGCCTGGTTGCGGCTCAGGGTGAGGCCGACGACGTTGACGTCGTATTTTTCGACGGCGCGCATCATGGTGGCACCCCAACCGCAGCCGACGTCGAGCAACGTCATGCCCGGCTGCAGACCGAGTTTGCCGAGCGCGAGGTCGATCTTGGCGATCTGCGCTTCTTCCAGCGTCATGTCATCGCGCTCGAAGTAGGCGCAGCTGTACGTCTGGGTCGGGTCGAGGAACAGCCGGAAGAATTCGTCCGACAAGTCGTAGTGGGCCTGCACATCGTCGAAGTGCGGCGTTAAGTCATTTCCCTCGGGGGGCTCCGACGTCGTTGGCATCGTGTCAGCCTAGTCGCCGGGCCGGCGAAGATTCGCGGTCGAGCCGATCCGCGCAGGCCCGGGCACCTCACTCGTAGCTGCCCTCGAGGTACCAGCGCCGCTGGCGGTAGCACAGCAGAAACGCCCGCTCGCTTTCCAGCAGGACCTGCGCGCGGGCGGTGCGGCCCTTTCCGACGTCGGGATCCCACCACCGCTCGTCGACCGGCCACGGGCCGGCCCACCAGTCCAGCCGCTCGTCCCGGCCGTGCCCGGTCAGCCGCGCCGGGTCGGCGGAGAACAGCCCCCGGTTGGTCACCCGCACCGGGTCCCCTTGGGCATCAAGCAATTCCACCGCGTCATCGAGCAGCACCGCCGGCGACGGCTCGGGCAGCCGGCCGGGCCAGGGCTGAGCCGGGTCGGCCCGCGGAACCGGTTCATCGCCCAGGGGGGTCAGCGTGATGCGTTCGGCCGGCCCGCGCCCGCCGGACAGCACCGGCACGCGCACCGCCTCCGGCCCGAGCAGACCCTGCACCCGCACCAGGGCCCGGCGGGCCCGCAGCCGGTCCTCCTCGCCCAGGCCACCCCACAGCGGCAACTGCAGCGCCTCGGCAGACACCACCTCGACCGCCCGCAGCCGCAACAGCGTCACCGCCGCCGTCGGGCGGGGGTGACGGGCGGTCCGGCTGCTCAACCAGCCATCCAGTTGCCAGCGCACCCGGTCGGCGGTGGCGTCCTCGGTCAACGGCTCGGCGCACCGCCAAACCCGGTGCAGCTCTTCGCCGTTGGCGGTGACGGCGTGAATGGCCAGCCGGGTGCAGCCCACCCCGGCGGCCATCAGCGTCCGGTGCAGCGCCGCGGCCAGCGAACGCCCGGCGAAGGCCGCCGCGTCGACCCGGTCGATCGGCGGGTCGCAGTCCAGCACGGCCTCCAGCTCCTCCGGCGGCTCCCGCCCGGACGGTCCCCGCTCGGGCTCGCCGCGGGCCAGCCGGTGCGCGGCCACCCCGTCGGCGCCGAATCGGGACGCCACGTCGGTGGCCGACAGCGCGGCGAACTGGCCGATGGTGCGAATCCCCATCCGCCACAACAGGTCCGTCAGCTCTTCGCGCCCGGGGCCGCACAGACTGGGTTCGGTGGCAAGCTGGCGGATCGACAGCACCGACAGGAACTTCGCGTCACCGCCCGCCGGGACGATGCGGCCCGCCCGCGCCGCGAAGACCGCGGTGGACAACCGGTCGGCGATCCCGACCTGGCACTCGGCGCCTGCCACTGAACTCACAGCCACCGCGTCGATCAGCCGCTCGGCGGCGTCGGCCTCGGAGCCGAAATAGCGGGCCGCCCCGCGCACGGGCAGCACCAAGAGCCCGGGCCGCAGCACCTCGGCGCGCGGCACCAGGTCGTCCACCGCGGCAATGACCGCTTCGAAGTGGCGGGCGTCGCGGTCCGCGTCGGCGGTGGCGACGTGCAGCTGTGGGCAGCGGGCCGCCGCCTCCCGGCGCCGCAGCCCCCGCCGCACCCCTGCCGCGCGGGCGGCCGCCGAGCAGGCGATCACCCGATTGGCCAACGTGACCGCCACCGGTGCGGTCGCGGGCACCCCCGCCGCCCCCGCCCCCCCCCCCCCCCCCCCCCCCCCGCCCCCCCCCCGGCCCCGCCCCCCCGGGGCGGCTAAAAAGACGCCCCCCC
>NZ_LZHV01000048.1 GCF_001667275.1 Mycobacterium sp. ACS4054
GTGTATAAGAGACAGCTCCCGCACCGGCCCCGGCTCCCGCCCCGGAGCCGAGTCCGTCCCCGAGCCCACCCGGTTGAGCCGCGGCATGTGGATCGGCTGGCTCGAGTTCGACGTCCTGCTCGGCGACGTCCGATCACTCAAAGAGAAGCGGTCGATCATCCGCCCCGTCGTGGCGGAGCTGCAACGCAAGTTCAGCGTGTCGGCGGCCGAGACGGGTTCCCACGACCTGTATCGACGCGCGGGCATCGGCGTGGCCCTGGCGTCGGGCGACCGCAGCCACGCCGTCGACGTCCTCGACGCGGCCGAACGACTGGTGGCCGCCCACCCCGAGTTCGAGCTGCTGTCGGCGCGGCGCGGCCTGCGCCGCAGCGACGACGAAGGCTGAGGTCTAATGGTGGCGACCCGCCGCGCCCGGCAACGCCGCGCTTGCGATCGCCACTAACCGTCGCGGCCCTCGCGTTTGCGCCCCAACGGCGCGGGCGCGATTACGCCCGGCGCGAGCCGGCGCGTGAAGACGAGGAAGGCCGTGTGCCCGCGCATCGAGTGCTGCGGCCGGACAGCCAGGCCGACGACGTTCCACCCGCGCTGCAGCGTCTCCCACGACCGCGGTTCGGTCCAGCACTGCTGGGCCCGCAGCGCCTCCACGACCCGCGACAGCTGGGTCACCGTGGCCACGTAGATCATCAGCACGCCGCCGGGGATCAGCAGGCGCGACACCGCGTCGAGCACCTCCCACGGCGCGAGCATGTCGAGCACGGCCCGGTCGAACGAGCCATCGGGCCGATCGGAGTCCGCGAGGTCGCCGACGATCAGCTCCCAGTTGTCCGGCGGCCCGCCATAGAACACCGACACGTTGCGCCGGGCGTGTTCGGCGTGGTCGGGGCGCTGCTCGTAGGAGACCACCCGTCCGTCGGGCCCGATTGCGCGCAGCAGCGAGCAGGTCAGGGCCCCCGATCCGGCCCCGGCCTCCAGCACGCGCGCGCCCGGGAAGATGTCGCCCTCGTGCACGATCTGCGCGGCGTCCTTGGGGTAGATGACCTGCGGTCCGCGGGGCATCGACATGATGTAGTCGACCAGCAGTGGGCGCAGCACCAAAAACGGTGCTCCGTTGCTGGACTTGACCACCGTGCCCTGTTCCAGCCCGATCAGCGCGTCGTGGGCGATCGAGCCGCGATGGGTGTGAAATTCGGCGCCGGGCGTAAGCGACATGGTGTAGTGCCGGCCCTTGGCGTCGGTGAGCTGTACGCGCTCCCCGACGGTGAACGGGCCGGTTGCGGACACGCCGTCTAGCGTGCCAGCCGACTCGCCGCGGGCGGTGCTCGGGGTTGTCGGGGCCCGGTTCTACGCTGCGGACATGACCGACCAGCCGCTGCCGCGGCCGGCTTCCAGACCGGCTTCGAAACCGGCGCTGTCCCCCTCGCGGGCCGCCGACTTCAAGCAGTGCCCGCTGCTGTACCGGTTCCGCGCGATCGATCGGCTGCCGGAGGCGCCGTCCGTCGCCCAGCTGCGTGGCTCGGTGGTGCACGCCGCCCTGCAGCACCTCTACGGCCTGCCGGCCGAGCAGCGGGGTCCCGATACCGCGCTGTCACTGATCGAGCCGGCCTGGGACCAGGTGGTCGCGGCGGCGCCCGAACTGGTCGGCGAATTCGATGCCGAGCAACGCGGCCAGTTGCTCGCCGAGGCCCGCGATTTGCTGTCCGGCTACTACCGGCTCGAGGACCCGACCCGCTTCGACCCGCAGTGCTGCGAGGAGCGCGTGGAGGTCGAGCTCGCCGACGGCACGCTGCTGCGCGGTTTCATCGACCGCATCGACGTCGCGGCCACGGGCGAGCTGCGGGTGGTCGACTACAAGACCGGCAAGGCGCCGCCGGCCGCGCGGGCCCTGGCCGAGTTCAAGGCGATGTTCCAGATGAAGTTCTACGCGGTGGCGCTGCTGCGCACGCGCGGCGTGCCACCCACCCGGCTGCGGCTCATCTACCTCGCCGACGGGCAGGTGCTGGACTACTCGCCGGACCACGACGAGTTACTGCGCTTCGAGAAGACCCTGACGGCGATCTGGCGGGCCATCCAATCCGCCGGGCAGACGGGCGATTTCCGGCCCAGCCAGTCGCGGTTGTGCGACTGGTGCCCCCACCAGCAGTACTGCCCGCTGTTCGGCGGAACGCCGCCGCCCTACCCGGGTTGGCCGAACGACGTACTCGCGCAAGCGGTTTCACACCCGACCCAGCCGGCGGCGTGAGCGGTCACCGCTCAGCGATGTGACGAAGGTCTCGTTCGGCTCGGCCGCCGGTTAACCGACCCACCGTCGAATGCGCTAAGCTGCTATCAAGGTTGGCGCCGAACGGCTTGCCGGCACGTCGTGATCGATTCGTTATTTCTTCTCAGATCCCCGCGGGGCGCCGAGTCCGAGATGACCAGGTGCACCCCGCACAGCCTCGAGTCGCGGCGATCGATGTTGCCATCAGGGCAATCTCGCTACCACCGATGCTTAGGACTTTTTGAAACATGCTGGAAGACAACACTTTTGCTCACCTCGGGGTGAGCCCACCGCTGGTCGACGCGCTCGCCGAGCTTGGCGCGCAGCGGCCGTTCCCGATCCAGATCGAAACCTTGCCGGATACGCTTGCCGGCCGTGATGTGTTGGGGCGCGGCAAGACCGGTAGCGGTAAGACGCTGGCGTTTTCGATTCCGCTGGTGAGCCGGCTCGACGCCGGTGATCGGCGACCGGGCAAACCGACCGGCCTGGTGTTGGCGCCCACCCGCGAACTGGCGACACAGATCGCCGCGACCATCAAGCCGCTTGCCGCCGTTCGGGGCCTGCGGGTTGCCACGATCTTCGGCGGGGTGCCGCAGCACAGGCAGGTTGCCGCGCTGAAGTCGGGCACCGACATCGTCGTCGCCTGCCCGGGCCGCCTCGAAGACCTGATGAAGCAACGACTTGTCGACCTGAGCGGGGTGCAGGTCACCGTCATCGACGAGGCCGACCACCTCGCGGATCTGGGCTTCCTGCCCACGGTCACCCGCATCTTGGCGGCCACGCCCGCGGCCGGCCAGCGGATGCTGTTCTCGGCGACCCTCGATGCCGCCGTCGACACCCTGGTGAAGCGATTCCTCTCCAACCCGGTGACGCGATCGGTCGCCGAACCGGTGTCGGAGACTCCCGCGATGACACATCACCTCTTCTGTGTCGACGGGCCGCAGGCCAAGAGAGAGTTGGTGCACCGGTTGGCCGCGGGAGACTCCCGGCGAATCCTTTTCATGCGGACCAAGCACCAGGCCCGCAAGCTGGCCCGCCAGCTCACCCAATCGGGCATCGCGTCGGTGGAGTTACACGGCAACCTGTCCCAGAACGTGCGCGACCGCAACCTGGCGGCGTTCGCGGCCGGTCACGCGCGAGTGCTGGTCGCGACCGACATCGCCGCCCGCGGCGTGCACGTGGACAATGTCGGATTGGTGGTCCACGTCGACCCGCCCGCCGAGCACAAGGCCTACCTGCATCGGTCCGGGCCGCGCGCCGCCGGCGACGTGGTGACCATCGCGCTGCCCGAGCAACGCCGGGACACCGAATCGATGATGCGCAAGGCGGCCATCCGCGCGAAAGCCCAGCAGGTCACCGCGGCCTCACCCGTCATCGGCGTCTTGGCCGGGCAGGCCGCGCCCCGCGAGGTCATCGCGCCGCCGCCGGTGCACCGGCCGGGGCCGACGGCCGCGCGCAGCAGGCGACGGCGGTCCCGTCGCCCCGCCACCGCATCGCGGTAGCGAGTTACTGCAGCGGGGTCATCTCCTGCAGCATCGTGGGAATCAGCTCGCTGACGGTGGGGTGGATGTGCATCGTGCGGGCCAGCGTGGTGTAGGGCGCCTTGGCCGACATGACGTCCAGGATCTCGTGGACGGCCTCGTCGCCGCCGACGCCGAGGATGGCCGCCCCCAGGATCTCCCGGGTGTCGGCGTCCACCACCACCTTCATAAAGCCTTGCGTCTCACCCTTTTCCACCGCCCGACCCACTCGGGTCATCGGCCGCTTGCCGACCAGCGCCTTGCGTCCCGACGCGCGGACCTGATCGACGGTCATGCCGGCGCGCCCCAGCGGTGGGTCGATGTAGAGCGCATAAGTGGTGATGCGGTCGCTGACCCGACGCGGGTCGTCATCGAGCAGGTTCGCGGCGACGATCTCGAAATCGTTGTAGGACGTGTGGGTGAAGGCGCCCCTGCCATTGCAATCCCCCATCGCCCAGATGTGGCCGACGTTGGTTTTGAGCTGGTCGTCGACCACGATGTAGCCGCGGGCATCGGTCTGCACACCGGCCGCATCGAGCCCCAGGTCGTCGGTGTTGGGCCGGCGGCCCACGGCCACCAGCAGGTGACTCCCGGCGATCGGGGCGGCGCCCGCACTGGGCGTGAGTTCAAAACCGTTGCCGGTCTTGGCGATTCGGACGTCATCGGCGCCGACGACGACGTCGATGCCCTCGCCCTCCAGGATGTCGCGGACCGTTGCGGACACGTCCTCGTCCTCGCGAGAGGCCAACCGCGAACCCCTTTCGACCACGGTCACGTGCGCACCGAAGCGCCGGTACATCTGCGCGAATTCCAGCGCGATGTAGCTGCCGCCGAGGATGACGAGATGCGTTGGCAGCGTATCGAGTTCGAGGATCGAGACATTGGTGAGGAACTCGACGTCGGAGAGTCCCGGGATGTCGGGCACCACCGCACGGCCACCGACGTTGAGAAAGATCCGGTCGGCGTGCAGCACTGTGTCGTCGACGCGCAACGTGTGAGGGTCCGCAAAACGGGCGTGCCCACGAAACACCGTGCAGCCGTCCATGCCCGCCAACCAGTCCTCGATGCCCTTGCGGTCGCCCAGCATGATCTCGTCTTTGCGCGCCTTGACTTTCGCCATGTCCACGCTGACCGGTCCGGTCGCCACCCCGTAGTCGGAGCCGCGGCGCGCCAGGTGGGCGGCGTACGCGCTGGCCACCAGCGTCTTCGTCGGAATGCAGCCGGTGTTGACGCAGGTGCCGCCGATCAGCTTGCGCTCCACCAGCGCGACCCGCTGCCCGGCCGCCGTCAGCCGCCCCGCCAGTGGTGGGCCGGCCTGGCCGGCGCCGACGATGACGGCGTCGAAATGCTCTGTCACTTAACCGCCGTCAGGATGTATTCCGTCAGCACGTGACCCGTCACCGCGGCGATGGCGAACCCGCCGACGATCGCGACCACGTCCTCCAGCAGCGCGATGGGCAGGTCCTTGCCGGCCACGGCCGAAAGCCGCTTGCGTGCCTGGTAGCCGCCGAGGGTGCCGAGCACCGCACCGATGACACCGGCCCCGAGCGCGGTGAACGTCCAGTGCGGCCACGCGCCCAGCGCCGCCCCGGCCAGGCCGCCCATGATGATCCGGGCGGCGAAGATCGGTGGCGCCGTGCGGGCCGGTGTCTTGGGCAGCTTGTCGTTGACCAGTTCGCCGACCGCGAGAACGGTGAACACGATGACCGTGATGATGTTGGCCATCCAGGAGGCCCACGTGCCATGCAGGTCGAGCCAACCGAGGTAGGCCGCCCAGGCGACCACGGCGGGAGCCGTCAGCGAACGCAACCCGGCGACGACACCGATCAGTAAAGCCAGCAGCAGAACAAGCGCGTGTGTCACGTATACCCTCCTGGGGACGAACAGCCCGGCAACGGTAAGGGATGGCGGCCCATGGGAGTGACACGGGCGAACAGCCCTAGGCGGACGCTAACACAGCCGCCGACAGCGCACCCGTTCGGTCAGAACCGGCAGAACCTGATGTCGGACGCCAGAATCGCTTTGGCGCCGATGGCCGCCAGCTCGTCCATGATCTCGTTGACGCCCCGACGCGGCACCAGCGCGCGGATGGCGACCCAGTCCGGGTCGGCGAGCGGCGCGATGGTCGGTGACTCCAGTCCCGGCGTGATCGCCGTGGCCTTTTCGAGCACCGAGCGCGGGCAGTCATAGTCGAGCATCAGATATTGCTGGCCGAACACCACACCCTGAATCCGGGCCACCAGTTGGTCGCGCGCGCCCCTGGTCCCGTCCTGGCCGTCGGGGTCGGCGCCCTCGATAAGCACCGCCTCCGAATCGCACAGCGGATCGCCGAAGGCCACCAGGTCGTGCAGGCTCAGCGTGCGCCCCGAGCCGACCACGTCGGCGATGGCGTCGGCCACGCCGAGCTGGACCGAAATCTCCACCGCTCCGTCGAGCCGGATGACGGTTGCCTCAATACCGCGCTCCGCCAAGTCTTTTCGGACGAGGTTCGGGTAGGCGGTGGCGATCCGCTTGCCCGCCAGGTCGGCCGTCGTCCAATTGCGGCCGGCCGGGCCGGCATACCGGAAACTCGACGACCCGAAACCCAGCGCCAGCCGTTCCTTCACGGGGGCGTCCGAGTCGCGGACCAGATCCCGTCCGGTGATGCCGAAATCCAGCTGCCCCGAACCCACATAGATCGCAATGTCTTTGGGCCGCAGGAAGAAGAACTCGACCTGGTTGACCGGGTCGATGACGGTGAGGTCCTTGGAATCGGTGCGCCGCCGATAGCCGGCCTCGGCGAGAATCTCGCTGGCCGGCTCGCTCAGCGTGCCCTTGTTGGGAACCGCTACTCGCAGCATCGTCACAGCTTCCGGTAGACGTCGTCGAGCGACAAGCCACGCGCGATCATCAACACCTGCGTCCAATACAGCAACTGGCTGATCTCCTCGGCCAGCGCATCGTCGGGTTCGTGTTCGGCGGCCAGCCAGACCTCGCCGGCCTCCTCGAGGATCTTCTTGCCCAGCCCATGGACGCCGCCGTCGAGCGCGGCGACCGTGGCGCTGCCGGCGGGTCGGGTGCGGGCACGCTCCCCCAGTTCGGCGAACAGCTCCTCAAAGGTCTTCACGGCCAGCGATTGTGTCACGCGGCGATAAGCAAAGTCACGGCAGTTTCGCTCGGCCGCCGATTCGGGCCGCCCGGTCAGTCGAATCCGGCGAGGGTAAGCCGCAACGCTTCCTCTAATTGCACGTGAAAAGGCGCGCCGGCAGCGATATCCGGGTTCAGCCAGCCATCGAGGACGAATTGCACTGTGGCCAAACTCGTGTGGACCAACAACGCGGGCCGGATGTCGACCGCAGTGTCGACACCCATCCGGTATGCCACCTGCTCGATCAGCTTGTCGTGGTCGGCTTCGCTGACCAACACGGATTTGCTCAGCAGGTGAGGCGCGGTTGCGACGGCGTGGCGCCATGGATCGAGGTCGCCGACTGCGCTGACATCCTTCGCGCGCGTGACGAACAGCTGTATCAATGCTTCGACGGGCGACTCGTGCGCCGGGCGTGCGCTGTAGGACCCGACGATCTCGGCGGCCGCCTCCCGGACCGGATCGACCAGCAGGCCCTCCTTCGTGGGCGCGTACCGGAAATAGGTGCTGATGGAGATGCCGGCGGCGGCGGCGATGTCCTCCGTCGTCACCGCCTCGAACCCGCGCTCGGCGAACAGCCGGTGCGCGGTCTGTTGGATCTGCGACAACAGCGCGGCCCGCCGCCTGTCCCGCAGCGAGCCGTTGTTTGCTGAGGGCATGCCATCACCTTCGTCGATACGACCGTCCACCACCGCGGCGCCGCCCAGCGGTGATTTCAGATGAGTGACTCTACACTATTGAAAGTCCCTATCAAGTAGGTTAGTGTGATGCAGCCCACGCCGATGAACTGCAGGATTTTGAACCTTGTTGACATTATTTTAATAAAGATTGCCATCGAAGGCGTCGGGAGTCGCCTGCTCGGCGCCTGGGAATTCGGGGGTGGAAAGAGGGCCGATGGAAGCGGTGGCTGGAACGCGATGACCCTTGCCATGAGTTTGCTGGGCGCACCCCGGATCACGCCCGTATGACGACCCAAGTTGACGGTGTCGGCGCCGTTCGGGATTGGTCGGTCGGTTACGTCAAACGCCACCCCGTCGCCTCGCTGACGACGGTCGGCGAGCAGTTCGTTCTGGGTGTGCGCACCGCTCAATACTTCTTCGTCGACCTGCTGACCGGGCGATTCCAGTGGCAAGAGTTTGTCCGCCAGGGCGCATTCATGGCCGGCACCGCTGTATTGCCGACGATCCTGGTGTCACTGCCGATCAGCGTCACCCTCTCCATCCAGTTCGCGCTGCTGGCCGGGCAGGTCGGGGCCACGTCGCTGGCCGGGGCGGCCAGCGGGCTCGCGGTCATCCGGCAGGGGGCGTCGCTGGTGGCCGCGGTGCTGATGGCGTCGGCCGTCGGATCGGCCATCACCGCCGACCTGGGCTCGCGGAAGATGCGCGAGGAAACCGACGCGATGGAGGTGATGGGCGTCTCGGTGATCCGCCGGCTGGTCGTCCCCCGTTTGGCCGCCGCGGTGATGATCGGCGTGGCCCTCACCGGCGTGGTGTGCTTCGCCGGATTCTTCGCCAGCTACATGTTCAACGTGTATTTCCAGAACGGGGCGCCGGGCAGCTTCGTGTCGACGTTCGCCTCGTTCGCGACGACCGGCGACATGATCTTGGCGTTGCTGAAGGCAATCGTGTTCGGCGCCATCGTGGCCATCGTGGCGAGCCAGAAAGGCTTGTCCACCAAGGGCGGACCTACGGGTGTGGCCAACTCGGTGAACGCGGCGGTCGTCGAGGCGATCCTGTTGCTGATGATCGTCAACGTCGCCATCAGCCAGCTCTACATCATGTTGTCGCCCAGGACGGGGCTGTGACGTGACCGCTTCCGCGTACCAGCCCCTGGCACCGATTTCAGTCCCGCTGGTCCGGCTCTATCGCAGGGGCAAGGTGCCGATCATCCGGCTCGGCCATCTGCTGGTCTTCTTTGTCCGGGCCGCGGTCGCCGTGCCGCTGGCGCTGCGGCAATACCGCGGCGAGTTCCTGCGGTTGTTGTCGAACATCACCTGGGGCAACGGTTCGATCGTCGTGGGTGGCGGCACCGCCGGGGTGGCCGTCGTGCTGGGCATGACGGTCGGCGCACTCGTCGGCATCGAGGGCTACAACTTCCTGGATCTGCTCGGGCTCGGACCCGCGACCGGGTTCGTCTCCTCGCTGGTCAACACGCGCGAGCTCGCGCCTCTGATGGCATCGCTGGCTTTCGCCATGCAGGGCGGCTGCCGATTCACCGCCCAGCTGGGGTCCATGCGCATTGCCGAGGAGATCGACGCCATGGAATCGATCGCCATCCGCCCGATCCCCTACCTGGTGACCACGAGGCTGATCGCATCGGTGGTGGCGATCGTCCCGCTGTACGCCGCGTGCCTGGCGATCGGCTACCTGAGCACTCAGCTGGTCGTCGGAATCAGCAGTGGCGGATCGACCGGTTCCTACCTGCACTACTTCACGCTGATGCTGGCCGGCCAGGACATCGTCTATTCCCTGATCAAGGCCGTCATCTTCGTCTGGATCGCATCGACCATCCAGTGCTACTACGGGTATTACGCGAGCGGCGGCCCGGAAGGCGTCGGGGTGGCCGCGGGGCACGGGATGCGGGCAAGCATCACCGTCGTGATCATCGTGAACATGCTGCTCACCATGGCGCTCTGGGGCGTAGACTCCGGCGCACGGTTCGGCGGCTAGGTGGACCATGCCCAATTCCTTTGAGCTGGACGGACGCGGCCCGTCTGACCGCCAGCTGTTCGCCATCGGCATTGCGGTCGTCGTTGCCAGCGCCCTGCTCACCACCGGCATGTTGGTGAAATCCACTGGAAAATTTGATGATTACGTGCGAGTGGTCGCCGATCTGGTCAACGTGGGCGACGGCCTTCCGCAAAAGTCCGACGTCAAGTACCACGGCGTGTTGGTCGGCTCGGTCAACGGCGTCGTGCCCGCAGCGCATGGCAAGCCCAACTATGTCCACATCGACCTCAAAGAGGAATTCGCCAAGTCGATTCCGGCCACCGTGACCGCAAGGGTGGTGCCCAGCAATGTCTTCGCCGTGTCGTCGGTTCAGTTGGTGGGCTCCCCCAACCAGGGGGGCTCCGGCGAGAAAATCCGTGGCGGCGCCCATATTCCGGAGGACAAGCGGCTTCCGACCGTCCTGTTTCAGACGACAGTGAGCAAGTTACGCGATGTGCTTGCCGCGGCGGGGCGTGGCCGCGACGACCGCTCCGTCGGGATTCTGGCCGCGCTGGGCGCCGCCACCGACCACCGCCGCGTCACCCTGTTGGACGCCGGCGCCCAATTGAATCGCCTTCTCGATCAACTCAATTCGATCGTGAGCACTGACACCGGCCCGTCGACGGTATCCGCACTGCTGGATGCGACAACCGGGCTTGCCCAGACGGCCCCCGACCTACTCGACGCCCTGCACCAGGCCGTCGAGCCGATGCGGACCTTCGCCGAGACGCGGGGGCAGCTGGCCACCCTGCTTTCGGGCGCCGAGTACACGGTCGGCACAACGCGCCAGTCGTTCGGCAACCACATCGACCAACTCATCCAGATCACCACCGATTTCACCCCCGTGCTCGGGGTGCTGGCGCAAAAGTCGAACAACTTCGTGCCCGCGGTGGTCAAGCTGGACAACCTGGCGACCCAGTTCATGGAGCAGGTGTGGAACCCACGGACGAACCTTGGCAACATGCGCGCGATGCTGACGTTCACGCCCAGCTCCACCTACACGCGTGCTGACTGTCCGCATTATGGCGAGCTGAAGGGACCGAGCTGTTTTACCGCACCGCTGGTCCCCGTACGCCCTGATCTGCCCGAAGTGCTGCTGCCGCAGAACTATCAGCCGCCCAAGGATCTGGCGCCGCCCCCCGGCACGGTCATCGGTCCCGACGGCAACCTCGTCGCCGTGGGCCCACCGCTGATCAACCCGAATCCCAACCTGTCCGATCCCAACCCTCCCCTGCCCGCCGGGGTTACGCCGTCGCCGCCCGTGCCCGGGAGTGCGAACCCCGATAACCCCTCGCCCGGGGCGCCCGCGACGCCGCAACCGCACGAACCGTGGGTCGCGCCGGTGGCACCCAAGGCGCCCTGGATTCCCCAGGCGTCGTTCGGCGTCCCCCATTTCGGCGGGAATGTGGGACCCGTTGGGAGCCAGTACGAACGCACCATGTTGGGGGTGATCACCGGCGGTCCTCCGAGTGAAGCCACCGAGCTGCTGCTGGGTCCCCTCGCCCGGGGAACCACGGTGTCGCTCGCGCATCCGGCCGGGGAGGCCAAATGAAGTTTCGCGGCCCACTCATCGCCCTGACCCTGTTCATGGTCGTCTCGGTGACGCTCACGTGGCTGGTGTACGTGAGCCTGCGGCGCGACGTGGCCGGCAATACCGCCAAGTATTCGGCGGTGTTCAGCGACGTGTACGGGCTTCGCGAAGGCGACGACGTCCGCATGGCCGGAGTCCGCGTCGGTCGGGTGGAAAAGATCGAGTTGGACGGGAAACTGGCGAAGGTCTGGTTCGTGGTGCAGCAGGACCAGCGGCTGTTCGGCAACACCCTCGCGTCGGTGACATACCAGAACATCGTCGGCCAGCGCTACCTCGGACTGTCACTGGGCACCGACGGCAGCCCGGAACTGCTGCCACCGGGCAGCACCATCCCGCTGGACCGCACCGAACCATCTTTCGACGTCACCACGCTGCTCAACGGTTACGAACCGTTGTTCAGCCTGCTGAACCCCCACGACGCCGACAACCTCACCAAGGGCATCATTGCGTCCCTGCAGGGCGACACGTCTTCGCTGGCCACGCTGGTCGGCCAAACCTCCACTCTCACAGAGACATTCGCGGGCCGAGATCAGGCGCTCGGCGGCGTGATCACCAGCCTCGACAAGGTTATGGGCAACCTCGCCCGGCAAAACGACGACCTCGACGGCGTGATCACCGAGACCCGCAGCATCGTCGGCGAGCTCGACGTGCGCCGGCCGGAACTGGTTGCCTCGGTGGGTTCCCTGGCTCGGGTGACCGGGCGGCTGTCGACGTCCGCGGCGGACGTGTACCCGGCGCTGCGCGAGTTCATCGACCGCCAGCCCGGTGTCACCAAACACCTCATGGACGTCGAACCGCAGGTCGCGTTCTTCGGCGACAACATACCGCTGCTGCTCAAGGGACTCACCCGGGTTGGCAATCAGGGCGCCTACGGCAACGCCTACGTCTGCGACGTGAACTTCATGGGGTTCTTCCCCGGCCTCAACGATGTCGTGCCGATCATCGTCAACGCCGCCACGCCGGGTAACAAGGCGTGGCACAGCCCGAGATGCAGGAGCACGGCCGATGGCTGACGCGTCCGTGTGGGAGCGGATGAGGAAGCGTCCGCTGGAAAGCTACAACAAGACGTGGCTCGGGTTCATCGCCGTCGCCGTGGTTGCGGTGGTCATCGGGGTCATGCTGCTCGTGCACGCCCTCGGCGCCGGCTACCGGCACTACACCGCGGAGTTCCTGCAGGCCGCCTCGCTCCGGCCCGGCAACCCCATCGTGGTCGCGGGCATTCCGGTGGGCAACATCACGAGCATGAAACTCGTTGGCGACCATGTCGAGGCGGGGCTCAAGGTCCGGGACAACATCGCCCTGGGCAAGGACTCCAGGGCACAGATCAAGGTGACCACCATCCTGGGCTCGCGCTACCTGGCATTGGAACCCAACGGCCCGGGCCGCCTGCCCGACAACACCTTCGACCTGGCGCACACGGAAGTCCCCTACGACCTGCAGGCCGCATTGCAGGACGCCAGCACAACATTCGAGCAGGTCGACTCCGACAGGTTCGCGCAATCGCTGGCGGTACTCGGCAAGCAGCTGGAGGGCCTACCCTCCGTTGTGCCGCAGGCGGTCTCAAACATCCACACCCTGTCCTCGATCATCGCGGTCCGACGGGACCAACTGGGACAGCTGTTGCGCAGCACCGAGCAGGTGACCAACACGCTGCGGCGCCAGCAGGCCGGCATCGGCAATCTGGTCGATCAGGGTCAAGACCTGCTCGGCCAATTCGTCGCGCGGCGAGCGGTTTTCCACGCGATGATGCGATCCCTGTCCAGCCTTGTCGACACCATGAGTCAGGTCGTGGTCAACGATCGCTCGGGCCTGGAATCGCTGCTCAAGGACATGCGGGACTTCACCAACTTGATGTCCCAACACGACGACCTGTTGCACAGCATGCTGCAGACCAGCCCGATCTTCTTCCGCGAGGCGGCCAACCTCACCGGTGACGGCAACGCGATCAACTTCAACGCCCCCAACGTTCCGTTGATCGACTCGTGGATGTGCGCAATCAGCGGCCGCGCCAAGCAGTTCGGCATGATCCAGTACTTCAAGGACTGCCAGTGAGGCGCCGGGCGAACAGGTACGCGGACGTGCTCAGCACCAAGGTACTTGCCGTCGCCGTCGCCGTCGCGGTGATCGCCGGAGCGATCGGCGCCGGTTGGTGGTACCTGGGGTCCGACGAGGACAGCATTACCCTGACCGCCCAATTCGACAGCGCCTCAGGCCTATACGAAGGCAATGCGGTGGCGGTCCTGGGCATGCCCGTCGGCAAGATCACCAAGATCACCGCCAAGGGCGGCTACGTCGAAGTCGAATTCACCGTCGACCGCCACGTCAAGGTTCCCGCCACCGCGCAAGCGGTCACCGTGTCGACCTCCATCCTCACCGACCGTCAGATCGAACTCACACCGCCGTATCGCGGCGGACCGGCCCTTCAGAACCACGACACCATCGGATTGCCCCGGACCAAGACGCCCGTCGAATTCAGCAGCGTTCTCAATGTTCTGGACAAGGTGACCAAGTCACTCGAGGGCGACGGCCACGGCGGCGGTCCGATCGCCGACGTGCTGGGCGGCGGCACCGAAGTGGTGAAAGGCAACGGCGAGAAGATCAAAGCGGCGCTCGGTGAACTGTCCACGGCGCTGCGCTTGTCCAGTGACCGCGGTGCGACAACTCGCGAGCAGATCACCACGATCGTCAAGAACATCAGCACGCTGTTCGACGCCGTGAGCGCCAATGACACGAAGTTGCGCGAATTCGCCTCTACCATCCACCAAGTCAGCCAGATCATGGCCGACGAGGACATCGGCACCGGAAGCACCGGCCGCAGGCTCAACGAACTGATCCAGCGCGCCGGTGACCTGCTCGACGCCAACCGCGACAACATCAAGCAGTCCGCGCTCAACGGCAACGCGACGCTGCAGATGGTGACCGACCAGCGGCGCGACCTGGCCGAGCTTCTGGATCTGGCCCCGCTGGTGGCTGACAACGCCTACAACATGGTGGATCGTGCGAACGGCAGCGTGCGTGCTCGATTCCTCACCGATCGGCTGCTTTTCGACAGTCAGTACACCAAAGAGATCTGCAACCTCATGGGCCTTCGGCAACTCGGCTGCAGCACCGGGACCATCCAGGATTTCGGTCCCGACTTCGGGTTGACCTATGTGCTGGACGGTATGGCCGCCATGGGGCAGAAATGATGGCAGCGGGTATGCGGGGAACGCTGGCGGCGGCGGCCGCGGCCATGGTTACCGCGGGATGCGCCACGAACGGCCTTGCCAGCCTGCCTCTTCCGGCCCCGGGGCTGGGGTCCGGAGGCTATTCGCTCAACGCCGTCTTCTCCAATGCGCTCAACCTGCCGATGAACGCCAAGGTGAAGCTCGCCGGCGCCGACATCGGGCAGCTCGAATCGATGGTGGCTCGCAATTACACCGCGGTAACGCGACTGCGCATCCGCGACGGCGTGCAACTGCCCCGCGGCAGCACCGCCGAATTGCGCACCGCGACACCGTTGGGCGACGTGTTCGTCGCGCTGAAGCCGCCGGCCGCGGGCGATCCGGACGGGCCGCCGTTGAAGGACGGGGACACCATCGGCCTGGATTCGACCGCGGCGGCGGCGACCGTCGAGTCCGTGCTGAGCTCGGCGGCGATTCTGGTGAACGGCGGGGCAGTTCGCAATTTCACCAACATCATCAACGGCTTCGGCAAGGCAACCGGTGACCAGGGCCAGGCGTTCGGCGACATGATCCGCAAGTCCAACGAGCTGCTCGGGCGGTTGGATTCCCGGTCGGATCAGATCACCACCGCATTGACCCAATTGTCGCGCCTGGCCGACGAACTCGACGCCAAGAACCAAACCATCAGCGACCTGGTCGGCGCCGCCAGTCCCGCCACTTCGGCCCTGGCCGGCAACACCACCCAGCTGGCCGACCTGGCTGTGCAGGTGGGTGACACGTCCCGGTTGCTGGCCAGGTTTCCTTCGATCGGCGGGACGGACACCAGCGGCCGTAGCCTGATCCGCGACCTGAACACCGTCGCCGCGGCCGCCAACGACGTTGCGGTGAGCCCGGACACCAGCTGGCTCGCGCTGAACCGGCTGATACCCGCGTTGGTCAAATCCACGGCGGGCAATTCGATTTCGGTGAACGTCGGCGTCGACAAGATCATGCTCGGGTCGATCCCCGATATCGGTTTCCCCGGTGACATCGGGCTGCACGGACCACACCACTACAACGTGAACCTGCTCGTCGGCACGCTCAAATACACGCTGTGGCGTCTGCAGGAGCGGGTGGTCGGCCGCGGCCCGAACTCACCGCAGGTTCCGGTCATTCCGGACCCGAACATCCCGGGTCAAATCGACGTCGCCCCCGGGCCCCCGCCAGGACCGAACCCATGACCCGCGCCATCGACGACTTCGCCAACCTCATCGTCCGGGCGGTACGCACCGGTCATCGGCAACAGGTTTGGCTATCGGTGGCCGGTTTAGTGCTCATCCTGGTCGTTGCGACCGCCTACCTGCTCATCGGCGCGCTGCGGGTGAAGCCGTTCGCCTCGTCCTACCGCGTCACCGTGCAGTTGCCGGACTCGGGCGGCCTGCTCCCCAATCAAGACGTCGCGCTGCGCGGAGTGCGCGTTGGTCGTGTCGAGTCGTTGCAGATCACCGACAACGGTGTGAACGCAGTGGCCAGCATCGCGTCGACGGTGCGGATCCCGGCGAACAGCGTCGTCCACGTGTCCGCGCTCTCGCCGGCCGGCGAGCAGTACATCAACTTCGAAGCCGCCTCGGATGCCGGGCCGTATCTGCGCGACGGCAGCCTCGTCGCCTTGGACCACACCACCGTCCCGATCAGCTTGGCGCAGTTGCTCGGTGACGCCGACGGACTGTTGGCCCAAGTCGACCCCCACAAGATCGAGTTGATCAAGAAGGAATTGAGCTTGAGCAAGGAAGGCCCGGCGAAGCTGACCGCCATTGTCGACGGCGGCACGTTCCTGCTTTCGACGCTCGATTCGGTGCTGCCCCAGACCACCAGCATCATCAAGACCAGCCGGGTCGTTCTCACCCTGGCAAACGACAAGAACGCCGGCTTGGGCGCTGCCGCAAGGGAACTCAACCAGACGCTCACCGGCGTGGCCCGGATGCAGGCCGGGTATCGGCGGTTGACCGAGCAGACGCCGCGCACCCTGTCCGCCGTCGACAATCTCTTCACCGACAATTCCGACACCATGGTGCAGCTGCTGGGCAGCATGGCCACCATGTCGCAGCTGCTCTATGTGCGGGTGCCCGCACTCAACGCGCTGTTCCCCGACTACCGCGGATCGGTATTGGACGCCGTCGCAAGCACTTTCCACGATCACGGCGTGTGGGCGACGGCCGACCTCTACCCCCGCTATGTGTGCGACTACGGGACACCGTCGCACCCCTCCTCGGCCGCCGACTACTACGAACCGTTCATGTACACCTACTGCCGGGACGACGACCCCGCCGTCTCCATCCGCGGCGCCAAGAACGCGCCCCGGCCCGGGGGCGACGACACCGCCGGGCCGCCGCCGGGCGCGGACCTGGGCGCGCGCACAGATCCGACCCCGAGGGGCCGCTACACCATTCCCACCCCCTACGGTGGCCCGCCTCTGCCGATCGAACCACCCCACTGAACCCCGACCATTCGAGCCGATCCCTAGGAGATTATCGTGGCCGTGACCACCAAGAAGAACCCAAAGGCCGACCCGCAAGCCGAAGCGGACTCGGGCGCCGCAACATCGGACGTCACCGACGAGGTGCGCGCTGACGATCTCGACGACACGACCACGGGCGAGGGCGAGGACGAGGGCGCGTTGCTCAAGCGCAAGCGCCCCGATACCGAGCGCCGCAAGCGCCCCTGGAAGCAATACCTGCGCCGCGGTGCCCTGCCGATGCTGCTCATTGCCTCGCTTGCCCTTTCGGGGTTCCTCGGCTGGCGGCAGTGGCAAGAGCATCAAGTCAGGCTGGCGGGCGAGCAGGCCCAACAGGCGGCCATCGCCTACGCGCAGGTGCTGACGAGCATCGATTCGAACAAGGTCGATGACAACTTTCGGCAGGTTCTCGACGGCGCGACCGGCGAGTTCAAGGACATGTACACCCAGTCCAGCGTCAAACTTCGCCAGCTGCTGATCGATAACAAGGCGACCGCGCACGGCGTCGTGGTGGACTCGGCGGTTCAGTCGGCATCCACCAATAGGGTTGTCGTGCTGGTCTTTATCGACCAGACCGTCACCAATACCGCCGCTCCCGACCCGCGCATCGACCGCAGCAGGATCAAGATGACCATGGAGAAGGTCGACGGTCGCTGGCGGGCAAGTAAAGTCCAGCTCCTCTGAGCCGACGGGGTGATGTGATGCTCAAGGAATTGTCGATCGCAGCCGTATTGGTCGTTGCCACAACGATTCCCACCGCCGTCCCGGCAAGCGCCTCCGCTCCCTCATTCTGCGGGGAGCTGGGCGGTGACTGGGACGGCCAGTACTGCCACACCTCGGTCACATCGGAACGCAAAGCCGTGCGGGACATCAAGGTCGCGGTGCCAGACCTGGTCGACAACCCGACTACCGGCCCGGTGGTGCGCGATTACCTGAAAACCCTGGTCACAAACTGGAAGACGGCGAACGCGAGCATGGCCGCCGACAGCTACGGCGAGGAGAACTTCGAAGTGTTCCGGCACGGCAACCTGCTCAGCGCGGTGTTCCACGAGGATTACCACGCCGACGGGCCAAAGCCGAACAACGCCTACCGGACCTTCACATTCGACATGGCAAGCGGCCGTCGGGTGCAGCTGGCCGACCTGACAACGTCAAACCCGCTGACCGCCATCCCGCCGGTGGCCGCGCCGTTCGTTGAGACGGCGCTCAATCAGGCGCCCCCACCGCATGATCCGGGCACCTACCCGTTCGTCCTCGACCGTTGGACTCCCGACAAGGTCTACTCCGGGGCTTACAAGGCCTGGGCGTTGACGCCGGACGAATTGATCCTGTACATGCCAGACTACCCCGTGGCTCACGACGAGCCGCTCAACTTCACGCCAGGCGCCATGCAGTGGTTCATGGACGGGGGCACGGTGCAAGCACATATCCTGCTGTCCGCCTTGGGTTCCGTGCTGCGCGTCTAGGGCCTGCACCTATGGGCGTTGTCTCAGTTGGCCTTTCGACGACGCCGATCGATCGATATCACGTCGGCGCCGCACTCGCCGTGCGTCACCTGGCCGTCGTCCCTGGCGGACGCGCGGCTGCGGCGGGCCGAGGAACGGACGCTGGCCGCCAAATCGCCGTAGTCCCAGGCTAAATCGCCGACCTCGCGCTTCGTGCGGTCGACCGCGGTACCCAGCGCCCCGACGATGCGCCGGACGTGCAGGACCGTGACATTGACGGCTTCGGCGACAATGTCGGTGGCGATATCGGCGATGCGGTTCAACTCTGGATCAATCCTCCGGGTTGTAGCCGAGGTTGGGCGCGAGCCAGCGTTCGGCTTCCTTCAGGGTCCAGCCCTTGCGCTTCGCGTAGTCGGCGACCTGGTCCTGGCCCAGCCGGCCGACCACAAAGTACTGCGACTGGGGATGCGAGAAGTACCAGCCGCTGACGGCCGCGCCGGGCCACATCGCCATCGACTCGGTGAGCTCGATGCCGGTCCGCTCCTTGACGTCCATCAACTTCCACAGCGTCACCTTCTCGGTGTGCTCCGGGCAGGCCGGGTAGCCGGGCGCGGGGCGGATTCCCACGTACTTCTCGTCGATGAGCGCCTCGTTGTCCAGCTGCTCGTCCGGCTGGAATCCCCAGAACTCCTTGCGAACTCGCTGGTGCATCCGCTCGGCGAACGCCTCGGCCAGCCGGTCGGCGACCGATTCCAGCAGGATCGCGCTGTAGTCGTCGAGGGCTGCCTTGAACTCCGCGATCTTCTCCTGGCTGCCGAGCCCCGCGGTGACGGCGAAGGCGCCGACGTAGTCCCGGTGACCCGTATCTTTGGGGGCGATGTAGTCGCCCAGCGACCGGTTCGGGATGCCGTCGCGATGCTCACCCTGCTGGCGCAGGTTGTGCAACGTGGTCAGCACCTCGGTGCGGGTGTCGTCGGTGTAGACCTCGATGTCGTCACCGACGGCGTTGGCCGGGAAGAACCCGATCACCCCGTTGGCGGTCAGCCACTTCTCCTTGATCGCGGTGTCGAGCATCTGCTGGGCGTCGTCGTACAGCTTGCGGGCGGCCTCGCCCGAGGCCGGGTTGTTGAGGATGTCGGGGAAGCGGCCCTTCATCTCCCAGGCGTTGAAGAACGGCTGCCAGTCGATGTATTCGCGCAACTCGGCGAGGTCGTAGTCGAGGAACTCGCGTACGCCGAGCCCCTGGGCGGGCACCGGTGGCGTGTAGCCGTCCCACTCGATCGGCGTCCGGTTGGCGCGGGCCTTCTCCAGGGTCAGCATCGGCCGCTCGTTCTTTTGCGCGTGCCGTTCCCGCAGCGATGCGTAGTCCTTTTCGGTGGCCTCGAGCAGGGCTGGACGCTGCTTGTCGTCCAGGAGCGCGGCGGCGACCGGCACCGAACGGGACGCGTCCTTGACCCAGACCACCGGACCGCTGCGACGCGGCGAGATCTTCACCGCCGTGTGGGCGCGCGAGGTGGTCGCGCCACCGATCAGCAGCGGGATCTCCAAGCCCTCGCGTTCCATCTCGACGGCGAAGTTGGACATCTCGTCCAGCGACGGGGTGATCAGCCCGGACAGCCCGATGATGTCGGCGTCCTGCTCCTTGGCCGCGTCCAGGATCTTTTGCGCCGGCACCATCACGCCGAGGTCGATCACTTCAAAGTTGTTGCACTGCAAGACAACCCCGACGATGTTCTTACCGATGTCGTGGACGTCGCCCTTCACGGTCGCCATCACGATGGTGCCGTTGGTGTCCTTGGCCGCCGCAGTGCCGTTCTGCTCCTTCTCCTGCTCGATGAACGGCAGCAGATAGGCGACGGCCTTCTTCATCACCCGCGCGGACTTCACCACCTGGGGGAGGAACATCTTGCCCGAGCCGAACAAATCGCCGACGACGTTCATGCCGTCCATCAGCGGGCCCTCGATCACCTCGATCGGGCGACCGCCCGCGCCGGCGATCTCGGCGCGCAGCTCTTCGGTGTCCTCGTCGACGTGGGCGTCGATGCCCTTGACGAGGGCATGCGTGATCCGCTCGCGGACCGGGAAGCTGCGCCACTCGGCGGCCTTCGGGTCCTCGGTTTTGTCCGACTTGTTGAACCGCTCGGCGATCTCCAGCAGCCGCTCGGCCGCATCTTCGCGACGGTTGAGGACGACGTCCTCGATGCGGTCGCGCAGCTCGGGGTCGATCGAGTCATACGGCACCAACGCGCCCGCGTTGACGATGCCCATGTCCAGGCCGGCCTTGATGGCGTGGAACAGGAACACCGAGTGAATCGCCTCGCGGACGGGGTTGTTGCCCCGGAACGAGAACGACACGTTCGAGATGCCGCCGGAGATGTGCACCCCGGGCAGGTTCTCCTTGATCCAGGCGCAGGCCTCGATGAAGTCGATGCCGTAGGTCGCGTGCTCCTCGATGCCGGTCGCCAGCGCGAAGCAGTTCGGGTCGAAGATGATGTCCTCGGCCGGGAAGCCGACCTCCTCGGTCAGGATCCGGTAGGCGCGCCCGCAGATCTCCTTGCGCCGCTCCAGGTTGTCGGCCTGGCCCTGTTCGTCGAAGGCCATCACGACGACGGCGGCGCCGTACTTGCGGCACAGCCGGGCCTCGCGGATGAACTTCTCCTCGCCCTCCTTCATCGAGATCGAGTTGACGATCGGCTTGCCCTGCACGTTCTTCAGGCCCGCCTCGATGACCTCCCACTTGGAGGAGTCGATCATCACCGGGACGCGGCTGATGTCCGGCTCGGCCGCGATCAGCTTGGTGAACCGGTCCATCGCGGCGATGCCGTCGATCATGCCCTCGTCCATGTTGATGTCGATGACCTGCGCGCCGACCTCGACCTGCTGCAGCGCAACCGACAGCGCGCTGTCGTAGTCCTCGGCCTTGATCAGGTTGCGGAACCGGGCCGAGCCGGTGATGTTGGTGCGCTCACCGATGTTGACGAACAGGGAGTCCTCGGTGATGTTGAGCGGCTCGAGCCCCGAGAGCCGGGTGGCCACCGGAATCTCCGGCACCTCGCGCGGCGCCTTGCCCTCGACGACCTTGGCGATCTCGGCGATGTGTGGCGGCGCCGTCCCGCAGCAACCACCGACCAGGTTGACCAGGCCGGCCTCGGCGAAGTCGGCGATGTAGCCGGCCTGGCGCTCCGGCGTCTCGTCATACTCGCCGAATGCGTTGGGCAGGCCGGCGTTCGGGTAACACGACACGAACGTGTCGGCGATGCGCGCCATCTCGGCGATGTACGGCCGCATCTCCGGCGCGCCCAGCGCGCAGTTGAGGCCGACCGCGATCGGCCGGGCGTGCCTGATCGAGTTCCAGAAAGCCTCGGTGACCTGGCCGGACAACGTCCGCCCGGAAGCGTCGGTGATGGTGCCCGAGATGATCACCGGCCAGCGGCGTCCGCGGTCCTCGAACAGCGTCTCGACGGCGAACACCGCCGCCTTGGCGTTGAGCGAGTCGAAGATCGTCTCGACGATAAGCAGGTCGGCACCGCCGTCGACCAGGCCGTTGGCGGCTTCGAGGTAGGCGGCGACCAGCTGGTCGTAGGAGACGTTGCGGGCCCCGGGGTCGTTGACGTCCGGCGAGATCGACGCGGTCCGCGTGGTCGGCCCGATGGCGCCGGCGACGTAGCGGGGCTTGTCCGGGGTGCTGTACTCGTCGGCCGCCTTGCGGGCCAGGGCGGCGCCGGCGTAATTCAACTCGTAGGCCAGGTCGGCCATGCCGTAGTCGGACAGCGAGATCGCGTTCGCGTTGAACGTGTTGGTTTCCAGGATGTCGGCGCCGGCCTCGAGGTACTCGCGGTGGATTCCCTCGATGATCTGCGGCTGCGTCAGGTTGAGCAGGTCGTTGTTGCCCTGCAGAGCGGTCGGCCACTCCGTGAACCGATCACCGCGGTAGCCGGCCTCGTCCGGCCGGTCGCGCTGGATCGCCGTGCCCATCGCGCCGTCGATCACGACGATCCGCTGGCGCAGCGCCGCGGACAGTTCCTCGGTGCAGTCGGGACGGATGTTGGGCACGAAGGTCTCCGACGCTGGGACGTCTACAGGGGCGTTCACGCGCATTCCTTCCGTTACGGAAGGCGTCCTTGACTCTGCCGAGCGTGGCGGATACCGGCAAGGACCCGGATCCGTTGCAACGCCTCTCGACGGTGAAAAGTCTACGTTGTCACCCGACGTCTGGACGCCCAACCCATCGCCGCTACCGACAGCTCCCGCATCCTGCCCGCGACGTGGTAGTTACCCAGCTTAACCAGTTTGAAGCCGAACTATTCCTGCCTGACCGCGCCGACAGGCCGTCAATGGCATCGAGGGTCAGGGCGGCGGTCACCCCATAAGGATAGTCGTCCTATGGAATGGCTCTCGAGGTCGACAGGTCCCTGCCAGGCAAGGCCGAACATCGGCCGCAAAGGCCGTACGCTGATTCTGTGACCCCGTCCGATGGCCCACCCTTCGGTGAAGCCAAACTGCCCGAGCTGCACAACACCATCGTCGTGGCGGCATTCGAGGGCTGGAACGACGCCGGCGACGCGGCCAGTGACGCGCTCGAGCACCTCGAGGCCATCTGGGAAGCCGACCCGATCCTGGAGATCGACGACGAGGCGTACTACGACTACCAGGTGAATCGCCCGGTCATTCGGCAGGTCGACGGGGTGACCCGGGAGCTGGTGTGGCCGGCGATGCGCATCTCCCACTGCCGGCCGCCGGGCAGCGACCGCGACGTGGTGTTGATGCACGGCGTGGAACCCAACATGCGCTGGCGCACCTTCTGCGCCGAGCTGGTCGCCATCGCCGACAAACTCAACGTGGACACCGTCGTCATCCTGGGGGCCCTGCTGGCCGACACGCCGCATACCCGGCCGGTTCCGGTGTCGGGGGCGGCGTACTCCCCCGAATCGGCCAAACGCTTCGGGCTCGAGGAGAGCCGCTACGAGGGGCCGACCGGCATCGCCGGGGTGTTCCAGGACGCCTGCGTGGCGGCCGGGATCCCGGCCGTCACGTTCTGGGCGGCCGTGCCGCACTACGTGTCGCAGCCGCCCAACCCGAAGGCGACGGTCGCGCTGCTGCGCCGCGTCGAGGACGTGCTCGACATCGAGGTCCCGCTGGCCGACCTGCCGACCGAGGCCGAGGAGTGGGAGCAGGCCATCACCGAGATGGCCGCCGAGGACGAGGACCTGGCCGAATACGTGCTGTCGCTGGAACAGCGCGGCGACGCCGAGGTCGACATGAACGAGGCGCTGGGCAAGATCGACGGTGACGCGCTGGCCGCCGAGTTCGAGCGCTATCTGCGCCGGCGTCGGCCGGGCTTCGGGCGCTAGCGGCGATCGCAAACTCGGCGCTAGCCGAGTGAAGCGGGTCGTCGCCTTCGAATCAGACCTTCTTGCCCAGTCCCTGGTTGTAGGCGCTGGTGGACCGCCCGAGGGCCGCGACCTGGGCGTCCAGTTGGGGCAGCAGCTCGGCCGTGGGCTTGTGCAGCGGCAACTCTCCGACCGGGGTGGACAGCACCGGCTTGATCCAGCGGAACGCGGCCACCCAGCTGGGGCAGTAGACCCGGTTGCGGCGGCCCTCGATGCCCTTGACGAACGCGTCCGCGCACTTGGCGACGGTGGTGGTCTTGTTCAGCGGCCACGGGAAGCTGGCCAGCAGCTTGCCGAAGGCGGGCAGGTCGGCCTCGCTGTCGCGAACCAACGCGGTGTCGATCCACGACATGTGCGACGACCCGACCGCGACGCCGTGGTGCGCCACCTCCAGCCGCAACGCGTTGGCGAGAATCTCCACGCCGGCCTTGGACGCGTTGTAGGGGGCCAGCCCCGGACACGCGGCGTACGCGGCCAGCGACGAGACGATCAGCACGTAGCCGCGGGTCTCGATCACCGCCGGCAACGTGGCCCGCACGGTGTTGAAGACGCCGAGGACGTTGATGTCGAGAACACGCTTGAACGCCTCGGGGTCGACCTGCAGCACCGACCCGTAGCTGGCGATGCCGGCGTTGGCCACGACGACGTCGATGCCGCCGAACCGTTCGACGGCCTGGGCCGCGGCCGCCTGCATGGCCGGCAGGTCACGCACGTCGGCGACGGCCGTCAGCACGCGGTCCTCGCCCAGTTCGGCGGCCAGCGCGCTCAGTTCGGCTTCGTTGAGATCGGTGAGCACCAGCCTGGCGCCCTTGTCGCGCAGCCGACGGGCCACCTCGGCACCGATTCCCCGGGCACCGCCGGTGATGAAAACGACCTTGTCCTGCAGCGACGTCATGGGCGTCAAAGTACCGCTTTCACAGTTCCACCCCAAGCAGCGCGTCGACCGCGGTGGCCACCAGCTTCGGCGCCTCCACGTCGTGACCACCGTATTCGAGCGCGTCGGTGGTCCAACCATCAAGCGCCGCAAGCGCTTTGGGTGTGTTCAGGTCGTCGGCCAGGTATTGGCGCACCCGCGCGATCACGTCGGCGGCGTCCGGGCCGGCGGGCAGCGCCGTCGCGCTGCGCCAGCGCCCCAGGCGGGCGGTGGCCTCGTCGAGCACCTGCTGGCTCCAGAA
This sequence comes from Mycobacterium sp. ACS4054, assembly GCF_001667275.1. GTDB lineage: Bacteria > Actinomycetota > Actinomycetes > Mycobacteriales > Mycobacteriaceae > Mycobacterium. Next base: position 24,869 of record NZ_LZHV01000048.1, read on the forward strand.
CCGGTCCGCGCGGTAATGCCCGGACAGCAGGCCCAGCCGGATGGCCGCCGGCTCGATGCCCTGCGCCCGCAACGTCGACACCAGTACCAGGTTGCCGCGGCTCTTGGACATCTTGTGACCGTCCCAGCCGATCATGCCCGCGTGCACGTAGTGACGGGCGAATCGCCGTTCGCCCCGGACACATTCGGCGTGCGCGGCGGTGAACTCGTGATGCGGGAAGATCAGGTCGCTCCCGCCGCCCTGGATGTCCAAGCCGCTGCCGATGCGGCTGAGCGCGATCGCCGCGCACTCCACATGCCAGCCCGGCCGGCCGTCGCCGAACGGTGCCGGCCAGCTCGGTTCGCCCGGTCTTGCGGCGCGCCACAACAGCGCGTCGAGCTCGTCGCTCTTGCCTTGCCGGTCCGGGTCGCCGCCGCGCTCCCCGAACAGCCGCAGCATGGTTTCGCGGTCGTAGCCCGACTCGTAGCCGAACTGCGGGGTGGCGTCGGCCCGGTAATAGACGTCGGGGTAGTCGCCGTCGAGCACATAGGCCGCGCCCGAGGCCAGCATCTTCTCGACGAGCTCGACCACCTCGGGGATCGCCTGGGTGGCCGCGACGTAATCGCGCGGGGGCAGGACCCGCAGCGCCGCCATGTCCTCGCGGAATCGGGCGACCTCGCGATCGCCCAGCTCGCGCCAGTCGACGCCGTCGCGGTCGGCCCGCTCGAACAGCGGATCGTCGACGTCGGTGACGTTCTGCACGTAATGCACGGTGTGGCCCAGGTCCAGCCATTGCCGGTACACCAGGTCGAAGGTCAGGTACGTCGCCGCGTGACCAAGGTGGGTGGAGTCGTACGGGGTGATGCCGCAGACATACATGGTCGCGGTCGAGGCGGGCGCCACGGGGCGCACCTGACGATCGGAGGTGTCGAACAGCCGGAGCTCCGGCCCAAGTCCCGGCAAGACCGGAACCGGCGGGGACGCCCACGACTGCATGCCAACGACTCTAAACGCGCTGGCTCAGCGCCACGCGTCGCGGATGGCGGCGAGCAGGATCGGCGCCACCTCGGCGCGACACATCACGAAGTCGGGCAGGTACGGATCGAACTGGTTGTAGCGCATGGGCGAACCGTCCAGCCGCGAGGCGTGCATGCCGGCGGCCATCACCACCCCGGCCGGCGCCGCGTTGTCCCATTCCCATTGGCCGCCCGCGTGCAGGTAGGCGTCGACGTCGCCGTCGATGATGGCCATCGCCTTGGCCCCCGCCGACCCGATCGCCACCGGCTGAATCGCCAGCGACTGGCGCATGCGGTGCAACACGAAGGGCGGCCGGCTGGCGCTCACGGCGATCCGCAGCGTGTGCGGGATGCCGACGCGCGCGGCGTCGGCGGTCACGGTGTCGGTGCGGTACACCGTGTTCCCGCGGGCCGGCAGCGACACCGCGGCGTCGGTGATCTCCCGGCGGCCGTTGGTGGGGTCGCCGGTGGGGCGTTGCCACAGCGCGATGTGCACCGCCCAGTCGTCGCGGCCGGGCGTGGAGAACTCCCGGGTGCCGTCCAGCGGGTCGATGATCCACACCCGGTCGCGTTTGAGCCGGACCAGGTCGTCGTAGGCCTCCTCGCTGAGCACCGCGTCGTCGGGGCGCTCGTCGCGCAGCCGCCGCAGGATCAGCTCGTTGGCCAGGGCATCACCGGCGTCGCCCAACGCCCACGGGTGACCGAAGCCGACCTCGTCGCGCACCTTCAGCAACAGTTCCCCGGCGTCGGCGGCGAGTTCGGCAGCCAGTGCGGCATCGGTCAGCTCGTCCGGGCCCTGGCTCACCGAATCAGTATCTCCGACGGCCCCTGCGACGTTTGAACCCGTGGCATCGCCTTAGAAGGCCGGCCATGGAATGGGCCGGTGCCGGTTGGGAACCGGCATCACCGGATCGTTCAGCAGCGCGTGCGCCCGTTTGCGCAACGCCGCGATCTCCGCCCGAGTGATGTGCTCGGCCAGCGCATCCCCCAGCTCTGCGCCCACGGCGTCGGCCAAGCCGGCGACCGCCTTCAGGGTTTGGTCGTCGATCGGCTTGCCGGCCCAGCCCCACAGCACCGTGCGCAGCTTGTTCTCGACGTGCAGGCACACGCCGTGGTCGACCCCGAAAATGTGGCCGTCCAGGTCGCGCAGGACGTGGCCGCCCTTGCGGTCGGCGTTGTTGACCAGCACGTCGAACACCGCCATCCGCCGCAGCCGGATGTCGTCGGCGTGCATCAGGATGACCTCGTCACCGGCGTAGTCGTAGGCGCGCAGCACGGGCAGGTATCCCGGCTGCTGGCTGCCGGCGGGAAACAGGTCGACCAGGTCCGGCCCCGGCCGTGGATCGCTGTCCACCGCGTCCCCGGGCTGCTGCACCCACTGCTGCAGCATTCCCGGCCCCGCCGGCCCGTGGCGAATGATGGTGTACGGCACCAGGTTCCACCCGAGCTGCGTCGAGATCAGGTAGGCGCCGAGTTCGCGGCCGGCCAGCGTGCCGTCGGGAAAATCCCACAACGGGGCCTCCCCGGAGATCGGCTTGTAGACGCAGTGCACGGTCGATTCGCCGAGCGTGGACTCGCACAGGAAGGTGGCGTTGCTGGCGGAGCGGATGCGTCCGATGACCGTCAGCTCGCCGTTCCGCAACACCTCACGGTCGTCAGGCCTCAAGTTCATCGTCAGGCCCGAGCAGCGCACTGCGCCGATAACCGTTGGCGCGTGCGCAGATATGGCCCTCCGGGTCCAACGGCTCGTCGCACAGCGGGCACGGCGGACGCCCCGCCGAGATGACGCGGTTGGAGCGCGTCGCGAACTGCCGCGCCGACTCCGGCGTCAGGAACACCCGCACCGCGTCGGGGCCCTCTTCGGTGTCGTCGAGCACCACCGACGCGTCGAACTCGGCGTCGGTGACGGCCAGCAACTCGACCACCACGGTCTGGGCCTCCGAATCCCAGCCCAGCCCCATGGTTCCGACCCGGAACTCGGCATCCACCGGTGTGATCAACGGGTTCAGGTCGTCCACCTCGGCCGGCTCCGGGGGGACCGGCGTGCCGAACCGGCGATTCACCTCCAGCAGCAGCGCACCGATGCGCTCGGCCAGCACCGCAACCTGCTGCTTCTCCAGGACCACCGACACCACCCGGGAGTCGTGCGCCGCCTGGATGTAGAAGGTGCGGTTTCCGGGCTGACCAACGGTCCCGGCCACGAAGCGGTCGGGTGTGCGGAAGACGTGAATTGCGCGGGCCATGGCACCTCCAAAATACCGGCTGTTGCCTTCGCCGTGCGATCCGATTGCCCCGCTCCGCATGTTTTAAGCGGAATTAATCAGTCGAGCCGCCGACCACCGCGTCGCCGGATGGCACGACCGCGGCCGGCTGTTCCGTTGGCGCCGCCGGGGACTCGCCGTCCGTCTTGGCCTCCGCCTTGTCCCGAGCCTCATCCTGCGGCGGTGGGCCCGCCCGAAGCGCCGCAGCCAATTTCGCTCCGGTGTGGTTGACGTGCAACACAAACGGGCGCAATTCGGTGTAGCGGATCACGTTCACCGAAGCCGGGTCCGCGGTCACCCGCTGGAACGCGTCCAGGTGCATGCCGTAGGCGTCGGCGACGACCGCCTTGATGACATCACCGTGAGTGCAGGCCACCCACAGGGCGTCGCCGTCGTTCTCCGTCGCGAGCCGCCGATCGTGTTCGCGGACGGCGGACACGGCGCGCGCCTGCACCTGCGCCAGGCCCTCGCCGCCGGGGAACACCGCCGCGCTCGCGTGCGCCTGCACGACCCGCCACAGCGGCTCGGCGGCCAGCTCGGCGATCTTGCGGCCGGTCCAGTCCCCGTAGTCCACCTCGGCCAGCCGGTCATCGATCACCGGCTCCAGGCAGAGCGCCTCGGCGAGCGGCTCGAGGGTGCGCCGGCAGCGCAGCAGCGGCGAACTGATCAACGCGCGGATGGGCAGGTCGCCGATCCGGTCGATCAGCCCGATGGCCTGATCGCGGCCCTTGTCGTCGAGGTCGACGCCCTCCGAGCGGCCCGCCAGAACGCCGGCCGTGTTCGAGCTGGATCGGCCGTGCCGCAACAGGATGACCGTCATCCCGCGCGGCCCAGCCGGGGGATCCGAGAGGTTGGCGCAACCACGACCACGACCGTACCCGGTGCGGGTCGGCTAACGGCTACGGCGAGACGGGCGTCGCATGCGCCACCGAGTCGCGCACGGCGGCGATCAGGCTGCGCTCGTCGGTCAGGTCGATCTCGACCAGGCTGCGGACGGCCGTGGCGACCACCTCGTCGGCCTGGGGAACCGGCCCGGCAAGGCGTGGTCGGTAAATTTCGACGACCAGCGAGCGGTGTTCGATGTGGAACGAAAAACTGCGCCCATCACCGACATGTCCATAGCCGCTGGCGAAAATGCCTGTCGACATGTCCTCGACAGCAAACTCTTTCTCCGCGATATGCCGGTCAACGGTGACGGCCATGAGGCGACGATACCTCGCCCGCGGGGCTTGATGTCGGCGACATGGCCATATTGGATGCGAAGGCGTTCCTTAACCTGGGAAGTCCACCGGCGCTACGCGAGGGAAGATCATTGCTGTCAGGACATATGCGCAGTAAACCGCCAGTTCATCATGGTGTGCTCGGCGTCGCGCTTTTGCTGGCCGCGGTCGTGGGGTGTTCGTCGAATACATTCAAATCGGCGCCGCCCACCATCGAACCGGCCGTCGCCGCCGTGTCTCCGCCGGTGTCAGCGAGCCCGGCCGGGCAGGTCCGCCCGCTTGCCGAGCGTGCCACCGCGGCGGCCTTCGATGGCGGCACTCACCAGCTCGCGGTGCTGGCGCCCGGCGCCGATCCAAACCGACCGGCCACAGTCACCGTGTTCGGTGGCACGAGCGCCGCGCCGCGGGTCGTCAGCCTGCCCGGGCCGGCGACCGCGTTGACCGACGACGGCCGCGGCACCCTGTTCCTCGCCGCGCGGGGTGGCTATTTCGTGGTCGACCTGTCCACGGGCCGCGCGGCGCGGGTGAACGTCGCCGACGCCGCGCAGGCCGATTTCACCGCGGTGGCCCTGCGCGCCGACGGCAAGCTGGTGCTGGGCAGCGCCGACGGGGCCGTCTACACCCTCGCCTCGCCGACACCCGGCGCCGTGGCGACCGCGACCGTCGGCAGCCGGAGCAAGATTTTCGCACGGGTCGATTGGCTTGCCACCCAAGGGAATACGACGGCGGTGCTGGACCGGGGGCAGACCTCCGTCACGACGATCGGCGCGGACGGCCAGGTTCAACAGGCGCTGCGGGCGGGTGAAGGCGCAACCACAATGGCCGCGGACCCGTGGGGCCGGGTTCTGGTCGCCGACACCCGCGGCGGCCAGCTGCTGGTCTACGGGGTCGACCCGCTGATCTTGCGGCAGGCCTATCCGGTGCCCCAGGCGCCGTACGCCCTGGCCGGATCCCGCGAGTTGAGCTGGGTAACCCAGACCGCTTCGAATATCGTGGTTGGTTACGATCTGTCCACCGGAATTCCCGTCGAAAAGGTGCGTTACCCAACCGTGCAGCAACCCAACTCGCTTGCCTTCGACGAAGCGTCGGACACCTTGTACGTGGTGTCGGGGTCCGGTGCGGGGGTGCAGGTCATCGAACACGCGGCGGGCCCGCGTTGACCGCGCCGCGCCGAAGCCAGTTGCCCGCGGGCTGGGACAGCGAGTTGTCCGACGACTACGAATGGGTGCCGCTGCGGCTGCCCCCGGAGGTGACCCGCCTCAGCGCGTCCACCCGGTTGTCGATCGAGGCCGAGTACCGGGGCTGGGAACTGACCCGGGTGCGGCTGTACACCGACGGCAGCAGGCGGGTCCTGTTGCGCCGCAAGAAGTCTCGGCTGGATAACCGGCGGCCCGACCAGCCGGAACTGTGACGGTGGCCCGCGACGGCATGGTGTACGGCCTGCTGCGACGGCTGTTCTTCCTGGTTCCGCCCGAACGCATCCACACGCTGGTCTTCGGGCTGCTGCGCGGCGTCACGGCCGTCGCGGTGGCGCGCCGGCTGTTGCACCGGCTGCTCGGACCCACCGATCCGGTGCTGGCGAGCACGGTGTTCGGGGTGCGCTTCCCCGGGCCGCTCGGGCTGGCCGCCGGCTTCGACAAGGACGGCTTGGGGTTACTGACCTGGGGCGCGCTCGGGTTCGGGTACGCCGAGGTGGGAACCGTCACCGCCAACGCGCAGCCCGGCAATCCCGCCCCGCGCATGTTCCGGCTGCCCGCCGACCGCGCCCTGCTGAACCGGATGGGATTCAACAACCTCGGCGCAGGCGCGCTGGCGGTCCAGCTCGCGCGGCACCGGCCCGACATCCCGATCGGGGTCAACATCGGCAAGACGAAGACCACCCCGGCCGCCGACGCCGTCGACGACTATCGGGCCAGCGCGCGGCTGGTCGGGCCCCTGGCGTCCTACCTGGTGGTCAACGTCAGCTCGCCGAACACCCCCGGGCTGCGCGACCTGCAGGCCGTCGAGTCGCTGCGGCCCATCCTGTCCGCCGTCCTCGCCGAGACATCGACGCCGGTGCTGGTGAAGATCGCGCCCGACCTTTCCGACGCCGACCTGGACGCCGTCGCCGACCTGGCCGTCGAGCTGGGCCTGGCCGGGATCGTCGCCACCAACACCACCGTGTCGCGCCAGGGCCTGCGGACGCCCGGAGTGGACGCGCTGGGCCCGGGCGGCATCTCCGGGCCGCCGGGGGCGCCGCGCGCCACCGAGGTGCTGCGCCGGCTATACGCCCGAGTCGGCGATCGCCTGGTGCTGATCAGCGTCGGCGGCATCGAAACGGCCGACGACGCGTGGGAGCGGATCACCGCGGGCGCGTCGCTGCTGCAGGGCTACACGGGCTTCATCTACGGAGGGGGCTTGTGGCCCAAGCGCATTCACGACGGCATCGCCCGCCGGCTGCGCGACGGCGGGTTCGCCTCGCTGAGCGACGCCGTCGGGTCGGCCGCGCTTGACGCCGGCGGGGCGGCGAGTTAAGCCGCGCCCGCCGCGTCGTCCCCGTCGTCTTGGTCCTCTTCGTCTTGTTCGGCCAGGACCCGTTCGGGATGGTGGAAAGTGTTGACGCGGGGCTGCCCGCGATCCAGATGCGGCGGCGGGATCCATACCGTTTCGCCGTTGGCGCGTTTGCGGGTGGCCCACCCCTTCTCCAGCAGCCGGTGGTGCGGGCCGCACGCCAGGGTGAGCTGATCGATGTCCGTGCGGCGGGTGCTGGCCCAGTCCTCGACGTGGTGGACTTCGCAGTAATAGCCCGGCACGTCGCAACCCGGATGCGAACAGCCGCGATCCTTGGCGTACAAGACAATTCGCTGACCCGGCGAGGCCAGGCGCTTGCCGTGATACAGCGCCAGCGGCTTGCCCTTGTCGAAGACCGCCAAATAGTGGTGGGCATGCCGCGCCAGGCGGATCACATCGGACATCGGCAGGATGGTGCCCCCGCCGGTCAAGCCCCTGCCCGCGGCGGCTTCCAACTCGGTCAGCGTGGTCGTCACGACGATGGCCGCCGGCAATCCGTTGTGCCGGCCCAGCGCCCCGCTGGCCAAGACCGCCCTGAGTGCCGCGTTAAGGCCGTCGTGGTTGCGTTGGGCGGGGCTACGGGTGTCGCGTTGCACCGCGTCTTCTGGCGGCGCGCCGTCCACGACCGGCGTCTCGTCGTCGGGGTCGCACATCCCGGGCGCGGCCAGCTTCGCCAGCACTGCCTCCCAGCTGGCGCGCGCTTCCGGCGTCAACCACCCGCTCAGCTTGGACATGCCGTCGGCTTGCTGGTTTCCCAGCACCAGCCCGCGGGCGCGTGCCCGGTCGGCGTCGGTGTAGCTGCCGTCGGGGTTTAGGCAGTCCATCAGGCGGCGGGCGAGCTTGGCGAGCGTGTCGGGGCGAAACCCGGCGGCCCGGGCCGCCAAGTCCTTCTCGGCCGCCGCACGGGTGCCGACGTCGACGGAGTCGGGCAGCTGGTGGAAAAACCGCCGGATGACCGCCACGTGGTCGGGCCCGATGGCCCCGGCGCGTTGGGCCGCGGCGGTGGCGGGCAGCACCGGCGCCAACGGCTCGCCGGACAGCGCCCGCCGCGGACCCAGCTCGGCCGCCTCAGCGATGCGTCGGCTGGCCTCCCCACGGGTGATGTGCAGCCGGTCGGCCAACGCCCAGCTCAGCTTGCCGCCCAGCTCTGCCGAATCCGCCTGCTCACCAAGCTGATTGATGAGCTGGTGACTTGGCGCCTGAAGTTTGCGTGTTACGCCTTCGAGTTTCTCTAAGATCCCCAAGCGTTCCGGGTTGGTCAGCGCCGCATACGTATGACCCTGAAACCGAGCAGCCACAGCACACAACGCGTCAACGTCGGCCTGAATCTGCTCACGGTCCGTCAAAGTCATGTGCAGCGTCCATTCGGCAATCCGAACGGGCTAGACAACTCATATGTGAGTGCGTCTAGCTGGCCAAGGAGGAACGCACGTTCATCCAGCACTTCAACCAGCCTCGAGGACGTCAACGCCTCATACGAATGCCGCTGGAAGCGCGAGATGACAGCGCACAACGCGTCGATATCGGCCTCAATCGCCCGCCAAGTACTCGAACACATGTTCGAATCATATGCCTGCCCACCGACAAGAGGGACGGTGGCGGAATGCGCGAGCTACTTCTGCTCGTAGATGCCGTGGATGACGGCGCGCGCTATCGCGTGCTGGAACAGGTTGAAGCCGAGGTATGCGGGGCTGGCGTCCTCGCCGAGGTCGAGCTTGTCGACGTCGACCGCGTGCACCGCGATGTAGTAGCGGTGCGGCCCGTGCCCCGGCGGCGGAGCGGCACCGATGTAACGGCGCATGCCCGCGTCGTTGACCAGAGTGAGCGCTCCCCCGGGCAGGTCGCTGCCGTCGCCGGCGCCCGCGGGCAGTTCGGTGACGTCGGCGGGCAGGTTGGCCACCGCCCAGTGCCAGAAGCCCGAGGCCGTCGGCGCGTCGGGGTCGTAAACGGTGACGGCGAAGCTGCGGGTCTCCCCCGGGAATCCCGACCAGCTCAACTGCGGGCTGACATCTTCCCCGCCCGCGCCCATGATCCCGCTGACCTGCGGCTTGGCCAGCGACTGGCCGTCGGTGACCGATTCCGATGTCAGCGTGAACGTCGGCAGCTGTGGCAGCGCGGCGTATGGGTCGGGCGCGGTGCTCATGGGCGATCCTCTCGTTACCTGTCGTGTCTTCAGCAGTGTGTCAGGAAGTGTTCCAGCACATCGGTGCCGAACCTCAGCGCATCCACGGGTACCCGCTCGTCGACCCCGTGGAACAGCGCGGTGAAGTCGAGGTCCGGCGGCAACCGCAGCGGGCTGAAACCAAAACAACGAATACCCAAGCGCGCGAAGGACTTTGCGTCGGTACCGCCGGAAAGCATGTAGGGCACCGTGCGTCCGTCGGGGTCAAGGGCCAGCACGGCGGCGTTCATGGCGTCGACCAGGTCGCCGTCGAAGCTGGTCTCGTACGACTCGAAGTCCTTGATCCACTCGCGCGTGACGTCGGGGCCCAGCAGTTCGTCGATCTCGGCCTCGAACGCCGCCTTGCGGCCCGGAAGGATTCGGCAGTCGACCACCGCTTCCGCCACCGCCGGGACGACGTTGGCCTTGTACCCGGCCTTGAGCATCGTCGGGTTCGCGGTGTCGTGCAGCACGGCCTTGAGCATCCGCGCCATGGGGCCGAGCTTTTCGATCGCTCCGGCCAGATCGCCCGACGAGACGTCGAACGTCAGCCCGGTCTCCTCCTCCACGGCGGCCAGGAACTGGGCGACGGTATCGGTCAGCACGAGCGGGAACTGATGCCGACCCAGCCGGGCGACCGCCTCGGCGACCGCGGTGACGGCGTTCTGGTCGTGCACCATCGATCCGTGTCCGGCCGGGCCGCGGGCGGTCAGCCGCATCCAAGACAAACCCTTCTCGGCCGTCTCGATCAGATACAGCCGGCGTTCGCCGCCGTCGCGGCGCGGCACGGTCAGCGAGAACCCGCCCACCTCACCGATCGCCTCGGTGACGCCCGCGAACAGGTCGGGCCGATTGTCGACCAGCCATTGCGCGCCGAAGCTGCCGCCGTGCTCCTCGTCGGCGAGGAACGCGAACACCAGGTCACGCGGCGGCACGATCCCGGCCCGCTTCAACCGCCGGGCGACCACGATCATCATGCCGACCATGTCCTTCATGTCGACCGCGCCGCGGCCCCACACGAAGCCGTCCTTGACCGCGCCGGAGAACGGGTGCACGCTCCACTCGGCCGGCTCGGCCGGCACCACGTCGAGATGCCCGTGGATCAGCAGCGCGCCCCGCGAGCTGTCCGCACCCGCTAGTCGGGCGATCACATTGCCGCGGCCTGGAGCCCCCGACTCCACGTATTGCGGCAAGTAGCCGACCTGGGCGAGCTGCTCGGCGACCCACTGCGCGCATTCGGCCTCGCCCCGCGTCGTCTCCGGTTCGCCGGTGTTGGTGGTGTCGAACCGGATCAATCTGCTGACCACCTCGACCACGTCGTCACTCCGTTCGGCCGGGAACGCGGTCTGGTCGGTCACAACCACCTTTCCTACCATTGCCGAGGCCGCTCGGCTCAGCGCTGAGCGGTCCTACTGGATTGGGTCGGCGTGAGACAATCCGATAGCCTTAGCTGCCAACCCATGCGGTTGGCTTGTCCGAGTGGCGGAATGGCAGACGCGCTAGCTTGAGGTGCTAGTGCCCTACTAATGGGCGTGGGGGTTCAAGTCCCCCCTCGGACACGCGACTGAGGCGAGGGAAATGAACGCTCGTTCATTTCCGAGCCGATAGAGTGTGTTGAGCGGCGAAGCCGCGATCACACGCGACTGAGGCGAGGGAATTCATTTCCGAGCCGATAGAGTGTGTTGAGCGGCGAAGCCGCGATCACACGCGTGGTGCAGGCCATCGAGAGGGTCTGCCGCAGTTCCGCGACAGGGGTCGAGAAAAGGCTCCTCCGCTGCACCTTCGAGGCACGGCCAGCACGAACGAAGCTGTCCCGCAACCCAGTACGCGTACAGTCGGCCAAGCGAGCCGAACCGCAATCCCCGCGTTGACAGGTCAACCGCATGCATGATGGTGCCCACTTAGGCGTCGAGGTCGACCTCGACGCGTTGTGGGCGGCCGTGCCCTGCCCCACGCTGGTCGTCGATCGCGAGGGCATCGTCCGGGCGCTGAGCGGGTCGGCCCAAGCGCTGCTGCCGGGCGCGGTGCAGGGCGGCCGGATCGACTCGGTCGACTGGCTATCGCGCGCACATCACCGCCTCGTCGAACTTCCGCACGCCGCGGCAGGGCGGGACGCGTCGGTCGTCTCGGGAAGTGTGGGCAGCCGGAAGTTCGACGCGCACGCCGCGGTGTTGCCCAGCGGCGAGGTGGCCTGGTCGCTGGTCGAGGACACCGGCCAGCTGTTGCGGGAGGCCCAAGAGGCGCTGGCGCGCGAGCAGGAGCGCGCGGCGATCCTGGTGGAGGCGTCCTCGGTGTTGACGGCGTCGCTCAACGTCGACCGCTGCCGGGAAGCGACGGTCCAGATGGCCGCGCAGCACCTGGCGGACGCGGCGGCGCTGGTGGCTCCCGCCAGCCATGGCCGGCGCCTGCCCGTCTTCTACAGCGGCGCGGCCGGCGCGGTGGAGCAGTGCAGCATCGACGCGGACCCGGCGGTGGTGGCGGGCTTGAGCGAGGCGCTGCACGGGTTCCCTCCGGTCTCGTCGGGCTGGATCGACCCCGTGACCATACCGGATTGGCTTGTCCCCCAACATTTCTCGGGCCCGATCGGGTCTGTCATGATCCTGACGCTGCCCGGGCACGGCGTTTCGGCGGGGGCTTTGGTGTTGCTGCGGCGCGCCGACCGGCCGGTGTACAGCGCCGACGAAGAGATTTTCGCCGGGTTGTTCGCCGCGCGGGCCGGGGCGGCGTTGTCGGCCGCGCGGCTCTACGCGGAGCAGGCCGCCATCACCCGCACCCTGATGCGCGACCTGTTGCCGCCGCCGCTGCACGGCCTGCACGGCATCGAATTCGCCGGCGGGTACCGGGCTTCGAAGGATTACGAGGTCGTCGGCGGCGACTTCTACGACTTCCACCCCGCGGCGAGCCCCGAGGACGAGACGCTGGTGGTGCTGGGCGACGTGTGCGGCAAGGGACTGGAGGCCGCGGTGATGACCGGCAAGATCCGGAACACGCTGCAGGCCCTGACGCCGCTGGCGGAGGACCACGAGGGCGTGCTCACGCTGCTCAACCGCGCCATGCTGTCGTCGGATCACACTCGGTTCGCCACGCTCGTGTTGGCCTCGGTGGCCTACCGGGACGGTCAGGTGGTGCTCCGGTTGACCTCCGCCGGGCATCCCGCGCCGTTGATCGTGCGCGACAACGGGCAGGTGGAAGAGGCCAACACCAAGGGCACGCTGGTCGGGGCGCTGGAGCGGATCACCGTGCAATCGTTCGAGACGTCCCTCGCGCCGGGCGAGACGTGCGTGCTGTACACCGACGGAATCACCGAAGCGCGCGGGGGCCCGCTCGGCGACGACTTCTTCGGCGAGCAACGCCTGGCGGACGCGCTGACCGGCTGTGCCGGAATGCCGGCCGAAGCGATCGTCGAGCGCGTCCTGATGCTGACCACGCAATGGGTGGGGCAGCGCGTGCACGACGACATCGCGGTCGTCGCCATCACCGCCCCGCGGCGCACCCACCTGTCCGCCGTGGACGGCCACACCCGGGGCAGGTACGTCGCATGAGTTCCTTCGACACCGACGCGACGGCCGCGGCCGCGACCCGTGCCGCCGACGAACTCCTCTTCCGCGAGCGGCTGTGGGGGGCGCTCGCCGACCGCGACGAGTACGCGGCCGCGGCCACCGTGTTCGCCGCCCTGGAAGCGGGCATGACGCCCGAGGACGTACTGCTGGAGGTGATCGCCCCCGTCCAGCACCGGGTGGGCGCCGAATGGGCCGCCAACCGCATCAGCGTCGCGCAGGAACACGCGGCCACCGCCATCAACGATCGGGTCATCGCCGCCCTGGCCCATCACGCCGCCAGCAAAGTCGCGGCACACGGCGGCCGGGTCGTATTGGCGTGCGTCGACGGCGAGTGGCACGCTTTGCCGGCCAGGCTGCTCGCGGAGGTCCTGCGGCTGCGCGGCTGGCGGGTCGACTTCCTCGGGGCGCAGGTCCCCACCCCGCACCTGATCGCCCACGTGCACGAGCACGGCCCCGATGTCGTCGCGCTCTCCTGCTCGATCCCCACCCGGCTGCCCAACGCGCACGCCGCCATCGTCGCGTGCCAGTCCGCCGGCTTCCCCGTCCTGGCCGGCGGCGCCGCCTTCGGCCGGGACGGCCGCTTCGCCCGCCAGCTGGGTGCCGACGCGTGGGCCCCCGACGCGCGCACCGCCGAGGAGCGGCTGCGCCGCGGATTCCCAAGCGTGCGGCGCGCATCCAGCCGCCAGCCCGTCGACGACCTGCCGCACCTGGTCGACCAGGAATACACGATGGTGAGCCGGAGCGCGGCGCAGCTGGTCAAGTCCACCCTGGCCGATATGGAGGACCGCTTCCCCGCCATGCGCGCGTACTCGACACTGCAACGGCAGCACACGGTCGAAGACATCGCCCACATCGTCGACTTCCTCACGGTGAGCCTGTACACGGACGACGACGCGTTGTTCACCGACTTCGTCACCTGGACCGCCGACATCCTCGCCGCGCGCGGCGTTCCGGCCGCGTCGCTTAGCCCGGCGCTGGATTTGCTGGCTGCCCAGCTCCACGAGTTCCCCCGCAGCCAGCGGCTGCTGCGTTCAGCAAACGATGCCCTCGTCGCCTGCCCAGGAGCGCCCGAATGAACCTATCCCTGAGCGTCGCCACCACCGCGCGGTCGGCCCGCGTGCATGTGTCGGGTGACTTGGTCTACGAAACCGTGGACGCGCTGGTGGGCACCACCAGTGAGCTGCTCAACCGGCAGCCCGCCCCGGCGCACCTGCATCTGGACCTGGCCGAGCTGGCCTTCTGCGATTCGGCCGGGCTCTCCGGCCTGCTGCTCATCCATCGCCGCAGCTCCCAGGCGGGGACGCGCCTGCACCTGGACAATCGGCCACGATTCCTCGACCGCATCCTGGACGTCACCGGCACTTTCGGGCACCTGGTCAGCGGGCCCGAGGCCGACGCGGGAAGCCAGAACCAAAACGCCCCGGGAGAGACGCGGGTTCGCTGACCGGCCTAGGCTGGACGGCGACCGATGACACCCGACGGCTTTCTCCGACGTTCTTCGACGCGCACGTTCCACGACCGTGGCGAGGCCGGTCGCGCGCTGGCCGAACAGCTGATGACCTATCGCGACCGAGATGACGTTCTGGTCTTCGGCCTGGCCCGCGGCGGCGTGCCGGTGGCCCGGGAGATCGCCGCGGCGCTGCACGCGCCGCTCGACGTGTTCCTTGTTCGCAAGCTCGGGGTGCCCCGCTGGTCGGAACTGGCGATGGGCGCCTTGGCCAGCGGCGGTGGCGTGGTGATGAACGACGACGTGGTGTCGAGCCTGCACATCACCGACGAGCAGGTGCGCGAGGTGATCGAGAGCGAGACGGCCGAACTCGCCCGGCGCGAGCGGGCGTATCGAGGCGGGCGCGCGCCGGCCGATCCGCACGACCGGGTGGTGATCCTGGTCGACGACGGGATCGCCACCGGCGCCAGCATGCTTGCCGCGGTCCGGGCGGTGCGGGCCGCCGGCCCGAAGTCGATTGTCGTGGCGGTGCCGGTGGGACCGGCGTCGACCTGCCGTGAGCTCGGGCTCGAGGCCGATGAGGTGGTTTGCGTGACGATGCCGCCCGGGTTCGAAGCGGTCGGCCAGGTTTACGCCGATTTTCACCAGGTCAGCGACGACGAGGTGCGCGAGGCGCTGGCCACGCCCACCGGCTGAGTGCTACTTGGTGGCCTCGTCGCCGTGGCCCTCCGCCGGAACCGTCGACTGTTCGGTGGCCTCGGCCTGCTCCGACGGCTCGCGGCCGGCCTCGGATGAGGCTTCCTCGGGATAGTCGACGGCCTCTTCTTCGCCGGTACCCACCTCGTCCTGGGCCTGGGCCTGGTCCGCGACGCCGGCGTCACGCCGCTGCCGCTCCTGCAACGCGTCGATGATCAACAGCACCACGCCGAGCACGCTGGCGCCGATGCACACCCAGGCCACCAACTCGTTGCTGGTGACGACGGCGAACACCAACGCGACGAGCCCGACCAGGGCCAGCACCAGCGCAATGATCAGCATCGGTCATCCTCCAAGCGACGAGCGGGACAGCCAGTTCTTGTGCAGGCTCAGTGTGCCGACCGCGCAGTCAGGCGAGTGTCCGGCGCGGCCGTGGAACTAGTTGTTACCCCGGTTGAATTGGTCGAATCCGCCGGCGTCGGCGCTGGAGTCGACGGGCGCCGCCGATCCGCGTTGGCCGAGCTCTTCCAGCTGGGATTCCAGGTAGGTCTTGAGCCGGGTGCGGTACTCGCGCTCGAACGTGCGCAGCTGCTCGAGCCGGCCTTCCAGGACGGTGCGCTGCTGGTTGATCGTTCCCATGATCTCGGAGTGCTTGCGTTCGGCGTCGGCCTGCAGGGCGTCGGCCTTCTCCTGGGCCTGGCGCAGCTGGGTCTCGGAGCGGGTCTGCGCGTCCGCGAGCATCGCGTCGGCGCGCTGCCGGGCCTCGGTGACCGTGGTCTCGGCGGTCTGGCGGGCCTCGGTGAGGATCTGGTCGGCGTTGGCGCGGGCGTCGGCCAGCATCTTGTCCGACTCGGCCTTGGCGGTGCTGGTCAGCCGGTCGGCGGTGTCCTGCGCAAGGCTGAGCACCCGGGCGGCCTTCATGGCCTGCTCCTCGTTGGTGCCCTGGGAGGAGGCGGGTGCCGCCGCCGCCGGTGCCGGCTTGGGTGCCGGCTCCGGCTCGGGGACCGGAATCGCCTGCGTGGGGGCTGCGGCCGCGGCGGGAGCGGCGCTGGCGCCACCGCCGCCGGCCAGCTCGTGGTCCAGCTCCTCGATCCGCTGACGCAGATCGCTGTTCTCTTCGATGAGCCGCGTCAGCTCGGCCTCCACCAGATCGAGGAAGGCGTCGACCTCATCTTCGTTGTAGCCCCGCTTGCCGATCGGTGGCTTACTGAACGCCACATTGTGGACGTCGGCTGGTGTAAGCGGCATTGTTTCGTCCCCTCAAGATCCTGTCTAACGTTCCCGAAAGTGTAGAACGCAGTGGTAGCCGTCGTGCAACTGCCGTCCATCCTGTCACACCAGGCGCGACCGTTGCTGTTTAGGCCAATAAATAAGAACCAATTGCAAACGCTGAGAGCAATAAAATCCGAATCCTTAGAATTTTTAAATCGCGGGCATCAAACCGAGGCTGAAACGTATCCGAACCGTCTCCGGCCCGGAAGGCGCCCTCGGCGAGGGGGCGGAACCGGGCTAGGCCGCGGCGCCGAACGCCAGTTGCATGCCAATGAACGCGACCAGCAGCAGCACCATGATGGACAGGTCGAACCGGACCGCCCCGATGGTGAGTTGTGGGATCAGCCGGCGCAGCAGCTTCACCGGCGGATCGGTGATGGACATGATGATCTCGAGGATCACCACCGTGACGCCGGTGGGATGCCAGTCCCGGCTGAACGAGCGGATGAACTCGACGACGACCCGAGCGATGAGCAGCAGCCAGAAGATGAACAGCGCAAACCCAAGGATCTGAAAGAACAGCACCAACTGAAGAGCCCCGACCTTACCGATGAGATGTCAAGCGCCGCGGGCTTGCGCGGCGCCTGCCAGCGTACCGACTCCGGGCGTCCGGCCACATCTTAACCGGCCCAGCCGCAGCAAGCGGCGACCGACGGCCGCCGACGAGCCGCGGTTATTGGTAAGCGTAGAAGCCGGTTTCGGCGATCCGCCGACGCTCTTCGGGCGACACGTCGACGTCGGCAGGCGACAGCAGGAACACCTTGGTCGCCACCTTGTCGAAGGAGCCGCGCAGCGCGAAGGCCAGGCCGGCCGCGAAGTCGACGAGACGCTTCGCGTCGGCGTTGTCCATCGACACCAGGTCCATGATGACCGGGGTGCCGTCGCGGAACCGCTCGCCGATGGTGCGGGCTTCGCTGTAGTCCTTGGGCCGCAGCGTGGTGATCTTGGAGAGCGGGTGGCCCTCCTCGAACATCATCGCCATCCGGCGCGGGTCCATAGCCAGCGCGCCGCGGGTGGAGTTGCGCAGCCAGGACCCGAAACGGGGCCGGCCCATCTCGGGCCGCTCGAACTCACGGGGATGGACGGCGCCGTAGCGCGGCTCGTCGCCGTAGCCGCCGCGGTAGCCGGCCGGCGGCGGGTAGTCGCCGGGCTCGCGCGGGTCGTCGTAGTCGCGCCCCTCGTAGCGGCCGTACCCGTCGTCGAAACGCGGCCGCGGAAAACCGCGGGACGGAGCGTGGTCGTCGTAATACTCGTCGTCGTAGTCGTCCATCGGGGCCATCCCGAAATAGGCCTTGACTTTGTGCAGTGTGCTCATTGCGTTGACCCCTTCTAGCCCTTCTAGCCCCTGTTGCTTGGTGTCAGTGATGAAGATGTGACTACAGTGACTTAATACGGTGACGGTAGCGGCCGCGGACCCAATAGCGCGGTACCGACACGCACACACGTGGAACCGTGTTTGACGGCAATTTCGAAATCGTCGGACATGCCGGCGGACAGGCCGACGGCGTTCGGATGGGATTCCAGGACGCGCAGGTGCTCGGTTCGCAGGCGCTCGAAGGCGACGTCGGGATCCGAGCCCAGCGGCGGGATGGCCATCAGCCCGGCCAGTTCCAGGCATTTTGACTCCTCGGCCTGCGCGCACAACCGGTCGACGGCCCCCGGGGCCGAGATGTCGACGCCGCCCCGCGCCTCGTCGCCGTCGAGGCTGATCTGAACGTAGATCCGCATCGGATCGGCGCGCCGGCCCTCCGCCAGGGCCGCCGACACGCCGCGGTCGAGCGCGCTGACCAAGTGGGCGCTGTCGACCGAGTGCGCGGTGTGCGCCCAGCGGGCGACCGAGCGGGCCTTGTTCCGCTGAATGTGGCCGACCATGTGCCACCGCACGCCCGGAGTGTCCGAGCGCGACGGGGCCGCCAACATTTTGGTGACTTCGCTCACTTTCGCCGACGCTTCCTGGTCCCGCGATTCGCCAACGGCCCGGCAACCCAATCGGGACAAAGTCACCACATCGGTTGCTGGAAAGAATTTGGTTATCGGCAGAAGTTCGATTTCGCCGACATTGCGCCCCGCGGCTTCCGCGGCGGCCGCAAGGCGCGAGCGCACGGCCGCTAATGCGTGGGTCAATTCCGTTTCGCGGTCGCTTCCACTGTCTGGGGTCGGCCTTCCTACCGTCATCGCGGTCACTCCATCCAGACCAGCGAGGCCAGCCGTCCGGTCGGCGCGTCCCGGCGATGGCTGAACAAGGCCGGGTCGTCCACCGTGCACCGGGGATCGGAGTCGATCGCCGTGACTCCCAATTGCTCTAGCTGACAAGCGATTCCGGCCCGCAGGTCGAGTCCGGGAGTGCCGGCCGCGGTGGTGGTGCGGCTGCCGGGCAACGCGGCCTCGACCTCGTCGGCCATGGCCGCGGGCACCTCGTAGTTCCGCCCGCTGACCGCCGGGCCCAGCAGGGCCGAGATGTCCTCGGCGTGCGCGCCCAGCGCCAGCATCGCCTCCACGGTGCGGGGCACCACCCCGAGCTGGGCGCCGACGCGGCCCGCGTGCACCGCCGCGGCCACACCGGCGCGCGCGTCGCCCAGCAGCACCGGCACGCAGTCGGCGGTCACCACCGCCAGCGCCAATCGCGCGGTCGTGGTGACCAACGCGTCGGTGTTGTCGACCGCGCCGGGCCGCGGCGCGTCGACCACCTCCACCCGGTCGCCGTGCACCTGGTTCATCCACACCACACGCTCGGGCTTGAGGCCGATGGCCGCGGCGAGCCGCTTTCGGTTGGCGGACACCGCCGCCGGATCGTCGCCGACGTGGTCACCCAGGTTGAAGGTGTCGAACGGCGGGCCGGAGACACCGCCGGCGCGGGTGGTGGTTACCCGCCGGATGCGCACGCTCACCCCCTCAGTATCCGGAGCGCACCGCCTGCCGACGGGCACCGCCATCCGGTCCCCTACGTTTCTTGGCCGCTTCGTCGCGCAGTGGCAAGCAAATCGAGACCCTCAGCGGCGCATGAACGGCGGCACATCGACGTCGTCGTCGTCCCCGCCGATATTCAGCGTGGCGCCGTTGGTGTGCACCGGCACGCTGACCGCGTCCACGGGCTCGAAGAGCGTCGAGGTGAGCTTGCCGGCCTTCGCCGACTCGATCCGGTGCGCGCCGGCCTTCTCGCCTGCGGCGCCGCCGATGACCGGCTTGCGGCCCGGTCCGGTGGCGTCGAAACCCGCGGCGATGACGGTGACGCGCACCTCGTCGCCCAGCGAGTCGTCGATGACGGTGCCGAAGATGATGTTCGCGTCCTGGTGGGCGGCGTCCTGCACCAGCGAGGCGGCCTCGTTGATCTCGAACAGGCCCAGGTCGCTGCCGCCGGCGATCGACATCAGCACGCCCTGGGCGCCCTCCATCGACGCCTCCAGCAGCGGCGAGTTGATCGCGATCTCGGCGGCCTTGAGCGAGCGGCCCTCGCCGCGGGCCGAACCGATGCCCATCAACGCCGTGCCGGCGCCCGACATGATGCCCTTGACGTCGGCGAAGTCGACGTTGATCAGGCCCGGGGTGGTGATCAGGTCGGTGATGCCCTGCACGCCGTTGAGCAGCACCTCGTCGGCGCTGCGGAACGCGTCCATCAGCGATACGGCCGCGTCGCCCATCTGCAGCAGCCGGTCGTTGGGGATGACGATCAGGGTGTCGCAGCTCTCCCGCAGCGCGGCGATGCCGCTTTCGGCCTGGTTACCGCGCCGTTTGCCCTCGAAGGAGAACGGCCGGGTGACCACGCCGACGGTCAGCGCGCCCAGCTTGCGGGCGATGCTGGCCACGACAGGCGCGCCGCCGGTGCCGGTGCCGCCGCCTTCGCCGGCGGTGACGAACACCATGTCGGCGCCGCGCAGCAGCTCCTCGATCTCGTCCTTGGCGTCCTCGGCGGCCCGGCGGCCCACCTCCGGGTCGGCTCCGGCGCCGAGCCCGCGGGTGGAGTCGCGGCCCACGTCGAGCTTGACGTCGGCGTCGCTCATCAACAGCGCCTGCGCGTCGGTGTTGATCGCGATGAACTCCACGCCCTTGAGGCCCTGCTCGATCATCCGGTTCACGGCGTTGACGCCGCCGCCACCGATACCCACGACCTTGATGACGGCCAGGTAGTTATGCGGGGGGGTCATCATTCGTTTTCCTCCCTGGTGGGCTCAGTTCTTCGCGACGGGATTGCTCGGAGAACGTTCGCGGTCCGCCCTGGCAAACCCTCAACCTCAACCATAGAGTTAGAGTTATGTCAAGTAGTTCCGCGCAACGAGAACGGTATGGGCATGGCGCGCCCTAACCACGCAGGCGCGCCGACGCGCGGCTCGCAAATTTTTCTGTTGCCACCGTCACAATCCGGCGGTCGCCCCTACTTCACCGTGGGCAGGTCGGGGCTGGAGACGTCGTAGGTGCGGCCGGGCTGGGTCAGCAGGGCGGCCAGCTTCTCGGCCTTCTCGTCGGTGCGGTCGGTCGTTCCCCAGATGATCACGCGGCCGTCGCCCAGGGTCAGCGTGATCGAGGCCACCGAGGGGGCCGCGATCCGGCCCACCTGACCCGCGACCTCGGGTCGCAGCGCGGTCAGCACCTGCAGGGCGGCCTTGGTGGCCGGGTCGGTGGGGCCCGGATCGGCGACGTCGAGGTAGGGCAGCGCCGGGGGCGGCGGCCCGGTCGCGAAGTCGACGCCGTCGCGGTCGAACAGGTGCGGGCCGTCGGGAAAGTCCTTGACCGCCACCGGAACTCGCTCGACGATCGTGATGCGCAGGGCCGACGGATACTGGCGCTGCACGCGGGCGCTGGCCACCCGCCGGATCGCGGCCACCCGGTCGGCGACCTGGCTGGTGTTGATCTGCAGCAGCGGTGTGCCGGGCCGCACCCGCGCGGCGTCGAGCACCTCTTCCCTGGTCACCACGCCGGTGCCGATGACCACGATGTTGCGGGCCGACATCGCCGGCGTGAAATAGAGAATCAGCGCGAGCCCGATCCCGAGGACGACCAGGAGCACCGTCACCAGCAGCATCTTCAAGCCGCGCACCACGCCCCGCGCGACGGGCTTGGGCTCGTCGGCCACGCGGCCGCTGACCCGGCGTTTGGCCTCGCGGCGGGCCTCTTCGATGGCGGTGGCGCGCGCCTGGGCGGCCCGGCGTTCGGCGCGTTCGCGGCGGGCCCGCCGGCGCGGCCCCTCGAATTCGTCCGGTTCGGGCGTGATCTCGCCGTCGGGCCCCCCGACGAATAGCGGCTCGGTGGCGGCCTCCCCGGCCTCGGGTGGCCCGCCGACCTCGCCCAGATCGCTCGGCGTCGCGTCGTTCGGCTGGGTCACCGCGGCGCCACCCGGCGGCCGGGCGCGCTGCGGTTGTCGCGGATCCGCAGTTCGGTCACGATCTCCGGGCCCAGCAGGGTCACGTCGCCCGCGCCCATCGTGACGATGACGTCCCCGGGCCCGGCCGCGGCCGCCACCTGCTCGGGGACCGCGGAGAAGTTGGGCAGGTAGCGCACCGGCACGCTGACGTGCTCGGCGACGCTGGCGCCGCTGACGCCGGCGAGCGGTTGCTCACGCGCGCCGTAGACGTCGAGGACGAACACCTCGTCGGCGGCATCGAGCGCGCGGCCGAACTCTGCCGCGAATTCCTTTGTGCGCGAATACAAGTGAGGCTGAAACACCACCAAGCTGCGACCGCCGCCGCTCTGCTCGAGGACCGTGCGCACCGCGGCCAGCGTGGCGCTGATCTCGGTGGGATGGTGAGCGTAGTCGTCGTAGACGCGCACCGACCCGGCGTTGCCCACCAGCTCGAACCGCCGGCGCACGCCCTCGAAGCCGGCCAGCCCGTCGAGCACGGCGTCGGGCGGGGCGCCGATCTCGAGCGCGGCCAGCAGCGCGCCCAGCGCGTTGAGCGCCATGTGCCGCCCGGGCACCGACAGCCGCATCACGCGCGGGTGCTGTTCACCCGCCAGCCGGATGTGTGCGACGGCCTCGGTGCCCTGCTGCTCCCAGGACAACAGGGTGGCGGCGTTCTCGGTATCTGGCGCGGATCCGTAGCGCAGCACCCGAATCCCCAGGGCGGCGGTGCGTTCGGCCAGCGCGGCCGCGCCCGGGTCGTCGACGCACACCACCAGCGCTCCCCCCGGGGCGAGGCGCTCCATGAAGGCGTCGAACACCCCGACGTAGGCGTCGGCGCTGCCGTAGAAGTCCAGATGGTCGGTCTCGATGTTGGTGACGACCGCGACGTTGGGCGTGTACTCCAGCAGCGAGCCGTCGCTCTCGTCGGCCTCGGCGACGAAGCAATCGCCGCTGCCGTGGTGCGCGTTGGTTCCGGCCTCCCCCATCTCGCCGCCGACCGCGAACGACGGGTCGCGCCCGCCGTGCTGCAGCGCCACGATCAACATCGACGTCGTCGTCGTCTTGCCGTGGGTGCCGGTGACCATCAGCGTCGTGCGCCCGTCCATCAGCCTGGCCAGCACGGCCGGACGCAGGATCACCGGGATGCCGCGCCGCCGGGCCTCGACGAGCTCGGGGTTGGTCTTCGGGATGGCCGCATGGGTGGTGATGACCGCGGTCGGGCCGCCCGGCAACAGGTCGAGCGATGACGCGTCGTGGCCGATGCGGATCGACGCGCCGCGGGCGCGCAACGCGTGCACGCCGCGCGACTCCTTGGCGTCCGAGCCCGATACCAGCGCCCCGCGGTCGAGCAGGATGCGCGCGATGCCGGACATGCCGGCTCCCCCGATGCCCACCATGTGCACCCTTGCCAACTCGGGGGGCAGCTCGGGTGGCAGCTGCTCGACGTTCACCGTCGCCCTCCCGCCGCTGCCTTCCTGGCGATGTCCAGCGCCGCCTGTGCCACCTGGCGCGCCGCGTCGGGGTGCCCCACCGGCGCGGCGGCCGCCGTCATCGCCGCCAACCGGGGCGGGTCGTTGAGCAGGCCGGCCACCTCGCGGGCGACCAGCTCCGGCGTCAGGGCGGCGTCGGCCACCACCATGCCGCCGCCGGCGTTGACCACCGGCAGCGCGTTGAGCCGCTGCTCGCCGTTGCCGATCGGCAGCGGCACGTAGATGGCCGGCAAGCCGACCGCCGAAACTTCGGCGACGGTCATGGCACCGGACCGGCAGATCGCCAGGTCGGCGGCGGCGTAGGCCAGGTCCATCCGGTCGAGGTAGGGCACCGCGACGTAGGGCGGATCGCCGGGCTGGCTCTCCCGCAGGTCCAGCGTGTTCTTCGGGCCGTGCGCGTGCAGCACCGACACGCCCGCGGCGGCGAGGTCGGCGGCGGCCGCGGACACCGCCCGGTTCAGCGACACCGCACCCTGCGAGCCGCCGAACACCAGCAACACCTTGGCGTCGTCGGCGAAGCCGAAGTGCCGGCGCGCCTCGGCGCGCAGCGCCGCGCGGTCCAGCGAGGTGATGGCCGCGCGCACCGGCACCCCGACCACCTCGGCGCGCGGTAATCCGCAGTCGGGCACCGCGGACAGCACCCGGTCGGCGCGGCGCGCGCCGACCCGGTTGGCCAGCCCGGCGCTGGCGTTGGCCTCGTGGATGAGCACCGGGACGCGGCGGCGACGGCCGAGACCGCGGGCGGCGAGGTACGCCGGCAGCGCCACGTAGCCACCGAAACCGATGATGACGTCGGCGTCGACCGCGTCGAGCACCGCGCGGGTCTCCCGGACCGCACGCCACACCCGCGGGGGCAGCCGCGCCAGGTCGCCGCTCGGCTTGCGCGGCAGCGGCACCGGCGTGATCAGCTCGAGGTGGTAACCGCGCTGGGGGACCAACCGCGTCTCCAGCCCGCGGTGGGTGCCCAGCGCGGTGATGCGCACCTGCGGGTCGAGCGCGCTGAGCGCGTCGGCCACCGCCATCGCGGGCTCCACGTGGCCGGCGGTGCCCCCGCCGGCCAGCACCACCGACAGGGGTTTGAGCGGCTTAAAAGCCGACAACGCGGCACCGGCGGGCTGGGGACTTCCCCCCACCCCGCCGGCCGGCTTGCTAACCGTGTCGTTCACCCGTAACGCTGACCTTCCAATGCGCGAGCGCGCCGTGTCTGGCGCTGGCCGGCGTATCGCTGGCCAGATCCATGATGCACCGCCCGACGGGCCGGCCGGCCGGCTGTGCGGGCGAAGGCCGGCCGCAGCGGTTCCTCGGCCTTGCGGGCGGGCTTGCGGACGGGCTTGCGCGCGCCGTTGCGGGACGGGGTGCCCTTGGCCGGTTGCTTGCCGCCCCGCTTGCGATCACGGAACGTCTCCAGCCGGGTCGGCACGTACGGCTGGGGCAGCGGCAGCCGCAGGAACCGGTTCACCTTGTCGTCGCGGCCGGCGCGCAGGGCCGCCACCGCCTCCGGTTCGTGACGCGCCGCGTTGGCCATGATTCCGATCATGAAAAGCGTTGCCGCCGTTGAGGTTCCGCCGGCCGAGATGAGCGGCAGTTGGATGCCGGTGACCGGCAGGATGCCGATCACGTAGCCGATGTTGATGAACGCCTGGCCCAGCACCCACATCGTCGTGGTCGCGGTCAACAGCCGCAGGAAGGGGTCGGCCGAGCGGCGCGCGATGCGCATCCCGGTGTAGGCGAACAACCCGAAGAGCACCAGCAGGCCGAACGCGCCGACGAAGCCCAGCTCCTCGCCGATGATCGCGAAGATGAAGTCGTTGTGGGCGTTGGGCAGGTAGTTCCACTTGGCGACGCCCTGGCCCAGGCCGTCGCCGAAGACGCCGCCGTGCGCCAGGGCGAACTTCGCCTGGCGGGCCTGATAGCCGGTGTCCATGGGGTCGTTCTCGGGGTTCATCCAGGACTTCACCCGGTCGGAGCGGTAACCCGCCGACATGGCCAGGACCGCCCCGGCCATGAAGACGGCCACCAGCGAGGTGGCGAAGACGCGCAGCGGCAGCCCGGCGTACCACAGCAGTGCCAGCAGGATGATGCCCAGCGACACCGTCTGCCCCAGGTCGGGCTGGGCCACGATCAGCGCCAGGGCGATGACCGCCGCGGGGACCAGCGGAATCAGCATCTCGCGCAGCGAGGCCCGCTCCAGCCGGCGGGCCGCCAGCAGATGCGCGCCCCAGATGGCGAACGCGATTTTCGCCAGCTCGGAGGGCTGCATCGAGAAGCCGGCGATGACGAACCACTTCCGCGACCCGTTCGCCAGGTTTCCGATGCCGGGAACGAGCACGAGCACCAGCAGGATGACGGTGACGACGTACCCGGTGAAGGCGACGCGGCGGATGAACCGCACCGACATGCGCAGGGAGGCATAGCAGGCGATCAGGCCGATCACCGTCCACAGCACCTGCTTGCCGAAGATCACCCAGGCCGACCCGTCGGCGTCGTAGGACCGCACGCCCGAGGCCGACAGCACCATGATCAGGCCGAGCGTGGTGAGCAGCCCGGCCACGGCGATGATCAGGTGAAACGAGGTCATGGGCCGGCTCAGCCAGGCTCCGAACCGGTTGCGTTCCTCGGCCGCCGGCTTGTTCGCCGCCGGCTTCGCCTCGGAGGTGCCGGCGATCGGGCCGGTGGCCTCGGCGTCGGCCTCCCCCGGTTCGGCGGCCGTGGCCGCCCCCGAAGTGTCCTTGCCCCGGCATCTCAGCCGGGCAAGCGGGTTACCCACGCCCGCCTACCGGGTGGCCGCGCGGACGGCGGCGGCGAAGGCGTCGCCGCGGTCGGCGTAGCCGCTGAACTGGTCGAACGACGCGCCGGCCGGGGCCAGCAGCACGGTGTCGCCGGGCTGCGCGAGGTCGCGGGCCGCGGCGACCGCGGCCGTCATGACGGAAGTGCCGAGATCCCCGCCCGAACGTTTCACTTCTGTCACATTTGCACCAACAACCACAGCCGTCGCATTCATATCAGCATCCTCGCCTGTCACAACCTGGACGACGGGGACATCCGGCGCGTGTCGCGATAACGCCTCTGCAACCTCTTCCCGATCTCGACCGATGAGCACGGCGCCGACCAGGTGAGCGGCCATCCTGGCGACCT
Organism: Mycobacterium sp. ACS4054; assembly: GCF_001667275.1. GTDB lineage: Bacteria > Actinomycetota > Actinomycetes > Mycobacteriales > Mycobacteriaceae > Mycobacterium. Next base: position 50,991 of record NZ_LZHV01000048.1, read on the forward strand.
CCGCGTCGATCGACGCGCCCTTGAGCAAACCGCCGGCCACCCAGACCACGCGCGGGTAGGCCAGCACGGACGCCTGGGCGGCGTGCGGGTTGGTGGCCTTGGAGTCGTCGACGTAGGTGATGCCATCGGCGACGGCAACCACCTCCGCCCGATGCCGGCCCACCCGAAAGGACGCGATGGCCTGGGCGATCGCCTCGGCGGGCACGCCGACGCTGCGGGCCAGCGCCGCCGCGGCCAGGGCGTCGAGGATGCCCACGGGCCCGGGCACCGGGATCGATTCGACCGGCAGGAGCGCGAGGTCGTCGGCGAAGGCGCGGTCGATCAGCCGGCCGTCGCGCACGCCCAGTTCGCCCGCCGCCGGTTCGCCGAGCCGGAAGCCGACGCGCACGGGCGCCGCCGCGGTGCCAAGCAGCGCGGCGGCGCGCTCGTCGTCGAGACCCACCACCGCCACCCGGCCGCCCAGCACCCGCGCCTTCGCGGCGGTGTAGTCGGCCATGGTGGAGTGCCAGTCCAGGTGGTCTTCGGCGATGTTGAGCACGGCGCCCGCCTCGGGCCGCACCGAGGGCGCCCAGTGCAGCTGGAAGCTCGACAGCTCGACGGCCAGCACGTCCCCGGGCGCCTCGAGCACATCCAGCACCGGATCACCGATGTTGCCGCACAACAGACTTCGCCTGCCCGCGGCCGTCAGCATCGCGTGCAGCATCGACGTCGTGGTGGTCTTGCCGTTGGTGCCGGTCACCACCAGCCACGGACGCGGCGGACCATAGCGGCCGGCGGCGTCGAGCCGCCAGGCCAATTCCACGTCGCCCCAGACCGGCACGCCCGCCGCCGCCGCGGCGACCAGCAGCGGCGTTTCCGGCGAGAAACCCGGGCTGGTGACGAGCAGGGCGTAGTCGGCGACGCGCTCGGTGGCCGCCGACGTGGTCAGGGTCGTCACGCCGGCCTCGGCGTGGCGCCGCAGCGTGCCCGGGTCGTCGTCGCACAGGGTCGGCACCGCGCGGAATCTCGTCAGGGCCGCCAGCACCGCCCTGCCGGTGATGCCGCCACCGGCCACCAGCACCGGCGCGCCGGGCGCCAGGGGTTCGAGCCCGGCCACGTCAGGCACCGATCGCGGCCAGCCACTCACCGTAGAAAAGGGCGACGCCCAGACCGCAGGTGATGGCCGTCAGCAGCCAGAAGCGGATTATCACCGTCGTCTCGGCCCAGCCCGCCAATTCGAAATGGTGGTGGAAGGGCGCCATCCGGAACACCCGGCGCCCGGTGGTGCGAAACGCGAGTATTTGCAGCACCACGGACGACACCTCGGCCACGAACAGCGAGCCCAGCACGACGGCAAGGATCTCCGTGCGGCTGGTGACCGACAGGCCCGCGATGATGCCGCCCAACGCCAGCGATCCGGTGTCCCCCATGAAAATCTTTGCGGGAGCGGCGTTCCACCACAGGAAGCCGATGCAGGCGCCCGCGGTCGCGGCCGCGACGAGCGCCAGATCCAGCGGGTCGCGCACGTTGTAGCAGCCCAGGCCAGGCGCGGTGACGCAGGCGTTGCGGTACTGCCAGAAGGTGATCAGCACGTAGGCGGCGGTCACCATCGCCATGCACCCGGCGGCCAGCCCGTCCAGGCCGTCGGTGAAGTTGACCGCGTTGGACCAGGCGCTGACGACGACGACGCAGAACAACACGAACAGGCCGGGAGCCAAAGTGACGGTGGCGATTTCGCGCACGTACGACAGGTCCGAGCTCGCCGGCGTCAGCCCGCTGCCATTGCGGAACCGCAACGCCAGCACCCCGAACACCACCGCGGCCGCGACCTGCCCGATGGTCTTGGCCGTCTTGTTCAGCCCGAGGTTGCGCGACCGGCGGATCTTGATCAGGTCATCGAGGAAGCCGACGCCGCCGAGCACGGTCGCCAGCCCCAGCACCAGCAGACCGGACGCGGAGACGCCCTCCCCGTCGAACGCCAGCCCGACCAGGTGCGTCCCCAGGTATCCGGCCCAGATGCCGGCCAGGATCGCCACCCCGCCCATCGACGGGGTGCCGCGCTTGGTGTGGTGGCTGGGCGGGCCGTCCTCACGAGTGTGGTGGCCGAAACCCTGCCGGGTGAACAGGCGGATCATCGCGGGCGTCAACAGGATTGACACGGCGAGCGCGATCGCGACGGCGACCAGGATCTGTCTCACGGGCGCGTCCCGCCGTCGTTCAGCGGTAACGACCCGCTTTGACCGGCTTCGCGATCGTCACGAGCCAGCGCGTCGGCCAGCGCGCCCAACCCGGCCGCGTTGGAGGCCTTGACCAGGACCACGTCGCCGGGCTGCATCTCAGCCCGCAGCAACTCCAGCGCGGCGTCGGCGTCGGCCACGTTGACGGCCTCGACCCCCCACGAGCCCTCCATGACCGCTCCGTGGTGCATGGCGCTCATCGACCTCCCACTTCCCACGACGACCAGTCGAGACACATCTAAGCGCACCGCCAGCCGGCCGATGCGATCGTGCTCGGCTACCGCATCCTCGCCGAGCTCGGCCATCTCCCCCAACACCGCCCAACTCCGGCGCTTTTCGGTGGGCCCGGCCCCGCGGCCGTGGGCGATCCAGGCCAGCGCCTGCAGCCCGGCCCGCATCGAGTCGGGGTTGGCGTTGTAGGCGTCGTCGATCACCGTGACGCCGTCCGCCCGGGTGGTCACGTGCATCCGGTGCCGCGACACCGGCCCCGCCTGCGCCAGCGCGGCGGCCACCTGGTCGACGGTCGCACCGCATTGCAGCGCGACCGCGGCGGCGCACAGCGCGTTGGTGACCTGATGGTCGCCGTAGACGCCCAGCTGCACTTCGGCCGCGCTATTCATCGCGTGCAGGGTAAAGCGCGGCCTGGCCAGTGCGTCCAGCGACACTCCGTCCGCCCAGACGTCGCTGGGACCGGCATCGGTGTGGCTGGACCGGCTGACCCGAACCACCCGCGCCCGGGTGACGCGGGCCATGGCCGCCACCGCCGGGTCGTCGAAGTTGAGGATCACCACGCCGGACGGCGGAACCGATTGCGGCAGTTCGGATTTGGTGCGCGCGATGGCTTCCCGCGAGCCGAACTCGCCCAGGTGGGCGGTGCCGACGTTGAGCACCACCCCGACCGACGGCGTGGCGATGTCGGCCAGCGCGGCGATGTTGCCGGGATGGCGGGCCGACATTTCGAGCACCAGGTAGTCGGTGTCCCGCGTCGCCCGCAACACGGTCCACGGGTGCCCGAGCTCGTTGTTGAACGACCCGGGCGGGGCGACCACCTCGCCCAGCGGCTCGAGCACGGCGGCCACCAGGTCCTTGGTCGACGTTTTGCCCGACGAGCCGGTGATGCCGACGATGGTCAGCCCGCCCGCCACCAGCTCGGCGGCCACCGGGGCGGCCAGCTTGGCCAGCGCCGAAAGCACCGCGGCGCCCGAGCCGTCGGCGTCGTGCTCGAGGACCCCGGCCCGCGCGTCGGCGGCGCTCACCGGCGGCACCACGACGGCGGGCACCCCGACCGGCCGGGCGGCCAGCACGGCGGCCGCTCCGGCCGCCACGGCCGCGCCTGCGTAGTCGTGCCCGTCGGCGCGGGCCCCGGGCAGCGCGAGGAACAAGCCACCGGAACCGACTGCGCGCGAGTCGAATTCGACGGTGCCCGTCACCCGCAGCTCCGCGGCGGCCGCCGGCGAGATGTCGGCCAGCGTGCCGCCCACGATCTCGGCGATCTGCGCGACGGTCAGGTCGATCATCGCCGCCCCTCCAGCGCCCGGGCCAACTCCACCCGATCGTCGAAGGGTCGGACCTCCCCCGCCGAACGTTGACCGGTCTCGTGGCCCTTGCCCGCGACCAGCACCACGTCGTCCGGGCCGGCCCACGCCACCGCGTGTTCGATCGCCGCCCGCCGGTCGCCTATGTCGACGACCTCGGCCCCACCACCGGCCCCGGCCGCGCCGGCCAGGATCGCGCGGCGGATGGCGGCCGGGTCCTCGCCGCGGGGGTTGTCATCGGTGACGACGACCAGGTCGGCCAGCTCGGCCGCGGTCGCGCCCATCGGCGCCCGCTTGCCCGGGTCGCGTTCGCCGCCGGCGCCGAACACCACCGCCACCCGGCGACCCGGGCGCGCCAGCGTGGTCAGCACCGCCCGCAGCGCGCCCGGCTTGTGGGCGTAGTCGACCAGCGCCAGGAAGTCCTGCCCGCGATCGATCTCTTCCATGCGGCCGGGCACCCGGGTCGTCAACAAACCCGGCGCGGCCTGCTCCGGCGAGACCCCGACCGCATCCAGAATGGCCAGCGCGACAAGGCAATTGGCGATGTTGTAATCGCCCGGCAGCCGGATGCCGACCCGGTGGCGCACGCCGGCGGGGTCGATCGCGGTGAACTCCTGTCCCCCGGCGCCCATCGGGATGACGTCCATGGCACGCCAGTGCGCGGGCTGGCCGGCGCCGCTGACGGTGATCGCGTCACCGGCGCGGGCGGCCATGGCGCGCCCGGCGTCGTCGTCGATGCAGACCACCACCTTGCGGGCGCGCAGCGGCGAAGCGGGATCGAACAGCTGCGCCTTGGCCTCGAAGTAGTCGGCCATGGTGGGGTGGAAGTCGAGGTGGTCGCGGGACAGGTTGGTGAAGCCGCCCACCGCGAATTTCGTGCCGTCCACCCGGCCCAGCGCCAGCGCGTGGCTGGACACCTCCATGACGACGGTGTCCACCCCGCGCTCGGCCATCGCCGCGAACATCGCCTGCAGCGCCGGGGCCTCCGGCGTGGTCAGCGCGCTCGGGACGTCCGCCCCGTCGATGCGGATGCCGACGGTGCCGATCAATCCTGCCGTCCGGCCGGCCGCGCGCAGCCCGGACTCGACCAGATACGTCGTGGTCGTCTTGCCCGAGGTTCCGGTGATGCCGACGACGGTCGTGCGCTCCGAGGGGTGGCCGTAGACCGTGGCGGCCAGGGCGCCGAGCACGCCGCGCGGCGCCGGGTGCACCAGCGTCGGCACGGCCGCCGCCGACGCGCCCATCTCCGCGACCCCGGCGGCATCGGTCAGGACGGCGACGGCGCCGCGTTCGATCGCCTCGCCCGCGTACCGGGCCCCGTGCGTCGACGCCCCGGTCAGCGCGGCGAACAAGTCGCCGGGCTGCACGTCCTGGGCGCGCAGCGTCACCCCGGTGATGGCCACGTCCGGCACCGCCGCGCCCCGGTCGGCGAGCACCGCGCCGACCTGGGGCGCCAGCGCGGGCAGGCGCGTTCCCGCGCCTGCGCTGGGACGCAAACCAGTGGGCACCGACAAACCTCCCGTCCACACACGTGGTCCTCATGATCGGCCATGACACCCTACCGAGAGGCGCCTGCCACGCAGGTGGGCTCGTCGATTGAGTGTGCGTTGTGGGCCTTGCGCGTGCGCTGAGGGCGTGATTCGGGCCCGACCTCCGCCCTCACCGCACGCTCGACGCCGTCACCGCACGCTCAACGTGCGGCCGCGCCTAGCGGCGACCCGCTTGCGATCGCCGCTAGGTGGCCTGGCGGCGACCCGCGGCGCCCGGCTGCGCCGCGCTTGCGATCGCCGCTAGGTGGCCTGCAACGTCAGGGGCGGGCCCGGGTCGGGCGAGAGCGGCACGTTTTCGCGCTGCATCAGCCAGCCGGCGATGTTGTGGAACAGCGGGGCCGCCGAGTGGCCCGGCGTACCGTCCGCGTTGCGATCCGGGTTGTTCATCATGATGCCGATGACGTAGCGCGGATTGTCGACGGTGGCCATGCCGGCGAAGGTGATCCAGTAGACGTTGTCGAAGTAGCAGCCGCAGGCCGGGTTGATCTGCTGGGCGGTGCCCGTCTTGCCGGCCATCTGGTAACCCGTCACCGCGGCGGCGGGCCCGGTGCCCTGCTGATAACCCATCGGGTCGCGTTGCACGACGGCGCGCAGCATGTTGCGCACGGTCTGCGCGGTCTGCGGCGACACCACCCGCACGCCTTCGGGCCGCGGTTCTTCGGTCCGGGTGCCGTCGGGCGCGATGGTGGCCTTGACGATCCGCGGCGGAATGCGCACACCGTCGTTCGCGATCGTCTGGTACATGCCGGCCATCTGCAGCAGCGTCATCGAAAGGCCCTGTCCGATGGGCAGGTTCGAGAACGTGCTGCCCGACCATTGGTCGATGGGCGGCACCAGGCCGGCGCTCTCACCGGGCAGGCCCACGTTGGTGCGTTGCCCGAGGCCGAATTTGCGGACCATGTCGTAGAAGCGTTCCGGGCCGACCCGCTGGGCGAGCATCAAAGTGCCGACGTTGGAGGACTTTCCGAACACGCCGGTCGTGGTGTAGGGCATCACGCCGTGCTCCCACGCGTCGTGGATGTTCACGCCGCCCATGTTGATCGAGCCGGGCACCTGCAGCACCTCGTCCGGGTTGGACAGGCCGTACTCGATGATCGAGGACGCGGTGATGACCTTGTTGACCGAGCCGGGCTCGAACGGCGAGGACACCGCCAGGTTGCCCAGCTGTCTGTCGCCCTGACGCCCGATGTCCTGCGACGGATCGAAGGTGTTGTCGTTGGCCATGGCCAGCACCTCGCCGGTCTTCGAATCCAGCACGACGGCCGAAACGTCATGCGCGCCCGAAAGATTCTTGGCCTGCTGCACCTGCTGCTGCACATAGAACTGGATGTCGTCGTCGAGCGTCAGCTGGACCGTCGAACCGTTGACCGCCCGATGCCGGTTTCGGTAACTGCCGGGGATGACGACGCCGTCGGAGCCGCGGTCATAGGTGACCGAGCCGTCGGTGCCGGACAACACCGAGTCGAGCGACTCCTCCAGCCCCAGCAGCCCGTGCCCGTCCCAGTCGATGCCGCCGACGATGTTGGCCGCCAACGACCCGCCCGGATATTGCCGCAGATCTTGGCGCTCCGAACCGACCTCGGGGTACTTGTCGGAGATCGCGCTGGCCACCGCGGGGTCGACGGCGCGGGCCAGGTACACGAACGTCTCGTCGCTCTGCAGCTTCTTCAGCACCGTCGCGGAGTCCGGCTTGTTGCCCAGCCGGGTGGACACCTCCTTGGCGATGTCGCGCAGCCGCTGCGCGGGATCGGGCGCCACCGAGTTCTTGGCCTTGGCCTCTTCCAGCTGCTTACGAATCCGCTTGGGCTGCAACGTCAACGCGCGCGACTCGGTGGTGAACGCCAGCTGATCCTTATTGCGGTCGACGATGCTCCCGCGCACCGCCTTCTCGACGTCGGTGACCTTGAGCTGGCCCGCGGCCTGGGCGCGCAGCGTCGGCGCGTTGGTCACCTGCAGGACGAACAGCTGGACCGCCGCCACCACGACCAGGATCCCGATGGCCGCGTTGCCGGCCCGGTGCCGGAAGACGAACGACGCGCCGCGGGTGCCCGCCTGCACGAGCTGCCGGGTGCGCCGCTCCCGCGCCGAGTGACCGGTCGCCACCGCGTCCGGGGCATTCTTCGCGTCCTTGGCCTTGCCCTTGCCCTTGCGGAACCGCTTCGGTTCGCTCAGATCCTGCGCCTGTTGCTTCGCGCGGCGCTTGGGTTGCCGAATCCCCTTGGCGTCCTGCGCCTTCCGGGGTCCGCGGGTGGCCTGCGACCGGCGGGCCCGCCCGGAGTCGCCGCGGCTCATCGGGGCGCACCCGGCGCCGCGACTGGGCCCGGCGCCACGGGCTGCGGCGTGAGCACCGGCGCCGCAGGGACGACGGGCGCGGCGGGGATCACCCCGCGCTGCACCGGGACCGGCACCTCCGCGGGCAGCGGTGCGGGCACCTGGCCGGGCGGCGGAACGGGCATGCCGCCCAACGGGATCGGCACCTCGGCGGGCGAGGGGGTGCGCGCGGGCCCGGCCGGCGCGGGCAGCCCCGGCACCGGCGCGCCCGGCGTGGGCATCGCGGCGGGGGCCTGCCCGGTGACGGGCGCCCCGGGCACGGCCGGCGCGCCCGGCAGCTGCGGCGCGGTCTGGCCCAGGTGCTGGCCGCCGAGCGTCGATGACCCGTCCGGTGCGCGCAGCAGCGCCTCGGGGCCGGACCGGGCGGGGACGGGCGCCGCCGGATCGGGTTGCAACCGGATCGGCACCTCCGCCGGCGGCGCCGGCGGTGCCGGGGGCGCCGGCGGGCCCTGTTCGGGCAGTTTGCTGTTCAACGGAGGGGGCGGCACGCCGTCGGCGGGCTTCGGTGTGCCGACCACCACCCAGTTCCCGGACGGGTCCTGGACCAGGTGCGCGGTGTCCCGCGTCGGGATCATGCCCTGTTTGCGGGCCGCTTCGGCGAGCGCCGGCGCCGATTCCGCCTCGCGCACATCGCGTTCCAGCGCCTCCTTCTGCTGTTGCAGCAGCCGGGTCTTCTCGCGGGCGTGACTCAATTTGTAGGAGCGCTCGGCGGAGTCCGTGGACAACCACAGCGTGAGACCCAGCCCGACGCCGAGCGCACCGATGACCAACACGACAAACGGAACCTTGCTCGCCAGGGTGCGGGGCCGCAGGTCGATCGAGGCCAGCCTGGCCGCCAACCGTTCGCTCAGGCGGGGACGAACCACCTTGGGCGCCTTGGCCTTCCGCGCCTTGGCCCGGGCCTTCGCCTGACTCGTGCTCTTGGGCCGTGCCGGCCGCTCGACCGGCCGGGCGATGGGGCTGGTGTGCGGGCCGGACTTGGGCGCGCGGCTCTCACGCGTGGGCGCCGACGCCCGCCCCGGCCGGGTCCGACGCGCCGGGCCGGGATCGGTCGACGAGCGGCCGCTCCGCCGGGCGGAGCCGCCGCGCCCGCCGCGGCGATTCGGCGTCTCCCGCTTTGCTTTCATGCGTCGCCCTTTCCGGTTGCCTGCTGGACCCGTTGGACAGCTCGTAGTCGCACCGCGGCACTGCGCGGATTGCGCTCCACCTCGGCGGCGTCCGCACGTTCGGCGCCGTGCGTCAGCGACCGGAATCGCGGCTCGTGGCCGGGAAGTTCGACCGGCAGATCCACCGGCGTGCGGGACGCGACCGCGTCCGCGAACAGCCGCTTGACGATCCGGTCTTCCAGCGATTGGTAGGCCAGCACCACCATGCGTCCGCCCACGGCGAGCGCGTCCAGCCCGGCCGGGATCGCGCTGCGCAACGAGTTCAGTTCGTCGTTGACCGCGATCCGCAGGGCCTGGAAGGTCCGCTTGGCCGGGTGTCCCCCGGTGCGCCGCGCGGGGGCCGGGATCGCTTGGTAGAGCAGCTCGACCAACTCCGCCGTCGAGGTGAAGGGTGCGCGGGCGCGCCGGCGCACGATCTGCGCGGCGATGCGGCGCGCGAACCGCTCCTCGCCGTAGCGGTGCAGGATGTCGGCCAGCGCGGCCTCGTCGTAGGTGTTGAGGATGTCCGCCGCGGTCAACGGCGACTCGGGGTCCATCCGCATGTCCAGCGGCGCGTCCTGGGCGTACGCAAAGCCCCGCTCGGCGCGGTCGAGTTGCATGGACGACACCCCGAGGTCGAACAGCATCCCGTCGACCGATGCCGCTGGGGCGTAACCGTTTTCGGCCAGCGCGGCGGCGACGCCGTCATAGCGGGTGTGCACCAGCGTGATCCGGTCGGCGAATCGGTCGAGCCGCGCCCGGGTGATCGCCAGCGCATTGGGGTCGCGGTCTAGTCCGATCAGCCGCAGCCCGGGCAGGTCGCTCAGGAATCGTTCGGCGTGCCCACCCGCACCCAGGGTGGCGTCGAGCAGCACCGCGCCCGAACCGTCGGCGTGGTGACGGGTCAGCGCGGGGGTGAGCAGTTCGACGCAACGGTCCAGCAGGACGGGTACGTGCCCGAAGTCTCCCGAATCGTCAGCCACCGCAACACCTCCCCGGATCGGGCGAGACGCCCCTGCATCGAGGTCCCTGTCCGAAGGCACGAACCTGGCGTTGGGGAAGTACGCCAGGGTCGGTTCGGGCAGAGGCCACGTTGCACGGGCATGCGCCTCAGATGATGTCGCCGAGTGCTTCATCGCTGGCCGCGGAGAAGTTCTCTTCGTGGGTCTGTTGGTAGTCCTGCCAGGCTTGCGCGTCCCAGATTTCGAGGTAGTCGACCGCTCCGATCACCACGCAATCCTTGGACAGGTTGGCGTAGCGCCGGTGGTCGGCCGACAGCGTGATGCGCCCCTGCGCGTCGGGATGCTGCTCGTCGGTTCCGGCGGCGAGATTGCGCAGGAACGCGCGGGCGTCGGGGTTGCTCCGCGAGGCCTTGCTCGCCCGGCGCGCGAGCTGCTCGAATTCCCCGCGCGGGTAGACGGCGAGGCTGTGGTCTTGGCTCTTGGTGACCATCAACCCCCCTGCCAGCGCGTCACGGAACTTGGCGGGCAGCGTGAGCCGCCCCTTGTCGTCGAGTTTGGGCGTGTAGGTGCCGAGAAACACCTGCTCACCTCCCCTGTGGGGTCACCCAAACACTGCAGCCACCATACCCCACAATCCCCCACTCTGCCCCATTCCTGGAGTGTCGCGGCGGAGTTTTTCGGGTTATCCGCCACCTACGGCCGCTCCCATCCCGGCGCGGCGGCTTCCAGGGCCACGGCGCGCACCCCGGCGGCCGGAGGAAAACCCCACTTCAAGGCCTCGACACGGGGCCAGTGGGGCATAGTGGGGCCGCACGGTGGGGCCGGGTGGGGCGTGGGTCCTGCGCCAAAGCTCGGTTTGGGCTCGATCCGGCGTCAAAACGGCATCGACCGCCCGGCGGTCGCCGGCGGTCCGGGCCGCGTCGGCGATGATGGCCCCGCCGGCCCGCTATGGGCATGAAAAAGGGGTAGCCGCGGGGCTACCCCGATGGGTTGACGTTGCCGCTAGTCGTCGAAGCGGCGGCGGAACCGATCTTCCATCCGGCTGGTGAACGAACCCCCGCCGCCCTTGTTGCGGCGCTGGCGCGACGAGCCGGACGCCGATCCGGGGAGGTCGGGCCGGCCGGACAGCCGTGGGCCGGTGATGGCGAACACGACGCCGCCGAACATCACGATGAATCCGAAGACGCTGAGGATCGGGAAGTTTCCGATCATGGTGGCCTTGAACGCCACTCCTGAGACCAGCATCGCCAGGCCGATGACGAACAGCGCCGCGCCCTGCAGGCGGCGGCGCGCGGTCGGCGCGCGGAACCCCCCGCCGCGGACGCTCGACGCGAATTTGGGGTCTTCGGCATAGAGAGCGCTCTCGATCTGATCGAGCATCCGCTGCTCATGATCGGAGAGTGGCATTCGTCCCTCCTTGCCGACAGTTTGACGCGTAACTATCGATAGCACGCGGATGCCCGTTGCGGGGGCAACTATTCGAAATGATACGAGGTCAATCTGTGCCTTACCACTGGTTCGGTGCCGATTCTATCCCCGCCCCGGCCGGGCATCAGCCGCAGCCGCAACGTCGGTGCGCTACAACCGGCTTGCCGAACCGGCGCGGTTCCTCGGTTGATTGCCGTGACCGCTCGTCGGGGAACCCGCCGCGGGTCCGATAATGACGGTGGCAGCGCGCCGTTGGACCACGGGATGAGGAGGGCACCGCGAGTTGGCGATATTCCTCATCGATCTGCCGCCCACCGATATGGAGCGCCGTCTCGGTGACGCCCTGAAGGTGTATGTGGACGCGATGCGCTACCCGCGGGGCACCGAGAACCAGCGCGCGGCGATGTGGCTCGAGCACATCCGCCGCCACGGGTGGCAAGGGGTGGGCGTCGTCGATGTCGAACTGGCCGAGGGCGCGCCGATCCCGCCGGCGGCCGAACTGAGCAAGGCGCCGCTGCTCGGCGTGGCCTACGGCTACCCGGGGGCGCCCGGGCAGTGGTGGCAGCAGCAGGTCGTCCTCGGCATGCAACGCGGCGGGCTGTCGTCCCAGGAGATCGCCGGCCTGATGAGCAGTTATTTCGAGTTGACCGAACTGCACATCCACCCGCGCGCGCAGGGGCGCGGGCTCGGGGAGGCGCTGGCCCGACGGCTGCTGGCCGGCCGGGCCGAAAAGAATGTCCTGCTGTCCACCCCGGAGACCAACGGCGAGCCGAACCGGGCCTGGCGGTTGTACCGGCGGCTGGGTTTCACCGACGTCATCCGCCGCTACCACTTCGCGGGTGACCCACGGGCCTTCGCGATCCTGGGCCGCAAGCTGCCCCTGTGACCGTCGGCTCGAGGGCGCGCCCGGGCGGACGTGCCGAGGCGGCGCGCCGCATCTGGCACGATGACCTGGTGCGCGCCAGCCTCGCCCCGTGCCGAACCGCCGGATTCACCGCGCGGCGGCGCCGCTTGGTGGCCATCGCGATGCTGCTGATGCTGGTGCCGCTGGCCACCGGGTGCCTGCGCGTGCGGGCGTCGCTCACCATCTCGCCCGACGACCTGGTGTCCGGTGAGATCGTCGCCGCCGCTAAACCCAAGACGCCCAAGGACACCGGCCCGCAGCTCGACAGCAACAACCTGCCGTTCAGCCAGAAGGTGGCGGTGTCCAACTACGACAGCGACGGCTACGTCGGGTCGCAGGCGGTGTTCTCTGATCTGACCTTCGCGGAGTTGCCGCAGCTGGCCAACATGAACTCCGACGCGCAGGGCGTGAACCTGTCGCTGCGCCGCAACGGCAACCTGGTGATCCTGGAGGGCCGGGCGGACCTGACGTCGCTGACCGATTCCGAGGCCGAGGTCGAGCTGACCGTCGCCTTCCCCGGCGTGGTGACTTCCACCAACGGCGATCGGGTCGAGTCCACGGTGGTGTCCTGGAAACTCAAGCCGGGCGTGGTGACCACGATGACCGCCCAGGCCCGCTACACCGACCCGAACACCCGGTCGTTCACCGGGGCCGGCGTCTGGCTAGGCATCGCGTCCTTCGCGGCGGCCGGCGTGGTGGCGCTGCTTGCGTGGATGAACCGCGACCGCTCCCCGCGGCTCACCGCACCACGCGACCAGTCGCCGAGCTAGCCCTGCGGGGCGGGTGACCAGTACGCCAGCATCTCGGCGAACGTCTGGAAGGCGGGCGCCGAGACGCCGTAGGTCGCCTCCAGGTGGATGCTCAGCGGGAAGCCCAGCTCCGCGACCCCGTCGATCACGCGTTTGTACAGGTCGACCATCAGCCGGCGCTTCTCGGGCGGTTCGCTGGCGGCCAGCCGCCCGACGAATTCCTGCTCGGCGGCCACCGCCGCGTTACCCGGGTCCTGGATCAGCCAGTTGATCAGGCCGACCCGGCTCTCCATCTTCGGCACGAACCCGAACGACAGCAGGATCTCCGGCCGGTGGTCGGTGTTGGCGGCGAATTCGCGCAGGAATCCCACGATCGCGTCCGAGTACAGCAGCTGGGTCATGCCGTAGGTCGCGCCCTGGTCGCACTTGAAGTTGAACCGGCCCTGTTCGCCGTCCCGGGTGGGGATCAGGATCACCCCGCGGTTGGGCACCAGATCGCGGTAGATGGACAGGGCGTCGGTCGGGGCGACGCCGGAGCCTTCACCGTCGTTCATGGTGCGCGGGACGCCGACGAAGACCACGCCCTCCATTCCGGCCGCGCGCAACTCGGTCAGCCGCCGGCGCAGCGACGGCTCGTCGGAGAAGGCGGTCACCTGCGTGCACAGGCCGTGCAGCCCGGCCAGCTCGGGCTTGACGATCGACCAGAAGTCCAGCACGTCCAGTTTGGTTTTCATCGTGATCGGACGGTCGTCGTCCTCGGCGATTATGCCCGGGATCATCACGTGCCGCAGCCGGCCGTCCAGACCGGTTTCCGCCGAGAACTGCACCACTTTTCGCGCGTCTTCGAGCGCCCGCTCCCGGCCTTCGTCGGCGTTGGGCGGCACCAGCTCGAGCGCAATGGTGTTGAGTGTCACGCGGCTTCTCTCCATCCGACGACTAGCGGCTTGAGCTTCCCCGGCCGCACGGCAGTGGGCGGTCCCGGCACCCCGCCAGCATAGGCGGGGGGCTACTTGCCAAGATCCCCGGTGCGGCGCCGAATACACTGGTCGGGCCCGCGACAAACCGTGCGACGTCGAGCAGAAAGGGGTGCCGCGCTGAGCCCGAACGCCCCAGCGGCAGCGGCAACCGTCGAGTTGACCGGCGCGATCACCGATCGGCTTCGGCAATACCTGCGCGACCGCCGCGCCGACACCGCCTACATCGGCAGCGACTACGAACTCATGGTCTCCGCGCTCGAGGATTTCGTGCTCAACGGGGGCAAGCGGCTGCGGCCGGCCTTCGCCTACTGGGGCTGGCGGGCCGTCGCGGCCGGGGAACCCGATTCCGAAGTGCTGCTGCTGTTTTCCGCGCTGGAACTGCTGCACGCCTGCGCCTTGGTGCACGACGACGTGATCGACGACTCCTCGACCCGCCGCGGCCGGCCCACCGCCCATGTCCGGTTTGCGGCCCTGCATCGCGACCGGCAGTGGCGCGGCTCCCCGGAGCGGTTCGGGATGTCGGCCGCCATCCTGCTCGGCGACCTCGCGCTGTCGTGGGCCGACGACATCGTGCTTCGCGCGGGCCTGGCGCCCGACGCCGCGCGCCGCGTCCAGCGGGTGTGGGCCGAAATCCGCACCGAGGTGCTGGGCGGCCAGTTCCTGGACATCGTCGCCGAGGCCAGCGCCGCCGAGTCGATCGCGTCGGCGATGAACGTCGACACCTACAAGACCGCCTGTTACACCGTGTCGCGACCGCTGCAGTTGGGGGCGGCGGCCGCCGCCGACCGGCCCGACGTGCAGGAGGTCTTCGGCCGGTTCGGGACCGACATCGGGGTGGCGTTTCAGCTCCGCGACGACGTGCTGGGCGTGTTCGGGGATCCGGCGGTGACCGGCAAGCCGTCGGGCGACGACCTGCGGTCGGGTAAGCGCACCGTGCTGCTGGCCGAGGCGGTGGAGCTGGCCGAGCGGTCAGATCCGTTGTCCGCCAAGCTGTTACGCGATTCGATCGGCGCCCAGCTGACCGACGCGCAGGTGGACCGGCTGCGCGAGGTGATCGAGTCGGTGGGCGCCCTTGCCGCGGCGGAGCAACGCATCGCCGAGCTGACCCGACGCGCGCTGGCCGAGCTGGCGGCCGCGCCCATCGACACGGCGGCCAAAGCCGGACTCACCGACCTGGCCAGACTGGCCACCGACCGGTCCGCCTGAACCGATGACCACTCCGACGCACACCCCGCCCTCCGGCTCGCCGGTAGCGAAACCAGCTGGGGGCGGCCGCTTTTCGCGGTTGCGCGCGTTCGCGGTCTCCGAGGACGCCCGCCCCGCGAAGCTGGGCATGCTCGGCGCGGCGCTGATCACCGTGGGCGGCCTGGGCGCGGGCAGCACCCGCCAACACGACCCGCTGCTGGAATCAATGCACATGTCCTGGCTGCGTTTCGGCCACGGCCTGGTGTTGTCGTCCGTGGTGTTGTGGACCGGCGTGGGCCTGATGCTGATCGCGTGGCTGGGCCTGGGCCGGCGCGTGCTGGCCGGCGAAGTGACCGAGTTCATGATGAAGGCCACCACCGGCTTCTGGCTGGTGCCGTTGCTGGTGTCGGTGCCCGTCTTCAGCCGGGACACCTACTCGTACCTGGCCCAGGGCGCGCTGCTGCGCGACGGCCTGGATCCGTACGCCGTCGGACCGGTCGCCAACCCGAACAGCTTGCTGGACAACGTGAGTCCCATCTGGACGATCACCACTGCCCCCTACGGCCCGGCGTTCATTCTGGTGGCGAAGCTGGTCACCATGGCCGTCGGCAACAACGTGGTGGCCGGAACGGCGCTGCTGCGGCTGTGCATGCTGCCGGGGCTGGCCCTGCTGATCTGGGCCGCCCCCCGCCTGGCCCGCCACCTGGGCAACGACGGCTCGACGGCCCTGTGGATCTGCGTGCTCAACCCGCTGGTGCTCATCCACCTGATGGGCGGGGTGCACAACGAGATGCTCATGGTGGGACTGATGGCCGCCGGCATCGCGCTGAGTTTCGCCGGGCGCCACGTCTTGGGCACGACGCTGATCACCGTGGCGATCGCGGTCAAGGCCACGGCCGGGATCGCCCTGCCGTTCATGGCGTGGGTGTGGATGCGGCACCTGCGCGACCGTCGCGGTTACCGGTCGGCCACGGCGTTCGTGGCCGCCGCGGCCATGTCGCTGCTGATCTTCGTCGTCGTGTTCGGCATCCTCGACGCCGTGGCCGGCGTCGGGCTGGGTTGGCTGACGGCGCTGGCCGGTTCGGTGAAGATCATCAACTGGCTGACGGTGCCGACCGCGGCCGCCAACATAATCCACGCCGTGTTCAGCGGGTTCCTCCCGGTGCACTTCTACCCGATGCTGCGGATCGCCCGCCTCGTCGGGATCGCCGTCATCGCCATGGCGCTGCCGCTGTTGTGGTGGCGGTTCCGGCGCGACGATCGGGAGGCACTGAGCGGCATCGCGGTCTCGATGCTCGTCGTGGTGCTTTTCGTCCCCGCGGCCCTGCCGTGGTACTACTCCTGGCCGCTGGCGGTGGTCGCCCCGCTGGCGCAGTCCCGCCGGGCGATCGCGATCATCGCCGGCCTGTCCACGTGGGTGATGGTGATCTTCAAACCCGATGGCTCACACGGGATGTACTCGTGGCTGCACTTCTTGCTGGCCACCGCCTGCGCGCTGATCGCCTGGTACAGCCTGCACCGCGCCCCCGACCGGCGGGCCGGCCAAGCCGAGGAAGCCGCGCTCGCCGCTCAGTAAGCCATGGCCTGCGCCCGGCGCACGACCTCCCGCGCCTGATGCGCGTGCAGGGCGTCGACGGGGCGGGCGTTGCTGATGGCATCCCGGCTGCCGTCGTGGGTGATCGTCAGCGACGGGTCGGGGGTGAACAGCCACCGCACGATCTCCGTGTCGTGGTAGCCGCCGTCGTGCAGGATGGTCAGCAGCCCCGGCAGGCTCTTGACCACCTCACCGGACTTGGTGAAGAACACCTGCGGCACCACCACGCCGCCGTCGCGTTTCACCGCGACCAGGTGGCCTTCCCGGAGTTGCTGCTGCACCTTGCTGACCGAAATCCGGAGCAATTCGGCGACCCGCGGCAGGTCGTAGGTCGGCTCGTCGGGGTCCAATACATCGTCGCCGGCAGGAACACTGCTCACGGCGCAAGTGTAGGCCCTGCCACCGCCCTGTGAAGGCATGTTTTTCCGCCCAATTGCACCGTCACACCTACGATGGCCCCGTGGCCGGACCCCCGACGCGAGACCCTTTGGAAAGCGCGTTGCTGGACGGCCGCTACCTGGTGCAGTCCAAGATCGCCAGCGGCGGCACGTCGACCGTGTACCGCGGCCTCGACACCCGGCTCGACCGCCCCGTCGCGGTCAAGGTGATGGACTCCCGCTACGCCGGCGACGAGCAGTTCCTGACCCGCTTCCAGCGCGAGGCCCGCACGGTCGCGCGGCTCAAGGACCCCGGCCTGGTCGCCGTCTACGACCAGGGCCTGGACTCCCGGCACCCCTTCTTGGTGATGGAGCTCGTCGAGGGCGGGACGCTGCGCGAGCTGCTGGCCGAGCGCGGGCCGATGCCGCCCTATGCCGTGGCCGCGGTGCTGCGCCCCGTGCTGGGCGGGCTCGCGGCCGCGCACCGGTCCGGTCTGGTCCATCGCGACGTCAAGCCCGAAAACGTGCTGATCTCCGACGACGGCGACGTAAAGATCGCCGATTTCGGCCTGGTCCGTGCCGTTGCGGCCGCCGGAATCACTTCCACCAGCGTCATTTTGGGCACCGCCGCCTACCTGTCGCCCGAGCAGGTGCGCGACGGCGACGCCAGCCCGCGCAGCGACGTGTACTCCGCCGGGATCCTCGCCTACGAGCTGCTGACCGGGCGCACCCCGTTCACGGGTGACTCGCCGCTGGCCATCGCGTACCAACGGCTGGACACCGACGTGCCGCCGCCCAGCGCGGCGATCGACGGTGTGCACCCGCAGTTCGACGAGTTCGTGCGGCGCGCGACCGCGCGCGAGGCGGCCAACCGGTACGCCGACGCGATCGAGATGGGCGCCGAGCTGGACGCGATCGCCGAAGAGCTTGCGCTGCCGGACTTCTCCGTTCCCGCGCCCCGCAACTCCGCGCAACACCGGTCGGCGGCGCTGCACCACAGCCGCGTGAGCCAGCGTCCGGCCGGCGTGCAACAGCCCGCACCGGTCCGCCACCCCACCCGCCAGCTGACCCGCGGCCCCGAGGACTGGCCGGATCCCCCGCGCGCGCCGGTGTCCGATGACGAGCCCGACGAGGACTACGAATACTCCCCTGTCACAGGCGAATTCGCGGGCATTCCGATCGCCGAGTTCGCGTACGCCCGCCAGCGTGGCCGGCGCCTGGTGCTCATCTGGTTCGCGCTGGTGCTGGCGCTCACCGGGATGGTCGCCACCGCGGCGTGGACGATCGGCGGCAACCTGAACGGACTGTTCTAGTCGCGCAGCATCTCCGCGACCAGGAACGCCAACTCCAGCGACTGCTGGGTGTTCAGCCGCGGGTCGCACGCGGTTTCGTAGCGCCCGGCCAGGTCAAGGTCCGAAATGTCTTGCGCCCCACCGAGGCATTCGGTGACGTCCTCGCCGGTGATCTCGACGTGGATGCCACCCGGGTGGGTCCCCAGCGCGCGGTGCACCTCGAAGAAGCCCTGCACCTCGTCGACGACGCGGTCGAAGTGCCGGGTCTTGTACCCGTTGGACGACTCATGGGTGTTGCCGTGCATGGGGTCGCACTGCCAGATCACCTGGTGCCCGGTGGCCTGGACCTTCTCCACGATGGGGGGCAGCAGATCGCGCACCTTGTTGTTGCCCATCCGGCTCACCAAGGTCAACCGGCCGGGCTTGTTGTTCGGGTCGAGCCGTTCGACGTATTCGACGGCCAGTTCCGGGGTCATCGTCGGGCCGATCTTCACGCCGATCGGGTTGGCGATCACCTCCGCGAACGCGATGTGCGCGCCGTCGAGCTGACGGGTGCGCTCGCCGATCCAGACGGTGTGCGCCGACAGGTCGAACAGCTGCGGCTCGCCGTCGTCGCTTTCCGACAGCCGCAGCATGGCCCGCTCGTAGTCGAGCACCAAAGCCTCATGGCTGGCGTAGATTTCGGCGGTCTGCAGGTTGCGGTCGGCCACGCCGCACGCGCTCATGAACCGCAGGCCCCGGTCGATTTCGGTGGCCAGCGCCTCGTAGCGCGCGCCGGCCGGCGACGTCCGCACGAATTCCCTATTCCAGTCGTGGACCAGGTGCAGCGACGCCAGCCCCGAGGACGTCAGCGCGCGCACCAGGTTCATGGCCGCACTGGCGTTGGCGTAGGCGCGCACCAGCCGCGACGGGTCGTGCTCGCGGGCGGCCGCATCCGGCGCGAAGCCGTTGATCATGTCCCCGCGGTAGGACCGCAAACCCAGGGCGTCGATGTCGGCCGACCGCGGCTTGGCGTACTGGCCGGCGATGCGGGCCACCTTGACCACCGGCATGCTGGCGCCGTAGGTGAGCACCACGGCCATCTGCAGCAGCGCGCGGATGTTGCCCCGGATGTGGGGTTCGGTGTTGTCGGTGAAGGTCTCGGCGCAGTCGCCGCCCTGAAGCAGGAACGCCTCGCCCTTAGCCACCTGGGCCAGCTGCTCCTGCAGGCGCAGGATCTCCGACGGCACGGTGACCGGCGGCACGCTCTCCAGGACGGTGCGCATCGCCGTCGCCTGGTCGGCAGGCCAGCTGGGCTGCTGGGCCGCCGGCTTGGCCAGCGCGGCGTCCAGCCGCGCCCGCAGGTCGTTCGGCAACGGGGGCAGCGACGGCAGCTGGTCGATCGGGATGTCGACTGTCCAGTTCATCGGTCCATGGTAACCGGGCCGCGAGGGTGACTGATCAGCGCGAACGCCGTTCGGGCGATGCTCCCCCGTCCGGATGGCCCCCGTGGCCGCCGGCGTCCGCAGCGGTGATCAGACGGAATCGGCGCAGCTGGTCGCGGGCGTCGACCAGCGCGTCGTGGGCGTCGCGGGACCGCGGCGGCATCGGCGGGCACCCCCGGTCCTCCCACAGTTGCCGCAGGTCGCGAGTGAAGCGGGGCAGCGCTCGCGGCAACTCGGGCATCGTGCCCCACAGCTGGCACAGGGCCACGTGGTCGTAGGCACCGATCCAGGCCCACAACTCGATCGGCTCGGTGCCGGCGACGCCGAAGAACTCCTCCAGGTCCAGGCGAATCTGCCTGCGGGAGCGCCACAGCTGCGACGCCGGCGACGGCAGCTTGGGCAGCACGTTGGCGCGCACCCAGGCGCCGGCGCGCTCGGGGTCGAATTCCGTGGAGACTGCGTAATATTCGCGGCCGTCCTCGGCGACCACCCCGATCGAGATCAACTCGATGGTGCGGCCGTCTTCGATGAATTCGGTGTCGTAGAAGTACCGCACCGGAGCAAGCCTACGGCCGGCGACGGCGAGCGCGGGAACCGCGCGAGTGTGGGGGCACCCCATCGATACGGCCGGCGAGCCGGCTATCTGCCGATCAGGATCGGCTCGGTGGGCGGCGGGGCCGCGTGGACGTCGTGGTCGAGCTGGGCGTCGACCGCGCGTTCGTCGGGCAGGCTCGGGGTGCCCGCGATCGCACACTGGACCCACAACTTGGCCCGAACGACCGGGCGACGCAGCCGGCGTTCCCGCTGCAGCGCGCGCCGCATCTTGTCGGGCTGGACGGTATAGCGCCAGCGGGCCCAGGGCGCGTGCGGGCGCGACAACCGGATGGCGCCGATGACCAGCAGGACGACGATGAACATGCCGAGCAAACCGGTCCACACCTTGCCCTTGAGCACCACCACCACGGCCATCGGCAGCGTCAACACCAAGGCGCCGGCCACCGCGGCCCGCAGGGGCCACGAGGCGGCGCCCTCCCAGATCGGCAGGAAGAACATCAGCGGGTGCAGGCCCATGATCAGCAGACCGGCCACGCCCACCGCCGCGAACACCGCGTCCACCGAGGTGCGCCCATCCTCGGACCAGTAGACGTCCGACAGGTGCAGGATCAGCGCGTACTCGTCGAGCACCAGGGCGGCCCCGATCCCGAAAAAGATTGCGGCCAAGGTGAAGTCGGGCTCTTGCCCGTCGATGGACAGCGTGACCAGCGTCAGGCCCGACAGCAACACCAACACCACCCCGAACGTCACGTGGTGGATGTGGATCCCACCGACGTGCACGTTGCGCGGGTGCCACCATCGGGCGGGGCGTCCGGCGTCGGCGCGGTGGCGGATGAAGCGCACGAACGATCGGGTGACGAAGAACGTCAGGATGAACGCCACCAGGCAACACAGCAGGGGCAGCCGGCCGGCCTCGATGATGTCGTGCGCGAACCAGCGGGTCACCCGCAGCACGAACCAGTGGAGCACTCTTGAAACCTACGCCTGTGAGCGCCGACGCCGCGGGAGCCGCGCTGTGCCACATGCCACGCCCGCCCACCGATTACGCTGTTGTGCGACATGAGTAGATTGCGGGCGCCCGACCAGGGCTTACCAAGCAGACGTGGCCCCGGTCAGGTGCTGTTGTGGTGCGGACTTTGGCTGCTGGCGGCGGCGGGGCTGGGCTACGTGGGTTGGCAACTGTTCGGGCACATCCCCTACCGCATCGACATCGACGTGTACCAAATGGGCGCGCAAGCCTGGATGCACGGGCATTCGCTGTACCACGGCGAGGTGCTGTTCCACACGCCGATCGGCCTTGACCTGCCGTTCACCTACCCCCCGCTCGCGGCGATCGTGTTCTGCCCGTTCGCCTGGCTGCACATGCCGGCCGCCAGCGTCGCGATCACCGCGCTGACCTTGGTGCTGCTGGTGGTGTCGACGGTGATCGTGCTTACCCGCCTGGATGTCTGGGCCACCTCGTCGGCGTTGCCGGGCCCGGCCTGGCCGCGCCGCTGGTGGCTGGCCATCGTCATCACCGTCGGGGCGACGCTGTGGCTGGAACCCATCACCTCCAACTTCGCCTTCGGCCAGATCAACGTCGTGCTGATGACCCTGGTGATCGCGGACTGCATGCCCCGTCGCACGCCGTGGCCGCGCGGCCTGCTGCTGGGGCTGGGCATCGCGCTCAAACTGACGCCGGCGGTCTTTCTGCTCTACTTCCTGCTGCGCCGCGACAACCGTGCGGCGCTGACGGCGGTGCTGTCCTTCGTGGCGGCGACGACGGTCGGTTTCGTTCTGGCGTGGAGCGATTCATGGGAGTACTGGACGCACACCCTGCAACACACCGACCGGATCGGCGAGGCGGCGTTGAACACCGATCAGAACATCGCCGGGGCGCTGGCCCGGATCGCCCTGGGTGAGCAGCCGCGCTTCCTGCTGTGGGTGGCGGCCTGCCTGCTGGTGCTGGCGCTGACCGTATGGGCGATGCGCAGGGTGCTGCGGGCCGACGAGCCCGCGCTGGCGGTCGTGTGCGTCGCGCTCTTCGGCCTGGTGGTCTCGCCCGTCTCGTGGTCGCACCACTGGGTGTGGGGGTTGCCGACGGTCGTGGTGCTCGCCGTGCTGGCCTGGCGGCGCCGCAACGTGGCGCTGGCCGTAGTCGGCCTCGCCGGTGTCGCGCTGATGCGGTGGTCGCCGATCGACCTGCTGCCCAAGCACCACGAGGCGACCGCGGCCTGGTGGCGCCAGCTGGCCGGGATGTCCTACGTGTGGTGGGCGCTGGCGGTCCTGGTCGTGGCCGGGCTGACGGTCACCGCCCGCACGCCGTCACGGGATACGGCACCGCAGCAATTGACGCCGGTGACAGCCGCCGGCTAACCGAGCCGCCTAGCCGGCGGCGGTTTCCGGGATCCGCTCGGCCTGGCTGGACGATCCGTCACCGTTGCGGCTTTCCTTGAGGCTGGCGGCGTAGATGTCCACGTACTCCTGGCCGGACAGCCCCATCAGCTCGTAGATCACCTCGTCGATGACGGCCCGCTCGATGAATCGGTTGCCGGCCAGCCCCTCGAAACGGGAGAAGTCCATCGGCTTGCCGAAGCGCACGGTCACCCGCCCGAAGCGCAGCATGTTCGTGCCGGGCGGGTTGACGACGTTGGTGCCGATCATCGCGACCGGGATCACGGGCACCCCGGTGTGCAGGGCCAGCCGCGCCAGGCCGGTCTTGCCCTTGTACAGCCGGCCGTCGGGCGAGCGGGTGCCCTCGGGGTACATCCCCAGCAGCTTGCCCTGGGACAGCAGCCGTTCGGCGGTGGTCAGCGCGGCCTGCGCGCTGTCGGCGTCGGTCCGGTCGATCGGCACCTGGCCCACGGCGGTGAAAAACCAGCGCTGAAACCAACCCTTCAGGCCGGTTCCGGTGAAGTATTCGGCCTTCGCCAGGAAGGTGATCCGCCGACGCACCACCAAGGGCAGATAGAAACTGTCCATCACCGCCAGGTGATTGCTGGCCAGGATCGCCGGACCGGAGCTCGGAATGTGTTCCAGCCCTTCAACTTTTGGGCGGCCGAGCAAGGCCAGCAACGGGCCGAGGAGCACGTACTTGAATAGCCAGTACCACATGGCCCTCCCTCTCGCCCGCCGTTCTGCGCCAACTGTACCCATCGCTTGCGCACGGGACCACCTTCGGCGCAGGCGGTTACTCCTCGACGGTGACCGGGATCGGCTGGTAGCGGGTCCGGGTGGCGGCGTCCGGGGTCTGTGTTTCGGTGACGCCGTCGCCGGGCGGCCCGTCCGGCGGCGGGGGCGCCGCGCCGTTGACGTCGTCGAGCATGGCGCGTACCACCTCGAGCAGGGCGATGCTGTGGTCGGCGATCACGGTGATCAAGGGGTGCTGGTCGCCGGTCGCCAGCGCGGCCAGCGCGCACACCGGGCACCACACCTGCTGACACTTGCCCGTCCCGACGCCCCGGCCCGCCGTCAGCGCGGCCGCCGTCCGCATCGCCGGATCGATTCCGTCCAGGATCGCCTGGGCGAGCCTGCGCAGCTCCGGACCGATCTCGGAATGACCCTCACTCACTTAGGCCACACCTCCGGGTCTGGTCGAAATCGGACTGTCAGCTCGCCGCCCCGCAGGTGTGCGTCCAGCACCGTGCACCGCCGGAGCACAGATGCCAGCCGAACCCTGCGCCGCAATCCGCCCGCGCTGATGATGAGGTCGTCATCGACGCGACCCAGCGTCAGCCCAGACGGATCGAGTTGCGGCAACGCTAGCCGCATTCGGTAGACGGAACCAAGTCCCGTTCCGGATTCCAGGTCCACCGTCGGCCGCAGCGGTCCCGGCGGCGCGGTCCCGCCGCGCCGGCGCGCGCTGTCGAGCAACGCGCCCAGCGCCTTCGCGCCGATCGGCTCGCCGGACAGGTGCGGAGTCATCACCAGGGCCACCTCACCAATGGTGGCGTCGAGCTCGTCGAGAACACCACGTTGTTCGGAAATGCGTTCGGCGTACCAGTAAAACGCGGGGTGATCGGGCAGGTTGCGGTATTCGTAAGAATCGTCTTCGGTCAGAACCTGATTGACGATCAGCTCCTCGACGCGCACGCCCATCAACGCCAGCGAACCCAGCGTCCGGGCCGCCTCGGCCGCGACCACCCGCTCCGGGGTCAACACCAAATGCGCGCTGACCAATTCGCCGTCGGTCAGCAGGGCGCCCAGCCCCTCGACGCTGGCGCTGATGCGTTCGAGCAGTTCCACCACCGCCGCCGACCGGGCGTCGTCGGCGCCGATGGACAGCCGCCGATGCCGCGGCCACGCCCGCTCGACGTAGAGCCCGAAGGTGGCGGGCAGGGTCAACATGCGCAGCGCGTCGGCGGTCGAGGCGCAGTCCACGACGACGCGATCCCAGCGCCCGGAGACGGCCAGCTCACCGACCGCGTGCAGGCCGAGCACTTCCTGAACGCCCGGTAGTGCCGAAAGTTCTTCCGGCGCAATGGTACTCAGTTCGGATTCGGGGAACCGCCGATCCAGGGTGTCGACCACGTCGCGCCAGCGAGACTCGAGCAGGGCCAAGGTGTCCAGCGCCAGCGCGTCGAGGAAGCCCCCGCCGGCCTGTTCGTCATCGGCAAGCACCCGAACCAGTTCGCCCTGGCTCGGCGGAACGGGGACGCCGAACACGTCGCCGAGTGAGTGCGCCTGGTCGGTGGACACCACCAGCACCCGCTGGCCGGCGCTCGCGGCACTGACCGCGGTGGCGCACGCCAGCGTGGATTTTCCTACCCCGCCCTTGCCAACGAATAGACTGATCCGGGCCGGGGTGGACGCCCGCGATTCGTTGGACTCACTCAGCCCTCGACTCGTTTCTTCAGATCCTTCAACGCGGTGTCGGTCAGCCGGCGCTCGGCCTTGCGTTTGAGCAATCCGATCATGGGGACGGCGAGGTCGACCGAGAGCTCGTAGGTGACCTCGGTGCCAGATCCCTTGGGCGCCAACCGATATGTGCCCTCCAGGGAACGCAGCAACGAGCTGGAGACCAGCGTCCAACTGACCGACTGCCGGTCCTTTGGCCACTGGTAGGACATGACCAACGTGTCCTTGAGCACCGCGGCGTCCAGCACCACCCGCGCGACCTTGGGGTAGCCGTCGGCGTCCGTCTCCTGGACCTCGGCCTCCCGGTATTCGGAGATCCACTGCGGGTAGGAATCGATATCCGCGATCACGTCCATCACCGTGCCCGGGTCGGCCTCGATGTAGATGGTCTGCGACGTCTTCTCCGCCACCTGGTGTTGCCCTCTCTCCTGCAAGCGGTCGACGCCGCCGGCGGGGAAACTACCGTGCGGGTCTACCCCCCGGGCCTCCGGTCCGAAACGGTACTCTCCCCTGCAAACCTGACCCGGCTAAACTACCGGAGAAACTCCGACCGGGCGGAGGCGTTCCAGCGTCGTCTTCACCTCGAAGGCCATTTTCTTTCCCGCCACCCGACGGCGGTGTGTCATTTTCGCCAGATTGAGCTTCGCCAGCTGCCAGGCCGCCACCCCGGTGGGTTCGGCGTGCAGGAAATAGTGCAGCACCACCCCGTCCAGCGACGGTTCCAGCCAGATCTCCATGGTGCCGGTCAACGCGCCGGTGACCGCCCAACGGATGCCCTTGTCGGCGCGGTCCTCGACGACCTGCAGGCGCAGGTCCGGCCACCAGCGACGCCAGCTGGACTGATCGGAGACGGCGGCGCCGACCCGCGCGCCGTCGGCGGCGATGAACGTCTCGTCGGCGATCTGGATGCTGTTCACCACCTCAGCTTCACACACCTCGCCAAAGGCCCGGCAGACTGCCACCGTTCCTGCGTCAATGCGCGGATTAGGCTGGACGACATCAAGCCGTCCCCCCGGATACGTCACTAGCCAAACGAGGTCAGTAAGAGTGCGTGAGTACAGTGTCCCCGCCCGCTTCTCCGTCGGCGAGCACGACAACATCGCGGCCATGGTCTTCGAGCACGAGCAGCAAGACCCCGGCTTCGTCATCTTCCGGCGCCAGGTCGACGGCGTCTGGACCGACGTCACCTGCGCCGAGGTGGCCCACCAGGTTCGCTCGGCGGCGCTGGGCCTGATCGGGCTCGGGGTGCAGGCCGGTGACCGGGTGTCCATCTTCTCGGCCACCCGCTACGAGTGGGCGATCATCGACCTCGCGATCCTGTCGGTGGGCGCGGTCACCGTGCCGATCTACGAGACGTCGTCGGCCGAGCAGGTGCGCTGGGTACTGCAGGACTCCGAGGCGGTGCTGGCGTTCGCCGAAACCGACGCGCACGCCGCGATGGTCACCGAGCTCACCGCCGAGCTGCCGGCGCTGCGCCGCGTGCTGCACATCGACGGCTCGGGCCCGAAGGCGCTGGACCAGCTCGTCGAGGCCGGCGCGTCGGTCGAGCCCGCCGAGCTGACCGCCCGCCAGGAGGCGCTGCGCGCCGACGACCCGGCCACGCTCATCTACACCTCGGGGACCACCGGGCGGCCCAAGGGCTGCCAGCTGACCCATTCCAACCTGCTGTACGAGACCCGGGGCGCCAAGGAATGCCTGCCCACCCTGCTGGATGAGGGGCAGCGGCTGCTGATCTTCCTGCCGCTGGCCCACGTGCTGGCGCGCTCGCTGACGCTCTCGGCGTTCGCCAACAAGGTGACGGTCGGGTTCACCAGCGACATCAAGAACCTGCTGCCGATGTTCGCGGTGTTCAAGCCGACGGTGGTGGTCTCGGTGCCGCGGGTGTTCGAGAAGGTCTACAACACCGCCGAGCAGAACGCCGTCAACGACGGCAAGGGGCGGATCTTCGCGGCCGCCGTGCAGACCGCCGTCGACTGGAGCCAGGCGCAGGACCGCGGCCGGCCCGGGCTGGTGCTGCGCGCCAAGCACGCGCTGTTCGACCGGCTGGTCTACCACAAGTTGCGCGCCGCCCTGGGCGGTGAATGCCACGCGTCGGTCTCGGGCGGGGCCCCGCTGGGGGCGCGGCTGGGCCACTTCTACCGCGGCGTGGGTTTGACGATCCACGAGGGCTACGGCCTGACCGAGACCAGCTCGGCCATCACGGTCAACCAGGTCGGCAACGTCAGGATCGGGACGGTCGGAACGCTGTTGCCGGGCAACAGCATGCGCATCGCCGAGGACGGCGAGCTGCTGGTGCGCGGCGGCGTGGTGTTCAGCGGCTACTGGCGCAACGAGCAGGCCACCAACGACGCGTTCACCGACGGCTGGTTCAAGACCGGCGACCTCGGCGCGCTGGACGAGGACGGCTTTCTGAAGATCACCGGCCGCAAGAAGGAGATCATCGTCACCGCCGGCGGCAAGAACGTCGCGCCGGCGGTGCTCGAGGACCAGCTGCGGGCGCACGCCCTGATCAGCCAGGCCATGGTGGTGGGCGACGCCAAGCCGTTCATCGGCGCCCTGATCACGATCGACCCCGAGGCGTTCGGCGCCTGGAAGGAACGCAACCACAAGGCCGCCGACGCGTCGGTGGGCGACCTAGCCACCGACCCCGACCTCGTCGCCGAGGTGGACGCGGCCGTCAAGCACGCCAACCTGGCGGTGTCGCACGCGGAGTCCATCCGCAAGTTCCGCATCCTGCCGGTCGACTTCACCGAGGACACCGGCGAGCTGACGCCGACGATGAAGGTCAAGCGCAACGTGGTCGCCGAGAAGTTCGCCGCCGACATCGAGTCGATCTACGAGAAGGAATAGCTAGGCCCGCAGCAGCTCGGCCAGCCGCGCCGCGAGCACGTCCCACCGCCAGTGGGCCAGCGCCCACTCGCGTCCCGCCGCGCCCATCGCGGCCGCCCGATCCCGATCGCCGAGCACCTCGCTGACCGCGCCGGCGACGGCGTCCCGCGAGCGGCCATCGACCACCAGCCCAGTCTTGTTGTGCTGCACGGCTTCTGGAGCGCCGCCCGAGTCGCCGGCGATCACCGGCTTACCCGTCGCCGACGCCTCGAGGAACACGATGCCCAGCCCCTCGACGTCCATGCCTGCGCCGCGGGTGCGGCACGGCATGGCGAAGACGTCGGCCAGCGCGTGGTGGGCCGGGAGCTCGGCGGCCGGCACGCCGCCGGTGAACGTCACCTGGTCGGCCACCCCGCAATCGCGGGCCAGCTTGCGCAGCGAGTCCAGATAGGGGCCGCCGCCGACGATCACCAGGGCCGCCCCGGCGACCTGCTGCCGGATCACCGGCAGCGCCTTGATCAGCATGTCCTGGCCCTTGCGCGGGACCAGGCGGGACACGCACACGACGGTGGGCCGCTCACCGAGCCCATACCGCTCGCGCAGCGCGGCGCCCGCGGCGGGGTCGGGCCGGAACCGGTCGGTGTTCACCCCCGGCGGCAGGTATTCCAACGAGGCGTGCGGCCCGAACGCCGGCGCGAACCGGTCGCGGGTGTAGCGGCTGACGAAGGTGACGACGTCGGTGGTGTCGCCGATGCGGCGCAGCACCGACCGCGCGACCGGCAGCATCGACCAGCCCACCTCGTGCCCGTGCGTGCTGGCCACCACCCGGGTCGCGCCGGCCGGGCGGGCGCGCTGCGCGAGCAGCGCCAGCGGCGCCGCCGCGCCGAACCAGACGGTGTCGATGCCGTGGTCGGCGATCAGCCGGCGCATCCGGGAGTCGACCGCCCGCCCCGGCAGCATCAGCGTGCCCGGATGGCGGACCACCCGATAGCCGGCCGCTTTGGCGGAGTCGTCGAAGGCGTCGGCGCCCTTCCACTGCGGCGCGTACACGGTCACCGAATGCGACCCGGCGTCGACCAGCCGACCGACGAAGTCGTTGAGGTAGGACTGGATGCCGCCCGGCCGGGGCGGAAAGTCGTTGGTTACCAGCAGGACCCGACTCACTGCGACAGGCTAGCCTGGCGCCGCGCGCGGGCCGTGCGGGGCATCCGTCAGGCCGGGTGGGTCAGCCAGCCGTGCCAGCGCACGAGCAGGCCCGGCGTATCGGTGGCCAGGACGTCGTGGACGGCGGTGGGCACGTCGGTGTGGCCGACCCCGCAGACCGCCAGATACAGGTCGCGCAGCTTGGCGGCCCCGTAGGTGTCCGCGACGAAGCGGGCGAACCACCACGCGCGGTCGTAGGAGAGTGAGCGCTGCGGCCCGGGCGCGTCCAGGTCGGTGTCCGAGGGCAGCGTCAGCGGCACCGGAAGCGCGTCGGGGGGGACCGGCGTCTGGGGCCGGGCGATGAAGTCGGCCACCCCTTCGGCCAGCCATCGGGGCGCATCCGGGGCGGTGTCCACGCGCGCGGCGTAGTGAAAAAGCTCGTGTGTCAACACAATTCGTAGCGCACCCGCGGTCATGCTGGCCGCACCCGGCGCGAACACGATCCGCTCATTGATGGCCACCCGGCGCGCGGGATCGACACGGTCGACGACGGTTACCGCCGCGATGTCGGCCCATTGTGCCGGCGGGCCCCCGCCCGCGGCGGCGCGGAACTCCTCGTCGGTGCGGGCCGCGATCACCGCGATCTCCCGCGACCAGTCGACACCCCAGAACGCCTCGACCGCGTTGATCGCGCCGCCGATATCGGCGGAGACCCGCGACAGCAGACGGTCGCCGCCGAGTCCCAGCAGCCGAACGGTGCGGTCGCCGGCGACTTGCGACCTGGTCGCCGCGGCGACCTCGCTAGGCGCTGGAGTGATCAGCTGCGCGGGGCGTGCGCGGCTGTCGCGTTCGGCGTCGAAGGGCACGGCCGCGGCGACGATCAATTCGACGACGAATACCCAGGCCAGCAGCATCGTCAGCCGCTGGCGCGGCGTCCGGGGGCCCCTGCTAGTAGCGGCGGGCGTCGTGGACCGGGCCTGCGGCATTCATCGGCACCACCCGCACCGGCTGGCCGTAGGTGGAGGAATGGATCACCATGCCGTCACCGACGTAGAGGCCGCTGTGTGACGCGTCGTTGTAGAAGGTGATCACGTCACCGGGCTGCAGGTCCGACAGCGACACCGGTTGGCCGCCCGTGGCCTGCGCCTGGCTGGAGTGCGGGAGGGAAATGCCGGCCTGCTGGAACGCCCACATCACCAGCCCGGAGCAGTCGAACCCGCCGGGTGCGGCGCCACCCCACACGTAGGGCGAGCCGACCTGGGTCAGCGCCGCCTGCACGACGGTCGCGCGGTCACCGCCGCCGGCCCCGCCGCCGAACGGTCCGGACATTCCGCCGGGCGGCGGCGCCTCACCGGGTACCTGTCCGGCCGGTGGCGGCGCGCCCGGCGGCGCGGCCTCCGGCGCGGGCGCGCCGGGTGCCGGGAGCCCGGCCGGGATGGGGCCGGGATCGGCGAGCGCGGTGCGCTGCTCGGGCGACAGGGATACGTATTGCGACTTGACCACCGCGATCTGCACCTGCAGCTGACTCTGCTTGGACTGCAGGCTCGCTCGCACCGCGGCGGCCTGCTCGGCCGCGCTCTTGGCGTCGGCGGCGGACTTCGCGGACTCCCGCTCGGCCTTGGCGGCCTGCTCGCCGGCGACCCGGAAGTTCGTCATCTGGTCGGACATCTGCGTCGCCATCAGCCGCTGCATGGCCAGCTTGTCGATCAACCCCTGCGGCGATCCGGCGGTCAGCATGGCCGTCATGCCGTCGACCCGGCCGCCCATGTACGTCGCGGCGGCGAGCTTGTTCACGGCGCCCTGGAACGACGCCAGGCGGGCCTTGGCCGCATCGACGGCGGCCTGGGCGTCGTCGTGCTTCTTCTCCGCCGCACGCTGGGCGACCAGCTTGTTGTTCAGGTCGAGCTGCGCGCTGTGCATCGCCTCGGTGGTCTGCTCGGCCTGGCGGGACAGCTCGTTGAGCTTCGCCAGCGCGTCCTCGGCCGGGTCGGCCGAGACGTTCGCGGCAACGACGCCGGAAAAGACCGTGAAGCCCGCTAGGGTCCCGATGGCAATTCGTGTGAGGACACGCGCAAACGGGTATCTAGAGTCAAGCCTCAAGATTTTGCTTCCTTAAACGGCCATCGACGACCGCGCGTCGTCGAGCTGGTTTAGGTCTCAAACAGGTTACGAAACGATATCGACGTTTGTCCAAAGCGAGCGGTTAAGAAATTGGAAAGATTTCTGTCATAACCATGTGAACGCCGATGTCCCCCTCGTAAACCTTTGGCACACAAAGCATCCTAAGCCACGCCAAAATCGTGTCCGCGGCGGATGGGTACCAGCCGCAATCGCGGTGCCAGTCCCGCATCGGCAAGAACCGCCAATGCAGCGCATTCGTCCTCCAACAAAGTTTCCGGGACCCCGAGTAACACGCTGACGACGCAGTCGCGGCATCCCGGGCCGCGCACCGCGCAGTCGTCACAGTCGATCACCACCGGCGCCCCCGCTTCCGGCACCATCGCGCCGTAGCTGTCGGGCCCACTGCTTCGTGCCATCGGATCGGTCCTCTCGGTCAGGCTTGGCGAACGTCAGGTCGGACTACCCGAACGGTAACCGCGGCCACCGACAACCCGCCGGGGTCGCGTTTGGGCTGGCACCGGGCCCGGTTCGATCGGCGTGGCGGCCGCGCTGGTGTCGGTGGTGGCGCTTAACGTCGCGGCCATGGGTGCCGGTGGTGCGACTCAGCTCAGCTTCGCCGAGTTGGGGCCGTCATTTGCCAGCACCGAAGTCCCGCTGCGGGACACCACCTTCGTGGTGGTCGACCTGGAAACCACCGGCGGGCGCACGAAGAGCACCGACGGAAGCGTTCCCGACGCCATCACCGAGATCGGGGCGGTCAAAGTCCGCGGCGGGGTGGTCCTGGGCGAGTTCGCCACGCTCGTCGATCCGCAGCGCAGCATCCCGCCCCAGATCGTGCAGCTCACCGGCATCACGACGGCGATGGTGTCCGACGCCCCGACCATCGACGCGGTGCTGCCGATGTTCCTCGAGTTCGCCGGCGATGCGGTGCTGGTCGCCCACAACGCCGGGTTCGACATCGGGTTCCTGCGCGCCGCGGCGGCGCGGTGCGATATCGCCTGGCCCCGGCCGCAGGTGCTGTGCACGGTGCGGCTGGCCCGCCGGGTGCTCAGCCGCGAGGAAGCGCCCAGCGTGCGGCTGGCCGCCCTGGCGCGGTTGTTCGCCGTCGCCACCCAGCCCACGCACCGCGCGCTCGACGACGCCCGCGCCACCGTCGACGTGCTGCACGCGCTGATCGAGCGGGTGGGCAATCAGGGCGTACACACCTTTGCCGATTTGCGTTCCTACCTGCCGGACGTGACCCCTGCCCAGCGGCGCAAGCGGGTCCTCGCCCACGGCCTGCCCCACCGGCCGGGGGTCTACCTGTTTCGGGGGCCGTCCGGCGAGGTGCTCTACATCGGCACCGCCGTCGACCTGCACCGCCGGGTCGGCCAGTACTTCACCGGCGCCGACCCGCGCGGCCGGATGAAGGAGATGGTCAACCTGGCGACCGCGGTCGACCACGTCGAGTGCGCCCACGCGCTGGAGGCCGGCGTCCGCGAGCTGCGGCTGCTGGCCGCGCACGCCCCGCCCTACAACCGCCGGTCGAGGTTCCCGCACCGCTGGTGGTGGGTGGCGCTCAGCGACGAGGCGTTCCCGCGTCTGGCGGTGGTGCGGGCGCCCCGGCACGACCGCGCCGTCGGCCCGTTTCGGTCCCGCGCCGACGCGGCCGACACCGCCGACCTGCTCGCCCGCTTCACCGGCCTGCGGACGTGCACCGCCCGGCTGGGCCGCTCGGTCCTGCACGGCCCGCGCTGCGCCGAGGCGGAGGTCTCGCCCTGCCCCGCGGCCCGCGACATCACGGCCACCCAATATGCCGCGGCCGTGGCGCGCGCCGCCGCGTTGATCGACGGAATGGACAACGCCGCCCTGTCGGCCGCCGTGGACCAGGTCAGCGCGCTGGCCGACCGGCACCATTTCGAGAGCGCCGCGCGCCTGCGCGACCGCACCGCCACGGCCGTCGAAATATTGTGGCGCGGCCAGCGATTGCGGGCCTTGGCCGCGCTGCCCGAGCTGATCGCTGCCGCACCCGACGGCGAGGGCGGCTACCACCTCGCCGTCGTGCGGCACGGCCAGCTCGCCGCGGCCGGCGCGGCGCGCCGCGGGGTGCCCCCGATGCCGGTGGTCGACGCCATTGTGGCTGCGGCACAAGCGATCTTGCCCACCCCGGCGCCCCTGGGCGGCGCGTTGGTGGAGGAATCCGCGCTGATCGCGCGCTGGCTGGCCGGTCCGGGCGTGCGCATCGTCCGCGTCGACGACTCCCCCGACGCCGCGGGCTGGGCTTCGCCATTGCGTTCGGCCGGCGTGTGGGCGGCGTGGGCGGCCTCGGCACGCTCGGCGCGGCTCGCGTATGAGCAAGTGGCCCAACGCGACTCAGAGCTGCTGGCTGAACCGCACCCATCGCGCGAGCAGCTGTTCGGCCGCACCGGAGTCGATCGCCGCGCAGGCGCGTTGCAGCCCGTCCTCCCAAGCCGGCAGCCATTCAGCGCGGCTGGATAGCCCGGCGTGCGCGACGATCGCCCCGGCCGCGTTCAGCACGACGGCGTCCCGGACCGGACCCTTGGCGCCGGTCAGCACCGCACGCACCTCCGCCGCGTTGGCTTGCGCGTCACCGCCCAGCAGGTCGCCGAGATCGGCTCGGGCGAAACCGAATCCGGCCGGATCGAAGGTCAACTTGTCCACCGTCCCGGCCTGCACCCGCCAGATCGTGCTGGTGGTCGTCGTGGTCAGCTCGTCCAGCCCGTCGTCGCCGTGCACCACCAGCACGCTGGATCGACGCGCCGCGAACACCCCCGCCATCACCTCGGCCAGGTCGGCGAACGCGCAGCCGATCAGGCCCGCCCGGGGCCTGGCCGGATTGGTAAGCGGCCCAAGGAGATTGAACACCGTCGGCACCCCGACCTCGCGGCGCGCCGCCGACGCGTGCCGGTACGACGGGTGAAACAGGGGCGCGAAGCAGAACCCGATGCCGACTTCGGTCAAGCTCCGCGCGACCTGCTCGGGTCGTTGCTCGATGCGCAGCCCGAGCGCCTCCAGGGTGTCGGCGCCGCCGGACAACGACGAGGCCGCCCGGTTGCCGTGTTTGACCACCGGCACGCCCGCGGCCGCGACCACGATCGCGGCCATGGTGGACAGGTTGACGGTGTTGACGCCGTCACCGCCGGTCCCGACGACGTCCACCGTGTCGTCGCGCATGCCGGCGGGCATCGGCAGCGCGTGGCTCAGCATGACGTCGGCCAGCTCGCTCACCTCGGCCGCGGTCGGCACCTTCATCTTCATCGCGACCGCGAACGCGGCCACCTGCGCCGGGCTCGCGTCACCGGCCATGATCTGCTCCATGGCCCAGGCGGCCTGGCCTCGCGCCAGATCCTGACCGTCGGTCAACCGGGCCAGCACCCCCGGCCACGACGGCGCCGCGCCCGCGGCGGAACCGCCGAGGGGCGAAGCCTCAGATGACAGAGCCACGCGCCGATGGTCCCACGAGGAGCGAACCTCCCCCAACCGGCGCGGACGGCCGCCCGCGTCCGGCGCGGTCGCGACGCGAAAAGATCAAATGCCGCCCCGGGTGGAGTTCAACAACTACAAAGCGTCATACTTGCGGATGTGACCAGCGCTGTAGGGACCTCGGGTACTGCAATCACGTCGCGGGTTCATTCGTTGAATCGACCCAACATGGTCAGTGTCGGCACGATCGTCTGGCTCTCCAGCGAGCTGATGTTCTTTGCTGGCCTGTTCGCGATGTACTTCACCGCGCGTGCCCAGTCCGGCGGCAAGTGGCCGCCGCCGCCGACCGAACTCAACCTCTACCAGGCCGTGCCGGTGACGTTGGTGCTGATCGCGTCGTCGTTCACCTGCCAGATGGGGGTGTTCGCGGCCGAGCGCGGCGACGTCTTCGGGCTGCGCCGCTGGTACGTGATCACCTTCCTGATGGGCCTGTTCTTCGTTTGCGGGCAGGGCTACGAGTACTTCCACCTGGCGACGCACGGCACCACCATCCCGGGCAGCGCGTACGGCAGCGTGTTCTACCTGGCGACCGGCTTCCACGGCCTGCACGTCACCGGCGGCCTGATCGCCTTCATCTTCCTGCTGGCCCGCACCGCGATGAGCAAGTTCACCCCGGCGCAGGCCACCGCGAGCATCGTCGTCTCCTACTACTGGCATTTCGTCGACATCGTCTGGATCGCGCTGTTCACCGTGATCTATTTCATCCGATGAGCCGACGGCTCCGAATAAAGCAATGAACAGGAGTGCTCGGTTGAAGAAGCTGGGGTCCATGCGAAACCGGAAGCCGCGACAAGCACAGCGTGACCGCTCCCGGCGTCGGCTGCGCCGCCGCCTGTCGGGCGGGCTGTTGCTGCTGATCGCGCTGACCATCGCCGGCGGCCTGGCCGCCGTGCTCACGCCCCGTCCGCAGGTGGCCGTCGCCGACGAGTCGTCCTCGGCGCTGCTGCGGACCGGCAAGCAGCTCTTCGAGACCTCGTGTGTGTCGTGCCACGGCGCCAACCTGCAGGGTGTGGCCGACCGCGGCCCCAGCCTGATCGGCGTCGGCGAGGCGGCCGTGTACTTCCAGGTGTCCACCGGCCGGATGCCCGCGATGACCGGCGAGGCCCAGGCGCCGCGCAAGGAGCCGATCTTCGACGAGGCGCAGGTGGACGCGCTGGGCGCGTACGTGCAGGCCAACGGCGGCGGCCCGACCA
The DNA here is from genome assembly GCF_001667275.1 of Mycobacterium sp. ACS4054. Classification (GTDB taxonomy): domain Bacteria; phylum Actinomycetota; class Actinomycetes; order Mycobacteriales; family Mycobacteriaceae; genus Mycobacterium. Next base: position 86,820 of record NZ_LZHV01000048.1, read on the forward strand.
CGGTGCGCAACCCCGACGGCAGCCTGGCGATGAAGTCGCTGCGCGGCGAGGACACGGGCCGCGGCGGCGACCTGTTCCGGCTCAACTGCTCCTCGTGCCACAACTTCACCGGTCGCGGCGGGGCGCTGTCCTCGGGCAAGTACGCGCCGCCGCTGGAGGCGCCGAACGAGCAGCAGATCCTGGCGGCGATGCGGACCGGCCCGCAGAACATGCCGAAGTTCTCCGATCGCCAGCTGTCCTTCGAAGCCAAGAAGGACATCATCGGCTACATCAAGGCGGTGACCGAAGAGCGCCAGCCCGGCGGCTACGGCCTCGGTGGATTCGGGCCCGCCCCCGAGGGCATGGCCGCGTGGATCATCGGGATGGTCGCCGCCATCGGTTTGGCACTGTGGATTGGGGCACGAGCATCATGAGCGAAAACGACGTTCGCGGCTCGGACACCGACAAGGGCGCCGCGCCAAACGAACCCGACGAGGCGGCCCTGGCCGCCATGTCGCAACGGGAGCTGGTGGCGCTGGGCGGGCGGCTCGACGGCGTCGAGACGATCGTCAACGAACCCCGCTGGCCCGTCGAGGGCACCAAGGCCGAGAAGCGCGCCGAGCGCGGCGTCGCCGTCTGGCTGTTGCTCGGCGGCGGTTTCGGACTGGCGCTGCTGTTGGTCTTCCTGTTCTGGCCGTGGGAGTACAAGCCCAAGGATTCCGCCGGCAGCCTGCTGTACGACCTGGCCACCCCGCTGTACGGCCTGACCTTCGGGATGTCCATCCTGTCGATCGCCGTCGGCACCATCCTGTATCAGAAAAGGTTTATCCCGGAAGAGATTTCGATCCAGGATCGCCACGACGGCGCTTCCCGGGAGATCGACCGCAAGACGGTCGTGGCGAACCTGACCGACGCCCTGGAGGGCTCGACCGTTCGGCGCCGCAAGGTCATCGGGCTGTCGCTGGGGCTGGGCCTCGGCGCGTTCGGCCTTTCGACTCTGGTGGCGTTCGCCGGCGGCCTGATCAAGAACCCGTGGAAGCCGGTGGTGTCCACCGCCAACGGCAAGAAGGCCGTGCTGTGGACGTCCGGCTGGACCCCGCGGTATCAGGGCGAGACCATCTTCCTCGCGCGGGCCACCGGATCCGCGGGCGCCTCGCCGTTCATCAAGATGCGTCCGGAAGACCTCGACGCCGGTGGCATGGAAACCGTCTTCCCGTGGCGGGAGTCCGACGGTGACGGCACCACCCCGGAATCGCAGGAAAAGCTTCGCGCGATCAACCAGGGCGTGCGCAACCCCGTGATGCTCATCCGGGTCCGGCCGACCGACATGCCCCGCGTGGTCAAACGCCAGGGCCAGGAAAGCTTCAACTACGGCGAACTGTTCGCCTACACCAAGGTCTGCTCGCATTTGGGTTGCCCCGCATCGCTTTTCGAGGAGCAGACCTACCGGATCCTGTGCCCCTGCCACCAGTCGCAGTTCGACGCCCTGCACTTCGCCAAGCCGATCTTCGGTCCGGCGGCGCGTGCGCTGGCGCAACTGCCCATCACGATCGACACCAACGGGTATCTGGTCGCCAACGGTGACTTCATCGAGCCCGTCGGACCGGCATTCTGGGAGAGGACGACAACATGAGTCCAAAACTGAGTCCCCCGAAACCGCCGAAGATCGGCGATGTCCTGGCCCGTCAGGGCGAGGACATCGACACGCGTTATCACCCGTCCGCGGCGGTGCGCCGGCAGCTCAACAAGGTCTTCCCGACGCACTGGTCGTTCCTGTTGGGCGAGATCGCGATGTACAGCTTCATCGTGCTGCTGCTCACCGGCGTGTACCTGACGCTGTTCTTCGACCCGTCGATGGCCGAGATCACCTACAACGGCGTCTACCAACCGCTGCGCGGCGTGGACATGTCCAAGGCCTTCGCCTCGACGCTGGACATCTCGTTCGAGGTGCGTGGCGGTCTGTTCGTCCGGCAGGTACACCACTGGGCCGCACTGATTTTCGCCGCGTCGATCATGGTTCACCTGGCGCGCATCTTCTTCACCGGGGCGTTCCGGCGGCCGCGCGAGGCGAACTGGGTGATCGGCTCGCTGCTGTTGATCCTGGCCATGTTCGAGGGCTACTTCGGCTACTCGCTGCCCGACGACCTGCTGTCGGGCATCGGGCTGCGCGCCGCGCTGTCGTCGATCACGTTGGGAATGCCCGTGATCGGCACCTGGCTGCACTGGGCGTTGTTCGGCGGCGACTTCCCTTGCGGCGGTGTGGGTGACGAGTGCGCCGCGGCGGGCTACATCATCCCGCGCATGTACGCCCTGCACATTCTGCTGATCCCGGGGATCATCCTGGCGCTGATCGGCCTGCACCTGGCGATGGTCTGGTTCCAGAAGCACACCCAGTTCCCCGGCCCGGGCCGCACCGAGCACAACGTCGTCGGCGTGCGCGTGATGCCCATCTTCGCCGTCAAGTCCGGCGCGTTCTTCGCCGCGATCGTCGGCGTGCTCGGCCTGATGGGCGGCCTGCTGCAGATCAACCCGATCTGGAACCTGGGCCCCTACAAGCCATCTCACGTCTCGGCGGGCTCGCAGCCCGACTTCTACATGATGTGGACCGAGGGCCTGGCCCGTATCTGGCCGCCGTGGGAGTTCTACTTCTGGCACCACACCATCCCGGCCGCCGTCTGGGTGGCGCTGATCATGGGGCTGATCTTCATCCTGCTGATCGTCTACCCGTTCCTGGAGAAGCGGTTCAGCGGCGACTACGCGCACCACAACCTGTTGCAGCGGCCGCGTGACGTCCCGGTGCGGACTGCCATTGGCGCCATGGCGATCTCGTTCTACATGCTGCTGACGCTGGCGGCGATGAACGACATCATCGCGCTGAAGTTCCAGATCTCGCTGAACGCGACGACCTGGATCGGCCGCATCGGAATGGTCATCCTGCCGCCGGTGGTGTACTTCATTACCTACCGGTGGTGTATTGCCTTGCAGCGCAGCGACCGCGAGGTGCTCGCGCACGGCATCGAGACCGGCATCATCAAGCGGCTGCCGCACGGGGCGTACATCGAGCTGCATCAGCCGCTCGGCCCGGTCGACGACCACGGCCACCCGCTGCCGCTCGAGTACCAGGGTTCGGCGCTGCCCAAGCGGATGAACAAGCTGGGCTCGGCGGGTTCACCGGGTAGCGGCAGCTTCCTGTTCGCCGACCCGGTGTCCGAGGATGCGGCGCTGCGCGAGGCGGCACACGGCTCCGAGCAACGCGCTCTGACCGCCCTACGCGAACACCAGGAGAGCACCGTCGGTTCGCCGAACGGCAAGAACGGCGAGCACCACTAGGTTTCGCGCCGGTCCGGCTTCAGGCCGTCGCGCACTGTTGCTGGGCCGCCCGCAGGATGGAGCCGGCGGTCAGGAACGCCTGCTTCGTCTGGTCGCGCGCTTCGACGGGAAGGTCTGCCGCGCAACGCAACACCATCAGGGCAAGCGCGCTGTGGGTGGCGTACGGGATGACCAACAGGTTGATGCTTGCGTCTCCCCCGACGAGGGTCATCACGTGCTGGCGTTTGCGTTCCCAGCCCGACCAGTTCAAGTCGGGCGGCCGTTGCAGCGGTGGCCAGTTGACGTTGATGGAGCGGATGTCTCCCAGCAAGGGAGTCAAAATCGCTACCAGGCCGGGCAATTCGTTGGTGATGCGGTCCGCACGCGGCCACCACGCACCGTCGATGACGCGACCGAGTTCGCGTGCCACCGACAGCCGGACCGGATTGGTCCCGCGTCGTCGTTCAAGCGATTCGGTCATTCCACGGCCTGGTGAACTCGGCCAGGCAATTTCCCAGCATCCACGGGCGTCCCTTCAGTCGGCGTCGTCCGCCCCGGCGAGCGCGGGCGGACGGAGGAATCGCATTCCCCGTGGGCGACCTCCGCCCGGGGGCGGGGGAAACCTCTGACAACGAAACAGCTCGCGGTCGACGCTACGCCACGGGTGAACGGTCGCAACCGCCAGGGTTGACGGCTCAGCCCGCGGGCGATCGCGATGGTGGGCTCGGCCCGGGCTTGCACTACAGTGGCGAGTGCCTGACCGTGGCGCTGTCCGGGTGAGCGGGGGGCCGACACCGTGAGGATGGGCCTAAGTGGCGATACAAGACTGGGGCGACGCGCCGGAGATCCATCCCTCGAAGATCCGGGTCGGTGACATCATCGGAACGCTGCGCCCCACGCAGCTGCGTTACACCGTCAAGATGATCAGCGAACCGCGCTCGGTTCCCCGGCGCTGGACCTTCTTCGGCCGCGACGACAACGGCACTCAGCACACCGGAACGTTCAGCGAGGACGAACTGGTCCGCAGGTACGCCAAGGCGTCCTGACCGGCCCCTAAGTCGCGGCGACCGCGCGGCGCAGCTGGCGAACGTGCAGCCACTCGATCGCCGGCATGCCCGCGGTGATCGCGCCGGCGATCCCGTAGGCGACCCAGGACGGGCCGTCGTGACCGACTGCCATCAGGTAGGTGGCCGTGGCGACCGCGACCAGCGCCGCCCCCATGGCCCCCACAAGCAACACGGTGCCGCGCAACCACGCCCGGTCGACCGCCTCGCCCGACCAGTCGGAGTCGGCCGTCGGAGCCGACGCCTGCACCTTCGGTTGCCGCGCCCGTTCGGCCGCGGTGCGCGGCGCCTGCGACATCAGCCGCACCGGCGGCCGGTTGGGCGCGGTCATCCCCCGGGCGGCCGGGTCGGTCTGGGCCATCCGGCGGGCCCGCAGCAGCATCGGGATGGCCCCGGCGATGATCAGCGCGGACACGACGATCACGGCATACAGCACCCACGAGGTGCTGTGGGTGCCACTGGACGCTTTGTGGAAGCCCCGCCCGAGGTCCGACAGCGCGACGGCCGCAGCCACGCTCACCCCCAGCAATATCAGCCAGACGGCCGCGCAGGCGCCGATCAGGATGCGGTCGACGACGTCGGGCGAGATGGTGTCGTCCCCGACCCCACGGCGGTACGCCGCCGAGTATCTGCCGACCATCAGCAGCTCGTCTGCGGCGCGTCGTTGGTGTTGGACGAGAGGACCGTCCCATCGCTCGTCGTGATCGAGCAGTTGAGCCGGCTCACCCGGAACAGGCTGGACGCCTCGACCGAGCCCACGTCGGACTGGGAGATCGGCGTCACGGTCATCGACCACGGGATGTACACGTTGTGCTGGGTGCGCCGGCGCCCGGACGCGTCGACGTACGTCACCGAGATGATGTCGCCGGGCGCCTTGGTGCCGGTCACCGAATAGGTGACCTGTCGCGGTCCGGCCGGTGTGGTCGGCGGCGGTGGGGGCGGTTTGGTGGTCGTTATCTCGTCCTGCAGCGGCGGCGTCGACGGGACGGTGGTCGTGGTGTTGGGGTTGGCCAGCTTGTTGGTGTAGGTGCGCGCGAACAGCAGCGACACCGACACCACGAGCGCGATGGCGGCCACAATGGCGGCGACCCCGACCACCCACGGCCAGCGGGGTGCGCCGTGGGTGTCCTCGTCGTCGACCGACTCGTCGAAGGCGTCGTAGTCGTAGAGCCGCAGATCGGCCGGCAGGTACGGTCCGCTGATGAAATGCTCCGACTCCGGGGCCGAATAGGCCCGCGAGTAGGCGTCGGTCTGGCCCGTCTGGTCGGCCGCGGGCTCGGCCGCCTCGTCCAGGGGTTCGAGCTCGTCGTCGGGACCGGGTTCGGCGACGTCCGCCGGCTCGGCACCCGGATCCGGTTCGTGGGGAGCCTCGTTCACGGAATCGGGTTCCTCAGGTTCCCATTCCGGGGGTTTCGGCCCGCTCATCGTTTCCTGCCCTGTCCAACTGCCTCACCAGCGCGCAAGGCACCACGGCTATCTGGTTGCGCGCGCGCTTGGGAAATTCTCATTTGCCTGGGCAAAACATTACCGAACGGACAGGGGCAGAGAAGTCCTGGCGAACCCGCCACAGAGCACGTGATCTGATTGTGACCTTAATGCCGGCGAATCAGTGCTTCTCGGGACCGACGTAATACTCGAAGACCAATCCGGCGACCGAAGCGAGGATGAACATCACCCCCGCGGTGATCAGCCACGGCAGCCACAACGCGATGCCCACCGCGGTCACCGAGCCGGACAGCGCGATCAGGATCGGCCACCAGCTGTGCGGGCTGAAGAAGCCCAATTCACCTGCTCCGTCGCTGATTTCGGCGCCCTCGTAGTCCTCGGGCCGGGTGTCGATGCGGCGTGCCACGAACCGGAAGAAGGTCGCGACGATCAACGCGAGCCCGCCGGTCAACGCCAGCGCGGTGGTGCCCGCCCACTCCTCGCCGCCGGTGGCGAAAAGCGCGGTCAGCACGCCATAAAGCACGGCAACCAGAATGAAAAACCCGGCGACGAATTCGAAAAGCCTGGCTTCAATATGCATTTGGTGTCCTTACCTACTGACTTCCGGACAACTGGCCGCGCTTGGTGTCGAACGGATGGGTGGTCACCGCGAGCGGCTGCTGGCCGATCGCCTGCAACGCCTGCGCGTTGCTCTTTCCGTCCATCCGCTGCTGCAGGTAAGCCTTGAAGTCGTTGGGCGGCACCACCCGCACCTCGAAGTTCATCATCGAGTGATAGGTGCCACAGAACTCCGCGCAGTGTCCGACGAAGGCGCCCGGCTTCTGGATGTCGTCGACCTGGAAGACGTTGACGGAGTTGTTCGCCTCGGCGTTGGGAATCACGTCGCGCTTGAACAGGAACTCCGGCACCCAGAAGGTGTGGATGACGTCGGCGGAGGCCAACCGGAACTGGATGCGCTTGCCCGTGGGCAGCACCAGCACCGGGATCTCGTCGCTGGTGCCCAGGATCTCGACCTTGTCGAAGTTCAGGTAGGTCCGGTCCGAGGTGTTCAGCCCGCGCACCGGGCCGACGAGCTCCTCGCCGTGGGCGTCCTTGCCCTCGGGCCTGGACACCATTGCGTTTTTGCGCGCCTGATCGACGCCGTCGTAGGTCAGCGTGCCGTCCTTGAAGTCGACGCGCTGGTAGCCGAACTTCCAGTTCCATTGGAAGGCCGTGACGTCGACCACGACCTCGGGGTCCTTGTCGACGTGCAGCATCTTCTCCTGCACCACCACGGTGAAGTAGAACAGCACCGAGATGATCAGGAACGGCGTCACCGTCAGCACCAGCTCCAGCGGCATGTTGTAGCCGAATTGGCGCGGCAGCTCGGTGTCGGTGGCCTTCTTGCGGTGGAACGCCGAGGCCCAGAAGATCAGGCCCCACACGATGACGCCCACGACCAGCGAGGCGATGGTCGCTCCGACCCACAGCTCGCGGTTGATCTGGGCCTGCGGGGTGATGCCCTTCGGCCAGCCCAGGCCCAGCACATCCGACCAGCTGCATCCGCTCAGGGTCACCGCCAATACGGCGAAGGTCCCGGCCAGCGCCAGCGGCCGCAGTCGACGCCGCAGACCCTTACCAACGCCCCCGGACCGGCTGCGAAAAAGGCCCCGAAAACTGCCCTGCGACAAACGTTGCGAACGGGCCTGCTCGCGAGGTGTCACGTTGGCGCCTCCTGCTCGGATATCGAATACTACGCAGCGTAGACCACGCCGCTCAGCGGGGCGCGGGTGCGTCCGCCACGGGCGCGTCCAAAGTGCGGCATACTGGGGCGCCGTGTGTGGTCTGCTGGCGTTTGTCGCTGCCCCGGACATTGCCAGTGCCGACTCTGCCGCCCGGGCCGACGATGCGATCGCGCGCGCGTCGCACCTGATGCGCCACCGCGGCCCCGACGAGCCGGGCACCTGGACCGACCCCGGCGCCGACGGATCCGTCGTTTTCGGCTTCAACCGGCTGTCCATCATCGACATCGCGCATTCGCACCAGCCGCTGCGCTGGGGACCGCCGGAGGCGCCCGACCGCTACGTGCTGGTGTTCAACGGGGAGATCTACAACTACCTCGAGCTGCGCGCCGAGCTGGCCGACGCGCACGGCGCGGTCTTCGCCACCGACGGCGACGGCGAGGCCATCGTCGCCGGCTACCACTATTGGGGCGCCGGGGTGCTCACCCGGTTGCGCGGCATGTTCGCCTTCGCCCTGTGGGACACCGCGACGCTCGAATTGTTCTGTGCGCGAGACCCTTTCGGCATCAAGCCGCTCTTCATGGCCACCGGCGCCGGCGGCACCGCCGTGGCCAGCGAGAAGAAATGCCTGCTGGACCTGGCCGAGTTGGGCGGATTCGACACCCGGATCGATGAGCGGGCCGTCCAGCACTACACCGTGCTGCAGTACGTGCCCGAGCCCGAGACGCTGCACCGCGGGGTGCGCCGGCTGGAATCGGGCTGTTACGCGCGGATCCGGCCCGGGCGGCCGCCCGAGGTCACCCGATACTTCGTGCCCCGCTTCGCCGCCACACCGATCACCCGCGACACCGAACAGGCCCGCTACGACGAGATCACCGCGGTGCTCGAGGATTCGGTGGCCAAGCACATGCGCGCCGACGTCACGGTCGGGGCGTTCCTGTCCGGGGGCATCGACTCCACCGCCATCGCGGCGCTGGCCATCCGGCACAACCCCAAGCTGATCACGTTCACCACCGGTTTCGAGCGCGAGGGGTTCTCCGAGATCGACGTCGCGGTGGCCTCGGCCGAGGCGATCGGCGCCCGCCATATCGCCAAGGTGGTGCACCCGGACGAGTTCGTGGCCGCCCTGCCCGAAATCGTCTGGTACCTCGACGAACCGGTGGCCGACCCCGCGCTGGTGCCGCTGTTCTTCGTCGCCCGCGAGGCCCGCAAGCACGTCAAGGTGGTGCTGTCCGGGGAGGGCGCCGACGAGTTGTTCGGCGGCTACACGATCTACCGGGAACCGTTGTCGCTCAAGCCATTCGACTACCTGCCGCGGCCGTTGCGACGGTCGATGGGCAAGGTGTCCAGGCCGCTGCCCGAGGGGATGCGGGGCAAGAGCCTGCTGCACCGCGGCTCGCTGACGCTCGAGGAGCGCTACTACGGCAACGCCCGCAGCTTCTCCGACGCCCAGCTGCGCGAAGCGCTGCCCGGCTTCCGGGAGGACTGGACGCACACCGACGTCACCGCCTCGGTGTACGCCGAGTCGGTCGGCTGGGACCCGGTGGCCCGCATGCAACACGTCGACCTGTTCACCTGGCTGCGCGGCGACATCCTGGTCAAGGCCGACAAGATGACGATGGCCAACTCGCTGGAGCTGCGGGTGCCGTTCCTGGACCCCGAGGTGTTCGCCGTCGCCTCGCGGCTGCCGGTCGAGGCCAAGATCACCCGCACCACCACCAAGTACGCGCTGCGGCGGGCGCTGGAGCCGATCGTTCCCGCGCACGTGCTGCACCGGCCCAAGCTGGGGTTCCCGGTGCCGATCCGGCATTGGTTGCGCGCCGGCGAACTGCTGGACTGGGCCAACGGGATGGTGGCGTCGTCACAGGCCGGTCACCTCGTCGACCTGGCCGCCGTGCGGCGGATGCTCGACGAGCACCGCAACGGCGTCAGCGACCACAGCCGCCGGCTCTGGACGCTGCTGATTTTCATGCTCTGGCACGCGATCTTCGTCGAGCACAGCGTGGTGCCGCAGATCAGCGAGCCGGTGTACCCCGTCCAGCTCTGAGGCGCGTCGGCTTTACGCCGAGTGTGCGATGAGGGCTTCGAGCGTGCGTCCTGGGCGGAGATTTCTCGGATCTCGCGCCCTCAGCGCACGCGCGAAGCCGCGAGCGCACACTCGACGGGCGCGCCGCCGTCAGGCGAGTACGGCGGCGATCTCGTTGGCCGCGTCGTCGCCGTAGGCGCCGGCCAGCCGGCTCACCGCGGTCTCGCGGTTCCAGTCCCAGTTCTGCGTTCCGGTGGATTCCAGCACCAGCACGGCGACCAGCGAGCCCAGCTGCGCCGAGCGCTCCAGGCTCAGGCCGGCGCTGCGGCCGGTGAGAAACCCGGCGCGGAAGGCGTCGCCGACGCCGGTGGGGTCGGTCTGGCTGGTCTCGGGCACCACGTCGACGTGCGTCGTCGTGCCGTCGGGCTCGACGATGTCGACGCCCTTGGGGCCCAGCGTGGTCACCCGCAGGCCGACCTTGCCCTGCACGTCGGCCTCCGACCAGCCGGTCTTGTTGAGCAGCAGCTCCCACTCGTAGTCGTTGGTGAACAGGTAGGCGGCGCCGTCGACGAGCTTGTCGATCTCGTCGCCCGACAGCCGGGGCAGCTGCTGGGAGGGGTCGGCGGCGAAGGGCAGCCCGAGCTTGCGGCACTCCTCGGTGTGCACCACCATCGCGTCCGGGTCGTTGGCCCCGATGATCACCAGGTCCGGCTCACCGATGGAGGACACCACGTCGGCGAGCTTGATGTTGCGGGCCTCCGACATGGCGCCGGGGTAGAACGACGCGATCTGGGCCATGTCCTCGTCGGTGGTGCAGGTGAAGCGCGCGGTGTGCGCCGTCTTCGAGATGAGCACGTTGTCGCAGTTGACGTTGTGCGACTCCAGCCACTGCCGGTAGTCGTCGAAGTCGTCGCCGGCCGCGCCGACCAGCGCCACCTCACCGCCCAGGACGCCGATGGCGTACGCGATGTTGCCCGCCACGCCGCCGCGGTGGATCACCAGGTCGTCGACCAGGAAACTGAGCGATACCTTCTGCAGATGCTCGGCCAGCAGGTGCTCGGAAAATTTGCCGGGGAACCGCATCAAGTTGTCGGTCGCAATCGAACCTGTCACCGCGATCGTCACGAATATCTCCGCCCTTCGTTAGCAAGGTTATCTAGCTTACGCACGCGTTCGGACCGTCGCTGTGTCCACGGTCGGCGCGAAGCGGTGCGCTAGCCTCCCTAGGGAACTCGCTCGCGTCGCGGGAAACGATGCTCGGTCGGGGTATCCCGCACCCAGCCCCGCTGACAAGTCCCGTCTACCACCGTAGGAGACCACGATGGCAGGTCCGCACTCGCCGAACCATAGCGTCGGTGGAAGCGGACCCAGCGGGCCTGAATCCCCGGCCGAATCACAGCCGCTCGAGTTCCCCGACGACCCCCGCTCCGGCGGTCCGCCGCCCGCCAATTATGCCGGGCAGCCTCCCCCGCCGATGCCCTACCCGCCGCGACGGTCCAAGCGGCGGCTGATCATCGGCCTGCTGCTGGCCATCGCGCTCGCGGCCGCCCTGACCGTCGCGATCGTCTACGGCGTGCGCACCAACGGGGCCAACACCGGCACCTCGTTCTCCGAGGGCGCGGCCAAGACCGCGATCCAGGGGTACCTCGACGCGCTCGACCACCGCGACATCGAGGAGATCGAGCGCAACGCGCTCTGCGGCATGTACGACGCCGTCCGCGACAAGCGGTCGGACCAGGCGTTGGCCAAGCTGAGCAGCGACGCCTTCCGTAAGCAGTTCTCCCAGGTCGAGGTGACCTCGATCGACAAGATCGTCTACCTGTCGCAGTACCAGGCCCAGGCGCTGTTCACGATGCGGGCGGCGCCCGCGACCGGGGGCCCGCTGCGCGGTGAGTTGCAGGGCATCGCCCAGCTGCTGTTTCAGCGGGGCCAGATCATGGTGTGCTCGTATGTGCTGCGCACCGGCGGCTCGTACTGAGCACGAGCCGCTACCCGGTCAGTTGAACGAGTCGCCGCAGGCGCACGAACCGGTGGCGTTGGGGTTGTCGATCGTGAAGCCCTGCTTCTCGATGGTGTCGACGAAGTCGATGGACGCGCCCTCCACGTAGGGCGCGCTCATCCGGTCCACCGTCAACTTCACCCCGCCGAAGTCGGCGGTGAGGTCGCCGTCCAGCGTCCGGTCGTCGAAGAACAGGTTGTAGCGCAGGCCCGCGCACCCGCCGGGCTGGACCGCGATACGCAACGCCAGGTCGTCCCGCCCCTCCTGGTCGAGCAGGGACTTGGCCTTGGTGGCGGCGGCCTCGGTCAGGATCACGCCGTGCGTCTTGGCGTTCGACTCGTTTTGCACCGTCATTGCCTCTCCTACATGCCTCATCGTCGGGTGGGTCCGTCATGCCTCGCTGTTGGGGGCGCCCGGAAAAAGCCCACAGGGTCAACGGTACCTTGCAGGACCGCTATTCCCGAGTCGCGCCGCTACCACCGAGGCCAGACCCATGAGCTGATTGGCCGCGTCGGCCTGGGCCAGCCGCACCGATCCGGCGTGATCGGCGATGGACAGGGCGGACATGATGCCCGCCGAGCGCACCGTGGCGTTGTCCAGGCCGACCTGTCCGGCCAGCACGATCACCGGCACTCCCCGCGGCCGGGCCGCGTCGGCGAGGTAGCCCACCACCTTGCCGTGCAGCGACTGCTCATCGAACCGGCCCTCGCCGGTCACGATGAGCTCCGCGACGTCCAGGTCGTCCGCCAATCGGGTGTGATGGGCGATGATCGCCGCGCCCGACTCGCACCGGCCGCCGAGCGCCAGCAGCCCGGCGCCGATGCCGCCGGCCGCCGCCGCGCCCGGTTCGGAACTCACGTCGCGGCCGGCCACCGCTTCCAGGATCAGCGCCCATGCCTGGAGTCGGACCTCCAGGGCCGCGACCGTGACGGTGTCCGCACCCTTCTGCGGGCCGAACACCCGGGCCGCGCCCCACGGCCCCAGGAGCGGATATTCGGTGTCGGAGGCGGCGATGAGCTCCACGTTGGCCAGCTGGCGGCGGGCCGAATCCAGCCCGCCGAGCTCGGCGATCATGCCCTGCCCGCCGTCGGTGCACGCGCTGCCGCCCAGCCCGACCACGATCCGCGTCGCCCCGGCCCGCAGCGCCTCGGCGATCAGCTGCCCCACTCCCCTGCTGTGGGCCGCCATCGCGGTCTCCGGGGTGGGCGGACCGCCCAGCAGGGTCAGGCCGCACGCCTGCGCGCATTCCAGGTAGGCCGTGGTCGTGGCGGGGTCGAACACCCACTTGGCCTCGACCATGGTGGACAGCGGGCCGGACACCCGCAGCCGGCGCGCCTTGCCCAGCCGGCTGGCGAGCACCTCGACGAAGCCCGGGCCGCCGTCGGACTGCGGGGCGACGATGAACCGGTCGCCCGGGCGGCACCGGGTCCACCCGGTCGCGATGGCCGCCGCGGCCTCCACCGCCGTCATGCTGTCGCCGTAGCAATCCGGGGCGACCAGCACGAGCATGGCCGGCAGCTGCAGACGGCCGGGAGCGAGGCCCAAGGCACCGTCATCCGAGGCCATCGACCCGTCGTCCATCAGCGGCAGCCGTTCATCACGTGTAAGAGTAGGGCCAAGTGACGTGCTGACGCAGGTCTAATAGCAAGGCACTCCAAGCCAATTCCGGGGCGGCCCAGCAGCGAAGTAACCTGGCTCCTGTGAAGCTGATGGGCCGTAAGAAAGGCCAAGACGAGGACCTCGACGGGGGCGCGGCGGCGCTCGACGCCGAAGGTGCCCCCGAGACGACGGCGCGCGGGTCGCGCGGGACGAGCCCCAAGGGCCGGCCCACCCCCAAGCGCGACCAAACGCGGCGCAAGGGTCCGGTTGCCCCGGCACCGATGACCGCGGCCGAGGCGCGGGCCCGCCGCAAGTCGCTGTCGGGCCCCAAGCTCAGCCGCGAGGAGCAGAAGGCCGAGCGGGCGGCCAACCGCGCCCGGATGTCGGAGCGCCGGGAGCGCATGATGGCCGGCGAGGAGGCGTACCTGCTGCAGCGCGACCAGGGCCCGGTGCGGCGGTATGCGCGCGACGTGGTGGACTCCCGGCGCAACCTGCTGGGCCTGTTCATGCCGGCGACGCTGTTTTTGATGTTCGCCATGTTCACCACGCCGCAGCTGCAGCTCTACGTCTCCCCGGCGATGCTGCTGCTGATGGCCGTGATGATGGCCGACGGGCTGCTGCTGGGCCGCAAGGTGAGCAAGCTGGTGGACGCCAAGTTCCCGGACAACACCGAAAGCCGGTGGAAGCTGGGCCTGTACGCCGCCAGCCGGGCGTCGCAGATGCGGCGGTTGCGCACGCCGCGGCCCCAAGTGCAGCGCGGCAGCCGTGTCGATTAGCCGGAAAGCCGCCTGAGCGCGGTGCGCACGCTGGTGCTCGGCGGGATCCGGTCGGGCAAGTCGCGGTGGGCCGAGGACGCGATCGCCGGGGCGCTGCCGGCCGGCCAGCCGGTTTGCTACCTGGCGCCCGGCCCGACCGGCGGGGGCGATGCGGCCTGGGCGGACCGGGTCGCCGAGCACCGCCGTCGCCGGCCCGGGCATTGGTCGACGGTCGAAACCGAGGACATCGCAAGCCAATTGCGCGCGTCGCCGGACACCCCGACGCTGGTCGACGACCTGGGCGCCTGGCTGACCGGAGCGCTGGACCGCCACGGCTGGGACGGCGGGTCGGTGGCGGCGCCGGTCGGCGACGTGCTCGCCGCGGTCAGCGACTTCAACTCCACGCTCGTGCTGGTCAGCCCGGAGGTCGGGTTGGCCGTCGTCCCGGCCACCGCGTCCGGGCGCCGGTTCGCCGACGAACTGGGCAGCCTCAACCAGCGCGTCGCCGACCTGTGCGACCGGGTGGTGCTCGTGGTGGCCGGGCAGGCGGTCCCGATCAAGCCGTCGGGGGCCTGATGGAATTCGCCCCGGTATCGCCGCCCGACGCGGGCGTCGCCGCAGCCGCCCGCGCCCGCCAGGACACGCTGACCAAGCCCCGGGGCGCGCTGGGCCGCCTCGAGGACCTGTCGGTTTGGCTCGCGTCGTGTCAAGGACATTGCCCGCCAAGGCAATTCGAGCGCGCCCGGGTGGTGGTGTTCGCCGGCGACCACGGTGTCGCCCGGTCCGGGGTCTCGGCCTACCCGCCGGAGGTGACCGCGCAGATGGTCGCCAACATCGACGCCGGCGGGGCGGCGATCAACGTGCTGGCCGACATCGCCGGGGCGACGGTGCGCGTCGCGGACCTGGCGGTCGCGGGTGACGCGCTGACCGACCGGATCGGCGCCCACAAGGTGCGACGCGGCAGCGGCGACATCACCGTCGAGGACGCGCTCAGCGCCGAGGAGACCGTCGCCGCGATCGCCGCGGGCCGGGCCATCGCCGACGAGGAGGTCGACACCGGCGCCGACCTGCTGATCGCCGGCGACATGGGGATCGGGAACACCACCCCCGCCGCCGTTTTGGTGGCGGCGCTGACCAACGCCGAACCGGTCGCGGTGGTGGGCTTCGGCACCGGCATCGACGACGCCGGCTGGTCGCGCAAGACGGCCGCGGTGCGCGACGCCCTGTTCCGGGCGCGGCTCGTGCTGCCCGATCCGGTGGCACTGCTGCGCTGCGCCGGCGGGGCCGACCTGGCCGCGCTGGCGGGCTTCTGCGCGCAGGCCGCGGTGCGGCGCACCCCGCTGCTGCTCGACGGGATGGCCGTGACCGCCGCCGCGTTGGTCGCCGAACGGCTGGCCCCCGGTGCCCGGCTGTGGTGGCAGGCCGGTCATCGGTCCACCGAGCCCGGCCACGCCCTGGCGCTGACCGAACTCGGCCTGGAGCCGATCCTGGACCTGCGGATGCGGCTGGGCGAGGGCAGCGGCGCCGCGGCGGCGGCGCCCGCGGCGCGCGCCGCCGTCGGCACGCTGTCGTCGATGGCCACGTTCACCCAGGCCGGCGTGTCCGAGCGGGCCGCTCCCCCACTGTGATCCGTTCGCTGGCAACGGCTTTCGCGTTCGGCACGGTGCTGCCCGTGCCGGGTTCGCGGCATGGGCCGATGGGCCGCGGCGCCCTGACGGCGCTGCCGGTGGTGGGCGCCGCCCTTGGTGCGCTCGCCGCCGCCGTGACGTGGGGCGGGGCGCACGCGTTCGGGGCGTCCAGCCCGCTGTCCGGACTGCTCGCGGTCGCGGCGCTGCTGCCGGCCACCCGCGGCCTGCACCTCGACGGCGTCGCCGACACGGCCGATGGGCTGGGTTGCTACGGGCCCCCCGAGCGCGCCCTGGCGGTGATGCGCGACGGGTCGACCGGGCCGTTCGGCGCCGCGGCGATCGTGTTGGTGATCGCGCTGCAGGGGCTGGCCTTCGCGGCGCTCGGGGCGGCGGGCGGGCCGGGGATTGCCGGCATCGCCGTGACGGTGTTCGCGGGCCGGGTTGCCGCGGTGCTGGCCGGGCGCCCGTCAGTGCCGGCGGCCGCGGGCAGCTCCCTGGGGGCGCGGGTCGCCGGCAGCCAGCCGGTGGCCGTGGTGGCGGCGTGGGTCGCGATGGTGCTCGTCGCCGCGCTGGCGGCCGGGCCGCGGTGGTGGCAGGGACCCGTGGCGGTGCTGGCGGGTCTGGCCTGTGGCGCCGTGTTGGAGCGGCACTGCGTGCGCCGGTTCGGCGGCATCACCGGTGACGTGCTGGGCGCCGTCATCGAGCTGACCGCGACGGTGAGCGCCGTGGCGCTCGCCGCGCTGGTGCGCTGCTAGCCGGGCGAGCGACCTAGCCCAGTTGGGCCATCCAGCCGTGGGTGTCGGCGAAGGTGCCGCGCTGAATGCCGGTCAGGGTGTCGCGCAGCGCCATCGTCACTTCGCCGGGCTTACCGTCGGCGACGGTGAACTCCGTATCGCCGTACTTGACGTGCGAGACCGGGGTGATGACGGCGGCGGTGCCGCAGGCGAACACCTCGGTGATCTCCCCGGCGGCGGCCTTCTTCTGCCACTCGTCGATGTCGATCTTGCGCTCCTCGACGGAGAACCCGGCGTCAATCGCCAACTGCAGCAACGAATCTCGGGTGATCCCCGGCAGCAGCGAGCCGGACAGTTCCGGGGTCACCAGGCGCGCCGACCCGCCGCTGCCGAACACGAAGAAGATGTTCATACCGCCCATCTCTTCGACGAAGCGGCGTTCCACGGCGTCCAGCCACACCACCTGGTCGCACTCGTGCGCGGCGGCCTCGGCCTGCGCCAGCAGCGAAGCGGCGTAGTTGCCGCCGAACTTGGCGGCCCCGGTGCCGCCCGGGCTGGCCCGCACGTATTCCGTCGACACCCACACGGTGACGGGGTTGATGCCGCCCTTGAAGTACGCCCCGGCCGGCGAGGCGATCAGCAGGTAGCGATACCGCTTGGACGGCCGCACGCCCAACCCGGGCTCGGTCGCGATGATGAACGGGCGCAGATACAGCGCCTCTTCGCCCCCGGCGGCGGGAACCCAGGCGTTGTCGACGGCGATCAGCTGACACAGCGAGCCCATGAACAGCTCGTCGGGCAGTTCGGGCATGGCGAGCCGTCGCGCGGACGACCGCATCCGCGCGGCGTTGGCCTCGGCCCGAAACGACACCACCGAGCCGTCGGCCCAGCGGTAGGCCTTGAGCCCCTCGAAGATCTCCTGCGCGTAGTGCAGCACGATCGCCGAGGGGTCGAGCTCGATCGGGCCGTACGGGATGACGCGCGCGTTGTGCCAACCCTGGTCGTCGTCGTAGTCGATGGACACCATGTGGTCGGTGAAGTACTTGCCGAAACCGGGCTCGGCCAGGATGGATTCACGCTCGGCGTCGGAAACGGGGTTGGCCGACCGTGAAACCGTGAACTCAGGGGAGTCGCTGGCCATGGCGCTGATTGTATATCCGCCTGCGATCGGGCTTTTCACCCGAACCTGCGGCGCTAACGGGTTTTCGCCTCGACGAAGGGCGGCCGCACGACCTCGCATTCGGCGGCGCGCCCGCGGATGTCGACCGTGACGCGCTGGCCGTCCTCGACGCCGGCGTCGGCGTCGATCAGCGCCAGCGCGATGCCGACTTGCAGCGTCGGGGAGAAAGTCCCGGAGGTGGTGACCCCCACCGGCGTCTCCCCGGCGAGCACGGTCAAACCGGGACGCAGCACGCCGCGGCCCACCATCCGCAGGCCCCGCAGCAGCCGCCGCGGTCCCGCCGCCTTCTCCGCCAGCAGGGCGTCCCGGCCGAAGAACGCGTCCTTCTTCCAGCCGATCGCCCACCCGCATCGGGCCTGCAGCGGCGAGATGTCCAGCGCCAGTTCGTGCCCGTGCAGCGGGTAGCCCATTTCGGTGCGCAGCGTGTCGCGGGCGCCCAGGCCGGCGGGCTCTCCCCCGGCGGCCGTCACCGCCGCAGCAAGCCCGTCGAACACCACCCCCGCGGAGTCCCACGGCGGCAGCAGCTCGTAGCCGTGCTCGCCGGTGTATCCGGTGCGGCAGACGCGCACCGGTACCCCGGAATACGAGGCGTCGGTGTAGCCCATGTAGTCCATGTCGGTCGGCAGGCCCAGCTCGCCGAGCACGTCGGCCGATCGCGGGCCCTGCACCGCCAGCACCGCGTAGGAGCGATGTTGGTTGGTGATCGTCAGACCGGCGCCGGCGGCCGCCTGCAGCGCCTCGACCACCGCCGCGGTGTTGGCGGCGTTGGGCACCAGAAAGATCTCGTCGTCGGCGACGTAGTAGGCGATCAGGTCGTCGATGACGCCGCCGGATTCGTTGCAGCACAACGTGTATTGCGCCTTGCCGGGCCCGATGCGGCTCAGGTCGTTGGTGAGCGTCGAGTTGACGAATTCGGCCGCGCCCGGCCCCCGGATCAACGCCTTGCCGAGGTGGCTGACGTCGAACAGGCCGACCGCGTTGCGGGTGGCGTTGTGTTCGCTGACGGTGCCGGCATACGACACCGGCATCAGCCAGCCGCTGAACTCGGCGAAGCTGGCCCCCAGTTCGCGGTGGCGGTCTTCCAGCGGGCCGTGCTGTAGGTCATCGGTCACGACGGTTCACCCTAATCCCGGGAGCTGGCACACTTGGCTGGGTGGTCGATTCCTGGGACTTCGAAGCCCTTGAGGCTGCCGGAATCGCCAATCCGCACGAGCGGGCCGACCTGATCAAGTACCTCGACGAGCTCGGGTTCACCGTCGACGAGATGGTGGAGGCCGAGCAGCGCGGCCGGCTGTTCGGCCTCGCCGGGGACGTTCTGCAATGGTCGGGACGCCCGACCCACACCATCGCGACCGCCGCCGAACAACTCGGCCTGTCGGCCGAGGAGGTCGCCCACGCCTGGGGTTTGCTCGGCCTGACCGTGGCCGGCCCCGACGTTCCGGTGCTCAGCCAGGCCGACGTCGACGCCCTGGCCACCTGGGTCGCGTTGCGAACGGTCGTGGGCGAGGAGGGCGCGTTCGGGCTGCTGCGGGTGCTCGGCGCCGCGATGGCCCGGCTCGCGGAGGCGGAGTCGACCGCGATTCGCGCCGGGACACCGGACATCCAGATGACCTACACCAACGACGAGCTCGCCACGGCGCAGGCGTACCGCGCGGTCGCGGAGTTCGTCCCGCGGATCGGCGCGTTGATCGACGTCGTTCACCGTCACCACCTGACCGGCGCCCGAACCCACTTCGAGGGCGTGCTCCGCGACACGTCGGCAAGCGTGGTGTGCGGCATCGGTTTTGCCGATCTGTCCGGCTTCACCGTGCTCACCCGCGCGCTGGCCCCCGCGCAGCTTTCCGCGTTGCTCAACGAGTTCGCGGGAACCGTCGCCGACGTGGTGCATCGCGACGGCGGCCGGGTGGTGAAATTCATCGGCGACGAGGTGATGTGGGTGAGCGCGTCCCCGGAACGCCTGGCCAGGGCGGCGGTCGACCTCGTCGACCATCCGCGGGCCCGCGAGGAGGGGCTGCAGGTCCGCGCCGGCCTCGCGTACGGCGCCGTCCTGGCGATCAACGGGGATTACTTCGGCAGTCCGGTCAACCTGGCGGCGCGCCTGGTCGGAGCCGCGGCACCCTGCCAGATCCTGGCCGATTCTGCCCTGCACGAACGGTTGCCGGATTGGCCGGCGACGGCCCGTGGCCCCTTGCAGCTCAAGGGGTTTGACGTCCCCGTCACCGCCTACGAGCTGCAGCGTGGGGGCGCCGCCGATCCCGGCGCGGGCTCCGGCGATTAGGGTAAAAGCCCGTGACCACCGAATTGAGCTATCAAAGCCCCTCCGTAACCGCCGCCACGTCGCTGCCCAAACGCGGGGCGGGCTCTTCGGTATTGGTCGTCCCGGTCGTGTCCGCCGGCGACGAGGACTCACCCGGCGCGGCGGTTGCCCCGGGCGAGTCGCTCCTGCCCGCGGACGCGATCGCCGAGATCGAGTCGGGCCTGCGGGCGCTGGACGCGACGGGCGGCAGCGAGCAGGTGCACCGCCTGGTGGTGCCGTCGCTGCCGGTGTCCAGCGTGCTGACGATCGGGCTGGGCAAGCCGCGGCCCGAATGGCCCGCCGACACGATCCGCCGCGCCGCCGGGGTGGCCGCGCGGTCGCTGGGCACCGCCGAGGCGGTGATCGTGACGCTGCCCGGTGACTTCAGCGCCGACGTCTGCTCGGCGACCGTCGAGGGGCTGATCCTGGGCAGCTACCGGTTCACCGAGTTCCGCAGCGACAAGACGGCGCCGAAAGACAAAGGGCTGCGCAAGATCACCGTGTTGTCCGCCTCGAAGGACGCCAATGCGGCCAGCGCGCACGGCGCGGCCGTGGCGACCGCGGTGGCCACCGCCCGCGACTTCGTCAACACGCCGCCCAGTCACCTCTTCCCCAGCGAATTCGCTAGGCGGGCAAGGTCTTTGGGTGAATCGGTGGGCCTTGAGGTGGAGGTGCTCGACGAGAAGGCGCTGCAAAAGGCCGGGTACGGCGGGGTGATCGGCGTCGGCCAGGGCTCGTCGCGCCCGCCCCGGCTGGTGCGGCTGACGCACCGTGGTTCGAAGCTGGCCAAGAAACCCAAGCAGGCGAAGAAGGTGGCCCTGGTCGGCAAGGGCATCACGTTCGACACCGGCGGCATCTCGATCAAGCCGGCGGCATCCATGCACCACATGACGTCGGACATGGGCGGCGCGGCCGCGGTCATCGCCGCGGTGGCGCTGGCCGCGCAGTTGCGGTTGCCCATCGACGTGATCGCGACCGTGCCGATGGCCGAGAACATGCCGTCGGGCACGGCGCAGCGCCCCGGCGACGTGCTGACGCAGTACGGCGGAATCACCGTCGAGGTGCAGAACACCGACGCGGAGGGCCGGCTCATCCTGGCCGACGCCATCGTGCGCGCGTGCGAGGACCACCCGGACTACCTGATCGAGACGTCAACGCTGACCGGCGCGCAGACCGTGGCGCTGGGCGCCCGGATCCCCGGGGTGATGGGCAGCGACGAATTCCGCGACCGGGTCGCCGCGATCTCGCAGCGGGTGGGCGAGAACGGCTGGCCGATGCCGCTGCCCGACGAACTCAAGGACGACCTGAAATCCACGGTGGCCGACCTGTCCAACATCAGCGGCCAGCGCTTCGCCGGCATGCTGGTGGCCGGGGTGTTCCTGCGCGAGTTCGTCGCCGACGGCGTGGGCTGGGCGCACATCGACGTGGCCGGCCCGGCGTACAACACCGGCGGGCCGTGGGGGTACACGCCCAAGGGCGGCACCGGTGTGCCGACTCGCACCATGTTCGCGGTGCTCGAGGACATCGCCGAAAACGGCTAGCGCCTACCGCCCGCCGAGGTGGGGCTACCGCCCGCTTGCGGGCGTCACGCCAGCGTGGCGCTGGGCCGCGAGCGTCACGCTGGCGTGGCGCCCCGGGGGGAGAAATGGCGTTACGGGGCGGCAGGAGCAAACAGGCCCGGCGCAGATTCGC
>NZ_LZHV01000049.1 GCF_001667275.1 Mycobacterium sp. ACS4054
TGTACTCAGCCAGGACGTTGGTAGCAGGCGTGTCGGCTTGATGTGAGGAGAACCCCCGGGTGGGGTGTGGCTTGTCTAAGGCCCATCACCGTCCGGAGGTTCTCGTGTCCCACCGTAATGCCCGCACCACGTTTCATGGCCGCCTGCTGATCGTGCAGCGACATAAGGCCGGGTGGAAGCAAGCCCAGATTGCGCAGGCGATGGGTATTTCACGCAAGTGCGTCCATACCTGGATCAGTCGCTATCGCGCCGAATGCGAGGCGGGATTACAGGATCGGTCCTCGCGTCCGCATTCCTCGCCGCACCGCACAGCCTTGGAAGTGGAGGAGCAGGTCATCGCGGCTCGCCGCGCCCACCGCCGGGGCCAGGACTGGCTCGGGCCCGAGCTGGGCATCCCGGCCCGCACTGTGGGGCGCATCCTGCGCCGCCACGGCGAACCCTATCTGCGCGACTGCGATCCGATGACCGGCGTGCTGATCAAGGCGTCGAAGGCCACGGCCGTGCGCTACGAGCGGGCTCGTCCCGGTGAATTGGTGCACGTCGATGTCAAAAAGCTCGGTCGCATCCCTGATGGTGGCGGGTGGCGAGCTCATGGGCGCCGCGAAGAAGTCCGTGGCCGCGGCATCGGCTATGACTTCATCCACTCGATGGTCGATGACCACAGCCGGCTGGCCTACTCAGAGATCCTGCCCGACGAGAAGGGGCCCACCTGCGCGGGCTTTATCACCCGAGCTGCCGACCACTTTGCCGCACACGGTATTTCGCGTATCGAGCGAGTGCTTACCGACAACCACTTCAGTTACCGCCGATCGACCCAGGTGGCCACTGCTATCACCCAACTGGGAGCCACGCACAAGTTCATCAAGCCACACTGCCCATGGCAAAACGGCAAGGTGGAAAGGTTCAACCGCACCCTGCAAACCGAGTGGGCCTACTACCAGGTCTTCGGCTCCAACGCCGAGCGGGCCGGCGCCCTTGCGCCCTGGCTCGAGCTCTACAACACTCAACGACGCCACAGCGCACTCGCAGGACTACCCCCGATCAGCCGACTGCGACCAACCTGATGGCTGAGTACAGCTAG
>NZ_LZHV01000050.1 GCF_001667275.1 Mycobacterium sp. ACS4054
CGACAAGCCACACCCCACCCGGGGGTTCTCCTCACATCAAGCCGACACGCCTGCTACCAACGTCACGACCGAGTACACCTAGACCTCGGCGACCAACTCGATGGCCCGCCCGAGCGTCGAAAGCTTGGCCTCCAGCGTGTCGCCGGCCGGATACAGCCGCACGGTGTTCACGCCGGCCTCCCGCCACACCACCAACCGGGCGCGGACCATCTCCTCGGTGCCGATCAACGTCGTGGCCAGGACCATGTCGTCGGTGACCAACGCCGCCGCCCCGTCGCGGTCGCCCCGCTGCCAGCGCTCGCGCACCTCGGCGGCGACGTCGGCCCAACCCTGCCTGCTGTAGGCCTGGTTGTAGTAGTTCGTGCTCGACGAGCCCATCCCGCCGAGGCTGAAGGCGAGCTCCTTCTTGCGCGCGGCGACCATGTCGCGCAGCTCGTGGTCGTCGGACGCGAAGGCGACTTCGGCGCCCTGGCAGATGTCGACGTCGGCGCGCGTGCGGCCGGCGGCGGTCAGGCCCTCGTCGAGGTGCGAGAAGTACGCCTCGCCGGCGCCCTCCGGAACGAAGCTGGTGCCCAGCCAGCCGTCGGCGATCCGACCGGTCAACCGCAGCATCGCCGGTGACAGCGCGGCCAGGTAGATTCCGATGGGGTGCTCGGGCCGGGTCGACAACCGCATCGGCACCCCTTCGCCGTCGGGCAGCGGAATCTGAAACTGCTTGCCCGCGTACGAGATTTTGCCCCCGGTGCACGCCTGCCGCACGATGTCGACGGTTTCGGCGATGCGCGCCAGCGGCCGGCTGAACGAGACGCCGTGCAGGCCCTCGATCACCTGCGGACCCGACGCGCCCAGCCCGAGCAGGAACCGGCCGCCGGACAAGTTTGACAGCGTGATGGCGGTCTGGGCCACCATGACGGGCGAGCGCACGCCGACCTGCAGCACCCCCGAGCCCAGCAGGATCCGCTCGGTGCGCGCCGCGAGATAGCCCAGCGCGGACGGCGCGTCCGAACCCCAGGCCTCGGCGACCCAGCACACGTCGAGGCCCAGCTTCTCCGCCTCGACGACGAAGTCCGCGGTTTCCCGGGCGGCGCTGGACAGCTCGACCGTCGTCGCGGTGCGCATCAGCGCACCCCGTGCTCGGCCAGTCTCTTGATCGCCGCGAGCGTCTTGCCGATCGCGGCCTCGAATTCGCGCATCCGCACGAAGACGATCTTCTGCTCCTTGTCGGGCATCGATTCGATGGCCACCGACAACCCCGAGCGCCCCGGGCCCATCTGCATCCAGTAGCTCAGCGCGGTGCCGCCATCGCGGGGCGTCAGCCGGAACCGCCACATCGCGGCGGGATTGTCGGGTTGACCGACGGCCCAGGCGAATTCGCGTGGCTCGTCGCACGCGACGATCTGCGACGTGGTGCTCCACCGCCCGAAAGCGTCGTGCTCGTTGTGCCCGACGAACCGGGCGCCCACCCGCGGGGCGTCGGCGCCCTCGGCCCACTCCACGGCTTGCAACTCGTTGCTGAGCGTCGGCATCAGCTTGATGTCGGAAACCAGGCCCCACACCCGGGACGGATCGGCATCGATCCACGTCGATGCCTCCACCGTCGGTTTGTCCGCGTAGCGCGCGCCGGTCCACTCCACGCAGCCCATTGTCCCCCGCGCGCAATGCCCGGCGCGCGGGGGACGTGGGCGACGCCTCAGGCCGCGGTGGGCACTGAGTCGGCCGGCCGGCCGGTGGGTTCTTTCCGCCGGATCGAGTCCGGGAAGGTCAACCGAACGATCTTGCGGACGACGGTGCCGAACTGCCGCAGCAGCGGTCCCTTGTTGTAGGGGATGCCGTAGCGCTCGCAGATCTCCTGCACCTCGGGCGCGATCTCGGCGTAGCGGCGCGCCGGCATGTCCGGGAACAGGTGGTGCTCGATCTGGTGGGACAGGTTGCCGGAGAGCAAGTGAAACAGCTTGCCGCCGGTCAGGTTTGCCGAACCGAGGACCTGGCGGAAGTACCACATGCCGCGGGACTCATCCTGGGTCTCCTCGACCGTGAATTCCTGGGTGCCGTCCGGGAAGTGGCCACAGAAGATGATCATGTACGACCACACGTTGCGCATCAGGTTGGCGGACAGGTTGCCCGCGAAGACGAACGGCGCGAACGGCCCGGCCAGCAACGGGAAGGCCACGTAGTCCTTGAGCGTCTGCCGGCGGGTCTTCTTCCAGATCTGCCGCAGCACGTCGCGCTTGTCGGCGAGCTCGATCTCACCGGCACGGATGCGCTCGGTTTCCAGCTCGTGCAGCGCGACGCCGTACTGGAACAGCACCATCAGCAGGAAGGCGTAGAGCGGGTTGCCTAGGAAGTAGGGCTGCCAACGCTGGTCCTCGCTCATTCGCAGGATGCCGTAGCCGATGTCGCGGTCCATCCCCACGATGTTGGTGTGGGTGTGATGCATGTAGTTGTGCGAATGGCGCCATTGGTCCGCCGGGCACGCGGTGTCCCACTCGAAGGACCGCCCGGAGATCGTCGGGTCACGCATCCAGTCGTACTGGCCGTGCATGATGTTGTGGCCTATCTCCATGTTGTCCAGGATCTTCGACAGGCCCAGCATCGTGGTGCCCAGCAGCCAGGCGGGCGGCAGGAACAGCAACGCACGCCCGCCGACTTCCAGCGCGCGCTGGGCCTTGATGACGCGGCGAATGTAGTCGGCGTCCTCGGCGCCCAGGCTGGCCATCACGCGTTCCCGGATGGCGTCCAGCTCGCGGCCGAATTCGTCGGCCTGCTCGGGGGTCAGGGTGATCTTGTTCTGTGTCATGGCTTTTCCTCCAAATTGGTCACAGCGATAGACCGACATCACCGACCGGGACGGACACACAGATCTGCACATCCTCATCCGGAGCGGTCGAGACCGCGCCGGTGATCAGGTTGCGCACCGTGCCGGTGGTCTTACGCCGGGTGCAGGTGTGGCAGATGCCCATCCGGCAGCCGTTTTCGGGTGACAGGCCGGCCGATTCGGCCTGTTCCAGTAGGGGGCGTCCGTCGTCGACGACGTCGACCCCGCTGTCGGAGAAGGTGATCCGTCCGCCCGACGGGTTGGCCGGCGCCTCGAACGACGGCGGCACGAAGCTTTCGGTGTAGACGTTGTCGCACTGGTTTCGCACGGCCTCGACCAAAGGCGTTGGACCGCAGACGAACACCGCATCGGGCGCCGGCATCGCCGCTTGCAGATGCGCCGCACCGAATCGACCGGTGAGGTCGCCGCCGTCGGCCCGGGTGTAGCCGTGCAGCACGCGAACGCCGGGCATGCTCGCCAGCTCGTCGCGATAGCACGCCTCGGCAGGGGTGCGGGCGTAGTGGATGAACGCGATCTCGCCCGGGTGATTCTCAGCGATCAGGGTGCGCAGCATCGCCAGCACCGGGGTGATGCCGCTTCCGCCGGAGACGAACAGGATCCGCCGAGGTCTCTGGGATCCCCGCGCCGGCAGCACGAAGTCGCCGCCTACACCCGCCAGGCCGACCACCATGCCGCGGTGGGCGCGCTCATAGAGGTAGTTGGACACCAGCCCGCCGTCGTGCCGACCGATGG
This sequence comes from Mycobacterium sp. ACS4054, assembly GCF_001667275.1. GTDB lineage: Bacteria > Actinomycetota > Actinomycetes > Mycobacteriales > Mycobacteriaceae > Mycobacterium. The sequence continues at coordinate 3,569 of NZ_LZHV01000050.1, forward strand.
TCAGCTCGAGGTTGGCGGCACCTTCGGCGTTGGCCGGCGAGTAGCAGCGGGTGTGCCGCCGGCCGTCGATTTCCACGGCCAGGTTGACGTATTGGCCGGCCTTGACGGTCCAAGCGGACGCGAAGCTGTCGTTCGGGGCGAGCGTGAGGGTGACGCTGCGGGCGGTGGTGCGCCGCACGTCGATCACCTTGGCGCGGGCCTCGTCCAGCGTCCAGGTCGGCGCCACCAGCTCGGTGTACCGGTCGACGCCGTGCGGGCCGGTGAGGAGGTCGAGGAGGTCTGAACCCAAGACTCGCTTCCGAAGACTCCGAGCGAGGGCCCGACCAGAAGTCGTTTGAGTGAACATATGTATACCGTGGGGCCGCACCACCCGGTCAGTCAAGGCTTTACTGCTGGTCTGTGGTAGGGTTCACATAGTGAACAGCCGTACTCCTAGCTCACGGGTGCGCGGTTCTGGTCGCGAACGCTCACGCGAAAGCCGGTCTCGCGAGGAGCGCAAGGAGGCGACCCGGCGCGCCATCATCGCCGCGGCGCTCAAGTTGCTGCAGGATCGCAGCTTTTCCAGCCTGAGCCTGCGCGAGGTGACGCGGGAGGTCGGCATCGTCCCGGCGGCCTTCTACCGCCACTTCGAGTCGATGGAGGCCCTGGGCCTGGTTTTGATCGACGAATCGTTCCGAAGCTTGCGCGACACCCTGCGCGACGCGCGGGCCGGCAAGCTGGATCCGAACCGGGTGATCGAGTCGTCCGTGGAAATCCTGGTCGCGAGCGTCGCACAGCGGCGGGAGCATTGGCGTTTCATCGCGCGCGAGCGCAACAGCGGCCTGAGCGTGCTGCGCTACGCAATCCGCACCGAGATCCGGCTGATCACCTCCGAGTTGGCCACCGACCTCGCGCGCTTTCCGCGGCTGCACGAATGGAGCACCGAGGACCTCAACGTGCTGGCGACCCTGTTCGTCAACGCGATGATCGTCATCGCCGAGGCCATCGAGGATGCGCAGAGCACCGAGGCGCTGGAAGACATCCGGCGGATCGCGGTCAAGCAGTTGCGGATGATCGCGATCGGCATCGCCGGCTGGAAGAGCAGCCCCTAGCGACGCGCGCCGCCCACTCGTGCAGTGAACAGTCGAACACTGGCTCCCTCACTCCGTCGTCTGGGTGAAGTCCGGCGCCCCGTTCTCGTCGACCACCTCATACAGCGACTCCCCGTCTTCGGGGACCCCGTCGATTTGGCCCCGGTGCGCGCGGCCAGGGCGACCGTCGGGCGGCGCGATGGCCGCGTCGTCTACGGAGATCTCGGGCTCCTCCTCCGCCAGCCGGGCATCCAGGGATTCGCCCTCACGCTCTTCCCGAGCGGTCATGCCGAACCGGTTCGCTTCGCTCCAGTCCTCAGGCGGGTCCACGACGATGTCACCGTCGTCGTTGTAAAGCTCGTCCGAATCGGTGCCTTCGCTCGCGTTCAGGGTGTCGCCCGGCCCGCCCTCCTCGGGAAAGTCCGCGTTTTCGCTCATGCGGGAACGGTTGCCCGCCGGCTTGGGGGGCTAAACGCTACCGCGGCCACCGCCACATCGCCCACATGGTCGGGCCGCCGTCGGGCACGACTATCTCGCGGGTCACCGTGAAACCGAAACGTTCGTAATACGGGACGTTTTCGGGCTTGCTCGACTCGAGATAGGCGGGACAGTATTCGGCGTCGCAGCGGTCCAGCCGCGACCGCATCAGCGCCTGGCCGAAGCCCTGCCCGCGGACGGACGGATCGCTGCCGATCACGGCGAGATACCAGTGCGGCTCTTCGGGATGCGTGCGCTTCATCAGGTCCTGCAGCCCGCGTGCGCGCGCCGTGCGCAGGCCGAACACGCGCAGGAACGTCGGGATCATCGCCAGTTCGCCCCGGCGCGTCTCGCGCCACTGATTCGGCGGATCCCACAGCGCAGCGCCGCCGATGCCCCGGCCGTTGGAGGCCACCTCGACGCCGCCGCAGCCCAGGTGGTGGTGGCGGGTCATCGTCGCAAACAATCGGTGCAGGTGTGCGGTGCGAGCCTTGGGATCGGGCAGCAGCCAGGTCGTCACCGGGTCGTCGAAGAAGGCCCGGCCCAGCGTGCGCGAAAGTTCGCGAACATCGGCCTTGCGCGCCGGGCGTGTCTGGGGGCTCACCCGAGTCAGGCTAGCCGGTGAGCGACCGTCCTAGCACGGGTGTGATCGCTGCACCTGCGGGTACGTTAGTCCGGTGACCGGCGTTACGCGTCGCGCGTTCGGGCGAATGGCCGCCGGGGCGGGCATGGTCGGCACCGCGGGACTTGCGGCGGGCTGTGGGCGGCCCGGCGCCGACCACTCCACGCCCGCGTCCCCCCGCCGCCCGCCGCCAAGGCGGTAGGTGTGGTGCTCTCGCACGAGCAGTTCCGCACCGACCAGCTGGTAGCACACGCCCAGGCGGCCGAACATGCCGGATTCCAACATGTCTGGGCCAGCGACCACCTGCAGCCATGGCAGGACAACGAGGGCCACTCGATGTTCCCGTGGCTGACCCTGGCGCTGGCCGGCAACTCCACCAGCCGCATCTCCTTCGGCACGGGGGTGACGTGTCCGACCTACCGATACCACCCGGCCACGGTGGCGCAAGCCTTTGCCTCGCTGGCGATCCTGTATCCCGGACGGGTGTTCCTGGGGGTCGGCACCGGCGAACGGCTCAACGAACAGGCGGCGACCAACGCGTTCGGCAAGTACACCGAGCGCCACGACCGTCTCGTCGAGGCGATCGGCCTGATTCGGCAGTTGTGGAGCGGAGCGCGAACGTCGTTCGCGGGACGCTATTTTCAGACCAACGCGTTGAAGCTCTACGACGTGCCGCCGACGCCGCCGCCGATCTTCGTGGCCGCCAGCGGACCCAAGAGCGCAACGATTGCCGGACAGTACGGCGACGGCTGGATAGGTCAGGTTCGGGATGTCACGAACCCGACGCTGCTGGCCGCCTTCGGCGCCGGCGCACGGGCCGCCGGCCGCGACGTGGGCGGCTTGGGCAAGCGCGCCGAGCTGTTCGCGGTAGTCGGCGACGACGCCGAAGCCAGCGCCGCCGCCGGCCTCTGGCGCTTCACCGCCGGCGCGGTCGACCAGCCCAACCCGGTCGAAATCCAGCGCGCCGCGCAGGTCAACCACATCGACAAGGTGCTGGCCAACTGGACAGTCGGCACCGACCCCGCGCCGCACATCAAGGCGACGCAAGCGGTCCTCGACGCAGGCGCGGTGCCGTTTCTGCATTTTCCCCAAGGCAATCCGCTGACGGCCATCGAGTTCTACGGCGCCAACGTCCTGCCCAAGTTGCGCTAGCCCGACGTGGAATCGAGCTCGGGCTGGATGTAGACCACGCGCACCGCCGGCACCGTCTGGCGGATGCGCGCCTCGGCATTCCTGATCACGCCGGCGGCCGTCGCGAACTCCTTCTCGGGCCCGAACACGATCTTGGCGGCCACCACCATCTGGTCTGGGGCCAGGTATTGGGTGCGCAGGTCAACCACCGACTCGACGTGTTCGGCCCGCTGCAGGGCGGTTCGAATCATCTTGCACTGGTTGGTCGTTGCGCCCTCGCCGATCAACAGGCTGTGCGTCTCGACGATCAGCACCACCGCGATCACGGCCAGCAGCGCACCGATGCCGAGCGTGCTGACCGCGTCCCACAACGGGTTTCCGGTGACCACCGTCAGCGTCACGCCGGCAAACGCCAGGCCCAGACCCAGCAGCGCGGCGCTGTCCTCCAACAACACCACCGGCGGCTCCGGGACGCGCGAGTTGCGAACGAACTGCCACCAGCTGTCGGGCCCCTTCAACCGTCTGGACTCCCGCAGCACGGTGCGCAGGCTGAACCCCTCCAGGATCGCGGCGACGACGAGGATCGCGACGGCGACGCCCGGTGTGCTCAGTGGCTCGGGATGGGAAAGCTTGCGAAACCCCTCGTACCCCGCCGCCACCGCGCCGAGCACGAACACCAGCAGCGCCACGATGAACGAATAGAAATAGCGGCTTCGACCATACCCGAACTGGTGCAACGCATCTGGCCGCCTGAGGGCAGCGTGCTTGCCGACCAGCAACAGCACTTCGTTGATGGTGTCGGCCAGCGAATGCACCGACTCGGCGAGCATGGCCGAACTTCCGGTCACCACAAAACCGACGAACTTCGCCGCCGCGATTCCGGCGTTGGCGGCGAACGCCACCACGACAGACTTCGTCGTCCCGTCGGCCGCCATCGCGTAGAGCTACCCCGCATCAGACGGCGTGAAACTCCACGCGCAGTGCCCCGTTTCATCACCTCGGCCCCGGGTATCCGCAGGCCACCTCGAGTGACAAGCCCGACTGGAAGGCAACGCATGGACGCAATCACTTTTCTTCGCCAGGACCATAAAAGCGTGCTGGGTCTGTTCGAGTCGCTCGACGGCGCGCCGTCGGGCTCGGGTGCCGAGGCGAGCGGTTTGGAAACCGTAGTGAACAATCTCGTCATCGCCGAGTCGCAGCACGAAGCCATTGAGGAGCAATTCTTTTGGCCGGCGGTGCGCAAGGCGATCGGCGACGGGATCGTCGACAAGGCCATCGAGCAGGAGCAGGCCGGCAAGAAGCTGTTGCAGCGGCTCGAGGACGGCAAGCCGGGCGAACCGGACTATCACGAAGCGCTGCAGGAGTTCATCAAGGCGGGCCGCGAACACATCGCCTACGAGCAGGATGTGGTGTGGCCGCAGGTCGAGCTGGCGATCGACCGGGAAGAGCTGGAGAAGATCGGCGAAAAGCTTGAGCAGGCAAAGAAAATCGCTCCGACGCGGCCCCACCCGGACACCCCGCCCCATCCGGCCGTGCTCAAGACGATGGGCATGGCGGCGGCGGTCGTCGACCACGTGCGCGACGCGTTTACCGGTCGCGCCGACGACAACCCGCCGGACCCGCAGGTCAAATAGTCAGTTCGAAGACCGGGCGCTGAATCCTCAGCGCCCGGTCTCCGTGTCTTTAATTAGCTTGTGGGCGTGTGCTGTTCGTGCGTGAACGGCTTCTCGGCGGTGATGGCGGGTGACCCCTGCGGATTCTGCTGCGCACCCTGGTTCTGGCGCGTGCTGCCGCCCAACCATTGCTGTTCGGGCTTTTCGACGTATTCCCACTCCATGCCCTTCGGCCACGGGCCCTGACCCTGATTCCACGGCCCACGGATCGATTCGCCGCCACCATTGGACATGTTGAACGCGACGTTCTGGAAACGCGGGTCGCCCGGCAGCTGCCCCGGCGGGAAGTTCACCGGAAGCTCGTTGAGTGCCGCGGTGAACTGCTGGAAGTGCGTCACTTCTCGCGTCATCAGGAAGGTCAGGGTGTCCTGCACGCCGGGATCGTCGGTGTACTGCTTGAGGTACTCGTAGACGATCTTGGCGCGGGACTCCGCCGCGATGTTGTTGCGCAGGTCAACGGTCGGGTCGCCGTTGGCGTCGATGAAGGCGCCGGTCCAGTTATTTCCCCCCGAGTCCTTGACGTCCGGCCCGCCGCCGCTGAGCACCAGGAACAGCGGGTTGACCGACACCGAGTGGATGATGCTGTCGCGCCCGTCGCCGCTGGCCACGGCCGGCATCCAGTCGCATTTCTGGTGGGCGATCTTGAGGTTGTCGTTGAGCCCGTCGAGCAGCATCGTGATCATCGAGCCGACCATCTCGAGGTGGCTGAGCTCCTCGGTGGCGATGTCCATGAACAGGTCGTACATTTTCGGGTTCTTCTGGCGCAGCACGAAGGCCTGGGTGAAGTACTGCAACGCGGCCGTGAGTTCCCCGTTGGCGCCGCCGAACTGGTCCATCAGCAGCGTCGCGAACCGCGGGTCGGGCCGGTCGACGCGGACCTCGAATTGAAGATCTTTGTTATGAACGAACACTGGGGCCTCCATGGGGGTACGAGAAGGTTCTGGTCGACGGCGGGTACCCGCGAGCTATACGAACAAACGGACGTCCGCAACAAACCGGTTAGCTGGAGGTATCGAGCCGCCCGGGTCGGCGCCGACGGTGACCCGGGTTACGCGGTGAAGCCACATCGTGCACAATCGCGCCCATGGAGTCTCTAGACCCAACCTCGAAGCACGAGCTGGCCATGCGGATGGCCGAGCTGGCCCGCGACATTGCCGCGCCACGCTCTCTGGGTGACGTCCTCATCGACGTGACCACCGCCGCGGTGGAGCTGATACCGGCGGCGGACATCGCGGGGGTGTTGCTGGTGAAGGGGGGCGGTGATTTCGAATCGGTCGCCGACACCGACGGCCTGGCAGCGCAGCTGGACAAGCTGCAGCACGATTTCGGTGAGGGCCCCTGTCACGACGCGGCCCTCAAGCAAACGATCGTGCGGACCGACGACCTGCGCGAGGAACCGCGCTGGCCCCGATACGCACCGGCCGCCGTGGAACACGGTGTGCTGAGCAGCCTTTCGTTCAAGCTGTACACGGCCGATCGGACGGCGGGTGCGCTGAACCTGTTCAGCTTCCGGCCGAACGTGTGGGACACCGAGGCCGAGACCATCGGCTCGGTGTTCGCCGCGCACGCCGCCTCGGCGATCATGGCGAGCCGCCACGGCCAGCAGATGCAGTCGGCCCTGTCGACGCGGGACCGGATCGGCCAGGCCAAAGGCATCATCATGGAGCGCTACGGCGTGGACGAACTGCGCGCGTTCGACCTGCTGCGCCGCCTGTCCCAGGAGAGTCAGACCAAGCTCGTCGACATCGCGCAGCGCGTCGTCGATACCCGCCGCGGGGACTGATCCCGCAGCGCCCCCATCTACGATGGGGTGGCTTCATCGACGAGTCCGGCGCGACGCCGCGCCGGGGAACGGGTGGTCAGAAGTGTGGGATTTCGAAACGGACCCGGAATATCAGGCCAAGCTCGACTGGGTCGAGAAGTTCATGGTCGACGAGCTCGAACCGCTCGACCTGGTGGCTCTCGACCCGTATGACAAGAAGAACGCCGAGATGATGTCGATATTGCGGCCGTTGCAGCAGCAGGTGAAGGACCAGGGGCTGTGGGCGGCGCACCTACGGCCGGAGCTCGGCGGGCAGGGCTTCGGTCAGGTCAAGCTCGCGCTGCTCAACGAGATCCTCGGCCGCTCCCGCTGGGCGCCGTCGGTGTTCGGCTGCCAGGCGCCGGATTCGGGCAACGCCGAGATCCTGGCGATGTTCGGCACCGACGAACAGAAGGCCCGCTACCTGCAGCCTCTGCTCGACGGCGAAATCACCTCCTGCTATTCGATGACCGAACCCCAAGGTGGTTCCGACCCCGGACAATTCGTCACCGCCGCGACCCGCGACGGCGACTACTGGGTGCTCAACGGCGAGAAGTGGTTCTCCACCAACGCCAAGCATGCGTCGTTCTTCATCGTCATGGCCGTCACCAACGCCGAAGCCCGCACCTACGACAAGATGTCGCTGTTCATCGTGCCGGCCGAGACACCGGGCATCGAGATCGTGCGCAACGTCGGCGTGGGCGCCGAGTCCTCGGCGCGGGCCAGCCACGGCTACGTCCGCTACACCGATGTCCGCGTGCCGGCCGACCACGTGCTCGGTGGTGAGGGGCAGGCGTTCATGATCGCGCAAACCCGCCTCGGCGGCGGCCGCATCCACCACGCGATGCGTACGATCGCGTTGGCGCGCAGCGCTTTTGACATGATGTGTGAGCGTGCGGTGTCGCGCAAGACGCGGCACGGGCGGCTGTCGGATTTCCAGATGACCCAGGAGAAGATCGCCGACAGCTGGATTCAGATCGAGCAGTTCCGGCTCTTGGTGTTACGCACCGCGTGGCTGATCGACAAGCACCACGACTACCAGAAGGTGCGCCGCGACATCGCGGCTGTAAAGGTGGCCATGCCCCAAGTCCTGCACGACGTCGTGCAGCGAGCCATGCACCTGCACGGCGCGCTCGGCGTCTCCGACGAGATGCCCTTCGTCAAGATGATGGTGGCCGCCGAATCACTGGGCATCGCCGACGGCGCCACCGAGCTGCACAAGATGACGGTCGCGCGGCGGACTTTGCGTGAATACCAGCCCGTGACAACGCCATTCCCGTCGGCGCACATTCCCACCCGACGCGCGGAGGCGCAGGCCCGGCTGGCCGAGCGGCTCGAGCACGCGATCGCCGACTTCTAAATCCGCTCCCGCCGCCGCGCGATCCGCGAATCGGTCAGGTGATGTAGCGGACGATGCTTTCGGCCACACACGCGGGCTTGGCCGAGCCCTCGATCTCCACCGTCGTCGCCATGGTCGCCTGCACGGCGCCGTTTCCGACGTCGTCGAGGCTCACCAGCGACGTCTGCGCGCGCACCCGGGAGCCGACCGGCACCGGCGCGGGAAAGCGAACCTTGTTGAGGCCGTAGTTGATTGCCAACTTGATGCCGTTGACGGTGTAGATCTGGTGCTGCAGCCGCGGCAGCAGCGCCAGGGTCATGAAACCGTGGGCGATCGTCCCGCCGAACGGACCGGCGGCCGCGCGCTCGGGGTCGACGTGGATCCACTGGTGGTCGCCGGTCGCGTCGGCGAACAGGTTGACGTCCTCCTGGGTGATGGTCACCCAGTCGCTGTGCCCGATGGGTTCGCCGGCGGCGGCCGCGAGGTCGGCTACTGATTCGAAGGTGCGCATTGAGGGTCCTCCTTGACTCCGGGTGGTAACCATATCGCGTGTTTCACCGCGGGCGACGGGGGAATGCCTACCCGAACGCCGCAAGCTGCACGGAAGGACAACATGCCAGACCATAAGGGCCACAAGGCCGAGGACGACGTCGAACCCGAAACGCACGAGTCGCGGTCGCGTGCCGCCGCGGGCGAAGACGACGGCTCTTACGTGGGGGCCGCCGGTTCCGACGACAGCTTCGACGCGGGCGAAACGGGCGCCGAAGCGAGGAGCCAGCGAGGCTGACGCGCCACGCGGCCCTACCGGTCGATTACCCGAGCGCGCCTATCGCGGCTTGCAGTTTGGCGGTGGCCTGATCCGCGACCTCCTGCAGGGCCCCCTGCTCGCCGGTCACCTTGACCATCAGCTGTGGATCCATCGCCTCGACGAGAACCGCACCGTCCGCGCTGTCGGGGTCGGTGCGCACCACCACGTTGCACGGAAGTAGCTGGCCGATCTGGCGGTGAATGCCCAGGGCGCGATGCGCCAAGTTCGGGTTGCAGGCGCCCAGGATGAGGTAGTTCTCCATGTCCTCCCCGAGCTTCTGCTTGAGGGTGGCCTGGACGTCGATGGTGGTGAGCACGCCGAAACCCTGTGCGGCCAGAGCGTCCGTCGTCCGCTTCACCGCGTCGTCGAACGACGTGTGCAATGTGGTGGTCAATCCTGATGTCATTTTTCCTCCTCGGACTCGATGGGTTAGGCCGCGGCGCGTGGCCGTTGCAGCTGACTGAATTGCGGCACCGCGGCCAACGTGGCGATCGCGTCGAACATCGCGATCGCCTCGTTCGGTTCGGGTAGGGCGGTCAGGACCGGGCCGAAGAACGCATGCCCGTCAATCCGGATGATCGGGCTGCCCCCGGTTTCGCCGAGCGCGTCTTGTCCCGCCCGGTGTCCGCGCCGCACGAGTTCGTCCAACGACTCGTCGGCGATGACCGCGGCGGTGGTGTGGCGGGCGCCCGCCGCGGCAAGCAGGTGGCCGATGAGACCGTCGTCGATGGGTTCGGAGCGATCGAAGTACCGCTCACCGAACGCGAAATATGCGGCGGTCCACCCGGCTACGCCCCGTTCCCGCGCGATGGCGGCCATCAGCCGGCCGATTTTCTGGGAGTCGCGCATGCGGGCCTGCTGAGGGGGTGGGAGTTCGCGTCCCTCGTTGAGCACCGCGAGGCTCATCAGCTGCCAATCGACCACCGCGCCGGTCTTCTCGGCGACCGCGCGCAGCCAGCGCGCGGTATTCCAGGAGAACGGGCACACCGGGTCCAACCACAACGTGACCTCGGATCCGGCTCGACCACCGGGGTTCATAGCTTTTCGCCTTTCGTCAAGCCCGTCAGGCCAGGCTCAGGAACAGTTTTTCCAGCTCGTCCATCGACACGGCCGCCCCGTCGGTGGGAGTACCTTCCGGCCGGGCGATGCAATCACGCAGGCCCGAGGCGATGATCTTGAATCCGGCGCGGTCCAGCGCCCGCGACACGGCGGCCAGCTGGGTCACGACGTCTTTGCAGCTGCGCCCCTGTTCGATCATCGCGATGACCCCGCCGAGCTGACCTTGCGCGCGACGCAGCCGGGCGAGCACGGCGTCCATGTCAGCCGCATCGTGGGATTTGGGCGACGCACCGCCGCTAACTTCAATTGCCATGACTCCTTCATACCATACCCCACTGGGTATACGCTGGTTTCCCGAAGATACCCCCAGGGGTATGGTATAACTAGCTTGTGAGTGGGCGCGTGTCCCGCGGGTATCGGGTCGCGCATGACTTGCCGAGGGTGCCTGGCGGCCCCAAGGTGCAGGCCGAATGGCCCTATCGGGTGCGGCGAGGCGCGCGTAATCCGTAGCGAAGAGACTGAGCGAAAGGAAACGTCAGTGTCCACGTTTCTCCGACGGGCTTGGGTGCCGTTCGTCGTCGTGGCGGCGGTCGCCCTCGGCGTCGTCGCCGTCGACCGGCTCCGCGGGGTGTTCGGCTCCGACGCAATCTTCACCGCCACGGGCACCAGCGCCGAACCGCTCGAGCCCACGCACATCAAACGGGTGACCTACGAGGTGTACGGGCCCAGCGGCACAACGGGAAGCGTGAGCTACCTGGACAAGAACGCGCAGCCGGAACAGGCGGACTTCACCAACCTGCCATGGACCCTCACGGTAACGACGACCGTGCCGGCCGTCATCGCCAGCCTGGTGGCGCAAGGCAACAGCGACGACATCGGGTGCCGCATCACCGTCAACGGTGAGGTCAAGGACGAGCGGTCCTCAGCCGGGCGGCACGCGCAAACCTCCTGTTTGGTCAAAGCCGGATGAACACCGAAACCGACGCCCGGCCGAGGTTCATGCGATTCGTCCGCAGGTTCGCCGTGCCGATCCTGCTGGCGTGGCTGCTGCTGACCGTGGCCCTCAATGTGCTTGTGCCACCGATCGAGTCGGTCGCGCGCAACCACGCGGTGACGATGTCGCCGCAGGACGCGCCGGCAATGGTCGCCGCCAAGCGCATCGGTGCCACCTTCCACGAGTCGGATTCCGACAGCATCGCGATGATCGTCCTGGAGAGCGACAAGCAACTCGGTGACGAGGCGCGCCACTATTACGACGGCTTGGTGCGCAAGCTGCAGGCGGACCCCAAGCACGTCCAACACGTGCAGAACGTCTGGGGTGACCCGCTCACCGCCGCGGGCGTCCAAAGCCGTGACGGCAAAGCCGCTTACGTACAGCTCAACCTGGCGGGCAACCAGGGCAGCACACTGGGGAACCAGTCCGTCGACGCGGTGCGGCAGATCGTCGAAAAGTCGGATCCCCCGCACGGGCTCAAGGTCTATGTCACCGGCCCCGCTCCGCTGACCACCGACATGAACGAGGCCGCCGACAAGAGCATGTTCAAGATGATGGGCGTCACGGGTGTGGTCATCATGATCATGCTGTTCATCGCCTATCGCTCGATCAGCACAGTGCTGCTGGTGCTGGTGATGGTCGGCTTCGAGATGGGCACGGCGAGGGGGCTTGTCGCGCTACTGGGGAACACCGGCCTGTTGGGGTTCTCCACGTTCGTCGTCGCTATGTTGTCGTCGTTGGCGATCGCGGCCGGAACCGACTACGCGATCTTCCTCATCGGCCGGTATCAGGAGGCGCGTCAGGCCGGTCAGGATCGAGAGACCGCCTATTACACGATGTTTCGCGGGACGTCGCACATCATCCTGGGCTCGGGCTTGACGATTGCGGGAGCCACCTTCTGCCTGCACTTGGCGCGGCTGTCCTACTTCAAGGCGCTGGGCATACCTTCGGCCTTGGGTCTGCTCGTCGTCGTCGCTGGAGCGATGACCGCCGCGCCGGCCGTTGTGGCGGTGGCCAGTCGGTTCGGCCTGCTCGACCCGAGACGGATGATCAAGACGCGCGGGTGGCGCCGCATCGGCACCGCCACGGTGCGCTGGCCAGGCCCGGTTTTCGCGGCCTCGCTGGTCATCGCCATCGTCGGCATCCTGATCATGCCGAGCATGAAGGTCAGCTACAACGACCGCTATTACATACCGAGCGGACTGCCGTCGAACGTCGGATACGCCGCCGCCGAGCGCCACTTCAGCGCCGCCACAATGAATCCCGACATCCTCATGATCGAGAGCGACCACGACATGCGGAACAGCGGCGACATGATCATCCTGGACCGGCTCGCCAAAGAGGTCTTCGCCTCCCCTGGCATCGCGATGGTGCAAAGCATCACCCGGCCGCTGGGTGGCCCGATCGAGCACACGTCAATACCGTTCCAGATCAGCGCACAATCGATTCCGATCCGGCAGAACATCCAGTTCATGAAGGACCGCACCGACGACATGCTCAAGATGAGCGACGACCTCGGCGCCATGATCTCGTCGATGCAGCGGATCCAGGGCCTGGTCGGGCAGATGAGCGGCGCCACTCATCGCATGGTCGGCGACATGCACGAAATGCAGGCCACCCTCGACGAGATGCGCGACCACCTGGCCGACTTCGACGATTTCGCGCGGCCGTTCCGCAGTTATCTGTACTGGGAACAGCACTGCTTCAACATCCCCGTGTGCTGGGCCTCGAGGTCGGTGTTCGAGGCTATCGACGGCGTGGACAAGTTCAGCGAGAACATGAGGACGCTGATCAACGACGTGAGCAATGTCGACGCCATATTGCCGCAGCTGCTCGCCCAGTTCCCACCGATCATCGCCGTCGCCCAATCGATGCAGGGGACGCTGCTCACCATGCACAGCAGCTTCTCCAGCCTGGTCACGCAGATGTCGCAGATGACCGACACGGCGAGCGCGATGGGTCAGGCGTTCGACGCCTCCCGGAGTGGCGACTACTTCTACCTGCCGCCGGAAGCGTTCCAGAATCCGGACTTTCAGCGCGGCCTGAAACTCTTCCTGTCGCCGGACGGGAAGGCCGCGCGCTTCATCATCACCCACGACGCGGATCCGGCGACACCCGCGGGCATTTCGGCGGTGCTGCCGGAGCTGGCCGCCGCGCACCATGCAGTGAAGGGGACGAACCTCACCGGTGCCAAGTTCTACCTGGCCGGGACGGCAGCCATCTATCGGGATATCCAGTCGGGCTCGCATTACGACCTGCTGATCGTGGGGCTGGCGGCGCTCACCCTGATCTTCGTCGTCATGCTGATCATCACCCGTGCGCTGGTCGCATCGGTGGTGATCGTCGGCACCGTCCTGCTGTCACTGGGCGCCGCCTTCGGGCTCTCGGTATTGGTGTGGCAACACCTCTTAGGACTCGAATTGAACTGGATCGCACCGGTATTCGGACTGATCATCCTGCTCGCGGTGGGATCCGACTACAACCTGTTGCTGGTGTCGCGATTCCAGGAGGAGATCGGCGCCGGACTGAGAACCGGCATCATTCGCTCGATGGGCGAGACCGGTGGCGTCGTCACCTCGGCCGGCCTGGTGTTCGCCTTCACGATGATGTCGATGGTCGCCAGCGACCTACGCTCAATCGGCCAGGCGGGCAGCACGATTGGCCTCGGCCTGCTGTTCGACACGTTGGTCGTGCGCTCGCTGATGACGCCGTCGATCGCGGCGCTGCTGGGGCGGTGGTTCTGGTGGCCGATCCGCGTGCGCCCGCGCCCGGCCAGTTCCATGCTCCGGCCCTTCGGTCCGCGTAACCTCGTCCGTTCCCTTCTGCTGGGAGAGCGGGCCGATGCGCGGACCAGCGAGCCCGATAAGGCGATGGCGTCGAGGACCAGCTGAGAGCCGCTGGCGCAAGATGGGACTGTGCGGCTGCTGCTGATATCCGACACCCACGTCCCGAACCGCGCTCGCGACCTGCCCGCACGGGTCTGGGAGGAGGTCGAGGCGGCCGACGTCGTCCTGCACGCGGGCGACTGGGTGGTGCCCGAACTGCTCGACGAACTCGACAGCCGTTCGGCCCGGCTCGTCGCCTGCTGGGGAAACAACGACGGCCCGGCGCTGCGGGCCCGGCTCCCGGAGCGCGCGGACGTCACGCTGGCCGGGGTGCGTTTCACGGTGGTGCACGAGACCGGTGCCTCGAGCGGCCGCGAAGCCCGGATGTCGCGGCTGTACCCCGACACCCAGGTGCTGGTTTTCGGGCATAGCCACATCCCGTGGGACACCACCACCGCGACCGGGTTGCGCATGCTCAATCCGGGTTCGCCTACGGATCGCCGCCGCCAGCCGTTCTGCACCTATATGACGGCCCGCGCCGAGGACGGCGCCCTGTCCGACGTGATCCTGCATCGCCTTCCGAAGTAGCGGGTACATACCTTCTGCACAGCTTGCGCACATAAATAGCTCGGCTACAGAGGTATTATGGGAGAAGTGAAGGAGAGTACCGATGTGGTCACCGACGTGTTCCGCGTCGTCGGCCGATTCCGTCGCCAATTGCGGCGGTCGGCCGGCCGCGGCTTCGACTCGTCACGGCTCAGCGAATCGCAGTCCGAGCTGTTGTGGCTGGTGGGCCGGCAGCCCGGGATCTCGGTCAACGCCGCCGCCGCCGAGCTCGGGCTGGCGCCCAACACCGCCTCCACTCTGGTCTCCAAGTTGGTCGCGGGCGGGCTGCTCCTTCGGTCCGTTGGCGACACGGACCGCCGGGTCGGGCGGCTGCACCTCGCCGAGCCCGCCCAGCAGATCGTCGACGCGTCTCGCGCCGCGCGGCGAGCGGTGCTGGCGGAGGTGCTCGCCGAGCTCGAGGAGGATCAAATCGAGTCGTTGACAAGGGGATTGGAGGTCATCGAGACGATGACCCGAACACTGCAGGAGCGACGATGATGAGCGCAGCACTGCCGATGGCGATCGACGCCAGGCACTTGAGCTACCGGTATGGCCACTTCACCGCGGTCAACGACGTGACGTTGCAGGTGCGGCCCGGCGAGACGATGGGCCTGCTCGGCCCGAACGGAGCCGGGAAAACGACGATGGTCCGCATGCTCACCACGCTGGCACCGGTGCAGCAGGGCGAACTGCGCGTCTTCGGGCTGGACGCCCGCCACCAGACGACGGACATCCGCAGCAACATCGGCTATGTCCCGCAACAACTCTCGATCGAGCCCGCGCTGACGGGCCGGCAGAATGTCGAGTGGTTCGCGCGGCTCTACGGCGTGCCGCGGGCCGCGCGGTCCGATCGCGTCGAGCAGGCGCTGGCGGCCATGGACCTGCTTGACGTGGCCGACCGGGTGGCCGCCGCCTACTCCGGCGGCATGGTCCGCCGCCTCGAGGTGGCGCAGGCGCTGGTGAACCGCCCGTCGCTGCTCGTCCTGGACGAACCCACCGTGGGACTCGACCCGATCGCGCGTGACGGCGTCTGGACGCAGGTGCAAAAGATGCAGGCGCAGTTCGGCATGACCGTGCTGTTGACCACCCACTACATGGAAGAGGCCGACGCGTTGTGCGATCGCGTGGCGCTGATGCACCGGGGCGAGTTGCGGGCGGTCGGCACACCGGCCAAGTTGAAGTCGACGGTGTCGCCGCGCGCGACCCTCGAGGACGTCTTCCGCCACTACGCGGCGTCCGGCTTGGCGGACGAGCAGGCGTCGTCGGACTCGGCGGGTTCGTTCGGCGAAATCCGTTCGGCGAGAAAGGTTGCGCGTCGTGTCGGTTGATAACGCGATGCCCACACCGCTGGTGCGCGCACCCCACGGGTGGCAGCGGGTCGGCGCCCTGTTCAGCCGGATCGGTGCGTTCGCCATCGTCGAAATGCAGAAGCTGCAGCACGACCGGACCGAACTGGTCACCCGGATGGTGCAACCGGCGCTGTGGCTGCTGATCTTCGGGACCACGTTCAGCCACCTGCACGTCATCCACACCGGATCGGTGTCCTACCTGGCCTTCCTGGCGCCGGGGATCATCGCCCAGTCGGCGCTGTTCATCTCCATTTTCTATGGCATCCAGATCATTTGGGACCGCGACGCCGGGGTGCTGGCCAAGCTGATGGTGACGCCGGCGCCCGCGTCGGCACTGATCACCGGCAAGGCGTTCGCGGCCGGCGTGCGCTCGGTCGCCCAGGTGGTCGGCGTGATGGCGTTGGCCTACCTGATGAACGTCGGTCTGACGGTCAACCCACTGCGGATCGTGGCGGCGATGGCGGTGGTCATGCTCGGCGCCGCATTCTTTGCCTGCCTGTCGATGACGCTGGCCGGTCTGGTGCGAAACCGGGATCGCCTGATGGGAATCGGGCAGGCGATCACGATGCCGTTGTTCTTCGCCTCCAACGCGCTGTACCCGGTTGACGTGATGCCGACCTGGCTGCACGTGCTGAGCAGGGTCAACCCGCTCAGCTACGAGGTCGACGCCCTGCGGGGTCTACTCATCGGCACGCCGTTCAACCCGGTGGACGTCGTCGTGCTGGTGGTCGCGGCCGTGCTCGGAATCGCCTCGGCCTCAACGCTATTGCGCCGCCTCGTCGCCTAGTTATCGCCTCGATAGCCGATCGTGACCGATCGGCAACGATTTCCGGCCGACGCCCAATCGTTAGCCAACCGCGATGTGAAGCTGCGGCCCTGACAAGCGATTTGCGCCCTCTCCCCGTGTTTGACTGCCCAGCGAACGGATTCGACCGCGGCACGCGGCAGATGAAAGTTGGGATGGGTAGAGAGCTATGAAGTTCTTCGGAAAGTTGCGTGGCGCCGCGGCAACCATGCCGCGCCAACTGGCGGTCGCGGCTATGGGGGCTGCCCTGATGTCCGGCCTCGTCACCGCCGCCGGCGTATCGGCCACCGCGGGCGCGTTCTCGAAGCCGGGTCTGCCGGTGGAATACCTGGACGTACCGTCACCGTCGATGGGCCGCAACATCAAGGTCCAGTTCGAAGGCGGCGGACCGCACGCGGTGTACCTGCTCGACGGGCTACGGGCCCAGGACGACTACAACGGCTGGGACATCAACACCCCCGCCTTCGAGGAGTTCTACCAGTCCGGCCTGTCGGTGGTTATGCCGGTCGGCGGCCAGTCCAGCTTCTACAGCAACTGGTACCAGCCGTCGTCGGGTAACGGGCAGAACTACACCTACAAGTGGGAGACGTTCCTGACCCAGGAGATGCCGCTGTGGCTGCAGGCCAACAAGCAGATCTCACCGACCGGCAACGCCGCGGTGGGCCTGTCGATGTCCGGCGGCTCCGCCCTGATCCTGGCCGCGTACTACCCGCAGCAATTCCCTTACGCCGCTTCGCTTTCGGGCTTCCTCAACCCGTCCGAGGGCTGGTGGCCGACGCTGATCGGGCTGGCGATGAACGACTCGGGTGGCTACAACGCCAACAGCATGTGGGGACCGTCGACCGACCCGGCGTGGAAGCGCAACGACCCGATGCTGCAGATTCCGCGGCTGGTCGCCAACAACACGCGGATCTGGGTGTACTGCGGCAACGGGACACCCAGCGACCTGGGCGGCGACAACATGCCGGCCAAGTTCCTGGAAGGCCTCACCCTGCGCACCAACCAGCAGTTCCAGAACAGCTACGCGGCCGCCGGCGGGCGCAACGGGACGTTCAACTTCCCGGCCAACGGGACGCACTCGTGGCCGTACTGGAACCAGCAATTGGTCGCGATGAAGCCCGACATTCAGCAGGTGCTGCTGGCCAGCAACACCACGGCACAACCGGCACCACCGGCGCAACCGGCGCAGCCGGCCGCCTGACCCCCGAGCAGCATCGGCAGTAGCGCACCGGTCAGCGCTACTGCCGATGCTTTTTCTCGGACCGTTCCATCAACAGGGCGCGCCGGTCCTGGTGGAAGTACGTGTACCCGGTCGTCACCGCGCATAGGGACGTGGCCATCACCAGCATCCAGGTCCCGTTGACGACAACGCTGATGAAGCCGCCGACGGTCGCGCCCACCACGAAGCTGGCGAACAGCAGAAAGTAACCGAGCCAGTCCGACACATTTCCACCACCAGCGATGTGGCGCTCGATGCCCTGGCCCATCTTGACGGTCGTGCCGGTCACATAGCTCAACGGCACCGAAACCTCGCCATCCTTGACAAAAGAGGTGTTCAACGCCCCGGTACCAAACGCCAGCAGCATCATCGGCAAGAAGTCGACGAGATTCTCCTCCCACCCCTCATCGAGCACGTCGACCACGGTGGCGGCCGCCAAACTGAAGGTGGTCAGCACCGTCGGGCCGTGCGGATGGTCTACCCAGAAAAAGCGCCGGCACAGCGACGCAACGACCACGCCGGCGACGAACACCGCGATGAGGAGCCCGGCGCTTACGGCCAGCCACCCATCACCGGTGAAATAACCGAGCACGGCCCGTTGAGCGTTGCCGGTGATGAAAACCACGAAGTAGCCCGCGGAGTGGGTGAACGAGATCGCGCCCACCACACCGGCCAGCCCCGCCAGCACCCACGACAGTCGCGCCTCGCTATTGAAAATTTCGCTTGCCACGCTGACATGCTGTCAGAGGCTCGCCGACCCCGCAGGGGACGCATAGGAAACTCCTATGCTGCGCCTATAAGCCGGTGAGCCGGGCGATGGATCGCAGCGGAATCGGCAGCCAGCCGGGCCGGTGGCGCGCCTCGTAACCGGCTTCATACACCGCCTTATCGAGTTCGTAGGCGGCCAGCAACTCTGCCGAATCCCGCGGGTCCGTCCCGGAGGCGGCGGCGTAGCCCTCGCAGAACGCGGTCCGGTTGCGCTCGATCCACTCCCGGGCCCGGGCGGCCAGTTGCTTGTCGGTCGCCTGATCCACCAACTGCCCGTACGCGGCGTACTCGAAGGACCGCAGCACACCGGCCACGTCGCGCAGCGGCGAATCCGGCGCCCGGCGCTCGTCGAGCGGCTGCCCCGGTTCGCCCTCGAAGTCGATCAGCAGCCAGCTCTCGGGGGTGCGCAGCACCTGACCGAGGTGCAGGTCGCCGTGCACCCGCTGGACGGTGATCGCCTCGCCCGCGAGTTTGGCGAACCGCTCCTCGATGGTCGTCGCGTACTCCTGCAGCTCGGGAACCTTCGCCACCGTCGACGACAGCCGCGTCAGCACGGTGTCGGCGGGGAAGGCCGACTGCGCCGTTCCGAGCGATTCGGCCAGGGTGGCGTGCACCGACGCCACGGCTTCGCCGAGCCGGAAGGACTCGCCGGCGAAGTCACCGCCGACTTCGTGGGCGTACAGGTCACCCTCTGCGAACAGATCGCGGACGCTGGCGGTGGCCATCGCCCAGCCCTCGGCGGCGTTGGCCGCGAACTCGGTCACCATGCCCAGCGGCCACGCCGCGTCGGGGGTGCCCGCCGAGCCGGGCATCTCGTAGGTGCCCAGCAGCCGGGCCACGTGCGGGTTGCCGGCGCGGCCCAGCACCCGATTCAGCTCGATGTCGGGGTTGATGCCGCTGCTGACCCTGCGAAACGCCTTGAAGATCGCGTCCCGGTCGAAGATGACGCTGGTGTTGCTCTGCTCGGCGTCGGAGACGTGCGGCATGGCCTCCAGCGGCAACCCCACGTCGGGTTCCTTGACGAACCGCACCTCGGTACCCGACGAACCGCGCACGGCCGACGCGTCGATCAACGACAGCAGGAATTTCGGCGCATCGGTGTCGTACAGGGCGTCGAAGCCGGTGCGGTCGCCGGCGGCGCCGATGGTGGCCACGGTGCTGTACTCGGACACGGGCGCGGCATCCCATCGCACGATCACCTGGTAGCGCTCGGACGAACCGTCGGCGTAGTGCGCGTCGACCAGGACCAGGTCGAGGTCGTCCCGGAGCGGGACGATCACGGCGGCTTCGGCGGAGGTCAGCTCCCGGTTGCGTCCGGCGTACCACCGTTGCTGTGGGAGCCAGTCCGACCACGGCAGTTTGGCTGGGTCAGTCACGCGAGTCCTCCTCACATGCGGTCAGCTGGAACCAATAGAACCCGTGCCCCGGCAAGGTCAGCAGGTAGGGCAGGTGCCCGATCCGCGGAAACTCGACGTGGCCGGTCAGTTCCACCGGCGTGCAACCGCTCCAGTGCTGCAGATTGAGTTCGATCGGCTGCGGGAAGCGCGACAGGTTGTTGACGCACAGCACCGTGTCGCCGCCGTCGCGCACCTGGCGCACGAACGCCAGCACCGACGGGTTGGAGCCGCCCAGCTCCTCGAACGAGCCGATCGCGAAGGCCTCGTGGCGGCGCCGCACGGTCAGCATCATGCGGGTGAAGTTCAGCAGCGACGTGGAGGTGTCCCGCTGGGCCTCCACGTTGACCGCCTGGTAGCCGTAGACCGAGTCCTGGCTGGCGGGCAGGTAGAGCCGGCCGGGGTTGGCCTTGGAGAACCCGGCGTTACGGTCCGGCGTCCACTGCATCGGGGTGCGCACACCGTCGCGATCCCCCAGCCAGATCACGTCGCCCATGCCGATCTCGTCGCCGTAGTACAGCACCGGCGAGCCGGGCAGCGACAGCAGCAGCGCGGTGAACAGCTCGATCTGGTTGCGGTCGTTGTCCAGCAGCGGCGCCAGCCGGCGCCGGATTCCGACGTTCGCCTTCATCCGCGGATCCTTGGCGTACTCGGAGTACATGTAGTCGCGCTCTTCGTCGGTGACCATCTCGAGCGTCAGCTCGTCGTGGTTGCGCAGGAAGATCCCCCATTGCGCCATGTCGGGGATCTCCGGCGTCTGCGCCAGGATCTCCGAGATCGGAATGCGCGATTCCCGGCGAACCGCCATGAAGATGCGCGGCATCAGCGGGAAGTGGAACGCCATGTGGCATTCGTCGCCGCCGGTGCTGGTGTCGCCGAAGTACTCGACGACGTCGGCCGGCCACTGATTGGCCTCGGCCAGCAGCACCCGGCCCGGGAATTCGTCGTCGATCACCTTGCGGACGCGCTTTAGGAAGGCGTGCGTCTCGGGCAGGTTCTCGCAGTTGGTGCCTTCGCGCTCGAACAGGTAGGGCACGGCGTCCAGCCGGAACCCGTCGATGCCCAGGCCCAGCCAGAAGCGAAGCACGTCGATCATGGCTTCCTGCACGGCCGGGTTGTCGTAGTTCAGGTCCGGCTGATGTGAGAAGAACCGGTGCCAGTAGAACTGGCGGCGCACCGGATCGAAGGTCCAGTTGGACTCCTCGGTGTCGACGAAGATGATCCGGGCGTCGGTGTAGCGCTCGCTGGTGTCGCTCCAGACGTAGAAGTCGCCGTACGGGCCGTCCGGGTCGTGCCGCGACTCCTGAAACCAGGGGTGCGACTCCGACGTGTGATTCATCACCAAATCGGTGATGACGCGGATGCCCCGCTCGTGTGCGGCATTGAGCAGCGCGACGAAATCCTCGACCGTGCCGAACTCGGGCAGCACCTTGTAGAAATCCCGGATGTCGTAACCGCCGTCGCGCAGCGGCGAGTCGTAGAACGGCGGTAGCCAGATGCAGTCGATGCCCAGCCACTGCAGGTAGTCCAGGCGCGAGAGCAACCCCCGCAGGTCACCCGAGCCGTCGGCGTTGGCGTCGAAGAACGCCCGGACCAACACCTCGTAGAACACGGCGTGCTTGAACCACGTCGGGTCGGTGGGCAGGGCGGCGGCGTTGTCGAAGTCATCGGAGTCGGGGTGCTCGACCACGCCGTCCTGAACGTGACTGCCCCCCGCGGGATGGTGCTCGACAGCTTCTCTTGCGTCGTTCATCAAATCCACGATGCCACGGGTACCCGAGGCGCGACATTCGAAATCACGCCCATGCACATGCCGCGAAATACGCCCGCTGGCAAGCCATTTGGCCGCCAGTCGGGGGTGATCGGCGCGGGCGTCAGGCCGGAGGTCCGTCCGCCAGCGTCACATTCGTGGTGCGGTCGCCGCCACCGGCGGAGCGGTAGTGGACCGCGATGTTGTCCCCGGGGTGGTGCGGGACCAGCACGTCCGTCATCGACGTGGCCCCGGTGATCGCGACGTTGTCGACGCCGGTGATGACGTCACCGGGTGAGATCCCGGCCGACGCGGCGGGGCCGCCGGTGACCACCCGCTCGACGCGCGCGCCGTTGCCGTTGCTGTCGGTCACGCCCAGGCCGAGGAAGGCGGTGGGACCGATGTGCACGGTGTTCGAGCCGGCGCCCGAGCGGATCTGGCCGGCCACGCCCATCGCCCGGCCGATCGGGATGGCGAAGCCCTGCCCGCCGCCCGACATCTTGTAGTTGTCGGTGGCGGCGGTGTTCACGCCGACGACCTGCCCGGCGTTGTTCACCAGCGGGCCACCCGAATCCCCGGGCCGGATCGGCGTGTCGGCCTGGATCAGGCCGCCCAGCGACTCGTTCGCGCCGGTCAGGGTGTCGGTCGCCGAGACGGACTGGTTGAGCGCGATGACCTTGCCGGACACGGCGCTGGGCGTTCCGCCCTGGCCGCCGGCGTTGCCCATCGCGACCACCGGCTCGCCTACCGAGACCCCGCCGCCGATCGCGGCGGTCGGCAGCCCGGCCGCCCCGCGAAGCTGCAGCACCGCGATGTCCTGGCTGCGGTCGTAGCCGACGACGTCGACGGCGTACGTCTGCCCGTTGCCGACGTCGAACGCGCTGATGTCCGTCGCCCCGGAGATGACGTGGTTGTTGGTCAGCACGACGCCGTTGGGGTCGATGACGATGCCGGTGCCGGCGCCCACCGCGTTGTTGTAGCCGAACTTGGTGTTGATGTTGACCACCTGCGGCCCCACCTGGCCGGCCAATGCCGCCGGGTCAAGGGGAGCCTGCGGCGCGGTGAACGGCGACGCGGCCGCCGGCACGGTGCCCAAACCGAGGCCCAGTCCGACCGCCGCCAACACGCTGACCAACCATGACCACCAGACGGAGCGGTGGTGCGATTTGCTCATCCCGTCACCCTTCCTGCGTCGCGGTAACACCAAGCTGCCCCGGCCTTGCGATTCTGGGCGGCACAATTGTCTGTATATAACCGTAATGCAGGTAGCTATTCATGGCAGTGGCTAGGTTGCGTTCCGCGCCTAGGCTGACACGGTGGGCGAATTCGACCCCCAGGCCAGGTTCAGCCAATCCCCGGTGGCCCGACTGGGCACGATCACGCCCGACGGTCTCCCCCACCTAGTGCCGGTGGTATTCGCGGTAGCCGGGGATTCGCCCGACGTGGTGTACACCGCCGTCGACGCCAAACCCAAGACGACGCGGCGGCTGCGCCGGCTGGCCAACATCGAAGAGAACCCGCACGTGAGCCTGCTGGTCGACCACTACGCCGATGACTGGACGCGGTTGTGGTGGGTTCGGGCCGACGGTGCGGCCACCATCCACACCGGCGGCGCGGCGACGGCGGCGGCATATCGGCTGCTGCGCGCCAAATACCCCCAGTACCAAACTGTTCCGCTGGACGGGCCGGTGATCGCGATCGCCGTGCGCCGCTGGTCGAGCTGGCACGCCTGACGGCCGGCGCAATTGTGGCCGTCCCGTGGCCTTGTGTTGGGCCGCGGTTGGGGGAAAAGTTGCTTGTGGCCCTGTGAGCTAGCGCACACCGCGCCGGCGCACGGGCGATGGCGGAGAACTGGAGGAACGGCATGGCGGACAAGGCGAATGCTTCCCAGGGCGCAGCGGCCGCTCCCACCGCGAACGGTCCCGGCGATGTGCGCAACATCGTCCTGGTCGGCCCGTCGGGCGGCGGCAAGACCACCCTGGTCGAGGCGCTGTTGGTCGCCGGCGGGGTGCTCACCAGGGCGGGCTCCGTCACCGACGGCAGCACGGTGTGCGACTACGACGACGCCGAGATCCGCCAACAGCGGTCCGTCGGGCTGGCCGTCGCCTCGCTGGCGCACGACGGCATCAAGATCAATCTGGTCGACACCCCCGGGTACGCGGATTTCGTCGGCGAGCTGCGGGCCGGCCTGCGCGCCGCGGATTGCGCGCTGTTCGTGATCGCCGCCAACGAGGGCGTCGACGAGCCCACCAAATCGCTGTGGCAGGAATGCGATCAGGTCGGCATGCCGCGCGCCGTGGTGATCACCAAGCTCGACCACACCCGCGCCAACTACTCCGAGGCGCTGGCCGCCGCGCAGAATGCGTTCGGCGACAAGGTGTTACCGCTGTACCTGCCGACTCACCTGCCGTCCTGTGAAGGCCTGATCGGGTTGCTGTCGCAGACCCGGTACCAATACGCCGGCGGCAAGCGGACCATGCAACTGCCCGACCCGTCCGACGCCGATCGGATCGAGGAGGCCCGCGGCACCCTGATCGAGGGCATCATCGAGGAATCGGAGGACGAGTCGCTGATGGATCGCTACCTCGGCGGTGAATCCATCGACGAGGCGGTGCTCATCGAGGACCTGGAGCGGGCCGTCGCCCGCGGGTCGTTCTTCCCGGTGATCCCGGTCTGCAGCAGCACCGGCGTCGGCACCCTGGAATTGCTGGAGGTCGCCACCCGCGGATTCCCGTCGCCGATGGAACACCCGCTGCCGGAGGTGTTTACGCCGCAGGGCGCCACCCACGCGACCCTGACCTGCGACCCCGACGCGCCGCTGCTGGCCGAGGTGGTGAAGACGACGTCGGACCCCTACGTCGGACGGCTCAGCCTGGTCCGGGTCTTCTCCGGGACCATCAGGCCCGACACGACGGTTCATGTGTCGGGCCATTTCGCGTCGTTCTTCGGCGCGGTCAACGGGAACGGCCACACGCATCCCGACCACGACGAAGACGAACGCGTCGGAGTGCTGTCCTTCCCGCTCGGCAAGCAGCAACGCCCCGCCCAGGCCGTGGTCGCGGGCGACATCTGCGCGATCGGCAAGCTCAGCCGGGCCGAGACCGGGGACACCCTTTCCGACAAGGCCGAGCCGCTGGTGCTGAGACCGTGGACGATGCCCGAGCCCCTGCTCCCGGTCGCCATCCAGGCGCACGCCAAGACCGACGAGGACAAGCTGTCGGTGGGGCTGGGCCGGCTGGCCGCCGAGGACCCCACGCTGCGGATCGAGCAGAATCAAGAAACCCACCAGATCGTGTTGTGGTGCATGGGCGAGGCCCACGCCGGCGTGGTCCTCGACGCGCTGGCCAACCGGTACGGCGTCACCGTCGACACCGTGGAACTCCGGGTGCCGCTGCGAGAAACGTTCGGCGGCAAAGCAAAAGGGCACGGCCGCCATGTCAAGCAGTCCGGCGGCCACGGTCAGTACGCGGTGTGCGACATCGAAGTGGAGCCGCTGCCGGAGGGCTCCGGATTCGAGTTCCTCGACAAGGTGGTCGGCGGCGCGGTGCCCCGGCAATTCATCCCGAGCGTGGAGAAGGGTGTGCGCGCGCAGATGGAAAAGGGCGTGCACGCCGGCTATCCCGTCGTCGACATTCGGGTGACCCTGCTCGACGGCAAGGCGCACAGCGTGGATTCGTCGGACTTCGCGTTCCAGGCGGCGGGCGCGCTGGCGCCGCGGGAGGCCGCCGCGGCGACGAAGGTCAGCCTGCTCGAGCCCATCGACGAGATCTCGGTGCTGGTGCCCGACGACTTCGTCGGCGCGGTGATGGGCGACCTGTCGGGTCGCCGCGGTCGCGTGCTGGGCACCGACACCGCGGGCAACGAACGCACGCTGGTCAAAGCCGAGGTGCCCCAGGTGGAGTTGACGCGCTACGCGATCGACTTGCGGTCACTGGCCCACGGGGCCGCGTCGTTCACTCGTGGCTTCGCCCGCTATGAACCCATGCCGGAGGCCGCGGCCACCCGCGTGAAGGCCGGCGTCTGAGGCGTTACGCCCCGCCGCCGAACCGCTGCGCGACGGCGCGACGGTCCAGCGAGCCCTTCGCGGTGTGCGGTAGCTCCGTCGCCTGCTGGAAGCTGGCCGGCACCTCGAAGGGGGCCAGCCGGTCGCTGGCGAACGCCGCGAGTTCCTCCGCGGTCGGCGCGGCGGACCCCCGCGGCACGATCACCGCCGCCACCGCCTCGCCGTACAGCCTGTCCGGCACGCTGAAGACGGCCACCTCCAGCACGTCGGGGTGGTTGCCCAGCACGCCCTCGACGCGTTCCGGGGAGATCTTCTCCCCGCCCCGGTTGATGAGTTCCTTGATCCGGCCGCGGATGACGAGTTCGCCCGCCGCCGAAAGCGTTCCGAGGTCGCCGGTGCGGAGCCACCCGTCGGTGAAGTTGGCGGCGGTGATCGCCGGGTCGCCGAGGTAACCGCGGACCACGCTCGGCCCGTGCAGCCAGACCTCCCCGACCTCACCCGCCGGCACCGGGCGGCCGTCGGGGCCGACGATCCGAATCTCCGGTCCGGTCGAGCGGCCCACGAGACCCGGTGTGGCAGCCGGGTTTTCGGTGTGACCGATCTCGGTCGTCGCGACCTGGTGGGTGGCTTCGGTCATGCCGAAGGCGCACACCACCGGCGCCGAGAAGGCGCCCTGCAGCGCCTGCGCCGTCTCGGCCGTCAGGGGCGCGCTGCAACTGCGGATGAACCTCAATGCCGCGTTGCCGGGTCGGTCGGTTTCGGCCCGCTCCAACAAGATCTGGTGGATGGTCGGGACGGCCGTGTACCAGGTGGCGCCGACCGCATCGATGTCGTCCCAGAAGGTGTGCGCCGAGAACCGTCCGCGCGCCGGCAGCAGCACCGCGCCCCCGGAGGCCAGGGTCGCGAGCAGCGCGGCCAGCAGCCCGTGGCCGTGGTAGAGCGGCATCACGGCAACGGTGGCGTCCGCGGGCCCGAGCCCGTATCCGGCGACGATGGCCCGCACCGAGGCCGCCAGGTTGCCGCGGGTCCAGGGCACCATCTTCGGCACCCCGGTGGTGCCGCCGGTGAACATGATCATCGCGTCGTCGTCACGAAGGCCCTCGGGTGTCGAAAAGTGTTGTGCGGGAGCCGCGCCGCCGTCCAGGCGCACCGTGGCGGCGCCTTCGGCGTCGCGGACCGTCACCGCGAGCGGCCACCAGGGCAGGAGCCCTTCGTCGTCGGGCGCGTCACCGTCGATCAGCACCGCCCGGGCCCCCACCGCCTCGCTGCGGGCGCGCTGCTCCCCGACCGGCAGGGCCGGATCCAGCGGGACCGCGACCAGGTCGGCCCGCGAAGCCGCCAGCAGCCCCGCGACGAACTCGGCGTTGCTCGCGAAGCGCAGCGCGACGCGGTCACCCGGCAGGAGGCCGCCCCGCGTCAGCTGCCCGGCCAGGTCCTCCACCAATCGGAGTAGCTCGCGATAGCTGACCGGGATCCGATCGGCGCTGACGACAAGCGCGGGCGCCTCCGGGTATCGACGTGCCGCGTCCTGGACAAGGTCGGCGATGCGGGGTCCCGCAGTCTGCGTCGTCCCGTCGCCGCCGGTGATCGTCTCAGTCCCCATCGCCGCGCTCCCTTTCCCTCGTCACCATCATCTGCTCGAACCATGCCGGGCGGCGTGGCGGCGCGTCCAATATCGATTCACTCACGTCCGATAACCGCCGGCTATCGACGCGCCCATAACGGCATTGAACAGCCCCGATAGATGGGATGAATCGCTGCATAGCGGCGCGGTCTTGGACACCGGCCGGGCGGGCGCGTCAGAGTAAGGGCCGACGCATACTTCAAGAACCACACGCGAGGAGCCGCCACCATGACCGCAGTTTCGGCATCTGCAGACCAGGCGCCCGAGTCCGCGCGTTTGATCGACGGCTTCCACCTGGTGGCCGAGGCGCTCAAGGCCAACGACGTGGACACCATCTACGGGATCGTCGGCATCCCGATCACCGACCTCGCCCGCGTCGCGCAGGCGTCCGGGATCCGCTACATCGGCTTCCGGCAGGAGACCTCGGCCGGCAACGCCGCGGCCGCGGCGGGATTCCTGACCCGCCGGCCGGGCGTCTGCCTCACGACGTCCGGGCCCGGTTTCCTCAACGGGTTGCCGGCGCTCGCCAACGCCACCGCGAACTGCTTTCCGATGATTCAGATCTCGGGCTCCAGCAATCGCGCGCTGGTCGACTTGCAGCGCGGTGACTACCAGGACCTCGACCAGCTCAACGCCGCGCGGCCATTCGCGAAGGCGGCCTATCGCATCAGCCGGGTGGAGGACATCGGGCGCGGCGTGGCGCGCGCCGTCCGCACCGCCGTCTCCGGCCGGCCCGGCGGGGTGTACCTCGACATTCCCGGTGAGGTGTTGGGGCAGGCCATGGACGCGGCGGCCGGGGCGGACACCGTCTGGCGGGTCGTCGACCCCGCGCCCCGGCAGCCACCGGCACCCGAGGCGGTCGAGCGCGCGCTGCAGGTGCTGGCGCAAGCGCAGCGGCCGCTGATCGTGCTCGGCAAGGGCGCGGCATACGCCCAGGCGGACAACGTGATTCGTGATTTCGTCGAGGCGAGCGGGATTCCGTTCCTGCCGATGTCGATGGCCAAGGGGCTGCTGCCGGATTCCCACCCGCAGTCCGCGGCGGCGGCGCGCTCGCTGGCGGTCGCACGCGCGGACGTCGTGTTGCTGGTCGGCGCGCGATTGAATTGGCTGCTCGGCCACGGGGATTCGCCGCAATGGTCCGCGGACGCCAAGTTCTTGCAAGTCGATATCGCCCCGTCCGAATTCGACAGCAATCAGCCGATCGCGGCGCCCCTGGTCGGCGACATCGGCTCGGTGATGTCGGCGCTGCGCGACGGCCTGGCCACCCATCGCATCACGGTGCCGGCGGATTGGACCGAAGAGCTGACCGAGCGCACCTCCCGCAACGACGCCAAGATGCGGGAGCGGTTGGCCGAAGACCCCCACCCCATGCACTTTTACAACGCGCTGGGCGCCATTCGCGCGGTGCTGCAGGAGAATCCGGGCGTTTATGTGGTCAACGAGGGCGCCAACGCGCTGGACCTGGCCCGCAACGTCATCGGCATGGAGCTGCCGCGGCACCGGCTGGACACGGGAACCTGGGGCGTGATGGGCATCGGCATGGGGTACGCCATCGCCGCCGCCGTCGAGACGGGCGAACCCGTGGTCGCGATCGAGGGTGACAGCGCATTCGGCTTCAGCGGCATGGAAATCGAGACCATCTGCCGCTACCGGCTGCCGGTGACCGTCGTCATTCTCAACAACGGCGGCGTCTACCGCGGCGATGAAGCCCCCAACGGAACCGACCCGGCGCCCACCGTGCTGAACGCGCGCGCGCGTCACGAGCTGATCGCGGAGGCCTTCGGCGGCAAGGGTTATCACGTCAGGACCCCGGCGGAGTTGCGGTCCGCGCTGTCCGAGGCGATCGCCGCGCGCACGCCGTCGATCATCGACTGCGAGCTCGACCCCGCGGCCGGGGTGGAAAGCGGGCACCTGGCGAGCCTGAACCCCACCAGCAAGGCGTCGGCCGCGTGAAGGTCAAAGTCGATGGGTGATGCGCGATAACTGCGCGTCGAAGAACTCGTCCAGCGATAGCCCCGCGGCGCATGCGGCGAGCGCGCGGGCGATCGGCGATCCGGGTCCGGCGGCGTTGGTGGCCAGGGCGACGTCGGCGGTGAGCACGGGATCCACCATCCGCACCGCGCGGACCTCCGGGCCCAGCGGCGAGCTCCACAACCAGGTGTGCGGAACGATGCATGCCCAGTTCCCCGCGGCGACCTGAGCGAAAAGCGAAGCGACGGAATCGGTTTCGACCTGCGGAGCCACTTCGATGGCGTGGTCGGCGAAGGCCTTGTCGATGATCTGGCGGTCCCTCATCTCGGGCGCGAGCAACGCCAGCGGCAACTGTGCGGCCTCGGGCCAGGTCATCGTCGGGGCGGCGGACCCCAACATGTCCGCCGGCGACAACAGCACATAGTGCTCCGTGTACAGCGGCACGAAATTAACGTCGTGGGCCTCGTCGGGCGCGGCGTGCACGATCGCGGCGTCCAGTTCGAATTCCCGCAGCCGCCGGTACAGTTCGCTGCCCGCCAGTCGGGAAAGGATATGCACCTTGGCCAGTGGGTGCGCCGAACAGAACGCCGACAGCACCAAAGAGGCCGTCGTCGACGCGGTGGGGACCGTGCCCAGCCGCAACATGCCGGTGATGCCTGACCGAACCGCGTGCACCTCGGCCTTGAAGGCGTCGTGCTCGGCGAGAATGCGCCTGGCCCACACCACCAACCGCTCGCCTTCGGGCGTCAGGCCCTCGAAGCTGTGCCCACGATTGATCAGCGTGACGTTCAGTTCCCGTTCCAGCTTCGCGATCGCGGCGGACAGCGCGGGTTGCGACACGAAGCACTTCTCGGCGGCCCGCGCGAAATGGCGCTCCTGGGCGACCGCGACGAAGTACTCCAGCTGACGGAAGAGCACCCGCACCTCCTCGGGCTCCGGGATTTTGCTGAGGCTAGCGGGTCGACGGCGCGCCAGCCAGTCCGGCGGCCCGGTCCGTTGCCGAAGCACCTGTGCTGGCACCGAACCCCCAAGAGTCCACGGTGATCACGCCGAACATGACCTGGCGAGGCCGAGAAAGTTTGCTGAAAGCGGTAACGGGGGAACAACCGGTAGAATACAGTCGTGTCAATCGCACCATCTCGAAGGGCGGGCGCTATGCGTCGAGGTGTTCGTTATCTATTTGTTATGGTCGCGATCACAGCAATGGGTCTGGTCGCATCGCCCGGCCGCAGCCACGCGTCGATGCCGGTACCGCAGCCCGCGCCCGTCGTTGCCTCGGTTTTGCCGGCTAACGGCGCGACCGTGGGCGTGGCGCACCCGGTCGTGGTGCGGTTCAGTGCGCCGGTCAGCGATCGCGCCGCCGCGGAGCGGTCGATCCACGTCACTTCGCCCAGCAACACGCCCGGACACTTCGAGTGGGTCGAGAACAACGTGGTGCAGTGGGTGCCGAACCAGTACTGGCCCACCCACACCCACGTCTCGGTCGGCATCCAGGCCCTGACGACGGGTTTTGACACCGGAGATGCGCTGCTCGGGGTCGCCAGCCTGTCCGGCCACACCTTCACCGTCAGCCGCAACGGCGAAGTGCTGCGCACCATGCCCGCCTCGATGGGCAAGCCCAGCCGGCCCACCCCGATCGGCAACTTCACCGCCCTGGAGAAGGAGCGCTCGGTGGTGATGGATTCGCGGACCATCGGCATCCCGCTGAGTTCGCCCGAGGGATACAAGATCACCGCCCAATACGCCGTCCGAGTCACCTGGAGCGGTGTCTACGTGCATTCGGCACCCTGGTCGGTCGACTCCCAGGGCTACGCCAACGTGAGCCACGGCTGCATCAATCTCAGCCCGGACAACGCCGCCTGGTACTTCAACCAGGTGAACATCGGCGATCCGATCCAAGTCGTCGCCTGACACCGGCCCGGCGGACTCCCGGCCTCCCGTGATGGCGAGAAACGGCCTGGATCCCACTACGCCGCTTTGGCGTGCGGCACAGGTGTTTCGGCTGCTGAGCTGTATCTACGCGACCGGATTTCAGATAGCCGTCAATCCCGATCTGCGCCGGCCCGCGCTGGGGTGGGCGCTGTTCGCGGTGCTGATCGGATGGAGCGCGGCCTGCGCGGTGGCCTACTTGCGCGGGTTCGGGCGCAGGCCCTCCTGGGTGCTCGCCGAGATCGTGATTGTCGTGCTGCTCATGTCGTCGAACACCATCGTCGCCGACCCGCACTGGGCGGCCGAGAACCAAACGTGGCCGACGACGTTGTGGGCCAGCAACCCCACGATTTCGGCCGCCATCCAGTTCGGCCCCGCGGGAGGGATGTTGACCGGACTGGTGGTGATGGCCACCAACTTCGCGGTCAAGAACTACCTCGCCCTCAACCTGGGTCATAACGCCACCGCCATAATCGAACTCGCCATCGGGATGGCGATCGGGATGGCCGCCCAGACCGCGCGGCGCGCCCACGACGAGCTGCAACGGGCGGCCCGATTGACCGCCGCCGTGCAGGAACGGGACCGCTTGTCCCGCGAAGTCCACGACGGCGCTATCCAGGTGCTGGCCCTGGTGGCCAAGAAGGGCCACGAAATCGGCGGCGCCACAGCCGAACTGGCCGACCTAGCCAGCGAGCAGGAGCGCGCCCTGCGGCGCTGGCTCGCCTGCACGGACATCGATCCGGGCGCCGACGGCGCGACGATCGACCTGAGCAGCCTGCTGCGCCGCCGGGAGTCCGACCGGGTGTCACTGAGCCTGCCCCCGACGCCGGTGCCCTTGCCGCGCTTCGTGGGTACCGAGCTCGACGCGGCCGTGGGCAACGCGCTGGACAACGTGCGCGCGCACGCCGGCCCCGGCGCCCGCGCGTTCGTGCTCGTCGAAGACCTCGGCGACTCGGTGCTGGTGAGCGTCCGCGACGACGGGGTGGGAATCGCCGCGGGTCGCCTCGCGGAGGCGGCCGGCCAAGGGCGCCTTGGCATTTCCCAATCCATCGTCGGCAGGCTGGACTCGCTGGGCGGCACCGCCCAACTGCACAGCGAACCCGGGGAGGGCACCGAGTGGGAGCTGTGCGTGCCGCGCAAAGGGACCCGATGACCGGGGCGGTGACCACGACGGTGATGGTCGTCGACGACCATCCGATCTGGCGCGACGCGGTCGCCCGCGACCTGGCCGACGAGGGTTTCACCGTGGTCGCCACCGCCGACGGCGTGGCCGCCGCCCAGCGGCGGGCGAGCGTGGTCAAGCCCGACGTGGTCGTGATGGATATGCAACTGCCCGACGGCGACGGCGCGCAGGCGACCGCCGCGGTGTTGGCGGTCTCCCCGTCGTCCAGGGTGCTGGTGCTGTCGGCGTCCGACGAGCGCGAGGATGTCTTGGAGGCCGTCAAAGCCGGCGCGACCGGATACCTCGTCAAGAGCGCATCCAAAGCCGAACTGACGCAGGCGGTGACGGCCACGGCCGAGGGCCGCGCCGTGTTCACCCCCAGCCTGGCCGGGCTGGTGCTGGGTGAGTACCGCCGGATCGCCCAGAGTAAGGATGACGGTCCCGCTCGGCCCGCCCTCACCGCACGCGAGACCGAGGTGTTGCGCTTCGTCGCAAAGGGGCTGTCCGCCAAGCAGATCGCCCAGCGGCTCTCGCTCAGCCACCGCACGGTGGAAAACCACGTCCAGGCGACCTTTCGCAAGCTGCAGGTCGCCAACCGGGTGGAGCTGGCCCGTTACGCCATCGAGCATGGCCTCGATGAGGAGCCGTGACCCGCGCGGCACGACTGCCCCGCGGGTCATCGGATCCCTCGCCTATCCACCAATTGTTGTGCGGCGCTGCGCCGGTGCCGCGGTCACCGCGCGGGCGGCAACCAGCGCGGTCACCATCACCGCCATGCAGACCAGGCCGTCGTCTTTGAGACCCCACCTGATGGCGGCCAGGATCGCGACGCCCGCCACGCACAACAGCGCACCGATGACCGTCCCCCGCCCGCGGGCGGTGACCGTGGGGGCGCCGTCCCAACCGGACAGCGGGTTGTTCTCCAGCGGCCGCAGCGCGACGAACAGCACCGCCACCACCCCGACCACGACGAGCACCTGAGCCAGGCTCACGGCGAGGAAATCGTGGGCCCCCGGGTAACGAGGCCAACCGAGGTAGTCGAAGGCCAGGTGCACGCCCAGCAACACGGGCATGTGCCACAAGTACAGCGTCATCGCGCCGGAGTTGCCGATCGCGGTCCACCACCACACCCGGGGTCGTTGGGCCCAGCGAGAGATCGCCGGCGCGGCGGCGATCGCCAAGGCGCTCAGGATGATTGCGTGCCCGGCCAGCAGCAGCGACGGCGGGCTGGTGTTGGACAGCTGGTGATCACCGGTGCCCACCATGCTGATCTGGTACGGCCCCCACTGCACGAGCGCGACGTCCACGGCGAAGAAGGTGGCTGCCACGACCAGTGCGGCGCGGCCGGCGAGCAGGCCGCGGCGGTAGGCGATGCCGAACATGGCCGGGATCAGCCACACGGCCAGGTTGAGGTAGCCCAGGGGCATCAGCGCCGGCCAGTGCAGCCGGCAGGCGTCGATGACCGCGATCGTCCCGTAGACGGCGGCCACCCCCGCGGCCAGGCGCCCGGCGGTGGTGACGCGGTACAACAGCGGCATCGCGGCCAGCACCAGCACGTAGGCGCCCAGGAACCACAACAGCTGGGTGCTCACACCCGCGACCGGCTGGTAAACATGCTGCGGCACAAGGCGGTAAAGCACCGTCAACACCACGGCCCAGAAGGCCAGGTAGTAGAACACCGGCCGAAACAGCCGCGTGCAGCGTTTCAGCAGCCAGTCACCCCAGTTGGTCCCGGGCGACCACGACGATGCGCAGGCCGCGGCGCCGGCGAAGAAGAACAGCGGCATGATCTGCAGGATCCAGGTCGCCGCCTGAAACCATGCCGACGTGGTCAGCAGGTTGTCCCAGATCAACACGTGATCGCGGATCATGCTGATGGCCATCACGGTGTGGCCGAGCACCACACCGACCAGCGAGGTGATGCGGATGACGTCCAGGACGCGATCGCGGTCGGCCGGGGTGGCGGCCGCGACCTCGGCGACGTCGGGAAATCTTGCCAGAGCGGGCATGGAGTACAGACCTACCTTTCGGAAAATTGTTGGCGCCAAACGGTGTTCGCCGGTGCGCGTGGGCATGAACTAAGCATCGCGGCTCGGGTGCGCCCGCGCCCGAGCGGTTCTACGCGTAGCGCGCGAGTAGTACTACTCAATTCGCGGTGTTGAGGGGGTCGTAGTCGGCCAGCAGTTTCTCGATGCGCGCTTCGTCGAGACGCACCCGAACGGTCGCGGCTTCGTGCTGGTCGCGGATCACCTTGGCCAGGGTGAATGCGCTCGACACCAAGAACAGGAAGGTGATGCCGAGAAACAGCCGCTGCCAAGCATCAAGGGGAAGGAAGTAGATGCCGGCCAGCGCGGCGACGAAGCTGATACCGAAGGCTGCGGCGGCTTGCACGAAGAAGGCGGCGGTTGTCTTGGACATGCTGTTGGGAATGGTCATGCCACCCAGCATGCGCGGCGCACCGGCGGACCGAATCCGCAAAACTACTCAAATCCGTCCCGGCGTTTGGTTAGCCGGGCAGGCCCTTCCTGATGGCGGCGTCCTGCTTACGCCCGATATCGGTGGCCACCGCCGGATCGATCGGATCGCCTGCCGCGCTGTCGAATTCGAGATTGACCAGCGCCCTGCCCTCGCTGAACAGCAGGACCGTCACCGCTTGGGCGTTGTCGGGCGAGGTACCCGAGATCATCGTCCCGTTGGAGCCGACGTCGACCGGTTGCCACGTGCCGCTGACCTTGCCGCCGTAATTGGTCTTGGTGTTGTCGATTCCGGCGGCCGCCGTCGCGGGGTCGGCGACGATCAGGATGGTGTCACCGATCCGCCGGCTGTTGTCGGCGCTCGCGAACAACTGCGCCACCCCCGGTGCGTTGTTGGGGTTCAGCACCGGGGGCTGCGGGGTGGTCAGGTCCCCGCCGATGTCGGTCACCTTGATCAGCAAAGCGCTGTAATCGGTGGGTTGGCCCGGTGCCGGACTGGCCACGCTGGAACTGGTCAAGGGCGCGGCCGAACGCGAGGACGACGTCAGAGATGCGTTGTTGCTGCCGCCGCACCCGGCGAGGGCCACGCCGGCCACGACGGTCGCGAGCGCGACGCGGGCGACACCGATGCCGGCGACCTCCATGGACTTTCCTTCCGCAGCGGGGTGCCCTCGAAGATACGCCTCACAAGGAGGCGGCCGGGCCCACGACGCCGGTCTGCACGATCTTCACGACGACCAGCGCCACCGCCACGACCAGATAGGCCCGCAGCGTGAACAGCCCCGCCCGCCTGATCGGCGACATCGCCGGGCGGGCCAGGCCGGCGAGATCGGGGGTCTGCCAGTTCAGCCGATCCTGATGCCGGAGGGCGCGACGTTCGGCGCGCCTGAGCGCCGAGGCGCCGTCGAACGCGACGGCTTCCCCGGTGCGCAGCGCGGCGTATCGGCGCCCGGCAAGGATCACGGCGGCTCCGACGACCCCGCCGATCACCGCGCCGACCGCGAGGCCCATTTCGATAGTGAACGTCGACAGCGTCGGGAAGAACGTCGTCGCAGTCAGCGCCAACGACAGCAGCACCAGAGACCACACGATGGTCCACGCGACGACGTTCTGCCGCCCGCTGTTCACCCACGGGCCCAGCACCGCCCGGTCGTTGCACAGCAGCACCAAAAAGACGGTGGCCGAGGGCAGGAGGACACCGGCGAGGGCCTGCACTCCCTGAGTCACCAGACCGAGAACGTGATCCGGGCTGAACGCCACCGCCGCCGACACCGCGAGCAGCAGGGCATACCCGCCATAGAACACAGGGGCTTCGCGGATCTTCCAGTGCAGCGAGTGCCGCTTGCCCATCGCGTCCCCGAGCGCATAGGTGGTAGCCAACCCGATCGCGTTCGCCCCGATCAGCGAGGCATCGAGCAGGATGATCGCGAAGAGCGTTCCGACTGTGCCGCCCAGGTGTTTCGACAGCGCCGCCGCCACCGCGCCGGCATCGGTGAACTGGCCCGCGCCCGTCAAACCAAAGGCGGTGACCGCCATCAGTGCCGTCGCACCCACCATCACCACGACGATCCCGATCATCAAATCGGCTCGCGCGTAAGCGATCCAGCGGCCGGTGATGCGTTTGTCCACCACGTTGGACTGCTGGAAGAACAGTTGCCAGGGCGCCACCGTCGTGCCCACGATCGCGATCACCAGCAGCAGCACGGTGGAGTTGACCCCGCCCGCGAAGCGCGGAACCAGGCCGCCGGCAACCCCTTTCAGGGTCGGATGCACCATCAGCACCATCGGGATGACCAGCACGTTCACCGCGATGAGCAGGAACATCAGAGCCTCCCACCTGCGGAACGACCCCCCGGCCACCACCGCGAACAGCAGGACGGCGGCGGCCGGGATGGCGACCACCTTGGGGCACCCCAGAAAACCGAGCGCCAGCGCGACGCCGATGAATTCGGTGACGATCGTCAAGGCGTTGAGGATCAGCAAGTCACCGACGCTGAACGCCCCCCAGAACTTGCCGAAGCGCTCGAATATCAGCCGCGCGTGGCCGATTCGGGTGACCGCGCCGAGCCGGAGCACCATCTCCTGGTTCACGTACAGCACTGGGATCAGCAGAGCCAGCGTCCAGAGCAGCGCCATGCCATAGTTCTGCCCGGCCTGCGCGTAGGTCGCGACACCGCCCGCGTCGTTGTCGCCGACCATCACGATCAGCCCCGGGCCGGTGATCACCAGCAGAGTGCGCAGCCGGCGCCAGCGGGCCGCCTCGAAGGCACCGGCACCGTCGCGCCGGATGCGACCGAATGCCCCGACGATGTCACCGGTGTGGCCGACGACGGAATGCGTTGGCGCGGCGGCATCGCCGGGGCGGACGGCGCCCACGGCCTCGGGCGAGACCGTCATCGTGTTCTCGTGGAACCCGTCCCGGTCGAGGGGTGTCCACCCAGCGACGCGGTCACCACCGCGATGGGCATCCGCGACACGTACAGGTTGGCCCGCTCCTGCGGAGTCAGGGCGCTGCGCGCGTGCAGCTTGGTGGCCAGCAGCCGCGCCGACCGGAGCAACGCCCGCCCACGCCCGCCGGTGCGACCGGTAACGCGTTGTGTGACAACAAAAGCCATGATCTTCTCCTTTGCGGAGGCCCGATCGGCTCGGTCAAAAGCGCTCGCGCATCAGCGGCGGCCCGGAAACTCGTGGTGAGTCGCCGGCGATGCCGAGGCTCAGGCGGCGGAAGGAAGGCCGAAACCGGTTCGGGACAAAACGGATTTCGGATGTGGACTATCGCCCGGACTCATCTCGCCCTCACCTCCTCACGGCCACGACACACGCGGGTGTCCTCACATGTCACCTGGAACGGGAGGGAACCGAATGCCGGCGGCGTGCCGCCGGCCGCACCCCTCTCGTCGGAGCTTCGGCACTGCACGGCGTATCCGGAGCCGATGGGCCCGGAAGCCACTTGGGCTCAACCCTTGGGTCCGGGAAGAGCTGTCCTGACCCGGGGCGTCTCTCGACGTTCGGGGTCAGTGGCCTGTGTCCATGCAGACGCCTCACCTACCGAGGTGCTTGCGAAACCATTTGTACACCGCGGTTTCGAGGGCGTCAAACTCATTTACATAACCATTACGGCAGGTCGGGCCGCTCCTAGCTGCGCGGGGACGCCGACGCCTACCCTCGATGACATGCCCAATACCTTGCAGCATTCGAAGGTCGCGACCGTGCTCGACCGCATGTACACCGAGGCGAAGGAGCAGATGTCGCTGCTGCGGGAGAGGCGTGGTGATTTCGACCGGCCGATGACCGCGCGGGAGCGCGCCGACGCGATGAGCGAGTT
Organism: Mycobacterium sp. ACS4054; assembly: GCF_001667275.1. Classification (GTDB taxonomy): domain Bacteria; phylum Actinomycetota; class Actinomycetes; order Mycobacteriales; family Mycobacteriaceae; genus Mycobacterium. The sequence continues at coordinate 41,747 of NZ_LZHV01000050.1, forward strand.
CTACATCCCGGTGACGCCCGAAGCCGGCCGGCTGCTGTACGCCCTGGTGCGCGCGACCCGGCCGGCGACGGTCGTCGAATTCGGCATGTCGTTCGGCATCTCAGCCGTCCACCTGGCGTCCGCGGTGCGCGACAACGGCGCCGGCCGGGTGGTGACGACCGAGCTCAACGACACCAAGATCGCCGCGGCGCGAAGGACGTTCGAGCAAACCGGTCTGGACGACGTGATCACCATCCTCGAAGGGGACGCGTTGGCCACGCTGGCCGGCCTGAACCAACCGGTCGACTTCGTCTTGCTGGACGGTTGGAAGGACCTGTATCTGCCGGTGATCGAGCTGCTCGAGCCCCGGTTGTCGACGGGTGCACTGGTGGTCGCCGACAACACCAGCGCCGCGGACACCCAGCCGTATCTGGACCGCGTGCGCGATCCCGCAAACGGCTACGTGAGTTTCAACTTCGCGGTGCGGGACAGCGACAGCATGGAAATCAGCTGCCGCACCGGACCTTAGCGCAGGGATTCCTCGAGCCACGGCGTCAACCACTTCACCCCTTCGGGCGTGAGGTGGACGCCGTCGCTGCGCACCTTGATGCCGTCGACCTTGGCGGTGTAAACGCCGTCCGGGCAGAGCTTCTTGTTCAGATCCAGGATCTGCACGTTCGGATGGTGGCTGACCGTCTTGCGCAGCATGGTGTTCCACAGGTTGACCCGGTCGGGCTGGTCCTCCGGATACAGCCGGCCGTCCGGCTTTTCGCCGCCCCTGCTGTACGGCACGGTGGCCACCACCACGCGAACGCCGGTGGAACTCACGATGTTCAGCGCCCGCTCCAGCTCGCCGTTGAGGTACGCGTCGAAGGTGGGATCACCGATGTGGGTCCATTGCCCCTCGTTGACGCGGTCCACCGTTTCCCAACGGCCGATGATCAGCAGCGCGACGTCCGGCTGGTCCTGACCGACCTGCGTCGACCACCGGATCGGCCAGCCGTCGCATTCCGGTCGCTGCTCCAGGGTCTGACCGATGTAGCGGTACGGTGTGCCGCGCACCAGGCTGCAGCCGATGACCGTGTGGTCGAGGAACGCGAATCCCGGTGTGGGCGGCAGGTAATGCATCCACGTCCACCCGATGGAATCCCCGAACACCGAGACGGTGAACGGCCGATTGGGATCGCGCGGCCCGGCCGGGTGTCCACCACCCGGCGGGGACGGGGACACCGCGGCGACCGCCGAGACGCCGGGCGGCAGCCCGACCTCGCGCAGGCCGGGCCCGGTCCCCACCGGAACCACCAGCAGTGTCACTGCCGCCGCGCTGGCCACCGTCGCCGCCGCCAACGGCAACAGCGGCACGCGCGCCGGCCGCCAGCGCCGGATGGGTTGCTCGATCAGCCAGAACGACAGCGCGGCCAGCGCCACCGTCGCGCCGCACCGGGCGGCGAACAGTGGCAGCCCGGTCCATCCGGTGCGTTCCCCGTTGAGCACCAAGAAGATTGGCCAGTGCCAGAGATAGACCCCATAGGAGATGGTGCCCAGCCACACCAGCGGCGGCGCGGCCAGGAGGCGGGCGACCGCCCCGCGCTGCTCCAACGCCACCGGCGCCACCACGAAGACGGACGCGATGGCAACCCCGATGAGCAGCCCGTGGCGGAACTCGCCGCTGCTGCCGGTGGCGTAATGGGTCGCCGCCGCGAGTCCCGCCAGGCCGGCGAGCGGCAGGACGCGTGCGACCCGCCGGGCCCACCGGGTGCGGATCAGGCACCAACCGCGGTTGAGTGAGGGCCAGTCGCGCACCAGCAGGGCCGCCGCCGCGGCGCCGGTGAGCAACGCCTGCGCTCGGGTGTCGGTGCCGAAATAGACGCGGTCGCGGGCGTTGTCGGACACCATCACCACGGCGACCGCCGCCGAAGCCAGCGCGCCGACGGTGGCGATGAGGAACGCGGTGAAGCGGACGCCGCCCACGGTGGCCCGGGTGAAGCGGCGCCTGGCCCGCGCGGCCAACGCCAGCGTCACCGCGATCAGCAGCACCGGCCAGACGAAGTAATACTGCTCCTCCACCCCGAGCGACCAGGTGTGCTGCAGCGGTGACGGCGGGGCGCCCTGCGTGAAGTAGTCGGTCTTTTGGGCGACGAACCGCCAGTTCGCCATCCACAGGAACGCCGCGATCGCGTCGTCGCGCAGGCCGGTGAGGGACCGATCGGGAAGCAGCTGGCGGGCCGCGGCGACCGTGAGCACCATCAAGACCAGGGCGGGCAGCAGCCGGCGCGCGCGGCGAATCCAGAAGCCGGTCAGCTCGATACGGCCGGTGCGCCCGAGTTCGTCCAGGAGCAGCGAGGTGATCAGGAAGCCGCTGAGCACGAAGAAGACGTCGACGCCGATGAATCCGCCGCTCACCCCGGGGATGCCGCCGTGCCCGACCAGTACCAGCGCGACGGCTATCGCGCGCAATCCGTCGAGTGCGGGAATTCCGCTGCGCCGCTCGGGTTTATCCCAGATCGCCAGTCGGCCGACTCTGCGCACGGGCGCGACCCACCGGGGCCGCGGAGCACGACGCGCCGGCGCGGGATGAGTCCCGCCCGGCTCAGCGCTCGCGGTTAGCGCGCCCTGACCTTCGTGTCGCCCGGCGCCATAGTTGATGCCGATACGTCGCTGCCCCTCCTCTTGATCGGAGCCAGCTTAAGGGCGGGGGCGCCGGATTCAGTGGAGGACACGCAACGGCGTCAGTGGGCAGCCTTGTCCGGCGCGTAGCCGAGCGTGCTCTTGACTTCCAGGTACTCGTGGAAGCCGAATTCGCTCCATTCGCGCCCGTTGCCGCTGTGCTTGTAGCCGCCGAACGCCGCGTTCATGTCGAAGGCGTGATTGATCGTCACCCATCCGGCGCGGATCCTGTGGGCCACCTCGCGCGCCCGGTCGGCGTCGGCGCCCGAAACATAGCCCGCCAGGCCGTAGTCGGTGTCGTTGGCGATTTCGACGGCCTGATCGATGTCGTCATAGCCCAGGATGCAGAGCACCGGCCCGAAGATCTCCTCGCGGGCGATCGTCATGTCGTTGGTGACCTTCGCGAAGACCGTCGGCTTGACGTAGTAGCCCGTCTGCAGCCCCGCGGGCCGTCCCGGACCGCCGGCGACGACGGTCGCGCCCTCGTCGATGCCCTGCTGGATCAGGCGCTGGACCTTCTCGAACTGCGCCCGCGACGCCACCGGACCGATCGCGGTCTTGTCGGCGGGGTCGCCCACCTTCACCTGTTCGGCGACTTCCCGCGCGATGGCGCTGGCCTCGGCCATCCGCGAGTTCGGGACCAGCATGCGCGACGGCGCGTTACAGCTCTGCCCGGAATTGGGCATCATGTTGAGCACGCCGGCGCGGACGCTGTCGGCGAAGCCCGCGTCGTCGAGGACGATGTTGGGGCTCTTGCCGCCGAGTTCCTGGGTCACCCGCTTGACCGTCGTTGCGGCGTTGCGTGCCACCTCGACGCCGGCGCGCGTGGAGCCGGTGAACGACACCATGTCGATGTCGGGATGGCTCGACAGGGCCACGCCGACGCCGGGACCGTCGCCGTTGACCAGGTTGTAGACACCGGCCGGCACCCCCGCCGCGTCGAGAATCTCGGTGAAGATGTAGGCCGAATACGGCGCGACCTCAGACGGTTTCAGGATCATCGTGCAGCCCGTCGCCAGCGCCGGATACACCTTCACCGCGATCTGGTTGAGCGGCCAGTTCCACGGCGTGATCAACCCGCAGACGCCGATCGGCTCCTTGGAGATCAGCGTCGCCCCGTGCTGCTCGGAGAACTCGAAGTTTTTCAGCACGTCGATCGCGGTCACCAGGTGCCCGAGCCCGAGTTGCACCTGGGGGCCCGCGGCCAGTGAGGGCGGGGCGCCCATTTCCTCGGTGACCGCGTCGGCGAGATCGCCCGCGCGTTTGCCGTATTCGGCGAGAATGGCCTCCAGCAGATCGAGGCGCTGCTCGCGACTGGTTTGTGACCAGCCGGCGAAAGCGCGCCGGGCGGCGGTGACCGCCACGTCGACGCCGGCGGCCGAGCCGAGCGAAATCCTCCCCGAGGCCTGTTCGGTGGCCGGGTTCTCGACATCGAATGTGTTGGGGCGCACCGGATCGACCCACCGGCCGTCGATGTAGAACTTGAGGTATTCGCGCATGACTGCTCCTTGTCTTATTGGGTGCCCTCGGCGTACCAGGTGCGGAACTCGTCGTACTTGGGCATCTCCTCGGAATTGGCCTTCGGATCGATGCAGACGTGGACGACGGCCGCCTTGCCGCTCGCGTAGGCCCGCGCGATCGCCGGGCCGATCTCCTCCTCCTTCTCGACGTACTCGCCGTGGCAGCCGAAGCCCTCGGCCACCTTGTCGAGGCGCACATCCTTGCTCCAGTGCACGCCGGGCTGCGGCGACGGTTGCGGGAAGGTGCGCTTGTAGACGCCCACCTCGAGGCCCCACTGGTGGTCGACACCCACCACGCACACCAGCGGAAGTTGCTGGCGCGCGGCCGTTTCCAGCTCGGCGATGTGGAAGAGGAAGGCCGAGTCGCTGGTCAGCAGCATCACCGGGCGCTTACCCCCCTCGGCGACCGAGGCGCCGATCGCGTAGGGCAAGCCGGTGCCGAGGTGGCCGAAGTTCTGGTTCCAGATGACGTCGCGCGGCTTGGCCTGCGAATAGGTCCACTGGAAGATGACGGTGGCTCCCCCGTCGCGGACCAGGATGCCGTCCTTCGGGAATGCTTTGGTCGCCTCGACGACGAAGCGCGCCGGGTGGACGGGCGTCCGGCCGGTCGGGGCGTTCTCTGCGAGCTGCGCCAGCTCCGCCGCGTCCTCGGAGATCCACCGGTCCAGATCGGCCTTGGAAGCGGCCGAAGCCTTCCGCGGGCTGTCGCGCAGCGCCTCCACCAGCTGGGGCACCACCCCCCGCAAGTCGCCGACCAGGGGCACGTCGATGGGCCGGTTGACGCCGACGGCGACCGGATCCTGTTCGACCAGAACCCATTTGCGCGTTGCGTCGTTCTGTGCCCAGTGCCGGGTCCTGCCGTAGTGGCTCGGTTCGCCGAGCTCGGTGCCCAGCGCGACGCACAGGTCGGATGTCACCACCGCCTCGACGGCCGCCGGCGAGAAGCCGTAGGCGAAGGTGCGGTCCTCGAGGCCCTCGATGAACGAGGTGCCGCCGGAGGTCTGGATCACCGGGCACGCCATCAGATCGGCCAGCTGCCTGACCGCCGCACCGGTGCGCGAGGTGTGCACCGCGTGCCCGACCAAGAGGATCGGGCTCCGGGCGGCGCGGATCAGTTTCGCCGCCTCGGCCACCTCGCGCTCGCCGGCGGTCTGGTTGACGAGCCGGTAACGGTGCGGCGGCAGCGGATCCGGCACGTCCAACTCTTCGAGGATGACGTGCGACGGGTACTCGATGTAGGCCGGGCCGGGCGTGCCGGACATGGCCCGGCGGAGCGCCTCGTGGACGATCTCGTCGGTCTGGTCGGCGTATTCGATGGACGCGCTGTACTTCACGGACGCCGCGAAAAGTGGCTCCTGGCGGACGAATTGGATGCGCCCGCGCCGCACCCGGCGCTCGGTGACGCGGGCGCGCTGGCCGCCGAGGAAGATCACCGGCGAGTTTTCCACCAGCGCGCACTGGATCGCCCCGGCCATGTTGGCCATGCCCGGCCCCAGCGTGCCGATGCACAGGCCGGGTTTGCCCGTCATCCGCGACGCCGCCTCGGCCATGAATCCCGCGCTCAGTTCGTGATGCGGTGCGACCACCGACCACCCGCGGGCGTCGGCCTCGGCGAACATGTGCACGAAGTTCGGGTCCGGGATCCCGAACAGCGTGTTCACCCCCTCGGCCTCGAACAGGTCGAGCACGCGCTTGTAGACGGGCACGCCCATCAGCACAGTTCCTTTCCCTCGCGAGCGGACGCAAAATCACCTTTTGGCACGGCGTTTCGTGCGATTTTGTGTCTGCTCGCGCCGATTTCGGCGAGCACTTCTTCGGTGTGGGCGCCGAGCTCCGGCGCCGGCCCCGCGACGCGGCCCGGCGTCTGGGAGAACCAGGTGGGTACGCCGGGGAAGCGCACCGGCCCGTGCGGGGTGTCCACCGTCTCGAACATGCCGACCGCGTTGAGGTGCGGATCGTCGAACAGCGCGCCGGGCGTGTTCAGCGGCGCGGCCGGTATCTCCAATTCGCGCAGGAGCGCTAACCACTCCTCGGTGGACCGTTCTTTCATCGTCTCGGCCACCAGTCCGTACACGGTGTCGATCTCGCGGGCGCGCTGTTCCAGCGTCGAGTACTGCTCGCTGGCCCACGGTGGCCGCACGGCCTTCATGAAGGCGTCCCAGTGTTTGTCGTTGTAGATCAACGCGGCCAGGTAGCCGTCGCTGGTGCGGTACGGGCGGCGGTTGGGCGCCACGGTGCGCGGATACACCGCGGGCCCAAGCGGCGGGTCGAACAGGGCGCCGTTGGCATGTTCGACGAGCATGAAGGAGGCCATGGTTTCGAACATGGCGACCTCGACCTCTTGTCCCTGTCCGGTGCGCTCGCGGTGAAACAGCGCCATCATCGTCGCGTACAGCGCCGTCAGCCCGGCGATCTTGTCGGCCATGATGGTGCCGACGTAGTCGGCCTGGCCGGTCAACTGCTGCTGCACCGCGGGCAGGCCGCACTCGGCCTGGATCGTGTCGTCGTACGCGGGGCGGTCGCGATCGGGTCCGCGCCGGGAGTACCCGTAGCAATTGGTGTAGATGATCGCGGGATTGAGCGCGGCGACGTCGTCGTAGCCGAAGCCGAGCTTGCCGATCGCCTTGGCGCGCATCGAGTGGATGAACACGTCGGCGGTCTCGACGAGACCGCGCAACGCGCGCGTTCCGGCGTCGGTCCGCAGGTCCAGCACGACGCTGCGCTTGCCGCGGTTGACGTTGACGAACACCCCGCTCATGCCCGGGGCCGGGCCGACGGAGATGTAGCGGGTGTTATCCCCCTGCGGGGGTTCGACTTTGATCACGTCCGCGCCCAGGTCGGCCATGATCTGCGTGCAGTACGGTCCCATCACCATTGCGGTGAGGTCGATCACGCGCACCCCGGCCAACGGGCCCGCCGGGCTACCCACGCAGCGCCCCTTGATCCGTTGAGCGGCAAGCCAGCTCGAAGCTGTAGCGGATGTGCCGGTCGTGTCCGTCCGGGACGACGGGGAAGATCAGTGGCGCGTCGGCGTATCGGATCGCATCCAGATGGCTGCCGACATCCTCGATCGTCCACGCCGGCCGGCAGACCCCGGGGGTCTCCGCGACGACCGCCCGCGCGACGCGGCCCGCCAGCGCGATGAACACCTCACCGGTCACCGAGCAGGATTGGTGCGCGAGCCAACCCACCACGGGCGCAACCAGTTCCGGGCCCATCGGGGGGTAGGACGAGGTGTCGATGCCATCCGCCATGCGCGTCACCGCGGCCGGCACGATCACGTTGCACCGCACCCCCTCGGCGGCGCCTTCGAGCGCCGCGACGTTGGACAGACCGATCACGCCGGCCTTGGCGGCCGCGTAGTTGGCCACGTCGTGGTTTCCGTACAGGCCGCCGATCGACGACGTCAGCACGATGCGGCCGTAGCCCGCCGCGCACATGACCGGAAACGCCGGCCGGACCACGTTGAAGGCGCCGCGCAGATGCACGTCGAGCACCGCGTCGAAGTCCTCGTAGGTCATCTGCTTCAGCGAGCCGCGCCGGACATTACCGGCGTTGTGGATCAGGATGTCGATGCGGCCGTAGCGCTCGAGCGCGGTCGCGATGACGGCCTCGCCCCCTTCGCGGGTCGCCACCGACGCCGTTGATGCGACGGCCTGACCGCCGGCCCCGGTGATCTCCTCGACCACCCGCTCCGCCGGGCCCGCGTCCACCCCCTCGCCGTCGACCCGGCCGCCGATGTCGTTGACGACCACCCTGGCCCCGCGGGAGGCGAGGAGGTGGGCGTACGCACGGCCCAGCCCACGCCCGGCGCCGGTCACCACGGCGACGCGGTCGTCGAATCGCAGCTGTGCTGAGAGTGATTCGCTCACGCGCCGAGCACCAACCCTCCCAACTCGCCCTTGTCGCGCCACGCCCGCAGCAAGTCCTCGAAGGCGTAGAACCCGGGGCCGTAGGGTTCGCCCAGGTGCGACCGGAGGCCCTCGCCCCCGCCGCCCCCCTCGTTGTTGTAGTAGCCCGGCGTGCACTGGGCGTCGAACGCCGAGTTGTCGATCGCGGTTTCCCGGATCGTCTCGCACCACTGGGCCTGCGCCGCCTCAGTGGGCTCAACCGTGGTCGCGCCCCGTTTCAGCGCCTCGGCGATGATGTAGGCGATGTGTTCGCCCTGCAGCTCGTAGTTGGCGGCGATGTTGGCCGAGATGCCGACCTGGGTGAAACCGGTGTAGAACTGGTTCGGGAAGCCCCGGCTGGTCATGCCGTGCAGCGTCTTGTATCCGTCGTGCCAGTAGTCGAACAGCGACAGCCCGTCGCGTCCCTCGATGGTCTCGATCGAATAGCGGCGGCTGATCTCGGTGGTGATTTCGAAGCCGCTGGCATAGATGATGCAGTCGACCTCGTACTCGACACCGTTTGCCACCAAACCCTTTTCGGTGATGCGCTGCACGCCTTTGGAATCCGAGACGTCGACGAGGGTGACATTGGGCCGGTTGAACATCGGCAGGTACTCGTCATTGGAAAGCGGCCGCTTGCACAGGAATCGGTAGTAGGGCTTGAGCGCCTCGGCGGTCTGCGGCTCCTCGACGATAGCCGCGATACGGCGGCGGAGCCGCTCCATGAGCTTGTAGTCCTCCTCCTCCCTTATCGCCATGAATTGCTCGGGAGTCATCGACGCGGGGTCGTCCAGGGCGAGCACCCGGGCGGCGGTGTTGCGCCCCAGCTCGGTCCAGAAGTCGCAGACCAGATCCGGCTGACCCAGCGCCATGCCCTCGAACGTCCAGGAGTGGAAGTTACGCTGCCGCTCCCGCTGCCAGCCGGGCCGCAGCGTCTTGACCCACTCCGGGTCGGTGGGCGCGTTGTTGCGCTCGTCGACCGTCGACGGTGTCCGCTGAAAGACGTAGAGGCGCTGGGCGTCCCGGGCCAGGAACGGCGCGATCTGGATCGCGGTGGCGCCGGTGCCGATGACGGCGACCTTCTTGTCGGCGAGCTTGTGCAGGTTGCCGGTCGTGTCGCCGCCGGTGTAGTCGTAGTCCCACCGCGACGAGTGGAACGCGTGGCCTTTGAAGTTCTTGATTCCGGGGATGCCGGGCAACTTCGGCCGGTGGAAGGGGCCCGAGGCCAGCACCACGAACCGGGCGCGGATGTCGTCGTCGCGGTTGGTGCTGATCTTCCAGCGGTTGGTCGTTTCGTCCCAGCGCAGGTCGCGCACCTGGGTGGAGAAGATCGCCGAATCGTAGAGGCCGAAATGCTTGCCGATGTTGCGGCAGTGCTGGTAGATCTCGGCGCCGTCGGCGAACTTCTTCGACGGCATGAAATCGAGCTCTTCGAGAAGTGGGATGTAGCAGTAGGATTCATTGTCGCATTGGATGCCGGGATAGCGATTCCAGTACCAGACGCCGCCGAAGTCACCGCCGAGTTCGATGATCCGCACGTCGTCGACGCCCGCCTTCTTCAGGTGCGCCGCCGACAGCAGGCCGGCGAAGCCACCGCCGAGTACCGCGACGTCGATATCCTCCGCTATCGGCTCACGCGGTGTGGCGGGCGTGTACGGATCGACCTCGTAGTAGCCCGCGAAGTCGTCCTCCAATTCGATGTACTGCTTGGAACCCTCTTTGCGGAGCCGCTTTTCGCGCTCCAGCCGGTATTTTTCTCGCAGCGCATCGATGTCGATGTCGTCGGGTGTCTGCGTCGGACCGCAATCGTCTCGGTACACGGTCATGCCAGTGGGCGCTCCTCACCTGAAAGCTCCTGCGGTTCGCCGGTGCCCATGTACTTCGCCAGTTGGTAGTGCAGGTTGACGGTGCTGCGTTCGCGGTACGGGTTCGGTTTGGTGCCGCCGAAGCCGAGCGACTTCATGCCCCGCTGCACGGCGGCCATGTTGGAGAAGTCCTGGGGCAGAACGGACCGCCAGCTAGGGTCGCCGACGGGCGTGTACTCCCACTGTGTCTGCGGCTCTTCGCCTTTCGGGAACAGCTCGAACACCGAGACCTCAAAAATGCATTTGTCGGGGTTATAGCTGGGATGCGGGCGAGCGCCGTAGCACAGCGCGCTGGTCAGACCCTGCCCGATCTGGAAGTTCGGGAAGATCTGCCACGCGGTGCCGGCCTGCCCGAGGATGTCCGGCGGGATCGTCGGCCAGATCACCCCGCGGGCCTCGTCGTCGCGGCGGGCCGAGGCCAGCCAGTGCTCGAGCACCTTGTCGGCCGGTGTGCCTTCGGGCAATTCGTCGACCAGCCGCTTGGCCGCACTCACCAGGGTCTGGGTGGTGGTGGCGTTGGTCTCCTCCATCGTGTACACCTGCATCTCGGCGGTCGACACGCGCGGATCGGCGCCGGTGCCGAGGCGGATCTTGGACTTGGTGGCCTCCATGTCCGCCGGTGCGTCGTAGCCGATATTGCTATGCCGCCCTTGTGCTTTGGCCCACCCCTTGAATTCGCCGAACTTATTGAACTCGGGGTGGGTGGTGTAGACGTGGTAGGTCTCGTTGAAGGCCTCCAGCGCCACTTTCCAGTTGCAGTCGAACGACAGCCACTTGCGCCATTTGTAGCGCATGTTTTCCAGGCCGAACGGGTCGAGGATCTTGGCGGCGGGAAACAGGTAGTCGGCCAGCGGTTCACAGTCGGGGTCCATGTTGATCCACAACCAGCCGCCCCAGGTGTCGACCCGGACCGGTCGAAGGTGCGTGTTTCCGGGCGTAAGCGCGCCCTGCCAGTCCTGTTGTTCGCGAATGTGAGTGCACGCACCGTCCAGCCCGTAGGTCCAGCCGTGGAAGCCGCACACGAACGACTTCCGCGCTCTGCCGCAGGCGTTCTTGGCGCCCTCGGGGGTGTCGATCAGCCGGCGGCCCCGGTGCATGCAGACGTTGTGGTGGGCACGAAATTCTCGTTCGCCGGTGCGCACCACGATGATCGAGTCGTCGAGAATGTCGTAGGTCAGGTAGCTGCCCACCTCGGGCAGCTCCTCGACGCGGCCGACCTGTTGCCAGACCCTGCGCCAGAGCTTGTCCCGTTCGGCGCGCGCGTAGTCCTGGCAGATGTACGCCTCGACGCCGACGGTCATCGGCCTCGACAGTTCCTCGGCCGCTGCGGAATTCGCGCCGTTGGCGGGTTCGGTCATCACATCCTCCTGATCGCCGCGCGGAAGGACTCGTCGTGCAAGAACAGCGACGTGTTGTCGGCGCCGAGATGGCTCCACTTGAGGCCCAGCCCGCCGTCGACGAGCAGCGTCTGGCCGGTGATGTAGCTCGACATCTGGGAGAGCAGGAAGAGGATCGCGCCGGCCTGTTCCTCGGGTCGCCCGCGCCGACCCATCGCGATCGCCCGCCGGTCCCGCTCTGGGTCCTCGTCGACGTACGTGCGCGACGCCGCGGTCTGGGTGACGCCGGGCGCCACGGCGTTCACCCGGATTCCCGCCGCCGCCAGTTCGAGGGCCATCGTGCGGGTCATCGCCGCGATCGCGGCCTTGGCGGTGCCGTAGGCGATGTGAAACGGCGCGGTGTTCATGCCGCTGATCGAGGAGACCGACACGATCGAGCCCGGCAGCCCGTGCGCGACGAGTTCCTTCGCCACGGCCTGGCTCATGAAGAACGCGGTTTCGAGATTGTCCGCGAAGATCGTGCGCCAGTCGCCGCGCGTCACCCGGGTCGAGGGCATCCACGTCGACGGCTCGGCGCCGCCGGCGACATTGACCAACCCGTACAGGGTGCCGTCGGCGCGGCGGGCCTGATCGATCACGGTGGCGATGCCGTCGTCGGTCGACGCGGCGGCCGCGACCGGCACCACGGCCAGCCCCTGTTGCGCGAGCGGGGCGACGTGCTCGTCGAGGTTTTCCTTCGACCGGCTCACCGCGATCACGGTGGCCCCGGCCCGGGCGGTCATGGCGGTGACGGCCGTGCCGATGCCGCCCCCGCCGGCGCCGGAGACCACCACGATGCGGCCGTCGAGCCCCAGACCGCGCCCGTGATCGTCCATGACCTGCTTTCGCCTCCCGCCAAGCGTGCGGAGCGGGTTTCCCGTGCACTTTTTGTCCGGACAAAATATGGCATTCTGCCCGATGGAGAACACTATTCCGATCGGCGGACTTCGCTGTCAAGGCCGGGCCGGGGCCGTTCCGCGGCTATTGTCTGGACTAGGCGGAGTTGATAACGTCCAGCCCAGACGGCGGACGGAAGGACCTCGGCGAGCATGACCATTTCACGGTCCATCTCCTCGCGGTATGCGGCGCCGCATCCGGTCGAAGTCGCCGAGGGCTGGGGCCTCGAGCGGGTCACCGCCCCGAGCCGGCTGTACGGTGCCAACGGCTTGCGCACGGGGCCCGGCGGGCGCGTCTACATCGCCCAGGTGACCGGCAGTCAGATCAGCGCGCTGGATCACCGCACCGGCGAGCTGACGACCGCCAGCCCCAAGGGCGGCGACATCGTGGCGCCCGACGATGTCGCGTTCGACGCGAGCGGCAACCTGTACGCGACCGAGGTGATGGACGGCCGGGTCAGCGTGCGGGACACCAGCGGACGAACGCGGGTGCTGCGCGACGACGTTCCGTCGGCCAACGGCATCACCTTCCACCGCGGCCGCCTGTTCGTCGGTGAGTGCCGTGCGGGCGGGCGGCTGCTGGAGTTCGATTTGGCGGGCGGGCCGCCGCGGGTGCTTCTCGAGAACGTGCCCTCACCGAACGCCATGGAGGTGGGCCCGGACGGCCTGCTGTACTTCCCGGTGATGGGCGCCAACGAGATCTGGCGCGTCGACCCCGACGGCGGCGAGCCGCAGCGCGTCGCGGGCGATCTCGGCGTGCCGGACTCGGTCAAGTTCGACGCGCAGGGCCACCTCGTCTCGACCCAGGTGGCCAGCGGGCAGGTGTTGCGCATCGATCCCCGCACCGGCGAGCGGCGGCTGCTCGCGCAACTGGATCCGGGGCTGGACAACTGCACCTTCGTCGGCGACCGGCTGTTCGTCTCGAACTTCACCGGCGAGATCACCGAGATATCGCTCGATGGCACAACGCAATCCGTGTTGGCGGGTGGGCTGAACTGGCCGATGGACCTGGCGGTGGGTCACGACGGGCTGCTCCACATCGCCGACGGCACGTACTTCTACGCCGCCCTGCCCGATGGCTCCTTGCACACCGCGGGGATGTTGTTCAGCCCCGGGTATCCGGGGTTTCTGCGGGGCGTGGCTGCGAGCGGCCCCGGCGAGTTCATCGTCACCACGTCCGGTGGCCAGGTGAGCCGCTACCGCCCGCAAGCCAGCGAAACCGAGGTGCTGGCAGACGGTTTCGACCAGCTGTACGGCGTGGCCACGGCTCCCGGCGGGGTGGTGTTCGCGGAGCTGGGCACCGGGCGCGTGCTGTTGCTGCGGTCGGGCGGGATCGAGGTGCTGGCGAACGGTTTGCGCGAGCCCGTCGGCGTCGCGGTCGATGCCGACGGGGCGTGCCTGGTGGCGGAGGCCGGGGCCGGCCGGGTGGTCCGCGTCACCGGGTCGAGCGTCGACACCGTCGTCGCCGATCTACAACGGCCGCAAGGCATTCTGGTGCGTGACGACCTGCTCTACATCGTCGACGCCGGCGCCAAGGCGGTGATCCGGTTCGACTTGACCAGCCACGCGCGCCAATCGATCGCGTCGGGCCTGCCGGTCGGTCCCCCGCCGGGCGTGACGCCCAAGCCGTTGCGCGGGATGCCACCGTTTTCCGGGCCGCAGGGCCCGTTTGCCGGCATCGCGGCCGCGGCCGACGGGACGCTTTACATCTCGGCCGACGGCGACGGCAGCGTGCTGGCATTGCGCCCGACGGGCGGCCGCTGATGCCCCAGGCCGTCGCCGGTGATCACCGCTACCTGCAGATCGCGCGGACGCTGCGCAAGGAGATCGTCGACGGGGTTTATCCGGTGGGCTCGCAGCTGCCGACCGAGCAGCAACTGTGCGAGCGCTTCGCGGTGAGCCGCTACACCGTGCGCGAAGCGCTTCGCCGGCTGCGGGAGGACAACCTGGTCGCGTCCCGGCCGCGCGCGGGCACCCGGGTGGTGCCGCGCCCGGCGTCCAGTTCGTATGCCCAGGACGCGATGTCGATCAACGATCTCCTTGCCTTCGCGGCCGGCGCGCAGCTGACGATCGAATCCAACGCGATGGTCACGATCGACGAGGATTTGGCCGCTCGGACCGGGCTCGAGGTGGGCACCCAGTGGCTGTCGGTGCGCGGCTACCGGCGGGCCGACAGCGCGTCGGTGCCGGTCTGCCGCACGGAGTACTACATCAACCGGAGCTTCGCCGCGGTCGGCAGGCTGCTGCAACGCCATGCCGGCCCGATCTTTCCGTTGATCGAGGACCTGTTCGGGGTGAGCGTCGCCCAGCTGCATCAAGAGATCGCGGCCGTCCTGCTGTCGCCCGAGCTCGCCGACGGCCTCGGCGTCGAACCGGGAACGGCCGCGCTGCAGATGCGGCGCACCTACACCACCTCCGACGGCGAAGTGGCCCAGGTGACGATCAACACCCACCTCTCGTCGAGGTTTCGCTACGCGATGACCATGCGCCGCGTCAGCGGCCAGGGTGGTTGACGTGCTCCCCCCGACCGCGTGGGACGCCGCGCACGCGTCGGCGGCGTATCGGCGCGGCCTGTGGGTGCACACCACGCTGGCCGATTCGCTGCGGGCCGCCGCGATCGAATCGCCCCGGCGAACGGTGCTGGTGGACAAAGACGTTCGACTCGACTGCGCCACGCTACACGCGCAGGCCGGCGCGCTGGCCACGGCGCTGTCGGCGCGCATGCCGGCGGGCAGCGTGGTGTCGTTCATGCTGCCGAACTGGCACGAGGCCGCCGTCATCTACCTGGCCGCCACCCTGGCCGGGATGGTGGTGAACCCGATCCTGCCCTCACTGCGCGAACATGACCTGCGCTTCATCCTCGAAGACGCCGGCACGGCAATGGTTTTCGTGCCACACCGCTACGGCGGCCACGACTACGCGACGATGCTCGAACGCGTAGCCGCCGAGCTGATCCCGGCCCCGGAAGTGGTGGTGGTGCGCGGCCCCGAAACCGGGCCCGCGGGCCCGCACACGCCCTACCGGGCCCTGCTGGAGCAGCCCCCCGATGACGCCGCGCTTCCGGCGCTGAATCCCGACGACGCGCGGATGATCCTCTACACCTCCGGCACCACCAGCCGGCCCAAAGGCGTTTTGCACAGCCACAATTCGATGCACGCCCTGATCTGCCAGATCCGCGACCATTGGATGATCGATCCGGGCGACACGTTCCTGGTCCCCTCCCCGGTCGCGCACATCGGCGGTTCGATATACGCGTTCGAATGCCCGCTACTGCTGGGCACCACCGCGGTGCTGATGGACCGATGGGATCCGGTCGAGGCGGTGGCGCTGATGAACTCCGAACGCTGCACGCACATGGCTGGGGCCACGCCGTTCCTGCAGCAACTGTTGTCCGCCGCCGAGCGCGCCGACACCCGGCTGCCCGATCTGAAGGTGTTCATCTGCGGCGGCGCCTCCGTACCCCCGTCGCTGATCCGTCGCGCCGCCGCATATTTCGAGCGGGCGGTGGTCACCCGGGTGTATGGCTGCACCGAAGTTCCCGTCACCACGGTCGGCGCGCCCCGGCCGGACGAAACCGGGCCCGCGGCTGACACCGACGGCAGGCCCGGCATCGCCGAGATCAAGCTCGTCGCGCACGAATTCGCCCCCGCCGGGGACGGAGAGATCTGCGTGCGCGGCCCGCAGATGATGTCGGGTTACCGCCATTCCGAAGACGAATCATTTGACGCCGCGGGATTTTTCCGCACCGGGGATCTCGGGCGCTGGGTCGACGAGACGTACCTCGTGGTGACCGGCCGGGCCAAGGACGTCATCATCCGCAGCGGCGAGAACGTCTCGGCCAAGGAGGTCGAGGACCTGCTCGCCGACCATCCCGGCATCGCGGAAATCGCGGTCGTCGGCCTGCCCGATGCGCGCACCGGGGAGCGGGCTTGCGCGGTGATCGTGCCCGCGGGCGGGGCGCACCCGGACGTCGCGAGCCTGCTGGAGCTGTTGGTGAGCAAGGGAGTCGCCAAATTCAAGGCCCCGGAACAGGTCGTGATCACCGATGCCCTACCGAAGAATGACGCGGGGAAGATACTCAAACATCGGATCCGAGCCGCGCTGATGAGCGCGGAGACTGAGGATGGCTGAGATGCAGGTCGCGATCGTCACCGGAGCAAGCAGCGGCATCGGCCTGGGCTGCGCGACCAAGCTCGCCGAGATGGGCATGGCCGTGGTCGGGACGGGCCGCGACTCCGATCGGCTGGCCGAGCTCGAGGGGGCGATCGGCGATCCGGATCGCGTCGCGACGGTGGCCGTCGACCTCACCGCCGACGACGCGCCGCGGCGCATCGTGGACACCGCGGTCAACCGCTGGGGTCACATCGACTTCCTGATCAACAACGCCGGGGTGGGCGGGCCCAAGCCGCTGCACGAAACCGACGACGAAACCCTGGACTACTTCCTGGGTTTGATGCTGCGGGCGCCGTTTCGGCTCGCTCGCGAGGTGTTGCCGCACATGGCGCCCGGGTCGGCGATCATCAACGTGACGTCGACCTTCGCGGTCGTCGGCGGCCTGCGCGGCGGCGCCTACTCCGCCGCCAAGGGCGGGCTGACCGCGCTCACCACCCACATCGCCTGCCAGTACGGCGCGGCCGGCATCCGCTGCAACGCCGTCGCGCCGGGCGTGACGGTGACACCGATGGTCGAAAAACGGTTGGAGGACGAGCGATTCCGCCGGATCAACACTGAGATGACGCCGCATCAGCGGTTGGGCCGCGTCGACGACATCGCCAGCACCGTGGGCTTCTTGTGTTCGCCGGGCGGAAGTTTCATCAACGGCCAGACGATCGTCGTCGACGGCGGCTGGAGCTCGACGAAATACCTGTCGGAGTTCGCGTTGACGTCGCAGTGGATCGAGCGATGAGTTGATGGCGCCGACCCGCATCGCCCGGCTTCGCCGCGCTCGCGATCGGCGCTGACTCACCCGCCCGCGAAATCGATGATGCCCCGAATGTTGCGGCCCTTGCGCAGATCGGCGAACGCCTCGTTGATCTGATCGAGCCGGTAATGCCGGGTCACCAATTCGTCGAGCTTCAGTGCGCCCGCCTGATACATCGACAACAGCAACGGCACGCTGGTGCGCGGATTCATCCCGCCGTAGAGCGCCCCCTTGAGTTGTTTGGACGACAGCACCATCTCCTGCAGGATGAGCGGAACCACCGGCTCGGTGTAGGGGGTGATGCCGGTGACCACGCACGTCCCGCCCTTGCGCAGCAGCCTCATTCCCAACGGGATCAACTCCACGTGCAGAACGCCGGGGGTCAGGATGACGCGGTCGGCCATCACCCCCGCGGTGATATCGGTGACCAGCGGGATCGCCTCCTGCGCGGACGCGGCGGTGTGCGTGGCCCCGAAGATTTTGGCCGAATCCCGTTTGGAATCAACGGGATCCACCCCGACGACGTAGGTCGCGCCGGCCGCGCGCGCCCCTTGCACGGCGTTCATCCCGACCCCGCCGGTGCCGATGACGACGACGGTGTCGCCGGGCTCGGTGCCCGCCGTAACCGTCGCGGAGCCCCAGCCGGTGCTGACGCCGCACGACACCAGCGAGGCGGCATGGAAGGGGATCGCGTCGTCGATCTTGATGACCGACTTCTCGGTCAGCACCGCGTATTCGGCGAAGGTGCCGAGTTGGCCGTAGGCCATGAGGTTTTCGTCGCCGAGGTGCCGCCGGCAGGTTCCGTCGGTCGGCATCTCCCGGGAAAACAGGCTGGCGCCGGCGTCACAGATGTAGCTCTGGCCGTTCACGCAAAACCGGCAGCTGCCGCACGCGGGGATGAAGGACATCGCCACGTGGTCCCCCGGCCGCAGGGTGGTCACGCCGGGCCCGACCTCTTCGACCACACCGGCGCCCTCGTGCCCGCCGAGCATCGGGTACCAATCCGGTTCGGGGATGCCCGTTGAGGCCCGGACCTCCGGGGTGGGCAACACGTCGCCGGTGACGAGGTGGTCGTCGGAGTGGCAGATGCCGGCGACGGTCATTCGCACCAGGACCTCGCCTGCGCGGGGCGGATCGAGCGTGATCTCGCGGATCTCCCAGTCCTGTCCGACCCCGCGGATCACAGCGCCACGACATTTCATTGCGACCTCCTCGGTGTTCCCGATTCGAAGTGACTCCGGATGCCGGCCAGCATCTTGATGTGCGCCTTGACGCCCTCGCGGATGGTCACGCCGGCCAGCGGCCGCGGCGCGGCTATTTGGATTCGCTCGGTGACCCGGGTGCCGCCGTCGGCCGGCTCGAAACTCACCGTGCCCCGCAGGTGAACCCCCGGCGGCTGATCCGCCTCGGTCAGCACGTCGCCCGCCGCGGGCACCCGCAGTCGCGCCCGGTAGGCGGTCCGCAAGGTGAACGGCCCCAACGGGATTCGGTCGACCACCCGATACGTCTGCTGATAGCCGTCCGCGGTTTCGCTGCGCGACAACGGCTCCACCGACACGATCAACGGGTGGACCAGCTTGATGTTGTCCAGGTCCACGTAGAAGTCGCGAACCTGATCCGGCGCCGCGGGCACGTCCTCGGTCAGCGTGCGTTCCGCGTGGGTGATCCACCAGCTCATGCGGAGAACTCCGCGAGCAGTTGCGCCGTGCGCCACCAGATCAGCGCGGCGAACACCGCCAGCACGGCGATGGTCACGACGGCCTGGATCATGTTCCGGCGCTCCCTCGGCGGGTAAACGTAGGCCGCGGCGACCAGTCCACCGGTGACCAGCCCGCCCACGTGCGCCTGCCAACTGATGCGCTGGGAGCTGATCGCCGGCGCAACGAAGGTGAAAACCAGGTTGATCGCGATGACCACCATCACCCAGCGGACGTCGAACGCCAGCCGCTTGCCCACCACGAACGTGGCACCGAACAGCCCGAAAATCGCGCCCGAGGCACCCGCCGTCGCGGTGTCGAGCGGCGAGAGCAGGTAGACCAGCACCGAACCGCCCAGCCCGCTGAGCGCGTAGAGCGCGCCGAATCGCAGTCGGCCCAGCCACATTTCGAGTGGCGGACCCACCACGTAGAGCGCCCACATGTTGAGCAACAGATGCGCCGCCCCGTAGTGCAGGAACGCCGCCGTCGCCAGCCGGTAGAACTCCCCGCCGGCCACCGCCGGCGGCCAGAGCGTCAGCTGCTTTTCCAGATTCCCCGAGGCCATCTGAACCACGAACGCGACCACGTTGATCGCGATCAGGGCGTAGGTGAGCACCGGTGTGGCCGAGCGCTGCCGGCCGCCGAAGCGGGTTCGCGGCTGACGGACCGTGCGGGCGCCCTCCCGGACACACTCGACGCATTGATGACCCACGGCGGCGTTGCGCATGCAGTCCCCGCAGATGTAGCGCTCGCAACGGTTGCAGCGGACGTACGTCGGGCGGCCCGGATGCCGATAGCAACTGGGAACCGCGGGCGGCGAATCCGGAGCCATGGGTGCGCTCATCGCCCTATTCTGGCCCGCACCGGCGGGCCCGGTGCGCCGCTTGAACGAACCTGTTCTCCCCCCTCCCATTCGCCTACTGTGTTGTGCGTGGAGTCGACGTGACCGAGCCGGGGGTGGTCGAGCGCTACCTGGAGTGCCTGGCGGCGCACGACTGGGACGGCCTCGCCGCGACGATCGCCGACGACGGGTTGGTCCGCGAGGGCCCGTTCTGCGATGTCGTCGAGGGCAAGCGGCACTACATCGCCTACCTGCGCAAGGTCCTCACCAACCTCGACGGCCACCGGCTCGACGTGCAGCGGGTTTCGCACGTGGACAGCCACCTGTCCTACGTCGAGCTGACCGAGGCGTTCGAGATGGACGGCGCCACCAAGCGGTGGCCGGAATGCCTGCTGTTCGAGCGCGGCGACGACGGGCTGATCTCTCGCGTCAGCGTGTTCTTCAAACAGCCCGGCGCGCAGTGAATCGCCCGCGGCGCGGGCAAACTATTCCCTCACTCGTGAAATTGACCTAGCGTGTGACGGGTGGAATCAAACGGAACCCCGGAATTGGTGCCCGTCGAAACATTGCACTCAGGTGATCCCATCATGGATTGCGGCCAACGGTACATAGTCCTCGAATCGAAGGCCGTCGGCGACAGCTGCGTGGTCCTCGAGCTCGAGTCCAGGGTGGACCACCAGCTGCAGGTCATCGAGAAGTCGTTTCCGGCGGGATACCACGTCAACAGGGCGAACCACCGCATTTTATAGCCCAAAACAACTCAGCCGAATATTGCGCGCGTAGCCGTTGGACGGCTACCGCGCATTCGTGTTTATCGGAAATCGAAATTCAGCCGTCGCGGGCCGGACGCGGGTCGTTGGGATCGTCGGGATCCGGATCGCCGAACCACCGTGACGGCGCGCTCTCGCCGTACGCGTCGTGCCATTCCCACCACTCGTACGGCGCGGTTTGCGGGTACCCGTCCGGGGAGTCCTCCCAGTTCTCCTGGCGCCCGAGGGCGGTCATGTCGAGGTAACTCCAGGTGTTGCCCAACGCCTCGTCGCCGCGGTTGTTGATGAGGTAGGTCCGAAAGACGCGCTCGCCGTCATGGATGAACGCGTTGGTGCCGTGCCATTCGTCGACGTCGAAGTCGGCGTCGAATCCGTCGGTGATCGTGTACCACGGCATCCGCCAACCCATCCGCTCCTTCAGCCGCGCGATCTCCGGCTGGGGCGCCCGCGACACGAACACCAGCGTGGTGTCGCGGGCGTTCAGGTGGGCCAGGTGCCCGACGTGGTCGGCGATCATCGAGCAGCCGCGGCAGGCATGGTCGGGCCAGCCGTCCACGCCCGGCTCGAAGAAGGCCCGGTACACGATGAGCTGACGCCGGCCCGCGAACAGCCCCCGCAGGCTCACCCGGCCCTCGGGCCCGTCGAACGCGTACTGGTTTTCGACGGCCAGCCAGGGCATCCGCCGACGCGCCGCCGCCAGGGCGTCGTGGGCCCGCATCACTTCCTTCTCCCGCACCAGCAGCCGCGCGCGCGCCGCCGCCCAGTCCTGGGCCGAGACAATGGGGGGTGTGTTCATTGGCGTTGTCCTCCTTAACAATTCGGCGTTCTCAGGCGACCGCCGACAGGCCGGCCGAGGTGAGCAGGTACGCGTCCTCGCTGCCGGAGTCGGCGGTGAGGATCGTCAAGATCGATCGGCCCACCTGCTCGGCGGTGAGCGGGGGCCCACCGGCCCGCACGAACGCCTCGACATCGACCCCCTGCCGATCGGCGTAAGCCGCGACGGCCTTGGCGCCGAGATCGGTGGCGGGCGTCAATCGGGGCAGGACCGACACGAAACGGATCCCCAGCCCGCCCCGCTGCGATTCGGCGGCGGCGTAGCCGGTAACGAACCGGACCGCCGCCTTGGCGCCCGCGTAGCCGCCACTGAGCGGCGACCCGGCCAGGGCGGCACCGCTGGACATGACGATCACCGAGCTGCCCGGCGCCAGCGGGCGGCGCAGCGCGTAGCGGGTCCAGTGAAACGCTTGCGCCACATCCACATTCCAGTTCTCACTGAAGGTGTGCCAGCTCTGCTCCTGCAGCGGTGCCATGTGCGGGGCCGCCCCGGCGCTCAGGACCAGGATCCGCGGCCGGTATTCGTCGATGAGCCGGTGCGCCGTCTCGGGATCCGCGGCGTCGGCGACCACTGGGGTGAAGCCGCCGCCCAGCTCGTCGCGCACCTCGTCGAGGCCGGCCCGGCCGCGCGCCAGTCCGACCACCGCCGCACCGGCCGCCGCCAGTGCGCCGGCGATGGCGCGGCCGAATCCGCGGCTGGCCCCGGTCACGATCGCCGGGGCGCCGGACAGGTTCGTCAGGGGCTCGTTCATTGCGTCCTCGCTCTCGGTAGGTAAGGCGTTCACTAATTGAGATGCGGAGCGGCGCGCGAATTCATCGCCGGCGGACCGATGAATTCCCGCGGCCCGCTGTCTCTGTACTCGAGTAGCGTTCGGAGGCAGCCGAGACGAGGAGAAGCCGTGCCGGCGAAAGAGGACTTCATCGCGCAGGCGGCGCCCTTTCGCGCCGAGCTGATCGCCCACTGTTACCGCATGCTCGGGTCGGTGCACGACGCCGAGGACCTGGTCCAGGAGACCTATCTCAACGGCTGGCGCGGTTACGAGGCGTTCGAGGAACGCGCGGCGCTGCGGACGTGGCTGTATCGGATCGCGACGACCGCCTGCCTGCGGGCCCTGCAGAACCGCGCCCGCCGGGTGCTGCCCGCCGGGCTGGGCGACGGAACGACCGACCCGGACGCCGCGCTCGGCGCGGCCGGCACGCACGAGTGGCTGGAGCCCATCCCCGACGCGCTGACGTTCCCCACGCCGGAGGACGACGTCACCGCGCGGCAAAGCCTGCGGCTGGCCGTGATGACGGCCCTGCAAGAGCTCCCCGCCCGGCAGCGGGCGGTGCTCATCCTGCGCGATGTCGTGCAGTTCAGCGCCGGCGAGGTCGCCGAGCTGCTCGAGACCACACCGGCAGCGGTCAACAGCTCGCTGCAGCGGGCGCGGGCCCGCCTCGCCGACCTGTCCCCGGAAGAGGAAGCCCTGTCCGAGCCCGACGACGCCGAGCGCCGCGCGTTGCTCGACCGCTACTGCGCGGCGTTCGAAAACGCGGACATGGCGGCCCTCACCGCGCTGCTGCAGGCGGATGTGAAACTCGAAATGCCTCCGCTCCCTGTGTGGTTCGCCGGCCGTGACCCCGTGCTGCGCTTCCTTGCCGCGCGTGCGTTCGCCAAGGCCGGTGACGTCGCGATGATCCCGACCGCCGCGAACACCCAACCCGCGGTCGCCGAGTACCGCCGCGGCGCGGACGGGAAGTTGCGGGCGCATTCCCTGCACGTCCTCACCACCGGCGCCGACGGGATCGCCACGATCACCGTCTTCCTCGACCCAAGCCTGTTCGGCAAGTTTGGGTTCCCGCCGAGCCGGTAACCTGTCCAAAGGGCAAGCGACTGCATCACCGGTCACCCAAGGAAGGCCCGACCCGCCGGAGTCATCGGTGCCGTCGCGCGGTCCACCGGCGCAAGTGTGGACAGGTCCCCAGCCCCCCAGGATCATTAGGCGCGGTAGTCGTAATCGAAGGGTGACCGAGTGAGGATTCCGGGCGTTGCCAGCGTGGTCGCCGGCGTGACCGACGGAGCCGCGCAGCTGGTGCGGGCCGGGGTGTCCACCGCCGCCGGCGCCGCGGACGCCCTGCAGTCGCTGGCCAGCCCGGTGGCCGAACTGGCGGTCCCGGTCGCCCAGTCGATGGCGCACACGACGGGCCGGGCGATCGGATTGACCGGTTCCGCCAACGGATCCGGACCCAGGGTCACTCCGCCGGTTCGGTGGCAGAGCGGGCGGCGGGTGCATCTGGACCTGGATCCGTTGCTCCCGTTCCCGGGGTGGCACGAGCACGCGCCGGCGGTGGAAGAGCCGGTCCGCCGGATTCCGGGCGTGGCCTCAGCCCACGTCGAGGGCGCACTCGGCCGGTTGGTGGTCGAGTTCGACAACGAAGCCGACATCGACGCCGCCCTGGATCGGGTCCGCGAAACGGTCTGCGGCGTAGCGGCGGACCTGACGTTGGTCGCCCCCAAAGGCACGACCCGGACCGCGCCGTTCGCCGACCCAGGAAATCCGCTGGCGATCCTCGTCCCATTCAGCGCCGCGGCAATGGACGCGGCGGCCATCGGCGCCGCCGTGACCGGTTGGCTGGGCCGGCTTCCCGTCGCGCCGCGCAGCGCCCGCGCCGCCGCGGCGCTGCTCAACCACCAGCCCCGGGTGGTTGCCGTGCTGGAGTCGCGGCTGGGTCGCGTCGGCACCGACATCGCGCTCAGCGCGTCCACCGCGCTGGCCAACGGGCTGACGCAGGCCGTCGGCACGCCGCTGCTGGATTTGGCGCAGCGCAGCCTGCAGGTCTCCGAGGCCACGGCGCACCGCCAGCGGTGGCGCGACCGGGAACCGGAGCTGGCCTCGCCCAAGCGGCCGCAGGCCCCGGTGGTGCCGGTCATCTCGTCGGCCGGGCCCAAATCGCAAGCGCCGCGCCATAATTGGGCGGCCGCCGCCGCGGGAGAGGCCTCGCACGTCGTGGTGGGCGGCGCCATCGACGCCGCGATCGACACCGCGAAGGGGTCGATGGCCGGGCCGGTGGAGGAGTACGCCGACCAGGCCGCCAACGCCTCGCTGGTGGCCGCGGCGGGTGCGCTGCTGGCCGGCGGCGGCACCGAGGACGCGGCCGGCGCGCTGCTGGCCGGCGTGCCCAGGGCGGCGCACGTGGGCCGGCAGGCGTTCGCCGCGGTGCTGGGCCGCGGGCTGGCCAACGCCGGGCAGCTGATCCTCGACCCGGGCGCCCTGCGGCGCCTGGACCGGGTCAAGGTGATCGTCGTCGACGGGGCCGCGCTGCGGGGTGACAACCGGGCCGTGCTGCAGGCGCGCGGGGACGTGCCCGGGTGGGACGAGGACCGCGTCTACGAGGTCGCCGACGCGTTGCTGCACGGCGAGGAGGCCCCCGAGCCGGACCCCGACGAGCTGCCGGCCACCGGCGCCCGCCTGCGGTGGGTCCGCGCGCAAGGGTCGTCCGCGACGCCGGCGCAGGGCCTGGAGCACGCCGACCTCGTGGTCGACGGCGAGCGGGTGGGCAGCGTCGACGTCGGCTGGGAGGTCGACCCGTTCGCCGTCCCGCTGCTGCAGATCGCGAACCGCACCAGCTCCCGAGTGGTGTTGCGGCACGTCGCCGGCACCGAGGACCTGTCCGCCAGCGTCGCCGTGAGCCACCCGCCCGGCACGCCGCTGCTGCAGCTGGTGCGCGACCTGCGCACCGATCGCGGGCCGGTGCTGCTGATCACCGCGCTGCACCGCGACTTCGCGTCCACCGACACGCTGGCCGCGCTGGCCATCGCCGACATCGGCGTCGCGCTGGACGATCCGCAGGCGGCGACCCCGTGGACCGCGGACATCATCACCGGGACGGACCTGGCCGCCGCGGTGCGCATCCTGTCGGCGCTGCCGGTGGCCCGGGAGGCGACCGAGTCGGCGGTACGCCTGGCGAAGGGCGGCAGCACCCTGGCGGGGCTGTTGCTGGTCACCGGCGACCCGCGCACCCTGAGCCCGTTCGCGGTGCAGCGGTGGCTCAACCCGGTCAACGCCGCCGCCGCGGCCGCGTTGATGCAGGGCACCTTCGCGGCCTCGCGGGTGCTCCGGCTGCCCGACCCGACCCCGCAGCCGCTGACCGCTTGGCACGCCCTGGACCCCGAGATCGTCTACTCCCGGCTGGCCAGCCGCACCCGGCCGTTGGCCGTCGAGCCCGGCACCGCGCCGTGGCGGCAGCTCCTCGACGACCTGTCCTACAACCCGGTGGTCGCGCCGCTGCGCGGGCCGGCGGGCCGGGTGGGAAGGCTGCTGACCGCGACGCGGGCCGAGCTCGCCGATCCGCTGACGCCCATCCTGGCGGTCGGGGCGGCGGCCTCGGCGATCGTCGGCAGCAGCGTCGACGCGCTCCTGGTCGCGGGCGTGATGACCGCCAACGCGATCGCCGGCGGCGTGCAGCGGCTGCGCGCCGAGGCCGCGGTCGCCGAGTTGTTCGCCGAGCAGGACCAGTACGCGCGGCGGGTGGTTCTGCCCGCGGTGGCCACGGCCCACCGCCGGCTGGAGGCGGCCCGCACCGTCGAACGGACCGTCTCGGTGAACGCCAAATCGCTGCGCCCCGGCGACATCATCGACCTGGCCGCCCCCGAGGTGGTGCCGGCGGACGCCCGCCTGCTGGTGGCCGAGGACCTGGAAGTCGACGAGTCGTTCCTCACCGGCGAGTCGCTGCCGGTGGACAAGCAGGTCGAACCCGTCGCGGTCGCCGACTCCGACCGCGCCAGCATGCTGTTCGAGGGCAGCACCATCGTCGCCGGGCACGCCCGCGCGATCGTCGTCGCGACCGGGGCGGGAACCGCCGCGCAGCGCGCGATCTCGGCGATCGCCGACGTCGAGTCGGCGGCCGGGGTGCAGGCCCGGCTGCGCGAGTTGACCAGCAAGGTGCTGCCGCTGACCCTGGCCGGTGGCGCGGCGGTGACCGGCCTGGCCCTGCTGCATCAGGGATCGCTGCGCCAGGCGGTCGCCGACGGGGTCGCCATCGCCGTCGCCGCCGTGCCCGAGGGCCTGCCCCTGGTCGCCACCCTGGCCCAGCTGGCGGCCGCCCAGCGGTTGTCGCGGCACGGGGTGCTGGTGCGCACGCCGCGGGCGGTCGAAGCGCTGGGCCGGGTCCAGACGGTGTGCTTCGACAAGACCGGCACGCTGACCGAAAACCGCCTGCGCGTCGTCCACGGCGTCCCGCACGAAAACGGCTCGGACGCGGAGTTCCCCGACGTGAACGACCCGGCCTCCGCGGCCGTGTTGCGGGCCGCCGCGCGCAGCAGCACCCAGCCCCACAACGGCGGCGGCCACGCGCACGCCACCGACGAGGCGATCCTCACGGCCGCGAATTCCGTTGACGCCCAATGGGCCTCGAATTGGACCGTGCTCGCGGAGGTGCCGTTCGAGTCCAGCCGCGGTTACTCCGCCGCGATCGGCGCGACGACCGGCGACGGCGGGCCGATGCTCATGGTCAAGGGCGCCCCCGAAGAGGTCCTGCCGCGCTGCCGCTTCGCCGATTCGGCCGCCGACGCCGACCACGCGGAGGCGTTGGTGATGCGGCTCGCCGAGCAGGGCCTGCGGGTGCTGGCGGTCGCGCGGCGCCGCTGGGAGCTGGGCACCGGTGAGGAGGAAACCGACGCCGACGCCGTCGACGCCGCCGCGCGTGAGCTCGAGCTGATCGGCTTCGTCGGGCTGGCCGACACCGCCCGCCCGTCCGCGCGGCCGCTGATCGAGACGCTGGTGGAGGCCGGCCGGCGGGTGGTGCTGATCACCGGCGACCACCCGATCACCGCGCGCGCGATCGCCCGGCAACTGGGGCTGCCCGCGGACGCGCGCGAGATCACCGGCGCGGAACTCGCCGGCCTCGGGGAGGAGGAGCGCGCGAAGGTCGCCGCCGACGTGCAGGTCTTCGCGCGGGTCAGCCCGGAGCAGAAGGTGCAGATCGTTGCGGCGCTGCAGGCCTCCGGGCAGGCCGTCGCGATGGTGGGCGACGGGGCCAACGACGCCGCCGCCATCCGGATGGCCGACGTCGGCGTCGGCGTCAGCGGTCGCGGCTCCTCCGCAGCGCGCGGGGCGGCCGACATCGTGCTCACCGACGACGACCTCGGCGTGCTGCTCGACGCGCTGGTCGAGGGCCGCGGGATGTGGGGCGGCGTCCGGGACGCGGTCAGCATCCTGGTCGGCGGCAACGTGGGCGAGGTGCTTTTCACCCTGATCGGCACCGCGTTGGGCACCGGCCGCGCGCCGGTAGGCACCCGCCAGCTGCTGCTGGTCAACCTGCTCACCGACATGTTCCCGGCGCTCGCGGTGGCCGTCACCCCGCAATACCCCGAGCCGGAGGGCGCCGAGGACGGGGTGGACCGCGACGCCGAGGAGCTGCATCGCGCCTTCCAGCTGGCGACGCTGTCCGGGCCCTCGCCCTCCCTCGACGCGCCGCTGATGCGCCAGATCGTCACCCGGGGCGCCGTCACGGCCGCCGGCGCCACCGCCGCCTGGGCCATCGGCCGCTGGACGCCGGGCACGCAGCGCCGCACGTCGACGATGGGACTCACCGCGCTGGTGAGCACGCAGCTCGCGCAGACCCTGCTGACGCGGCGCCACAGCCCTCTCGTGTTGGGCACGGCGCTCGGCAGCGCGGGGGTGCTGGTCGCGATCGTGCAGACCCCGGGCGTCAGCCAGTTCTTCGGGTGCACGCCGCTGGGCCCGGTCGCCTGGAGCGGGGTCATCGGCGCCACCGCGGGCGCCACCGTCATCTCGGTGCTGGCGCCCAATTGGCTGGCCAAGCAGGCCGCGGCCCTGGAACCCAAGCGGGACTGAGGCTTTCGCGCCGGCTAGCCCGACAACTCCCTGCGCACGACCTTGCCCGCGGGATTGCGCGGGATGCTGTCGACGACCGTGATGTCCCGGGGCTGCTCGAAGCGGGAGACCCTGCCCTTGAGGTACTCCCGCAATTCTTCCGGGTCGGTGCCGCTGCCGGGCTGCAGCACCACGAACGCGACCAGCCGATGACCGAACTTCTCGTCGGGAACGCCGATGACCGCGTTGTCGGCGATGGCGGGGTGCTGGGACAGCGCGTTCTCGACCGCGCGGGGATAGACGTTCTCGCCGCCGGAGATGATCATGTCGTCCTCGCGGCCGACGATGTACAGCCGGCCCGCGTCGTCGAGGTAGCCCATGTCGCCGGTGCTGGTCATGCCTTCGACGACGTCCTTGGCGCCGCCGCCGGTGTAGCCCTCGCTCGCCAGCTCGCCACCGACGAAGATGCGCCCGGTGACCCGCGGGCCGACCGGCCTGCCGTTC
The DNA here is from genome assembly GCF_001667275.1 of Mycobacterium sp. ACS4054. Classification (GTDB taxonomy): domain Bacteria; phylum Actinomycetota; class Actinomycetes; order Mycobacteriales; family Mycobacteriaceae; genus Mycobacterium. The sequence goes on from NZ_LZHV01000050.1 coordinate 70,322, forward strand.
TTGTCGAGGATGCGCACCGGGCAGCCGGCCACCGGCCTCCCGACGGTCTCCGGAGCGTCGCGGAGCTCCGCCGGGGTGGCCAGCGCCCCGATGCCGACCTCGGTGGAACCGTAACCGTTGTAGAGGATGTCGCCGTAGGCGTCCATGAACCGCTGCCCCAGGGTGGGGTCGAGCCGGTCCCCGCTCGACATCACCACCCGCAGATAGGGCACCGGGTTGCGGGCCCGCACCCGCTCGGGCAGGTCGAGGATGCGGGCGAGCACGATCGGCACCGCCGTGAACGCGTCGGCGCGATGCAGTGAGGCCTGCGCGAGCGCGGCTTCGGCGTCGAACTGGCGCTGGGTGAGCACGGTGCCGCCGAGGGCCACGGTGAGCATCAGCATGCCCAGCCCGAGCCCGTGAAACATGGGCATTGCCACCGAGATTCGCGACCCGGTGCGCAGGCCGGTGCGGTCGAGGATGGTGACCCACACGCCGACCGCGGAACGCAGCTGCGGGGAGCGCGGCACCCCCTTGGGTGTTCCGGTGGTGCCGGACGTGAGCAGCACGATCCGGCCGGGCGCGGCCACGTCGGGCCGCGGTCCGCCCTCCTCGGCGGTGACCGTCGCCGGGTCGATCAGAACCACCGATTCGTTTGCGGCGCGGGCGCGTTCGCCGAATTCATCGTCGGCGATCATCGTGGTGATCCCGTGGGCGCTCATCGCGGACGCCAGCGCGTCGCTGCGAAAGTCGGTGTTGACCAGAACCACGTCGGCGCCCGCCAGGGCGACCGCGAAGACCCCGGCGATGAACCCCCGACCGTTGCGGCACATCACGCCCACTGCGTCGCCGGGTCCCACACCGGCGCCGGTCAACCGGCGCGCGAGCGCATCGGTGGCCGAGCGCAGCTGGCGATAGTCCCAGACGCCGTCGTCGTCGACGATCGCGGCGCGGTCGGGCCAGCGCGTCGCGGTCACCGCCAGCAAGGTGTAGGGGTTGGTGCCGCCCCGGCGCGCCTCACCGATCAGCCGCAGGGTGGCCAGCGGCGACGGCGGGCTCAGCAGCCGCGACCGCAGGAGCGCGCGGGCCGCGGTGCCGGCCAGGCCTTCCCCGCTCATCGCCCGGCCTCGCCGGTACCGGAATCCGAGAAGAAGCGGCGGTACCACAGCCGGGCCGCCCGTTCGGCGGGGCCGGCCAGCAGGACCGAGGCCAGCTCGGCCGGCAACATCCACGGGGGTTCGTTGCTGCGGGGCCGCTCGATGACCGCCTTGGCGATCGCGTCGGCGGCCTGGTCGGCCGACAGGCCGGGCAGCCGACCCAACAGGGGTGTGGGCGCGATCATCCGGGTGCGGACCAGGGCGAAGTAGACCGAGGTGACCTCCACGCCGTCGGCGTGCAGTTCCGGCGACACGCTGCGCAGCCACCGGTCGAACGCCCCCTTCGACGCCTGGTAAGCGCCCCACTGCGGCCCCGGCACGACGCGCGCGCCGACGCTGGAAACGTTCACGATGTGCCCGCCGCCGCTTTCGCGCATGGCCGGCAGCAGCCCCAGCAGCAGCCAGATGGGACCGAGGAAGTTGATGTCGATGGTGCGCTGGAAGTCGTGCGGCCGGTCGTACTGGTGATGCAGCGACCGGCGCAACGACTTGCCGGCGTTGCTCACCACGATGTCGAGCGCGCCGTGCTCCTCGGTGATCTCCTTGGTCAGCGCGTTGATGGCCGCCTCGTCGGTGAGGTCGGTCGGGTAGGCGACGGCCCGGCCGCCGGCGGCGTTGATCGACGCCGCGAGGTCGCCCAGCCGGTCCTCGGAGCGGGCCACCGCCAGCACGGTGGCGCCGGCGGCGGCCAGCCTGCGGGCGGTCGCCTCGCCGATTCCGTAGGAGGCGCCGGTCACCAGGGCGGTCTTGCCGCTGACCGCTCGGCGCAGCTTGTCGGGATCCGATACCCGCGCCGGATTGGCCACGTGGTCCGTGACCGCGTTGAGGGCCTGCACTATTGCGTTCAACTCTGCCGCCGCATTCACTCGTGTCGAGGACCGGCGGATGGCTTCACCGTGCGCTCGACTCGTCACAATTAGCAGACCACATCGCGGTCGGTGTGCACACCCCGCCCCGGCGTTCTGCGTCCCGCTCGGGCCGGGCGCCTCGGCGGCGGCCGCCGTAGCCGCGGATGAGGGTCGCGCGCAAGGCTTCTCGGCCCGCGTAATCCGAGTTCGACGGGCTTGTGTGAATTCCCAGTAATTTCCAGGCTTTCTCCCGTTTAGCCGTGGGATCGGATGGGCACAATTGCGGCATGATCGCACGTCAAATAGCTCGTTTCATTACTCCGGCGGTGGCCGCGGCGTCCGCCCTCGGCGCCTCGGCCCTCGCCGGTTCCGTCATCCCCAGCGCCGCCGCCCAATGTCCGGACGTTCAGGTGGTATTCGCCCGCGGCACGGGTGAAGCCCCCGGCGTCGGCCCCACCGGGCAGGCCTTCGTCGACGCCCTGCACTCGCGGGTGGGGTCAAAGTCCTTCGACGTCTACCCCGTCAACTACCCCGCCAGCGACCAGTGGGATACCGGCATCGACGGTGTCAGAGACGCGGGCGCCCATGTCGTTTCGATGGCCCACGAGTGCCCCAACACCAAGATGGTGCTCGGCGGCTACTCCCAGGGCGCGGCCGTGATGGGCTTCGTCACGTCGCCCAGCGTCCCCGACGGCATCGACCCCAACACCGTGCCCAAGCCCCTCGACCCGTCCATCGCGAGCCACGTGTCCTCGGTCGTGCTGTTCGGCATGCCCAACGTCCGCGCGATGAACTTCCTCGGCGAGCCCCCCGTCGTCATCGGACCGACGTTCGCCGACAAGACGATCAAGGTCTGCGCCACCGAAGACCCGGTCTGCTCCGACGGCATGAACTTCTCCGCGCACAACACCTACGCCGACGACGGCGCCACGATCGACAAGGGCGTCGCCTTTGCGTCCAGCCACCTCGACGCGGGCACCAGTGGGGCCGCTTCGGTCGCCAGCGGTAGGGGCAGCTTCGGAAGCTGACCCCCGGCTAGTCCCCGATGACCCCCTTGGTGCGCATCAGGGCGTCCGCCAGGAACCCGTCGTGCGGGATCCCGGGCGCCGCGTGCCAAGTGGGGTGGGGGCCGACGTACACGTTGGCGATGGTCGGCTCGGCGAGCAGCTCGTCGACCAGGCTGTCGTCGCCGGTGATCGCGGTGACGACCAGTGAGTGCCGCAACGGTTCCGGCCCGGCGCTCCGCGACCACGGCGCCACCCACACGCACGGGAAGGGCAGCTCGACGTTGAGCGCGTCCGCCGGTTCGGGCAACAGGTGCACGGCCGGTCGCAGCGCGGCGTGGCCGTCGCCGAGGTCGGCGAGCACCTGATCGGCGCCCAAGAGCGGCGTCGATCCTTCGGCCCGGGCCGCCAGGAAGTCCGCCAGGGCCCGGGCTTGTTCGAGGGGCTGGGTGGGCAGGATCGCGCGCTCGTCGTCGGCGGGAAGGGGCTCGATCGCCGCCAGCCGCCGGGCGATGGCCGCGGCCAGCGGCGCGGGATCGCCTTCGTACAGCACGGCGGTGGTGTTCACACACGCCATGCCCCCGAGGCCGGCGATCGAGTCGACGACGACGTCGATGTGGTCGCGCCAATCGCGGTCGGCGGTGATCAGGATTTTCGCGCGTCCCGGCCCGTTCACGATCACCGCCGGGTCGTCGGCGTACTTGTCGACGACCGGCTGACCCCCGTACACCATGGCGAGGTCGGCCGACCGGATCAGCTCGTCGGCGCCGGCATGGTCGGTGGGCAGGTACACGGCGTCCTCGGGCCGAAAACCCGCCCGCCGCAACGCATGCACCAGCCGGTGCGCGGTCAGCGGCTCGCGGCGGGACGGACGCACCGCCACCCGGTAGCCGAGCGCGAGCGCCTGCGGCCACAGCCCGTGCACACCGGGACCGTTTCCGGCGGCGTGCACCGCGAACACCTCCCCGCGCCGCGCCCATACCGCGCCGCCGCGGCGGGCGCCCTCCTCGCGCCAATCGAGCGCCGCGCCCACCGGCGGGGCCGGGCGGACCGCGTCGAAGGCGGCGCCGACGGCGTCGGCCACCCCGCGCGCCCCGGCGCGGGCGACCGCGACGGGCAGCCCCGAAATCCGGCTGGCGAGGCGGACATAGGCCTCGAAGTCCAGGCTGGCGATCACCCCGTCCGCGAAGATGGCGGCGGCATGCGACAGTGCCGCCGCGCGCCGCGCGATCGGGAGGGGCAACACCTTGCGCTGCGCGGCCAGGGTCCGCGCGACGTACAGCGGGGGCACCAGGCTCAGCTCGGCGACGTCGGCGCCGGCGGTGTTGGTGATGATCTCGCGGCGGCGGGTCCGGTACTCCCCGCCGGGGCCGAGCGCATCGATCGCCACCAAATCGGCTGCGACGCCGCCTCGTTCGCCCGTCATGATCAGTACACGCCTTCGATGACCGGCTCGCCCTCGAAGGTGCTCACCGGCCGCACCGCTGCGACCGAGTCGCTGAGTTCCCCCGCCGGCCCGGGCATGCGGACCGCCAGGTCGCGTTCGATGTTGTTGGGGATGAACATGCCCTTGCTGATGTGGTTCATCACCACCTGGCCGGTCTGACCGTAGGGCACCCGGTCCCCCGTGTCGGGGTCGACCACCCAGAACACCACGTACGGTGTCCGCGGGTCGAAGACGAACGCGTCGTCGTCGGTCGTTCGGGTCACCGCTTGGGAGAGCACCATCGTGCTGCCGAAGGCCATGGTGATCGTGGTGGCCGGGAAGATGCCGCGCAACAGGTCGAGGGTGTCGGCGTCCACGTGCGCGCCGCTGAGCAACAGGTAGCGGATCTTGTCGTTCAGCAGGTCGACCACTCGGTCGTCGCGGGCCATGGCCTCGAGCAACGGCGGGGTGGTGTGCAGGTTCGCGACGTTCTGCGTCCGCAACACGAACACGGCTTGCTCGACGACATGGTCGATGTACGCGGCGACTTCGGACGCCGCGCCGCGGGCGGCGATCTTCTTGACCCAGCGCGGATCGATGTCGATCGCGTGAAAGATTGCGCCGAGCCGCTCGGCGACCAGCCGCGAGAAATAGCCCACCCCATGTGGCCCGCTCGGCATCAGGCACAGGAAGCCACGGCCCCGCTGGAATCCGCCGGCGGCGAAGTCCTCGGTCTGCCAGCGCACCACCTGCTCAACCCAATCCGGAAGCTGCGCAGTGCGTTTCGGGGCGCCGGTGGTGCCACCGGATTCGAATATCTGGGGCACCGGCGGCGGGTAGCCGTAGCCGCGCGGGATGAGGTCCTCCACCGGCGCGTCGCGCAATTCGTTGACGAGGTTGGGAAAAAGTCGCAGATCGGCGAAGCCGCGCACGTCGGCGATCGGGTCGAAGTCCAACGTCGCCGCGGCCCGCAACCAGAATGGGGAACCGGTGTCTTCGCCGAAGTGCCAGGCGATCGCCGCGCGCAGGTAGGCCTCGGGATCCTCGACGGGTCGGGATCGCGGCACGTCCAGCAACGAGAAATCGACAGCGGCCATGCCACCGATCCTCGCCCATCCGCGCGGGCTCGCCAAGCACCGGTACGCCTATTCGCTTACTTCACAGCGAGTTTCAACCGTGTGCACCCCGCGTTCAGCGCACGGCCACTCGCACCGGTGCGCCGGCGCAAATAGACTGTGGTGCCACCCGCGAGAGCAAGGGGACCGATGCGGTACATCGCCCTGGAAGAGGCCTTCTTCATTCCCGAGCTGGCCGAGCTGCGGCCGGCCCATGAGCAGTTGATGCGGTTGCTGCGGCCCGGGATCGGCGAGGAGTACGAGCGCCGGTTGTCCGACTTCACCGAATACCGCCTGCCGGAGATGGACGACGCGGGCATCGACATCCAGGTGTTGTCCCTGACGTCGCCGGGCCTGCAGGTCGACCTCGATGCCGAGCGGGCCCGCGGGGACGCGCGGTTCGCCAACGACTACCTCGCGAAAGTCGTTGCCCAGCATCCCGATCGGTTCCGCGGGTTCGCGGCCCTGCCGATGCAGGACCCCGCCGCCGCCGCGGCGGAGCTGGAGCGCGCCGTCACCCAGGACGGGTTCTGCGGGGGGCTGGTCAACGACTGCATCAGCGGGCCGGGCGGGCGCTATCTGGACGCGCCCGCCTACGACGAACTGTGGTCGGCGGTGGAATCCCTTGGTGTGCCGCTCTATCTACACCCCGGCGCGCCGCCCGCGGATCGCTGGCGGGTCATCGATGGCCGTCCGGAACTTTACGGCGCGACCTGGAGTTGGGCGGCCGAGGTGAGCGGGCACGCGTTGCGGATCCTCTTCGGCGGCGTCTTCGATCGGCATCCCGGCGCGACGCTGATCCTGGGCCACATGGGCGAGTTCCTGCCGTTTCAGCGCAGCCGGCTGGACTCCCGCTATGCGACGGTCGCGACGACCACCACGCTGGCGCGCGCGCCGTCGGCCTATCTCGGCACCAACATCGTCTTCACCAACAGCGGGGTGTTCTCGCCGGCCGTCATGCTGGGAGCGGTGCTGGAGGTGGGGGCCGACGCGTTGATGTTCTCGGTCGACTACCCCTACGAGTCGTCCCGCGAGGCGGTCGACGGGTTCGAGCGGACGACGCTGCCGGCCGCCGACCGGGAAAAGATCGCGCACGGCAACGCCGAACGGCTGCTGCGCATCGGTTAGGCGGCGCGGTTGTGCAGTCGGCGCGGGTCGACGCCCGCCCGTCGCCACGCCTCGACGGCCCACGGCGTGTAGATCGCGCCGACGGGCAGCCGGTTGATCAGCGGGTTGAGCGCGCGGATGGCGGCGGCGAACCGCTGGAAGCGCTTCTCCTTCTTCGCATTCCACTCCAGCTGGCAGACCTCGCGCATCGGCGGCGGCATGGTCCCCACCAAGACCAGGCGGGTGTAGGCGTTGAGCGGGGCGGACAACACCTTCCAAACCGGCTTCGGCAGCCAGCGCGGGCCGGGGATGCCCTTCCGGATGTAACCGGTGCCGTACAAGACGGTCTTGTGCGGGACGAACCGCTCGAGCATCTCGTCCCAATACGCGAGGAACTCGTCGTAGGTCTGCGGTTGGGCGCGGTCGCTGACCCCGTAGAGGCGGTACCAGACCTTGCCCTCGTTGAAGATTCGTTCCTTCTCCGCGTCCGACAGGCGGCGGATGAACGTGTCGGTGTTGTAGATGACCTGGTCGACGAAGCTGGCGTGCGCCCAGTAGAACAGTTCGGGGTTGAGCGCGTGGTACCTCGAGCCGTCGGCGATGGTCCCCTTGATCGTCGTGTGGAAGTCGCGGACCTTGCGTCCCCACTCGCGGGGGGCGTCGGAGTAGACGGTCTTCATCAGCGGCGGCGCGGTCCGCTTGGCCCGCCCCAGCGTGTCACTGAAGACCACCGAGTGGTCGAGCACGCCTTGGGCGAGCTGTTCGATGCAGTTCTCCACACCGGCGGTGCGCTGGAATCCGAAGAACTGGGTGCGGTTGTCCCCGTAGAACTTCCAGATCAACGACTCGGGCCCCAGCCGCTGCACGTCGTCGGGGTCGTCGACGGGCATCGGTACGGCCTCCCGCACGCCGGTGTCGAAGTCCCGCTGCGCTGTCATCCCGACTCCTCGCCCCCCACGCGTACCCAGTTGTGAACCAGAGAAACAAATGCGTATCTTTGTGTCAAATCTGGTGTCGAGATTGCCATGGGGGTCGTCAATCCATGCGGAGCCACAGCCTTGACGGCGACCTCGCCGAAGCCTCCGAGCTCGAGCGCACGATTCTGGACACCGCCCGCACCGTCTTCGAGACCTACGGCGTGCGCCGGGCCAACATCGAAGACGTGGCCGCCCGCGCCGGCGTCAGCCGCAGCACCGTGTACCGGCGCTTCCCCACCAAGGACGTCCTGTTCGGGCATGTCGTGCGGCGGGAGGCCGAGGCGTTCTTCACCACGCTGGACCGGGCCACCGCCGGCTGTGACCCGCAGCAGGCCGTCGTCGAGGCGTTCGCGCTCGGCGTCCGCCTGGTCCACGACTCGCCGCTGTACTCGCGGATCGCCGACAGCGAGCCCGAGTTGCTCGGCATGTTCTCCCGCTCGCAGGCCTTCCCCATCGGCCAGTTCGCCGACGGCATCGCCCACACCCTGCGCCGGTGCGGGTCCGCCATTCCCGACCGCGACCTGGCCAACATCGCCGACATCCTGCTGCGCGTCGCCCTCGGCATCATCGTTTTCCCCACCGACCGGCTCGACACGGCGGATCCCGCGGCCGTCCGGGAGTACGCCGCCCGCTATCTGGTGCCGATCATCCGCCGCTGACCGGTTCCAGCCTGTCGGTGGCCTGCACTAGCCTTGAAGCCGTGGCTGGGAGTTCCGCGGCTCCGCGGACCCGGTACGCCACTTGCGGCGAGATCGACATCGCCTACCAGGTCTTCGGCGATGGTCCGATCGACCTGCTCGTGCTGCCGGGCCCGCTGATCCCGATCGACTGCGTCGACCTCGAGCCGTCGATGTACCGCTTTCATCGCCGGCTCGCCTCGTTCTGCCGGGTGATCCGGTTCGACCAGCGCGGCATCGGCCTGTCGTCGCGGGTCCCGTCCGACATGCTCGGCCCGGAATCGTGGGCGCAGGACGCGATCGCGGTGATGAACGCGGTGGGATGCGAGCGGGCGACGATATTCGCCCCGGGCTTCACCTCGCTGGCCGGGATCGTGCTGGCGGCCGACCATCCCGAGCGGGTGACCAGCCTGGTCATCGCCAACGGCGCGGCCCGCACGCTGCGTGGCCCCGATTACCCGATCGGCGCGGAGCTCACGGACGCGGATCAATTCACGACCGTCGGGATGGAACCGGACGCCGTCGAGCAGGGCTTCGACATGCTGGGCATCATCGCCCCGTCCGTGGCGGGCGACGACGCGTTCCGCGCGTGGTGGGACATGGCCGGCAACCGGGCCGCGTCGCCCAGCATGGCCCGCGCGTTCATCAACAAGGTCAGGGAGGGCGACGTCCGCGACCGGCTGCCCCGCATCGCCGTGCCGACCCTCATCCTGCATCGCGACAACCCCGACTTCAGCCCGGTCGAGCACGCGCACTACCTCGCCGAGCACATCCCCGGCGCGCGCCTCGTCGAGTGCCCCGGCGGGGACACCCTGTACTGGGTCGGCGACACCGCGCCCATGCTCGACGAGATCGAGGAGTTCATCACCGGCGTGCGCGGCGGTTCCGACGCCGAGCGCCTGCTCACCACGATCGTGTTCACCGACATCGTCGGCTCCACCGAGCGGGCCGCGACGCTCGGCGACCACCGCTGGCGCGACCTGCTGGACAACCACGACACCCTGGTGCGCCACGAGTTGCAGCGGTTCGCCGGGCGCGAAGTCAACACGGCCGGAGACGGATTCGTCGCCACGTTCAGCAGCCCGAGCGCCGCGATCGCCTGCGCCGACGCCATCGTCGACGCGGTCCGCGTGCTGGGGATCGAGGTGCGGGTGGGCATCCACGCCGGCGAAGTCGAGGTGCGCGGCAACGACGTCGCCGGCATGGCCGTGCACATCGGCGCGCGGGTCGCCGCGCTCGCCGGCCCCAGCGAAGTGCTGGTGTCCTCCACGCTGCGCGACATCGTCACCGGATCGCGACACCGCTTCGACGACCGCGGCGAGAGCGCGCTCAAGGGCGTGCCCGGCCACTGGCGGCTGTACTCCCTGGTGCGCGAGCACGCGATCGTCAGGGCGGTGACCAGGCGCGGCTCGGCGTAGGCTGCCGGTGGGCCTCGATTCCTGCCCACAGCTTGGCTTTTCGCCGAAGGAGTACGCATGACCGACGTGCACATCTCGCTGCCGCCCGCCCTGCGGCGTGCGCTGGAACTGCTCGCCGAACCACCGGCGGATCCCGACGTGAGCAAGGGTTACCTCGATCTGTTGGGCGCCGAATCCGCCGGTGCCGACGGCGTCGCGAGGAACACCGGGCCGATCCAGGCGGCGTGGGCGTCACCGATCGGGTCGATGCTCTACGACAACGCCCAGGCCCTGTCGCGGCGGCTGATCAGCGCCTGGCAGACCCCGCTCGAGTGGCTGAACATCCCGCCGGGCGGCATCGCGCTGGACGTCGGATCCGGGCCCGGCAACGTGACCGCGTCGCTGGCACGCGCGGCCGGCCCCGACGGGCTGGCCCTGGGCATCGACATCTCCGACCCCATGCTCGCGCGCGCCGTCCGCAACGAAGCGGGGCCACAGGTCGGCTTCATCAAGGCTGACGCACAACGACTTCCGCTGCGCGACGATACGGTCGACGCGGTCATCTCCACGGCCGTGTTGCAACTGATCCCGCACCCCGCGATAGCGCTCGGCGAGATGGCCCGAGTGCTGCGGCCCGGCAGGCTGGCCGTGATGGTGCCCACCGTCGGCCCGGCCGCGCGGCTGTTCCAGAAGCTGCCGAACGTCGGCGCGCACGTCTTCGACGACGACGAGATCGGTGACATCTTGGAAAACCACGGATTCGTCAGCGTACGGGTGAAGAACTACGGCACGGTTCAATGGGTGCGCGGCAAGAAGGGCTGAATCAGGCTGGGCTCATTGGTTTTTCATCGCGGGGTGACCGCGCGTCAGCAGCGGCAGCAGGAGTTCGGGCGGTGTGACCCGGAACAGGGCCGCCGCCACGCGGTTCACCCGACCCGGAACGACGACGGCCTTGCCGGCCGCCAGCCCGTCGATCCCCGCCTGTGCCACCTTGTCGGCGGGCACCCACATCACCCGCGGCAGGGCGGCCTCGGCTTCCTCCTTGGAGAAGCCGGCCGCCTCCCCGAACCCGGTGTCCACTGGCCCCGGGCACAGCGCCGTCGCGCCGACTCCGGTGCCGCGCAGTTCACCGCGCAGGCTGTGCGTGTAGGACAGCACGAACGCCTTGGCGGCGCCGTACGCCGCTTGGCCGGGCAGCGGCCCGAAGCCGGCCACCGACGCCACATTCAGCACGGCGCCTCGACGCCGGTCCACCATGCCCGGCAGGAACCGGCTGCACAGGTCCACGACGGCCGCCACGTCGACCTCGACCAGCTTGACCTCTTGTGCCGGAACGGATTTCGCGACGACCCCGAGGGTGGAGAATCCGGCGTTGTTGACCAGGATGTCGGGGACCAGCCCGAGGGCCGCGATACGGTCGGGCAGGGCGGCTCGTTCCGTTCGGTCGGACAGGTCGGCCGGTAGCGGGTGCGCCCGCTCGCCCAGCCGCCCGGCGAGCGCCTCGAGTCGATCCGCGCTGCGGGCGACCAGCACGACGTGGTGGCCGCGCCGGGCGAGGATTTGAGCGAACTGTTCGCCGATGCCCGACGAAGCGCCGGTGATGATGGCCGCGCGGTCGTCGCCCGGTGGGGGGAGGGCCATGTCAGGCTTGCCCTCCCGCATCGGGGGTTTGCGCGACGACCGCGAGCCGGTCGATGGATTCGCGCAACATGTCCGGCGTCGTCGCGCGAGCGCGCTCCATGCGGGTGGCATCGTTCAGCGCCGTCCAGTCGTAGGTGTGGGTCACCGTGGTGAGTTCGGCGTTCACCGGGCTGAGCTCCCAACGCCAGAGGTGACCGGGCGGTTCCTTCCTGGGTTCCGCGGGGCGCCAAGCGATTTTGCTGCCCTCGACGAATTCCACCACGTGGTTCTCCCGCACGGCGCCGTTGGTCAGCGTCGTCTTGAACACGTCGCCGACCCCACGGACGCGTTGTCCGGGGGCCGACGAGGCCAGGTTGTCGTTGCCGTCCCAGCTGGGCTGGCGAGCGGGATCGGCGATCAGCTCGAAGATCCGGGCGGCGTTGGCCGCGATCACGCGGGTGGCGCTCACGACGCGTTCGGCTTCCATGTCGGACATATCGCTATCCAAACACGTCGACCGGTCGCGGCGCCCCGATGGATTGTGACCTTCGGCCGAAGGGTTGAGGACCTTCGGCCGTCGAAGCGCCGCCGAGTCGGTGCGAACGTGGTGGGTGCCGGATAACCCGGTGGTCTGCCCGAAGTGCAGCAAGCCCATTTTTGGGCGAGGCCATCCGCAAGGGCCTGATTGACCCACCGTCTTAAGACGGGGATCTGCCTTCGGGCAGACCTTCATGCGTCCGGGGGGTCAGGGCATCCGGGGCAGTGCCTCGACCGGTCCGGACAGCGCGGCCTTGACGTAGCGGGTGTCGTCGTCGGCCAACACCTCGGCCTCGTCGCGTTCGATGCCGTCCACGATGGCGCGGGCCACCTCACGCGGGTCGTTCTTGGGCGCGTCGAAGCCGGCGGCCATGTCGGTGTCGGTGAAGCTGAGGTGCGCGGCGACGACCAGGGTGCCCTGCTTCTCGAGTTCGATGCGCAGCGAATTCGTCGTCGACCACAGGGCCGCCTTGGAGTCACCGTAGGCACCGGAGCCGGGCATCCAGGACAGGATCGAGGCGATGTCGACCAGGGCGCCGCCGCCGTTGCGGGCCAGGATCGGCGCGAACGCCTTGGCGACCCGAAGCGCACCGAAGTAGTTCGTCTCGAACACCGCGCGCACGTCCTCGATGTCGCTGTCGAGCAACTTGCGCCCGCTGAGCACGCCCGCGTTGTTGATCACGATCTCGGCGTCCGGCGCCGAAACAGCCAGGGCCGCAACGGACTCCGGCCTCGTCACGTCCAACTCCAGGCTGACCACGCGGGGGTCATCACTGCGCTTCGGCGCCCGCGCCGTCGCGTACACCTTGGCCGCGCCGCGCCGCAAGAACTCGTCCACGATGGCCTTGCCGAGCCCGCGCTGCCCGCCGGTGACCACGACCGTCGACCCGTTGATGTTTACCATGATCCGCACTCCTTGACGTATGTATAGATACTTTGACTCTGTCACCATAGTTGCCGGTGATGACATACTCAAGTATGTTTTAGTTATGTCTATTTCATGGTCTGCGTCACAGCGCTACGGCATAGCCCCCGCGCCGGGCGGCCTGGCCCTGGTGCACGACTTCCTCAACACGAGGGACATCGCGGGATACGGGCCGGACCTGCTCTCCGACCCCACGCTCGCCCGCGACTGGGTGGCGGGCGCGGTGCGCGGCTGGTCGGCCGCGCGCGGCGTGGAGCTGCCACCGCCGGCGCTGGGCGAGACGGACCTGGCCAGGCTGCGCGCGTTGCGGTCCAGGATCGGCGCACTGGTCGCGGGCGAGCCCGCGAGCGCACGCGACGGCGGCCCGGTGCCCGCATCCCTGCGGATATCCGACGCCGGCGAGGTGCGGCTGGACCCCGCCGGCACCGGCTGGCGTTGGCTCGCCTCGGCGCTGTGGGCCGAGATTCTGCTCAGCCAGCACGCCGATACCTGGCGGCGGCTCAAGCAGTGCCACAACCACCGCTGCGCGTCGACGTTCTACGACCGCTCAAAGAACAACAGCGGGGTGTGGCACGACGTCAAGACGTGCGGCAACGCCGCCAATCTGCGCGCCTCGCGGGCGCGTCGTCGGGAACGCGAGCGCGCGACGGGCTCAGCCGCTTCGCCGCGGTAGGCGGCGTCAGCAGCGCTCGGCGCCCCGGCGCATGAGGGTCACGCCGGGGCGGCTTGGTTCGCTGCGCAGCACCACCCGCAACGCGTGACAGGCGCGCGCCTTGATCGGCGCAATCATATCGAGATTGGTCTGGCTCTGGCTGATCCAGGACGGCAGTGTCGCCATGGTTTCGGTCCTTCGTCTGTTCGGCCTGTGCGCCGATCCATTGAATTCCACCGGGGTCGCTTTACGCATCCGCCGCGCCGGGGTTAACGCCACGAAAAGCCGCACTGTGGCGAGGCCCACACCCGACGGGCGTCACGAACGCCTGAAGCGGCGCAGGTAGCCCGGTAACCCGCGCACGGGTAGGGCTTTCGGCCAATCGTCGGCACGGAAATACGCGTCGGTCCCGCCATCGACGAACACGACGCTCCCGCAGAGGAATTCGGCGGAATCGGAGAGCATGAAACACATCCAGTCGGCCATGTGCCGCGCCTCGCCGAAGCCCCCGACCGGTACCGGGAAGGACCGAACGGCCTTGGCCTGCCTCGGATTCGCGAGTTGTTCCTGCAGCAACGGCGTCATGATCGCTCCGGGCGCCAGGGCGTTCAGGCGGACGCCCGAGCCGGCCCACTCCGGCAGCACCGCGTTTCGCCGCACCCACCGGCTGACGGCGATCTTCGACGCCGCGTAGATCATCGTCGGCGCGCCCGGTCCGTACGGCCGCACCGACCGCAGGGCCTTCTCGGCGTCGTGGGCGAGCAACGCCTTGACCGCTCGGCGCGGGACGAGGGGCACGGTCGTCGACGAGTTGCTTGCCACGACAACCACTTTCGCGCGTTCGGCCGCGACCAGCGCCGGCCGCCAGGCGAGCAGCGGCTCGACGACGCCGAAGTAGTTGACCTGGGCGATCTGGCGTACCCGGTCCCGACCGGGGCTGGGCCCCAGGCCGGCGGCCAGCACGGCGCCGTCGAGTTTGCCGCCCGCGGCCGCCAGGACGCCGTCGGCGGCCCCTTGGCGTCCGTGCGGCGTCGACAGGTCGGCGACGATGTCCGCGTCTTTGATGTCGACACCGATCACGGTGTGCCCGTCGGCCCTCAGCCGCCGCGCGGTCTCGTGACCCATCCCGGAAGCCGATCCGGTGACCGCATAGGTGCCCATCGTTCCGTCCTCGTCAGGCGCTCGCCGCGGCCTTCTCGACGTCGAGGAGCTGCTCCCCCCGTCGCTCCTCGTCGTAGGCCGCGCGGCCGCCGCGCAGGCCGAACAGGCGTTTCGAGAACAGCAGGTATACCACGGCTGCCACGTTGATGGCGAAGGTGACCACCCGGGTCATCGTGATGCCCTTGGCGAGGTCGTGGATTTCCAGAGGCAGGAAGACAGAGGTGGCGATCACCGCGAAGTACTCACCCCAGCGCTTGAGCAACCACAGGCCGACGGCTTCGATGACCTCGATCAGCGCGTACCCGGCCAGCATCAAGGTGAGCAGGGCCAGTGTCGACGGCTTGGCCGCCAGCGCCTTCTCCAGCTCATGCACGATCGTCATCTGGTCGACCTTGAACCCGGCCGCGCGGAAGATCGGCAGGTCTCGGTCCAGGGTCGCCTGGATGGCCCCCCGCGCGCCGCGGAACTTCCACACCGCATACGCGGCGAGCGCGATCACCACCGCCCGGAACAGACGTTCCACGGCCAGGGTCCGGATGATGATGGCCTGGCGTAAAGCCTTGCCGCGCATGATCATCGGCGCATCCTCGGCGGCCCCTCGCCCGTGCGGCTCGCCCACGGTGAATTCGCCGCAGCGCAGGCAGCGCCACACCTCGCCGAGTCCGGTGGTGCCGCTCAAGCGGGCGGCGAGGTCCTGTTCCTCGGGCGCATAGGTGGCGTGCCCCGCGATTGCGCAGGTGACCAGCTCCCACCGATTGATGCCCTGACGTTTGCGCATGGCCGATCATCGACCGCCGCAACCGGGCCACGCAAGGGGGCGCGCACGGCCGGCGTCAGAACCGGGGCTTGGCGCGCGGGCGTTGGGCGCTGGGGCTCGCCGCACCCAGCAGTCCGGTGAGGTCGGCGACGGGGATCTCGTCGATGTGGTGGACCGCGGCGATGATGTCGGCCCGCAGCCCCTCCCCGCAGAAGGGTTCGGCCAGCCAGCCGAACTTGTCGGCGACGCGGTCCCACGTCATGGGCCGGGTCGGGGACCCCTCGAAATCGGCTTGCTCACGGTCGAATTCGCGTCCGTCCCGCGTCCGCAGATGCACCCGGGCGGCCGTGCGGTTCGGGTAGTCGGCCGTCAGGTCGGCGGCGGGTCTGACGTCGACTCGCGTCACCAGCTCCTGCACGTCGGGCCGCAGAACCCGCTCGGTTTCCAGCTGTTCGGGACCGACCCCGCCGTCGAGCAGGGCGACCGCGCCGAGGTACTTGAGGTTGTAGTCGGCCTGCTCCTTGGTGCGCGGATCGTCCTTGGCGCCGTAGGCTCCGCCGCCGGCGAAGTCGTAGGCGCCCTGGAAAACCTCGAGGGTCACCCGGTCGACGTCGCCCCCGGACAGGCCGTTCTCGTCGCGCAGGGCCAAGATCGTGTCGATGACGACCTGGCCGTGGATGAGCGCGCAGTACTGCTTCAGGTAGGTCTGTTCGACGCAGTCGAGCACCGGGTCGTCGGTGGCGAGATCGATGGGTTGATCGAAGAGCTGCACCAGGCCGTGCGGGCCTTCGAACAACGACTTCGGCCCGGTGACGCCGCGGGCGGCCAACATGGTCGCGTAGACGGCGCGCATGCCGGTGATGGCCGGCGAGATGCCCTTCCAGTTCGAGACCGGCTCGGCGTGCACCGTCGCCAGCGACACGTTGTCGGCCGCGGCCGCCGCGATGGCATTGGCGGTCTGCTCGGCGTTCAGTCCCAGCAACTTCGCCGAACCCGCCGCGACCGACATCGCCAGCTGCAACGCGTGATTGAGGCCGCGCGCCATGACGGGCACCCGGGCGCTGAACCGGCACTGCACCTCGTAGGCGACCGCCAAGGCCAGCAGGAAATCGGCTCCGCTGGCACCGACGTGCTCGGCGACGGCCAACACGGCGCCGAAGTTGTCGGCGGGGTGGCACAGCCCGCCGACGGTCAGATAGGTGTCGAGCAGATCGGGATAGCGCACCAGCACCGCGTTGAAGAAGGCGGCCTGGTCCACCGATGCCCGGCCCCCGCCCACCAGGGTGGCGGTGGGTGCGCCGCTGAACTGGTCGGTGTGTTCGCGGATCGTCCCGATCAGCTCCCCGTTCAGGGAGCCGACCGCGCAGGCGATGCTGTCGAGCACATTGCGCTTCATCAGCGCGCGCGGCCGTCCGGTCAGATCCGCATCCTGAGCCGCGACGACGAACCCGGCCAGCCGATCCACAAGATAGTCGTGCGCCATGACTTTTCGCCTCCCCGGCAGCCGTGACGCCGAGCCTAGACGGCGCGATCGACCGCACCCGGTCGCGGGGCGACCCCGCTGATGGCCGTCGTTTCGTCGGTCAGGTGTTTCCCGATCACCCGAATCTGCCGCGCGGACAACGGACACAGCGGATGCACGGCCACCATCAGGGCAACGTGTCGTTCATCGAAGACCGGTGCCGCGATGGTCACCACGGGTTGCTTGCGGCGGCCCGGGTTGTCGTCGGACAGGAAGCCGATGGTGGTGAATTCGACGAGCAACTGATCCATGATGTGGCGCACCGGCGTCGGCATCTCGTCGCTGTCCAGCGTGCCGACCAGCTGCGCGGCCTGGGCCAGCGCGGGCGTGGTCCAGTCGACGTCGAAGCCCCGCTCCCGCGTGTGTTGCAACACCTGCTCGAGTCGCCGCGCGCGGTCGGGGTTGGTGCCCGCACCGCGGCGGATCCACGCGCGTTGTTCCTCCTCGTCGTCCCAGGCGGCGAGCGCGACGCCGAACGGCGGGGCGTACGGGATGCGGTCTCCCGGGATCCCGGAGGGCTGGGTCGCGGGCTCGCCCTCAACCGCGGTGAGCACCAGCGAATCCCCGAATCGCTCGACCACCGAACAGGCGTAGCCGACCTCGCGGGACAGGCGCAGCGCCGCGGCGCGGGCCGCGTGCGCCAACGGCCGGGCGGTGTCGGTTCGCGCCGCAACGACGGCCAGCGCGGGGCCGAGGGTGAACGTCTTGGCTACCGGATCGCGGCTGGCCCACCCCCGGTCGCACAGCGTCTTCAGGATCGCGTGCGCCGTCGCCTGCGTGAGATCGAGCTCCCGCACGATGTCGGAGAACCGCAACCGCGCGTTTCCGGACCGGGCCAGCAACTCGACAACGTCGAGTACCCGGGCGGTGGGGGCGGACGTCGATCCGCGAATGGCTTGACTCCTTCGCCGCACGATTTAGAGTTAGGCGAACATTCGAGATTCTATATCGATTATTCGAGAAAGTAGCACATTGCGCGCTGGCATGACCGAACGCGATGACCGCCAGGACATCTGCGAGCTGCTGGTCCGCTACGCGACCGGGATAGACCGCCGCGACTGGGCGTTGTTTCGCACCGTGTTCACCGCGGACTGCGAGCTGGACTACGGCGAGATCGGCGCGTGGAGCGGCGTCGACGCCGTCACGGACTTCATGGAGAAGACGCATGCCCTGGCGGGCCACACGCTGCACCGCTTGACCAACCAGGCCATCACGGTAGCCGGCGACACGGCGACGGCGCGCACCTACGTCGATGCCCTGATCATGTTCGCCGACAACCAATCCGGCGCCAACGGGATCGGCTATTACGACGACGACATCGTCCGCACCACCGACGGTTGGCGCATCGCGCGGCGGCGCTTCACCGTCGTGCGCGTGAGTACCGTTGGGAGCCCCTAGGTGGAGTTCGCGTCCAAGTACGGGCCGTGGGCGCTGGTGGCCGGCGCCTCGGACGGGGTGGGCGCGGCCTTCGCCCGCGGGCTCGCCGAGCGTGGCGTCAACGTGGTGCTCCTCGCCCGTCGGCAAGCCGTACTGGACGAAGTCGCGGCCGCGATCGAGAAAGGCACCTCGGCGGCCACCCGCACCCTCGCCATCGATCTGGCCGCACCCGGCGCGGCGGCGGAGATCGCGGCGGCGACCGCCGACTTGGAGATCGGCTTCCTGGTGTACTGCGCGGGCGCCGACCCGAACTTCGAACCGTTCCTGGCCAATCCGATCGAAGTTGCCGAGGCGATGGTGCAGCGCAACTGCATGGTGCCGATGCAGCTGTGCCACCACTTCGCCGCCCGAATGGTGGAACGCGGCCGGGGCGGGATCGTGTTGTTCGGCTCCGGAGCCGGCCTGGCCGGCGGGGCCAACATGGTCGCCTACGGCGCGACGAAGGCGTTCGACATGGTCTTCGCCGAGGCGCTGTGGTCCGAGTTGCACGACAAGGGCGTCGACGTCCTCGGCCTGATCCTGGGCAAGA
This sequence comes from Mycobacterium sp. ACS4054, assembly GCF_001667275.1. Lineage (GTDB taxonomy): Bacteria > Actinomycetota > Actinomycetes > Mycobacteriales > Mycobacteriaceae > Mycobacterium. Next base: position 89,149 of record NZ_LZHV01000050.1, read on the forward strand.
CCGATACGCCCGCCCTGCGGCAACTCGAGCACAGCCGCGGCCAGATCGCTTCGCTCGACGAGATGCCGCCGGGCTCGGCCGCCGTGCCGGACGTGATCGCGGAGGCGTTCGAGAACCTGGGCGACGGGCCGACCCTGATGGTCGGCGACATGATGCGCGCCGCCGAACAAATGCTGACGTCGCTCACCCGCAACCAAGCGGTCGAACTGTTCGCACAGGCCGCGGCGGCGGCGATGGGCCCGGACAAGTAGGGCGCAGCTGCCCCGCTCGCGGCGCGTCGTACTGGGTAGCGGCGGTTTTCGATCCGGAAGGTTTGCCAAACTTCGAAATCAGGACAGCCTAACTTTCCGACGCTGCGCTTCTGGCCAGCAAAGATACGTCCGGTTGCGTCCCCGCTCGCCTGATCGACGACGTTGCTGGCCACGCGCTCGGCGGGTAGTTTGAGAAGGCGTTAGGCACGGCTAATCCAGCCGGAGTAGCCGCTCCGATTCGCCACCCCTCCCGATCGAAGGATGACGATGCTCGCCAGCGACAGGGCCGCGGTCGCCACCGCGACGGCAGCACGGTCGCGGCATCGCACCCTGACCCGGTCGGGCCTGATCACCGGGGCGTTCGTCGCCCCCGCGGTGATCATCCGCATCGTCGGACTGCACCCGGACCCGGTCGTCGCCCTGCTGATCTACGGGGCCGCCGTCGTATCGGCGAGCTTCCTGCTGGCCTGGGCGGCGGAGACCGCGCAGATCGACGTCTCCGGTGGGCTGGCGACCGCGATCCTGGCGTTGATCGCGGTGCTGCCCGAATACGCCGTCGACCTGTACTACGCGTACGTCTCCGGCCACAACGCCGAGTACACGCAGTACGCCGCGGCCAACATGACCGGCTCGAACCGGTTGCTGATGGGGCTGGGTTGGCCGGTGGTGGTGTTGGTCAGCATCGTGGTGGCCCGCAAGGCCGGCGCCAAGGACACCAAAGGTTTGGCGCTGCAACCGACCAATCGCGTCGAACTCGGCTTCCTGCTGATCGCCGGGGTCATCGCCTTCGCGATTCCGGCGAGCGGCCAGATCCATTTCGGCCTCGGGCTGGCGCTGCTGGCCTGGTTCGGGTTCTACCTGTACAAGGTCGGCCACGGCGACGTGGAGGAGCCCGATCTGATCGGGACGGCCGCCGCCCTCGGCGAGCTGCCCGACCGCGGGCGTCGCATCGTCGTCGTCGGCCTCTTCCTGGCGTCCGGCGCGGTGATTCTGCTGTGCGCCAAGCCGTTCGCCGACAACTTGGTCGCCGCGGGCACCGAGCTGGGCGTCGACCGGTTCCTGCTGGTCCAGTGGCTCGCACCGCTCGCGTCCGAGGCCCCGGAGTTCATCGTCGCCACCATTTTCGCCGCCAGGGGCAAGGGCACCGCGGCCATCGCCACCCTGATCTCGTCCAAGGTCAACCAGTGGACGCTGCTGATCGGGTCGCTACCGATCGCCCACCTGCTGGGCGGCGGCGGGTACTCGCTGCAGCTCGACACGCGTCAGGTGGAGGAAGTGCTGCTGACCGCCACCCAAACCATGATGGGCGTCGCGCTGCTGTTGGCGCTGCGCTTCCAGCGCGCCGCGGCGTGCACGCTGCTGGGCCTGTTCGTCGTGCAGTTCCCGATCGCCTCGACGCACGGCCGGCTGTTGCTCTGTGCGGTCTACACCGTCGTGGCGGTCGCCGCGCTGATCCGCTACCGCCATCACGTGCCCGCCACCGTCAAGGCGCCGTTCGTCGGGACGGCTGTCCGGCACAGCGGTCACCCGCACCATCCGGTGCCGGACTCCTAGTCGCGGCGTAGCGCGGCCCTTCCAGCAAAGCGCCGATACCCGCGTTTCGCACCGCCAAGCCACCTATTGTTAACAGCCGGGGTGGTACGACCTGGATGGGTGGTGCTCCATGACGACGTCGAGCCTGGCGTGCCCGTCATGCGGCGAGGAACTGCGTGCCACCGCCAAGTTCTGCGACGCGTGCGGATCGCAAATCGCGGCCACTTCGGCGGCTGCCGAGTACAAGCAGGTGACCGTGCTGTTCGCGGACGTCGTGCATTCGATGGATATCGCCGCCGCGGTCGGCGCGGAACGGCTCCGCGAGATCATGGGCGAACTCGTCGAGCGCGCAGCGACGGTGGTGCAGAGATTCGGCGGCAGGGTGGACAAGTTCACCGGCGACGGGATCATGGCTGTGTTCGGTGCCCCGATCGCCTTGGAGGACCACGCTTTTCGCGCCTGTCTGGCGGCCCTGGGGATCCAGGCTGAGGCCGGGTTGGTGGCCGGTGAAGTCGCGCGCCGAGACCAGGTCGAGCTGCGACTGCGAGTGGGGCTGAATTCGGGTCAGGTGATCGCCGGCGAGATCGGATCCGGCGCCCTGGGGTACACGGCCATCGGCGAGCAGGTGGGAATGGCCCAGCGGATGGAGTCGGTCGCGCCCCCGGGCGGGGTGATGCTCAGCGAATCGACCGCCCGGCTGGTCGACGACGCCGCAACCCTTGCGGATCCAGAAATGGTGTACGTCAAGGGCGGCAGGGATCCGGTCCCCGCTCGCCGCCTGATAGCTGCCACGAGCCATCACAGCCGGCGGAAAGATCCGCAATTGGTTGGGCGCACATGGGAACTCAACAGCATCGCCGGCATCCTCGACGAGGCGATAGGCGGCGCCGGATGCCTCATCGGTGTCGTTGGACCGCCGGGCATCGGCAAGAGCCGTATTGTTCGGGAATCGGCGGCATTGGCGAAAAGTCGCGGCATGGACGTCATCACCGTTTACTGCGAGTCCCATACCAGCGATATTCCGTTCCACGCGGTCACGGGGTTGTTGCGCGCCGCCCTCGGGGTCGAGGGGCTGGACGATGTGGCCGCGCGGGGACAGCTGGTGGCCCGATTTCCGAACGCCGATGGGGAGGATCTGTGGCTGGTCGACGACCTGCTCGGCATTGCGGATCCCGCCGTCGAGGCGCCGACCATCGAGGGTGATGCCCGACGACGGCGCCTCACCGCGCTCGTGACTGCCGCCTGGGTGAATCGCCGTGGCTCGGCCCTGTATGTGATCGAGGATGCCCACTGGATCGACGAGGTCAGCGAGTCGATGCTCGCCGACTTTCTGACGGTGATCCGGCAAACGCGCTCGATGATGCTGATCACCTATCGGCCCGAGTACCAGGGTGCGCTGACCGCGATTCCGGGCACCCAGACCATCGCATTGCGTCCGCTGAACAACAGCCAGACCGTGGCATTGATCGGCGAATTGCTCGGCACCGACGCCTCGGTTCATGGGCTCGCGGAAGTCATCTCCGAGCGGGCCGGCGGCAACCCCTTTTTCGCCGAGGAGATCGTGCGTGACCTCGCCGAGCGGGGCTCAATTCGCGGCAAGCGCGGTTCCTACCGGCTGCATGGTGGAATCGCCGACATCACCGCCCCGCCGACATTGCACGCCGTCATCGCCGCGCGCATCGACCGCCTCAGCTTCCCAGCGAAACACACCCTCTGCGCGGCCGCTGTCATCGGCACGCGGTTCAGCCCGGACCTGGTCAGCGCGGTGGGTGTCGAACCGGTCTTGGACGAACTGGTCAAGGGTGAGCTGATCGACCAGGTCGCCTTCACACCCACGGTCGAATACGCGTTTCGGCATCCACTGATCCGGTACGTGGCCTACGAATCGCAATTGAAATCGGATCGCGACGAGCTGCACCGGCGGCTTGCCGCCCTGATCGAGCAGCAAGAGCCGGCATCAAACGACGAAAACGCCGCGCTGATCGCGGAACACCTCAAAGCGGCGGGCGATCTGCACGCCGCATTCGACTGGTACATGCGGGCGGGGACGTGGCTGACTCACCGCAATCTCGCAGCAGCGCGCGCCAGTTGGCGCCAAGCGCGCGACGTCGCCGACCGACTGGCCGATGATGATGCGGACAGGTCCGCCATGCGGATCGCTCCGCGAACTCTGCTGTGCGCGAGCGCGTGGCTGGCCGGTGGCAGCCTGGCTGACACCGGCTTCGACGAACTCCACGACCTCGCGACCGCGGCCGGCGACAAGGCGTCTCTCGCGATGGCGATGGGCGGATGGTTGCCGGCGCTGATCGTTCACTCCCGATTTGACGAAGCCACGGAGCTGGCCTCCGAGCTGGAGAGCCTGCTCGACTCGATCGGCGATCCGGCATTGATCGTCGGTCTCCTGTACGCCGCGCTGCCGACCAAGTTAGAGCGCGGCGAGATGACCGAAGCCCTACGGCTCGCGCAACGGACTATCGAGCTGGCCGACGGTGACGCCACGAAGGGCAACCTGATAATCGGGTCCCCGTTGACATGCGCGATCATGCTCCGGGGGTGTGCGCGGTGCTTCACCGGGGACCCGGACTGGAAGACCGACATCGATACTGCCGTGGGCATGGCCCGCGCGTTCGAACCGGCGTTGCGCGCGATCATGCTGCTGTTCAAATACAACCTGATCCCGATCGGTGTCTGGTCACCGGACGCCGCGGCCGTCCAGGAGACGGCCGAAATGCTCGAGATCGCGGAGCGATCCGGCGACGATCTCACGCTGGCCTGCGCGCAATACGTCCACGGCGTCGTGCTCGCGACGTACGACGCATCTCGATCCGCGGACGCGTTTGGCTTGCTCGCCGCCGCGCGTGAGGCCGCTCTCCAGGAGCGCTTCACGCTGGGCGCGGCGGCGTTCGTAAACCTGTTCGTCGGCAACCAGAAGTTGGGCACGGGCGATCTCGACGGCGCAATCGAAGTGCTGCGCCCGACTCTCCAGGAGGGGTACGCCACCACCGAAATGCTCATTCTCGGTCCCACCACCGCTGCGCTGGTGCAGGCGCTACTCCGCAGGGGCGGTCCGTCGGACGTCCCTGAAGCGCGCCAGGCCATCGACCGGCTGGCTGCAGTGCCTACCGAACCGGGGTTCGTGCTGAACGATCTCTGGCTGCTGCAGATGCGGGCGCTCGAGGCCCAGGCACGCGGCGACGAACCCGCGTATCGGGATTATCGCGACCGCTATCGCGCCAAGGCGAATTCGCTTGGCTTCCAACGGCATATCGCATGGGCGAACGCTATGGAGTAACCCGCTTCCGGCCCGAATCGCGCTACGTATACGGTCCAGGTATGAATCGAGTTTCGGTGATCACCGGCGGCGCGGGTGGCATGGGTCTGGCCACGGCCAAACTCGTCGCGCGCGACCACGCCGTCGTCCTCTGCGACGTCCGGAAGGACCGGTTGAAGGCCGCTGCGGCAACCCTGGAAGAGCTCAGGGCGAACGCCACCGCGGTCAATTGCGACGTCACCGACCGGGGCGCGGTGACTGAGCTGCTCGACACCGCGAAGGGCCTCGGCACGCTCGCGTCGGTCATCCATACCGCGGGGGTGAGCCCGAGCATGGGCCCCGCCGACTACGTCATGCGGACCAACGCGATTGGCACGCTCAACGTCAACGAGGCGTTCTACGCCGCGGCCGGCGAGGGGTCCGCGATCGTCAACGTGGCGTCGATGGCGGCCCACATTCTGCCCGCGGAAATGGTTCCGGCAGACCAGTTTCCGCTGGCGCTGCAAGACGCCGACGCCTTCCTCGAGGCGATGATGACGACCTGCGGCATCGTGCCCGAGGAGGCGCAGTCCGGCATCGCCTACGCGGTCAGCAAGAGCTTCGTCAAGTGGTATAGCCAGTCCCAGGCGGAGAGATTCAACGGCCGCGGGCTGCGCATCGTCTCCGTCTCGCCGGGCTCGATCGACACCGAGATGGGCCGGCTCGAGGAGCAGGCCGGCGCCGGCGCGATGGTGAGCAACGCCGCGGTCCCGCGGTGGGGCAAGCCCGAGGAGATGGCCGAGCTGCTCGCGTTCTGTGCCAGCGAGAAGGCGGGCTACCTCACCGGCACCGACATCCTCAACGACGGCGGCGTGATCGCCTCGATGACCGAGCGGGCGCGGGTGGCCGCCGCCGGCTGAGCCCGCCGGGTCAGACCAGGTAGTACAGCTCCGGGTGCGGGGCGAGTTCGGTCGGGGTGGTGACGGGCGCCTGCACGTCGATCTTGTTGTGCGCGTAGCGCACCGCTTTGAGTGTCGCCGAGAATTCCTCGTCCTCCTCGGGGAAGACCTGCTCGGCGGGAAACCAGCCCTGAAATCCGACATTGTGCAAAACACCGAGCGTGTCCGGGCGCACGCCGGCCAACAGGATCGTCACCCCGCGGGCGGTCTCGTCGCGCAGGAAATGCTCGATGCGCTCGATGCAGACGACGTCGGGATGTCGCACCCGCTTGAGCCGCAACACCACGAACGTGATGCCGTCGTCGGCGACCCGTCGGCTGATCTCGGAAAGGTAGCGGTCCAGTTCCGGCGCGGCACCGAAGAACAACTCGCCCTCCAAGTCGTAGATCACGATAAAGGGATCCACCGGGTCCCCGGGGATGCGTTCGCGCACAACGCGTTCGGTCGTGACGACGAGCTCCCTGGCCTTCAGCTTCGCCGCGCGCGGCACAAACAGCAGGATCGAGAGGACCACACCGAGCAACACCGACTTGTCCAGATCGATCGCCACGCCGGTGAACGCGGTCACGATGACCAGCCCGGCGTCATACTTCGACGCCTTGAGCGTGTAGACCAGGCGCCTGAAGTCGACCAGCCGGGCGGCGGTCACCAGCAGCAAACCGGCCAGCGCCGCCTGCGGGACGTACCGTAGCAACGGCGCGAACAACAGCAGCGCCGCGGCCACCGTTGCGGCCGAGACGATTCCGGAGAACCGCGTGCGGGCGCCGGCCTGGAAGTTGATCGCCGACCTCGACAGCGAGCCCGAGCCCGGCAGGCTCTGAAAGAAGCCGCCCGCGAGGTTGGCCAGCCCTTCGGCCATGATCTGCCGGTTGTAGTCGATCTGCTGGTTGGTCTGATAGGCAATGGCTTTGGCGATCGACAGCGCCTCGATGATGCCGACGAAGGCGATTGCCAGCGCGCCGCTCGACAGGTGCGGCAGCCAGTCGGTGTGCACCTCGGGAACGTGCGCGGTGGGCAGGCTGCGCGGGATCTTGGCGGCCACCGCGACGGCGGTGTGCCCGTTCGAGCCCGGAACCGACCAGCCCGCCAGATAGGCGACCAGCCCGGTGACGATCAGCACGGCGAGCATGTCGATCTGCGGCCATCGGTAGCGCTGCACCAACTTCCGCAGAACCACGGCCAGCACCACCGCCGCGGCGCTCAACGTCAGGGCACGGTAATTGATGTGGTCACCGTGCGCCAGCGTCAGCCACACCCGGCGCAAGACCTGCATGTGGCCGTTGCCCTTGTCCCGCACGCCGAGCGCGTTGCCCAGCTGGCCGATGGCGAGCAGAAACGCCGCCGCCGCCATGAAGCCGATGATCACCGACTCGGAGATGTAGCGGGTCAGGTTGCCGAGCTTGAACAAGCTGATCACGATCTGGAACGCGCCGACCAGCACGGCCAACAGGAACAGTGCCTCGAAAAGTTCGGTCGCGTTCTCGGAGTCGATGAACGCCAGCGCCGTGAACACCAGCAGCGAGATCGCGCTCGTCGGACCGTTGATCAGATGCGACGACGATCCGAAGACCGAGGCGACGATCGTCACGACGATCGCCGAATACACGCCGAACCGGGGATCCACCCCGGCGATCAGCGCGTACGCCATCGCCTGAGGAAACGAGATCGCGGCCACGGTGAGCCCGGCGATCACATCATGCCGACCCTTCACCAGGTCGTAGTTGAAACCGATGGCCACCGTGTGTGCTCGTCTTCCGCTATGTTCCCGACGCCGCGCCGGGCGGCGCGGAGATCGCGTCGAGGATTCCGTTGGTGCCGAAGAACTGTTCGCGCGCGTCGGCCCAGTCCTTGGCTATGGCACCGATGGGGAACAGGGCCAGCGGAGGCAGCCGATCCGCGTGCCGGGCAAGGATTTCCGCCTTGAACGGTCGGTAGCCGTACTGGGCCGCCTGTTCTTGACCCGCGTCGGTGAACAGGTAGTCGAGGTAGGCCTTCGCGTAGCCCGCCGTCTTCGCGTCCGTGAGGTTGGCGTCCACCCACGCCACCGCGGGCTCGGCGAGGATGCTGACCGGTGGGTAGACGAGCTCGAGTTCGTCCTGGTTCGCCGCGACCTCACGCAGCGCCTCGTTCTCCCACGTCAGCTGCACGTCACCGACCTTCGCCAGCGTGAAGCTGTCGCCGGCGCTGCGGGCGCCGGCGTCCGAAACCGCGACGTGCCGCAACAGCGTCCGCACGTAGTCGGCCGCCTGGGCCTGGCTGCCGCCGCGGGTGGTCACCGAGCCCCAGGCCGCCAGCACGCTGAGCTGACCGTTACCCGAGCTGCGCGGGTTCGGGGTCACCACGGACACGTCACTGTTGATCAGGTCGGGCCAGTCGCGCACGGCCTTGGGATTGCCCTTGCGGACGACGAAGACGATGGTCGACGTGTACGGCACCGAACGGTTCGGCAGGCGTTGCCGCCAGTCGGCCGCGACGAGCCCGCGCTTGCTCAGCGTGTCGATGTCGCTGATCAGCGCCAGCGAGACCACGCTGGCCTTTTGGCTGCCGTCCAGCACGCTGCGCAGCTGCCGCCCCGACCCGCCGTGAGATTCCTTGATATTTAAGGTGATTCCGGTCTGCGCGCGATATTGCGCGACGAATGCCCGGTCGATGGCGGCATAGAGCTCGCGCGTGGGGTCGTAGGAAACGTTGAGGATCCGGGTGGCTCCCTGGGGAGAAATGTTTTTCACCGCGATCGCCCCGGCCGCGACCAAGATGGCCACGACGCCGAGGACGGTGAGCCAGTTGACCCGCCACCGCCGGAGTCTCGGACGCGCGTCCAGCATCCAGCGTCCTCCCGCGGCAATGGCCGTTCCTCTGGCACCAAACTTTTTAAGCATGTTAACGATCGGCTCGTCCGGGCGCAGCGGTGAGAATCAGCCTGAAAATAACTGCCGCCGCGCCGCGTTCACCGAATCAATCGATTGATAGTATTTGTGCCGCTGTCAACGCCCGGCAGAAAGGCGGCACGAGGCGATGCGAAGCCGCGCGGCCATCCTCCACGACTACGGCAGCCCGTGGTCGGTCGAGGAGTTCGAACTGGATCCGCCGAAGGCCGGCGAGGTCCTGGTGCGGCTGGCCGCCACCGGTCTCTGCCATTCCGACGAACACATCCGCCAGGGCCGCCTCGCCGCGCCACCGGAGACGTTGCGCGCCATGGGATTACCGGCCATGTCTCCGACGATCGGCGGCCACGAGGGATCCGGGGTGGTCGTCGACGTCGGGCCCGGCGTCGACGGGTTCGCGCCGGGCGATCACGTCGTGACGTCGTTCGTAGCGGTCTGCGGCCGCTGCCGATGGTGCGCCTCGGGGATGGAGTACCTGTGCGACACCGGGTCGGGGACGCTCGCGCCGGGCATGCCGACCGACGGCACCTTCCGCCATCACACGCGCGACGGGCGAAACCTCGGCCACGTGTCCAAGATCGGCGCCTTCGCCGAACACACTGTGGTGGCGGCGAATTCACTGGTGAAGATCGATCCGGGTTTTCCGCTGGTGCCCGCGGCGCTTCTGGCCTGCGCGGTTCCCACCGGGTACGGCTCGGCGGCGCGGCGAGCCGGGGTGCGCGGCGGCGACACGGTGGTGGTGATCGGCACCGGGGGAATCGGCACCGCGGCCGTGCAGGGCGCGCGCATCAGCGGCGCGGCCCGCATCGTCGCGGTCGACGTGAGCGACTTCAAGCGCACCTCCGCGATCCGGTTCGGGGCGACCCACACGGCCGCGACCGCCGCAGACGCGCTCGAGCTGGTGCGGGACCTGACCCGGGGCGTGCTGGCGGATGCGGTGGTCGTCTCCCCCGCCATGATCGGCGACACCGACGTCGGGGCGGCGCTGGCGCTCACCCGCAAGGGCGGCACGTGCGTGCTGACCGGACTGCCGGCGCCGGCCACGCACTCGATCGCCGTCGCACTGCAGGACTTCATCCTGATGAACAAGACGTTGTGCGGCACGGTGTTCGGCTCGTGCAACCCCAGGAGCGACGTCGCGCTGCTGGCAACGCTGTACGAGTCGGGTCAGCTACTCCTCGACGAGATGATCACCAGACGCTATCGGCTCGACGACATCAACGACGCCTACGCCGACCTGGCCGCCGGCCGCCTGATCCGCGGAGTCATCGACTTCGGCCTTGCCTAGCAGCCAGTCCCGCGGCCGCAGGCGCCAGGTCCGCCGCGCATACTCCAGCTCGGTGTACGGCCACTGGGTGACGATGCGCCCGCTGGGCGACCGGAAGTAGCTGTCGCACTTGGTCCAGATGGTGCGTTCGAGGTCCACGGAAAGACAGTCGTTGTAGCGCTTTTCGGCTTCGGGGCGCACGTCGACGTGGCCGCCCTTGCGCGCCACCCCGCTGACCGCGCTGGCGACTAGCCGCGCGCCGGCCTCGAGGATGTAGACGATCGAGTTGCCCCCCTGGTTGGTGTTGGGGCCATAGAGCATGAAGAAATTCGGGAAGCCGCTCACCGCGACGCCCAGGTACGCGCTCGGGTCGTCGCCCCACCGCTCGTGCAGCCGCCGTCCGCCCGCCCCGATCACCTCGATGCCCGACAGGTAGCGCGACGTCTCAAACCCCGTCGCCAGCACGATCACGTCGGCGTCCACCGCGCGGCCCGCCGAGGTGAGCACCGATGACTCGCCGATCCGCTCGATCGGGTCGGTGATCAGCTCGACGTTGTCCCGCTGCAGCGCGCGGTAGAACTCGTCGCCCAGCAACACCCGCTTGCACCGGAACGGGTAGTCCGGCGTCAGCGCGCGGCGCAGCCGATCGTCGGCGACGGTGCGCTCCAAGAACGACGTGGCGACCTGGGTGCGCGTGGTGACCACGGGGTCGTCGGCGAAGGTCGCCGTGTTGTCGTGCTGGAATTTCCAGATCTGCCACCTGGCGCGGCGCACGGCAAGGGGATTGCGCCGAAACGTCGCCAATTCGGTTGCGCTGTAGGGGCGATCGTCCTTGGGCACCATCCACGGCGGTGTCCGCTGGAAGACGCTCACGCGATCGGCGATCTTGGCCAGTTCTGGAACCGCCTGAACCCCGCTCGCGCCCGTGCCGATGACCGCCACCTTCTTGCCCGCCAGGTCGACGTGGTGATCCCACCGCGCGGTGTGCATCAGCGCACCGGTGAATTCGGTCAGGCCCGCGATGTCCGGAAGCCTGGGCGCGCCGAACAATCCGACGGCGCAGACGACGACGTCCGCGGTCAGGCTGGCGCTCCCGCGCGCGCGGTCCAGCCGACACTCCCAGGCCCCGCCGGTCCAGCGGAGCGAGCGCACCCGGGTGCCGAGCATCAGATGCCGGCGCAGGTCGAAGTCGTCGGCCACCGATTCGAGGTAGGCCAGGATCTCGGGTTGGCGGGCGTAGGTGCGGCTCCAGGATGCGTTGGGCGCGAACGAGAACGAGTAGAGATGGCTCTGGATGTCGCACGCGGCGCCGGGATAGGTGTTGCGCCGCCAGGTGCCGCCGACGCCGTCGTCGCTCTCGATGATCACCAGATCGTCGATGCCGGCCCGGCGTAGCGCGACGGCGGCGCCGAGGCCACCGAAGCCGGCGCCGATGATGGCCACCCTGGGCGGCCGCCGGCGCCGGGTCGCGGCCCGCAGGCGGCCGACGCCATAGCGCCAGCGGGCCCGGCGGCTGGTCACGGCCCGGCCCCGCGAATCAGATAGCCGTCCAGGTCCCCGCGTGCCCGCCAGGCGCGCAACATGTCGGCGTACTCGGTCGGCGCGCCGAAGAAGAAGCTGCCCTGCCGAGTCTTGTTGTCCGCCTTGCCTTCCCGGTTGTAGTAGCCGGGGGTGCACGTCTGGGACCGCTCGGCGCTGGCGGCCGAGCGGGTGACGACGGTGTCCACCCAGGCGGCCTCGGCGGCGGGTGCGGCCTCGACTTCGGTGACGCCATGCTCGAGTGCCCAGGCGATGATCCACGCGGCATGGGTGGCCTGCACGTCCAGCAGGTAGGGGAAGTTCACCGTCAGGCCCGCCTGGGCGATGCTCTCGATGAAGCAATTCGGGAAGTTCGTGGTGCACAGGCCCTGAAAGGTGCGCACCCCGTTGGCCCAGTGATCGGTCAACGACACCCCGTCGCGGCCGATGAGCTCGAACCCGGTGCGGCGGCAGTAGTCGGTGCCCACCTCGAAACCCGTTGCGAAGATCAGGCAGTCGAGCTCGTAGGGCACGCCGTCGACGACGACGCCGGACTCGGTGATGCGCTGCACCCCGCGACCGCGAGTGTCGACCAGCGTCACGTTGTCGCGGTTGAACGTGTGCAGATACTCGTCGTGGAAGCAGGGCCGTTTGCAGAAGTACCCGTACCAGGGTTTGAGCGCCTCCGCGGTGTCCCGGTCGGTGACGATCTCGTCGACCCGCGCCCGGATCTCCTCCATCTTGGCGAAGTCCGCGATTTCGATGTCGCGTCCGCGTTGCGCCGGGTCCACGACGCCGTCCCCGTCATGGCGCATCACCGGAAGCTTGCGCGTGATGCTCGTCCAGGCGTCGGCGACGAGGTCCTCCTCCGCCTGGCCGCCGGCGGTGAGGATCTGGAAGTTCTCGATGCGTTGGCGCTGCCAGCCCGGCCGTAATGTGCTGGCCCACTGCGGATCCGTGGCGCGGTTGGCCCGCACGTCCACCGACGACGGCGTGCGCTGGAAGACGTAGAGGCGCCGCGCCGCCCCGGCCAGGTGGGGGACGCACTGGATCGCCGTTGCGCCCGTGCCGATGATGCCGACGCGCTTGTCGGCGAGATGTTCCAGATTCGCCCCGGTGTAGGCGTAGTCCCACCGGCTGGTGTGGAAGGCGTGCCCGCGGAACGCGCCGATGCCCTCGATGCCGGGCAGCTTGGGCTTGGCCTGGTAACCGTTGGCCATCGACACGAACCTCGCCCGCATCTCGTCGCCGCGGTCGGTGCGGATGATCCAGCGCGATTGCTGCGCTTCCCAACGTATCTCGCGCACATCGGTCTGCAGGCACGCGTCGCGGTAGAGGTCGTAGCGCCGGGCGATGCGCTGGCAATGCGCAAAGATCTCGGGTCCCTTGGCGTACTTCTCGCTGGGGACGTAGCCGAGCTCCTCCAGCAGCGGCATGTACACATAGGACTCGACGTCGCAGGCGATGCCCGGGTAGCGGTTCCAGTACCACGTGCCACCCACGTCGGCCGCCCTGTCGATCAGGCGCACGCTCTCGACGCCGAGCTGGCGCAGCCGCACCCCGGTCAACAGCCCGCCGAAGCCGGCGCCGATGATCGCCACGTCGACGTCGTCGGTCAGCGGCTCGCGGACGAATTGCCCGTCGGCCCAGGGGTCGTCGGCGAAGTGGGCGAACGCGCCCGCGATCTCCACATACTGCGCGATGCCATCCGGGCGCAGTCGCCGCGCGCGTTCTTCGGCGTACTTGCGCCGCAGCGCGTCCACGTCGAACGGCACGCCAACTGTCTCAGTCACGACCCGATCCTCTCGTGGGCCCGACTATATAATCAATCGCTTGATCATATCAAGGCCGGCCGTGGCCGGCCTGGCTGAACAACGTTCCCCTGATCATCTTCTTGGCCGAGTCCAGCGCGGCGTGGTAGTCCCGGGGCGGCGACGTGGCGGCCAGCTCGACCAGCCCATAGATGAGCGCGTACACCGCCTCGACCACGCTGTCCCGATCGGCGCGGGCCGGGAGCTCCCCGTTGCGGACGGCTTCGTCGATGACGCCCTCGATGATTTCGCGGAACGCCTGGAATCCCGCGCCGGCCTCGAGGTGCGGATCCAGCGCGCCGGTGCCCTGCGCGCGGATCACCCACTCGAAGGCGGCGAGGTCGGGATACTCGCGCATCAACCGGCCCGATTCGTCGAGCACCGCCTCGACGCGGTCGACGGCGCCGCCGGATCCCGCCGCGGCCGCCCGCAGCCTTGGCAGCGCGATGTCGGTTCGCGCCGCGATCGCGGCCTTGATCAGTTCGACCTTGTTGGGAAAGTAGTTGTACAGGCTGGCGCTGGTGACGTTCGCGGTGCGGGCGATCTCACGGATGGTGGCGCGGGAGTAGCCCGCCCTGGCCACACAACGCATGGTGGCCACGATGATTCGCTGACGGGTGTCCTCGCCGCTGGCGCCGACCGGGCGTCCCCGCTGCGCCCGCGTCACCGTGCTCCGCCCACTCGCGTGTCCTGTCCGCCGGGCTCTCGAAGCCCGACAACATCGAATATAATCGACTGATCGATTAGTCCCGGGTTGCGCGGAGGCAAATGAGCGTTCTGCCGTCACCGCTGGGGCGCCCGGTGGGCGCCGATGGCGAGCAGACCCGCGCGCGCATCATCGCCGCGGCGATGCAGTGCGTGGCCGAGATGGGCTACTCCCGCACCACTATTCGCGAGATCGCGCGGGCCGCCGACATGACCAGCGGCAGCCTGTATCACTACTTTCCGAATAAGTCCGAGCTGCTGGACGCCGCCGTCGAGGAGATCGAGCAAATCGCGCTGCCGCGGCTGCGGGCCGCCGCAGAACGGGCCGACGGCGTGGTCGAACGCCTCGCGGCGGTGTTGGACGAGACGAGCCGGTTAATGCGCGAGCATCCCCACCTGGCCGCATTCGACCGCGCGGTCCGCGTCGAAAGCAACGAGCACCCGGCGCGCGGGCGCCCGCAGTACCCGGGGCTGAAAGCGTTGCGCGACATGATCGCCGAGATCCTTCGCGACGCCCGGATGCGGGGCGCGCTGCCGCCCGGCACCGACCCCGGCGCCGCGGCCGACGCGATCCATGCGCTGGCGCGCGGCCTCACCGAACGCGCCGCCAGCCTGGACGCCGACGCATACGGGGCCACGCTGGTTGCGGCGAAGGAGTTGATCAGTGGGACGCTGTTCGCGCGCCCAGCGAATCGCCCCAGCTCCACAACGCGACGCCGATCAACACCACATCCTTGAGCAGGAACTGGCCGGGCAGCGCCGACAGCACGGGTATGCCGCCGGCGTGGCTCGCGACCACCCCGGGCGTGGTGAACAGGAAGCTCAGCGTGCCGAGGAACAGCACCACCGCCAGCGCGCTGCCGATGGCCGACCCACGCGGCCACACCGGCCGCAGCGCAATGAGAACCGCCGCAACGATTTCCATGGTCCCCAGCAGCCGCGCCACCGCGGTCACGCTCAGCACGTCGTAGATCCAGCTCATCAGCGGGCTGTGCTCGATGAGCACGCGGGATTCCATCTTCACGTATTTCCCGAACCCGATCCAGGCCAACACCACGACCAGGCCGTACCGGCCGACGAGCTGCCCGAGCCGGGTCAACGACTGGGAGTCCGGAAGTATCCTGGCGGCGGCAACGGTGCGGTCGATCATCGAGGAATTTCCTTCCGGCGCTCAACGATGCTGCGGGGCAATCGCTCCCGATGGATCACGATCGCCGCGGCAATACCGTTCAACCGGGCGGCCGGCTATCCCGGGAAGCGATCGCGCAACTGGGCCAGCGTCGCCTCAATGCCGGCGGCGTTGGCCTTCACCGCGCCGATCAGCTGGTAGTAATTCACCGCGTTCTTGACCGCTCCGGCGTCGTGATAGTCGAACGTCTCGGTGACGCGGGTGCGGGTCGGCGAAAGCGCCTCGAATTCCCACCGCCACCGGTGGCCGAGCGGGTGGCGCCATTCGACCAGTTCGTTCGGTTTGAGGGCCGTCACCGTGCTGGTGATGCGATACGGCAGGCCGTACATCTTCATATTGGTCGAAAACTTCGACCCCACAACCATTTCCGGCGGCACTTTGATGTTGTCCCGGACGGTGCCCGACCCGTCCAGTTCGCTGTGCCGGCGGGGATCTGCGGCCATCGCGTACAGCTCGGCGGCCGGCGCGGCCACTTCGACCGACCGGCTTACCTGTCGTGGACCCGCGTCGACAACGGTGACGGTCATGTTCTTTCCTTTCGGCTGTCCGGCGGCGTCGACTCGACGCTACGCTCGCCGAGTCGAATTCAGAACACCGGAATTGCCCCCGCCTGGCCGGGGGCCGCGGTGGGCGCGACGCGGAGCCCACGCCGAGAGGAGCAAACAGCCAATGACTCAATCGATTTCGGGAAAGGTGGCGCTGATCACCGGCGCCGCGCGGGGACAGGGCCGCGCGCACGCGGCACGGCTGTCCGCCGAAGGCGCCGACATCATCGCGGTGGATATCGCCGGGCCGTTGCCACCGAGCGTTCCCTACGACTCCCCGACCGAGGATGACCTGGCC
Source organism: Mycobacterium sp. ACS4054 (assembly GCF_001667275.1). Classification (GTDB taxonomy): domain Bacteria; phylum Actinomycetota; class Actinomycetes; order Mycobacteriales; family Mycobacteriaceae; genus Mycobacterium. The sequence continues at coordinate 105,360 of NZ_LZHV01000050.1, forward strand.
GAGACGGCCCGGTTGGTGCAAGCCAACGGCAAACGGGTCATCCCCGCAGCGGTCGACATCCGGGACTTGGACGCGCTCAAAGACGCCGTCGACCGCGCGGTCGGGGAGCTGGGCCGGCTCGACATCATCGTCGCCAATGCCGGGATCTGCAGCCCGCGCCCTGGGACCAAATCACCGCGGAGGCATTCCGCGACACCATCGACACCAACGTGACGGGTACCTGGAACACGGTGATGGCCGGCGCTCGGCACATCGTCGACGGCGGTCGCGGCGGGTCGATCATCCTCATTGGATCGGCGGCCGGCATCAACATGCAGTCGTTCATGATCCACTACACGGCGAGCAAGCACGCCGTCGTCGGGATGGCGCGCGCGTTCGCCGCCGAGCTCGGCCGGTACAACATCCGCGTCAACAGCCTCAACCCCGGGGCGGTGGCCACACCGATGGGCACCGGGCGCATGCGTGAAGCCCTGCACGCGGCCGCCGACAGCTACCCGCACCTGCGCGGGCTGCACAAGCCGCTGTTGCCCGAGGGCACGGCCCAGCCGGAGGACATCGCCGACGCGGTCGCCTGGCTGGCCTCCGACCAGTCCCGCCTGGTCACGGCCAGCCAGGTTTCGGTCGACATCGGCGTGGGCTACGTCTGAGGCCGCGGGCAAAGCGCATCGCGGATCACCCAAACCGTTGCCGCTATCGCTCCCGATCGATATGGTCGCCGGTCATGGGCATATTGCGGTTCCTCTGGCAACGCGTGCTTGCCTTCGACCGGCTCGGTTCACGCATCCCTCAGCTAATCCAGATCTGGCTGCTGGAGTTCTTCGTCGTGATGCCGTTGACGTTCTTCATCGGGAAGGTCATCGACATCCACGGCGCGCTGGGTGTGCCCGGCACCGGCGAACGGCTCGATGGGACCTTCTGGGGCGCGCTCGTGGTCTCGCTCGTGTTCGGGTTCTTCTTCGTCCGCTCCCTCGTCAGGCCCCGCGTGGTGCAGGGGACCTGGACGCCGACGGTGCGCGCCGACGTCGGCCCGGTGACCGTCTACGGCGGCAACACCGCCTGGCGCGTCACGTACCCGTACCTGACCAGTCACCCGTCGTACGCGCTGCTCCTGTTGATCACCACCCCGATCCCCGCGGTGATGCTGGCGGCCACCGTCAACCAGGGCGACAGCACGTTCTACTGGCGGGTCTGCGGCATCGTCGGCCTGATCATCATCGCCTGCATGGCGCTGGCACGCGTATTGGCTTGGTACGTCTTCCGATTCGGGCGCCGTCAGCTCGACGCGCAACTGCGCGGCCTGGCGATCTCGCCGCGTCGGCTCGGATGGGAGATCGCCTGGAAACCGGTGCTGGTCCTGGTTGTCTTGATGTACGCCATCGCCTGCATCCCGTTGGGCGCACTGTGGCTGAAGGAGCAACGGACGATCGCCGGCCTACCGGTCGCCACCGCCGCCGACGCCGAACATCCCGGCGAGTATCGCCGGGTAAAAGGCGCGGTGGCCGCCGGGCCCGTCTACTGGTCGCCGCGGGGGGCGGGCCGCGGCGGTAACAACTACGCCGGGGCCGGGGTGCTGGTGGCGCTGGCCAGCGGGGGCGAGGCGCTGGTGCTCGCCGAGTCCATGGCGGTCCCCGACTTCAAGGGCATGATGGCGCGCGTTCACCACGGCGAGCTCACGGCCACCGGCAAGGTGATCGCCGCCGTCACGCCCGACGAGCGCAAGTACTACGGCTTCGATGAGAGCGCGTTTCCCGCGCCCGGCGCCCAGGGCCGGGTCATGCTGCTGTTGTCCCAGCCCTGAGCCGATCGGGCACAATCGTTCTGCCGCGAATGGCACTCCTATTTGTGCCCCATGATGGAAGTAGCGCCCGAGGGCAAATCCCCGACGGGTATGCCCGTGGCGATGGAAGGAGTGGCATGGTCAGCGAGTACCAGGTCAGCGGGATGAGTTGCGGGCACTGCGAGGCCGCCGTCCGGGCCGAGGTGGAGCACATCCCCGGGGTCGACGGCGTCGAGGTCAACGCGCAAACGGGCCGGCTCGTGATCACCAGTTCCCGTCCCGTCGACGCCGCCGCCGTACTCGCCGCGGTCGACGAGGCCGGCTACGAGGCTTCGCTGGTCGCATGAGCGCGGCGCCGGTGCACCATATCGAGCTGCAGATCGGGGGGATGACCTGCGCCGCGTGTGCCGCCCGGATCGAAAAGAAGCTGAACAGGCTCGACGGGGTGGCCGCCACCGTCAACTACGCCACCGAGAAGGCCGCCCTCACGGTTCCCCCCGGGTACGACCCGCAGGTGTTGATTGCCGCCGTCGAAAAGGCCGGTTACGCCGCCGCCTTGCCACAGCCGCGGGTAAGCCGCGCGAAGGCCGACGACCCCGAGCTGAGCGCGCTGCGCGCCCGCCTGATCACCGCGGCGCTGCTCGCCGGCCCGGTGATCGCCATGGCGATGACCCCGGCGTTGCAGTTCCGCTACTGGCAGTGGGCGTCGCTGGTGCTGGCCGCCCCCGTCGTCGTATGGGCCGGCCGGCCCTTCCACGCCGCCGCCTGGACCAACCTGCGCCGCGGCGCCGCCACCATGGACACCCTCGTCTCGATCGGCACGCTGGCGGCATTCCTGTGGTCGCTGTACGCGCTGTTCCTGGGCACGGCCGGCGGACCGGGCATGCGCGACGGCTTCGGCCTGACCGCCCGGCCCTCGGACGGCGCCGGCCACATCTACCTTGAGGTCGCCGCGGGGGTGACCCTGTTCGTGCTGGCCGGCCGGTACTTTGAGCGGCGCTCCAAGCACACCGCGGGCGCGGCGCTGCGCGCCTTGCTGGAGCTGGGCGCCAAGGACGTCGCCGTGCTGCGCGACGGCGCCGAGACCCGCATACCCGTGGACCGCCTCGCCGTCGGCGACGAGTTCGTGGTGCGGCCCGGGGAGAAGGTGGCCACCGACGGGATCGTGGTCTCGGGCTCCTCGGCCGTCGACGCCTCGATGCTCACCGGCGAGTCCGTCCCCGTCGAGGTAGGTGCGGGCGACAACATCACGGGAGCCACCGTCAACGCCGGCGGGCGCCTGGTCGTGCGCGCCACCCGGGTCGGCGACGACACCCAGCTGGCACACATGGCGAAGCTGGTCGAGCAGGCCCAATCGGGCAAGGCCGAGGTGCAGCGGCTCGCCGACCGCATTTCCGGGGTGTTCGTTCCCGTGGTCATCGGCATCGCCCTCGCAACGCTCGGCGGATGGCTGGCGTTCGGGTCCCCGGCCGCCGCGGCCCTGACCGCGGCCGTCGCGGTGCTGATCATCGCTTGCCCGTGCGCGCTCGGGCTGGCGACCCCCACCGCCCTGCTGGTCGGCACGGGCCTCGCCGCCCAGCTCGGGGTGCTGATCAAGGGGCCCGAAGTGCTGGAGTCCGCCCACGCCGTCGACACGATCGTGCTGGACAAGACCGGCACCGTCACCACCGGCAAGATGACCCTGGTCGACGTGATCGCCGGCCCCGGTACCGACCGCGAGACCCTCCTTCGATACGCCGGGGCGCTCGAGGACGCGTCCGAACATCCCATCGCCCAAGCCGTCGCCGCCGCCGCCAAAGCCGAGGTCGGCGCCCTGCCCGCCGTCGACGGGTTCACCAGCTTCGAGGGCCACGGCGTGCGCGGCAACGTCGACGGCCACACCGTCGTCGTCGGGCGCGCCAGCCTGCTGGCCGAATGGGACCAGTCGCCCGACCCCGCGCTCGCGGCGGCCCTCGTCCGCGCCGAAGACGAGGGCAAAACCGCCGTTTCCGTCGGCTGGGGCGGCCGGGCCCGCGGATGCTTCGTCATCGCCGACACCGTCAAACCGACCAGCGCCGAAGCGGTCGGCCAGTTCAAGCGGCTGGGCCTGACGCCGATCCTGCTCACGGGCGACAACGGGACCGTCGCGCGTCGGATCGCCGACCAGCTCGGCATCGCGCGGGTCATCTCGGACACGATGCCGGCGGACAAGGTCGCCGCCATCAAGCGGTTGCAGTCCGAGGGCAGGGTCGTCGCCATGGTCGGCGACGGCGTCAACGACGCCGCGGCCCTCGCGACCGCCGATCTCGGGGTGGCCATGGGCACCGGCGCCGATGTCGCGATCGAAGCCGCCGGCCTCATCGTCACCCGCGGCGACCTACGCGCGGCCGTCGACGCGATCCGGCTCTCCCGCCGCACGCTGACCACCATCAGGGCCAACCTGTTCTGGGCCTTCGGCTACAACGTCGCCGCGATTCCGCTCGCGGCGCTCGGCATGCTCAACCCGATGCTCGCGGGCGCCGCGATGGCCTTTTCCAGCGTTTTCGTGGTCACCAACAGCCTGCGGCTGCGCTCATTCAACAGCGCCGCGGCCGCGTAGTTCGCCACGCCCGCGCGCCACGTTGGCAGGCGGGCTGGTGAGGCTGGTGTGGGATAGTTGTTCCGACCTTCGACCACGGGCCCGCCCGCAGCGATCGACTTAGCAAAGGCAACGACCGTTGGACCAATTCTTCGGACGACTGTCCTTGCTGCACGGCTGGTTTCCGCCGGCCGTGCAGGGACTGACGCTGTTGGTGCTGGTCTTCGCCATCCAATGGCGCGCGCGGCGCTGGCACAAGTGGGTGCTGCCGGCGGGGCTGATCGCCGCCGCCGCGGTGACCGCGCTGTCGTACTGGTACATCACGTCACTCGGGGTGGCCGGGGACCCGGCCCCGACCACGCTGTGGCTCTGGATCGCGCTGAGCGGCCTGGCCGCCGCGGTGGTGTTGGTCGGCTGGCCGGGCACGCGTTGGTGGCGGCGCGGGCTGGCGGTGCTGTCCGTCCCGCTGTGCGTGCTGTGCGCGGCCCTGTCCCTGAACGGGTGGGTGGGCTACTTCCCGACGGCGCTCGCCGCTTGGAACCAACTGACCTCGGTGCCGCTCCCCGACCAGATCGACCGACTGCGGGTCACCGAGATGCAGGTCGCCGGCACCAGGCCGAGTAAGGGCGTGGTCGTGCCGGTGGACATCGACTCCGACGCGTCCCACTTCCCGCACCGCCGGGAATTGGTGTACCTGCCGCCGGGATGGTTCAACAGCAACCCGCCGCCCCGGCTGCCGACGGTGATGATGATCAGCTCCGCGTTCAACACCCCGGCCGACTGGCTGGGCCCCGGCGGCGCCTTCACCGCGATCGATAACTTCGCCGCCGCGCACCACGGCTTCTCCCCCGTGCTGGTGTTCGTTGACCCCACCGGCTCGTTCGACAACGACACCGAGTGCGTCAACGGCAGCCGCGGCAACGCCGCCGACCACCTGACCAAAGACGTCATCCCGTTCATGGTGTCGAACTTCGGCGTCAGCGCCGACCGGGCCAACTGGGGCGTTGCCGGCTGGTCGATGGGCGGCACCTGCGCGGTCGACCTGGCCGTCATGCATCCCGAGCTGTTCAGCGCGTTCGTGGACATCGCCGGTGACCGCAGCCCCAACGTCGGCCCCAAGGACCAGACGATCGCCAAGCTGTTCGGCGGCAACCGGACCGCCTGGGCGGCGTTCGACCCGCTCACCGTGATCGCGCGCCACGGTCGCTACACCGGCTTGTCGGGATGGTTCGACGTCCCGGGGTCCTCGGAGCCGCGCAACGTCGCCGAGGAAGCCAACCCCACCGCCGGCGCTTCCGACACCGACCCCGCCGCCAACCCCGAGGGGCAGGACGCCGCCGCCAACGCCTTGTGCTCGGCCGCCGCCGCCAACGGCATCGACTGCGCGGTGGTCAGTCAGCCGGGCAAGCACGACTGGCCGTTTGCCGCCCAGGCGCTCGAGGCGGCGCTGCCCTGGCTGGCCTCGACGCTGGGCACCCCCGGGGTCGAACCGACGCCGCTGCCGCACCGCAGCGGCGGCGAACCACATTAATCACAAAATTCACAGCTGACCCTCCCGTAACGCATCCGACATATTGATCCTGGTAGTGGTACGGTTCGCTGCTGATGGCTGGCGATTTCGCGTACGACGGGCGACCCCTTCACGGGTCGGCCCGGCGCTCGCAACGGCACCGCCAACCCCGGCACCAGTCCGGCTCCATCGCCCCGGGCCTTCGGCTGCCCGCGATGAGCCGCCGCCAATTCCTGGGTTCGCTCGCCGCCTCCGTCGTCGCCGGCGTGGGCGCCGCCCGGCTGGTGGTCGACCCCCAACCGCAAACCTTCGCTCAGGCACCGTCGGCGTCCGTTCCGGTTTCCGCCCCCACCGCCCCGGCGGCCCTGCTGCCGCCCCCACCGCCCGACGCCCGCATCCAGCTGCCCGGCGGGGGCGCGCTGATGAAGATCCCCGGCGAAGGTGACCTGCTCGCGCTGACCGTCGACGACGGCGTCAACAGCGAGGTGGTGCGCGCCTACACCCAGTTCGCCAAGGACACCGGGGTGCGCCTGACGTACTTCGTCAACGGCACCTACGACTCCTGGACCGAGAACAAGGAAATGCTGCGGCCGTTGGTCGACAGCGGGCAGATCCAGCTCGGCAACCACACCTGGTCGCACCCCGACCTGACAACGCTGACCAAGGAGCAGGTGGCCCAGCAGCTCACCCGCAACGACGAGTTCCTCAAGAAGACGTACGGGATCGGCGCGAAGCCGTACTGGCGGCCGCCGTACGCGAAGCGCAACGCCGTCGTCGACGCCGTCGCGGCCGACCTCGGCTACACCGTGCCCACGTTGTGGTCGGGGTCGCTGTCGGATTCGACGCTGATCACCGAGGACTACATCGTGCAGATGGCCGATCAGTACTTCACCCCGCAGGCCATCGTCATCGGGCACCTCAATCACCTGCCCGTCACGCACGTCTACCCGCAGCTCGTCGACTTCATCCGGGACCGAAACCTGCGCACCGTTACGCTCAACGACGTCTTCCTCAAAACGCCCTAGCGGCCGGCGATCGCGGCGAGGCGCTCGTCAAGGGTGGCATGGAAGTGCCCGGCGGCGCTCTCGTGCCGACCGAACTCCACGAATTCGTTTGCACCCGAGCGCAATCCGCGCTGCACGCCCTCGGACATCTCGTTGTCCTCCACCGCGCCCAGGGCGATGAAGCTACCGGCACCCGCCGGGTTGCTCGGGGCATGGGCCGAATCGAACCCGGGTTTGACCATCGTGTAGACGACGAGCGTGCTGTGGTCGATGTCGAGCGGGTCGACCACGATCACGAGCACCAGGTCGGGAAAGGTCGCCACCATGACATTGGGGAACAGCTGGTACAGGTACGTCACCCGCGCGTCCGTCGTCCAGCTGCTCTCCGTTCGCTCACGCAGCCGCTCGATGTTGCGGTACGGGAAGGTGATTCGACTGTTCGGGCCAAACGTCTCAACCACGTTGAGGTCGTCGTATTGCACCGGGAAGAAAGTTTCCTTGTGCGTCGACCGGATGTGGTAGCCCTCCAGGAACTGTTCGACCAGCACCTTCCAGTTCATTGCCTTGCGCGTGGACTCCACGTACACGAGCCGGCTCGCCGGCAGCAGCTTGTCCCGCCAGGCGGTCCCGTCGCACAAGGCGGCAAGCGCCTCTTCCAGCAAAACCTCTGTGCCCGTGGCAGAGTCGAGCGCGCCGATCACGACGAGCCCGTCGACCTCGCGGCTGGGAACCTCGACCAGGCCGCGGGTCGACGCGTCCAGGCCGGGGAACGCCTCGGCATGGGGCACGTGCGAGAGCGCTCCGTCCAGGCGATAGGTCCAGCCGTGGTAGCGACACACCAAGGCGTGCGAGCAGCCGGCCCCCTCGACGAGCGCGAAGCCGCGATGCCGGCATGCGTTGCGGAACACCCGCGCCTGTCCGTCACGGCCCCGCACGGCGAACAGCGGCACCCCGAAGGCGATGCGCTCGACGTGGTCACCCGGATTGGGGATCGTCGCCGAGGGCACGAAGACGCTCGGCATCGCACGTAGCAGCCGCAGCTCCTCGGCGAATCGGCCTGGGTTCAAGTAATTTTCGACCGGCTCGCGCCAGGCGTCCCCCTCGTCGGTGGTACCGGCGTCGACATGGGCGAGGACCCGCCGCACGATCTCCGCATCGTCGGCGAGCACCGACTTGGTCGGCGAACTCATTGGAGCAGTATCACACTATTAATGTCACGCGTCAATGAAATGGTGATACGGTTTCAGCCGTGCCCGCCGCATCGCGATCCCGAGCGAGCTACCCGATCGACGGCCGGCCGTTGAGTGCGCGGTCCGTGCTGGCCTCGGCGCTGCTCGGGTCGGACGGGGGACGGCTCACGGTGGCGGAACTGGTCGCGGTGGGTTCGCTGTTTGGTATCAGTCCGGGCGCGACGCGCACCTGCCTGTGGCGCATGGTGTCCAACGGCGAACTGACCGCCGACGACGGCAGTTACGCGCTCGCGGGCCGACTCTTCCAGCGCCGTCAACGGGTCGACGAAGCGGCCCGGATCGACGATGCGGCCGCCTGGGACGGAACCTGGGAACTGGCGATCGTCGCGCTCGAGCGCAGGTCGGCCACCGATCGCCTCGAACTGAGAAAGGCCGCGACGGCACTGCACCTCGCCGAGCTTCGGGAAGGCGTGTGGATTCGGCCGGATAACCTTGACCCGCAACGGTTTCCAACCCTCCGGGCGGTAGTGGACCGGCAGTGCACGCACTTTCACGGAGCCGCCACCGACATCGCCGCCGACAAGGTGCGAACACTTTTTTCGCTGGACGAATGGGCCGACGACGCCGCGTCGCTCATCGATGCCATGAACGCCGCGCTCGAGGCCGGGCGGGGCGACGGTTCGACCCGAAGGTTCACGTCCGAATTCGCGTTGTCGGTTGCCGTCGTCCGGCATCTCCAGCTGGACCCGCTGCTGCCCGCGGAGTTGATCGGCAGGCGCTGGCCGGGCCGCACGCTGCGCAGCACCTACCGGCGGTTCGATCACGCCTTCAAGCAACGGATGAACATCGCCTTTCGTGCGCCATAGGAAGGCTTACAGCGAATCGACGATCTCCTTCGCCTCGCGCAGCCCCGCACCGGTCAGTTCGCGGTACAGCTTGATCGCCGCGATCTTGTTCCCGGAGCGGGCGAGGCCGACGACTTCCGTGGGCACACCGTTCTCGAACGCACCCGGCGCGACACCGCCGGCCTCGCTACCGAACGTCGGGCATTCGATCCCGAGCCGATCCGAGAGCAGACGCACCTGGTGCTCGAGCAGCGCAAGACGGCGGTAGACGAGGGGATCATCCATCCCGTCACGATAATCCGCCGCGCGCCGTCCAGCGCGATGACCGAGCGCGTCAGCCGGCCGGCAGGATGTTCTGGTTGATGTGGAAGACGTTGTCCGGATCGTATTGCGCCTTGACCTCGCTGAGGCGCCGGTAATTCGCACCATAGGTCGCGCGGACCCGGTCCTGGCCCTCATCCATCATGAAGTTGACGTAGGCGCCGCCCGCCGAATGCGGATGGATGGCCTCCCAGTACTCCCTCGTCCAGCGCCTCAACGCCCCCGCGTTCGCCGGGTCGGGGTCCACCCCCGCAATGACCTGCGAGTAGGTGACATCGCGGTAAGCGAAAGCGGTTTCGGTCTCACCCACGCGGTGGACGGCGCCGTCGATCGGGTAGAGATGCATCGTCGAGTGCATCGTCGGCAGTTCCTCGGTGAAGTGGGCGTGGGCTTCAACGGCGGCATCGGGGATGGTCCGGATGAAGTCGCCACGCCAATACCATTGCAGCCCTTTGGGATACAGCGCGTCGAAGGTGGAGTTCAGCGCGGGATACGGGGCGGCGGCCAGGCCCTCGAAGGCCGGTTGCATCTGCCGCACGGGTGCGAACGCCTCGTCGGCTCGGGCGGGATCGCCGGTGTAGCACCACATGACGGCGCAGGCCTTCTGCAGGTGGAAGGCCTCGGGGAACGGCGCCGCCGGCGGGACGGTCATGGCCGCGAAGAAGCCGTAGAGGTCCTCGTCCTGCGCCGGCAGGAAGTCCCGATACCAGCGCAGGATGTCGGCGGTGGCCGACGCGGGCCAGGCCGTGGGTCCACAGATCACCGTGTGCACCGGATGCAGCCGGAAGGTGAACGAGGCGACGACGCCGAAGTTTCCGCCGCCGCCGCGCAGCGCCCAGAACAGGTCGGGGTGCTCCGACTCGGACGCGGTCACCACGCGGCCGTCGGCCAAGACGACTTCGGCCGCCAGCAGGTTGTCGATGGTGAGGCCGTGCTTGCGGGTGAGGTAGCCGTGGCCGCCGCCCAGGGTGAGGCCGCCGACGCCGGTGGTCGAGATGATGCCGGCCGGCGTCGCCAGGCCGTGCGCGTGGGTTGCCGCGTCCACCTGCGCCCACGTCGCTCCGCCCTGGACGCGGGCGGTGCGCCGGTCGGGGTCCACGTCGACGCGGTTCATCGGCGACAGGTCGATCACGAGACCGCCGTCGACACAACCGAATCCGGGCCCGTTGTGGCCCCCGCCGCGCACCGCGACGGCCAGGTTCGACGCCCGCGCGAATGCGAGGGCGCCCGCGACGTCGTGGGTCGACGCGCAGCGCACGATCACCGCCGGGCGTTTGTCGATCATGCCGTTGTGCAGCGCGCGGGCCTCGTCGTAGCCCGGGTCCGCGGGCAGGATCACCTGGGCGCCGAATTGGCCGCGGAGTTCTTCGGTTGCGGTTGTCAGGCTCATGTCCCGCACCTCCTCTTCGCTTCGCGAGACTTGCTGCCGTGACGCTACGTATTGAAAAGGCCCTGCGTCATGACCACAACGAAGCATTTCCGAGGTAGCCAACGATAGTCACATCTGACTATCGACCGGCCAAGACGGCGCGATTACGTTGATCCCATGGCGCAATGGGTGCCGCCCCCGCTTCCAGCGGAACTGATGGCGCGCCGCCGCGGCCCGCTGGTGGGCCGCGACGCGGAACTCGCGGCGTTCGAGCGGGCCTGGGAACGGGTCGAGGGCGGTGACCGCCAGGCGGTGTTCATCGGCGGTGAGCCCGGGGCCGGTAAGACGCGGTTGGCCGCCGAGGTGGCCGGCACCCTGGCGGCGCACGACGTCGCGGTGCTCGTCGGCGCCTCGACGGCCGACGAGGACGTTCCGTACGCTCCCTTCGCGGTCGCGCTGGACCGGCTGCTGACCGCCGCGCCGCCCGGCTCGATGGCCGACCTGCTGGCCGACGTCGGGCCGCAACTGCGCCGGCTGTCGGCCCAGGTGGACCGGCATCTGCCGGACGCCGGTGCGGCGATGGACGTCGGCTCGCCCCGGCAGGCGCTCTTCGACGCCTTGACCGGCTTCCTGCGCCGCCTGGCCGCCGACCGCCCCGTCGCGTTGATCGTCGACGACCTGCACTGGGCGCAGCTGCCCACCCTGGCGATGCTCGAACACGTGCTCATCGCGTGCGCTGATGTCCGCATGCTGTTGGTGGCCACCTTCCGCACGACCCCGCCAGACCGTTCCGACGAGCTCGCCACCCGGCTGGCGGAACTGCACCGCTTCGACGGGGTCCGACGCCTGGACCTGGCCGGGCTGGACACCGAGGCGATCGCCGAATTCGTGCGCCGCACCCAGCAGTTGGCGCCCGCGTCCGCGCGCACGGCCGCCGCGCTGTTGCGCGACAAGACCGGGGGCAACCCGTTCTTCTTGACCGAACTGGTCAACGACTTGGAGGTCCGCGGCGGGCTGGCGACGTTGGGGGCGCAGCAGACCGTGCCCGCCTCGATCGGGGACGCCATCGCCCGCCGCCTGGCCGGGCTCGGGGCCGGCGTCCGCGGCGTCATCGAGCAGGCCGCGGTGCTGGGAGAAACGTTCGATCTGCCGGCATTGATCGCCGCGAGTGACACCGATCTGCCCGCGACGCTCGCGGCGGTCGATTCGGCCGAAGCCGTGGGGCTGGTCCGCGCGGTTCAGGACTCCGACGGGGAGTTCGCGTTCGTGCACGCGCTCACCCGCGAATCGGTGGTCGGCGGCATGGCGGCGTCGCGGCTGCGGATCATGCACGCGCGGGCCGCCGAGGCGCTCGAGGGCCGGGAGGACCCGTCGGTCGTCCCGCGCCTGGCGAACCATTACCTGCGGGCGCACGTCCTCGGCTACCACGAGCAGGCGCTGCGGTACGCGCACCAGGCGGCCCGGATGGCCGAACAGAGCCTCGCCTACGAGGACGCGGCGAGATGGTTCGAGCGGGCGGCGTCGCTGCCCGAGATGAATCGCGCCGATCGGGCCAGGCTGGATCTCGACGCGGCCGCCAATCACGTGCGCGCGGGTGATTTCGCTCGGTCGCGCGCGATCTACGATCGCTTGAGCGCGATGGCTGACCCGCTGATCCGCCTGGGGGCCGCCGTCGGCTACGAGGAAGCGAATTGGCGTCGGGGACAGTCCGATTCGAAGGCCGCCGACCTGCTGGCGTCGGCGCTGGAATCCTGCGGCCTGGATACCGAGGACCCCCGTTATGTCCAGGCGCTTGGCAGCTTCGGGCGAGCGTTGGCCTTCGCGGGTGAGGCGTCGCGGGCGCGCGAAATCGGCAACAAGGCGATCGAGCGCGCGCGGGCCTTGAACGATCCGGCGGTGCTGATGCACACCCTCAAGACGAGCCTGTGGCACGGGCTCACCCCGGAGCTCTGCGAGGTGCAGGCGGAGCGTTCGGCCGAGGTATCCCGGATGGCGCTGGCGCGCCGAGACTACGAGGTGCTTGGGGCGGCATCACACTTTCGCGCCATGGTCAGCTATCTGGCCGGCCGGCCCGACGACCTGCTCGCCTCGACCGCGGACATGCGGCGAGCCGGTCAAGCCTGCGGCCAGCCCGTCTTCGGCTTCGTCGGCGCGTGCGTCGAGCAAGCGCTCGCCTACCTGCGCGGTGACTTCGCGGGCGCCGAAAGGTGGGCCGACATCGCCTTGCGCACAGGCGATTTGTTCGACGCGGAGGACACCGAGGGCTCGAACGGGGTCCAGATGTTCATGATCCGGCGCGAAACATCGGAATTGAAGAGATTCGCCGGATTCGTCGACGGCAGTGAGACGTTCACCGGGCGATGGGTGCCCGGCCTGCTGGCGTTGTACACCGAGCTCGGCTGCGAGGCCGGCATGACCCGGGCGCTCAATCACCTGCTCAATCGCAAGCTCGGCGACCGCACCAACGAGGCGCAATGGCCGATGGAGCTGGTGTTCATGGTCGAGGCGGCGTTGGAGCTGAGCAACCGGGAAGCCCTGCATGCGCTGCGTCCGTTCGTATCTCGCTACGCCGGCAAGAATCTGGTCGCCGGCCAGTTCGTCGCGCTGTTCGGCAGCGCCGACCGGTACCTCGCCCGGATCGCGGCGCTCGATGGCGATACCGCCGCGGCCGAGCGGCATTTCGCCGCGGCACTCGAGATGGACCGCCGCATGGGCTCGGTGGTTCACGTCGGCGAGACGCTGGTCCGCCATGCGGCGTTTGCGGCGTCGCGCGGCCGGACCGAGGAAGCGCGGCGCCTGGCCGGGGAGGCCCGGGCGATCGCCGCGCCGATCGGACAGCAGCGGGTCGTCGACCTGGCCGATGCGTTGCTGTCGTCGAGCGCCGAGGGCCCGGACGGCTTGACCGAACGGGAGGTCGAGGTGTTGCGGCTGCTCGCCGAGGGGTTGAGCAACCGCGCGATCGGTGAGCGCCTCTACATCAGCACCAACACCGCCGCCAACCATGTCCGCAACATCCTGATCAAGATCGGCGCCGCGAACCGCACGCAGGCGGCGATGTACGCCGCCGACCGGGAACTGCTCGGCTAGCGACCTCAGATGTCCGACGTGGCACCGGTGGGCATGACCCGATCGCGCATCTCGACGATGACATCGGCGGGCAGCCCGGCCCGCGCGGCCGCCGTTCTGATCGCCTCGGGCGACGGCGCCTCGTACAGGCAATAGGTCTTTCTTTTGTCCGCCGAGAGGAACGAGTACATCCAGCGGACGCCCTCCTGATCGTTGATCCGATTGATCCCGTCGGCGACCTCGAGGCTGGGTTCCAGCTCCTCGGCGAAGTTGCGCTCGACCATGAAGATGGGCACGGCGGACTCCTGTTCATTGTCTTGGGTCGAACCTACGCCCTGAACGCCCGCTAAGACGAACGATTTGCCGGTGCCGTCACTCGGGTGCCGCTTCGGCGGCGTGGACGAGCAGCAGCTGTAGGGTTTCGCGCAACTCGCCCAACCGCTGACGCCCCAGGACCCGCTCCCAACGCGTCTCCAAATCGACTGCATGGGAGCGCATTACCCGAAGCGCGTGCCGGCCGCGCGTCGTCAACTCGATGATGCGCGCTCGGGCGTCGACCGGATCGGGCGCGCGGGACACGTAGCCATGCCGCTCCAGGGCGGCGATTGCCTGGGCAACTGCCTGACGGGTCACGCCGAGCCGGTCGGCCAGGTCCGACGCGTGCAGTCCCCCGGCCGCCAGCGGCACCAGGGCAACCGCTTGCGCCGGGCGGATGCCGTCGAGTCCCGCGGCCGTGAACGCCGCCCGCAGTCCGGGCGCCCCGGACGCGGCCACCAGGTTCACCAGCGCCGGAACGGTGGGCTGCCAATCGGGATGCAGGGGCCGTCGCACGGGGATGAGTGTGCCACTCGCGCGTTGATTGACAAGTAACTTGTCAAAATCGCCGCCGGCTGCCACGATGGCGGCATGCCATCGCGTCGGGCCCGGGGGGCCGGCCTCTGCGTCATCGCCGTCCTGACCGTCTTGCTCGGCGGGTGCCTGGGCGGCGGCGGGCATGCACTGGGAACGCCCGGCCCGCAGACGATCCCGGTCGGGCAGTCGACGCAGAGCATCGAGTCGGGCGGTGTCAGCCGGTCCTTTCACCTGTACCGACCACAGGGCGTGTCCGATCCGGCCCCGCTGGTGGTGATGCTGCACGGCGGTTTCGGCAACGGCGAGCAGGCCGAGCGCGCCTACCACTGGGACGCCGAGGCCGACCGCGGGGGATTCCTGGTCGCCTACCCCGACGGGCTCAACCGCGCCTGGAACGCCGGCACCTGCTGCGGTCAACCGCAGCGCGTCGACGCCGACGACGTCGGCTTCATCACGACCATGGTCGCCGCCATCGAACAACAGCTGCCCATCGATCGGGCGCGCGTCTACGCCACCGGCATGTCCAACGGCGCGATGATGGCGCTCCGGTTGGGCTGCCAGTCCGACCTTTTCGTGGCGATCGCTCCGGTGGCGGGCACGCTGCTGACCGACTGTTCCCACGCCCGGCGGACCTCGGTGCTGCAGATCCACGGCACGGCCGACGACCGGGTCCCCTACAACGGCGGCCCCGGAAAAGCCTTCACGGCCAACGGGACTGCCCGCGTCGACGGGCCATCGGTGGAGTCCGTCAACGCCACCTGGCGCGCCATCGACGCGTGCGGGCCGCCCAACGCGAGCACCGCGGGTGACGTGACCACGCAAACCGCCGGGTGCGCGGACGGGCGCACCGTCGAGTTGATCGCGGTGGCGGGCGCCGGTCACCAATGGCCGGGCGGTGAGCCCAGCCCCCTCGCCGAAAAGCTCGCGGGCATCCCCGCCCCCTCGTCGGCCCTGGACGCCACCGACACAATCTGGCAGTTCTTCGCCCGGAACCACCGCTAGCGGGCGGGCGGTCTCTAAAAGTTTAGAGATTGCCCTTCCCCCGGCGGCGTCCGATTGTTACCGTTCCGTAATGCGCCGGGTTGGGGGAGCTTTCGCCGTCCTGCTGATCTTCACCTCAACCCTGATCGGGGGCGCGGGCAGCGGCGGCGCCGACGGCGGGGACGAACCGCAGTACGCGCAGTTCTACACGCCGCCCGACCCGTTGCCACCGGGCCAGCCGGGCGACCTGATCCGCACCGAGCCGTCACGGCTGGTGCTGGAACCGTCGGGCCAGCTGGGCGCGATCATGGCCACCGGTACCCGAATCATGTACCGCAGCACCGACACTCGCGGTAACCCGATCGCCGTCACGGGCACCTACTTCGAGCCCTACAACGCGTGGCCGGGCAAGGGGCCGCGGCCCCTGATCAGCTACGCGCCCGGCACGCAGGGCCAAGGCAATCAGTGCGCGCCGTCGCGGATGTTCAACCAGGGCATCCATTATTCGGGCGGCTGGGACATCATGTTCAACTACGAGGAGCTGTTCGTCGCCACGATGGTCGCGCGCGGTTTCGCCATCGTGATGACCGACTACGAGGGCCTCGGCACCACCACGATGCACACCTACGTGGGCCGCGTGGCCGAGGGGCAGGCCGTGCTCGACGCCGCCCGCGCGGCGATGCGGCTGCCCGGCACCTCGCTGGATCCCCATGGGCCGGTGGCCTTTTGGGGCTACTCGCAGGGTGGCGGCGCGACCGCATCGGCGGCCGAGCTGGCGTCGGCCTACGCGCCCGATCTTCACATCGTGGGCACCTATGCCGGGGCGCCGCCCGCGAACCTCAAGGAGCTGTTTCCCTACGCCGACGGCAGCGTTCTCGTCGGCGTCGTCGGGTACGCCCTCAACAGCGTGATGGCGGCCTACCCCGAGGCCGCCGACGCGATTCGCTCCAAGATGACGCCGCGAGGGCTGGCGATGCTGGAATCGGTGTCGCGCCAATGCGTCGGACAAACCCTGCTGGACTTCATGTTTCGCCACATCCAGCCGTACTTCACCGAAGACATCCATCAATTGGTCAACGAAGAACCGTTCAGCACCCTGTTCGAGGACCAGCGGATAGGGCGCTACAAACCCAACGCGCCGGTGCTGATCAACAGCAACCGGTACGACCCGCTGGTGCCGTGGACCGCGGCCAACCAACTCGGTCGCGACTGGTGCGCCCAGGGGGCCGACGTGGAATTCCGCACCAACGAGGAACCGCCGTTTCTCAACAAGCTGATCATCAACCACGCGCTGCCCATGCTCGTCGACGGCGAGCCGGCCATGCAGTGGATCGCCGCCCGCTTCAACGGCGAACCGACCGCACCCAACTGCGGTCAGTTCTAGACTGGACGCATCGCTGCACGTAGAAAGCACAACGCGCCCGAGCGGCGCCGCCAGCTCGCCGACGCCGCGATCCAGTTGCTGGGCAGCAATGGAGTCCACGGCGTCAGCCACCCCCGGGTCGACGACCACGCCGGCGTGCCGGCGGGCACCGCCTCGTTCTACTTCAGGACCCGCAAGGCGCTGCTGCACGCCGTCGCAACCCGGCTGGCCGAACTCGACGTGGCCGACTTCTCCCGGATGGCCGAGCTCGCCGACGACCCGTCGGCGCATTTCACCGGCACCGCGGGGCTGGCCCGCATCGTCATGTACGTCAACACCGAACCCTGGCTGACCCGCGCCAAGGCCCGCTACGAGCTCGCGTTGCTCGCCGGCCGGGACGCGGAGCTGGCCGACATCCTGGACGAGTCCGCGACGCGCCTGCACACCCTGGCCCGCGATGTGGTCACCCAATGGCATCCCGCGGCGAGCGCGCCCGACCCGGCGCTGGTCGCCGACCAGGCGATCGCCACCCTGGCCTTGATCAACGGGATCATGCTGACATTCGTCGCGGGGCAGCCGGCCGTCGACAGCGCCGAACACCTCGACCGGCTCATCCGGGGCGTCATCGCCGGCGTCGCCGCCGTTCGCGGCGACTGACCGCTATCCCAGCGCAAGCATCCCGTCGATCAACCTGTGCAACACCTGGCGGGTTTCCCGGCGGGTGCGCTTGGGGTCCTCGGCGGTGGCGATCAGCATGGCCGCCTCGTCGAGGGCGCCGATCAGCACGTGCGCCAGCGGGCGCACCGGCTGCTTCGGAAACTGGCCCGCCCTGATGGCCTCGGTGAGCAACTGCTCGGTCATCCCCAGGCTGTACCGCTGGGCCACGTCGCGAAACCCCGCCCAGCCCAGCACACTTGGGGCGTCAAGCAGCATCAGCTGACGCACCTCCGGATCACCGGACACCTCCAGCCACGCGTCGACCGCGGCGCGGATCGCGTCCGCCGGCGTCGTCGCCCCCGACTCGGCCACCAACGTGCCCATCCGCGCCATCACGTCCTGCTCCACAGTTTCGACCACCTCCAGGAAAAGCGCTGCCTTGTCGGCGAATTGGTGGTACATGGCGCCGCGCGTCACCCCGGCCGCGGTCGCGATCTCCGGCGTACCCACGTCCGCGTAACCACGAAGGCCCCACAGCTTTCGGGCGGCCGCGATCAGCGCGTCGCGGGTCGCCGCGGAGCGCTCTTCCTGAGTCCGTCGCTTGCTTTCCATACAACCTGTTGGTAACTTACGAACAGACAGCCTGTTTGTAAGTGTATCCCGAGGTAGGAGTTTCCATGTCGACGATCGACATTAGTGCCGGAACCATCCATTACGAAGCAACCGGACCCGAAAACGGCAGGCCGGTGGTCTTCGTGCACGGGTACATGATGGGCGCCCAGCTGTGGCGCCGGGTCGGCGAGCGACTGGCCGGCCGTGGCCTGCGGTGCATCGCCCCGACGTGGCCACTGGGCGCGCATCCGGAACCGTTGCGCCGCGGCGCCGACCGAACGATCACGGGCGTCGCCGGCATGGTCGCCGAGGTGCTGACCGCACTCGACCTCGAAGACGTGGTGCTGGTCGGCAACGACACCGGCGGCGTCGTCACCCAACTCGTCGCCGTGCACCACCCCGAGCGGCTCGGCGCGCTCGTGCTCACGAGTTGCGATGCGTTCCAACACTTTCCGCCGCCGATCCTCAAGCCGGTGATTCTTGCCGCCAAGTCGAAGACGACATTCAAGGCTGTTTCCCAGGCCATGCGGGTGCCGGCGGCGCGCAAGCGAGCGTTCGACGGGCTGGCGCATCGCAACATCGACGACCTCACCGAGGAATGGGTGCGCCCGGGGCTGTCCGATCCCCGGATAGCCGAAGACCTGCGCCAGTTCACGCTGTCGATGCGCACCGAGGTCACCACGGGCGTGGCGGCCCGGCTGCCCGAGTTCGACAAGCCCACCCTCATCGCCTGGTCGGCCGACGACGTGTTCTTCGAGCAGGAGGACGGCGTCCGGCTGGCCGCCACCATTCCCAACGCCCGCTTGGAGGTCATCGAGGGGGCCAGGACCTTCTCGATGATCGACCAGCCGGACCGGCTCGCCGACCTGCTGTCGACGATCGCGGTGCGCACGTAACCACCCGCACCGCCCGGCGGTAGCGTCTTGGCCATGTCAGCTACGACGCAACCGCTGAGCGGCCGGCGGGTCCTGGTGACCGGCGCCGCGACCGGGATCGGCGCGGCCGCCGTTGCGGCCCTCGGCGGGGCGGGGGCCGAGGTCGCCGCCACCTATCACCGCACGCCGCCGCCGGACGGCCTCGCGGCCGCCTGGCTGCAGTGCGACGTGCGCGACGCCGAGGCCGTCTCGGCGACGGTGCGGCAAGCCGCCGAACGCCTGGGTGGGCTGGACGTTTTGGTCAACGCCGCGGGGTTGTGGCAGGCCGGGATTCCCGGCTACATCGGCCCCGACGAGATCTCGTTCCTGTTGGACACCAACGTGAAGGCGACCATCCTGACCAACCAGGCCGCCCACGCGGTGATGAAGGGGCAGGACCCCAAGGGCGGCCGGATCATCAACTTCGGCTCGTCGGAAGCCGTTATGGGCAGCCCGATTTCGGCCGTCTACGCCGCCACCAAGGGTGCGGTTCAGGCGTGGACGCGGTCGGCGGCCAAGGCGTGGGCGGGTGACAACGTCACCGTCAACGCACTGGCCCCGGCGGTGCAGACGGCCGGCGCCGACCGGCTGCGCGAATTCCTCGGCCCCGAGGCCGGCGCGTTCATCGACCAGCAGATGCAGATGATGATTCCGTTGGGCGGCGCGCTGGGGGACCCCGCACGGGATCTGGGTCCAATGCTGGTCTTTCTGGCCGGCCCCGGGTCGGGTTTCATCACCGGGCAGTTACTCGCAGTCGATGGCGGCCTGATGATGGTGGGCGGCTGACGGCCGGAACGGCCCGCAACGCCTTTCCGGGTGCGGCTTGCGCACTACCGATCGGCTGGCAATCCGATCGATTCCCGGCACCCCGGTCAGCATGCCTGGTTACCATCGTTCGCTATGGGTGCCGAGGCGCCGGGAGCAAACGGCGCGGCCCGCGACCCGGGAGATTCGGTGGAGTTGGTCCACACGCTCCTGGGCTTGTTGCGCCGTCGCCTCGGCCTCGACACGGCGTGGATCGCGTCGTTTCGCAACGGCATGCAGGTGTTCGAGGTGTTCGACGGTGACACCCGGCCCTTGGGCCTATCGCCCGGCGACACCGCTTCCCTGGCCGACTCGTACAGCGTCCGCGTGATCGACGGGCGGCTGCCCGCCGTGATCCCCGACACGCTGGCCGACAAGACCGCTTTTCTTCTGCCGAAGACCCGCGAATGGGGCGTGCGGGCCTACGTCGGTGTTCCGTTGCTCGGCCCGGACGGTTCGGCGGCCGGCATCGTGGGTGCGGTCAGCCAGCAGCCGAAGCCGCAGCTGGCTGACGTCGATCTCCGGGTCATCAGAAAAATGGCCGAGCTCATCGGAACCTTGATGGAAATGCCGTTGGGGCCGACGAAAATCCCGACAGATCAGCACGATGGCATTCGCCGAATGGTCGCCAAGCGGGACTTCGAGATCGTCTTCCAAGCGGTGCACAGCGTCTCGTCGGGCGAGGTGCTCGGCGTCGAAGCGCTCGCGCGCTTCCCCTGCGAACCGTTTCGCCCCGATCTCGTCTTCGCCGAGGCGGCCCTGTTGGGCCTGGACATCGAGTTGGAGACCGCGGTCATCGCCCGTGCGCTGTCGCTGGTGCCCCAGCTGCCCGACGGTGTATTCGTCGCAGTGAACATCTCCCCGTCGGCGGTGCTGCTCACGGAGTGGACCGAGCTGCTCGCCGAGGTCGACCCGTCTCGCCTCGTGTTGGAGATCACCGAGCACGATGCCGTCGAGAACTACGACGCCCTCGACGACGTCCTGGAAGCATGCCGGGCGCGCGGCATGCGGGTGGCCGTCGACGACGTGGGCGCCGGATTCTCGTCGTTCTCGCACGTGCTGGAGTTGACACCGGAATTCATCAAGATCGACCACTCGATCACCCGCAACATCGACGCCGACGATGCCCGGCGGCATCTGGCCCAATCGATCGCCGAGTTCGCCGCGCAGATTGGCGCCACGGTCATCGCCGAGGGGGTGGAGACCCAGGGCGAACTTGATGCCCTCGGTGCGGCCGGCATCCCGTGGGCGCAGGGTTTCTACCTCAGCCGGCCCAAGTCCCCCACCCACGGATTTCCGGCCGGTGCTGCCGTCGCGGAACCGGTCGATCAGTCCTCGGCCATCTTCGACGTGCTGGGCGAGCGCCGGTTCGACCTGGCGTTGACGCATTCCCCCATCGGCATGGCCGTCGTCGGCCTGGACGGCACGTTCCAGCGCACCAACCGAGCGCTGCGAAACATGCTCGGTTACGGCCGAAAGGCGCTGGCCGGCTTGACCTTTCAGGAGATCACCCATCCCGACGACCTGGATGCGGACCTGGCGTTGCTCGCCGAGTGCCTTGCGGGCCGCCGGCGCACCTACCGCATGGACAAGCGCTTCATCGCCGCCGACGGACGCATCCTGTGGTGCGATCTCACCGCCGTGCTCGTCCAAGGGCCGCGTAACCAGCCGCGCTGCTTCGTCTCTCAAATCCTCGACGTCACCCCCGAACGGATGCGAGAGGCGGAGCTGGCCCGCCGGGCCACCACCGACACACTCACGTCCCTTGCCAACCGCTCCGCGGCGTGGGGCCGGCTCGAGCAACTCGACACGGCCGATGACGGCTATGGCGTGTTGTTCTGCGACATCGAGAAATTCAAGTCCATCAACGACCGGCACGGCCACCGGGCCGGCGACGAACTGCTGGTCGAGGTCGCCCGCCGGTTACTCGCTGCCGTCAAAGACGACGGGCTCGTCGCCCGCTGGGGCGGCGACGAATTCCTGGTCATCACCGACACCGTCGACGATCGCGGGCTCAAGGCGCTCACCGACCGCATCACCAGTGGAATCCAGGGAACCCGGATCACCCTTGCGAGCGGGACGTTGATCCCCATCGTGTTGACCGTCGGGTGCGCAGCGCACCGATCCGGGGACGGCCGGTCCATCGACGCCGTTCTGGAGCGCGCCGACCAGGCCATGTATGAGCAGCGGCGCAGGCAAGCCGGCGCCTCATTCCTCACCGCCGGGTGAGCCGGGCCGCGGTCCGCCGAAGGGGCGGGTACGCCGACCGCGACCGCGAGGTTCGGCGAGGAGGTGTCGCGCCCGATTCCTGAGCAGTAGCAGCGACCTGTGCAACTCGAACAGCATGAGGCAATGGTGGCCCGCTCGGCCCCGACGCGCCCGCTGTACACGCACTCGTCGATGGGGAATCGTGGGAGAAGTTGCGATGACGGGTTGCCCAACGCGAGGTGATGACGGACCGGCTTCGGGCGCGGCCCGACCACCGCTACGATAAGACGGACCGTCTCGTCTCGTAGGGCTAGGCAGAGCAAAGGTGACTCCGACCGATGACTGACGACACCATCCAGGCACTGCTGCGCAAGCGCCTGTCCGATCCGCGGGCCGCGGTGAAACATCGTGGTTTGCAGTGGAGTTGGAGTCAGTACCTGGCCGGCGCGTCGGCGCGGGCCTCGGCCCTGATAGCCGCCGCCGACCCGGACCGGCCCATGCACGTGGGCGCCCTGCTGGGCAACAACCCCGAGATGCTCAGCCAGATGGCGGCGGCAGGCCTCGGCGGTTACGTCCTGTGCGGCGTGAACACCACGCGGCGCGGCGAGGCGCTCGCGGCCGACGTTCGGCGCGCCCACTGCCAGTTCCTGGTGACCGACGCCGAACACCGCCACCTGCTCGACGGCCTCGACCTCGACGGGACACACATCCTCGACACCTCGACGCCGGAATGGACCGAATTCGTCAAGGACGCCGGTGAACTCGTCCCGCACCGGCAGGTCACCGCGATGGACCCGTTCATGATGATCTTCACGTCGGGCACCAGCGGAAACCCCAAGGCGGTGCAGGTATCACACCTGATGGCGGCATTCGCCGGGCTCAACCTGGCGCAGCGCTTCGCGCTGTCCGAGCGGGACACCTGCTACGTGTCGATGCCGCTGTTCCACTCCAACGCCGTCGTCGCGGGATGGGCGCCCGCGGTGGTCTCGGGCGCCGCGATCGTGCCGGCGAAGTTCTCGGCGAGCAGCTTTCTCGACGACGTCCGCCACTACGGCGCGACGTACATGAACTACGTGGGCAAGCCGCTGGCCTACATCCTCGCGACGCCGGAACGCGACGACGACGCCGACAATTCCTTGCGGGTCGCGTTCGGCAACGAGGCCAACGACAAGGACATCGAGGAGTTCGCGCGCCGGTTCGGCGTCCAGGTCGAGGACGGCTTCGGCTCCACGGAGAACGCCGTCATGGTGATCCGCGAACCCGGCACTCCGAAGGGCTCCATCGGCAAGGGGGCCGACGGGGTGGCGATCTACAACAGCGACACCGTCACCGAGTGCGCGGTCGCGCGCTTCGACGCCGACGGCGCATTGGTCAATGCCGACGAAGCCGTGGGCGAGTTGGTCAACACGGCCGGCTCGGGGTTCTTCACCGGTTACTACAACGATCCCGAAGCCAACGCCGAGCGCATGCGCCACGGCATGTACTGGTCCGGTGACCTCGCCTACCGGGACGCGGAAGGCTGGATATACCTGGCCGGCCGCACCGCGGACTGGATGCGGGTCGACGGCGAGAACCTCACGGCGGCCCCTATCGAACGAATCCTCTTGCGGCACAGCTCCATCAATCGCGTCGCGGTGTACGCCGTTCCGGACGAGCGGGTGGGCGACCAGGTGATGGCCGCGATCGTCCTCAACGAGGGGCAGACCCTCGACCCCGCCGCGTTCGAGGCGTTTCTCGACGCCCAGGCCGACCTGTCCCCGAAGGGCCGCCCGCGCTACGTCCGCATCGCCACCGACCTGCCCAGCACCGCCACGCACAAGGTGCTCAAGCGCCAGCTGATCGCCGAAGGAACGACCGTCGCCGACGACGAGCTGCTGTGGGAGCGCGAACCGCGCGGGACCGCCTACGCGGTCGTGGCGCCTAAGTCGGGCTCTCGGTCACCCGGCGGCGGATCTGGCCCTTCGACCGTCGCACCCGTTTGACCGGATCCCGCGCTGTCCCAGCGGCGATTTCGTCGCGCAACTGGGCGATGTTGGAGAGCTCCGCGTAGAGGCCGCGGATCGCATAGTCCAGGACGGCGAAGGAGAAGCGCTGTTCCGGGTCGTCGGTGATGCCGAGTTCGCGCGACCGCTGCCGTGACCACAACGCCTCGTCCAGCCGCGCCCGCGTCGCCTCGAGGTGCCGGTCCAACGTGTCGACGACGCGGTCGGGGTCCTCGCCGCGGGCGAGCCACGTCTTGAGGATGACCGGGTGCTTGATGACGACCCGGTCCTGACCCGGGAAGTGCTGCACCCACCGGCGCAGGGCGTCCCGCCCGGCATCGGTGGTCTCGTAGAGCGTGATCGCGCGCTTGCCCGATTGGGCGGCGATCTCGCCGACCATGCCGCGTGCCAACAACCGGTTCAGCTCGCGCCGTACGTGACTGACCGACGGGGACCAATAGAAATGGCCGACCGACAACTCGGCGCGCATCTTGATCTCGCCCGCGGTGAGCTGCTCGTCGTTGGCGGCCAGCACACCCAGCACCAGGTAGGCGGTTACCGGCAGGCCGTTGCTGGTTCGCTGCGGGCTCATGGTGATTCGGTGAAGTAGGGCAGCGTCACGTCGGGACCGACGGGGTGGAACTGCACCCGCACGCGCATGCCGATGCGCAACTCCTCCGGCGGCACGCCGACGACGTTGGTCAGCATCTGGTAGCCCTCGTCCAGGGTGACGATCGCCGGCGCGTAGGGCGGCTCGAATTCCGCCGTCACCGGTCGCCGAACCACGGTCCAGCTGTAGATCTCGCCGGACCCGCCGCCACGCTCCCAACGCACCTGCGCCGAAAGGCATTCGCGGCAGTGCTCGGTCGGCGGGAAGTTCGCCAGGCCGCAGGCCTCGCAGCGTTGATATCGCAACTCCCCCGACCGGCAGCCCTGCCAGAAGGGGACGCTGAGCGGGCTAGTGGCGTGGGGCACGGGGCCGGTTTGTGGGCGCAGGGCATCGGCGGTCACAGCGGTTCGTCCCCCAGGATCAGCAGCGTGGTGAACAAGGCCCCGGCTCCCCCGTTGCTGCACAACGCGATATGCGCATCGGGTACCTGCAGTTCGCCGGCCTGGCCGCGCAGCTGCTGGACGGCCCGGACGGCCCGCTGCATCATCTGCGGATTGGAGCCCGCATGGCTGAACGACATGGTTCCTCCGTCGGTGGTGATGGGGTGGCTGCCGTCGATGGCGATGTGCCCGTCGGCGACGAATGGTCCGCCCTCGCCGTCGCCGCAGAACCCGAACGCCTCGAGTTGGCGGATGATTTCGAACGAGAACGGGTCGTACAGCTCCAGGACGTCGACGTCTCCGGGCCGCAGTCCGGCATGAGCGAACGCGCGCTGGGCCGCGCGCCTGCCCACTACACCGTTGACGTTCCCGTCCCGCCGACCGGCGAGGTCCCACGCCGGCGGGTGCTGATACGACGGGCCGTGGAAGTCGGCACCGCTGCCCAAAACGTAGACGGGTTGGCTTGCGCCCTCGGTCTTTTCGAGGTTTGCCACGACCAGTGCGCACCCGCCCTCGGAGGTGGTGGCGCAGTCGAGGAGATGAAACGGGTCGGCGATCGGCCGGGAGGCGGTGATGTCGTCGGGCGTGAAGGGCCCGCGCCCGTAGTACACGGCTTCGGGGTTTCGCGATCCGTTGTTGCGGATGGTCGCGGCCACCATCGAAAGTTGTTCGCGCGTCGTGCCGTAAACGTGCATGTGGCGGCGCGCGATCAGCGCGAACTCGGCGGTGGTGAACATGCCCCACGGCGCCACGAATTCGTTCTCGGGCCGGGTCCACGGCGCCGTCGCCTCGTGGTCGCGGTACTCCCCGGCCTGCGCGGCGACGAGCACCACCACATCGGCCATGCCATGCTCGATGGCGGCGGCCGCCTCGGTGATCATGCCCACCCCGAACGCGAGGCCCTGCCACGCCGGCCCCAGGCGCAGGTCGTAGATCAGGGCGGTGGATAGTGGGCCCGCGCTGATGCCGTCCACGTCCTCGATGCGCAGGCCCGCATCGTCGAGCGCACCGCGGATGGCCGCCAGTGCAAGGCTGCGTGAGGTCTCACCGTCCAGGCGTCGGCCCTGCCGGGTGTTGTGCACCCCGACGATCGCCGCCGTGCGTCTCGTGGTTGCCACTTCGATCCTCGCTCTTAGTTTTCGTCCGCCACGACACCGAGATAGGTGCCGACGACGTCGTATCGTCGCCCGTCGCGGGAGATGGTTCCGATCGTCGTGGTCCGAGCACCCCCGGCCGCCGCCGCTTCCACGATGTCGATCCGCACATCCACGGGGCGCGCCGTCTGCGGGTCGGTGATCTCGACGACCATCGCCACCGCTCGCTCGTGCTCGTCCCACTCGACGCTCGTGATCCGGTGCCGGGCGGTCAATTCGATCACCACCGAGTCCCGGCGGACCAAAAACCGTACCGGCGCGCATAACTCGCCGGGACGGGGCGGCACGCACAGGGTCACCGCCATGTCACAGGCCCGCCGGCCGGGTGCTGATGGTCCCCGATTCCCGCAGGGCGGACAGGTCATGGTCGGTGCGCCCCAGCAGGCCGGTCAGGACCTCCGCGGTGTGCTGGCCATACGTCGGCGGGGGCCGGCGAATCCAGCGGCGCGGTTTGCCGAGGAACGCGAATGGCATTCCGGTACAAAGGAACTCACCGGCCACGGGGTGATCGACGGTCTCCCAGAAGCCGCGCGCCCGCAGGTGCGGGTCACCAAGCAGCTCGGGGGCCGCCGTGACCCGCGCGGCGGCCACTCCTGCGGCGCGCAGTGCGCCGACGGCCTCGGCCACCGAACGCCGGGCCGCCCAGTCGGAGATCAGCTTGTCGAGTTCATCCGGTTGCTCGTGCCAGTCGCTCGTGCGGATATCCGGCCGCCCCAGCAGCCCGGCCAGGGCCGTGCGCGCGGCGTCGTCGGTCGCGGCCAGCGCGACCCACTCGTCATCACCGTGGCAGCGATAGACCCCCTGCGGCCGGGCACCGGGCCCGCGATTCCCGTTGCGGCGCATCTCGATTCCGTCGCGCGAGTACTCCACCAGCATCTCGGCGGCCACGTTCAGCGCCGCTTCGACCATGGTGGATTCGACGTGCATTCCGGTGCCGTCGCGGTCGCGGATGACCAGCGCGGCCACGGCGGCGAAGGCCGCGTGCAGGCCGGCGATCGGGTCGCACACCCCGCGGGGGATGACCGGGGGGCCGTCGGCGTGTCCGGTCATCCACGCCATGCCGGTCGCCTGTTCCATCGTCTGGGCGAAACCCACGCGGTCGCGCCACGGACCATCGAGGCCGAAGGCGGGCATTCGCACCATGATCGCGCGGGGGTTGGCCGCGCGCACGGCATCCCAGCCCAGGCCGAAGTTCGTCATCACCCGCGGCGAGAAGTTCTCGACGACCAGATCGCTGGCGGCGATGAGATCGAGGGCGAGGGCGCGGCCCGCGTCGGTGCTCAGTTCGACGCTGACGCCGCGCTTGTTGTTGTTGCTGCACAAGAAGACCGGGCCCCACTCCCACCACTGATCCCAGCTGGGTGGGCGGCCCGCGGAAAACCTCATGCCGTCGGGGCGGCGGACGCCCTCGACTTTGATCACGTCGGCACCCAGCGCGCCCAGCAGTTGCGTCGCGACCGGCCCCGCCCAGAAGGCGGTGAAATCGGTTATCCGCGTGTCGGCCAGCGGCAGGGCGTCTGCGGCGGAACCCGCGGGCCGGGCGGGCCTTGGCGGCCAGTGGATTCGGCCGTTGTCGGCGCCGAGTCGAGGCGGCCGTCCGGGCGGCCCGGTGATCATCGCGTCGCTGCGGTAGGGCACCCGCGGCGCAAGGACGCCGGCTTCGGATTCGACGAACACGCCGCGTTCCACGAAATGGTCGATCTTGGGCAGCATCTCGGGCGTCGCGATGGGGGCCACCGGGATTCGGAATGCGACCGCGAGGTCGACGATCTCCTGCGTGGTGCGGGACTGGGTCCATTGCGTGACCATGCCGAGGAACTCGTCGCGGCGGGCGACGCGCCCGTCGAACGAGGCCAGGTCGGCGTCGTCGAGCAGATCGGCGCGGTCGATCAGCACCAGGAAGTCCTGGAACTGCTGGGCGGTGATGGTGCAGAAGCCGACCAGGCCGTCGGCGGTGGGAACGATCGACGGCAGCTCCAGACTGCGCTGTCCCAGTAGCGAATCCGCGCCCAGCACGCTGGCCGACATGGCCGACAGGCCGCCCATCGCGATCACCATGGCCTCGTAGGTCGAGACGTCGACGATCTCCCCGCGTCCGCCCCGCGCGGCGTGCCGGGCGGTCGCGGCGGCGACCGCGGCCGCGAACGTGCCGGCCAGCCACTCACCCAGCTCACCGCCGGCCTGCACCGGTTCGTCCTCCGGCCAGCCGCGCCCGGCGGTCGAGCCGCACAACGCCTGCAGGATGAACTCGTTGGCCGCGACGCGATCGTCCACGTAGGGGCCGGTTGTGCCGAATGGGGTCACGGCGACCACCACGGCCGACGGTCCGGTGTGGGACGTGATTTCCTCGAGTGTCCACCCGTCGGTCAGGTCGGTCAGCACGATGTCGGCACCGGCCAGCAGCGTCGCGACCTCCGCCGGGTCGCCGTTGGTGACCGACCTCTTCCCGGCGGCCAGATAGCCGAACAGGGCCCCGGGCGGCCCACCCGCGGACCGCCCGCGCAGCGAATCCCCCTGCGGCGATTCGATTTTCACCACGTCGGCGCCGGCGTCGGCGAACATCTTGCCGCAGTAGGACACCGCGATGCCGTTGGACACCTCCACCACGCGCCAGCCGGCGAACGGTGCCTGGGGTGTCACGTTCAGTTGCCCAGGGTGGTCGCGCGCAACCCGGCGCGCCGGGAAATATCAGGAGCCTCGGCCGTCACCTGCGCCTGCAGGGCGAACTGCGTCATCCGGGTCCAGGCGTCGCGATCACGCTGGCTGGCGCGGCGGCCGACGTGCGTGACCACGTCGACGTCGGCGGCCTGGGCCCGCAGCTGACCGGCGCGGGCGTGCTCCTTCGGGATGTGCCGGAACGGGTCGAATGAGTAGGCGGCCATGGCGTTTTCGTGCGTGATCTTGTCGATCACGGAATCGTCGAGATGCCCCATCGTCTCGATGACGTCTTCCGGGGCGAACGGCCAGTTGCTGTCCGAATGGGGAAAGTCGGACTCCCAGCACAGCATGTCCTCGTTGAACCAGTCCATGTTGCGCACGCCGACCTTATCGCTGATGAAGCACGTGTAGAAGTGCCGCTTGAACACGTCGGCCGGGCCGCTATAGCCGGGCGGGAACTTGGCCAGCGTCCAGCCCGAGTGGCGGTTGAATACGTGCTCGGCGCGCCACAGGAAGTACGGAATCCAGCCGACGTCACCCTCGGTGAGGGAGAACTTCAGCTGCGGGAAGTCCGCCCAGAACTCGGCCCAGATCAGCTCGGTGAACGTGAACATGCTCATCATCGACGACGCCGTCATCTGCACGCTGGGCGGGGCGTCCGTCGACACCTGCGGGGAACGCGACGCGGAGCCGACGTGCGTGCACAGCACCGTCTTGTTCTCGCAGACCGCCTCGAACAGCGGGTACCAGTACTTGGTGTGAATGCTGGGCATCTGCAACGCCTCTGGGTTCTCCGAGAACGTCACCGCGTGACAGCCCTTGCCCGCGAGCCGCTTGACCTCCTTGGCCGCCTCGGCCACGTCGAACAGCGGCAGGATGCCACAGGGGATGAATCGGCCGGGGTAGGCGGCGCACCACTCGTCGATGTGCCAGTCGTTGTAGGCCTTGATCATCACCAGGTTGACCTCGCGGTCGGGACCCTGGTTGAGGACCTGGCCGGAGAAGCCGGTGAAGTTCGGGAAATTGAGGCCCGCCAATTGACCGCCCGCATTCATGTCCCGGACCCGCTCGTCCACGTTGAAGCAACCCGGCCGCATCTCGTCGTAGCGCGAGGCGTCGATGTTGTACATTTCCCGCGGCTTGCCCGCCACGGCGTTCAGGCCCATGTTGCGCCCGCGGACCTCGCCGTAGTACCACTGCTGCACGCCGTCGGGTTCGAGGACCACCCGCGGTGCGCGGTCCTTGTATTTCGCGGGCACGTGGGCGTCGAACATGTCGGCGGGCTCGGCGATGTGGTCGTCCACGCTGATCAGGATCAAGTCGTCCTTGTGCATGCCGCGCTCCTCTCCGAAATAGTGACTAGTAGATAATGGCGGCGATCACAGTGTCAACTGGCTGCGCGGCCGCGGTGCCCTCGCTATTCGGTTGCATTGCAATACCGAGTGCGCCAGACGCGGTCCGCTCGCCTGCGGCGTGTCCGCGGCCAAATCCGCGACTAATAGTCCGCCGCCCCGAGTGTGCGGCTGGCCGCACGTTCGAGCGCGAGTGTGCGGCTAGCCGCACGCTCGGCGGCGGCCTCAGTCGGCGGGCGCATACCGCAGCATGGTGACGTCGTGCTCCGGGTAGTCGAAGAACACCGGCTTGACCCGCATCCCCACCCGCAGGTCGGCGGGGTCGACGTCGACCATCTCGGTGGAAAACCGGGGCCCCTCGTCCCATTCGACGATGGCCAGCAGCTGCGGCACGGCGTCGGCGAAGTGCGGGCTGACCGGCCTGCGCGCCACGGTGTAGGAGTACAACGTGCCCATGCCGGAGATCTCCCGCCACTCGAGATCGTCGGCGAGCGTGCCCGGCGCGCGCACCCGCGGGTAGAACACGTAACTGCCCAGCGAGGGCGAGTACTGGATGACGATGCGATGCTGCGCCAGCGCATCCCAAAATGGCGCGCTGGTGGGGGTTTTGACGGGCATCGGGCGCTCGAAGGTGGCCATGTCGATCAGTCCCCCTCGAGGATGAGCGTGGTTTGCTCCGACAGGATGCCCCCGTTGCCGGACACGAAGGCGCGGTGGCAGTCGGCGACCTGGGCCGCACCCGCGCGGCCCATGATCTGGCGGGTGGCGTCGCAGACGTGGTGCATGCCGCCGGCCAGGCCGGCTTGCCCGAAGCCGAGTTGCCCCCCGGCCGTGTTGAGCGGGAAGTCGCCGCGGAAGGTCATGTCGTGGCCGGCGACGAACTCCATACCCTTGCCCTTCTCGCAGAAGCCCGCGTCCTCCAGCGACAGCAACACGGTGATGGTGTAGCAGTCGTAGATCGACACCATGTCCATCTGCTCGCGGCTCAGCTCCGTCATGGCGAACGCGGTGTCGGCGGCCTCGGCGATCGGCGTGTGCAGCAGGTCCTTGGCGTACGTCGGGGTCTTGAACGGCACGTGCTCGCCGAATCCCTTGATCCACACCGGTCGGTGACGCGCGCGTCTGGCCAGATCGGCGTTGGCGACGACGACCGCGGCGCCCCCGACGCAGGGCATGACGATCTCCAGCATGTGCAGCGGGTCGGCGATCACCGGGCTGGCCAGGACGTCGTCGACGGTGAGCGGCTTGTCCTTCCAGATCGCGCCGTCGGTGTGGTTGGCGTTGACCCGCTGATCGACGACGATCTTGGCCATCGCCCGCTCGTCGTAGCCGTACACGGCCGCGTAGCGCTGGGCGACCTGCCCATAGGGCCCGTTCTGGCCGAGGTTGCCGTAGGGGATCTCGAATTCGGCCTGGGGAGAGCCGTATTGGTTGCTCGACGAACCGAAGAACATCGCGTCCACCATCGGTCGGGGCTTCTTCTTCGACGAGGGGGTGATGTAGCGCGCCGGCAGCGCGCACAACACGGCGTCACAGATGCCCAGCTCGATCGCCGCGGCCGCCCGCCACACCAGGGCGGCGGCGCTGGCTCCGCCGAGGTCCACGTGTTCGGCGAATCGCGCCCCGACGCCGAGGTATTCGGCGATGGTCGACGGCACGAAGATCTCCGACTCCGCCAGGTGCGACGCCACGATGCCGTCGACGACGGCACCGGGCAACCCGGCATCGGCGAGGGCGGCCGCGGAGAGTTCCGCCCATTGCTCGATGGCGAACGGCGCGGGCGTGGCCTTGTTGAGCCGTTCGGGCGGCAGTTCGACGTATCCGACGATCGCGGCCTCTCCGCGTAAACCCATGGGCCGTCCTACTTTCGGGGTAGTCCGAGGATCATCTGCGCGATGATGTTCAGCTGAATCTCCCGGGTTCCTCCGCCGATCAGCTCGGCGGGCAGGTGCAGGTACCGCTCGACGATGTCCGGGTCGGAGTCGGCGACCATCGCGGCGCGCCCGGTCAATTGCAGCGTGGCCTCGAACGTCTTGCGGAGCAGCACGTTCATGGCGACCTTGGCGATGCTGGAGGCCGGGCCGGATGCCTGGCCGTCGAGCAACCGGATGGTTTCGCGCACCCCCAGGGCCTTGATGGCGTTGGCGTAGGCGTCGAGTTCGCCGAGCGCGCGCAGCGCGTCGTCGCGGTCCGGCCCCGGTTCCGCCGCGAGCCGGCGCAGAGCGGCCGCCCGGTCGAACTTGACGTAACCGCTGATGGCCGAACGCTCTTCGGCCATGGTGGCGATCGCGAGGTTCCAGCCGTCGCTGGGTGCGCCCAGCAACATCTCGTCGGGAACGAAGACGTCGTCGAGGAACACCTCGTTGAAGTGCGCCTGCCCGGTGGCCGTTTTGATCGGCTGGACTTCGATGCCGGGCGACCGCATATCCAGGATGAAATAACCGATGCCACGGTGCTTGCTGGCTTCCGGGTCGGTGCGCGCCAGCAGGGCGCCCAGGTCGGCGTACTGCGCCAGCGACGTCCAGATCTTGTGGCCGTTGATCCGCCAACCGCCGTCGACCTTGGTTGCGCGGGTGGCCAGCGACGCGAGGTCGGAGCCGGCGCCCGGCTCACTGAACAGCTGGCACCAATGAATCTCGCCGCGTTGGGTCGGCGGAATCAGCTTTTCCTGCAGGTCTTTTGGTGCGGCGGCCAGCACCGAGGGCAGGATCCACTCGGCGATGTTCAGCGACGGCCGGACCAGCGCGGGCCGCTTGGCGAACTCTTCGTCGATGATGAGCTGCTTGAGGGGACCCGCATCGACGCCCCACGGCGCCGGCCAGTGCGGCGCGATCAGCCCGGCATCGGCCAGCAACGTGCGCTGGGGCCCGGAGGCCTGGTCCGGGTAGTCGCCGTGCGGTGCCGGTATGTCGTTGGCCAACTGCATTGCGGCGTCAAGGGTCTCGGCCACCCGGGAACGGAACTGCGCTTCCGCGTCCCCGAGGTCGACCGACATGTCGCGCTGCTGCGTGCAGGTCAGCCGCCCGAGGCGCCGGGCCCAGCGATTCGCCGGGCCGATCGACGCCGCGAGGCTGATCGCCCGGCGCCAGTAGAGATGCAGATCGTGCTCCCAGGTGAAGCCGATGGCCCCGAACATGGTCAGCGCGTCGAGGACCAGATCTGGCACGGGTGCGATCGCCATCACCGCCGCGCCGGCGGCGGCCATGCGGTGCTGGTCGATCGGTTCGTCGGCGGCGCGGACCGCGTCCCAGGCCGCCGCCGTGGCCAGTTCGCTGCTAACCAGCAACATCGCGGCGTTGTGCTGCAACGCCTGGAAGGTGCCGATCACCTTGCCGAACTGTTCCCGGCTCCGCAGGTGCGCGGTGGCCGCTTCCACGCACCACTGCACGATGCCGCTCAACGCGCTGGCCAGCAGCCCGAGCGTCACGCACCGTGCGCGGTCGGGATCGATGCCGGTGAGCACCTCGGAGCCCGCCGCGCGGTAGTCGTCGAGCCGCAACACCCCGGCGTCGGCGACGAGGTCGGTCCCGTTCACGGGTTCCGCTGTCACCGCCGGCTTTTCAGCGTCGACGACCACCCAGACCACGCCTTCGTCGTCCCCACGGGCGGCGACCAGGACCGTCTGCGCCGCGCACACGCCGGCGGTGACCTCCGACGCGCCGGTGACCGACCATCCCCCGCCGTCGGCGAGCGCGCGGAAGTCGCCGTCGTCGGGCAGCACGACGGCCGCGATCGCGCCCGCGGCCAGGCGCCGCACCAGTGCCTCGGCGGCCGGTGTCGCATCGGCCAGCAAGGCGACGGCCCCCGCGGCGACCGTCGGCAGGAGCGGCCCGGGCAGTAGCGCCCTGCCCGCCGCCTCCAGGACGCAGGCGGCGTCGATCAGCCGGCCGCTTTGCCCGCCCAGGTCCTCGGGCACGTGCACGGCGTGAAAACCGTTGCCGACGAGTGCATCCCACCATTCCGGGGACCGGCCCGCCGCAAGATCATCGAAACTGTCGCGCGTGGCGGCGATGGGGGCGTGCCGGCCGGCGAACTGCCCGACCGCATCGCTGAGCTCCTGCTGCTCCGGGCTCAATCCCAGGGTCACGGCGACGGCCGAGTGGTGACTGAAGTTGGCCGCACCGACTGCTACCCTTCCGGCTAGAATGCCCTTACAAGACGGACCGTCTCGTCTTGTGGCAGACTACCGGGGCCAGTCAGGATATGTAAAGCGGGCCACCGCAGCAGCGAGGATCACCCAATGCCAAGCGATCTCACCCAGACGACCCCGCCGAGGCGTCGCAGCGAGAAGTCGCGCACGGCGATCGTCACCGCCACCCGCGAGCTCCTTCTCGAACGGGGCTTCGACGGCCTGAGCATCGAGGCCGTCGCCGCCCGGGCCGGCGTGGGCAAGCAGACCATCTACCGCTGGTGGCCCAGCCGCCCGGCGCTGGTGGCCGACGTGATGCTCGAGGATGCCGACAGGCTGCTCGCGTCGGTCAATCACACCGACGACCTGGCCGCCGACTTGGTCGGCTGGGTCCGAAAGCTCGCCAGAACTCTGACGACGGCCCGCGGCGCGGCGATGCTGCGCATCCTGACCGTCGCGGGCATGGAACACGAGGACACCGCCGTCAAGCTGCGCGCCGGGTTCAGCGAGCCCCTGTACGAGAGCGTCCGGGCCCGGATCCTCGCCGACGGCATCGACGGCAACACGGCCGAGTCGGCCGCGGACGCGATCGTCGGGGGTGTCGTCTATCCGATCCTGTCTGACCCGCAAGGGTATTCACGACGCCGAGCCGAGCTCACGACCCGGTTCATCGTCGACGCCCTGGCCCGCCGAGGCTGACCAGGACCGCAGCGGGCGCAGCAACGCGTTCTTCTTGTAGTAGTGGTCCGCCATGCGCCGCATGATGTTGTCCAGCACGGTGACCGCATCGTCGAGGAAGGGGCCCTTGTTCAGCATCACGCACTCGGCCCGTTCGCTCATCGCCGCGTCGCTGATCTCGGCGCGCGACGGAAGGCCGGTCTTGGCAAGTTGTTCGAGAACCTGCGTCGCCCAGATCACCGGCAGGTGTGCGGCCTCGCACAGCCACAGGATCTCCTCCTGCAACTCGGCCATCCGCTCGTAACCGCACTCGACCGCCAGATCCCCCCGGGCGATCATCACCCCAACCCGGGGCCGGCGCATCGCGGTGAGCAACAGCTGCGGCAGGTCTTCGAATGCGCGCCGGGTTTCGATCTTGAGCACGACGCCCAACCGGTGCCCGTCGAGCCGATCGAGTTCGTCGAGCAATCGCTCGACATCGGCCGGATTGCGAACGAACGACATGTCCACCAGATCCGCCAGTTCCACCACGGCGGCGAGGTCGGCGACATCGCGGTCCGTGAGCGCCGATATCGGCAGGTCGGTGTCGGGCATGTTGATGCCCTTCCCCGCCTTCAGGCGGGCCTCCCCCTGCTCGGGACGGTCGATGCGAACGGTGAGCGCCTCGCGGGCGACCGACACCACCCGGCCGCCGATCTTGCCGTCGTCGAAGTGGACGGCGTCACCCGGGCGGGCATGGACGAACGCCTCCGCCAGCGTGCATCCGATCCGGGGTTGGCCACCGGTCGGCGCCGGTGAACAGTCGCGGGTCAATTCCAGC
The DNA here is from genome assembly GCF_001667275.1 of Mycobacterium sp. ACS4054. GTDB lineage: Bacteria > Actinomycetota > Actinomycetes > Mycobacteriales > Mycobacteriaceae > Mycobacterium. The sequence goes on from NZ_LZHV01000050.1 coordinate 141,213, forward strand.
AGGTCTCCGGCGCGCACCGACAGGCTGCGCTCCTTCTCCGGAAGCGGGCCCACTTCCGTTGCGTCGTCGGTGTTTTCGGCGCGCAGCACCGTCCCGCTCACCAGGTAGGTCGTCCGCTTGGTGGCGACCACGAATCCGCCCGGGGCGGCCTCCAGGACGAGTCGCCGCCGGGATCCACGGGCGTCCCGCAGCACCAGCACGTCGCCCGCCCCGCGGTTGGCCAGCCACGGCGCCGGCACCGTAACCACCGCCATCCCGGGTTCGGGTGGGTGCGCCGGCTCCTCGGTCGACGTCAGCCATCCCCGTGCCGGTGCGACGACCCGGCCGAGATCATCTCGGCGCGGACGCAGCTTCAGCACGCGGGGACCCGGCTCCAGTGGCCCGGTCCGCAGCTTGGGCCCCGCCAAATCCATCGCCACCAAGCAGGTCGTGCCGGCGCTGGAGGCAGCGTCCCGGACATGGCGGGCCATGGCCCGCCAGGCCCGCACGTCGTCGTGGGCGCAGTTGATGCGCGCGATGTTCATCCCCCGCCGCACCAACTCGCGCACCAGCTCCGCGTCGGTCGCGGCCTGCGATGGCAGCGTGACCATGATGCGCGTCATGCGATGCGCCGGCCGCGGCCCAAGCAACTCCACCGTGCGTTGCCGCAACATCGTTTGCCCCTGCTCGATCGGCACCGCCGACGGTGGCGGCGGCTGCCAGTTCCCGTCCGCGATGGCGGCGACGGCCGCACGGACCGCGGCGAGCGTGGCCTGGACATGTGCTTCGCTGCGACCCAACGACGACAGGCCGAAATCCGCCAGGCTCGCCTGCAATTCGCGTAGGTCGAACTGGCGAATCGCCCAGTAATGCACGAGGTTTCGTGCGCTCGCCCGGTGTTCCGGTGCAATGGCCGGAAGCCACGCCGCCCAGGACCGCTCCGCGTCCCGCAGGCTGGTCAGCAGACCGTCGATCTGCTCGAGCAACCCCGCCAGCCGCCGCTTGACATCAGCGTCGGCGGATTCCCGGCTGCCGGGGATCGATTGGCCGACCGCACGCTGACCAGACACGGAAGCTCCCCATTCTGTGGCCTCACGGCCACACAGTGTTAACGTCGGCGTAACGCGAATCACCAAGGCACACAGGAAGTTACCGGCGCGACGGGCATCACGACAGGGACATTGGTCCCCAATACGGCTACCGCCGCGGCTGTCCGATCGTCACCGCGGCCAGGCCCTCGCTCACGCGCTCCGGCAGGGATCCCCCGTGGCTGAGCCAATCGTCGAGGGCGATGCGCACGGTCGCCATGGCCAGCGCACCGATCAGGCGCGGCCTGGGGTCCTGGGGCGCCAGTCGCGGCAACCGCGGCGCGATGAGCTCGGCGATCGCCAGCTCGTAGCGCACATAGATGTGCAGCGTCCACGCGTCCAATGTCTCGGAAGACCTTGTCAGGGTGGCCAATTCGCGAACCTGGTCCTCGATGTCGGCGAACCCGCCGGCCAGGTCCCCGAATGCGCCGACGACCGCATCGGTGGCGCTCAGGTCTTTGGGCTGGGCCGCCAGGGCGGCGGTGATGCGGTTGAGCCAGTGGACGGTCATGCCCTCGGCGACGGCGTCTTCCTTGGAATTGAAATAGCGGAAGAAGGTGGCCCGCCCGATGTCAGCCGCGTCGGCGATACGGTCCACCGTCGTGCCGGCCAGCCCGCGCTCGCCGACCAGCTGAGCGGCGGCGGCGGCGATGCGCTGGCGCATCGCCGTGCGCTTCCGCTCGGCCAACGACGTCGTAACAGCCATTCCCCACCCTTTTCCACGAATCGACCCCTAAAGCGTAAGACATAGTCTTAGCATGAGACGATGTCTCAAGACCCCGGTTCGTCCACTCAGGTGGCCCCCAACGCGCGGGCCGCGTGGCAGTTCTTCCAGCAGATGGTCGCGGACGTCACCAAGATCGTGGCCGAGGACGCCGAGTCCGAGCGGGAACTGCTCGAGGGGCTGCGCCTGATCGCGCGCGTCTCCTCCCTCTGCGCGCAGATGTCGGTGGAGGCCGACCCCGAGCGGCCCTCCTTCTTCGATATGTGTTCGGAGAACCGCATGATCGGCGGTCCGAATCCGGACGGCAACTACTACCTGGCGATGATCCGGGGCGACCGCGGCTACCGGATCACCGGCTCGCGGGGCAGCAGCGCCTACCTCGGGCTGCAGATCCTGGCCGGAACCGGACTCACGCCGCGCCGCATGGCGGGCTACGTCAGCGACGTCGATTTGCCCCTGCGCGCAGGCGAATTCGCGCTCGTGCTATCGGCCGACGAACCCGCCGACCTCGCCGGCGCGCAATGGGTGAAGATTCCCGACGACGCCTCGTCGGTGGTGGTCCGCGAGTACATCGGTGATCGCGCGCGCGAACAGCTCGCCACGCTGTGCATCGAGGCGCTCGACGCCGGCCCGCTGACGCCGCTGACCGACGGCGAGCTGGCCGACCAGTTCACCGCGATGGCCTGGTCCCTGATGAAGCTGGCCACGCTGCACCGCACCATCAAGCCCGAACTGCTCGATACGCCGAACACACTGCTCACGGCGGAGGCCGCCAACCTCGGCGCCGCCGACACCACCCCCGACAACCTGTACATGATCGGGACCTACCGGCTCGAAGCCGACGAGGCCCTGCTGCTCGACATCGCGCCCCCCGACACCCGCTACTGGAACGTCACGCTGGAGAACATCTGGCACGAATGCCTGGAACCCCGCGCCCGGCACAGCTCGGTGACCAACCGCGGCGTGACCCCCGATGCCGACGGCCGCGTTCGAATCGCGATCTCCGCCAAGGATTTCGGCGTCGGCCACTGGCTGGACACCGGCGGACGCCACCGCGGCTTCGTCACCCTGCGCTGGCTCGACAACCCCAGCCCGCCAGACGTGGCGGTTTCGGTGCGCCGATGTGAGGAGCCGGCATGACGCTGCAGGACCGATTCGCCCCCGAACGGCTGGTCGCCGCCGCCTGCGAGGAGGTGGGCAGCGACGACTTCGGCGCCGAGGGCTGGCGGCCGGGACTGCACCGCCTCACCGACGGGCTGATCAACGACGCGCGGCTGTCGGACATCGGCGTGGAGGTCGCCCACCTCGACATCATGCGCGCGCTGAAGAATCGTTTGGGCGTGATCGCCTGGCGCAAGCAACATCCCGAAATCGCCACCAAACCGATTGCGGCGCCGATATTCATCGTCGGCCAGCCGCGCACCGGGACCACCATCCTCTATGACCTGCTCGCCCAGGACCCAGAGCTGCGCGCCCCGCTCACGTGGGAGGTCGACGAGCCGTGCCCGGTGCCGCAGCCGGAGACTTACCACGACGACCCGCGCATCGCGCAGGCCCAGGCCAGCATCGACCTGTCCGAACAGATCATGCCGGGGTTCCTCGCATTTCATCCGATGGGCGCCCTCGTCGGCCAGGAGTGCGTCCGCATCACCGCCGGCGAGTTCGTCAGCATGATCTTCACCGTGCAGTACCGCCTGCCCAGCTACTACCGCTGGCTGCTCTACGAGGCGGACCACGCGGGCGCCTACCGTTACCATCGAATCTTCCTGCAGCACTTGCAATCCGGCGTGCCGGGCCAGTGGCTGCTGAAATCTCCGGCGCACCTGTGGCAGCTCGACACGCTGCTGGCCGAGTACCCGGACGCGTTGATCGTGCAGACCCACCGCGACCCGCTCAACGTCATCTCGTCGATCGCCGCCCTGACCCACCACCTGCGCCAGATGTGCAGCGACGAGTCCAGCATCGCCGAGTGCGCGGCCCAGTCCTACGAGGAGATCGTCGTCGGCCTGGAGCGCGAGATGGCCCTGCGCGAGAGCGGGGCGGTGCCGGCGGACCGCGTGATCGACGTGCAATACAGCGACTTCATCAACGATCCGTGGACCACGATCAAGGACATCTACCAACGGCTGGACCGCGACCTGCGCCCCGATGCCGAGCAGAAGATGCGCGCGTTCCTCGCGGCCCATCCCGGTGACGGCGGCCGCGGCCGCTACACCTGGTCCGACACCCGGCTGCGGGAGGGCGAGGTGCGGGAGCGGGTGCGCGCCTACCAGGACCGCTACGCGGTCCCCACCGAGACGCTGCGCTGACCGCGGCGCCGTCGAACATCGTTGCGGCGCTTGGGGTCTGCGACCGAGTAGGATCGCCTCAACGCGACAGGAGCGGCCATGGACGAAGACTGCCTGAAGCTCACCACCTATCTGGCCGAGCGGCGTCGAACCGACGACGGCTTCGTCTCCGACGTGCTGCTCGACCTCTACGCGCGGCACCGCATCGCCTGCGGCGTGGTGCTGCGCGGCATCGGCGGCTTCGGCTCCGGGCGGCACCTGCGAACCGACGAATCACTGACCTTGTCAGAGGATCCACCCGTCGCGATCGTGGCCGTCGACACCCGGGCGAAGATCGAGGCCTTGCTGGACCCGGTGCTCGCCATCAAGCAGCGCGGCCTGGTCACGTTGGAGCGGGCCCGGCTATTCCGCGGGGACGGGGCCGTCCCGGGGCCGCCGGAGCTCCCCGACGAATTGCGCGAATCCGTCAAGTTGACCGTCTACGTCGGCCGCAAGGAACGGGTCAACGGCGCCCCCGCGTATGTCGCCGTCTGCGACCTGTTGCATCGCCGCCGGATAGCCGGTGCGTCGGTCCTGCTGGCGGTGGACGGCGTCACGGACGGGCGGCGGCACCGCGCCCGCTTCTTCGGCCGCAACGCCAACGTGCCGATGATGATCGTCGCCGTCGGCTCGGGCGAGCGCATCGGCGGCGTGCTGCCGGAACTGGCGGGGCTGCTCCGGCGCCCCATGTTCACGCTCGAGCGGGTGCGCGTGTGCAAACGCGACGGCGAACTCCTGGAACGGCCGCACGCCCTGCCCGGGGTCGACGAACGCGGTTTGCCGCTGTTTCAGAAGTTGACCGTCTACACGTCGGAGTCGGCGCTGCACGGCGGGGTGCCGATTCACCGCGCGATCGTGCGGCGGCTCCGTCAGCGCGACGCGCCCGACGGGGCGACGGTGGTGCGGGGTATCTGGGGTTACCACGGGGACCATCAACCGCACGGTGACAAGTGGTTCTCGCTACGCCGCCGCGTCCCCGTGGTCACGATCGTCGTCGACACCCCGTCCAACGTCGCCGAATCCTTCGCCGTGATAGACGAATTGACCCGCGACGACGGGCTGGTGACCAGCGAGATGGTGCCGGCGGTGGTGTCGGACGACCACGACGCCGGCGACGGGCCGCCGCGGATGGCCGACCACCGCTACTAGCCGGCGACCGACGCGTCGTAGATCGACTGGATCGCCTTGTCCAGCGTGGCGTTGAACTGCTCGTCGGACTGGTCGACCGTGAGCCCCTCGGTGAGCGCGCGGCTGAAGCTGGCGATCAGGCTCGTGTTCTTCGCCAGCAGCTCGTTGGCTTCCTCGCGGGAGTAGCCGCCGGACAGGGCCACCACGCGCATCACCTTCGGGTGCTCGATCAGCGGGCGGTAGAAGTTGACCTCACTGGGCAGGCTCAGCTTGAGCATCACGCGCTGACCCTCGGGCACGTTCTCGAGCTGCTTGGTGATCTCGTCGCGCAGGATGGCCTCGGCCTCGGCCTTGTCCGAGATCGAGATGGTGACCTCGGGCTCGATGATGGGCACCAGGCCGTGCGAGAGCACCTGGTGGGCCAGCTCGAATTGCTGGGCGACCACGGCGGCGATGCCCTCGGCGTTCGCGCCGCCGATCACCGACCGTTCCTTGGTGCCGAAGACGCCCTTGCTCACGGCGCGCTCCAGCAACTCGTCCAGTCCCGGGATCGGCTTCATCAGTTGCACGTCGTCGGACGCCTCGGCCAGGCCCTTGTCGATCTTGAGAATGGGCACCACGCCCTTGGTCTCCCACAGGTAGGTGGTCGACGGCTTGCCCTCGATCTCGCGGTCCATGGTCTGCTCGAAGAGGATGGCGGCCAGCACCCGGTCCCCGGTGAACGCCGGCGACGTGATGATCCTCGATCGCATCTGGTGAATGAGGTCGAACATCTCCTCTTCGGAGGAGTACGCGTCGTCCTCGATGCCGTAGAGGCGCAACGCCTTCGGCGTCGAGCCGCCGCTTTGGTCGAGTGCCGCGATGAATCCCTTCCCCGACGTCATCCGGTCCGCCTGCTTCTCGTTCGGCATGGACGTCCTCCACTCCCTCGTGGTCCCGTGCGGTCACGGCGCCTACGGTGCTGCGCACCCCTGAAACGATCGTGCCGATCATATTCGGCCGGTCAGAGCCCCGGGGAGGCCGGTCGTCACACCTCGGCTTGGTCCGACCGCGGGGAGGCGGGCCTGGCGCGCCACAGCGCCATGCGGTCAAGGAGCCCGTCGCGCAGAACCAGCGTGTGAAAGAGCACGGCGCACATGTGCGCGGTGAACGTCAGGAACAGCAGGAAGGCGAAGGCGCCGTGGCACTCGCGCAGCACCGCGAAGACGTCTATGCGGTGCGGGGCGATGCCGGGCAGCCGCAGCGGACCGATCAGCGTGACCGGGAACCGCGCGGCCGACAGCATGGCCCAGCCGGTGAGGGGTTGCACCAGCAGCAGGGCGTAGAGCAGGTATTCGGACCACGTCGCGACGCGGCGTTCGGCGCGGCCCATCGTGGCGAGAAACGGCGGCGGCCGGTGGGTGAGCCGGTTCGCCAGCCGCACCACGGCGAATACCAGGATCAGCACGCCGAGCGGCCGGTGAACGGCCAGCAGCAGCGGGTAGTAGCTGAGCGCCGCGACCATGGTGGCGCCGATGAGCAGTTGCGCGATCACCATCGGCGCCATCAGCCAGTGCAGCAGCCGGGACGGCAGCGCGAACCGGGCCGCGGCGGGCCTTTCCTTCACCGCAGCACCCGTGAGACGTCGACTTCGCTGGGCGTTTTCGGCTCCTCGGCGCGGCGGGTGAACGAACGGGCGTAGACCGCCGACCTCGCGGCGAGCAACGGGTCGTCGGAGGCGGCGATGCCGTCGGGCAGGACCAGCGGGTCGAAGTTGATATCGCGGGCGTTGCCGGGCGCCTCGGTCTGCACGGCCGTGATGGTGATGGTGCCGGCGTCGACGGTGCGCCGCGCCGCCGGCCAGGGTTTCGTGGCGTCGTGGGTCGGATCGCCCGGCTCGCCGATGGTGAGCAGCAGCCGCCAGCTCAGCGGTCGCAGCGCGAGCGCGCGGATGAGGTCGTCGAACAGGTAGTCCTTGCCCGGGGACGGCGCCGGCACCCCTGGCGCTTGCTGCGGGACGGCCGCCCAGCGCACCGGGACGGTCGCTCCGGCGCCGTTGGTGAATCGGAAGGCGTTCAGCCCGTAAAAGGCGCTGTCGGCGAACCCCGCGGTGGGCGGGGCCTGCTTGATGAGCTTCATGGCCGCGACGGTCTCGGGATGGCGGTCGAGGAATGCGGCCATCTTCTCCGGGTCGGGCTTGCCTGTCTCGGGCACGGGCCGGGACGCGAGCAGCCGGTCGTAGAACCCCTGGGGCGTGCTGTCGGGGAAGACGGGGATGTTGATCATCGCCGTGCGCCATTGCTGGCCGTCGGGGCCCTGGAAGAGCAGGCCGAGGCCCCGCACCGTGGCGGCCGCGTCCGCCTGATCCGGTAGACCGCCCGACAGGGAGAACCGGCCGATCACCGGCACGGTTCCCGCTCCGAAGACCGCCGCCCGGCAGACCGCCGCCCCCGCCCCGCTGCTGGCGAACGTCCCGACCGCGCTGAGCCCCTTCGCGTGATTCCGGCGAAAACCGTCGTGACGTCCGTAGACGTGTTCGAAGCGGTCGGCGAACCGGGGTGGCGTCAACGCGCCCGGCCGCAGCCAGCCACCGGCGTAGGCGAACCCGCCCACGTCCACCGCGGCTATGCCTGCCACGGCTCCCATGCCCAGCAATGCGCGCCGCCGCGTCAGCGCGTCGGCGAGGGGCCGCGTGGGCTCGAGGTCGCCGGGCTGATCGCCCTGTTCGCCACCGCCGTCACCGGGCTCCACGAGCACCACCCTTCGGCGTTTCTGCAGGCCAGGGGGCCTGGGCTGGACCGGAATCCGGTGGAGGTAATTCACGCACGGGCCGACGCCCGGCGCAACTTCTGCGGTGAGGGTCGCACACAATCACAGGACGTCGCCGCGCGCCGATTCGTTCACTCGTTTTGGGTGTGGTTCCCCGGGTGTCATACCATCGAATAAACAACTTGCGGCTGCATCTGTAGCTGGCACGCAGATCGTCGGGGTGTGTCTCCTCCGACGGGCAAGCGATTTCCGCGGGGTTGAACAAGCAGCCCCCGGCTTGGCAGCGGCTGTTTTGAGAGCTAGCAGTCTCCCAACGGGAGACCGATTGTGAGTGATAGACCATGGGCGAACTAACTGGCGATCCGATAGATCCGACCGCTTTCTCGGTGGGAAAACAACAGGTAGATCAGGCGGTCGTGCTCACCGTCTCGGGTGAGGTGGACATGCTCAGCTCCCCGCACCTGGCCGAAGCGATCCAGACCGCGTTAGGGGCCAAGCCCGCCGCGCTCATCGTTGACCTCACCAAAGTGGACTTCTTGGCGTCGGCCGGGATGACGGTCCTGGTCACGGCGCAGGCCGAGACCGAGCCGCCGACCCAGTTCGCGGTCGTCGCCAACGGCTCGGCGACGAGCAGGCCGATCAAATTGATGGGAATCGACAGCGTGCTTGCGCTCTACAGCTCGCTCGACGACGCGCTGAGCGGCATTGCTGGTGGGTGAACCTCGAGATGGGGGCACAGCTGGGGACGATGGGGCGCTCTGAGCACCAGCCACACAATGTGTCAATCAGCGACGACCGATCCCGTTTCGTACGGAGCAGGGTCGCCGCCGACCCCCGCAGCGCCGCTCGCGCTCGAGCCGAGTTCGGCGTCTGGCTCGAAACGCACTTCACCCTCGATACCGACCGCTTCAGCGACGTTCTGCTGGCGGTAAACGAAGCCATCGCCAACGCCGCGGAGTTCGCCTACTGCGACGCGTCCCAGCCGGGAACCCTGGACGTCGCAGCGGCCTACGACCGCCGGTCCGACACCCTGGCCGTCACGGTCGATGACCGCGGCCGTTGGCGCCGGCAGCTCCCGCCGCACTACCGGCAGCAACTCCGCGGACGCGGCATCCCGCTGATGGAGGCGCTCGCCGACGATGTGACCATCGACCGCACGCCGCGCGGGACCCGCGTCGCGTTGACGTGGACCGATCTCACCCGGCGGCCCGGCGCGTAAGCCCGGCTGATCCGCTTTGGGGATCCGCTTGATTCGCAATGCAATTCGTGGTTTTCCACAACGGGTCCCGTAACATCTGCGCCATGCAGCCGAGCCGCTGGTGGGGCGACGACCGCGCGATCCTCGATGACGACGAGGCCCGCCGGCGCATCCTGGACGCGGCGGGCCGGTGCATCGTGCATCGCGGCAACACGCAGTTCCGGATGGGCGAGGTGGCCGACGCGGCGGGCGTGTCCCGGTCCACGGTGTACCGATACTTCCCGGGCCGCGACGACGTCCTGCTGGGGCTGATCCTGGCGCGGGTCGACCACGCGCTCGGCGAGCTGGTGCGCTCGCTGGCCGCTCCGGACGATCCGGTGCGCGCGGTTCCCGAGATGGTGCTGGCCCGCGTCGAGTCGGTGAACGGCGACCCATTGAACGAGGCGCTGTTCGCCGCCGAGAGCACCGCCGTGGCGTCGGCCCTGGAGAAGGGTTCCGAGCCCATCGTGGAGACGCTGTTGCGGCACTACCAGCCGTTGCTGCAGCGGTGGCAGTCGGCGGGTCGTCTGCACGCCGACCTCGATCCGCGGTCGGTGGTGCAGTGGCTGCACGCCACCACGCTGTTTCTGCTGGCGCCATCGTGGCGGTTCCGCCCCGCCGCCGACAAACGCGCGTTCGTCGAGCAGTTCGTGGTGCGGGCCCTGGTACCGGAAGTCAGACAATAACGTCGGATTGTCTGATCTCCGGACGTTCAGGTATTTTTGCCTGACCCCGTGCCGCGACGTCCTCCGGCTCGCGGTGCGGGTGCCATGTCCCCCACCGAGAAACGAACGGCATGAACAACCCGGTGTCCCAAGCCCTTTCGGCCGTCGGACTGGCCGCGCACCTGGGCCGCGGGGTGGGTCGGCTGGCCACCGACGCGGCGGTCGGCGGCCGCGTCGGGTTGCCGCGCCGGGTGCAGGATGTCGACGCCGCGGTGCTCAGCAGGGTCATGCGCACCACCGTCAAATCCGTCCGGGTGCTGGGCAGCGGCGCCGGGACATCGTCGCGGGCGCGGCTGGTGCTGACCGGGAAGAACGTCCCCGACTCGGTGTTCATCAAGCTCGCGGCCACGACCGCGGCCACCCGGCTGATGGGCGAGCTCGGCCGGCTCGGCCAGACGGAAGTGCGGTTCTACAACCAGCTCGCGCCCCAGGTGGTCGGCGCGCCGCATGCCTATGGCGCGGCGTTCGATCCCTGGACCGGCCGCTACCTGGTGGTGCTGGAAGACTTGCCGGTCGAGTCGTGCGAATTCCCGGACACCCTGCACCCGCTGTCGCCCGACCAGGCCAGCTTGATCGTGGAGTTGCTGGCCGACTTGCACGCGACATTTTGGAATCGACTCCCCCGGGACGGCCGCGGCCCGCTGGGCTGGCTGTACACGCCCTCCGGTGACGTCACCTCGTTGCTGACCGGTTCGCTGATGCACGCCTCGATCAAGCGCCTCGCCGGGCGCACCGACATCCCCGTGGACAATGGCCGTTTCATCGCCGACAACTACCGCGCCGTCGCGGCGCTCATCGACTCTCCCCCGCACACCGTCATGCACGGCGACGCCCACCCCGGGAACATGTTCTTCCACGGGGGCAAGGCCGGACTGCTGGATTGGCAGGCCGTGCGGCGCGGGCACCCGTCACGGGAGCTGGCCTACACACTGATCACCAGCCTCACCCCCGAAGATCGCCGAACGACCCAGCGCGAACTGCTCGACGACTACCGCCGCGGGCTCGCGGCGGCGGGCGGACCCGAACTGGACCGCGACGATTTGTGGCAGCGGTTTCGGCAGGGCGCGCTGTACGCCTACGTGGCGGCCCTGATCACCGCCGGGATGGGCGGCATGCAGCTCGAGGGCATCGCGATGGAGGGGCTGCGGCGCGGCGTCGCGGCGCTCGACGATCTGGAAACGGTCGCGACGCTGAAGAGCTCCCTCTGACAAAACGAGTTTGGGCCGAACCTGTTGCTATGCCGCCCGCACGAGTTACGCTACTTCCCGTAGCGTAATGCTGCGGGTCTTGTGCGTCTTCCGCCCATCGCGGCAAGGAGAGTCTGATGTTCGATCTGAAGATCACTGGCGGCACCGTCGTCGACGGCACCGGCGCGGAGCGCTATCGCGCCGACGTCGGCATCAAGGACGGCAAGATCGTCGACGTCGTCCGGCGGGGCCCCGGCGACCCCGCGATGCCGGGCGAGGCGGCCGAAACCATCGATGCGACAGGGCGGGTGGTCGCGCCCGGCTTCGTCGACATCCACACCCATTACGACGGCCAGGTCAGCTGGGACAGCCTGCTCGAACCGTCGAGCGGCCATGGCGTCACCACGATCGTGACCGGCAACTGCGGCGTGGGCTTCGCCCCGGTACGCCCCGGCACCGAGCAATGGCTGATCGAGTTGATGGAGGGCGTCGAGGACATCCCCGGCACCGCGCTCACCGAGGGCATCACCTGGGGCTGGGAGACCTACCCCGAGTACCTCGATGCGATCGGCAAGCACAAGTTCGCGATCGACGTGGGCAGCCAGGTCGCCCACGGCGCCATCCGCGCCTACGCGATGGGCGAGCGCGGCGCCCGCAACGAGCCGGCCACGCCCGCGGACATCGAGGCGATGGGCCGGCTGGTCCGGGAGGCGATCGAAGCCGGCGCGCTCGGGTTCTCGACGTCGCGCACGATGGGGCACCGTGCGATGGACGGCGAACCGGTGCCGGGAACCTACGCGGCCGAGGACGAGCTGTTCGGCCTGGGACGAGCCATGGCCGCGGGCGGCCAGGCGGTGTTCGAGCTGGCCCCGCAGGGATCCGCGGGCGAAGACATCGTCGCGCCCAAGAAGGAGCTGGACTGGATGCGGCGGTTGAGCGCCGAGATCGACCGGCCGGTGTCGTTCGCGCTCATTCAGGTGGACGCCGACCCGAAGCTGTGGCGCGAGATGCTGGACCTCTCGGCCGACGCGCACGCTGAGGGCGCCCGGTTGTACCCACAGGTCGCGGCGCGCCCGTTCGGCATGATGATCGGATTCCAGGGCCACCACGGCTTCAGCCATCGCCCCACCTACCGCCGGCTGGCGGCGGAGTGCAGCCGGGAGGAACTCGCGCAGCGGCTGGCCGATCCCGCGGTGAAGGCCGCCATCCTGGCCGACGAGGACCTGCCCGCCGACCCGACGCTGTTGTTCGACGGCATGTTCGCCCTGGTGCAGCACTCGCTCGGGCGGCTCTACGCGCTGGGCGACCCGCCCGACTACGAGCCCACCCCCGACCGCACCGTCGCGGCTATCGCCAAGGCGCGCGGCGAGGACCCGCTGTCGACGCTGTACGACCTGATGCTCGAACGGGACGCGACGGCGATGCTGATGCTGCCGCTGTTCAACTATGCCGACGGCAACTGCGACGCGATCCGGGAGATGCTGCTGCACCCCGCCGGCGTGCTCGGGCTGTCCGACGGCGGCGCCCACTGCGGAATGATCTGCGACGCTTCGTATCCCACGTTCCTGCTGACGCACTGGGCGCGGGACCGGCGCCGGGGCGACAAGCTGTCGCTGGAGTACGTGATCCGCAAGCAGTCCCGCGACACCGCGCACCTGTTCGGCCTCACCGACCGCGGCACCATCGAGCCGGGCAAGAAGGCCGACATCAATGTGATCGACATGGACGCCCTGACGCTGCATCCCGCGGCGATGGCCTTCGACCTGCCCGCCGGCGGCAACCGAATCCTGCAGGGCGCCAGCGGTTATGCGGCCACCATCGTCAGCGGAACCGTGACCCGGCGCGACGACGTCGACACCGGGGCCCGCCCCGGCCGGTTGGTGCGCGGGGCGCGCTAAGCCTCCGCGCATGACCGCGCCACCCGGCAACCCGGCCCGCACCCGCTCCAACGTCCCAGAGGACGCGATCGGCACTCCGCCGGAAAGCCCGACGCTGGTGCCGGCGCAGCGGTACTACTCGCCCGCCTTCGCCGCGCTCGAGGTCGAACGAATGTGGCCGAAGGTCTGGCAACTCGCCTGCATGGTCGACCATGTCGCCGAGCCGGGCGACTACTTCGAGTACCGGTGCGGACCGTACGGGGTGCTGATCGTTCGCGGCGACGACGGGGTGCTGCGCGCCTTCCAGAACGCCTGCCGGCACCGGGGCAACTCGGTGTGCGTGGGCTCGGGCTCGGGACTGCGCGAGCTCAAGTGCGGCTATCACGGGTGGACCTGGGACCTGGCCGGAACGCTCAAGCGGGTGCCCAACCGCAAGGGCTTCGGCTCGCTCAAGATGTCCGACTTCCCGCTGGTGCCGGTCCAGGTGGACACCTGGGAGGGCCTCGTCTTCGTCAATCTCGACCTCGACGCGATGCCGCTGCTCGACTACCTGGAGGCGGTGCCCGACGACATCGCCTGGTGCCGGCTCGGCGACTTCCGCTGCTACGCCACGCTGACCGTCGAGGTCGAGGCCAACTGGAAGACGATCGCCGACGGCTACAGCGAGACCTACCACATCCAGACGCTGCACCCGGAGTTGCTGCGCTGCGTCGACGACATCCATGCGCCGCAACGGATCTGGGGCCACACCGGCAAATCGGACCAACTATACGGCGTGCCGAGCCCTCGATTCGAGGGCGCGCTGAGCGACGAAGAGGTTTGGGACGCTTACGTTTACACGCAGGGCGCGCTGATGGGCGCCGCCGAAGGGACGCCGATGCCCAAGCCGAAGCCCGGCCAGAGCGTCCAAGACCTGATCGCCGGACACACCCGCGCGTTCGCCGCCAGTCGCGGGGTGGACCTCGACTGGGCGGACACCGACCGCATCACCCGGCTGCACCAGTACAACGTCTTCCCCAACATGACGCTGCTGACCAACGCCGACCACCTCACGATCATGTGCTCGCAGCCCGGCCCCGATCCCGACCATGGCGAGCTGGTGATGTTCCTGATGACGCGGATGCCGCCGGGCGCGGCGCGCGCCAAGCCGACCGATGTCCGGGTGACCGCCGGTGAGGCCGAGCCCGGCGTGGTGCTCACCCAGGACATCCGGGTGCTCGCGGGTCTGCAGCGCGGCATGCATCAACCGGGTTTCACCCACTTGGTGCTGTCCAACGAGGAACGGCGCGTGATCAACACCCACCGCAACTTGGAGCGTTATCTGGACCTACCCCAGTCCGAGCGGATGACCGGCGGCGCGGCGAAGCAGTCCGACCCCGCATGATTCGTGTAGACACGCCGTAATCGGTCCGATGCGATTTAGAATCCCTTTCGTGATGACCCCGTCAAACCCGTGGGGGGACGACCGAGGGCAACTCGCGCATCAGCTACAGATGCGATATCAACCACTCGCGCGAAGACGCGCGCGCCGAATGTGCCACAACTTCGCGCGCGTCGGCGTGCGCACCGCACCCGAGCGCGTGCGAGAGATGCTGGCGGGGGCGCCGCTGGCCGCTCATGAAGTGGTGGACGTCCATTTCGCGCTGATCGCACTGCAGTTCGACCGCGAAACGCGCGCCGCCCGATACAAGCGGCTGAAGCGACAGGGCGCCCGCTCGATGCTGTTCGCCGGGCTGGTCCTGGTGGTGTTGAACTTCCTCATGTGCATGGCCTACGTCATGCTCAACCTGGCGGAGCAGGCCGCTCCGCTGTAGATCTGCGCTACTGCTGTGGGAGCGGGGCGGTAGACGGCATGCCGACGAGCACGCCCTCGACGTCACCGTCGACGCTCACCAGCAGGCCTCGTCCCGGCGGCAACGCCTGGGCGCGGACCACGCGGTTGATCCGGTTCTGCGGGTCGTTGTCCATGTAAAGCTGCGCCACCTTCGCCGAGTTCTGGAACCGCATCCACGGATCCATCTGCAGCGTCGCCCAGTTCGCGCTGTTGCGGGTGGTGAACACGTGCAGCCCGATCTGCCGGGCCCGTTCCATCAGCTTCCACAACGCCGCGCCCACCGGGGGTTTGGGCGGGTAGCTTTGGTCCGGGCGCAGGTCTTGGACATCGTCGATCAGCACGAAGTGCCGGGCGCCTTCCCACGGCTTGAGCGCGCGGAGCTCCTCCTGGCTCAACCCCTTGGGAGGCAGCCGGGGCAGCAGGACCTGTTGCGCGAGTGCGGTTATCACCTCGTCGATCTCGTCCTGGTCGTAGGCGTAGGCGCGCACGTAGCCCGGTCCGCTCAGGTCCCGCAGGCCGTGCGGGGCCGTCTTCGGGTCGATCAGGGTCAGCTGCGCTTCCTCCGGGCCGAACCGGTTCATGATCGCCTCACCGATGGACACCAGCGACATCGTCTTGCCGCACCCCTGCCGCCCCAGGATCATCAAGCCCGGGCTTCCCTGAAGCCGGAGCGGAACGGGCCCCAGTTCGTGTCGCTCGCCGATGGCGAAGGCGATCGACAGGTCGTCTCCGCGCGGATGCGCGGCCTCGTAGTCGAGGATCGCGCGCAGCTCCACGCGTCGCGGAAGCCGTTGCAGTGTGGCGTGTTTCGTCACGCCCGCCACGTCGGCGATTTGCGCGCCGACGTCGACGATGCTCACCAGCGCGCCGGTGGCGGGGTCGGACAGCGCCGGGACGCCGACGCGCAGCTCGTGCAGGCTGTCCGTCAGGCCGAACCCCGGGCGGTTCAGGGTCCGCCGCGCGGCGTCCCGCGACTCGAGCGACGAGTGTCCCATCTGGCTTTCGCTCGGGTCCGCCAGCCGCAATTGGATTCGGGCCGTGGCGTTTTGCAGCAGGCTCTGCCGCTGCCCGTGAATCCAGCCGCCGGCGCTGCACATCACGTGGACGCCGTACTCGGGGCCGCGGCTGCTCAGCGAGATGATCCGATCGCCCAGGACGGTGTCTTTCGAATAGACGTCGTCGTAGTCGTCGACCACCACGAACACGTCGCCGAAGGGGTCGTTGGGGTCGGTGCCGCCCAGCCCGTCGCTGCCCGGCGCGAACCGGCGCTCGCGGAAGCCGTCGAGGTCGATCTTGAGCCGGCGGAACGAGTCCTCACGCGCGTCGATCAGCGCGTCCATGCTGCTCAGGATCCGCTCGATGCCCTCGGCGTCCTTGGGCGACACGATGTCGGTGACGTGTGGCAGGGACGCCACCTGGGCGAGCGTCGCGCCGCCGATGCAGAAGAACGTGACGCGCGACGGGGTGTACATCGTTGCCGCCGAACACATCAGCGTCATCAGGGTGGTGGTCTTGCCGCGCTGCTTGGCCCCCACCACGATGACGTTGCTGCGCAGCGCGTCGACCGCGTGCACGATCTGTTTGGACTCTTCGGGGATGTCCATCACGCCCACCGGGAACATCAGGCCCGGGTTCTGGCCGTAGTCGAGATGCCACGGCTTGCCCCGGTAGGCCGCCACCAGGGTGTCGACGGGCTCGGGGTCCTCCAGCGGCTCCAGCCAGGGGCGGCGCGGCGACCGGTGCGGAACGTCATGCAGCGATTCCCGCAGCACGTCGACGATCTTCTTTCGCTTGAAACCGTCGTCGTGGTAGAGGAATTCGTCGGGCTCGGAGTCCACCGCGGCGGCCGCTTCCAGCGCCGCCGCGTCCGATGCGTCGAGCGGCTGGAACTGCCAGTTGTACAGCCGCGGCTTGGTCAAGGTCATGTCGACGGTGGTCGCCACCTCCTTGGCCTTCGGCACGACGAACGGGGCCGAGAGGTAGAAGCAGCGGAACGGCTCCAGGTCGCGCGGCCCGACCTTCAGCAGCGCGAAACCGTTCTCCTTCGACGGCAGGTGGTAGGCCGCGTCCGAGCCGATCACCTCGCGGCTGTCGTCGCCGGATTCCGCCCGCAGCGCGATCCGGAACGCGATGTTGGACTTGACCTTCTGCAGTGACGACAGGTCCAGCCGCTGGCCGCCCAGCATGAAGAACACGTTGGCGCCGCGGCCCTCCTGACCGATGTGGATGATCAGATTGATCCACTTCTCGTGGTTGGCAAAGAGTTCCAGGTACTCGTCGACGATCACGAGCAGCACCGGCACCGGCGGCAGGTCGCGGCCGGCGAGCCGGATCTCTTCGTAGTCGTTGGCGTCGCGGGCACCGACCGACGTGAACAGCTCATAGCGTTGCTTGATCTCGCCGTCGATCACGCGGCGCATGCGCTCGGCCAGGTGCCGCTCGTCCTTGCCCAGGTTCGACAGGGCGGCCACGACGTGCGGGATGCCCAGGATGTCCTGGGCCGCCGACTCGAATTTCATGTCGACGAAGATGACGTTGAACGTCTCCGGTGAATGCGTCAGCGCGATGCCGTAGACCAAGGACAGGAAGAACTCCGACTTGCCCGAACCGCTGGTGCCGATCACCACGGAGTGAAACCCGAAGCCGCCGAAGTCCTTTGCGCGGATGATGATGTTCTGCAGCTCCCCGGTCGGTTTCGCGCCGACCGGGATCTCGCACCAGCGTTCGTCGCCGCGGCCGCGCCGCTCGGCCCATAGCCGGTCGACGTCCAATTCGCGCGGATCGATGATGCCCAGCGCGCGCAGCAACTCGGCGGCGCCGCCGGTCGAATCGGCGATTTCGCTGCGGCTGGTGGGTGACCACCGCGCCATGGCCCGCGCGTACCGGTAGGCGCGGTGGATCGACAGCTGGTCGGCGTGGGCGAAGAACTTGCCGCGCACCCGCAGCAGCGGGGCCGGGCGCCCGTCTTCGCCGTCGGCGTCGAAGCCGTTGCGGCCGAATCGGACTTCGCCGTTGCCCGCCGCGGGGTGCCGCTCCCCCATCTCGAAGACCTGGTCCTGCGCGAAGCCCACTCCAGTTCCGACGCGCGATGCGATGCGCAGCAACGTGATTCCCGCCTTGCCGACCTGTCCCACGACGCTCTCCCAGGCGTCGGGGCTGCCGGTGTTGTCGTCGACGATCACCAGGTGCGGTCCCAGGTCCACGGCGTCGGTTCCGGTCTCGAGCGCCGATCCCATCGCGGTCGGGCTGGCCGCCGCCAGCGGCGTCCAGGCGCCGCGCTTTCCCTTCATGTGCAGCTCTGCGCCCAGGGTCTCCTCCAGCTCCTCCGGCGTCGCGAATACCAGGCGCCGAAAGCCGCACGCATCAAACAGGTCGTCGTGCAGGTTGTGTGGCAGCCACACCATCCACGACCACACCTCGGGATTGCGGGTGACCACCATCAATTTCAGGTCGCGCGGGTTATGGAACACCGCCAGGGACGACAACACCGAGCGCATCAGCGAGCGTAGCCGGTCCAGGTCCTCCCCGACGAAGCTGAACCCCGGCGCCGACCGCAGGTTGACCACCTTCGCGATGTCGCGAATTTTGCGCTGTTCCAAGATGAAATCGCGCAGGGCCTGGCCGGTGACGGGTTCGAGCTCCTCGTCGGAGGCGATGTCGGGCCAGGTCACCGACAACACGGAGTCGGGCGCGTGTTGCACGCCGGTGCCCAGCCGCACCTCCAGGAAGTCCACGTCGCCGCGGCCGCGTTCCCACATCCGCGGGCCGCCGATGATCGCCCCCAGCCCGCGCGGGTCCGAGTGCACCGCGTTCTGCCATTCGCGCTGCGCGCATACCGCGGACTGGATTTCGTCGCGGTTCGAGTCGAGGTCGCGGAGGTAGCGCCGGCGGCCCTTCTCCATTTCGCCCCAAGTGATCTTGCGCGCCCGCCCGAAGCGCCCGGAGAACGCCAGCATGCTGAACGCGCCGATGCCCATCAGCGGGAAGAACCCGGTGGACAGGCTGCGCACCCCGGACACGTAGAGCATGACGATGGTGCCGATGAGCGCGACGATCAGCGCCGGCACCCCGATCATCACCCAGATGTTGCGCGGCTCGCGCTCCGGCAGGGCGATCGGCGCATTCGGTGCTACCCGAACGGGTTTCGGCGGTTCGATCTTGACCCGATTGATGGGGAACGCTTTCTTGGACATCCCTAGCCTCCCGCCTTCGCCGATGTCGTCACCACAGCCGCCTTGCCGAGCGCCGGCACGGTGTCACGAGCCACGAGTGCTGCCTCCCGCGACAAGGCCGGGCCGGCAGCGAAGGTCCGCAACAACGGCCACGGCGCCTGCACCGCCGAGGTCGGATCCAGCCCCAGCGCGCGCATCGTGTCATCGTTCGCGGCGATGCCGAACCGAACGCCGTTGTCGGACACCCAGAACAACGATTCGCGGGAGTCGGACGTGATCACCCCGCTCGTCGAGGTGACGAAGTTGGCCGCCCCGGGCAGCACCAGCACCTGGTTGGCCACCACCGACCCGGGGTCGCGGTCGTCGCGGACCAGGTGCACGATCCGGTCGTCGAGGTACGAATACACCGGCAGCCCGCGGCCGTTATAGATGACGACGCGGGCCTGCGGATCCGTCGAGCCCTTTTCCCAGCTGACACAGGTGGTCGGATTCGCCGCCGTATCAATGAAATTCAGGCGCTTCGTCGGGTAGTAGTCGACAGCGAGCGAGTTGACCTGGGGGATGTTCACCAACACGTCGGGCGCCACCACCCGGGGTGCCGTCGACCCGTACGAATTGGCGCTGCGGAGCAGATCCGCGACGAAGCTGGTGATCTTTTGCACGCCGTCGGGCAGGAGCACATAGAACTGCTTGCCGCCACCGGCGGTTTGCGCCTGCAGCACCGCACCCACCTGTGAACCCGAGACCCAGGTCGACGGCGCGCCCGCCTGGGGAACGTCGGGGACGCGCAACGGCTCGGTAGCGGGCAGGCCGTCGTACAGCGCGCGCGAAATCTCCACCGGCGACGTCACTCCCGGGTCGAGCCCCAGGCTCAGGGTGATCGCCCTGCTGGCCGGATCGACCTGCGAGCGTTTGCCGCCCCAGATCACGTAGGTGTTGCCCTCAAACGTCACGAGCAGGCCGGCGTCCTCGACCAGCGGTTCGGCGCGTCCGCCGCCGTTGAGTGTGCCCGCAATTGAGGTGACGACCGGTTTCTCGCCACTGCGCGGGCGGCCGGCGGTATCGCAGACCGCCCACGCTGAAATCCCGCCCCGGTTCACTGGCATCGCCGCGGGCGCACCCGGTATACCGATCAGCGGCCCGGTCGGATACTTGGCGATCTCGCTGCGCTTCACCCACGTCGGCTGGTTCGCCGTCCCGGTGGCCAACCGGGCGGACGTCAGGTTCAGGGCCGGATAGAGCCGGCCGTCGATGCGCGCGTAGATCGCGCCGGAATCGCGGTCGCCGATGATCGATGATTCACCAACGGCGCCAGTCGGTTTCAGAATGTTCAGCAGCAACATCCATCCGGCGCCGATGGCCACCAACAAGATCGACAACACCAACGCGGCGGTCTGCTTGCGGTCGTCGTGCTTCATGCGCACCGAGAACCGGGTGGTCGCCGCGCGCAACCGTCGGTTGTAGAACAGGTGACCGGAATTCTGGTCGCGGTTCGACAAGCTCAGCGGCATGCTCAATACCCCTTAGGTGATCGGCGAGGATCGGCCTGCTGAATCCGATCGGCCAAATTCGACGCGTCGGCGGCAACGCCGTAGCGGCCCATCGCGTAGTTGATGAACGCGCACGCCTGGGCCAGAAGGTCGTGGATGTCGCGAGACGTTCCCGGCTGGTGATATGCCGCGAACGTTGGGCCGATGAACTGCCAGGCGCCCTTGCTCGGCGTGCCCCGTGCCGCATTCGAATCCCAGTCGTTGACCGCGTTGGCGTTGTAGTTGGACTCGCGGCGGGCCACCAGATCCATGCCGCGCTCCCAACGGGCACGCGCCGCCGGATCGTGAATGCCCTTGATATCCAAGGCTTTGCGGATCGCCGCTAGGACGGCCGGCCGGCCGGTGCCCTGCATGTGTTCTCGCCTTCGTCGGTAGCGCAGGCGCCCCAGCCGCAGCGCGTGCAGGCGCGCCCGGCGCCGGGAGTTCAGGATGTGGCGGTGCTGGGCGCGCAGCCTCGCCGCCATCCGGGCCATTGCCTCGCGATGGGCGATCGGGCTGTCGGCCGCTTTCGTGTCGGCCATTGCGTCGTTCAGGACCGCCCGGGTGGCCGCCCGTGCTTGCGCATGGTCGGCGCGGGCCTCTCGCATGACTAGTGCGAGTTGTCGGTCGGCGTCTGCTATGGGGCGCAGGTCGTTCAGCGAGCTCGTCGACCGTTGCACTGCGTTGGGGGGAAGGCCGTTGGTTTTGAACTCGCGGGGTTCGTGCACGCTGTCGACCGGAGCCGCGATGGTCTCACCCGCAAACAATCCGTGGCCGCGGGACAGCGCCGCGACCGCCCGCATCATCAGCGGATCAGTCAACGCTTGTCCCCTTTGCGTCCATCCGTCCTGGACACTCGAGCTGCTCCCACACCCCTTGGTCGCGAAAATCCGTACTCAATAGCATGCACGAATAGGCAGTTCCGCTGTCAATAACGAGCGATCACGTAGCGACCCTACTGCCGGGTGATTGACCCGACCACTCACCTGTCTGAGGAAGTGGGAGTGGCTATTCCTTGGGCTCTTCCTCGCTTGGCATGATCACGATCCGGCGGTTCGGCCGGTTGGTGACGACAGTCGGCTTGTCCTCGCCGGGCTTGGGGCCCGGGGCGGCCGGCGGCATCGTCAGCCGGCCCTTGACGGGCTGGCCGTTGGGCACGCCCGGGGCGGAGATCCGCTTCTCCGGTGGCTTCTCTTTGTTGCCGCCTTCGCCGTGACCGCCCATCGCGCCGGGAGGCATCATTCCCATCCCGCCCATACCAGCCTGGCCGGAGGTGGTCGGCGCGCCGCTGACCGGCGGCATCATGGCCGCCTTTGAGGCGCCGGCCGGGGTCGTCGGCGGGGACGAGCCGGGCACGGGTGGCGGCCCAAGCGAGCTGGCCGGGGTTGTGCCGCCGCCACCGCCTCCAAGGCCGGCGCCGCCGCCACCGGAGCCCGCGCCGCCGCCCAGTCCCGTTTCCGGTTTGACGCTGTCGACCAGATGCGCGTCGTTGGCGAGACCGGCCCCGTGGGCGCCCTGCACGGCGCTCATCAGCGGTTGGATGGCGCTCTGGCCGGCCTGCATCGCCTGTTGGGGCAGCTGCGTCAGCGGGCCCATGATGCCGCCGACCGCGCCGCCCAGCGCGCCGGTGATGCTTTGCAGCATCTGCTGCATCATTTGCGGGGCTTGCTGGCCGACGTTCTGCATCTGCTGCTGCGAATCCGCTTCGTTGGCGGGGAATTTCGCGGCCGCGTCAGCGGCGTGCGCGCGACGGTCGGCGTCGGCCGCTGCGGCGTCGGCGGCGTCTTTTGGGACGCCTCCATTGCCCGCGGTTCCAAGCGCTCCCCGGAGTATGTCGGTGGGGCTCGTGCCGCCAGCAGACACCGGGAACGGCATCGGCGCCGGCGCCTCGGGCGCGCCAGCCAGCCCCCCCAATACGGCCGGCGTGTTCTTGATGGTGCCGCCGCCGGTCATAGCCTCACCTCCACCCCGCTACGAAGCCTCTGATCGCTTCTGTGCACTCACGCACCACGCGATTCGTTATGCACCATTTTGGCATAGCGCGCCGGTATGGGTATTCACCTCGACTTTCAAGGCGCTCTAGGCGGCGCCGTGATGGCTGATTACGTCGAACCAGGCCATGTGGTAATTCGCGAGGTACTCGTGCCCATCGATTAGGGCTTCGATCGCCGACAGCAGCATCCAATCCCCGACAGCTCCAGGGTCGTGGTCGGGGTATGCCGTCATCACCGAATTTTGGATGTCGGTGATGCAACTGCGCAGGAGACCAGTTTCGTTTTCAAGCACCCCGGTCTTCCGCACCGCCGGCGTCGCGATCGCCTGCGCAATTCGCGGCAAACCATCGCGGCGGCGCACGGCCTCCACGAGCGCAGGCCCTAGTTCGTCCACTTGCGGTGCGGCCGAGCGGGCGGGCCGGTCGCCGCTCAGCGTGGGTGCTTCCGGGTCCGATTCGGCCACATAGGTGTTGTGCTCGTGAGCCGCGGCGACCACGACGGCCCCCAACAGGTCGACCACGTTTGCGTCTGGTCGGCGTGCAGCCGGTTCGAGCAGGGTTACGTGTGCGGGCAATCGGACGTGCGGCGGAATCCATCCGCCGGCAATGTCGGTGACCAGCAGGGTGGTGGTGCCGTCGTCACGCAGACCGGCCGCCCACGAAAGTCGCGGCTCCTGGCGGGCCACCGCATCCACGAGCCGCTGCAGGCGCTGCTGCTCCGCCGCCCTGCTCGATACGGCGCCGGCGGTCGCGCGGGTCGCCGCCGACATCGCTGAAGCGCCGACCATGCTCGACGAACTCGCTCCCGCCTGCCCACCGGCGGCGTTCTGCGCCGCGCGCTCGACGGGGGACACCATCGGCCCGCCGGCCGACGGGGACGAACCCGGCGACGGCGCGACCGGCGCTCCCGAAACCGGTCCGGCCGGGGCTGCTGGTGCGGAAGGCGGCGCTGCGATCGTCGGGCGCAAATCGGAGCCGTACGCGGGTAATGGGCCGGCGGGGACACTTGGGCCTCCGGATACGGACGCCGGCGTTCCCGACCACGAGCCACCCGTCATTACTGGCGCGACCGGAGCGGTTCCTGTCGTCGAAGGCGCCGGAGCCGCCGGCGGCGGCGCGTCAGCCGGGGTGCTCTGCGGAATGAAAACACCCGCACTCGGTGCGGTAGGCGCCCCCGCAGGCGGCCCGGACTGCGGCGGCGTGCCCGCACCAGACTCCATTGCGTTGACTGCGCCCGACGAAATGCCTTGAGCGCCTCCGCCTGCCGGCTGCCCCGTTGCCATGCCGGACGCGAAAGATTGGGCCAAGTTAGGCGAGCCGGTTTGGCCCAGGCTGGCGGGTGACATCGTCATGGGACTGCCCGCCATGCCTGGCGTCCCTGGCGCGACTGGCCCGCCGTGACCTACCGATGGCACGCCGCTTGGGAGCGTCGGTGCGCCGCCACCTGGCGCGCCCGGAAACTCAGTTCCGCCGACCCGCGGTCCAGTGGGCGTATCCCCGCCAGGATGGGGCTCGCCACCATGGAACCCAGCTGCGTTGACTCGCGGGCTATGCGTAACTGGTGCTGACACGTTCTCTTCGGTGTGCGGTGCGCCCGCGTTTATTCCGGCGCCGCCGATCCGTGGCTCCGTCGGCGAAGCTCCGTCCCCTGGTTTCAAATCCTCACCAGTGATAGAGCGTGGTGGTTGAACGGCTCCTGCGTTGAACCCCTGTTCACGCGCCCACGTGCGTGCGTCGCCGCCAACGCCTTCGGCATCAAGAATCTTCTGAGTCGCCGTCATAAGTTTGTCGCCCGCCGCCGCGCTTGCATTCGCGGCGTCACCGTTGCAGCGCAACTGAACGGCCTGGATCTCTGCGACCTTCTCGGGAAGCGGCTTTTTCGAGGCGAGAATTTGATCTATCTCTCTGTTGCCCGTATTCGCAATGTCTGCCAATCGACTTCGCAGATAGTCGACTGCATCAGCAGCCGAATTGAAGGCTCCCGCCTTCGCTTGGTACTTCTCAGCAAGATCGAGATGAAATTTTTCGCCTTCTTGGTACCTCGATATAAGGTCATCCGCTGTGTGGCCTTGATTATGTGCCGCGATCACTGTCCACTGATTTCGCAAGTCCTGAGAGAACAGCTGTTGCTCGACACACGCCTGGCTCCAATGTTGAGCTGCGGCGCGTAGATCAGTCGACGGTCCTGACCACCACGGCCCGATGAGCGCCGCTGTCCAAATGCCGGGCGGAAGGTCAGCCCCCACTGCATACCTTTTTCATCGCAGCGTCCTTGGCGATGACAGTATCGAGGGCCGATTGAAAGTCGGCCTCGGACGCGACTCCATAGCTGCTCTTAGCCGTCACAGTGAGGTTGGCAGCTTCCAGGGCGCGCGCTGGGTCGCGGTAGTTGGCGTCGAGGGCCGGGTTGCTCGCGGCCATGTCAAGCATTAAGGCCCCATTCGTTGTCGCGATGCGCGCCAGCGCTTTGTCGGTACCGGCTGTGTCAACCTGAACTGCATGGGCCGCCAATTTGTATGTATCGCAGAGTTGTCGTTGGGCAGCCGCGATTTCGGTGGCCGTGTAAGTACGGGTAGCAGTGGTCACAGAAGAGCGCGCACCGGTCGGCCGTGTTAGCGCCACGATGAGCGCAGCTATAGCAATGACGAATGTCAACGACACGGCGCCGCCCTGCCATGGGAGCCCGCGTGAGGCCGGCTGCGTCGGATAATTCGGTGACCAATTCCCCGCAGGCGGGGAGGCCATCGGTCCCTGACCAGGACCCCGCGGCTCGTTGACCGCCATGCGTCCTCCTCACAGTCGCTGACGTTGAAGACCCTGCCAAGATTCGCTCGTCTATCCGCGCTCCATAGTGAAACAGGGGACTGCACGGCAGCAATTCACTGCTGTCGCGACCTCAATGCGTTGCTATGCCCCTGTTGTGCACTCAAGCTCAATCTCATGCCGTCTCCACAGCCGTGCACTTCCCCGCGCGCGCCCGGCTCAGCGCCTTCAGCGACAACCCTTCACCGTGACGTGCACTGAACGAACTAACGAAACACAATCAGCCGCGCACCTACAGGGTGCGGGTTTGTGCAGACTTCGATCCTTGTACGTCACGTGCCGCCGCAAACTTTCTGCATGGCAGCGTCCTTCGCGTTAGCGTCACTAAGCGCAGCCTGCCAAGCCGGGTCGTCGGTTCCAGTTGCCAAGCTCGATACGACTGCAACGTTGCTGTATGACTCAGCTAGGGCAAGCGCAGCGGCGCGATCGCTGGAGGTGATCGCTGGATTAGCGTTTACCGCCTCTTCGAGCATCACGGCACCGTTTACGGTCGCTATACCCGCGCGCTCCGAACTCTTGCCATTTGTCTCGATCTGAACTGCACGACCGGCCAGCTTGTAAGCGTCACATAGCTTTTGATGTGCCGCTGCGATTTGCTCTGCGGTATATGCCACCGTCGTTGTGGTGGCTGAGGACGCGCCGGGTGAGCTGCGAGTAGGCCGTGTCATTGCGACAACCAGAGCACCGATGGCCAACAGAACAGCAATTGCTGATAGAGCGATCGCGGGCCAAGTTTGAGGACGTTTTAGGGGCTGGGGCGGGTACGCCTGCTGCTGCCACGGACCCACAGGCGGGCCGACATGTGGCTCCCCCGCGTTGTATGGAGGCAGATCCCCCATGCAGCCCTCCCTCGTATCAACTCGTGTAGGGGTCATTCTCTTGAAATTATCCCCGTACATCCCGCATCGCCGCCGAATTGTGGCCGCAACGCGACGCTGGCGTCACTGGCACAGCGAGCCGTCACCCCATGACTTCTAACGGAATCGAAGATTCGACATAACCGGCCAGCTTGAAGGGCGTGTTACTTGGTAGCCGCCGAACAAGGCCTCGAACCCCGCTACGCCGGAGCCGAACCCGGTCGCACAGCCTGCATTTCGCCGGCGTTGTGTTGGTCCATGCTTGTGAACCCTCGCGCGGCGTAGTGCGCCTTCGAACCGACGTCAGTCAGCGTCTGCTTGTGGCCTTGCAGGTTTTCGACGTGTTGGGTGTGCGCGGCGGCGAGCGCCTCGTGGAAGGAATCGGCGGCGGCGAAGTCGCCGAACATGCCGGATGCCAGCGGCCCGCGCGCGAGCTGATCGGCGCCCTCTTGGGCGTGCCCGCCAGCGCGATGCGAGTCGTTACCTCCGGAATGCAGAAGGTCCGTGTCAACGAACATTGCCACCCCTTCCCTCGTCGACCGCGGCGACCAGTTCATCAGCTCAAACGCCGCTACTGACCAGGCTAAATACCCCGCCCGCAGCGGTCAATTCACCCGTCTCTAGGAGGAAAAGCGCTTCACAACGCGCTCGCCCCATCAGCCAACCCGTCCCCGTCCGAATCGGTCAGCCGCACGTTCCACTTACCGTCGCCGTCGGTGTCGACGTACCCGGTGACGCCGTCCTCGTCGGCGCACAGCACCCGGTCGGCCAGCCCGTCCGCGTCGGTATCAAACAGCCGGTCGTCGACGCTCCCGTGCCCGTCGAAGTCGACCAGCGGGCCGCCGGTGTGCTCGACACCATCGAGCCCGAGCCACCGCAGTTGCCGCCCCTGATCCGCGGCTATCCCCCACGTGCCCGACCCGTCGTCGGTGAAGTACGCCTCGGGTGTGCCGTCGTTGTCCACGTCGAGCACCAAGTGATCGGCGATGCCGTCGCCATCGAGATCCGCGAACGCGTCGTCGCGCAGCCCATCACCATCGAAGTCCAGCCCGTAAGCATCGAGCCGGCCGTCCCCGTCGACGTCGAGGTCGAGTTCGCGATGCCAGATCGCCGCCGCGCCGTCATCGCCCGCCATGCAATAGTCCATGACCACTCGGACGTAAAACCGCCGCTACGCGTTCCCCCGCGAACTCCACCACTTCAGCAGTTCCGCGGTCGCCTCATCGGCGGACAGCGGCCCGCGCTCCAGCCGCAGTTCTTTGAGGAAGCGCCAAGCCTCGCCGACTTGCGGGCCCGCCGGAATGTCGAGCAGTTCCATGATCTGGTTGCCGTCCAAATCGGGACGCACCCGCGCCAGATCCTCTTTGGCGGCCAGTTCGACGATCCGCTCCTCCAGCCGGTCGTAGCTGGCTTGCAGCCGCGCGGCCCGGCGCTTGTTGCGCGTCGTGCAGTCGGCGCGCACCAGCTTGTGCAACCGCGGCAGCAGCGGTCCGGCGTCGGTGACGTAGCGCCGCACCGCCGAATCGGTCCACTTCCCCTCGCCGTACCCGTGGAACCGCAAATGCAGATACACCAGCTGCGAGACGTCCTCGATCATCTGCTTGGAATACTTCAACGCCCGCAACCGCTTTCGGGCCATCTTGGCGCCGACCACCTCGTGATGATGGAAACTCACGCCGCCGTTGGGCTCGTGCCGCCGGGTGGCGGGCTTGCCGATGTCATGCAGCAGCGCGGCCCAGCGCAGCACAAGATCCGGGCCGTCATCCTCCAGCGCGATCGCCTGCCGCAACACCGTCAGCGAATGCTGGTACACGTCCTTGTGCTGGTGGTGTTCGTCGATGGCCATCTGCATGCCACCGACCTCGGGCAGCACCACGTCGCCCATGCCGGTCTGCACCAGCAGGTCGATGCCGGCCCCGGGGTCGTCGCCGAGCAGCAGCTTGTCCAACTCGGCGGCCACCCGCTCGGCGCTGATCCGCGCCAGTTCGGGCGCCATCTCCTCGATCGCCTCCCGCACCCGCGGGGCGACGGCGAAGCCGAGCTGCGCAACGAAACGCGCCGCCCGCAGCATCCGCAGCGGGTCGTCACCGAACGACATCGACGGTGCCGCCGGGGTGTCGAGCACCCGCTCGCGCAGCGCCGCCAAACCACCCAAGGGGTCGAGGAATTCACCCGGCCCGGCGGGCGTGACGCGCACGGCCATCGCGTTGGCGGTGAAATCGCGGCGCACCAGATCGTCCTCGAGGCGATCGCCGTACCGCACTTCGGGGTTGCGGGAGACCCGGTCGTAGGTGTCGGCGCGAAAGGTGGTGATTTCCAGGCGGTGGCCGTCCTTGCCGACGCCGACCGTGCCGAATTCGATGCCGGTGTCCCACGAGTTATCGGCCCAGCGGCCCAGGATTTGTTGCACCTGCTCCGGGCGGGCGTCGGTGGTGAAATCCAAGTCCGGACTCAACCTGCCCAGCAGCGCATCTCGCACCGAGCCGCCGACGAGGTACAGCTCGTGTCCCGAGCCCTCGAACGCCGAGCCCAACTCACGCAGCATGGGCGCGTGTTGGTTCAGGGCCACCTGGGCGGCGGCGAGCAGCTCGACATCGGCTTCGGGCACGTTCGATCAGCCTAGTAGGCCGACACGGCCATGACCGCGCTGCGCCATCGCGCGCCCCGCTAGCGGCGAGTATGTCCTGGGAGACGAAGTCGTCCCAGCTACTATCGCTTGGGTGTCGGACGGCGAACAACGCAAGCCACGTCGGCGCCGGGGGCGGCGGCGCGGTCGTGGGGCGGCAAGTTCGACCGAGACCCAGACGAACGGCCAAGCGCCCGCGGACTCGACGGCCACGAAATCGCGCCGATCTCGCTCGCCTCGCCGCGCGCCGGATCGGCTGCGCACCGTGCACGAAACCTCGGCCGGGGGCTTGGTCATCGACGGCCTCGACGGCCCGCGCGACGCCCAGGTCGCCGCGCTGATCGGCCGGGTCGATCGGCGGGGGCGGATGCTGTGGTCGCTGCCCAAGGGCCACATCGAACTCGGTGAGACCGCGGAACAGACCGCTATAAGAGAGGTCGCCGAAGAGACCGGCATCCGCGGCAGCGTGCTGGCCGCGCTGGGACGCATCGACTATTGGTTCGTCACCGACGGCCGTCGCGTCCACAAGACGGTCCACCACTATTTGATGCGCTTCTCCGGCGGCGAGTTGTCCGACGAGGACCTCGAAGTGGCCGAGGTGGCCTGGGTGCCCATCCACGAGCTGCCGTCGAAGCTGGCCTACGCCGACGAACGTCGGCTGGCCCGCGTGGCCGACGAGCTGATCGACAAGCTGCAGAGCGACGGCCCCGCCGCCCTGCCGCCGCTGCCCCCGACTTCTCCCCGGCGCCGCCCGCAAACGCATTCGCGTACCCGGCACGCCGACAAGCCGGCCACCAGCCGGAAGAACGGCCACGGGCCAGGGCCGTGACGGCATCCCGACTCTGCCTGTTGCGCCTCGCGGCGGTGATCGGCATCGTGGCCGGGTTTGCGTTGCTCACCGGTCCCGTCATGCCGCGCGCGGGTGCGGGCGAACCCGGCGCCACACCTTTCGTCCGGGTACGCATCGACCAAGTCACCCCGGACGTGGTCACCACGTCCAGTCAACCCGTTGTCACCGTCAGCGGCATGGTCACCAACATCGGCGACCGCCCCGTCCGCGACGTGATGGTCCGGCTCGAGCACGCGGGGGCGGTCACCGCGTCCGCGAGCCTGCGGACCACCCTGGACGGCGACACCGACCAATACCAACCCGCCGCCGACTTCCTCACGGTCGCTCCCGAGTTACAGCGGGGCCAGCAGGTCGGCTTCACCCTGTCGGCGCCGCTGCGTTCGTTGACCAAGCAGTCGCTGGGCATCGACCAGCCCGGCATCTACCCGGTCTTGGTCAACGTCAACGCCACGCCCGACTACGGCGCCCCCGCCCGCCTCGACAACGCGCGCTTCCTGCTGCCCGTCGTCGGCGTGCCGCCCGATCAGGGCGGCGACCTGGGCTCGGCCGTCGCGCCCGACACGTCCAAACCGGTGTGGATCACGATGCTGTGGCCGCTGGCCGACCGGCCCCGGCTCGCGCCGGGCGTGCCCGGGGGCACCATCCCGGTGCGCCTGGTCGACGACGACCTGGCCACCTCCCTGGCCAGCGGCGGCCGGCTGGACATCCTGCTGTCGGCGGCCGAAGTCGCCACCAGCCACGACGTCGACCCCGACGGCGCCGTCGGCCGGGCGCTGTGTTTAGCCGTGGACCCCGACCTGCTGGTCACCATCAACGCGATGACCGCCGGCTACGTGGTCTCCGATTCGCCCGACGGCCCCGCTCAACTCCCCGGCACACCGACCCATCCGGGCACCGGGCAAGCCGCCGCGGTCGAGTGGCTCAACCGGCTACGGGCCCTGGCGCACCGCACCTGCGTGGCGCCGCTGCCCTACGCGCAAGCCGACCTGGGAGCCCTGCAGCGCGTCAACGATCGGGGGCTGAGCGCCGCCGCCACCACCGGCGTCAACAGCATCGTCGATCGCATCCTCGACGTCGCCTCCGCACGCGGCGCCACGCTGCTGCCCGACGGACCGTTGACCAACGGCGCGGTCAACCTGCTCGGCGCCAACGAAAGCACCGTCGCCGTCGCCGCGGCCGACTTGTCCGCCTCGGATGGGCAGAGCTCCGCCGAGGGCAACGTCGACACCGCGCCCCGGCGCGTCTCCCCGCAGGTGGTGGTCGCCCCCTTTGACCCGGCCGTCGGCGCCGCACTGGCCGGGGCGGGAAGCTCACCGGCGGTCCCCACCTACCTGGACCCCTCACTGAGCGTCCGGCTCTCCCATGACTCGGTGACCGCGCGCCGCCAGGATGCCCTGGGCTCGATGTTCTGGCACGCCCTGCGCCACGACGACGCGCCACGCACCCAGATTCTGGTCCCGCCGGCGACCTGGAACCTGCAGGCCGACGACGCGCACGTCATCCTGACCGCGCTGACCACCACCATCCGCTCCGGCCTGGCCGTCCCGCGGCCGTTGCCGGCGGTGGTCGCCGAGGCCGCGGCCCGCACCGAGCCGTCCGAACCGGTGGGCGCCGACACCTCCGCGCGCGGTCGCTTCGACGACGACGTCACCGCCGCGGTCGCCGGGCAGGTCGGCCGGCTGTGGGGCCTGACGTCGGCGCTGACCACCGACGAACGCACCGGGTTGACCGGCATCCAGTACACCGCCCCGCTGCGCGAAGACATGCTGCGCGCGCTGAGCCAATCCCAGCCGCCCGACACCCGCAACGGGATGGCCCAGCAGCGCCTGGCCGTCGTCGGCAAGACGATCAACGACCTGTTCGGCGCCGTCACGATCGTCAACCCGGGCGGCTCCTACACCCTGGCCACCGAGCACAGCCCGCTGCCGCTCGCGCTGCACAACGGCCTGGCCGTCCCGATCCGGGTGCGGTTGCAGGTCGACGCCCCACCGGGAATGACCGTCACCGACGTCGGCCAGATCGAGTTGCCGCCCGGATACCTGCCGCTGCGGGTGCCGATCGAGGTGAACTTCACCCAGCGGGTCGCCATCGACGTGACGTTGCGGACCCCGGACGGCATGCGGCTGGGCGACCCGGTGCGCCTCTCGGTGCATTCCAACGCCTACGGCAAGGTCCTGTTCGCGATCACCATGACGGCCGCGGCGGTGCTGGTGTTGCTGGCCGGGCGGCGACTGTGGCACCGCTTCCGCGGCCAGCCCGACCGCGCCGACCTGGACCGGCCCGATCCGCCGGGAGCCAGGTCCGCGCGCGCGCACGCCGCGCCCCACGACCGGGTCGAACACGAGCACCGAGTATGAATCCCGCCCACGGGCAGGCCGCGCGGCAACACCACCGCCTGCCGCAGCCGCCGCGGCGACCCCGAACCCCCGGCTCGCCGCCCACCGGCCCCCTGCCGCCCGTCCCCGCGGGCGTCGATCGCCGGCGCCCCGAACTTTCCGACGCCGCGCTGGTGTCGCGGTCGTGGGCGATGGCGTTCGCCACGCTGGTCAGCCGGCTCACCGGCTTCGCCCGGGTCGTTCTGCTGGCGGCGATCCTCGGCGCCGCGCTGTCCAGCGCGTTCTCGGTGGCCAACCAGCTGCCGAACCTGGTGGCCGCCCTGGTCCTGGAGGCGACCTTCACCGCGATATTCGTGCCGGTGCTCGCCCGCGCCGAGCAGAGCGACCCCGACGGCGGCGCGGCCTTCGTGCGGCGCCTGGTCACGCTGACGACGGCGCTGCTGGTGTTGGCGACCGCGCTGTCGGTGGCCGCGGCGCCGCTGCTGGTGCGGCTCATGCTCGGTCGCGTCCCGCAGGTCAACGAGCCG
Organism: Mycobacterium sp. ACS4054; assembly: GCF_001667275.1. Taxonomy (GTDB): domain Bacteria; phylum Actinomycetota; class Actinomycetes; order Mycobacteriales; family Mycobacteriaceae; genus Mycobacterium. The sequence continues at coordinate 173,780 of NZ_LZHV01000050.1, forward strand.
CTGACCACCGCGTTCGCCTACCTGCTGCTCCCCCAGGTGCTGGCCTACGGGCTGACGTCGGTCTTCATGGCAATCCTCAACACCCGCAACGTATTCGGGCCCACGGCGTGGGCGCCGGTGGTCAACAACGTCGTCGCCCTCGTGACACTGGCCGTGTACGCGGCGGTGCCCGGCGAGCTGTCGGTCGACCCCGTTCGGATGGGCAACACCAAGCTGCTGGTTCTTGGCATCGGCACCACGCTCGGCGTCTTCGCGCAGACCGCGGTGCTGCTGGTGGCGCTGCGGCGCCAACGCGTCGACCTGCGCCCCCTGTGGGGAATCGACGAGCGGCTCAAGCGCTTCGGCACGATGGCCGCCGCGATGGTGCTCTACGTGTTGATCAGCCAGCTGGGCCTGGTGGTCGGCAACCAGATCGCCAGCACGGCGGCGGCGTCGGGCCCGGCGATCTACAACTACACATGGCTGGTGCTGATGCTGCCGTTCGGCATGATCGGCGTCACGGTGCTGACCGTGGTGATGCCGCGGCTGAGCCGCAACGCCGCCGCCGACGACACCAAGGCGGTGCTCGCCGACCTGTCGCTGGCCACACGCCTGACGCTGATCACGCTGATCCCGATCGTCGCGTTCATGACCGTCGGCGGCCCCGCGATCGGCAGCGCGCTGTTCGCCTACGGCCACTTCGGCGGGGTCGACGCCGGCTACCTGGGCGCCGCGATCGCGCTCTCGGCGTTCACGTTGATCCCGTACGGGTTGGTGCTGCTTCAGCTCCGCGTCTTCTACGCACGCGAGCAGCCCTGGACGCCGATCGTGATCATCCTCGTCATCACCGCGGTCAAGATCGTGGGCTCGGTGCTGGCCCCGCACCTGACTCATGACCCGAAGTTGGTGGCCGGTTATCTCGGGCTGGCCAACGGCATCGGGTTTCTGGCGGGCGCGATCATCGGTTACCTGTTGTTGCGGCACACCCTGCTGCCGACCGGCGGCCACCTGATCGGCAAAGGCGAGCTGCGCACGATCCTGGTGACGATCACCGCCTCCCTGCTGGCCGGTTTGGTGGCCCACGTGGCCGACCGGTTGACCGGACTCGACCGGCTGACGGCGCACGGCGGCGGTGCCGGCTCGTTGCTGCGCCTGCTGATCCTGGGCCTGATCATGCTGCCGATCATGGCCGCGGTCATGCTCCGCGCTGATGTCCCCGAGGCGCGGGCCGCGCTGGACGCCGTCAGGCGGCGTCTCGGCGGCCGGGTGCCGGCCACCCGCAAACCGGTAACACCGGAGGGATCGTCTCGCCGGTCTGCGGTCACGTACCCTGAGCAGAGGAATTCGTCCCCGCCTGGGGTAAATGCGGTCCAGGAGCCGATCCAGCGCAGATCTCCGGAGCGGGCAATCCCAGCCCGGATAGCGAAAGGACCGGAGGTGACCGACCGCCCTGTCGACAGCGCCGCGTCGGGCGCCGAGCTGCCACGACCGGTTGCCGACGACTTCCAGCCCGACATCCCCGCTGACCGCGAATCCCCGCCGCCGACGCCCCGCAAGGCCGACCAGCGCAACGGTGACGTCGCGCCCGAATCGCGGCGCGGGCCGGCCCCGTTCGAACCACCCCGAGAGCGTGGCGGTGACCCGCCAGCCGACGACGTCCACCTGGTTCCCGGCGCCCGCATCGCCGGCGGCCGGTATCGCCTGCTGGTGTTCCACGGCGGCGCCCCGCCGCTGCAGTTCTGGCAGGCGCTGGACACCGCGCTGGACCGGCAGGTGGCGCTGACCTTCGTCGACCCCGACGGGGCACTGCCCGAGGAGGTCCTGCAGGAAGTCCTGTCGCGCACCCTGCGGCTCAGCCGCATCGACAAGCCGGGCATCGCCCGGGTGCTCGACGTGGTCCACAGCGGCCACGGCGGCCTGGTGGTGTCCGAGTGGGTGCGGGGCGGTTCGCTGCAGGAGGTGGCGGACACCGCGCCGTCGCCCGTCGGCGCCGTCCGGGCCATGCAGTCGTTGGCGGCGGCCGCCGACGCGGCCCACCGGGCCGGCGTCGCGTTGTCGATCGATCACCCGAGCCGGGTGCGCGTCAGCATCGAGGGCGATGTCGTCCTCGCGTACCCCGCGACCATGCCCGACGCCAACCCCCAGGGCGACATCCGCGGTATCGGCGCCGCGCTCTACGCGCTGCTGGTCAACCGGTGGCCGCTGGCGGAGTCCAGTGTGCGAAGCGGGCTCGCCCCGGCCGAGCGCGATTCAACCGGTCAACCGGTGGAACCGATGGTCATCGACCGCGAAATCCCCTTCCAGATTTCGGCCGTCGCGGTCCGGGCGGTTCAAGAGGACGGCGGGATACGCAGCGCCTCAACGCTTTTGAACTTGTTGCAGCAAGCGACCGCGGTGGCCGACCGGACCGAGGTGCTGGGCCCGATCGACGATTCGCCCGTGCCGGCCACCGCCCGCGAGTCCGCGGGGCAGGACGAGGCGGCGTTCGCGCGCCGGCGCCGCAACCTGCTGATCGGCATGGGCGCCGGCCTTGCCGTCATCATCGTGGCGCTACTGGTGTTGGCATCCGTGGTCAGCAAGATCTTCGGCAACGTCGGCGGCGGCCTCAACAAGGACGAGCTCGGGCTGAACGGCCCGTCGTCGTCCGTCTCATCGTCGACCGGTAGTTCCGCGGCCGCCGGTAGCGTCGTCAAACCGACCAAGGCGACGGTCTACTCCCCCGACGGTGACGCCGACAACGCGGACACGGCCGGGCAGGCGATCGACGGTGACCCCTCGACCGCCTGGGCGACCGAGGTCTACACCGATGCGGTTCCGTTCCCCAGCTTCAAGCAGGGCGAAGGCCTCATGCTGCAGCTGCCGAACCCCACGGTGGTCGGGCAGGTCAGCATCGACACGCCCAGCAGCGGGACGAAGGTCGAGATCCGCTCGTCGGCCACGGCGTCGCCGTCGTCGCTGAAAGACACCACCGTGTTGGCCCCGGCCTTCACGCTCAAGCCGGGTCACAACGTCATCCCGGTCCGGGCCGGCGCACCGACGTCGAACCTGCTGGTGTGGATCTCGACGCTGGGCACGACCAACGGCAAGAGCCAGGCCGGATTCTCGGAGATCACGGTCCAGGCCGCCTCCTGACGGCGCTTCAACATCTCCGCGCGGTGGTGAAGTGCCCGCCCGCAGGCGATTGGTTACTGTCCGGCCGTGGGCTCCCGGCGAGACATCCAGCGCGAACGCAGTGACGCCGAGCTGCTGGCAGCACACGTCGCCGGCGACCGCCACGCCTTCGGCGAGTTGTTCCTTCGCCATCGACGACAGCTGCACCGGCTGGCCCGGCTCACCACGCGCACTGCCGAGGACGCCGAGGACGCGCTGCAGGACGCGATGCTCTCGGCGCACCGAGGCGCCGGCGCGTTCCGGCATGACGCCGCGGTGGGCAGCTGGCTGCACCGCATCGTCGTCAACGCCTGCCTGGACCGGCTGCGCCGCATCAAGGCGCACCCGACCGCCCCGCTGGAGGACGTCCACGCGGTGGCGGATCGGACGGCCCAGGTCGAGACCGCGATGGTGGTGCAGCGCGCCCTGATGCGGCTTCCGGTCGAGCAGCGGGCGGCGGTGGTGGCCGTCGACATGCAGGGCTACTCCGTGGCCGACACCGCCGCGCTGCTGGGCGTCGCCGAGGGCACCGTCAAGAGTCGCTGCGCGCGGGCCCGGGTGCGCCTCGCGGAACTCCTCGGCTATCTGAACGCCGCGCCCGACCCGCCGATGGCCGTCAAGCAGCGCATGACGGACACTGGGGCGGATGAGTGAAGCCGACGACGAGGCCGACGAGCCGCCCCTGACGGTCGAGCTTCTCGCCGACCTGCAGGCCGGCCTGCTCGATGACGAATCCGCGGCGCGCGTGCGGCAGCGGGTCCGCGACGACCCGGACGCGGAGCAGATCCTGCGCGCCCTGAACCGCGTGCGCTGCGACGTCGCCACGCTGGGGGCGGACCCGGCACCCGACGTCCCGCCGGAGGTCACCGCCCGGATCTCGGCGGCGCTGGATTCGGCAGACGCGAGCCCGGCCGGCCACTCGGCCCGGCCCCGGATCGGTCCGGCGCGGGTGGCCGCCGGGGTGGTGGGCGTCGGCGCGATGCTCGCCGCGGTCGGTGTGGGCACCGCGGCACTGATCAACGCGCCCGAGCCGGCCCCCAGCACGCCGGTCACCGCCGAGCACATCACGGTGTCGACGCCGCCGATGGCGATCCCGCTGTCGCAGGACGAAATCCTCGGCCTGCTGGGGCAAAGCCCCGATTACGGCCCGCTCGCGGACGCGGCGCGGCGCGCCTCCTGCCTCACCGGCCTGGGCTACCCGGCGTCCACACAGGTGCTGGGCGCGCGGCGGGTCGACATCAACGCCCGCCCCGGGATCGTGCTGGTGGTGCCGGGCGACACCCCCCACAGCCTGGCGGTCTACGCGGTCGCACTGAACTGCAGCGCCGCCGATACCGGCTTGTTGGCCAGCACCCAGGTCCCCCGCCCCTAGTGTGGTCCCATGGGTTGTCCGACTCGCCCGGGAACAGCGGTGCCTACGCTGGCGTTTGTACGAATCCAGGGACGATCGTTTGAAAGGGATCTATGACCGCCGACACTGTGCACGACGTGATCATCATTGGTTCGGGTCCTGCCGGATACACCGCGGCGTTGTACACGGCGCGGGCGCAGCTTGCGCCGGTGGTCTTCGAGGGCACGTCGTTCGGTGGCGCGTTGATGACGACCACCGAGGTGGAGAACTTCCCGGGTTTTCGTGACGGCATCACCGGTCCGGAGCTGATGGATCAGATGCGCGAGCAGGCGCTGCGCTTCGGCGCCGACCTGCGGATGGAAGACGTCGAATCGGTCTCGTTGGACGGGCCGGTCAAATCGGTCACCACCGCCGAGGGCGAAACCGTCCGGGCGCGGGCGGTCATCCTCGCGATGGGCGCGGCGGCGCGGTATCTGGGCGTGCCAGGTGAGCAGGAGCTGCTGGGGCGCGGGGTGAGTTCGTGCGCGACCTGCGACGGGTTCTTCTTCAAAGATCAAGACATTGCCGTGATCGGCGGTGGGGACTCGGCGATGGAGGAAGCCACCTTCTTGACGCGCTTCGCGCGCAGCGTCACGCTGGTGCACCGCCGCGACGAGTTCCGCGCGTCGCGCATCATGCTCGAACGCGCCCGGGCCAACGAGAAGATCACCATCTTGACCAACAAGGCCGTACTGGGCGTCGAAGGAGAACAGACGGTGGCGGGTTTGCGGATGCGCGACACGGTCACCGGCGAGGAATCCACGCTGCCCGTCACGGGAGTGTTCGTGGCCATCGGTCACGACCCGCGCTCGGAACTGGTGCGCGACGTCCTTGACACCGACCCCGAGGGCTACGTGCTGGTCCAGGGCCGCACCACGGCCACGTCGATCGAGGGGGTGTTCGCCGCCGGCGATCTGGTGGATCGCACCTACCGCCAAGCCATCACGGCCGCCGGCAGCGGGTGCGCGGCGGCCATCGACGCCGAACGTTGGCTGGCCGATCACGTCGAATCCAGCTCGGCCGCACAAAGCGACGCCACCGAATTTCCGGGCACTACCGAGATGATTGGAGCACCTCAATGACCGACGCCGAAAAGGCCGGAGCCACAATCGAAGTCTCTGACGCATCCTTCTCCACGGAGGTGTTGTCCAGCAATAAGCCTGTGCTGGTTGACTTTTGGGCGACGTGGTGCGGGCCGTGCAAGATGGTCGCGCCGGTGCTCGAAGAGATTGCCAGTGAGCGCGGCGAGCAACTCACCGTCGCCAAGCTCGACGTGGACGCCAACCCGGTAACCGCGCGGGACTTCCAGGTTGTCTCGATCCCCACCATGATCCTGTTCAAAGACGGCCAACCGGTGAAACGGATCGTGGGCGCCAAGGGCAAGGCGGCCTTGCTGCGCGAGCTCTCGGACGCCGTCCCCAACCTCAGCTGATCTCGTTCTGAATTCGCCACACCACGCCCCGCGTTCAGCCTGGGGTTTTCCCGAATGGGCGAAGCGTCTGCGACAATATCCGGTAGCTGTCGCCCAGATGCGAGCCTGTCAGTGTGTCCCGGAGGGCCTTTGGTATGTCGAGTCCGCGCCGTGAATACGGCGATGCGCTGCGCTGTGGTGACCGCAGCGCGGCTGTGACCGAAATCCGGGCTACGCTGGCGACGCTAGGGTTGCTGGACAGCCCCGAGGAAGACCTCATCACCGGCCGTCACGTTTCCCTCGAGGTCTTCGACGCCGAACTCGACCAGGCGGTGCGGGCCTTCCAGCAGCACCGCGGCCTGTTGGTCGACGGCATCGTCGGCGAGGCCACCTACCGCGCCCTGAAGGAGGCCTCCTACCGGCTGGGCGCGCGCACGCTGTATCACCAGTTCGGCGCCCCGCTGTATGGGGACGACGTGGCCACCCTGCAGGCGCGCCTGCAGGACCTCGGGTTCTACACCGGCCTGGTCGACGGGCACTTCGGCCTGCAGACGCACAACGCCCTGATGTCCTACCAGCGTGAGTACGGGCTGGCCGCGGACGGCATCTGCGGTCCGGAAACGTTGCGCTCCTTGTACTTTCTCAGCTCCCGCGTCACCGGCGGCTCACCCCACGCGATCCGCGAGGAGGAGCTGGTCCGCCGGTCGGGACCCAAGTTGTCGGGCAAACGGATCATCATCGATCCGGGCCGTGGCGGGACGGACCGCGGCGAGCTGATGCAGGGCCCCTCGGGTCCGGTCAGCGAAGCGGATGTGTTGTGGGACTTGGCAAGCCGGCTCGAGGGGCGGATGACCGCCATCGGCATGGAGACCTTCCTGTCGCGGCCGGCGAACCGCAGCCCGTCGGACGCCGAGCGCGCCGCCACCGCCAACAACGTCGGGGCGGATCTGATGATCAGTCTGCGCTGCGAGAACCAGCCCAGCCCGGCGGCCAATGGCGTGGCGTCCTTTCATTTCGGAAACTCGCACGGCTCGGTGTCCACGATCGGGCGCAATCTCGCGGACTTCATCCAACGAGAAGTGGTGGCCCGCACCGGGTTACGAGATTGCCGCACCCACGGCCGGACGTGGGATCTGTTGCGCCTGACGCGGATGCCGACCGTGCAGGTCGACGTCGGCTACATCACCAATCCCCAGGACCGCGCAATGCTGGTCTCCACCCAAACGCGCGACGCGATTGCCGAAGGCATCCTCGCCGCGGTGAAGCGGCTCTACCTGCTGGGCAAGAACGACCGGCCCACGGGCACGTTCACCTTCGCCGAACTGCTGGCCCACGAACTCTCCGTGGACCGGGCCAGCCGGCTCGGCGGCTCCTAACCGATCTCGCCGCCCCGCAACGCATTTCCCGCCGCGGACCCCGCCCCGACCGGCTCCTGCAGTTGCGCGTTTTCCAGCAGGCGCTCCAGGGCCGCCTCGACCTCGGCCTTCCACCCCAGGCCTTTGTCCAATTCGAGCCGCAGCCGCGGAAAGTACGGATGGGGCGCCACCACAACGAATCCCGCGTCCTGCAGGAATTCGGCGTCGAGCACGCAATGGTCCACCGAGCAGTCGCCGACGGCCTCCAGCACCGGCCGCACATCCGGGCTCGCCTTCGACGGGTCCTGCAATTCCGAAGCCGCCGGCGTGCGACCGAAGGCTTCGAGGGCCCGGACTCCACGCCGGACCAGCTCGTCGATCACCCGGGCGAGCAGCCCGTGCGGCAGGTCGTCGGTGGCCTGCCCGGGCTCGATGCCCATCGACGTGAGCAGCACCGCGTCCGCGGACACCGGCGCGGTGGGAAACCGCTGTGCGCGTGGCACCGCGCGCGGCGGCGCGTAGAACACGTAGCCCAGGCACGGCGGCTCGCTCTGGCTTCTCTCGTCCGCGACCGCGGTCGCGACCTGGCCGCAGGACCCCCACTCCAGCATGACCATCGACAGCCAGGCTTCCTTTTCGAACTCCGGATCCGCGAGGTGGTCCTGGTTACCGAGGGTCGCCGGGTCGACTTCCCAGTAGACGCAGCGGCGCGCGTGCTTGGGAAGCTGCTCGAAGGCCTCGAGGCGCAACGGTGTGATTCGGGCGGACACTAGCCTCCTGGCTCCTGTGCGGTACTGCAGCCTTTTGCACCGGCAACCCCTCCAGGATAGGAGAGGATGTCGTTATCGGGCCAGATTTGTCGTCGAGGCGCCGATCACGGTGGCGGGCCGCCGCACGCGTTACGCCCGCGGCCCGTTCGTTACCGAAAATCGTTGGAACGCATGCGCTTTCGTAATCACGCCCGGTTGTTGCCCGTTCGGGACCGCCCCGGTGTCACAGTGACGTAATTACAGGGTATGACGGGTCAGGCCTTGGCGGCGGTCATCATGTCGATGATGCGCTGCAAATCGTCCACCGAGCCGAATTCGACGACGATCTTGCCCTTGCGTTTGCCCAGGCTGACCGTCACCCGGGTATCGAAGGCGTTCGACAGCCGGTCGGCGACCTCCTGCAGGCCCGGCATCTGGATCGGCTTGCGCCGCTGGGGGGCCGGGGTGGTGGCGCCGGCCCGATTGGCCAGTGTCACCGCCTCTTCGGTGGCCCGCACCGACAGGCCCTCGGCGACGATCCGGCTGGCGAGTTCCTCTTGGGCCTCGGGCCCGGCTTCCAGGGACAGCAGGGCCCGGGCATGGCCGGCGGACAGCACCCCCGCGGCCACCCGCCGCTGGACCGGGATCGGCAGCTTGAGCAACCGGATCATGTTGGTGATCAGCGGGCGGGACCGGCCGATGCGGGAGGCGAGTTCGTCGTGGGTGACGCCGAACTCGTCGAGCAGCTGCTGGTAGGCCGCCGCCTCTTCCAACGGGTTCAGCTGCACCCGGTGGATGTTCTCCAGGAGGGCGTCGCGCAGCAGGTTGTCGTCGCCGGTCTCGCGGACGATGGTGGGGATCGTGGCCAGCCCCGCCTCCTGGGCAGCCCGCCAGCGCCGCTCCCCCATGACGATCTGATACCGCGGGCCCGTCTTGGCGCCCGGGACGGCTCGCACCACGATCGGCTGCAGCAGACCGAACTCGCGGATGGAGTGCACCAGCTCGGACAGCGCCTCGTCATCGAAGACCTGGCGCGGCTGGCGGGGGTTGGGCTCGATGTCGGCCGGGGCGATCTCGCGATACACCGCGCCCGCCGGGGCGAGGTCCGGTCCCGGTCCGCCGATCAAGACGTCCGCGGCCGCATCCCCCATCCGCGGGCCGAGCGTCGCGGGACCCGAGTCACCCTCGGCGGGGCCGGTCGGGATCAGCGAAGCCAGGCCCCGGCCGAGGCCGCCCTTCTTGCGTAGTGGCTGCGTCATGGTCGTCCCTTCACGAAAGGTGGTCAGTCACGCTCGGCGAGTTCACGACTCGCGTCGAGATAGCTCATCGCCCCGCGCGAGCCGGGGTCGTAATCGATGATGGTCATGCTGTAGCCGGGCGCCTCGGATACTTTGACGCTGCGCGGGATCACCGTGCGCAGCACCTTGGCCCCGAAGTACCGGCGCACCTCTTCGGCCACCTGGTCGGCGAGCTTGGTCCGGCCGTCGTACATGGTGAGCACCACGGTGGACACGTCGAGCCGCGGGTTGAGGTGCGCCTTCACCATCTCGATGTTGCGCATCAGCTGTGACACGCCCTCGAGCGCGTAGTACTCGCACTGGATCGGGATCATCACTTCCGGCGCGGCGACGAGCGCGTTGATGGTCAGCAGTCCCAGCGACGGCGGGCAGTCCACGAACACATAGTCGAAGTCGAGGTCGTCCAGGTCGGCCAGGGCGGTCCGCAACCGGTTCTCGCGCGCCACCATGCTCACCAATTCGATCTCCGCGCCCGCCAGATCGATCGTGGCCGGGACGCAGAAGAGGCGCTCGTTGTGCGGGCTGCGCCGCATCGCGTCCTTGACCTTGACCTCGCCGATGAGCACCTCGTACGACGACGGCGTGCCGGATTGTCGGTCGGTGATGCCGAGCGCCGTGCTCGCGTTGCCCTGCGGGTCGAGGTCGATGACCAATGTCTTGAGGCCCTGAAGCGCGAGGGCGGCGGCGAGATTCACCGCGGTGGTGGTCTTGCCCACCCCGCCCTTCTGATTGGCGACGGTGAGCACTCGGCGGTGGCTCGGCCGGCGCAGCGGTGGATACGTGGTGTGCAGGACCCGCATCGCCCGTTCGGCGGCGGCGCCGATCGGGGTGTCGTATTCGTCCGCTGTTTCACGTGAAACATTCGCGGCGGGATCGCCAATGGGGACGGGCGCCGGGGTGTGGGTGACGCTCGGCGGCGCCCCGGCGACCGTCGGCGATTCTCCCGGATTGCTCATCGGTTCCCGGCCTTCCCGATCCGTGTCGGCTGATGGCGCGGCGGCCTTCCGCGCCGGGCTATAACTACGGTTGCGGGGGGACGCAAATAGGTCGCGCCACATGTCACCACCCTGGCATCAACGGCGCCCGATGCAGCCATCACACGCCGATACTGTTCAACTTCGTCGCGGCCGCGCTCCCCCTTGATCGCGAGCATCCGGCCGCCCGGCCGCAGCAGCGGCATGCTCCACTTCGCCAACTTGTCCAACGACGCAACCGCTCGTGACACCGCCGCATCCCTTTCCCCGAACTGGTGACGAACCCACAGTTCCTCGGCACGGCCGCGGACCACCTCGACGGCTAACCCTAGTTGGTCGACGACCTCGCTGAGAAATTCGCTGCGGCGCAGCAGCGGTTCGAGCAGCACCACGCCGAGGTCGGGCCGCGCGAGCGCCAACGGGATGCCGGGCAGGCCGGCGCCGCTGCCGATGTCGATGACACGTTCGCCGGGATCGAGGAGCTCGGCGGCGGCGGCGCTGTTGAGGATATGCCGATCCCAGATCCGCTCCACCTCACGCGGGCCGAGCAGGCCCCGTTCGACTCCGGGGCCGGCCAGCAGTTCCGCGTACCGCCGCGCGGCGTCGATGCGCGGACCGAAAATCGCCGCGGCGGCCTCCGCGGCGGCGCCGGGCCCGTGCGGGGCAGGGCTGTCCGCCGCGGGTTCGACCGGGCCGACATGTTTCACGTGAAACATCCTCTGCTTTGCCTGACGCGCGACGGGCCTAGGCGCCGGAACTACACGGCTGTAACTCGCTAGTCGTGGAGGACGACGACGCGGCGCGCGGGCTCCACGCCCTCGCTCTCGCTGTGCACCCCGGGCACCGCGGCGACGGCGTCGTGCACAATCTTGCGCTCGAACGGCGTCATCGGGGAGAGCTCCTCGCGCTCGCCGGACTCCAACACCCGCCGCGCCACCTTGTCGCCCAAGGCCGCCAGCTCCTCGCGGCGCCGGCGGCGCCAACTGGCGATGTCGAGCATCAACCGGCTACGCACTCCGGTCTTCTGATGCACCGCGAGCCGGGTGAGCTCTTGCAGTGCGTCGAGCACCTCGCCGCCACGACCCACCAACTTGTTCAGGTCGTCGCTGCCGTCGATGCTCACCACGGCGCGGTTGCCCTCGACGTCCAGGTCGATGTCGCCGTCGAAGTCCAGCAGGTCGAGGAGCTCCTCCAGGTAGTCGCCGGCAATCTCGCCCTCGGCGACCAATCGCTCCTCCTGGTCGTCGACTTCGTCCGCCCCCGCCTCCGCGCCATTTTCGGATGGCGGCCGCTCGTCGAGTTCGGTGTCCACGTCGTGCTCGGTCGTGGTGTCTGCGTCGGTCATGTCTTTCTCTCCCTCATCCGCGGGTCCCTGCCATCGGGTCGTCCTCCCGGGCCGCCCGGTATGGCTCTGTCAGCGTTTGCGTTTCTTGGGTCGCGCGCCCGGCCGCGGCGTGCGGTTGGGCGTGCCACCGTTTTGTCCACTGGGATTCGGCTTGGTCGGCTCGGGCTTCGCCGCGGCCTCCGCGCCGTCGGAGGCGTCCGGGCCGGACTCCCCCACCCCGGCGGTCGCCGACCCGTCGCCGCTTGGGTGGCTCGCCTTCGCGTTCCGCTTGGGTTTGGCCCCCGGCGCCGGCGCGTTGGCCGCTCGGCGCTGCAACGCTTCCTGTTTTTTGGCCTCGTCCTCTTTTTCGATCATGCCGAACACGTAGTGCTGCTGACCGAACGTCCAGATGTTGTTGGCGAACCAGTACAGGATGATCGCGAGCGGCAGGAAGGGTCCGCCGACGACCACGCCGAGCGGAAACACATACAGCGCAAGCTTGTTCATCATCGCGGTCTGCGGATTGGCCGCGGCCTCCGGGCTCTGCCGGGCCACCGATGCACGGCTGTTGAAGTAGGTCGCGATGCCGGCCAGGATCATCACCGGCGCGCCGACGGCGATGACCGCAGGCCGGCTGAAGTGGGTGAAGGCGTCCAACCCGGTCCGCTGCGTCATGAACGCGCCGATCGGTGCGCCGAACAGATTGGCGTCCAAGAAGTGTCCGACGTCCGTCGGGGTGAAGACGTAGTTACCGGTCATGCGGTTCTGGATCACCGACAGGTGCGGCTGACCGAAGCCGCCCGTGGTGCGGTTGAACGACCGCAACACGTGATACAGGCCGATGAACACCGGGATCTGCGCCAGCATCGGCAGGCAGCCGAGGATGGGGTTGAACCCGTGCTCGCGTTGCAGCTTCTGCATCTCGAGCGCCATCCGCTGGCGGTCCTTGCCGTACTTCTTTTGCAGCGCCTTGATTTGCGGTTGCAGTTCCTGCATCTGACGGGTGGTGCGGATCTGCCGCACGAACGGCTTGTACAGCAGGGCGCGCAGGCTGAAGACCAGGAACATCACCGACAGGGCCCACGCGAAAAAGTTCGACGGCCCCAGCATCGCGGCGAACAGCTTGTACCAAGCCCACATGATCCACGACACCGGGTAGTAGACGAAGTCGAGGCTAAAGAAATCAAACAAGAGTTCCACTCTCCCCTCGCGCCGCCGGGCGGGCCCACGCGTCGCTGGCTTCTTCGAAGTTCATCTGGCAACCCGGACGTTCCGGTATCGGATCCGATCCGCCCCGATGCCAGGGTCCGCACTTGGCAAGCCTGACCGCAGCCAACCAACTCCCCCGCATCAATCCGTACTCGGTCAGCGCGTCGACCGCATACTGGCTGCAGGTCGGGACGAACCGGCACGTCGCCGGCCGCAGCGGCGAGACCATGTGCCGGTACAGCTGGATGAGCGAGATCAACCCCCGGGCGGCCGCGGTGCCCGCGGTGCGCAGGACGGCCCGCGGCGTCACCGGTGCGCTCCCCCGGACTCGAGGGCCCGCCGCACCCCGCGGCGCAGCTCCTGTTCCAGCCGCGCCGAGGACGCGGTCCGACTGCCCGGCAACGCCCGGATGACCAAGTGCTCGGAGTCGTGCAGTTCGCCCAATACCGCACGCGCGACGTGCCGCAGCCGGCGCGCAACCCGGTGGCGCTCCACAGCCGAGCCCACGGACTTGCCCACGATCAATCCCACGCGGGGAGCCGTCGCCGCGTCACGATCGGCCGCGCGCCGGAGATGCACCACCACGTCGGGCTGCGCCGCGCGGATTCCGTGCTTCACCGTCGCGTCGAACTCCGTTGACCGCCTCATGCGGTTGCGTGCGGGAAGCACCGCCGAAGAACCCGACGTTGCGATCAGGCAGATAGCGCGCGGCGCCCCTTACGGCGCCGGCTCGACACAATCGAGCGTCCGGCGCGGGTACGCATCCGCAACCGGAAGCCATGCACGCGGGCTCGGCGCCGGTTGTTCGGCTGGAATGTCCGCTTGCCCTTGGCCACGACGGTCTCCTCGTTGTGTCTCGCATTTCCATCCGGCCGGCAGACGTCTCGCTCGTCTGCGGGTCGGTCGGAGGTAATCTTGCTGCTGGCCGGCGCGGTCCCCAGGCAGACCTGGGTCGCAGCCGCATCGCCGACTTTCGGGCGACTGTTTGAGGGTACTGACCGCGCTTCGCCTGGTCAAACCTGGCCTGCCCCAACGCAGCCGCTCGATCCCGGCGCAAAACCTCGGCCTCACCGACCGGCCCGGACGGGGTTGCGCACCGACGTCGAGCCGAACGAGGCCCACCGAACCCTAAACAACCCGATTGGAATGCAGCAGAACGGTTGGCAGCCGCACGGAAAACTGTTAGCTTCTGCCAGTGTCGTTTTAGACTGCAACGGCGCTCGACAAACAAGCGAGGATGGTGGGTCGACTAGCTGCCTAGACAGCCTTTGAAAAGGTTTTCTTCCAGCACGGAGATCGCGAGCCGTCGCCGGTAGGTTGTGGCTCGCATACGCTCATCCTGTCCACACCTGTGTATAACTATGTGGACAGCTGCTTTGTCGCCAAGCGTGGTTGTACTTCGACCCGGGATGCTCGAGAACCAGGGGGATGCGTCGTTGACCGATGACCCCGGTTCAGGTTTCACGACCGTGTGGAACGCGGTCGTCTCGGAACTCAACGGAGAATCCACCCCGGACGGCGTCGCCGCCAACCGCACCACGCTCGTCGCACCCCTCACCCCCCAGCAGCGGGCCTGGCTGAATTTGGTCCAGCCCCTGACCATCGTGGAAGGGTTCGCCCTGCTGTCGGTGCCGAGCAGTTTCGTCCAGAACGAGATCGAACGTCATCTGCGCGCCCCTATCACCGACGCACTCAGCCGCCGCCTCGGCCAACAGATTCAGCTCGGGGTGCGCATCGCGCCGCCCGACGATGACGACGAAGCCGCGATTGCGCAGGCTGACCCGTTTGCCCAGCCCGAGGCACCGGACGACGAGGCCTTCGACATCGAGGAAGCCGACGAAAACGGCGAAACCCCCGACGGTGCGCCGCAGAGCTGGCCCAACTACTTCACCGAGCGCCCGCATCCGGCCGACCCCGCCGTCGCCGGCGGGACGAGCCTGAACCGCCGCTACACCTTCGACACATTCGTCATCGGGGCGTCCAATCGCTTCGCACACGCGGCGGCCCTGGCGATCGCGGAAGCGCCGGCGCGCGCTTACAACCCGTTGTTCATCTGGGGCGAGTCCGGTCTGGGCAAGACCCACCTGTTGCACGCCGCCGGCAATTACGCGCAACGGCTGTTCCCCGGGATGCGGGTCAAGTACGTGTCCACCGAGGAATTCACCAACGACTTCATCAACTCGCTGCGTGACGACCGCAAAGTCGCCTTCAAGCGCAGCTACCGCGACGTCGACGTGCTGCTCGTCGACGACATCCAGTTCATCGAGGGCAAGGAAGGTATCCAGGAGGAGTTCTTCCACACCTTCAACACGTTGCACAACGCGAACAAGCAGATCGTCATCTCCTCGGACCGGCCGCCCAAGCAGCTCGCCACCCTCGAAGACCGCTTGCGGACCCGATTCGAGTGGGGCCTGATCACCGACGTCCAGCCGCCCGAACTCGAGACCCGCATCGCGATTCTGCGCAAGAAGGCGCAGATGGAGCGCCTTGCGGTCCCGGACGACGTCCTGGAACTCATCGCCAGCAGCATCGAGCGCAACATCCGCGAACTCGAGGGCGCCCTCATCCGGGTCACCGCGTTCGCCTCGTTGAACAAGACGCCGATCGACAAGGCCTTGGCCGAGATCGTGCTGCGCGACCTCATCGCCGACGCCAGCACCATGCAGATCAGCGCGGCGACCATCATGGCCGCCACCGCCGAATACTTCGACACCACCGTGGAAGAACTGCGCGGGCCCGGCAAGACGCGCGCGCTGGCGCAGTCACGCCAGATCGCGATGTATCTCTGCCGCGAGCTCACCGACCTGTCGCTGCCCAAGATCGGGCAGGCGTTCGGCCGCGACCACACCACGGTGATGTACGCCCAGCGCAAGATTTTGTCCGAGATGGCTGAGCGGCGTGAGGTCTTCGATCACGTCAAGGAGCTCACCACTCGCATCCGCCAGCGCTCCAAGCGCTGATTCGGCGCCCCGTCGCGCAACTTTTTTCAAAAAACTTCCCGCACGCCTGTCACACCCGCCACACCCGCGGGTTGTGCGCAGGACTGTGCAAAACGCAATCAAACACCCGTGTACTAAGCGGCGTGCCGTGCACAGCCGCCGTTGCTCCCCAACGGCCCAACACGAGCCACACAGTTATGCACCTCATGCTCCACAGGCCGATCCCCGCCCTAGCTGCGGCGCGCTGCCGCTATCCCCAGAATGCACAGGCCTTATTACTAGTACTGAGATCTATTCGTCGTTTCTTCTTTGAAATACAGCGCTGGGGACGCCCCGTTGAACATGCGCCGCGGGGCCGCCGGGAACCCGGCTTGTCGGCCTTCGCGATTAGCTTTCAAGATGGCCTCCGACGATCTACGGTTGTTCTTCGACTGCCGTTGCGGCCGTCGTTGGCATGACATGTCAGTGGCGTTCGTGGCGGAGCCCCAAGCTAGCGGGGGGAGGCTAGCCACTGGACTTGCAACGCTGGGTAGTTGAAGGGACGCTATGGACGCGGCGACGACAAGAGCTGGCCTCAGCGACTTGAAATTTCGTTTGGTACGGGAGTCTTTCGCCGACGCGGTGTCGTGGGTGGCGAAGAATCTGCCGGCCCGCCCGGCGGTGCCGGTGCTGTCGGGGGTGTTGTTGTCCGGTTCCGACGAGGGCCTGACGATCTCCGGATTCGACTACGAGGTTTCGGCCGAAGCGCAAGTCGCAGCCGAAATCGCTTCTCCGGGAAGCGTTCTCGTGTCCGGTCGGTTGTTGTCGGACATCACCCGGGCGCTGCCCAACAAACCAGTCGATTTCTACGTCGACGGGAATCGGGTCGCGCTGAACTGCGGGAGCGCGAGGTTCTCGCTGCCGACGATGGCGGTGGAGGATTACCCGACGCTGCCGGCCCTGCCGGAAGAGACCGGCACCCTGCCCGCCGAGGTGTTCGCCGAGGCCATCAGCCAGGTGGCCATTGCGGCCGGCCGGGACGACACCTTGCCGATGTTGACCGGGATCCGGGTCGAGATCTCGGGCGGCACGGTGGTTTTGGCCGCCACCGACCGGTTCCGGTTGGCGGTGCGCGAACTGACGTGGTCGCCATCGTCGCCCGACATCGAGGCCGCCGTGCTGGTGCCGGCGAAGACGTTGGCCGAGGCGGCGCGGGCCGGCGCCGATGGTTCCGAGGTTCGGCTGTCGCTGGGCGCGGGCAGTGGGGTCGGCAAGGACGGCCTGCTCGGCATCAGCGGGAACGGCAAGCGCAGTACGACGCGGCTGCTCGATGCGGAGTTCCCGAAGTTCCGCCAGTTGCTGCCCGCCGAGCACACGGCGGTGGCCACCATCAACGTGGCCGAGCTGACCGAGGCGATCAAGCTGGTGGCGTTGGTGGCCGACCGGGGCGCGCAGGTGCGGATGGAATTCTCCGAAGGTTCGCTGCGGCTGTCCGCGGGCGCCGACGATGTCGGCCGCGCCGAAGAGGACCTGGCCGTGGACTTCGTCGGCGAACCGTTGACGATCGCGTTCAACCCGACCTACCTGACCGACGGGCTGGCCGCGGTCCACTCGGAGCGGGTGTCGTTCGGATTCACCACCCCGGGCAAGCCGGCGTTGCTGCGGCCGGCCTCGGCCGACGACAGCTCCCCCACCGGCAACGGGCCCTTCGCGGCCCTGCCGACGGATTACGTCTACTTGTTGATGCCAGTTCGGTTGCCCGGATAGGTGTACGTCCGGCATTTGGGACTGCGCGATTTCCGGTCCTGGGCGCACGCCGACCTTGAACTGGAGCCGGGCCGGACGGTGTTCGTCGGCCAGAACGGTTTCGGGAAAACGAATCTCATTGAGGCGCTTTGGTTTTCGACGACATTGGGCTCGCACCGGGTGGGCACCGACGCCCCGTTGATCCGGGCCGGCGCGGACCGTGCGGTGGTGTCGACGATCGTGGTCAACGAGGGCAGGGAGCTCGCGTTGGACCTGGAAATCGCGGCGGGGCGGGCGAACAAGGCGCGGCTGAACCGGTCACCGGTGCGCAGCACCCGCGAGGTGATCGGGGTCTTGCGCGCCGTGCTCTTTGCTCCGGAGGACCTGGCCCTGGTGCGCGGGGATCCGGCGGATCGTCGCCGCTACCTCGATGATTTGGCGACGGTGCGGCGGCCGGCGGTGGCCGCGGTGCGCGCGGATTACGAGAAGGTGCTCCGCCAGCGCACCGCCTTATTGAAGTCCGCCGCCGGCATCCGCCACCGCGGCGACCGCGGCGCGCTCGACACCCTCGACGTCTGGGACAGTCGGCTGGCCGAATACGGCGCGCAGCTGATGGCGGCTCGCATCGACCTGGTCAACCAGCTGGCGCCGGAGGTGGAGAAGGCGTACCAACTGTTGGCCCCGGCGTCCCGGCCGGCCTCGATCGCCTACCGCAGCAGCCTCGGGGCGCAGGGGGCGGCCGATGGCGGCGACAGCGACCGGGAGTTCCTCGAGGCGGCGCTGTTGGCCGCGTTGGCGCAGCGCCGCGATGCCGAGCTGGACCGCGGCATGTGTCTGGTGGGGCCGCATCGCGACGATCTCGAGTTGTGGCTGGGCGATCAGCCCGCCAAAGGCTTTGCCAGCCATGGGGAATCGTGGTCGTTCGCGGTGGCGCTGCGCCTGGCCTCGTACGAGTTGTTGCGCGCCGACGGCACCGAACCCGTGTTGTTGCTCGACGACGTGTTCGCCGAACTGGACGCAGCCCGGCGCCGCGCGCTGGCGACGGTGGCGGAATCGGCGGAGCAGGTACTGGTCACCGCCGCCGTGCTGGAAGACATTCCGGCGGGCTGGGACGCCAGGCGGATCTATATCGAATTGCGCGACGACGACCGGGGCCGGGTATCGGCGGTGCGGCCGTGACCGACGCCGGCGACAACGAACAAGGTTCCGCCGCTAACGATCCGGGCCTGCTGCGCGGCATCGACTTGGTCCGGCGCACGCTCGAGGAAGCGCGTGCGGCGGCCCGCGCGCAAGGCAAGGATGCGGGCCGGGGGCGGGCGATGCCGCCGTCCACCCGGCGGGTCGCGGGGCAGCGGCGCAGCTGGTCGGGGCCGGGACCCGACGCCCGGGATCCGCAGCCGCTGGGCCGGTTGGCGCGGGACCTGGCCAAGAAGCGTGGGTGGTCGGCGCAGGTCGCCGAGGGCACGGTGATCGGCAACTGGTCGGCGGTGGTGGGCCAGCAGATCGCCGACCATGCGACGCCGACCGCGTTGAGCGACGGGGCGCTGAGCGTGACGGCCGAATCCACCGCCTGGGCCACCCAGCTGCGGATGATCCAGTCGCAATTGTTGGCCAAGATCGCCGCGGCCGTCGGCAACGGGGTGGTGACCTCGCTGAAAATCACCGGGCCGGCCGCCCCGTCGTGGCGCAAGGGCCCACGCCACATCGCCGGCCGGGGTCCGCGCGATACTTACGGCTAGGGCCACGACCGGCACCGATTATCCCCAACCGAGCCTTCATCAACAGGCCGCTCAAAGCCGCTAGGACGACGTGAAGTGCCTTGATGCACGTCGGGACGCGGCGGGAATAAAGAAATCGTCCGCACGGCGCAGTTAGCTGGGTAGAAACGCGCCCAGAGAATCGGTGCGGGCGGGTCATCACGGTAGACTGGCGGGATGCGGCTGATGCGGTGACTGGAACCGCCCGCATGAAACCCCAAGGAGAGCATTCCGACCGTGGCTGCCCAGAAGAAGAAGGCGCAAGACGAATACGGCGCGTCAGCGATCACCGTGCTCGAAGGGCTCGAGGCCGTCCGCAAACGCCCCGGCATGTACATCGGGTCCACCGGTGAGCGCGGTCTGCACCACCTCATCTGGGAGGTGGTCGACAACTCGGTGGACGAGGCGATGGCCGGTTACGCCACCAAGGTCGATGTGCGGCTCCTCGATGACGGCAGCGTGGAGGTCACCGACGACGGGCGGGGCATCCCGGTGGCCATGCACGCCACCGGCGCGCCCACCGTCGACGTCGTGATGACCCAGCTGCACGCCGGCGGCAAGTTCGGCGGCGAGAACAGCGGCTACACCGTCAGCGGTGGGCTGCACGGTGTCGGTGTGTCGGTGGTCAACGCGCTGTCCACCCGCCTCGAGGTCAACATCAAACGCGACGGGCACGAGTGGTTCCAGTACTACGACCGCGCCGTGCCCGGCACCCTCAAGCAGGGCGAGGCCACCAAGAAGACTGGAACCACCATCCGGTTCTGGGCCGATCCCGAGATCTTCGAAACTCTCGAATACGACTTCGAGACCGTCGCGCGCCGCCTCCAGGAGATGGCGTTTTTGAACAAGGGCCTCACCATCAACCTCACCGACGAACGCGTCGAGCAGGACGAGGTCGTCGACGAGGTGGTCAGCGACACCGCCGAGGCGCCCAAGTCCGCCGAGGAGAAGGCCGCGGAATCGACCGCGCCGCATAAGGTCAAGCACCGCACGTTCCATTACCCCGGCGGGTTGGTCGACTTCGTCAAGCACATCAACCGCACGAAGAGCCCGATCCAGCAGAGCGTCATCGACTTCGACGGCAAGGGCACCGGCCACGAGGTCGAAATCGCGATGCAGTGGAACGGCGGCTACTCGGAGTCGGTGCACACCTTCGCCAACACCATCAACACGCACGAGGGCGGCACCCACGAAGAGGGCTTCCGCAGCGCGCTGACATCGGTGGTGAACAAGTACGCCAAAGACAAGAAGCTGCTGAAGGACAAGGACCCCAACCTCACCGGCGACGACATCCGGGAGGGGCTGGCGGCGGTCATCTCGGTCAAGGTCAGCGAGCCGCAGTTCGAGGGCCAGACCAAGACCAAGCTGGGCAACACCGAGGTCAAGTCGTTCGTGCAGAAGGTCTGCAACGAACAGCTGACGCACTGGTTCGAGGCCAACCCCTCGGAGGCGAAAACCGTTGTGAACAAGGCGGTGTCGTCGGCGCAGGCGCGCATCGCGGCGCGCAAGGCGCGCGAACTGGTGCGCCGCAAGAGCGCCACCGACCTCGGCGGCCTGCCCGGCAAGCTCGCCGACTGCCGCTCCACCGACCCGCGTAAGTCGGAACTGTATGTGGTGGAAGGTGATTCGGCCGGCGGCTCGGCGAAGAGCGGCCGCGACTCGATGTTCCAGGCGATCCTGCCGTTGCGCGGCAAGATCATCAACGTCGAGAAGGCCCGCATCGACCGGGTGCTGAAGAACACCGAAGTCCAGGCGATCATCACCGCGCTGGGCACCGGCATCCACGACGAGTTCGACATCACCAAACTGCGCTACCACAAGATCGTCCTGATGGCCGACGCCGACGTGGACGGCCAGCACATCTCGACCCTGCTGCTGACGCTGCTGTTCCGGTTCATGCGGCCGCTCATCGAGCACGGGCACGTCTTCCTCGCGCAGCCACCGCTGTACAAGTTGAAGTGGCAGCGCAGCGATCCGGAGTTCGCCTACTCCGACCGCGAACGCGACGGCCTGCTCGAGGCGGGGCTCAAGTCCGGCAAGAAGATCAACAAAGAGGACGGCATCCAGCGGTACAAGGGTCTGGGCGAGATGGACGCCAAGGAGTTGTGGGAAACCACGATGGACCCGTCGGTGCGGGTGCTGCGTCAAGTCACGCTGGATGACGCCGCGGCGGCCGACGAACTGTTCTCCATCCTGATGGGCGAAGACGTCGACGCCCGCCGCAGCTTCATCACCCGCAACGCCAAAGACGTTCGCTTCCTGGATGTCTGACGCGGTCAGGCACGCCAACCCGAAAAAGGGGAATAGATGACTGACACCACGCTGCCCCCCGGCGACGAGGCCGGCGACCGCATCGAACCGGTTGACATTCAGCAGGAGATGCAGCGCAGCTACATCGACTACGCGATGAGCGTGATCGTCGGGCGCGCACTGCCCGAGGTGCGCGACGGCCTCAAGCCGGTGCACCGCCGCGTGCTGTACGCGATGTACGACTCGGGCTTCCGCCCGGATCGCAGCCACGCCAAGTCGGCGCGGTCGGTCGCCGAAACGATGGGTAACTACCACCCCCACGGTGACGCGTCGATCTACGACACCTTGGTGCGCATGGCGCAACCGTGGTCGCTGCGCTATCCCCTGGTCGACGGCCAGGGCAACTTCGGCTCTCCGGGCAACGACCCGCCGGCCGCGATGCGGTACACCGAAGCGCGGCTGACCCCGTTGGCCATGGAGATGCTGCGCGAAATCGACGAGGAGACAGTCGATTTCATCCCGAACTACGACGGCCGGGTGCAGGAACCGACGGTGCTGCCCAGCCGGTTCCCCAACCTGCTGGCCAACGGCTCGGGCGGCATCGCGGTCGGTATGGCGACCAACATCCCGCCGCACAATCTGCGCGAGTTGGCAGAAGCCGTCTATTGGTGCCTGGACAACCACGAGGCCGACGAAGAAGCCACCCTGGCCGCAGTCTGCGAGCGGGTCAAGGGCCCGGACTTCCCCACCCACGGTCTGATCGTTGGGTCGCAGGGCATCCACGATGCCTACACCACCGGTCGCGGATCAATCCGGATGCGCGGAGTCGTTGAGATAGAAGAAGATTCGCGGGGCCGCACCTCGATCGTCATCACCGAATTGCCCTATCAGGTCAACCACGACAACTTCATCACGTCGATCGCAGAGCAGGTCCGCGACGGCCGGCTTACCGGCATCGCCAACATCGAGGACCAATCCAGCGATCGGGTCGGCCTGCGCATCGTCGTCGAAATCAAGCGCGACGCGGTGGCCAAGGTGGTGCTGAACAACCTCTACAAGCACACTCAGCTGCAGACCAGCTTCGGCGCCAACATGTTGTCGATCGTCGACGGGGTGCCGCGCACGCTGCGGCTCGACCAGATGATCCGCTACTACGTCGCGCACCAACTCGACGTCATCGTCCGGCGCACCACCTACCGGCTGCGCAAGGCCAACGAACGCGCCCACATCCTGCGCGGCCTGGTCAAGGCGCTCGACGCGCTGGACGAAGTCATCGCCCTGATCCGGGCGTCGGAGACCGTCGACATCGCCCGGGCCGGCTTGATCGAGCTGCTCGACATCGACGAGATCCAGGCCCAGGCCATCCTCGATATGCAGCTGCGGCGGCTGGCGGCCCTGGAGCGCCAGCGCATCATCGACGACCTGGCCAAGATCGAGGCCGAGATCGCCGACCTGGAAGACATCCTGGCCAAGCCGGAACGGCAGCGCGCGATCGTTCACGACGAGCTCGCCGAGATCGTCGACAAGCACGGTGACGACCGCCGCACCCGGATCATCGCGGCCGACGGTGACGTCAACGACGAGGACCTGATCGCCCGCGAAGAGGTCGTCGTCACCATCACCGAGACCGGCTATGCCAAGCGAACGAAGTCCGACCTCTACCGCAGCCAGAAACGCGGCGGCAAGGGCGTGCAGGGCGCCGGCCTCAAGCAGGACGACATCGTCAAGCACTTCTTCGTGAGCTCAACCCACGACTGGATCCTGTTCTTCACCACTCAGGGCCGGGTCTATCGCGCGAAGGCCTACGAATTGCCCGAGGCGTCGCGGACCGCGCGCGGCCAGCACGTCGCCAACCTGCTGGCCTTCCAGCCCGAGGAGCGCATCGCCCAGGTCATCCAGATCCGCAGCTACGAGGACGCCCCGTACCTGGTGCTGGCCACCCGCAACGGCCTGGTCAAGAAGACCAAGCTGACCGACTTCGACTCCAACCGGTCGGGCGGAATCGTGGCGATCAACCTGCGCGACAACGACGAGCTCGTCGGCGCGGTGCTGTGCTCGTCGGATGAAGACCTGCTGCTGGTGTCGGCCAACGGGCAATCCATCCGGTTCTCGGCGACCGACGAGGCGCTGCGCCCGATGGGGCGCGCCACCTCTGGCGTGCAGGGCATGCGGTTCAACGCCGACGATTACCTGTTGTCGCTCAACGTGGTTCGCGAAGGCACGTACCTGTTGGTGGCGACCTCCGGCGGCTACGCGAAGCGGACCGCGATCGAGGAGTATCCGGTGCAGGGCCGCGGCGGCAAGGGTGTGCTGACTGTGATGTACGACCGGCGGCGCGGCAGGTTGGTGGGCGCGTTGATCGTCGATGACGACAGCGAGCTCTACGCCATCACCTCCGGCGGCGGAGTGATCCGGACCGACGCGAGACAGGTCCGCAAGGCGGGACGGCAGACCAAGGGCGTTCGCCTGATGAACCTGGGCGAGGACAACACGCTGCTGGCCATCGCGCGCAACGCGGAGGAGAACGCGGACGAGGTCGTCGAGGAATCGGACGGCGCGGCGGACGCGGACGGCTAGCCGGTGTCAATCCGGGCGGCCCCTCGAACGGCCGGGCAATTAGACTCGGCCCGACCAGACAATGTAAGGAGTCGGGGTGAGCTCACCGAACGATCCGGGTGTCCCCAATCAGGGCGATGGCCCTAACGGGGATGGTTCGGCCGAGCGCGCCGGTATACACCGCGCGGCGCCGCCCGCACAGGGCGGCCGTGCCCCGGACGCCGGGGATTCGCCGCCCCGGCCGCGCGGCGGACCCCGTCCCCCGCAGCGCCCGGCCGAGCCGGGGCAACCGACCGGGGTCGAGGCCCGGCTGAACCGCTTCATATCCGGCACCGCCGCACCCGGCGCGCCGCAGGCCAAGACCGCACCGCACGAGGCCGACGCCGCGCACGGCCGCGGCGACGGCCCGCCCGCGGAGGCGTACGCCAGCGAATTGCCGGACCTGTCCGGTCCGATTCCGCGGGCGTCGCAGCGCAAGGCCCAGCCCGAGCGCTCGCCGGAGGCGTCGAGCCTGCTGGGGTCCGGCCGGTCGTCGGGCGCGGAGAATCGGGAGGCCCGCGAGGGCCGGGAGAGCCGCACCCAGGTGTCCCGGCGCCCGCGCGGCCCGGTGCGGGCCAGCATGCAGATCCGCCGCATCGACCCGTGGAGCACGTTGAAGGTGTCGCTACTGCTCTCGGTCGCGTTGTTCTTCGTCTGGATGATCGCCGTGGCCTTCCTGTATCTAGTGCTCGGCGGCATGGGCGTCTGGTCGAAGCTCAACAGCAACGTGGGCGACCTACTGAACAACACCAGCGGCAGCAGCGGCGAGCTCGTTTCCAGCGGCACCATCTTCGGTGGCGCCGTGCTGATCGGCTTGGTCAACATCGTGTTGCTGACCGCGATGGCCACCATCGCCGCGTTCGTCTACAACCTGACCACCGATCTGATCGGCGGCATCGAAGTGACGCTGGCGGACCGCGACTAGCGTTTTTGGGGGTGGGGCGGCGATTGCGGTAATCTCGTCGCTCGGCCGTACTGCGCGTACGGGCCTATAGCTCAGGCGGTTAGAGCGCTTCGCTGATAACGAAGAGGTCGGAGGTTCGAGTCCTCCTAGGCCCACAACCATGTGCCCGTCCAGACGTTGCGTAAGACTCGCCCTGCCAATCACACTGATCGCTGTGGTGGCGGCGGCGGTGGCGCGGTCCCGGCGCGGGGTTGAGGTCTGGCACGTGGCGGTGGACGACCCGTCGGGTCAGCCACCCAGTCACGGCGAGGGGCCTTAGCTCAGTTGGTAGAGCACCGCCTTTGCAAGGCGGGTGTCAGGGGTTCGATTCCCCTAGGCTCCACAAATCACGGGCGCGGCTGAACGTCGACGCTGGGCGGCCGCGACTGCGGATCCTGCGGCTTCGCCCGCACCGACCGCCGCACGATGCTGAACGCCACGGCGCCGCCGGCGACCACCACCACCGCCGCCCCCGCGAGCACCCACGGGCGCCGGGTGCGGCGCTGCGCCCGCCGCGCGTCCTGCAGGGCCTGAGGCAAGTTGGACACCACCTCTTGCGCGGCCGCGAGCTCCTGGGCGAGCGTCTCCTGGGCCGCGGCGAGCTCCTTGGCCAGGCGCCCCTCTTGATACTTGCGGCGAACCTGCGATGCGCCCGACTGCGCCGACTGGACACCCAGGCCGACAACCCCCCGGGTCACGTCCACCGGTCCCAGTGTCGAGTAGGTCAGGCCGCGGGCAAGTCGCTCCCGCGGGGTCAGCCGAGATTCCGCCTTCGCGCTCATCTGCCGCCTTTCTGTGCGTCCTGAACAGACTGCCAGCATAGGGACGCCGGCGGAACCGTTATGCGCGCGGCGCGTTTTCGGCGCCGTCGCGGGTTGGGTGGCACCGGCTGCGGGCGGACCCACGCCTAGTGGCAGACTCTCATGCCGTGACCAACAGCCCCTTTCAGACCGCTACCGCCACACTCCACACCAACCGCGGCGACATCAAAGTCGCCCTGTTCGGCAACCACGCCCCCAAGACCGTCGCCAACTTCGTCGGCCTGGCGCAGGGCACCAAGGAGTACTCGACCCAGAACGCTTCGGGCGGGTCCTCTGGCCCGTTCTATGACGGCGCGGTCTTTCACCGGGTGATCCAGGGCTTCATGATCCAGGGCGGCGACCCGACCGGAACCGGTCGCGGCGGTCCGGGCTACAAGTTCGCCGACGAGTTCCACCCCGAACTGCAATTCGACAAGCCGTACCTGCTGGCGATGGCGAACGCCGGCCCGGGCACGAACGGCTCCCAGTTCTTCATCACGGTGGGCAAGACTCCTCACCTGAACCGGCGCCACACCATCTTCGGTGAGGTCACGGACCCCGAGTCGCAGCAGGTTGTCGACGCGATCGCGACGACGTCGACCGACAGCAACGACCGCCCCACCGAGCCGGTCGTCATCGAGTCGATCACGATCTCGTAGCCCCGGGCGGCCCCGTCAGCTCGGCGGACGCGCGCCCGCGTAACCGGCGTCCGTCAGCGCGTCGAGCACCTCGAGCGGGTCGGTCCCGAGGTCCCAACGGGAGAAGAGCACCAGGCCGCCGTCGGCCGTCTCGACCTCGAGCAGCCGGACTTTGCGTCCGTAGCGGCGGAACTCGGTGATCCGGATGATCTTGATGTCGGACGGCTGCAATACCTGCGTCCGGAACCATCCCCGGAGCAGCAGGCCGTCGGCCGTAATTGCCAGCTTCGGGCGCGCGCGCCACGTCCCGCCCGCAAACAAGATCAGACCCACCGCGGCAATCCCGGTCAAAACGCGCCCCGGCGGGTCTGTGACTGCGGTCACACTGGCGATAGCCATCAAAACGCCCGCGACCCCACAACCAGCGATTCCCGTCGTGCGGGGTTCCCATTGTGTTTGCTGCATCCGCCGCTCAGGCCCTCCCACCATGGCCGATGGAGTTATCCACAGACGCTATCAACAGTGGGGATAAATCACACGCGTGTGATTGGGGGGCGGCAATGTTGCTGGCGCAGTAACGAAGCATCCCAAAAATGAATTCATTCCGCCCCGGGCCGCGCTCAGTGCCAGCGCATCGTCAGCAACAGACCGGTGATCATGAAAGCGAACGCGATCGCGTAGTTCCACGGGCCCAGTTGCGCCATCCAATTCAGGGCGGCCGGCGCCTGGCTGCCGACGGCCGCGAGTTGGAACACCATCAACCAGACCAGCCCGATCAACATCAGCCCGACGAACAAGGCGACGAACCACACGCTGGACGGCCCGACCTTCACCTTCACCGGCGTGCGGCTGACGGAGCTGACGGTGAAGTCGTTCTTCTTACGGACCTTGGACTTCGGCATGATGACCTCGACAAGACGGTGAACGGGACGGGGTGCGACGATAAAGACCGAAGCTGCACACACAGCTTGGCTACGAGACTAACTCACCTGGCACGGCGACCTGGAAATTGGAGAGCCGATGAGCGACGGACGCCGGTCACCGTGGCGCTTCGGCGTACCGGTGGTCTGTCTGCTGGCCGGTTTGCTCCTCGCCGCCACGCACGGGGTGTCCGGCGGCGCCGAAATCCGGCGCAGCGATGCCCCGCGGCTGGTCGATCTGGTCCGCGAGGCCCAGGCGTCGGTGAATCATCTCAACGCCGAGCGCGACGCCCTGGCCGGCAAGATCGACGCCGCGCACGGACGGTCCTCGGATCGCGCGTTGGCGGCCATGCTGCGGCGCTCCGCCGAGCTGGCGGCTGAGGCGGGCATGAACCCGGTGCACGGCCCGGGCCTGACGGTCACCCTGGAGGACGCCCCCCGCGACGCCAACGGCCGCTTCCCGCGCGACGCCTCCCCCGACGACCTGGTGGTGCACCAGCAAGACATCGAGGCCGTGCTCAACGCCCTGTGGAGCGCCGGCGCCGAGGCGATCCAGATGCAGGACCAGCGCATCATCGCCACCTCGGTGCCGCGCTGCGTCGGCAACACCCTGCTGCTCAACGGGCGCACCTACAGCCCGCCGTACACGATCACCGCGGTCGGCAACGCGGCCGCCATGCAGGCCGCCCTGGCCGCCGCTCCCCTGGTCGTCCTGTACCGCCAGTACGTGGTCCGATTCGGGCTCGGCTACCGCGAAGAGGTCAAGCCCGACGTCCAGATCGTCAGTCACACCGAGCCGGACCGGCTGCACTTCGCGCAGCCCATGGGAACCATCGGCTACTGATTTCCGGCGGGCGGTAACCTGGCACGGTGCGGATCCTGGTCGTCGACAACTACGACAGCTTCGTGTTCAACCTGGTGCAGTACCTGGGCCAGCTGGGCGTCGAGGCCGAGGTGTGGCGCAACGACGACGCCCGACTCTCCGACCAGGCGGCCGTCGCCAAGCGGTTCGACGGCGTGCTGCTCAGCCCCGGCCCGGGCACCCCGGAACGGGCCGGCGCGTCGATCGGTTTGGTGGGCGCGTGTGCCGCCGAGCGCACCCCGCTACTCGGGGTTTGCCTGGGGCACCAGGCCATCGGCGTCGCCTTCGGCGCCACGGTCGACCGCGCCCCCGAGCTGCTGCACGGCAAGACCAGCAGCGTCTTCCACACCAATGCCGGTGTGCTGCAAGGGCTTCCAGACCCCTTCACAGCGACCCGGTATCACTCGCTGACGATCCTGCCGGAGTCACTGCCCCCGGTGCTCGAGGTAACGGCCCGCACCCGGGGCGGCGTCATCATGGGCGTGCGGCACACCGAATTGCCGATTCACGGGGTGCAGTTCCACCCGGAGTCCATCCTGACCGAGGGCGGGCATCGGATGCTGGCGAACTGGCTGACCTACTGCGGCTGGACCCGCGACGACACGCTGGTCCGTCGGCTCGAGAACGAGGTGCGCGCGGCGGTGCAGCCGTACTTCCCGGCCGAACCGGAAGCTACTGGCCGAACTTCAGCGTGATGACCCCGTCGCGGTTGCAACCGGTGCCGGCGGGCGGGTTCTGATAGACCACCTTGTGGGACTGGGAGCCACCCGCGTCCACGTCGGGGCCCTTGTCGAGCACCCCGGTCCAGCCCAGCGCCCGTAGGCGCGGCTCGGCGTCCGTCCAGAACATGCCGCTCAGGTCGGGCATCACGAACTGGTTGCCCTTGGACACCTGCAACTCGATCACCGAGTCCACCGGAACCGTTTGGCCCTTGGGCGGATTGGTGCCGATCACCTCACCGGCCGGCCGGGTGCTATCCACCTGCGCCTGGGTGACCTTGGTGAACCCGTACACGGTCAAGTTCTTCTGCGCGACGTCGACGGTCTGACCCCCGACGTCGGGCACCTGCTTGGTCTCCGGGCCCGAGCCGACGATGACCGCGATGACGTTCGTGATCGCGGAGGTCTGGTTGGCCGGCGGGTTGGTGCCGATTACCTTGCCCAGCAGCTCCGGGCTGGACGGCGAGTTCGTCTGCTTGAACTTGCTGAACCCCGCCGCCTTGAGCTTGCTCACCGCGTCGGAGTAGCTCAGCGACGAGACGTCGGGCACCTCGCGCTGTTCTGGACCGGTCGAAACGTTGATCGTGATTTCGTCACCCGCGCTCACCGAAGCGTTGGCGCCGGGATCGGTGTTGATGACGTGGTCGGGCGGGATCGTGGAATCGGGCTTCTGCAGGGTGCGCGTCTTGAAGCCCCGATTCTGCAGCGTCGCAATGGCATCCGCGGACACCTGGCCCCGCATATCGGGCACCTGGACGTCGCGGGTGGTGCCGCCGAAGGTGTTGAAGGCGATGACCACGACGATCGTCAGCACCGCCAGCGCGGCGACGGCCACGATCCAGCGGCCGACCGACCCGCCCTCGCGGTCGTCGATGTGACGCAGGGGTTGGCGGGGCAGTGGATCGGTGCGCGGCCCGGGCTGGTTTCCCGGGGCGGCGAGCATCCCGCTCCGGTCGGCGTCGGTGAGCACCTTGGGCGCCTCGGGCGGTTCGCCGTTGTGCACCCGCACCAGATCTGCGCGCATTTCGGCCGCGGTCTGGTAGCGGTTGTCCGGGTTTTTGGCCAGCGCCTTGAGTACGACGGCGTCGAGGTCGGCGGAGATGCCTTCGTGTCGCTGGGACGGCGGAATCGGGTCCTCGCGCACATGTTGGTAGGCGACGGCGACGGGCGAGTCTCCGGTGAAAGGCGGTTCGCCCGTGAGGATTTCGTAGAGCACGCAACCGAGCGAGTAGACGTCCGACCGGGCGTCGACGGTGTCGCCGCGGGCCTGCTCGGGCGACAAATACTGGGCCGTGCCGATCACGGCCGCGGTCTGGGTGACGCTGTTGCCGCTGTCGGCGATCGCGCGCGCGATGCCGAAGTCCATCACCTTGACCGCATTGGTGCTGCTGATCATGATGTTCGCCGGCTTGACGTCGCGGTGGATGATGCCGTTCTGGTGACTGAAGTTCAGGGCCTGACACGCGTCGGCGATGATCTCGATGGCCCGCCGCGGCGGCAGCGGCCCGTCGGTGTGCACGATGTCGCGCAGGGTGACGCCGTCGACGTACTCCATGACGATGTAGGGCAGCGGACCTGTCGGGGTCTCCGCCTCACCGGTGTCGTACACCGCGACGATGGACGGGTGATTGAGGGCGGCTGCGTTCTGCGCCTCGCGGCGGAACCGCAGATAGAAGCTGGGATCGCGGGCCAGGTCGGCGCGCAGCACCTTTACCGCGACGTCGCGGTGCAAGCGGACGTCGCGGGCCAGGTGAACCTCGGACATTCCCCCGAAGCCGAGGATTTCGCCCAGTTCATACCGGTCAGAAAGGTGTTGAGGGGTGGTCATCGTGGTATCTCGTGTCGGGCCGGTGACACGCCGGACGTCAGTGGTTCGCCCCACCCGCGCCCGGCCGGCCCTCGCTGCAGTCCAGAATTACCTATCGTCGGTCGATCCGTCCAATTAAGCCGCAGCCCGGGTGCGTAACCGGTCGGGGTGGCGCTCGCCGGCGGCGCCGGCGGGCTTCCGGTGTCGGTGACCGTCGGGGGCGGCGGCTGCTGCGGGTTATCCCCGCGGGAGTTGATGACGATGAGCACGGCGATGATGATCGCCAGGGCCCCCAGCACTCCGGCGGCCCACAACAAGGCGCGCTGACCCGACGAGAAGGTGCGCCGGGCCGGGGGTGGGCGATGACCCCCGGTGGCGGGCCGGGAGCGGCGCGGGGCCGCCGCCCGGGTGCTGGAGACGGCGGCCGCCCTGGTCGTCGGGCTGGACGGAATGGCCGCGGGTGAGGCCCGCCCGGGGGGCGGCGACTGGCTGGGCCGCGGCGGGCGCCGGCCGGCCCGCACCGCCGCAACGGCGTCGGCGAACGGCCCGCCGCTGCGGTACCGCATCGCGGGGTTCTTGACGAGCGTGATCTCGATGAGCTCCCGCACGTTGGGCGGCAACTCCGCGGGCAGCGGCGGTGGCGGCTCCTTGATGTGCTTCATCGCCACCGTCAGGGCCCCGTCACCGGCGAACGGCCGCTTCCCCGAGACCACCTCGTAGCCGACGACGCCCAGCGAGTAGACGTCGCTGGCGGGGGTCGCGTCGTGTCCCAGAGCCTGTTCGGGGGCGATGTACTGGGCGGTGCCCATCACCATGCCGGTCTGGGTGACCGGCGCGGCGTCGACGGCCTTGGCGATGCCGAAGTCGGTGATCTTCACCTGGCCGGTCGGTGTGATCAAGATGTTTCCCGGCTTGACGTCGCGGTGTACCAAGCCGGCGGCGTGGGCAATCTGCAGGGCCCGGCCGGTCTGTTCGAGCATGTCGAGCGCGTGCCGCAGCGACAGCCGACCCGTGCGCTTGAGCACCGAGTTCAGCGGCTCACCGTTGACCAGTTCCATCACCAGGTAGGCGGTGCGGCCCTCGCCGTCCAGCTGGCTTTCGCCGTAGTCGTGGACCTGGGCGATGCCGGGATGGTTGAGCATCGCGGTGGTGCGCGCCTCGGCGCGGAACCGCTCGATGAACTCCGGGTCCTGGGAGAACTCCTGTTTGAGCACCTTGACCGCGACGCGCCGGCCCAGCCGGCTGTCCACCGCCTCCCACACCTGGCCCATGCCGCCGGTGGCGATCAGGCGCTGCAGGCGGTATCTGCCAGACAGCGTCACACCAACTCGCGGGCTCATGGTCCTCCCTGTAGCGCGGCTTGGATCACAGCCCGTCCGATGGGCGCGGCGAGTGCACCTCCCGTCGCGGACAGGCGGTCGCCGCCATTCTCCACCAACACTGCCACGGCGACTCTCGGCGTCTGCGCGGGCGCGAAGGCGATGTACCACGCGTGCGGCGGCGTGTTGCGCGGATCGGAGCCATGCTCTGCCGTACCAGTCTTGGATGCGATCTGCACGCCGGGAATGGCCCCTTTCTGCTGTGCGACCTTCTCGGCGCCGACCATCAGCTCTGTCAGCTTAGCGGCGACCTGGGGTGACACCGCGCGGCGCTGCTGATAGGGAGCGGTGGTGCTGATGTTGGCCAGGTCGGGTCCCTTGAGACTGTCGATCAGATAGGGCTGCATCGTGACGCCGCCGTTCGCGATGGTCGCGGCGATCTCGGCGTTCTCCAGGGGCGTCAGGGCCACGTCCTTCTGCCCGATGCTGGTCATGCCCAGCGCGGCGGCGTCCGGGATGATCCCGACGGTGGATTCGGCGACCTGCAGCGGGATGACGCTCGGGGTGGTGTCCAGGCCGAACGATTGCGCCGTGCTGCGCAGCGCATCCGAGCCGGTGTGCATGCCGAGCTGGACGAACGCGGTGTTGCACGACAGGGCGAACGCCTGCTTGAGCGTCACCGTGGGCTCGCTGCCGCACGGCTGGCCGCCGTAGTTCTCCAGCGTCGCGGTGCTGTCGGGCAACGGAATTGAGGCCGCCGCGGTCAACTGCTCGGCGTCGGTCGCACCGGCCTGCAGCGCCGCGGCGGTGGTGATCACCTTGAACGTGGAACCGGGCGGGTAGGTCTCGGAGATGGTGCGGTTGGTCAGCGGATTGTCGGGGTCGTCACGTAACCGCTGCCATGCCTGCGCCTGCACCTCGGGGTCGTGCGACGCCAGCAGGTTGGGGTCGTAGGACGGCGATGACACCATCGCGAGGATCTTGCCGGTGGACGGCTCGAGGGCCACGATCGCGCCCTTGCACGGTGCGCCGCCGCAGCCCTGCTGCATGGCGTCCCAACCGGCCTGTTGCACCCGCGGCCGGATGGTGGTGTCGACGTTGCCGCCGCGCGGGTCGCGGCCGGTGAAGAAGTCGGCCAGACGGCGGCCGAACAGCCGCTCGTCGGATCCGTTCAGCAGCGGGTCCTCGGCGCGCTCCAGGCCGGTGCTGGAATAGCGCAGCGAGTAGAAACCGGTGACCGGCGCGTACACGGCCGGGTTCGGGTAGACCCGCAGGAAGCGGAAGCGGCTGTCGGTGGCCACGGAGTAGGCCAGCAACTGGCCGCCGGCGATGATCTGGCCGCGCTGACGCGAATACTCGTCGAGCAGCACGCGCTGATTTCGCGGGTCGGCGCGCAGCGAGTCCGCGGCGAACACCTGCGTCATCGTGGCGTTGAGCAGCAGCAGCACGATCAACGCCATGACGGTGACCGAGATGCGGCGCAGCGAGGTGTTCATACCTTCTCGATTACCTCGGTCTTGGCCGCCGCGATCGGCGAATTCGTGCGCTCACGCCCGCG
The DNA here is from genome assembly GCF_001667275.1 of Mycobacterium sp. ACS4054. Classification (GTDB taxonomy): domain Bacteria; phylum Actinomycetota; class Actinomycetes; order Mycobacteriales; family Mycobacteriaceae; genus Mycobacterium. The sequence continues at coordinate 207,451 of NZ_LZHV01000050.1, forward strand.
CAGGGGATGCCGGGCGCTGTTGGAGATGCGGGCGAGGATGGCCAGCAGAATGTAGTTCGCCAGCAGCGACGATCCGCCGTAGGACATCCACGGCGTGGTAAGCCCGGTCAACGGAATCAGCTGCGTGACACCGCCGACCACGATGAACAGCTGGATGGCCAGCGTGGAGGCCAGCCCCGCGGCCAGCAACTTGCCGAAGCTGTCCCGGGTCGCGATCGCGGTGCGCATGCCGCGGACGATGACGATGGTGTAGAGCATCAGAATGCTGGCGAGGCCGACGAGCCCCAGCTCCTCACCGAACGCCGCGATGATGAAGTCGGTTGACGCTGCCGGCACGGTGTCGGGTTGGCCGTTGCCCAGCCCGGTGCCGAAGATGCCGCCGGTGGCGAAACTGAACAGCGATTGCACGATCTGATAACCGCTGCCGTCGGGGTCGGAAAACGGGTCCCACCACATCTGAACCCGGACCCGGACGTGAGCGAAGACGAAGTACGCGATGACGCTGCCCACCGCGAACAACACCAGGCCGATCATCACCCAGCTGAACCGTTGCGTCGCAAGGTAAACCACCACCAAGAACGACGCGTACAACAGCAGCGAGGTGCCGAGGTCCTTTTCGAAGGCCATCACCCCGACCGAGATCACCCAGGCGGCCAGCAGGGGCGCGAGGTCGCGCGGGCGCGGCAGGGTCAGCCCCATGAAGTGCTTGCCGACGCTGTTGAAGAGTCCGCGCTTGGCGATCAGCACGGCGGAGAAGAAGATCAGCAGCAGAATCTTGGAGAACTCGGCGGGCTGAAACTGGAAGCCGGACACGCGAATCCAGATTTTCGCGCCGTTCTGTTCGGACATCGAGGCCGGCAGCAAGGCGGGAATGATCACCAGCACCAAGCCCGCGATGCCGCAGATGTAGCCGTACCGCGCCAACTGCCGGTGGTCTTTGAGAAAGGTGACGACGAGGGCGAACGTGACGACGCCGACCAGGGTCCACATCATCTGCTGGGTGGCGTTGGAGTGATGGCGGCCGCTGAGCTGGCTGCTGACCAGGTCGAGTCGATGGATCATCACCAGGCCAAGTCCGTTGAGCAGCGCCACGATCGGCAGCAGCAGCGGGTCGGTGTAGGGGGCGAACCGTCTGATGGCCATGTGCGCCGACCCGAACACAAGCAAGAACACCAGGCCGTAACTAATTGCATTCCAACGAAATTCGCGGTCCTGGTTGGCCTCGACGATCAGCAACGCGGCCACGGTGATCGCTGCGGCGAAGCACAGCAGCAGCAGCTCGGCGTTGCGGCGGGTGGGCAGCGCGGGCGTGACCGCGACGGGCGGCTGCAGTTGGGTCGTCATGCCACCGTCCGGCAGTCAACGCCCGGTTGAGGTGGAGGCGCTGGAAGCGCTGTGACCGTCTGCGAAGTGGTGGTGGGGCCCGCCGGCGACGGGGTCGCGGGGCCGCCCGTGGCGCTGGTCGGGGCTGGGGCGCTGGGCCCGGAGGGAGCGGTGGTTTGTGGCGTGGTGGGTGCTGACGTCGTCGCGACACTCGGTTCGGGGGTGGGGCTCCCGGGTGTCGGGGAACCCGGCGGCGACGTGGCACGCGGTGGCGGACAGGTGGGCAGCAGGTATTCGGCCAGCAATTGCCGCAGCTGTGACTCGGCCTGGTCGAGGCTGCCGCCCGGCAGCCCGGTCTGAACCTGCACCTGCCCGGGACGGCGCAGATCCCGCAGCGTCATCGCCTGACAGTTCGAGTGGCCGGATTGGCCGTAGTCGATCAGGGACAGTTCGTTGCGGGCGCTCAGGCAGCCCACCAGATAGGGCTGCTGCAGGGGTATGCCCAACAAGGACCCCTGGATTCCGCGGACGACCGACACCTTGCCGTCGAATTCGGCGACGTAATAGTTGCGCTGGATGACCCACCACCCGATGGCCAATCCGGAGAGGACGAACAACACCGCCAGCGTCACGACGAAAAACATCCGCCGCCGGGGCCACCGCGGACGACTGGGTGTTTCCGGTTGCGGCGCAACACGTTTGGCCGTCTCGTCGCGGGGCCGGATCGCCGACGCACGGCCCGCCGAGGTGTTTGGCAACGTCATTTGATCGTCGTCACCCGACACCGCGCCGGCGAGGATTGGCTGGGTCTGGCCGTAGTCGTAGTCGACGACGTCGGCGACCACCACGGTCACGTTGTCCGGTCCGCCGCCGCGCAGCGCCAATTCGATGAGGCGGTAGGCGGCTTCGGCCACGTCGGGGATCTGCAGCGCCTCGAGGATGGTTTCGTCGCTGACCGGGTCACTGAGCCCGTCGGAGCAGAGCAGGTAGCGGTCACCGGCCCGCGCCTCGCGCATGGTCAATGTGGGCTCGACCTCGTGGCCGGTCAGCGCGCGCATGATCAGCGACCGCTGCGGGTGGCTGTGTGCCTCTTCGCGGGTGATGCGGCCCTCGTCGACCAGGGTCTGGACGAAGGTGTCGTCCTTGGTGATCTGCGTCAGTTCGCCGTCGCGCAGCAGGTAACCGCGTGAATCGCCGATGTGTACCAAGCCAATTCGATCGCCCGCGAACAGGATTGCGGTGAGCGTGGTGCCCATGCCCTCGAGTTCGGGCTCCGCCTCCACCTGCGCCGCGATGGCCGCATTGCCGGAGCGCACCGCCGCGTCGAGCTTGGCCAGCAGGTCGCCGCCGGGTTCGTCGTCGTCGAGATGGGCCAGCGCGGCGATCACCAATTGGGAGGCCACTTCACCGGCGGCGTGACCGCCCATGCCGTCGGCCAGGGCGAGCAGCCGCGCACCGGCGTACACGGAGTCTTCGTTATTGGCGCGTACCAAGCCGCGATCGCTGCGCGCGGCATACCGCAGGACCAGCGTCACGGGCGCAACTCGATCGCCGTTTTGCCGATCCGAATCGGCGTCCCTATTGGAACTCGTACCGCAGTCGTCACCTTTGCCCTGTCAAGGTAAGTGCCGTTGGTCGATCCTAGATCCTCGACGTACCATTCCGAACCGCGCTGAGACAGCCTGGCGTGCCGCGTCGAGGCGTAATCGTCGGTGAGCACGAGCGTCGAATCGTCAGCTCGGCCGATCAGCACCGGCTGCCCGCTGAGCGTGATGCGGGCCCCCGCCAAGGCCCCCTCGGTCACCACGAGGTAGCGCGCGGCATGCCGACGTTGCCGTGAAGGCAGCAGAGTGCTGCGCAACGCCAGGCCGCGACGCACCATGACGGCGCCGGTGGGCGCGTAGATATCGGTCCGCAAGATCCGCAACACGGACCAGATGAATACCCACAACAACATTAAAAAACCGGCACGCGTCAGTTGCAGTACGAGTCCCTGCATCTGGCGTCCTTTCCGTCCTGGCCCCGAAATCCCAGCGTCCCCCCGACGCCCGTGACCCCGAGCACATCGGCAACGTCACGATACTTGGACGGCGGTCGACGCGGGGCGAAGCACGGCAGCGTTGAGCCCCGCGGTTAGTGGATCCGGACGATGATCTCCGAGTGGCCCAGACGGATCACGTCGCCGTCCGCCAGCTGCCACTCCTGCACCGGTGCGTTGTTGACGGTGGTGCCGTTGGTCGAGTTCAGGTCCGAGAGGAGCGCCACCTGCCCGTCCCAGCGGATCTCGAGGTGCCGTCGTGAGACACCGGTGTCCGGCAACCGGAACTGGGCGTCTTGTCCGCGGCCCACGATGTTGGAGCCCTCGCGCAGCTGATAGGTGCGCCCGCTGCCGTCGTCGAGCTGGAGGGTGACGGCGGTTCCGGCCGCGCCGTAGCCACCGCCGCCGTAGGCGCCATAGCCTCCGGCCTGTTGCCCGTAGTCGGCCGGCTGGCCGTAGTCCGCGGGCTGGCCGTACTCGCTCGGCTGCGCATACTCGGCCTGCTGGCCGTAGTCGTAGTCGCGGTGAGCGGTCTCGGGGTAGCCGCCGGCCTGACCCTGGTATCCGCCGGCCGGGACGTTCTCGGAGTACTGCGTGTAGTCCCCGCCGTACTCCTGCCGGCCGTAGCCGCCGCCCTGCTGGTAGCCCTGGTCGTAGCCGCCGCCTTGTTCGTAGCCGCCGCCCTGCTCATACCCGCCGCCCTGCTCATACCCGCCGCCCTGCTCGGGGTAGGCCGGGCGTTGCTCAGGCGGAGCGTAGCCACCCTCATCGGGGCGGGCCGGTCCGCGGCCGTACTCGCCGTAGCCGCCGTAGCCCTGCTGGCCGCCGCCGGGCTGGCCGCCACCCGGTTGACCGCCGGCGGGCGGGCCGTAGCCGCCCCCCTGCCGGTAGCCCTGGTCGTAGCCTTGGCCGCCGCCGTAACCGCCGGGAGCCGGGGGACGCTGCTCATACTGCGGCGGGTAGCCGCCCTGGCCCTGCTCGGGGTAGCCGCCCGGCCCCTGGTAGCCGCGCTGCTCGGGGTAGCCGCCGGGGCCCTGGTAGCCGCGCTGCTCGGGATAGCCGCCGGGGGCCTGGTAGCCGCCTTGCTCCGGGTAGCCGCCCTGCTCGGGGTGGCGGGGTGGCGGGTAGCCCTGCTGCGGCGGATAGCCGCTCTGCTCGGGCGGGTATCCGCCGCGCGGGTCAGGTCCCCCCTGCGGTTCCGCGCCGCCTTCTTGCGGCCGCGGGTAGCGGTCGTCGTAGTACTCATCGCTGGGCCGACCCGGCCCCTGAGCCCCGCGGTAGCTCGAATCGTCAGTCATTGGTGCTACTCCTCGTTCTGCGCCGAACGCACTATTTGATTGTGGCCGGACGGGATCGTTGACCATCGGGCGGGGCTGCACATCGGGGTTGACAGCACCACGGGCGCGGTACTGGCCGGTACGCAGGTTCGACGACTGCTCGAACCGGACGACCACCTCACCATACGTTTGCCACCCCTGTTCCTGGATGTAGTCGGCCAAGTACCTAGCGAAAGCGCCCGACGTGAGATCAGGGTCGGCGCCCACCTTCTCGAAGTCGTGCCTACCGAGGGTAATGATGTATTCGTTGGGGGCCAAAAGGCGATTGCCGTGCAGCGTCTCGACGCCGTCGCGGGCCTCGCGGCGCAGCAGCGCTTCGACCTCCTGCGGAACGATCGACCCGCCGAAGACCCGGGCGAACGCGTTGTCGACGGTGGCCTCGAGCTTCCGCTCGATCCGCGCCGCCAGCCCCCGTTGGCTACTCATGCCCCGGCGCCCGCCCGCACTTGCCGCAGCATGTCGTCGGCGCGCGGCAAACGGCTTTCACTCCAGCATGGTATCGGGATTGCGTGACGCCGCGGCACCGTCGAAACTCTGAGAGTTTGCGTCCGCACTGCTCAGAGGGGTTGTCCGCCAGCGCCGGACGCCGTCAAGCCCGACCAGGCAGTTGGGGAACCCGGCCATTAGAGTGGTATGGTCCATCGGTTGTTTTTCCGGGCGAGTGGCGGAATGGCAGACGCGCTGGCTTCAGGTGCCAGTGTCCTTCGGGACGTGGGGGTTCAAGTCCCCCTTCGCCCACATTTTGAATATCGGCGCTGAGGTCGCGGACTCGAGAAGTTCGCGACCTTCGTGTTTTCACAAGGCTCGGCCCTCGTCGCGGTCCTCATCCCAGTGGGCCCATTCCGGCAGCGGGGTATTCGGCATCGCGCCGCGGGCGGAGGCCTCGTAGCCCGGTTGGGGGCCATGCGGCTTCCAACGGGGATCCGATCGGTTCGCCCGTGAGCGCCGGACCGCGCGGACGACCAAAGCGACGGCGCCGCCGACGATGAAGGCAATCAGCACCACCTTGAGGACCAGCAACAGCACGGCCATGGGTCTTGGCTCCTCGGGCTTGGGTGAATTGACGTCGGCTACCGCATCAGTAGCGTAATTGCCAGCTCAGGAGGGGTGGCAATGTTCGTCGCGGAGCGTGACGCCGCGCAGCTACGGGTGACGCGATGCGGCTGCGCTACATAAGCGTTGCGGCCCTGATTGCCGAGGCCGGCGGCGACCCGTGGGCTGTCAACAAGAGCCTGCAAGCCGGCAGGCCCGGGGAGATCTCCTCTCTGGCAGAAGCCTTCCACCGAGCGGGCCGATGCACTTCCGAGGCCCAGCACGCCTTCGAGCAAGCCCGTAACCGCTTCGACGCTGCGTGGAACCGCCAGGGCGGAAGCGGCAATCCGATCAATGACTCCAGCGATGTGCAGCGGGTGACGCAGTCGCTCGGCGACCAGTCCTTGCAGCTGCCCAAGATCGGCGTCGACCTGGAAAACATCGCCGCTTCCTTGGCCGAGGCGCAGAAGGCCGCGGCGGGACAGATCGCGACCCTCGAGAACCAGCTGCAAACACTCGACGACCTGATCGGTCAGGCCGTCGCGATGGAGCAATCCGGCAACCTGAGCGCGGAGGACCGGCACATCCTCGATGCCCTGATCCGCAATTGCGAGAGGGATGCCATCGATGACACGAAAGACGCACTGGCACATCTGAATTCGATACGTAACGGCTATGCCGATGGCTTACACAATTCGCTGGGCAACCTGCGAACCGAAGGATACGATCCCGCTCGCCTGCACGATGTCGACGCGGACGGTTCGCCCAAGCCCACCGAGGCCCAGTTGCAAGCACTCGCCGACCTCCGTCGGATCACCGACCAAGCGGTGGTGGATCAGATGGGCAAGGTGCGCGCCGCGCAGGATGCCCTGAACAAGGCGATGGCCGACCTTTACACGCACGGCCCGGGGTCGCCGGAGGGCGAGGCCGCCAGCGCGAAGCTGCCCAAGCTGAAAGCGGACCTGGCGCACGCGCTCGACGACCTTGGCAAGATTCCCGACTACAAAGACGTCGACCCCGCATCGATCGCGATCGCTCCCGACGGTCGTTTCATGTTCACCCACACCGTCGACGGGCAGCCCGTGCAGGTCTACGGGCAGCTCAAGGACGGCGCGGGCGAATTCTTCGATCAGGCCATGGGCACGTCCTATGTCTTCAGCGGCGGCAAGTTGACCGGCATGCGCACGCTCGATCCCGGGAAGGTGGAAGCCACGCCCGAACCGCTGTGGAGCGCAATCACTTTGGCTGTCGGGGGTTACGGGTTGAAGGCGGGCGGCGAGGTCGCTTGGCAAGGGCTCAAGACGTTGTTTACTCGCGAAACGCTGGAGGGCTTGACCGGCGACAACGTCTTAGCCCGCGCAATGAGCGGGGCCGAGATACGTGAGGCGATCGCCGAAGCGCATCTCCCTCCGCGGGGGTCGCCAATTCCCGATGCGGGCGGACAACCCGTGCCCGGCGCCACCCAACCCGGTCCGGCACCCGTCGTCGAGCACGCTCCGCACCCTGGTGGTGGCGGCGGTGAGCTTCCGCCCGATGCAGGACCGCCGGCACCGCATGTCCCGGTCGCGCCGGACGGACCTCTGACCGAGGTGCCCGCCGACGCGCCAGCACCACCGCCGCTGCCGCGTGACCACGAGTTGTTCCATGGATACAACGCGATCGAACTGGGGCCGGAGTTCACTGGAGCTGACGGGCAACTCATTTATCCCGACGACACGCTGCCCACGAAACCCTACGCGGTGCCAGGGACTATCGTTCCCGACGTTAAGTTGCCGCAGGGCACCGTCCTTAGCCGCTTCGGCTACCCGGGCGGAGGTTACCTAGCACCTGATGGAACGCCGTTCGCAGAAGTAGCGCTTCCACCCGAGAGTGCCGTGAAACCGTACTTTCAGTACGTTGTGAAGGACCCGGCAGCTCTACCACCCGGCTGGCGTATTGAAGAATCGAAAGTAGCGCCCTGGTTTCATCAGCCGGGCGGCGGTCAACAATTCCGAATCATTGATGATTTCGGCAATACGGGCAATGTAGAAGAATTGGTCAGGTACGGATTCCTCGTGAGGATAAGGCGATGAAAGACTTTTCTCGATTAGCGAGTAACTGGTATCGGTGGGCCCCGGGCATGGGTGGGGGTAAGGCATCAGTCTCAACCGAATGCGCCGACTGTGCAGTCCTATTCAGCACCGACGATTATTCGGTCCATCTACGCAATGAGGGAGATTGGTGGGTTGTGGATACCGTCAATGACCGTGGGCAGCGACGCAATGGCGCCGCGCGGTTTTCGAACTTCGATATGGCGGAAAAATATCTCATCTGGGACTGGGCAACCACGGCGCGCTCACACCTCGCATCAGGCCCCTTGGGTGCCGACCTTGCCCGGCAAGGTTACGCATCCGATGTGGAAGTGTCGAAGACGGACTCAGGTTACAAGATATGCCTCAACAATCAATGCGCCGTTTTATCAGTGGTCAACGCGACAATCTTCAGCCATCTTATGGGCAAGTCCGTGGACGAAATTGAGCAGATGGTTACGAGCGGCCTATAGCCGTGTTGTGACAAAGTAGGAAGCACCCGGCCATCCCACTTTTCATGCACCCGGTTACGACTGCACAAACCGCAAGACATCCGGCGTAACGGCGTCGGTGATGTCGTCGTACTCGGGGTGCTTCTTGAGCACGGTGCCGATCATCGAGCACACGGGGACGATGCGTTTCCCTTCGCCCCGCGCTTCGTTCAGCGCCTCCTCGACCAGGATCGTCGCCAGCCCGCGCCCGCCATACGCCGGGTCGATCTCGGTGTGAAAGAAGACGCGCTGGTCACCGCGGTCGGCGAAATCGGCGAGGCCAACCTGCTTGCCCTCCACGGCGATCGTGTACCGACCCTCCTCGAGCGTGACGGTCGCTTCTGCTCCGGTCTTATCGGTGGCCATCTGTACTTTCCTTTCCTTGCGATGCGGGTCGAGGCCGCAGCCGAGTGGTCGGCAGCGGCGGGGCGGGCAATCGGCTCAGCGAACCCCGATAGCCCTGGACGGCGCCGAAGCGCTCGTCGCCGTCCTCCCAGAGTTGGCGGTAACGCGCGATGTCGTCGTGGGTTCGCCCGACGAAGTTCCACCACATCACCAACTCCTCGGTGAACGGCGTGCCGCCGAGCAGCAGAACACGCGCAGGCCCGTCGCCGTTGTTGGACAGCTGCAGGGCGGAGCGCCCGGGGTTCAGGTAGGCGAGGGAAGCAACCGTCAGGGCGGTCTCGTCGACGCGGACGGCGCCCAGATCGCACAGCACGCCATGCTCGAAAGCCGGGTCGATGTCGACGTCGACGCGAGATCCGGCGTCGAGGTCGATCTGGGCACCTAGCAGCGGAGTGAAGGCATGCACCGGCGACGAGCCGCCGGCCAGATCACCGAGAAACACGCGAACGGTGGCGCCCGAAAGGGATACAGGCTTCGGAACGTAGTGATCGAAGCCGCGGCCGGTATCGCGATCGGAATCGGGCAGCGCGACCCACAGCTGGACACCGTGCAGGTCAGTCGACGACGGGACCGATACCTCGGAGTGGCAAATGCCGGCGCCGGCGGTCATGAGGTTCAGCTCGCCGGGCCGCACCGCGGCCTGCACGCCGCCGCTGTCGTTGTGCTCCACTTCCCCACTGAACAACCAACTCACCGTTTGTAGTCCGGTGTGCGGATGCGGCGGAACGTCCATGCGCGCCAATGTCGGCCCGTAGTGGTCGATGAAGCACCACGCCCCGATCAACGAGCGCTGACGTTGCGGAAGCGTGCGGTGCACCCGCATCGCCCTGGGCCCGCCCAAGGGAACCTCGCGGGGGCACAGCACCTCTACGCCCGCGCTGGGTGAAGCAGCGCAAGCGACTTCGACCGGCGCCGGCTCAAGGTTGCTCATCGTCCTCCCCGACCGTACCCAGATCCGGTTACTTGCGGGGCGGGCGGAGCACCTTCATCGCGAGCCGCATGACGGGCTCGGGCACCCGGTCCTGCATCGACAGGGCGGTGTCGGCGGCACGGGATCGCAGCGGGGTGCCGCGACCGAAGACCCGGTTCAACGGCCCGCCGGACGGTTCGAGCACCACGTGCAGCGGCGGCGTGCCGACGGCCGCCCCCAGGGCGTTGGCGATCACCATCCGCTGGATCTCGCTGGTGCCCTCGAAGATGGTGTACAGCTTGGCATCCCGATACCACTTCTCCACCGGATGATCGGTGATGTAGCCCCAGCCGCCCATGGTTTGGATGGCGCGTTCGGTGGCCTTGACGGCAACCTCGCTGGCGGCCATCTTCGACATCGAGCCTTCCCCGCGCTCGAAGGGAATGTTGTTGGCGGCCATCCACGACGCCCGCCAGGTCAGCAGCCGCGCCGCGTCGATCTGGGTGGCCAGCTCCGCCAGCGGGAAGGCGATGCCCTGGTTGTCGATGATCGGCGCGCCGAAGGCCTCCCGCTCGGTGGCGTACGCCGTCGCGTACTCCAACGCGGCGCGCGCGATGCCGATGGCCTGCGCGGCGACCATGGGCCGGGTCTGTTCGAACGTCCCCAATGTCGCGGAGCCGGAACGCTTGCCGCCGGCCACCACTTCGCGGGCTTTGGCGAGTTTGTGCTCCAATTTCTCTTCTCCGCCAAGCAGATTGGCGCCCGGGACGCGGACGCCCTCGAATAGCAACTCGGCGGTGTGGGACGCGCGGCAGCCCAGCTTGTCCAGCTTGCGCACCAGCTTCAGCCCCGGCGTGCCCCCGGGCACCACGAACAGCGCCTGACCGCGATGGCCAAGCTCCTCGTCGACGACCGCGTTGACCACGTGCACGTTGGCGATCCCGCCGTTGCCTATCCACATCTTGTGGCCGTCGATGATCCAGTCGTCACCGTCGCGACGCGCGGTGGTACGCAGATTCCGCACGTCGCTGCCGCCCTCGGGTTCGGAGATCGCCAGCGCCGCAAGCTTGAGATCGCCTGGGGTTCCGAAACATTCGGGTGCCCACTCCAACATCTGCTCGGGAGACGCGGCCTGACCGATCGCCGACAGCGCCAGGGCCGGCATCACGATCGCCAACCCGATCCCGGCACAGCCCCAGAACAGCTCCTCCATGAACATCGGCAAGGACAGCCCGGTCGGATCGCCGATCAGGTCGCGGTAGAACAACGGACTGTAGAAGCCGCGCTGCGCCGCTTCCTCCAACACCGGCCACGGAAACTCTTGACGCTGGTCGTAGTGCAGCGCCACGGGGCGAATCACTTCTTCGGCGAACTCGTGGGCCCGCCGGGCGAGGTCGTGTTGCGCCGCCGTCGGGGTCAGGTCGAACGTCATGGATCCCGCCTTCGGGTCGACAGACACGGTCGTGCCGAAGCTCTACCCCGTTGGCTGGGTCAGCAAACTGCCCCTAAGCGGGTCGGAATGTCAGGCGGCCGAGCGCGGCCCGACCTGGGCCAGCGGCAGGTGCAGCACCACCGCGGCCACGGCAACGGCCTCGTGTTCGTGGTTGGCGAGCAGGGCGGCATTCTCCGGGAGCTGGCGGGAGTTGATTTCGCCGGACGCGATGCGGCGCAGGACCTCGTGAGCCTGGGCCAGTTGCTCCCGCTTGCGGTACTGCCCGCCGGGCAGTTTGACCCCGGCCCAGACGCCGTACTCCTCGCGGTGCGCGATGGCGTGCTGGGCGCACCGGCGCTGCTGGGCCAGCGGGCAGCGGCGCAGGCACTGGATGCGCGCCTCGACGGCCGACCGCTCATACGCACGGGCCTTGGCCGCACCGTCGCCGCCGTCGTCGTCGGGGTAGCCGAACCAAAGTTCTGGGTTGGCAGCGCACGGGTGTCCCATGTCGGTCTCCTTGTCGAACTTGAAACGTAGACAGAAGCGTATACAGACGAATAGCCCGAGCGCAAGAGAAACGTGACAGAAACGTATATCAACGGCGATACGGGATGGGCTGTGTAGTATCCGGCCTATGGCCGGAGCGTGCGATGAGCCGTGAATCGGCCGGCGCGGCGATCCGCGCCTTACGGGAGTCGCGCGACTGGTCGTTGGCCGACCTGGCCGCCGCGACCGGCGTCAGCATCATGGGGTTGAGCTTCCTGGAACGCGGTGCCCGCAAGCCGCACAAAAGCACAGTTCAGAAGGTTGAGAACGGCCTGGGCCTGCCGCCCGGCACCTATTCGCGGCTGTTGGTGGCGGCCGATCCGGACGCGGAACTGGCCCGGCTGATGGCCGCGCAACCGCCCCCGGCCGCCCCCTCCCGGCGCACCGGGCCGGTGGTTGTGGACCGTCACAGCGACACCGAAGTGCTGGAAGGTTACGCCGAAGCTCAGCTCGAAGCCCTCAAATCGGTCATCGATCGGTTGCCGGCGACAACATCAAACGAATATGAGACGTATATTCTGTCTGTGATCGCTCAGTGCGTGAAGGCAGAGATGCTGGCCGCCGGTTCCTGGCGGGTGGCGGTGAACGCCGGGTCGGACTCCACGGACCGGCTCATGGAGCACCTCCAAGCCCTGGAGGCGACGCGCACAGCGCTGCTGAAACGGATGCCGACCAGCCTGAGCGCGCGGTTCGACCGGGCCTGCGGGCAATCGTCATTGCCGGAGACCATCATCGCCGCGCTCGTCGGTGTCGACGTCGAAGAGATCTGGGACATCCGCAACCGGGGGGTCATCCCGCCGGGAGCGCTCCCCCGCGTGCGCGCTTTCACCGATGCGGTGGAGGCCGGAAACGTGGTGGCGCAGTGAACCGCAGCGAAGTCGAGGTGCTGAGCCGTGCGCATGAGATGTTCGCCGGCAGCGCCCGGCAACCGTCGCTGGATGCGGGCACCGGGCACTACCGCAGCTTGTTGCGGGCGGCGCCCGGGCGAACCGACGGCTTCGCGCATCGCGCTTATCGGCTCGCCGCGGACCACAGCAGGCAACGGCTCGCGGCGGCCGCCGCCACGGACGCCGCCGCGGCGGGCGTCATCGCCGGCGCCGACCGGGACCGGGCGCAGGCCCGCGAACTGACCGGACGCGTCGTCGACGAAGCCCGTGCCGATGCCACGGTCTTTCCGACGACGCCGATGGCCCAACGCGAGGCCATGCGCCGCCGCGCCGCACGACTGCGGGCGCAACGCGCGCACGTCGTGGTGGCCCGGTTGCGCGCACGACGGCGCCTGGCGCAACTGCGGGCGCTGCGCTATCAGCTCCTGCGCCAGGGCGCCGGCGGCAACCAGCGTGCCGCCATCGCGGTGCGGGCCGCATTGTCACGCCTGGGCCGCCCCTATGTCTGGGGTGCGACGGGACCCGACCAGTTCGACTGTTCGGGATTGGTGCAATGGAGCTACGCGCAGGCGGGAATCCACTTGGACCGCACCACTTATCAGCAGATCAACGACGGAATCCCGGTCCCCCGTTCGCAGGTCCGTCCTGGTGATCTCGTCTTCCCGCACGCCGGACACGTGCAGCTGGCCATCGGCAACGGCCTGGTAATCGAAGCGCCCTATTCGGGTGCTTCGGTCCGGATCAGCCGGCTGGGCCCCAACGTTGCGATTCGCCGACCGCTATGACGAACAGGGTGAGCAGATGACCGAATCAGCCGGACCTTCACTAGCCGCCATGCAGGCACGGCAGTCGGCGCTGGCCGGACAGCACGGCACGGCCGCCGACGCCGACCGCGTCTTGGCCGACGTGCTAACCAGCGCTCACGCCGCAATGCGAGAGGGCGCCAGAAGGCTGGACGCTATTGCCGAACAGATCGATCACGCCACCGTGCACCAGGGCAACCTCGCCATCGATACGCCCATGGGCGCGCGGGAGTTTCAGAGGTTTCTGCTGGCCAAACAGCGCGAGATCACCGCGGTCGTCGACGGTGCCCGCGAGCTCAGCCGAGCGAAAAAGGCTGTGCTGGAAGGGCTTCGGAACCAATACGCTACCGACTCCGGCTAGGCAAGGGGCGGTCGCAATGTCATCCACAAATCCCGGGCTCGGTGAATTGTCCGCCCGACGGGCTCTGGGTACTGTCGCCGGGCATGGAGGGGCCGCAGCGTATCCCGCAAAAAATTGCGGTATCAGCAGCGCCGGCTGTCTAGCTGGTGTCGGCGCACGAGGAGCTACTGGCGGCGGTGAAAGATGCCCGGGACCGCACCGGTGACCCGAACGCTTGGCGCGCGGCCCTGTCGCCCGGTGAGCTGGCCGCCGTGATCACCCCGACCACGCGTCCCGAACAGCTCCAGGCGATAGCGGGCAAGATTCGCCAACAATATGCGGCTGTGCCCGCGCGCGAGCAGGGCGAGGCGGCGGAAGCCATCGCGCGCGCCGAAGCCACGCTCGCACACCAGAATTCAGCGAGTTCGCAGCTGGACCTGCAAGTCATCACCGCGATTTTGAACGCCCACCTCAACGCCGTCGAGGGCAGCCAAGCGCTGACCCAGTTGCAGCACGACACCGAAGCCGCGGTCCGGACGAGGTCGGACCTGGACACGCCGGCCGGCGCGCGCGATTTCCAGCGCTTCCTGATCGGCAAGCTCCGCGACATCCGCGCGGTGGTCCTCAACGCCAGCCTGGACGACACGTCTAAGTCGGCGCTGATGGCCGCATGGACATCGCTCTACGACGCATCCAAGAGCCAGTCGAGCGGTCCCGACGAACACCCACCGGCCCAGCAGGCGGGTGCTTCCGCCTACGACCCGGCGGACGACCCGGAATGGGATCCGTTGTTGGATTCGTTGCTGGCCGACGATCCGGGTGTGGCGAGCGATGAAACCCCCTCGGTGGGCGTGCCGGACGCCGGGACCGCCCCGGTGGCGCCGATGGCTCCTGCGCTGCCACCGATGCCCAACATCGCACCGGGCTTGCCGAGCTTCGGCGGAGCCCCGAGCGGACTGCCCCTGGCCGGCCTGCAGGGCGACACAACGGATCCCGCGCTGCAAGGCCTCGACGACAAAGAACTCGAGGACGTCGCGAGCCACGCGGATCCGAAGCCGGACGCGGCGTCCGATGAACCCGGCGATGAACAGGATGCCGCGGCGGTCGATCCCGACGCGCCACCGGCCGGCCCCACGGCGGTGACTTTGCCCGACGGTGAAACGGTGACGGCCGCCAGTCCCCAGCTCGCAGCGGCGATCAAAGCCGCAGTCGGCGGAGTGTCGATCCCAGATGCGTTCCAGCAGCAGGGAATAACGATCCCGCCACCCGGCACCGCGGTGACCAACCCCGTCGATCCGGCGCATGTGAGTCCGGCCGACATCGGGATGTTCATCGACCGGCATGCGCTAGCCCTCGGTCCCGGCAAGGCCCTTCTCGATGGCCAAATTCAAGACATCGCCACCGTGAGCGGGCCAACCTTTCTAGGCTGGGAGCATCCGCCGGCGGCGGCCGCAGCCGTGACCGCGCCGGCGAAGCCCGACATACCGACACCCACGCGGCCGGCGAGTTCGTCGACCACCTGACAATAGTGATCTCGCCGGTTCGGCCGGCGGCCGTGAACAGGAGACAGCGGATGGCAGATTCGATCCATGTGGTGCCCGCCCACTTGCGTCAAGCCGCTGCGCGGCACCAGGAAACCTCCGATTATTTGCGCGCGGTCCCGGCGTCGCACGAGGCGATCCAGGAAAGCCTGGACTCGCTGGGACCGATCTTCGGTGAACTTCGCGACGCCGGGCGGGAACTGCTCGAGCTCCGACGCCTGTGTTACGAACAGCAGGCCGCCGACCACGCCGACCTGGCGGACAAACTGACGGCGTCGGCGACGATGTGGGAGCAGCACGAGCAGGATGCGGCCCGCAACCTCGGCGGCATCGCTGACCGCGGTCGATGACGGACGCTAATCCCGCTTTTGACACCGTTCACCCGAGTGGGCACATCCTCGTCCGCTCCTGCCGCGGCGGGTACATGCACAGCGTCGCGCTGAGCGAGGAGGCGATGGAGACCGACGCCGAGACGCTGGCCCGCGGCATCTTGCTCACAGCGGATGTGTCGTGCCTCAAGGCGTTGCTGGAGATTCGCGACGAAATCATGGCGGCCGGGCACACCCCGTCGGCTGAGGTTCCGAGCCCGCGTGACCTCGACGTGGCGATCGAGAAGCTCCTGGCGCATAAACTGCGCCGTCGCAACAAGGCGATCTGACCGGCTGCGACGTCCTACAGCAACCAGGTTTTGGCCGCTTCGGGATCCGGGGCGATATCGGTGGGCGGCTCTACGGGATTGGGGCCGAACAACTCTCGTGCGCGGGCGAGCAGGGCCCGCACTTCGTCGAGTTGCTGCTGCAACGCAGATTCAGCCATATCCACACGCTACCCAGGCCGTCACAGCCGCACAATTCACTGACCGAATAACCCATTCATCAGATGCCGGTACGCTTAGCCGGTGGCGATCTTCGGTCGGATGACGGCGCGCCAGCGCCTCCGGAGAGCTACCCGGGAATCACTGGCGATGCCGGCTTTCAGCTCTCCCATCGACTGCACCCCGTGGGTGATCGGTGGGCTTTGGCCTGCCGAGCTATCGACGATTACCGCCGAAAACGCCACGGTTGCAGACTATCTCAAGACCGACCTCCAGCGGATCGTCGACAGCGCAAACGAGCAGCTGAAGATGATCAAGCGCGCCGGATTGGCTGATCTGGCGCGGCAGGCGGAAGAGGCCCGGGTGATCGACGAGGCGCGTGCCCGCGCGGTGCGGCGAGTCGAATCGACCATCCGCCAGCTGCACGCGGTGCCGGCCGCGGCGACCGCCGGGTACGGGCGCCCACAGTTCGCGGAGCCGCCGGCACCGGATATGGACCGGACCCAAGTCATTCCCGCGGTTACGGAGGCGGGGCCGCCCGACGCGAGCCGGCATCGTCCTCGTTGGCGGGTCGCCGAGAAACCGGCACCCGTCGCGCCGGAAAGCGGCGCCGACGAGCCCGAGGCCTTGCCCCAGGACACGGCTCCCGAGTACCCCGCCGCCACCCCCGACATGGAGGAGACGCAGGTCATCCCGAGTGGCACGGAGGTCGAGCGCGCCGGCGAAACACCGAGCGAGAGCGCAACTGAGCCGGCTGGGGAGTCCGTCGCCAACGGTCGTCACTACATCGACGTCGAGGAGCAAGACGACGCCGAAGGGGCTGCGGAGGCACCTACCGCGGACGCCGCCGCGCTGGAGGAGACGCAGGTCATCCCCGCGATCACGGACGTCGAGCCCGCGGTCGACGAGCCGGAACCCGCCGCTATCGCCGAGGACACTCCCGCGGCGGCCGCGCTGGAGGAGACGCAGGTCATCCCCGCGATAACCGACGTCGAGCCCGTGGTCGACGAGCCGGCTTGGGAGCCCGTCGCGAATGGTCGCCATCACGCCGAGCCCGATGAGCCGGCCACTGGCCAGGACGAGCCCGAGCATCCGGAACCCGTCGCCGATGTCGCCGCGGCGGCCGCGCTGGAGGAGACGCAGGTCATCCCCGCGATAACCGACGTCGAGCCCGTCGTCGACGAGCCCGCCGACAGCGGTCGCCACCACGCCGTCGTCGACGAGCCGGCCGGCCAGGAGGAGCCGGCCGGCCAGGAGGAGCTGGCGCCCCAACAGCCCCTCCCCCGCCCTGCCCCGCAAAAGGCTGCGCCCGCAACGGGTTTCGACATCAATCGGCTGAATCGACTCCTCGAGTTCGTGGTCCGCCAGGAGCCGCGGCTGAATTGGGCGGTCGGGGACCGTGCCGACGGTACGACGGTCTTGGTCACCGACCTCGCCCACGGCTGGATACCTGCGGGTATCAACCTCCCAGCGGGCGTGCGGTTGTTGGAACCCGGGCGACGCACGGGCAGGGTCGCCGGGCTGCTCGGTGACGCGGTGCACGTCGTCACCTACGCTCCCGGTGATTCGCTACGCCGCTCGGCCGACTTCACCGCAACGAAATCCTCGTTGGAACCGCGTGAGCTGCCCGCCATCCCCGATCTGGCCAGAGTGCTGAGCGAGACCACACGTCGGTTCGAGGGCCTCCCCCGGATCGTGCAACGGCTGGCGGACACGGCCGCCGCGGACGCCGTTGTGATCGACCAGGAGGTCGACGTGTTGCGGGTGCACCTCGATACGGCGCGCTATCAGCTCCTGGTTCAGTCTCCGTCCGTGAATCCGGCCCTGCTGCTCAAGTGTCTGTTGATGGCCGCCACCGAAGGCATCGCGAGCGCAGACCCGGTGTCGGCGAACTATCACCTCGCCTGGTATCAGAAACTCGCCACCGAACCGGCCGGCGCATAGCGCGGCCCGACGGCGCGCGATTATGAATTGACGCTGGTTGGAGGGGGCGAGGATACTGTGACCGTGTCGGATTCGGGCGGTCGCGCGAATCTCAGCGACAAGGATCTCGTCGAATCAGTTCTTCGTGAACTCAGCGAGGCGGCCGACAAGTGGGAAGCCCTCGTCGCCCAGGCCGAGGCCGTCACCTACAGCGTCGATCTCGGTGACGTTTATGCGGTCGCGAATGCCGACGGGCGGTTGCTCAAGCTGACCCTGCACCCGGGTGTGATGACCGCGTACGCCCATGGCGAGCTGGCCGACCGACTGAACCTCGCGATCTCGGCGCTGCGCGAAGAGGCCGAGGCCGAGAACCGCGCGACTTACGGCGGCCCGCTGCATTAACCGCGCGCCCGCGCGCTCATCGCCCGCCGCTCAGGTCAAATGGCGCCGGCTCTCTTCGCGCGCCCGCGCGCTCATCGCCCGCCGCCGGGTGGACCCGCGAAGGCCTGCGCGATCTCCAACCAGCGCTGCGCGTCGGGCCCCTGCGCGGTGATGTCCAGGCCGCTCAGCGGGCGGCGTTGGGTGACCAAGTAGCAAAAGTCCTCGGCGGAGCCGCTCACCCGCTGCGCCGCATCCGGCGATCCCCAGCTCCAGGTGTCACCGCCCGGTGCGCGCAGTTCGACCAGGAACGGCTCGGCCGGCGGGGCGAGATTGTTGACGACGAACGCGTAGTCGCGGGTGCGCACGCCGAGATGTGCGATCGACCGCAGCCGATCGGTGGCCGCCCGTTTGACGCCCAGCGCATCGGCAACGTCCAGGCCGTGCGCCCAGGTCTCCATCAGCCGCGCGGTCGCCATCGACGCCGCACTCATCGGGGGCCCGAACCACGGAAGTTTGCGTCCGGCGGGGACCGCCAGCAACTCCTCGTGCAACCGGCCGCGGGTGGCCCGCCAATCGGCGAGCAATTCGGCCGGCGCCAAAGCCGCCACTTCTTCGGCGCCCGCATCGACGAAGCCCGTCGGGTCGGCGGCGGCGGCCGCCAGGGTTTCGGCGAACGCCGCTTCGTCGGTGACGGAGGTCAGCGCGACCCGATCGGTCCACAGCAGGTGCCCGATCTGATGGGCGATCGTCCAGCCCGGCGCGGGTGTGGCCTCGGACCAGCGTTCGGCCGGCAGCGGCGCAACCAGGTCGTCCAGCTCGTCGCTTTCGGCTCGTAGGTCAGCCACGATGGGCTCGGGACCCGCCATCATTGCCTCCGATCGTCGGTTGTCTCCGCCGGGTGGGAATTATCCGCTCGTTCGCCGCGGCGGCCGAGGACGGCGTGCATGGCCAGGCCGGCCAGGTAAATCCCCGAGCCGACCAGCACAAAAGCGGGCGCACGCCCGTCGTCGGGAATCAGCGCCGCGGCCACCGTGATCGAAACTATGAACGCGACCCAGAACAGCGCGTCCTGCACGGCGAACACGTGCCCGCGAAGGGCGTCATCGACGTCCATCTGCATCGCCGAGTCGGCGCACAGCTTGACCATCTGCCCGGTCACCCCGAGAAGGAAACCGCACGCCACCATGATCGGCAGCAGCAACCCCGCGCCGGCGACCTCGATGATCGCCGACGTCGCCAGGGCACCGTTGACCGTGGCGTAGCGCCCCCAGCGGCGGACCGCGGGTGGAGTCAACACGTTGGACAGGAACGCGCCCAGGCCGGCGGCGCCGAAGAACACCAGCGCGGTACCCAGTCCCCCGGCCTCGGGGTTCGTGAGGTGGTGAACCAGCAAAAGGACAAGCAGCGAATTGATGCCGATCACCATGCGGTGGGCGGCGAGGCCGGACAGGGTGGCGGCAACCGTCGGCCGCTGCGCCACCGTCCGCGCGCCGTGCAACCAGCCGGTGATCACGGCGTAGAAGACCGGTCCGTGGATGGCCCTCTTGGTGTCGTCGGGGCCCAGCACGCGCGAGCCGAACCGCAACGACAGCAGCAGGGCAGTCGCGATGGGGACACCGGTGAGAAAGATGATCGCCGAGGCACCCTTGTCCCCCGCGCCGAACACGAACCGGGGCACGAGCATGAAGTTGGCGCCGATGAAGGCGGCGATGGCTCCCGACGCGTTGGCCAGGGCGTTCATCGTCACGACCTGTTCGCGCGGCACGACGTGCGGCAACGACGCCGCGAGCCCGGACCCGACGAACCGGGCCAAGCCGTTGGCGAACAGCGCGCCCAACAACAGCGGCAGATCGCCCGCCCTGACCGCCAGGATCGTGCCGATCGCGGCGATCAGGATGAGCCTGCCGGCGTTGGCGCCGACGATCACCAGCCGCCGGTCCCACCGGTCCATCAGCGCGCCGGCGAACGGACCCAACAGCGAGTAGGGCAGGAACAGCACGGTGAACGCCCGCGCGATGGCCATCGGATCGGCGGCCCGGTCGGGATTGAACAGCAACGCCCCGGCCAGGCCCGCTTGGAACAGCCCATCCCCGAACTGGCTCGCCATGCGCACCTGCAGCAGCCGCGAGAAGTCTGGCAAACCGCGCACCGACCGCCATATTTCGACGGGTGCGCTTGAGTGCATCCGGGATTGGATCACGAAACCGACTTCCACAATTGGGGCTAGCAAGCTCGCCGCGGTCCGAGCCGCCTAACAACAGTACAAATATTTGCGGCCCGCGCTCGATTCCGCCGGGCGGCCCGCGCCGGATGCGATGATGGTGAGGTGCCGCCGCCCGAGGATCCAGAGGACTATGTCGCGCCGGCCGCACAGCGGGTGCGCGCGGGTACGTTGCTGCTTGCCAACACTGATCTTTTCGAACCGACGTTCCGGCGCAGCGTCATCTACATCGTCGAGCACAACGACGGTGGCACGTTGGGGGTCGTCCTCAACCGCGCCAGCGAGACCGCGGTGTACAACGTGCTGCCGCAGTGGACCAAACTCGCGGCCAAGCCGAAGACGATGTTCATCGGCGGCCCGGTGAAGCGTGACGCGGCGCTCTGCCTGGCGGCGTTGCGGGTCGGCGCCGATCCCCAGGGCGTTCCGGGGTTGCGGCATGTCGACGGCCGGGTGGTCATGGTCGACCTGGACGCCGACCCCGACTCGATCGCGCCGCTGGTGGAGGGCGTGCGGATCTTCGCGGGTTACTCCGGCTGGACCATCGGCCAACTGGAAGGCGAGATCGAGCGCGACGACTGGATTGTCTTGTCGGGCTTGCCATCTGACGTCCTCGTCGGGGCGAGGTCCGACCTGTGGGGCCAGGTGCTGCGCCGCCAGCCGCTGCCGCTGTCGCTACTCGCGACCCATCCGATCGACCTCAGCCGCAACTGAGGCCGCTCCCCCACGCCGGGGGCTTTACTCAGATTTCTCAGTGGCAGGACTGCGTGCAGCCGGCGCAGGTTCCCGCACACGCGGGGGCCGCGGCCTCTTGCTGCAGGGCGAAGCGCGCGCTCTGCCACGACCCGGCGGCCAGCGTTCCGAAGGCGCCGACGACACAGACGATCAACACCACGAGCGCGGTGTGCGGGGAGGCCGCCACGGCCACCACACCCCCGGCGGCCAGCATGATCGCGGCCGCCAGCTGCGCCGGAGCCATGGACCGCAGCGCCAGCGCGGTGGGGTCGACATTCTGGGTGCGCGCCAACGACCACGTTCCGAACCCGGCGGAGGCCACCGCCGCACACATGCACAGGACGCCCGCAATCAGCATGGCCTCACAATACGAGCCCGGGCACCCGTCCGCTCAGTGGGCTCCAGCGGAGCCGCCGCAGTGCCTAGTGCTGCAGAAACGAGAAATTGGGGAGCGGGGGCAGGCCCGGCACCAGGGTCAACAGGTTCGGCGTGGGCTGCCGGCTGGGCATGGGCGCCGCGGGCAAGCCGACCGGAGCGGTCGCCGAGGTCTGCCGGAGCGGAGCCACGGCCGGGGCTTGCGGGACCGGAGCCGCGGCAGGGACCTGGGCGACCGGAGCCGCGGCAGGCACCTGGGCGACCGGTGCGGCCGCCGGAACCTGGGGGACCGGAGCCGCGGCAGGCACCTGGGCGACCGGAGCCGGCGCCGGCGCGAGGCCGACGGGTGACGCCCCGGGGGTGGTCTGGACCGGCGCCGGAACCGGGGCTCCCGGAACCGTCACGCGGAAACCGTTGATGATCGCGTCGGTGGCGGGCGCGTCGGCGACGGCCACCGCACGATCGGTGGTCACCGCGAGCGACACCAGGTACTTCTCCTGCCCCGAGGTGGCGATGACGTGACGCCGCGAGGTGTTCAGCGTCATGTCGCCGTCGCGGTACGTACCTTCAACGACCGACGACGGAAAGCCACCGAAATCGGCCATCGAGGCGTTGGTGGGCTGCCACGCCAGGAGCTTCTGGCTGTCGACGTAACCGTGGCTGATGGCCTCCCGGGGGTCGAACGTGCCGACCAGTTTGTACACCACCACCTGCGCATTCGAGGTGTAGATGCTGCTGCCTTGCCGGTCGGCGATCACCGCGAACGCGTCGGGCACGTTGGGGTCGGGCACCTGGGTCCAACGGGCCGGCACCGGCAAGGTGATGTCGAGCGCCTTGAGGCCATCGGGTTTTTGCGCCTCGAGCTTGACGCCCTTGGACTGCAGATAATCCCGGATGGTTCCGGAGGTGGCGGGCGCGGGGGCCACCGGCGCGGTGGGCCCGGCCGCGGTGGGTACGGGCGCACCGGGGGTGGTCGGCGCCGCGACGGGGTTCGACGCCGGCGGCGCCGCGACGAACCTGTTGACGGGCGCCTGCCCGGGGACGGCGGTGACGTTCTGCGGCGCCGGTACGGCGGGGGCGGGTGCGGGTGCGGGGAGCACCGGGTCCGCCGATGCCTGGGCGCCTGTGACAACCGCCATGCCGAGCAGGCCGGCGACAAGACCCCCGAGGAGCGCACGGTGGGCGCGGACGTTCTCAATCATCTCCGTCGGTCCTTCCAATGGCGCACTGCCAGCAGCCGTCGATAGTGGCTGACTGTAACTAGAGGTCAAAGGCGGTGAACAGGCCCGAAATACACCTGGGATGAAGCTCTGATCGGTGCGCAACGGAACCGAGATCATCCTGTGGCCCGGCGGGCCGGCCGGGGGACCCTTATACCCTGTTCAGGTGACCGAACCCCCGACCACCGCCGACGATGCCAACTTCGGTGCCGTACAGACGGACTCCGACGCCCCGACGTATCGCTACACCGCGGCGCTGGCGGGGCGCATCGAAAGCGCCTGGCAGGAGAATTGGGCGAAGCTCGGCACGTTCGACGTGCCCAACCCGGTCGGTTCGTTGGCCCCCACGGATGGCACCCCGATTCCCGCCGACAAGTTGTTCGTGCAGGACATGTTCCCGTATCCGTCGGGCGAGGGCCTGCACGTCGGCCACCCGCTGGGCTACATCGCCACCGACGTGTACGCCCGCTACTTCCGGATGACCGGGCATAACGTCCTGCACGCGTTGGGTTTCGACGCCTTCGGGCTGCCCGCCGAGCAGTACGCCGTGCAGACCGGCACCCACCCGCGGACCCGGACCGAGGCCAACGTCGTCAACTTCAAGCGTCAGCTGGGCCGGCTGGGTCTCGGCCACGACAGCCGGCGCAGCTTTTCGACCACCGACGTCGAGTTCTACAAGTGGACGCAGTGGATCTTCCTGCAGATCTACAACGCCTGGTTCGACACCGCGGCCCGCAAGGCCCGACCCATCGCGGAGCTGATCGCGGAATTCGACTCCGGCGCACGGCGCCTCGAAGACGGTCGGGAGTGGGCCGCCTTGTCGGCGGGGGAGCGGGCCGACGTCATCGACAGCCACCGACTGGTCTACCGCGCGGACTCGATGGTGAACTGGTGCCCCGGGCTGGGCACGGTGCTGGCCAACGAAGAGGTCACCGCCGACGGACGCAGCGACCGCGGCAACTTCCCGGTGTTCCGGAAACGGTTGCGGCAGTGGATGATGCGGATCACCGCCTACGCCGACCGGCTGCTCGACGACCTGGAGCTGCTGGACTGGCCGGAACCGGTCAAAACCATGCAGCGCAACTGGATTGGCCGCTCGACCGGCACCAGGGCGCTGTTCTCGGCGACCAACACCGACGGCCAGACCGTCGACATCGAAGTGTTCACCACCCGGCCGGACACCATGTTCGGCGCGACCTATTTGGTGCTGGCCCCCGAGCACGAACTGGTCGACGGGCTGATCGCGGCCGACTGGCCCGACGGCACAGACGCGCGGTGGACCTACGGCGCCGCCACGCCGGGGGAGGCCGTCGCGGGCTACCGACAGGCGATCGCGGCGAAGTCGGATCTGGAGCGTCAGGAGAACCGCGAGAAGACGGGCGTCTTCCTGGGCAGCTATGCGACCAACCCCGCCAACGGCAAGCCGGTGCCGATCTTCATCGCCGACTACGTGTTGGCCGGGTACGGCACCGGCGCGATCATGGCGGTGCCGGGCCACGACCAGCGGGACTGGGACTTCGCCCACGAGTTGAGCCTGCCCATCGTGGAAGTCATTGCCGGCGGCGACATTTCAGAGGCCGCATACCCGGGCGACGGTGTACTGGTCAACTCCGGTTACCTGGACGGAATGGACGTTCCGACGGCCAAGCAGGCCATCACGGCGCGCCTGGAGGCGGAGGGCCGCGGCTGGGCGCGGATCGAGTTCAAGCTGCGGGACTGGCTGTTCGCCCGCCAGCGCTACTGGGGTGAGCCGTTCCCGATCGTCTACGACGCCGACGGACGCCCGCACGCACTCGACGAGGCCGCCTTGCCCGTCGAGCTGCCGGACGTGCCCGACTATTCGCCGGTGCTGTTCGACCCCGACGACGCCGACACCGAGCCGTCGCCGCCCCTGGCGAAGGCGACCGACTGGGTGCACGTCGAACTGGACCTGGGCGACGGCTTGCAGCCCTACACCCGCGACACCAATGTGATGCCGCAGTGGGCCGGCAGCTCCTGGTACGAACTGCGGTACACCGACCCGCACAACTCGGAACGGTTGTGCGCCAAGGAGAACGAAGCGTACTGGATGGGCCCGCGGCCCGCCGAGCACGGCCCGCAGGACCCCGGCGGCGTCGACCTGTATGTCGGCGGCGCCGAGCACGCGGTGCTGCACCTGTTGTACGCGCGGTTCTGGCACAAGGTCCTCTACGACCTGGGCCACGTCACCTCCCGGGAGCCGTACCGCCGCCTGGTCAACCAGGGTTACATCCAGGCCTTCGCCTACACCGACTCGCGCGGCTCCTACGTCCCCGCCGAGGAGGTCATCGAGCGCGGCGGCCGGTTCTTCTATCCGGGCCCCGGCGGGGAGGTCGAGGTTTTTCAGGAATTCGGGAAAATCGGTAAGAGCCTGAAGAATTCGATCTCGCCGGACGAGATTTGCGACGAGTACGGCGCGGACACGTTGCGGGTCTACGAGATGTCGATGGGCCCGCTGGAGGCCTCCCGCCCGTGGGCCACCAAGGACGTCGTCGGGGCGCACCGGTTCTTGCAACGGGTGTGGCGGCTGGTGATCGACGAGCAGACCGGACAGACGCGGGTGCTCGATGCGACCGGCGAACACGAGCTGGACGCCAACACCCTGCGAGCGCTGCACCGCACCATCGCCGGCGTCTCGGAAGACTATGCGGCACTGCGGAATAACACCGCGGCCGCCAAGCTGATCGAGTACACCAACCACCTCACCAAGGAGCACCGCGACGCGGTGCCGCGGGCGGCGGTCGAGCCGCTGGTGCTGATGCTGGCGCCCCTGGCACCGCACATGGCCGAGGAGCTATGGCTGCGGCTGGGCCATACCACGTCCCTGGCGCACGGTCCCTTCCCGCAAGCCGATCCGGCCTACCTGGTGGACGAGAGCGTCGAATACCCGGTGCAGGTGAACGGCAAGGTGCGCGGGCGGGTGGTGGTGGCCGCCGACGCCGACCAGGACACCCTGAAGGCCGCGGCCTTGTCGGACGAGAAGGTGCAGGCCTTCCTGGCCGGAGCCAACCCGCGCAAGGTGATCGTGGTCCCGGGCCGCCTGGTCAACCTGGTCGTCTAGCCGCCGGCGGGTCACCGGCCCGTGGGCCGCAGCACCACCTCGTGGACGTGGCCGTCGGCGGGCGTGGCCACGACATTGGCGACTGTGGCCGCGACGGTTTCGGGCTTGAGGAATTTGGCCGGGTCGTAGGTGCCGCCCTCGAACGCGACGAGTTCGCGCTGCATCTCGCTGTCGGTGCGACCGGGGTACACGGTCGTCACCCGCAGCCCCGGCTCGTCGGCGCGCAGCGAATCGGCGAAGGCGCGCAACGCGAACTTGCTGGCCGAATAGGAGGCCATGCCGGGCGAGACGTTGCGGCCGGCGCCGGAGTTGATGAAGACCACCTGACCGCGGGCCTGTCGCAGCGCGGGTAGTAGCGCGAGCGTAAGTTCCACCGGCCCAAGCACATTCACGGCGAAGGTGGCGCGCCACTGGTCGACGTCGGTGTCGGCTACATGGCCGGGGATGGACACCCCGGCGTTGTGTACCAGCACATCCAGTTCGTCCACGATCTCGCAGGCGGCCTCGATGTCAGCGGAGTCCGTCAGGTCCAGCGGGAACGTCGTCGAGCCGAGCCGCTCCGCGACGGCGTCGAGTCGGTCGGAGGGCCGGCCGGCCAGCAGCAGGGTGTGGGTGGGGGCCAGCGCCGTGGCGATCGCAGAACCGATACCGCCGCCGGCGCCGGTGATGAGTGCAGTGGGCATGACAGTAGTCTAAAGGAAAAGCTAAAGGCGTTGCGCGACAGGTACTTTCACGCCTCTTTGCGTGCGTCCGGCGGACAGGACGTCGGTTCGCCGGAGGCCAGCCGCTCGAGCGGCGCCAGCGCCTGCATCAGCGTGCCGAGGTCGGCCTCGGGCAGCTGACTGAGCATCGCGGCCAGGGAGGCGCGCCGGTTGGCCAGCGACTCGCCGTGCACGGCGCGCCCGCGCGGGGTGATGTCGACCAGCACCGCCCGCAGGTCGGATGGGTCACGCGAGCGTTTGACCAGGCCCAGCTTCTCCAGCCGGCGGATCGCCACCGTGGTGGTGGGCGTCCGCACTCGTTCGTGGGCCGCCAGGTCGGTCATCCGGATGGGTCCCTGGTCCAGCAACGTGACGAGGATCGACAGCTGCGCCAGCGTCAGGTCCCCGGCGGCGGCGCCGCTCGGGTCTCCGCGACGCAGAATCGAAAACAATTTGGACAGCGCACGGTGCAAACCTTCCGCAAGCTCGGTCACGTCGGCCACGGTGGATTCGCTGTCCGCCATAAACGGGGAGTCTAACCCTATATCAGGCGCGTACAAGGTAGCTATGCCGACTAATTAGAAGCGACGGGACGCGTCAAAGTACTTGCGACAAGAAACGCTGCAGACGTTCCGTTCGTGCGGTCTCGAAAATCTGCTCCGGCGGACCGGATTCCACGACCTTGCCGCGATCCATGAACACCACGGTGTCGGATGCCGAGCGGGCAAAGCCCATTTCGTGGGTGACAACGATCATCGTCATCCCGTCGGCGCCGAGATCGGCGATGAGTTGCAGAATTCCCTTCACCATTTCGGGATCGAGCGCCGACGTCGCCTCGTCGAAGAACATCACTTGCGGCGCCATGGCCAACGCGCGGGCGATGGCGACCCGTTGCTGTTGGCCGCCGGACAACATGCCGGGCCGGGCATCGGCCTTGTGCTTCAACCCAACTCGCTCCAACTGGGCCAGCGCCAGGTCGCGGGCTTCGTCGGCGGGCAGGCGCCGCAACTTGCGCGGCGCCATCGCGACGTTCTTCAGCACGCTGAGATGCGGGAAGAGGTTGAAGTGCTGAAACACCATGCCGATGCGCTGCCGCAGTTCGTTGGGGTCGTCGCGCAACACCGATCGGCCGTCCAGCAGGATGTCGCCGCTGTCGGGTTCGTGCAACCGGTTCAGGGTGCGCAGCAGCGTCGACTTGCCCGAGCCGGACGGCCCGATCACGGCGACGGTGGTGCCGGCCGGTGCCTCGAAATCGACGCCGCGCAGCACCCGGTTGCCGCCCAGCGTTTGGTGAATGTCCTTGGCGGCCAGCGATACTGGCGCACGGCCGACGGCGCCGGTGGTCACGTGATCTCCTGGCCGAACGTCGTCGCGAGCATGTCGGGCCCCTCGTCCGGATCGGGGGCGCGCCGGCCACGGCGCAGCCGCGCGTCGATGTAGTTCACCAGGTGGGTCAACGGAATGGTCAGTATCAGGTAGAAGAGACCCGCGGCCACCAACGGCGACAGGCTTCCGGTCTGGGCGTTCAAATCCCGGCCCACCTGAAAAAGCTCCCGCTGATCGGCGATCAGGCCGAGGAAGTACACCAATGCGGAGGCCTTCAACAACCCGATGAATTGATTGACCAGCGCCGGCAGCACACGCCGTATTCCCTGCGGCACCACCACCAGCCGCATCGCGGTCGAGTAGCTGAATCCGAGCGCGCGCGAGGCCTCCAACTGTCCGGGGTCGACGCTTTGTATTCCGGAGCGCAGGATTTCGCCGATGTAGGCGGCCGCCATCAACCCCAACGCGGCGATTCCCAACGGGTAGGGATTCTTATTCGTCAGCCCGCCGACCAACGGGCCGACGCCCATCCCGATGAGCAGGATGATCACCACTTCGGGAAGGCCGCGGAAGATGTCGGTGTAGACCCGCGCCGGCCAGCGCAGCCAGCGCCGGTTCGAGATCCCCGCCATGGCCAGCACCATTCCCAGCGCCAGCCCGATCACGATGGCGCAGTTGGTCAGGATCAACGTGTTCGGCAGCCCCGTCGTCAGCAGCATCGGGATGGCCCGCCGGTACATGTCCCAGTCGAAGAACGAATCACGCAACTGCGCCAGCGTGGATTTCGGCGCGGCCGGGGCCGAGGTGCGGTGCTGCGCGGCGGCGATCGCCGCGAAATCGGGCAGGTTCGGGGCGGGAGCGGCCTTCGACCCGGGCTTCCAGCCGGGCGGCAGCGTGCGCGGCACCCAATCGCAGTACAGCTTGGACCAGGTGCCGTCGGCGATCACCGCGTCCAGCCCGGCGTTGAGCGCATCGACCAGCGGCTTGTTTTCCTTGGCGACCGCGTATGCGACGAAATTGCCTGGGCTGAAAGTGTTTGCGACGGTCACCGCCGGGTCGCCCGGCCGGATCAGGCTCGCGGCGAGGGTTCCCGGTGCCACCCATGCGTCGATCTGGCGGGTCTTGAGGCTGGCGTACAGGGTGGCGAAGCCGGGGTATTTGACCGGCTGCAGGTGCAAGGTGTCGACGACGTAGGACTCCTCGACGGTGCCCTGGACCACGCCGATGCGCTGGCCGGCGGCGAGATCGGTGAAATTGTGGATCGGCGAGCCGGGCGGCACCACCAGCGAGTAGAAGCCGAAGTCGTAGCCGTTGGTGAACGCGACGGTGCGGCGACGCTGGTCGGTGGCCTTGACCGACGCCGAGCCGACGTCGAAGCGCCGCGACGCCACTTGGGCCAGGAGCGCGGAAAAGTCGGTGCTGACGAAGCGCAGTTGCAGGTGCAGCTTGTCGGCGATCGCGCGCAGCAGCAAGTTGTCGAAGCCGGTGAACTCGCCGGTGGAATTGATGCAGATGTTAGGCGGGGCGTCCGACAGCGTGCCCACCGTCAGCACCCCCGGTGTGCCGAGGCCCAGCGCGCCGACGTCCACCGAGCTGAGCGGTTCGACCGACGGTGTGGTGTCGTCGTCTTCCTCCGGCGTGGGCTGGCTCGCGGTCAGATCCTTGGGCAGGACGCGCGCGCTGTCCAAGCCGGCGGGAGCGCATTGATTCCAGTCGGCCTTCGCGGGCGCGGCCAACCCGCCTGATGCCGTGCCGCACACCAGCACGATGGTCGCGGTCAGTCCGAAGAACCTTCCGCGGCGCCGATGGTGCCGATCCACGCGCGCATTCATCACTGCCACCGTAACGACCGGCGGATGGCTTCGTCGGGTGAGCGGGCGCCCTAGATCGCCAGCGACGCCTCGACGCCGACGGGGTCGGCGTCGGCGACCAGTTCGAGGGGTGCGGGAACGACGGGGGGGACGTCGTCGGGCGGGGTGAACACCCTGCGCCGGGACAGTTCGGCCAGCATCGTCTGGGCCGCCAAGTAGGAACGGCCGACGCACGCGGCCCGGGCGGCCTCGGGGTCGCGCCGATTGATCGCTGCGGTCTCGTCCTCGTAGAACGGCAGCATTTCCTCGCGGCCGCCCTGGTAGGTAAGCCAGAACACCCGGGGGATGAGGTTCTGCGACGCGCGGATCGTGGCGTGCAACCGCGGTCCGGCGTATTCGTCGTTGATGGTGCGCCGGTATTCCGCCGCGACGTCGCAGAAGGCCCGGGAATCCTTCGCCGCGCGCATCGTTCGCATCAGGGCGTCGAGTTGCCCGAGGATGCGCGGAGTGGGACTGGTTGCCGCACGCGCGGACGCGATGCCGTTGAGCAGGCCGTCGAGCTCGTGATGCTCGAGCACGGTGGCTTCGTTGAACCGCTCGACGAATGCGCCGCGGTGATAGCGGGTCGACACAATGCCGTCGTGTTCGAGTTGAACCAACGCCTCTTGAATGGGAACGCGGCTCACCCCGAGCCCCAGTGCGATTTCATTGCGATCGACGCGGTCGCCGGTGCGCAGCTTCCCCGTAAGCAAGAGGTGAAGGATGTGCGCAACAACCAGGTCTTTTTCTTTGACCCCGTATTTCTTTGGCATTCGTTGTTGAGTCTCTTTTCAAACCCGGTGCGGCCATCTAGCGCGAGAAGTTTCTCACGAGTCGGCTCGTACTTTCCGGTGTTTGACGGATAAATGGTCTCAACGACTGTCGCGCCACCGGCACAACGCCTCGGCGGCGCCGAGGTCGTAATCCGGTCCGTCACACGAAACGGTCAACAGGGTGACACCCAGACCGACCAGAGTTTCGGCGTTCCCGACCAATCCGCCGTGGTCGTGCACGGCGGCCGAGCGTTCGATGCTCGCCGGGTCACGGCCGACGTCGGCGCAGTGCCGGGCCAGGACTTCCGACTTCGCCGGGAGCTCGTCGGCGGAGGTGAAGCTGTGCCACATGTCGGCGTGCTCGGCGACCAGGCGCAGCGTCTTGCGCTCGCCCCCGCCGCCGATCAGGATCGGGATGTCTCGAGTCGGAGGCGGATTCAACTTGGCCAGCCGCGCTTTGATGCGGGGGAGTGCGCCGGCCAGGTCGTCGAGGCGGCTGCCCGCCGTGCCGAATGCATAGCCGTACTCGTCGTAGTCCTTCTGCTTCCAGCCCGAGCCGATCCCCAGCACCAGGCGGCCGTTGCCGATGTGGTCGACCGTGCGGGCCATGTCGGCCAGCAGCTCGGGATTCCGGTAGGAGTTGCAGGTGACCAGCGCGCCGATCTGGATCCGCGAGGTCTGCTCGGCCCAGGCTCCGAGCATGGTCCAGCATTCGAAGTGCGCGCCGTCGGGATCCCCGTAGAGGGGGAAGAAGTGGTCCCAGTTGAAGGCGATGTCGACGCCGATGTCCTCGCAGCGGCGCACGGCGTCACGGATTTGGTCGTAGTGCGATGCGTGCTGCGGCTGCAGTTGCACACCGATGCGGATGGGGCGATCAGAAGGCATACGACCACCGTAGGCTCACCGCCCGTCGAGCACTCCGCGCAGCAGGTCGATCAGGGCCAGGGGCTGGTCGCTTTGCACGGAGTGCCCGGAGTTCTCGACGACGTGCGCCGTGCGGAAATGCTTTGTGCGGCGGCTTAATTCGGTCGCATCGTCGTCGCTGACGAATCCCGAGTTGCCGCCGCGGATGAGGGTGATGGGTGCCGACAGCCGGTCCACGTCCTCCCACAGGACGTCGAAGTCGGGGAACTGGCGGATGGCGTCGTAGCGCCAGGTCCAGTTTCCGTTGTCCAGCCGGCGCGAGTTGTGAAAGACACCGCGGCGCAGCGCCTTCACCTCGCGGTGCGGTGCGGCGGCGATCGTCAGGTCCAGCATCGCCTGGAAGCTGGGGAATTCGCGTTCCCCGTGCATCAATGCCACCGTGCCCTGCTGCTCCTTCGTCATCTCCGAGTGCCGTTGCAGCGCCGACGGGGTGACGTCGATCAGGACGAGTTCGTTCACCAGTTCGGGCGCCACGGCGGCGAGCCGGATCGCCGTCAACCCGCCCAGCGACATACCCACCACCAGATCGGCGCCCGGCGCGTGCTCGCGCAGGGCCGGCAGCAGCGCGTCGGCGTTCAGCTGGGGCGAGTAGTCACCGTCCTCGCGCCATGCCGATTGACCGTGCCCGGGCAGGTCCACCGCCAGTGCGGGCTGGCCGAGTCCGACGACGACGGTGTCCCAGGTGTGCGCGTTCTGCCCACCGCCGTGCAGGAAGACGATCCGCGGGGGAGCGGAGCCCCAGCGCAGCGCGCTGATCTTGCTCCCATCCGCGCCCGCCTCGACGCGTTGCACGGTGGGCAGCGGACCGGTGACGCCGGCCTGCTCGGCGTTCTCGGACAGCAGCGAGAATTCGGAGAGCCCGTCCAGTTCGTCTTCGAAGATTTCGGTCACGACCATGAATCTAGCCGCGCCGTCTAGAGGAGGTAACGACGGCGGATGCCGTGGAACCGCTCCCACATCGCCGCCGCGCGCTCGGCCGAACTCACCAGCGCGGTGTCCGCGGGCAGCGCGGTGAGGACGTCGTCGTACTTGACGACGCGGGTGTTAAGCACGGCGGGTTCGCCCTCGAGCATGTGCCGGTAGGTCAGGTTGCCGCACCGAAAGCCCTGGGTGTCCAGCCAGTTGTGCACGCCGGGATCACGATGCGCCATGACCAGCCGCACGCGGCCGTCGGCGTCGGTGGTCGTGCGGCTCGGCGTGTAGCTGACCGGCCGGTACAAGTAGTCCATGCTGTTGAAGAAGACGCCCATATTGGTGAGCATCCACAGCCCGGCGTGGGCGTCGAATTCGACGATCAGCGCCTCGTCGTCGGCGAGTTCCCAGTACATGTTGGCCGCGGCCCGGCCGCGCTTGTTGTCGGCGTCGGTCGCGTCGACACGCGGGAAGGCGTTGGGGCGCTCGGCGTCGACGCCGCCGTAGGTGAACGGAAACTCGGGCCAGTCCGCCATCAGGCCGGTGACGAAATCGCCTGCCCAGCGCATCGCCTCGACCATCTGCTCGGCAGAGGGCAACGGCTTGGGGGAGTCCATGTCGATTCGCTCGATGCGCAGCTGCGCCGGCAGCTCGTCCCAGCGGTCGAACCCCTGACGGATGAACAGCTTGCGCGACCCGTCGGTGGTGGGCAGCCAGTTCGGCCCGCGCTCGGGGCCGCCGATGTAGAGCTCGAATTCACCGGTGTCGTCGATGCGGAGTTGATGGCCGAGCAGGTTGGCTTCCGGTGTGTCCCCGAAGGGTTCGTGCAGCACCCCCGGGCCGGGCCTGCGTGACCCCTGGACCGTGACGTTGAAGAACCGCGCGGTGCCGCGGGTGCCGGTGAGCCGGTAGGTCGACTGCCCGTCGATCCACGCCTGCTGATAGGTGAAGTCGGCGCAATCACCGCCGAGCTTGCGGGTGGGGCCGCAGAAGGTGTGCAGGGCCGGGTAGCGGGTGTCGCGCGTTTCGAGCGCCAAATCGAAGGCCTGGCCCAGGTTTTGGGTGAGGAACCGGTACGCGTCGACCCGATGTGCACCGGACGGCGGGTTGGCCTGCTTGAAGACCTGCTCGCCCGCCTGCCGCAGTCGCGCACAGAATTCGGCCCAGGCCGATCGCAGCGCCGCGTCGTCCGGACCGTCGCCGAAGGCCATCGTCACGCACCCAGTCTGTCGAGCATCGCGCTGACTACATCACATGCGCGCCGGGCGGCTTCCAGGTGCCCCTCACTGTCGATGCGGGGACCGATGAGTTCCAGGTCGAACCCGTGCGCGTAGCCGCCGGCGAGCGCCTGGGTGACGAACCGTTCGATCGGAATCGCGCCGTCGCCGGGAACCGCCCGGCCCGGGAGCGCCCGATCGCCCAGCACGTAGTCGCTCAATTGGATGAGCGACGTTCGGGGCAGCGCCTGCTGCACCATCGCCTCGAAATCGCCTTCGGCCCAACAGTGAAACAAGTCGAGGCAGACGCTCAGGCCGCCCATCTCCGCCAGCGTGACGGTGTCCCGGAGCGTGTGGGCAAGGTGGATGTCGGCGTACAGGCTGGAAGCATTCTCGATGGCCAGCGCCACCCCCGCGGTCTTGGCGTGCGCCACGCAGGGGGCGACCATTTCGCTGAATCGTTCGGCGGCCCGGTCCCAGGTAAGGTCACCGCGGCCGCCGGTGAGTAAGTACACGGTGCGCGCGCCGACGGCCGCGGCGGCGTCGATCACGGTTGACAGGGTCACGCGGGCGGCATCCGGATCGCCGGCCAGCTTGCCCTCGGCGAACAGGTGATAGACCGCCTCCACGGCGTATCCGTTGCCCTGCAACGACAGTGGAAAGCGGGGATCGAGCAACTGGCTGTCCAGCACGCTCAGCCGCGAGACGCCGAGGGCCGCCCAATACGCTTCCAGTTCGGCGAGCGAGTCACCGTAGAAGGTGACGTTGTGCACGGACAGGCGCTTGTGCGTGCCCACCATGTCAGGCCCGATTCTCGATGGGGACGTCGAATCGCTCTCGGAATGGCCGGAATTCCGCGTGCAGCGCGTCGAGGTCTTCGCCGATGTCGATCAGCAGTTGGGTGGAGTAGCGGAACTTGCCGTAGCGGTCGCCGCGGTTGTCGGCCAGATAGGCGCGCATCGCCGATTCCGCGTCGGCCGTCAACTCGCGACCGCAGAAGGCGTAGTAGCGCCGAACCGTGCCGATGTGGTCGGCGACGAAGTCGACGTAGCGGACGTGCAGGATGCGCGGATCGTCGACCAAGGGATTACTCATCGTGTTGGCGACGCCGGCGCGCGTCAGCTCCAGATGCATCTTCGTCAGGGCGCGCAGGTCAACCGATCCGACCATGCCGTCGGCGATGTCGGCCATCATCATGGTGCGCGACGCGGCGACCTGCACCGGGTCGCGGTGCAGCCACACCATCCGCGCGTCGGGGTAGGTGTCGAACAATTCCTTGAGCCGAAATCCGTGAAAGCCCTTGAGCGCCCAGTACTTTCGCGGACGGCGGTATTGCAGCTGCTGCAGCATGGCCTTGTGCAGCCGGTATTGCGCCACCGGATCCGTCGCAAGGCCACCCACCAGCGACTGCATCGGCACACGCCACCAGGCGGTCGGTGTCATCACCCGGAAGTCGAACGCCCAGGTGCGCTCGTCTTCGGGCAGCCCGTCGCCCAGCATGTCGTTGTAGGGGTGGCTGTGCAGCCACTTGGGCATCTTGGCGTTGATCTCCCGCCAGTCCGCGTCGGCCCGTTGCCGGCGGTCGTCGTCGGGACCGGCCAGACCCGGTGGCGGCGACGGATACATCACCTCCCAGAAGCGCAGCGCCCGCGCCCGCGGATCCACGGACATCAGCGCGTGCATCAGCGTTGTCCCCGAACGTGGTTCGCCCGTGACGAACATCGGCCCCTCGATCACCTCGTCGGCGATTGGGTAGCGGTTGCGGTCTTCGATGAATTCCAGGCGGGACGTCAGCAGCCAATGACAGACCTGCGCGGCCTGCCGGTTGCCGTCGTCGTTCATGCCGAGGCCGTTGAGGTGGTCGACGGCGACCGTGAAGCGTTGCGGCAACGTGGGATCGCCGTAGTCGCACAGTCCTGTCTCGGCCTCCGCGGCGGCGAGCAGCTGGGCGACGTCCAGGGGGATCGTCACGAGGCGCCCCCGCACAGCCGCATCAGTTCGTCTTCGGCGGCGCGGACATTGGCCGCCGAAGCGCCGGCGTATCTGAGGCCCGCCATGGCGCCGTAATCCAGGATCTTGGGCACGCGCAGTCCCGCGTCGACATAGGTCTTCACAATCTTGGCGACCTCCGTCGGCGTCCCGTGCGGCACGGCGGCCAGCACCATGTCCGGCGTGGCCTTGTCGAGGAACGCGAGGATGCGCTCCCGCGTGAGCACCGACGGGTCGATGTCCTGGAATCCTCGCCAGCGATCGCCCATCGGGTGCTCAAACCCGAAGCCGCGCAACGTCTCCGCCGACACCTGCAACAGGAACGCCTTGACCAGGGGTGCTTGCAGAATGTCGGCCAGGGCGTCGGAGTCCTGGCCGAGCAGGCACACCTGGATGAAGCACGGGGTGATCGCCATCGGGTCGCGGCCGGCGCGCTCCGCGGATCCCCTTACCGCTGCGAGCATTTCGGCGTACTGCTCAGGTGTCCACGCGCCGGCCGGCCACCACCCGTCGGCGTGCCGGCCCGCGATGTCCAGCATGCGCGGCCCGCTTGCGCCGATCCAGATCTGCGGCGGCCGGCCTTCGTAGGGCTCGGTGTCCAGCCGGGCGTGCCGCAGCGTGTAGAACCGCCCGTCGAAATCGACTGGGCCGTCGCTCTCCCAGAGCAGCCGGATGACCGTCAGGGCCTCCTCGAAACGGCTGACCGGTGTGGAGAAGTCGAAGCCGTAGGGCAGGGTGTTCTCGCTCTCGCCGCTGCCCAAGCCCAGGACGAACCGGCCCTTGGCGAGGTGATCAATGGTCAGCGCGGTCTGGGCGAGCATGGCCGGGTGGCGGCGCACGGTGTCGACGACGGCGCTCACGATCGGAACGTGCTCGGTGAGGACCGCGGCAGCGGCGGCCACCGCCAGGCCGTCGAGGTGGCGGTGCGGCGACGGGGATGCGGTCGCCAGGTCGGTGAATTCGGGCGTCCAGATCGAGTCGGGCCAGAAGCTGACCATGTGGTCGGGCAGCCAGATCGAGTGGTACCGGCCGCCGTCCAACTCCGCGAGCCGGGACAGATCCAGCGGAAGCGTCGTGCGCAGGAAAGCGGCGGGTTGAACGGTCATCGAGAGATGATGCTAAGCACCCGCACAGCGCTGTGTCGCCGAAACGGGTCTCGCGGCCCCAGCACCGACCGTCACGCCAGCGTGGCGGCGGTCGCCGAGCGTCACGTTGGCGTGACAAAGCGACCCGAACAACGAAAGTGCGGTGAGGTCATCACTGCGACCTCACCGCACTCTCGGTGGAACGGGGTCAGCCCTCGATGATGAACTCTTCGAGCTGGGTGCGCGCGACGTCATCGGGCAGCTGCTGCGGCGGGCTCTTCATCAGGTACGCCGACGCCGGGATCACCGGGCCGCCGATGCCGCGGTCCTTGGCGATCTTGGCCGCCCGCACCGCGTCGATGATCACGCCCGCCGAGTTGGGCGAGTCCCACACCTCGAGCTTGTACTCCAGGTTCAGCGGCACGTCACCGAAGGCGCGGCCTTCCAGCCGCACGTAGGCCCACTTGCGGTCGTCGAGCCAGCCGACGTGGTCGGACGGGCCGATGTGCACATCCTTGGTCTTGAACTCGCGCTGCAGGTTGGAGGTGACGGCCTGCGTCTTGGAGATCTTCTTGGACTCCAGCCGCTCGCGCTCGAGCATGTTGAGGAAGTCCATGTTGCCACCGACGTTGAGCTGCATGGTGCGGTCCAGCTGCACGCCGCGGTCCTCGAACAGCTTGGCCATCACGCGGTGGGTGATGGTGGCGCCGACCTGGCTCTTGATGTCGTCACCCACGATCGGCACGCCGGCGTCGGCGAACTTCTTGGCCCACACGGGGTCCGAGGCGATGAACACCGGCAGCGCGTTGACGAACGCCACCCCGGCGTCGATGGCGCACTGCGCGTAGAACTTGTCGGCCTCTTCCGAGCCCACGGGCAGGTAGGACACCAGCACGTCGACCTCGGCGTCCTTGAGCGCCTTGACCACGTCGACCGGCTCGACGTCCGACAGCTCGATGGTGTCGGCGTAGTACTTGCCGATGCCGTCGAGCGTCGGGCCGCGCTGCACCACCACGTTGGTGGGCGGCACGTCGGCGATCTTGATCGTGTTGTTCTCCGAGGCGAAGATCGCGTCCGAGAGGTCGAAGCCGACCTTCTTGGCGTCCACGTCGAAGGCGGCGACGAACTTGACGTCGCGCACGTGGTACTGGCCGAACTTGACATGCATCAGGCCGGGCACGGTGCTGTTCTCGTCGGCGTTCTGGTAGTACTCGACGCCCTGTACCAGCGAAGACGCGCAGTTACCGACGCCGACAATGGCGACTCGTACCTCCGTCGACGCGATCGGCGCGTTCTGGTCACTCATAGGGCGTTCTCCTAACTCCATAACTCTGTGTCGCAGCTGATGAATGTCGTGCAGGGTTTACGTCTGCTCGGAGAGGCCGGGCATCGCCCGCTCCGCAGCAATGAGCTCGTTGAGCCACTTCACTTCGCGC
Organism: Mycobacterium sp. ACS4054; assembly: GCF_001667275.1. Taxonomy (GTDB): domain Bacteria; phylum Actinomycetota; class Actinomycetes; order Mycobacteriales; family Mycobacteriaceae; genus Mycobacterium. The sequence continues at coordinate 245,563 of NZ_LZHV01000050.1, forward strand.
TCGCTGGACTCGAGCCCCAGTTGGTGAAGTTGGCGGGTGTAGCGGTCGAACGAGTTACTGGCCCGCGCCACGGCTTCGCGCAGGCCTTCCCGCCGCTCCTCGACCTGACGCCGGCGACCTTCCAGGATGCGCATGCGCGCCTCCGCCGGAGTCCGGTTGAAGAACGCCAGGTGCACCCCGAAACCGTCGTCGGTGTAGTTGTGCGGACCGGTGTCGGCCACCAGCTCACCGAAGCGCCGACGGCCCTCGTCGGTTAGCTGGTAGACGCGCCGCGCCCGCCGAACCGGCGTGCCGGCCGGGGCGGCGTCCTCGGCGATCAGCCCCTCGGCCTGCATCCGCCGGAGGGCCGGGTACAGCGAACCGTACGAGAACGCGCGGAACGCGCCGAGGAGACCCGTCAGCCGTTTGCGCAACTCGTAGCCGTGCATCGGCGATTCGATCAGAAGCCCCAGGATGGCGAGCTCGAGCACCGAATCACCCCCTTTGCACGATTGGTTACGACGGTCCGACGCCTCGCGTCATCGTATCGTCTCGATATATTCGCCACAACACCACCGGATGTTCGTTAGCTATTAGTCCGGCGGCCCGCGAATGGCCGCACGCCGGGATCCGGCGGCCTAGGACGGCAGGTTCAGCTGCTTGACGGTGCCGTCACCTGCGAAGACGATGTAGCCCCCACCGTAGTCGCTGGAGACGTACAGCGACAGCGACAGCGCTCCCGGGGTGGTCGGGTCGGTCGCCGGTTCGATGTTCAGGTACTCGGTCTTGATGTCCGAGGGCTTCATGCGGAGGGTCTGGGGCGCCCCGCGCATGATGCCCACCGTCGCCGTGACGTCGAACTTGCTCAGGTCGACCGGGACCGGACCGTCCGCCGAGCTCTTCGCCGAGCTGGTCGGGTCGCCCCATCCGCCGCGATAGTTGTAGGCCAGCACCCGGCGATCGTCGGAGGGGTCCGGCCGGTCCAGGACCGCGTAAGTCGGGTAGATCACCAGCCGATACCCCACGACGTCGCCGAACCGTTTGCGGGTTTGCTCGATCAGACCGGTCAACCCGCCGACCGAATGCAGTTGGGTGGGCGGGGTCAGCACGACGGGGGCCACTCCGTCGGGCTTGGCCCCGGGGTCGGTGGTGAAGTCCAGCGGCGATTTGGTGTTGCCGTACATGCCCCACCCGATGCCGACGCCCAGCAGCACCGACACGACGAACGCGGCGGCGAGCACCCCCCAGCCGCGAAAGGTCGGCGGCACCGGGCCGGCCTTGACGGTGGTCGTCGGCAGCGCGCTGCTGTCGGCCTGCAGGTCGCTGACGAGGTCCTGCAAGTCGCCGAGCGTGATCGCCTTGGTGGCGGCGCTCACCCGCTCGCGGTGCTCCTCCATGGACAGCTCGCCGTCGTTCAGCGCATTGTCGAGAATCTTGCAGGCGTCCTGCCGGTTGATGTCTTTGGCGCGGGTGCTCGCCGCCACCCCAGCGCCGAGCGATGTCCCGAGCCATTTCGCCACGGGGATGATCGTAGAGTCCGGCCCCCATCCGCGCGGAACGCACCGGCCGATGACCTCGGTCGGGCCGCCACGGTTTTGGTGGCGTATCGGTGCTCGACATGGCGACGTACTCTGGTGGGCGTGCGACTGCAGCGACAAGTGGTGGACTACGCGCTCCGGCGGCGAGCACTGCTGGCCGAGGTGTACTCGGGCCGCACCGGGGTTTCCGAGGTGTGCGACGCGAACCCTTATCTACTGCGGGCCGCCAAGTTTCACGGGAAACCGAGCCAGGTCATGTGCCCGATCTGCCGCAAGGAGCAGCTGACGCTGGTGTCGTGGGTATTCGGCGAACACCTGGGTCCGGTGTCGGGCTCGGCCCGCACGGCCGAAGAGTTGGTCTTGCTGGCAACCCGCTTCGACGAGTTCGCCGTCCACGTGGTGGAGGTATGCCGGACCTGCAGCTGGAACCATCTGGTCAGGTCCTATGTGCTCGGGGCCGCGCGCCCGCCCAAGGGCACCCGGACGGCGCGAAACGGCGCGCGCACGGCCATTGAGTAACGACGGACCCCACAACCAGTCGTCCAGTGACGCGGATGGGCCGGCGACTGAGCGTGTGGGCAAACATGGAACTGGCGAGCGCCCGCGTGACATTCCGCCGCCGCCCGGCCAACGCCGGGGAGTTCCCCCCGTGGCCCCCCCGGCGGCCCCCCCCCCCCCCCCCGGGGGGCCCCCGGCCGCCCCGCGGGCCCCCCCCCGCGCCGCGCGCCGGCCCGCGGG
>NZ_LZHV01000051.1 GCF_001667275.1 Mycobacterium sp. ACS4054
GGGGGGGGGGGGGGGGGGGGGGGGGCGCGGGCGCGGGGGCGGGGGCAGCCGGAGCGGGAGCCGGAGCCTCCTGCGCCGGTGCGGGCGCCGCCGGAGCGGGGGCCTCGGCCGGCGCCGGAGCCGCCGGGGCGGGCCGGCTGGGAGCGACGACGACGTTCTGGTTCGGGTTGGGCTGGACGTTGGCCGTGGGCCGGATGGCGATGGCCAGCGAGACGACCAGCGCCACCACGCCGATGACGAAGACGCCGGCCACGATGCTTCCCACCAGCCGGAACGAGCTGCGCTGGGGGTCGCCGGCGTCGACGAGCGCGGTCGCGCCGGTGTGCGCGCCGGTGTAAAGGTCGTCGGCGTCGTCGGGCACCGCGCTGTAGGCGAGCGCGTCCCTGCTCAACGTTCCTGGGGTGTCGAAGTAGCCGGGCGTGATCCCGAACGGGGCGATGGCGCCGGTGCCCGGGTCTTGGGCGTAGGCCAGCGCCGCGGTGGACGACGAGAAGAGCGGCGCGTTCGCGGAGGCGAGCGCCGCACCCCGCGCCAGCGCGGTCTCGGGCTCTTCGGGCGCCGACAACGGCAGCGATGTCGCCGCCTCCAACGCGGGCTTGATCAGCGGGATGTCGATGCCGGAGCCGACGACGAACACACCGTCCGGCCGCGTCTCCAGCGTCTCGGCGTGCGAAACCATCGTGGCCAGCTGGGCCACCGCGGCCTCGTCGTCCGCCGGGAGGGGCTGCCGCTGCACGTCGACGATCGACCCGTCGGCGCTGTTGACGACGGCCAGAGTCGCGGTGTCGGGCTCGATGTAGAGCAGCGCCGTCTGCGCATAGTTGGTCTGGCTGCCGACGGCCTGCGCCAGGGCGGCCGCGGCCAGGAAGGCCGAGACCAACATCACGTTCTCGACCTTGTGCGCCGCCAGCGCATCCCGCAGGGCGGCGGCCTCGATCGGGTCGGTGAAGGTGACCCCGGTCGAGGCGAGTTGGTAGCCGCCCTCGGCCGCGCCCTCCCGCGTGCCCAGGATCGCCGAAACTACCTGATTCGCCGCGCTTAGCGTTGCGGCGTCGTCCTCGGGCGGGACGTCGAAGTTGTCTTCGTCGACGGTGGCGCCTTCGCCATTCTGGCCTTCGACCAGCACCATTCGGACGGCCGTCGGCGCCATCGACACGCCAAGTACCGTGTCCAAAGCTCCTCCATGGTTCGCTTGCTAGTCCTGATGAGGACGTGGCCGCCGCACCCCGCGGAAATCGCCAGAGGTCACTGGGTCCCCACCCTGTTTTTCCCTAGTGTCACGATTTTACGCGCGTTCGCGACCTTCTGCGCCGTGCGGCGACCGGCCGGGGTTAGCCCTCAACGGCTATTTATGGCCGCCACCGCCACCGCCGCCTCCGCTGTGACCGCCGCCACCGCCACCGAAGCTGCCGCCGCCACCACCGCCGCCGCCGAAGCCGCCGCTGCTGTGGCCGCCGCCGAGTCCGCCGCCACCGCCGAGGCCGCCGCCGCCGGGCAAACCCCCGCCAGGCAAACCGCCACCGCTGTGACCGCCGCCGGGGATGCCGAAGCCGCCGCCCGGTCCGCCGCCGAACAGGCCACCGGGGCCACCGGGCGCACCGCCGCCCGAACCGGGTGACGGGATGTGCCCGCCGCCCAGCCCACCGGGGCCGGAGCTAGGAGGCGGGACGTGCCCACCGCCGAGGCCGCCGTCCCCGGAGCCAGGAGGCGGGACGTGCCCGCCGCCCAGCCCACCGGGGCCGGAACTAGGAGGAGGGACGTGCCCACCGCCGAGGCCGCCTTCCCCGGAGCCAGGAGGCGGGACGTGGCCACCGCCCAGCCCACCCGGACCGGAACTAGGAGGAGGGACGTGCCCACCACCGAGGCCGCCGTCACCGGAGCTGGGAGGAGGGACGTGCCCGCCGCTCGAGCCGCCCGTGCCCGAACCGGGTGCCGGTACATGCCCACCGCCGGAACCGCCCGTACCCGAACCGGGCGGAGTTTGGTGCGGCGGCGACTGCGGCCCCGTGCCGCCGGACTGCGGCGGCTCCGGGACATGCACGGGTGGTTGGGGCACAACCACCGGCGGCTGGGGCACCACCACCACCGGCGGCGGGGGCGACACGTGCGGCGGCGCCTGGATCACCGGCGGAGTCAGCACCGGGTTGGGAACGGGCACGCGGACCGGGGGCAGGATCACCGGCGCGATCGGCGGAACGACCACCGGAACCGGCACCACCGGAGCCGCTGGCGCGGGAATCGGAGGCGCCGCGGGCGGCGGCGGGGCCGCCGGCATGGGCGCGGCGAACTGCGGGGTCATCGGCTTGGGCGCCGCCACCGGCTCCGGCATGTGGATCTTGGCCGCCGGGGCCGACGCCTCGACGGGCGCCGGCGCCTCCTGCGCCGGAACGATGAGGTGCTGCCCCGGCGTGGGCTGCAACGCGACGGTCCCCGTCGAGCGGATGCCGATGGCAAGCGCGATCTCCAGCGCCAACACCGCACTGATCCCCGCGACCGCCAACCCGCTACCGATCAACAGGGCCGGCCGGCGCCGCGGCTGGCTCTCTTCTTGCACGAAGAGCTTCTCGATGACCACGGTCGGCGAATCGGCGTCCTCGTCGGGCACCGCGCTGTAGGCGAGCTCGTCGTCGGTTCCGAAGGGCGCGTAAAGGTACTCGGGTAGCGAGTGCTGGTCGACGACGCCGGTGCCGGGGTCCTGGGCGTAGGCCAGCGCGGCGGTCGAGGACGCGAACAGCGGCGCGTTGGCCGCCGCCAGCGCGGCGCCGCGGGCCAGCGCGGTCTCCGGCTCCTCGGGGACGCTCACCTCGAGCGAGGTCGCCGTCTGCAGCGCCGGCTTCAGCGGGGCGATGTCGACGCCCGAGCCCACCACCAACACGCCGTCCGGCGCGGCCGCCAGCTTCTCCAGGCCGCCGATCATGCCGCCGAGCTGCGTGGCGGCCTGCTCGTAGGAGTCGGCGTACAGCGGCTGCTTGTAGACGTCGGGGATGGACCCGTCCGAGGTCTCGACCACCGCCAGCGTCGCGGTGTCGGGCTCCACGAACATCACCGCGGTGCGCTCGTAACCCATTGCGGCACCGACGTTTTGGGCTAGCGCCGTCGCGGCGAGAAACGCCGACACCAGCATGACGTTCTCGATGCGATGGGCGGCCAGCGCGTCGTGCAACGCCGCCGCCTCGAGCTGGTCGGTCCACGTCACGCCGATCGACGACACCTCGAGCCCGGCGTCGGCCGCGCCCTCCTGGGTGCCCAGGATCGCGGCGAGCACCTGATCCGACGCGCTCGCAGTGGCCGCTTCGTCGGCGGCGGCGACGTCGAACACGTCCTCTTCTACGGTGGCGCCGTCGGCGTATTCGCCTTCGAGGACGACCATTTGGATCGATGCCGGTGCCATCGACACCCCGAGCACGATATCCAAGACAAACCCCTCCAAAGGTATTGCGCGCTGAACCACGGCCTGGCGGAGGAAAAAAACCGTGGCTAACTAAGTATCGCGCAGAACGGGGGTGAGGGCTCCCCGCGGAAGCTATGTAGACCTTATGAAGTTCTGATAGGAGCGCGACGGCGTGGGTCCGCGCTGGCCCTGGTACTTGGAACCAACTTGCGAACTGCCGTAAGGGTGTTCGGCCGGGCTGGTCAACCGCAGGATGCACAGCTGACCGATCTTCATCCCCGGCCACAGCGTGATCGGCAGGTTCGCGACGTTGGACAGCTCCAGCGTGATGTGGCCGCTGAAGCCCGGGTCGATGAAGCCGGCCGTCGAGTGGGTCAGCAGGCCCAGCCGGCCCAGGGACGACTTGCCTTCCAGCCGGCCGGCGAGGTCCTCGGGCAGGGTGAACAGCTCCAGCGTGGAGCCGAGCACGAACTCGCCGGGGTGCAGCACGAACGGCTCACCCTCGACGGGTTCGACGAGCGTGGTCAGCTCGTCCTGCTGCTTGGCCGGGTCGATGTGGGTGTAGCGGGTGTTGTTGAAGACCCGGAACATGCAGTCCAGGCGGACGTCGATGCTGGAGGGCTGCACCAGGGTGGCGTCGTAGGGGTCGATGCCCAACCGGCCGGCGGTGATTTCGGCCCTGAGGTCACGATCGGAGAGCAGCACGCGACGAGCCTAGCCGCTGGGCGTCAGTCAGCCAGGTACATCTCCCCACCCTTGGGGTAGCCCCCGCCGGTGGTCGTGACGTGGACGTGGTCGTAGTGGCCGAGCCGGCTCGGCTGCGCCCCGCCCGGCGTGTAGTAGACGCCGCGCCAGATCGCGTCCTGGATCCCGAAGCGCCGCGCGTTCTGCATCACGTACGCGACGATCTCGTCGCCCAGGGCGATGCCGTCGGCGCTCTGCGGGTTGGGGATCATCACGTCGATCGCCAATCCCAGCGGGTGCCAGGGCAGCGGATCCGGTCGCACGCCGCCCATTTCGTGGATCTGGGGGAACTTTGCGGTGATGGCGCGCGAGACCAGGATCGTCCGCACCTGCAGGCCCTGTTCGGGGGTAAGGCCGGCGGGCAGGAAGCGCGAGCGGGTGTGATACCTGGATGCCGCGGGGGGCGGAGCCATCCCGTCGCCACGGGACACGTCCGACGCGAGCGTGATCGCCATCGGCTTCGCCGAGACGATTTCTAAGCAGCACGCTGAATTGTCTCCAATAACGGGCGCCGCGACATGTGGTGGGACGAAAGGGCCGACATCGCCGGCCGCCGCGAAGAACACCGCGGCGGGGCCCAGCGCCGCTGCCAGGACAAGCGGGGACTTCCGCCGCTTCTTGGCTAATCTGTGCCGACCCACCCCAGGCACATTACGACACGATCACGGAATAATAAACACGCGTCTTCGAATTTGCAGGACAGCGGCCATTTCCCCGGTGCCGGGCATTTGCGCGGCGGGGTCGACGACCGCGGGCGGGTCGCTGGCGGCCGCGCTACTCGCCCAACGGATCCGCGGTCGGATGCTAGCCTTCGTTGTCGACAGCGCCGATGTAGTTCAATGGCAGAACATCAGCTTCCCAAGCTGAATACGCGGGTTCGATTCCCGTCATCGGCTCCACGCCTACCTGCGGTGATGCGCCGAATCGCTAAACCGTCTTACGGCTCGATACCCCGCCTGTACCCCGTGTTCGAATGTGGACACAACTCGCTCCACGCCGTAGCCTGCTGCACGCCGGCAGGCGATCACAGGGGGCGAAAGGGTGCAGTACGAGCTCAGCGACTTCGCAGGAGCCAAGGAATTCTTCGAGGGTCCCGGCTCCACGGAGTGGGCAGAGATTGCGTCCGTGGTTGAGGGCACGTTGCCGCAGTTGCAACCAAGCGACCAAGCGGGCCTGAATCACCGGCCAATCTTCGATCCGAAAGCGACTAATAAGGAACTGACCGACAGGGCTGCCGCGCTCGGCTGGAACAAGATCCCAGTACCCGACGGGCTCAAAGAGTTCGGTTTAGATTGGGATGCAGGCAAACGCACGACCCTCGCAGAGTGGCAGTTCTCGAACTATCCGTTCTTGTGGAACAACGTGATTCGCACTCAGGGCGTCTATGTTTCTGGAATCCATCTCGCGGGCATGGCCGGAGTGGAGGCTCTAATTGTGGTCACGAAGTGTGGGCTGTTTCCCGCCTCGAATAGCACTTTGTACTACGAGCAAGGACGAGCCCAGCTTGAAGCGGCGATGACCTTCAAGTCTTTCACCGTCCCGATTCGCTTCGTAGGCCTCTCCATTCAGAACGGCGTGTCGGAGCTAGAGGCGATGTGGAACTTGTACGCCAACCCTCGCTACGACCGCGTGCCCGCGAGTCGAGAGCTCCGCACGTTCGACGTCGCATGGCGCGGCAGGCCAGCGAAACACGGAAACTACGCCGCCTCCCTCTCACTCAAATAGAGTCGGAGGGGCTTTCGGCGCCTCGAAGGCTGGCGGCTCAATTCCGAGCAGTCGATCGGCGAAGGCACTTTCCTCAAGGTCCAACCGATGTTCCAGGTCGGCTAGATGGTGAGCCTCGTCGAATATCTTGGCCTTGGTTCTGTCTGTCGCCGACGCGCCTACCTGCACGGCGAACCGGTAGCCCGATGCGGACGTACCCGTTTCAGATGCGTAGCGCCGCAGAGTCTTTAAGTTTGGAAAGATGCCGTCGGCGTCAGGCTTGACCTTGATGCGCTGCAGGGCAAGCTCGTAATACCGCTCGTCAATCTCCGTGCCGACGTAGTGTCGATCAAGATCCTTAGCGGCTACAGCGACGGTACCGGTGCCCATGTAGGGATCGAGCACCACATCCGACTCGTCAGTTGTAGCCAAAATAATGCGACTGATCATCGCCTCAGGAAACTGCGCTGGGTGGATCGTCTGCTCTTCGTGGTTATGCTTCACATTCTGGAATGACCATATATCGCCGGGATTCTTGCCGAGTGGATTGCAGGTCAGCTCACCCTTGTTCTCACCGCGCCAAGACTTCTTGTTCTGATACTTCTGAGGGACTCGAATCGGATCCAGATTGAACTTGTAGCTGTCCGACTTGCTGAACCAAAGAATCGTCTCGTGCCGGGCGGAGAACTTGTTCTTTGCGTGCAGACCGTGTTGCCGGACCCAGACGATTCGATTCCGCGGCTGCATGCCGAGTTCCTCCAAAATCGGGAAGAACTTCACGTCGAGCGGGATCAGCTGTCCCTTGATCGAATAGGAGCCGACCTGCCAGAAAATTGAACCCGTCGGCCTCAACACACGTGCGCAATGAGCGAGTACGTCCGCTTGCTCTGACATGTACAGGTCCAACGCGCGTCGCGTCTCGTACTCCTTGCCAATGTTGTATGGCGGCGACGACACAACAAGGTCGACCGACTCATCGGGCACGTCCTTCAGCCAAGTTAGGCAATCTCCCAATTCAATGCGGTCGACTTCGAGGCCGTTCACCTGCATCTCTTCTCCTACTCAGTCGCTAGCCGAACTTTACTTCGCCGGTCCGACACCCCAGCGTCTCGAAACGTAGCGTGTCCAGATCGGATCTCCTCTCAACCGAGCAATGGCACGACATTCCCGATGTAGGTGGGCGTTGGCCCCGCGCGGCCGGGCTGCCAACGACAGGAACGTGAGATGGCCACCAAGAAGTAAGCCACGCAGCGGCGCTTTGCGAAGCACGCGCATCAAACCAAGAAGCTGGGGCTAACGCTTTTGGACTACCCAGCCTTCTCGGTGCCATTGGACGATGGTCGCGGCGAGAGTCACAACCGCCCGCGCTTCCGGCTCTAACGGCGTTCGCTTTGGTGTTGATCCGCCGTGTCGGTCGTGATTGGGCCATATCAAACGAAGCATCGCGACAAGGTGCGCGACGTCGTGATCCTGGTTATTTCCCGGAAGCACCAACCTCCACTGCGCACCGTTCTGCCCGGCTAGTTCCCCGACAACGTTGCCTAGAGTAGCGCTGGTGTTGTTAGGCATCATCTCCGGGATCAGCACATCTTCAACCGCTTTAATGGCATGGTCCCAGGCATCAGACGGGTCACCATTGCGACCGAAGGCGTTCGTCCACGCTTCCCTCAATTCGGTCGTCGCCTCATCGGCCACGATAGTTGCAGCGTCGTAGGTGGCTTGCGACTCGTCACCGACGACCTTTACTAGAGATTTGTGGTCTTCAGACACGGTCCAGACCGAGCCACCAGCGTCCAGGAGCGCCTTCAGACGCGGAGCGTTGTACTTGCTACCAACGTATTGCAGGGTTCCATCGATGAGGTCGAGAAAATAGTCCCCATCCTGTTGGGCGACCCCCATCAAGTGCTGCAGCACAGTTTCGATTCGCCAATCCGGTTCGACCTCCGCACGCATGAAGCCCGCTATCTCAAGTAGCTTCTGCTCATTGATCTGGCGGTTCTGGTAGGGCCTAAGCGTGTCGTTGAACCATTTCAAAAGTCCGTTGGCCAGATGCGGAGGCACACCTTCATACGGCCCGTCGGGTTGAGCCCGTCCCCTCCGTTGCGACAACCGTTGCCCCGCCATAACGGCATTCTCCCAAGGACCACCGACACAACTCGGCGTGTCGCCGTCCGTGTCCCTGTACCCCGTCCGTACCCCCGACCGCGCCCGTACTGCGGCAGGACCGGAACCGTACCGATAGCGCCCCTAGTCGTACTGCAATCGCAGGTAGAGGCCGGATTCACCAATCTTTGCAACACCCCGACCAGTGCCATCGCTCACTCGTTCGACCGTAGAAACGGCATCCCAAGCTGAATACGCGGGTTCGATTCCCGTCATCGGCTCCACGATCACAGGTGTGCCTTCACATGGTTCACCAAACTCCGAATGAACGTCTCCATCGACGGCGCCTTTGGCGCGAAGCCGTCCGCGGCGTGGTACATCCGCGGGACGGTGATCAGCTCGCACGGCACACCGCACGCACGTAGCTTCTCCGCGTATGCCACGTCCTCGCGGTAATAGAGGTCCAGCTCGCCGACGCCGATCCACGCGGGCGGAAGGCCGGACAGGTCATCGCGTCGCGCGGGCGCCGCGTACGGCGGCGCATCGGAGCGCCGCGGCTCCCGGCCGAGGTACGCCGTCCACGCGAACCGATTGGTCCGGGATGTCCAGACGAGCCGGCCGCGACCCTCGTCGTCCTCGTCCAGCCCCGTGCGGTCGTCGAGCATCGGGTACAGGAGACCCTGAGCGCGCAGCGTGAAGCCCTCATCGTGGCTACGCTGCGCGACAGCCGCCGCCAGCCCGCCGCCCGCACTCCTGCCGACGACGGCGATGCGATCGCGGTCGATACCCAAGTCGTCGGCGTTGTCGCGCATCCACTGCAAGGTCGCCATGCAGTCGTCGAGGGCTGCGGGGAAAGGGTTTTCAGGCGCCAGGCGGTAATCCGGAGACACCACGACGGCCCCCAACTCCCTGGCGAGCCGTCCGGAAGTCATCTGTTCGAGCTGCGGAGATCCGACGATCATGCCGCCGCCGTGCGGCGACAGGACCGCGGGCCGTTTGGCCTGATGCCCGTTGGGCGTGGTGATGAGGACCCGCATTCCACGGTCGCCGATCGTCCGCGTGGCGACATTGACGCCGCTGCCGGGCGACGACCTGACTCGGTATACGGGGCGGATGAGCGGCAGTGCCTTGGCCGAGTAGGTGACCGTCACAAACGGCAGCGCCGGGTTGCGCAACTCGGGCTCGACATCGGCGAGCGCGTCGCGCATCGCGAGATACCGACGGGCGGCCAGCGCGGCGGCCCCGCCGGCGGAGAGCGCCGCGATCTTCTTCATGGTCGGTGAATGTAGTCGCTCGGGGGTGAACTGCCAGGTGCCCTGCAAGCGACACCTCGGACCGCACCGCTCGTGCCCAACCCTCTTCGCAGCTAGAGCTTGCCGGCGACGAAGCCGGCGGCCTGATCCACCAGTCCGGAGCCGATGTATGACGGCTGCAGATGCGACGGCCAATTCGTGCCTCCCCCACAGATGGGGTCCCCGACCGCGCACTGGTCGATCGTCTTACCGGCAAACGCGGGGGCGACTCGCCGAGTCCCATTCCCGAACAACGCGACTGCTGCGATGTGCTGATCCACGCCCGGCGGCAGTGGGTTGGTGAACCCGAACCCCGCGCGACCCCCCGTCACCAGATCGGCCACCTCGGCACCCAACGAATAGCCCCCGAGCACGATGCGGGTATTCGGGCAGCTCCGGGCCATGAACTGAACATGGGCGCTCATATCGTTGGCACCACTGCCGGTGCTTATGTTGGCGGGGTAGTTAACCCCATATACGCCGACCGACATACGCGTCTTGCCGCGCAGTGCGTTGACCAGCGCGTCGCCGACTGCGCCGACGCCGGGTGGCTCCTCTCTGCCGCGAGCGAAAACCACCTCGGCATCGGGACACGCGGCGGCCGATGCCGCCGGAATCAGCGGCGTTACCGGGAAGGACGCCGCCGGGGCAATCATCAATGCGGCGACCAGGACGGCGGCCGCGATGCCGAGCCTCATGACGCGATATTACGGATTCACTGCGTTGATCGATCCGGCCTTCGCACGCAGCTGTTGATCGACCCGTTTGAAACCCGGTACCGCGGGTAATGCAAACCCCGGGCGGCGGGGGCGCGGCCCGGTAAGCGACGCCGAGGGGGGCCACCGCAGTGGACAGCCATTCCGCCACGACGGTCAGATTCGCGAGCCCGCCGCACGACGAGCTACGACGCGGTGATCGTCCGGTCTCACCCGACGATGATCCGTTCTACCGTGCGCCAGAGGGCTACGAGCACGCGGAACCGGGCGCGGTGTTGCGGTCGCGCGACGTGGAGATCGGATTTCTGGGCCTCATCAGTCAGCCGGTAAAAGCCACTCAGTTGCTCTACCGCACAACGAACCTGCACGAAGAAGCAGAAGTCGCTGTAACGACAGTGCTTGTCCCGGCATACCGTGAGCCGGACGCTGCTGATCGGATCCTCTCCTATCAATGCGCGATCGACGCTGTTGCGTCGCGCTGCTTTCCCTCATTTGCCATGCGGCGCGGCGCGGGACCGATTGGTGCGTTCACCCAAGCCGAGTACTTGCTGGTGACGGCCGCACTGGCCGAAGGCTGGACGGTTTGCGTACCCGATCACGAGGGGTGCCATGGCATGTGGGGTGCTCCGGTCGAGCCCGGCTACCGGATCCTGGACGGGCTGCGGGCCGCGATGCGGTGCGAGCGCTTGGATTTGTCACCGTCCGCACCGGTGGGTTTGTGGGGATATTCAGGCGGAGGGCTGGCGTCGGCGTGGGCTGCCGAACTGAGTGAGCAGTACGCACCTGAACTGAATATCGTTGGTGCCGTTCTGGGTTCGCCCGTGGGTGACCCAGGCAGCGTGGCGCGCCGCCTCAATTGCAGCTTCTTCGCCGGCCTCGCCGCGTTGATGATCTCCGCATTGACGGAAGTCTTCCCCGGCGCGCAGAAGGTCGTCGATGAGCACGCGACCGACGAGGGCAAAGCCCTGCTCGACAAGTTGAAAACGATGACCACGGCCCACGCGGTATGGTGCTTCCACAACGTCGACATCGGGTCCTACGTCGACATGACGGCCGACGAGTTGTGGGACTTACCCGAGGTCCGGCACATCTTCGATGAGACCAAGCTCGGCAAGTCCAGGCCCAAATCTCCGGTGCTGGTCATCCAGGCGGTGCACGACGGAATCATCAGCGTCGACGATGTGGACGCACTGGTGGCCGAATACCAACGCATTGGAGCAGCGGTCACGTATCACCGCGACCGGTTCTGTGGGCATCTGCTGCTGCATCCACTGTCGGCGCCCATGACGCTGAGATGGCTGCGCGATCGATTCGCCGACCGGCCGGTCAACGAACACAAAACCCGCACAGTGTGGCCGACGCTGTTCAACCCGTCGACGTACCTGGGAATGGCCAAGTTGGGCGTTATCACGGCCAAGGTCGTCCTCGGGCGCTCCGTCGAACGTCATCCGCTGTCGACAACGGATGCCCAGTAGGCAGCGCCGCCGAACCGGCAGGGTAGGACCACATTCACCGGGCTAAACCCCCGTGGCCAAACCGTGACCGAGGCTTGACCGAATGCGAACGCGCCCTTGCGCTTCCGCTGGTCATCGCCCGTTTACGATCCCTATTGCAACTATGTCAGTTAAAAGGAAACGGAGCCATGCGGACGGTCGTTCGGTGTGTTCTTGCGGGGGTCGGGGTCGCGGCGAGTGTGGTCGCGGGGCCAACCGGTGCCAGCATGGCGGCGGCGACCCAGCCGCATCACTTGGCCATCGCGTCGGTGCTCCCGGCTCGCGGCGCGACGGTGGGTGTGGCGCACCCGGTTGTGGTGACGTTCGACGCGCCCGTCGCGAACCGGCAGACCGCCGAGCGCGCGATCGCGGTGAAGTCGTCGCCCGCGATGACCGGCAAGTTCGACTGGCTGGACAATAAGGTCGTGCAGTGGGTTCCGGACCACTACTGGCCGGCGCACAGCACCATCGCGCTGGCGGTGGACGGCCGGGAGACGGAATTCAAAACGGGCCCAAAGGTCGTCGGCGTCGCGAACATCACGGACCACACCTTCAAGGTGACCATCGACGGAGTGGACGCAGCTCCGCTGCCGGCTCCGCACCACCGGCCCCACTTCGGCGAAGAGGGCGTGATGCCGGCGTCGATGGGTAGGCCGGAGTTCCCGACGCCCGTCGGCAACTACACCGTCTTGGCGAAAGACCGTTCGGTGCTTATGGATTCGAGCAGCGTCGGCATTCCGGTCGACGATCCCAACGGTTACATGCTCAACGTCGACTACGCCGTCCGGATCACCAACCGCGGCCTGTTCGTGCACTCCGCCCCCTGGGCGGTCAAATCACTCGGGCTGGAGAACGTCAGCCACGGCTGCATCAGCCTGAGCCCCGAAGACGCCGAGTGGTACTACAACACGGTTAATGTCGGCGACCCGGTGATCGTCCAGCAAGACCTGTGGGAGCGGCCGCCGTCCTGAGCGGGCAGACGCTCGAAAGCCCTTAACACCCAACCGCATACGAAAGGACCCGCTGGCCGAAACCAGCGGGTCCTTTCGTATCGGAGGGCTCAGTGCGAGGGGCCGGGTGCCACCGGCTGACCGGGCTGGGGTCCGCCCGTGGGCGCCGGCCCGGTCGGGGCGTCCTTGACGCCCGACATGTCGATGAGCGGGGCGCCTTCGAGGGGGGCGCCGGCCGCCAGCGGCCCACCGAGGGCGACCAGCGGAGCGCCCGCCGGCACCACCGGGGCGATGGGCAGCGGCGCGCCCAGGGGCAACGGCAGCGGCGCGCCCAGTGGCAGCGGCACCGGCGCACCCAGCGGCCCCGGGCCGGGCACCGCCAGGGGGACACCCGCCATGTCGGTGAGCGGCGCGCTCGCCGCGCAGATCGGCGCCGTCGGCGCGCCCGCGGCCGCCGCTCCGCCCGCGGCACCGGCACCGGCACCTCCCGGTCCGGCCAGCGGTGCACCGGCCTCGCCGGCCTGGCCCTCGATGCAGGCGTAGCCGCCCGTCTTCAGGGGCGCGGCTGCCGCATCCGGGCTCAACGCAAGCGCGGCCCCGCACAACCCAAGGCTGGCAAGTACTTTCACGTTCAACCGATCGACGATCGCCATCAGCGTCGACTCTCCTTTTAATTCGCGCTCACATATCCGATGCAGCAGATAACGAGCCAATTGTCGGCAGTCGACGCGAAACGCCCGAGACGCCGCACCGCGCCGTTTCCAAATGGTGACGTCACAACGGCGTCACGATCGGCGGCGACCGTGGGCCGGATGAATTCAATTTCACGCAGGTTATTCACAGCGAATTTTAGGCTGACGCGATATCTCCCGGCGGTTCCATGGAAGGTGAACCGCAGGCAACCGGACGGTTACGAAGAGGGGAGCGCAAGCCATGACTGCACGCCGACTGGTGAACGCGGCGCTGGTGGTAGGCCCCCTCCTGATCGCCGGGGTGATTTGGGCCAGCCCGGCGCAGGCCGACGCGACCACCTTCGTCAATGACCTGCACAAGAACGGGATCGGCGCGGTCACCGGCGGGGACCAAGCGCTGGTGCAGATGGGCTTGGCCGTGTGCCAGCAACTGTCGTGGGGCGCGCCGCCATCCCAACTCGAGGGCCTGGCGCTGCAACGCTCCGACAGCCGGCAGGGGTCCAGGGGCCTCACCCCCCAAGAGGCCGACGACGTCGTGATCGACGCCGTGCGCGACCTCTGCCCGAACGCCTAACTCCCCGGTCTTTGCCGACTATTCATCATCGGGATTTATCTTCCGCAGCGTGTTCGGCGGTGCTTTCGTGTAAAAGTGCATCATCCGAATCGGGCACGGGACGAAGGAGAAGATTTCGATGGCAGCACAGCGGCCGTATGGCCGGTTCATGGGGGCGGCCCTGGTAGGGGGCCCACTTCTGGCCGCGGCGATCGCGTGGGCCGGCCCGGCGCGGGCCGACGGCGCTGCCTTCATCAACGACCTGCACAACGCCGGCATCCACGCGGTCAACGGCGGCGACGAGGCGCTGTTGCAGATGGGCGCGGACCTGTGCCAACAGCTTTCGTGGGGCGCCTCCCCCCAACAGCTGGAGGGCCTGGCGATCCAGCGCTCGGACGCCGACCAGGGCACCGGCGGCATCAACGGCCGCCAGGCCGCGGACGTGGTGATTTTCGCCTTGCGCGATCTGTGCCCCAACGCTTGACGGTGAGCTAAGTTCCGGGAATGGAGCTGAGCGCGCGCAACCTGAGCGCTCTCGGCATCCCCGTCCCGGCCTACGACCGCAGCCAGATCGGCTTCGGCATCGTGCATTTCGGCGTCGGCGGCTTTCACCGCTCCCATCAGGCCATGTTCCTCGACAGGCTGCTCAACGACGGGCTGGCCCGGGACTGGGGGATCTGCGGCGTCGGGGTGCTGCCGGGTGACCGCCGCATGCGCGACGCGCTCAGGGCCCAGGACTACCTGTACACGCTGATCCTCGAGCACCCCGACGGCACCCGGCAGCCGCGGGTCATCGGCTCGATCGTCGACTTCCTTTACGCGCCTGAGGATCCCGAGGCCGTCGTCGAGCGGCTCGCGGCGCCGGCCACCCGGATCGTCTCGCTCACCATCACCGAGGGCGGCTACCAACCCCCGCTGAGCGACGTCTTTCCGCTGGTGGCCGAGGGGCTGAACCGGCGGCGGGAGCGCGGGCTGCCCTCCCCCACGATCGTGTCGTGCGACAACATCGTGGAAAACGGGAACGTGGCGCGCCGCGCGTTCACGTCCCACGCCGAGCAGCTCAATCCCGAACTGGCGCAATGGATGACCGAACACACCGCCTTCCCCAATTCGATGGTCGACCGCATCACCCCGGTCACCCCCGCCGAGGCCATCGCGCGGCTGGACGCCGAATTCGGCGTGCGCGACGCGTGGCCCGTGGTCGCCGAGCCGTTCGCCATGTGGGTGCTCGAGGACCGCTTCGCCGACGGCCGGCCCCCGCTGGAGGACGCCGGCGTCCAACTGGTCGACGACGTGTCGCCGTACGAGGCGATGAAGCTGCGGCTGCTCAACGCCAGCCATCAGGGCCTGTGCTACTTCGCCTACCTGGCCGGCTATCGACTGGTGCACGAGGCCGCGCAGGATCCGGTGATCGCCGAATTCTTAAGCCGGTATATGGAATCCGAGGCGATGCCGACCCTGGTGCGGGTGCCGGGGCTGACCGAGTTCAAGGACGGGCTCCTCCCCCGCTTCGCCAACGCCTACGTGCGCGACACCGTCGCCAGGCTGTGCGCCGACTCGTCCAACCGCATCCCCAAGTGGCTGCTGCCGGTGGTCGCCGACAACCTGCGTGGCGGCGGGCCGGTGCGGCTGTCCGCGGCCATCGTCGCCAGCTGGGCCCGCTACGCCGAGGGCATCGACGAGGGCGGCCAACCGATCGACGTGGTGGACGCGCTCGCCGACACGCTCGTCCCGATCGCCCGCTCCCAACGCGACCGGCCCAGCGCCTTCCTCGCCAACCGCGCGGTGTTCGGTGACCTCGTCGACCAGCCCCGCTTCCGCGAGCCCTACCTGTGGGCGCTGGATTCCCTGCACCGGCACGGCGCGCGCGCCACGTTGTGGGCGCTCATCGGGGTCGACGCATGACCCTGGTCGCCGGCATCGATTCGTCGACCCAGTCCTGCAAGGTGCTGATCTGTGACGCCACGACCGGTGAAGTGCTCCGCGAGGGCCGGGCCGACCACCCGCAGGGCACCGAAATCGACCCGGCGGCATGGGAATCCGCGACCCGACAGGCGATCGCGGCGGCCGGCGGGCTGGACGGCGTCGAGGCGGTCGCGGTCGGCGCGCAGCAACACGGCATGGTGTGCCTGGACGCGGCGGGCCAGGTGGTTCGGCCCGCGCTGCTGTGGAACGACGTGCGGTCGGCCGACGCGGCGCGCGCGCTCGTCGACGAGCTGGGCGGGCCGGGGGCGTGGGCGCGGGCCGTCGGCGTCGTGCCGCTGGCCGCGATCACGGTGGCCAAGCTGCGTTGGCTCGCCGACCACGAGCCGCGGCACGCCGACCGCACGGCGGGCGTCTGCCTGCCGCACGACTGGCTGACGTGGCGGCTGCGCGGCGACACCGACATCGCGGCCCTGACCACCGATCGCAGCGACGCCAGCGGCACCGGCTACTACGACGCCGCCCGCGGCGACTATCGCGTCGACCTGCTCGAGCGGGCCCTGCGCGGTCGTCGGCCGCGGCTACCGACCGTGCTGGGCCCGTCGGCCGGAACACGCAGCGGCACAACAATATTCGGGGCCGGTCTCGGGGACAACGCCGCCGCGGCGCTGGGTCTGGGCGCCGACCAGGGCGACGTGGTGGTCTCGGTCGGCACCTCGGGGGTGGTAGCCGCCGTCAGCGCCGATCCGGTCCGCGACGACGCCGGCTTCGTCGCCGGATTCGCCGACGGCACCGGGCGCTACCTGCCGCTGGTGTGCACGCTCAACGGGGCGCGGGTGCTGGACGCGGCCGCCGCCATGCTGCGCGTCGACCACGACGAGCTGTCGGCGCTCGCGCTGTCCGCGCCGCCGGGCAGCGCGGGACTGGTGCTGGTGCCCTATCTGGAGGGTGAGCGAACTCCCAACCGCCCCAACGCCTCCGGCGCCCTGCACGGCCTGCGGGTTGCCAACGCGACGCCGGCCAACCTGGCCCGCGCCGCGGTGGAGGGGTTGTTGTGCGCGCTGGCCGACGGCCTGGCCCACCTGGCCGCGCACGGCGTCACCCCGCGCCGCGTCCTGCTCATCGGCGGCGGCGCGGGGTCGCGGGCCCTGCGCGAGATCGCCCCGGCGGTGTTCGGCGTGCCCGTGCTGGCGCCGGCCCCGGCGCAGTACGTCGCGTTGGGCGCGGCGCGGCAGGCGGCGTGGGCGCTCAGCGGGTCACCGACACCGCCCGCCTGGATGCCGCCGCGGACCGACGAATACACCGCCGCCCCCACGCCCGACGTGCTCGCGCGCTATGCCCGGCTGCGCGACCTCACCGAGGGCGCCTAGTCGCAGGGCCGAAAGACCGGCAGGACACGGTATTTGGCGGTGAAGCTGGCCTTCTCGTATTCGTCGCCGACCTCACCGTCATACGCGATGACCGTCGGCCCGTCCACGGCGGAGAACGCGAATTCCGGCACCTGCAGCTCGTGGTAGAGCGGGCTGCGCTCCAGCCGACCCAATGCGAGCGCGGTCAAAATCCTGGTCCGCGACAGGCGGCGTCCCGCTTCGAGCATCCGGACGTCGATCAGGCCGTCGTCCATCCGGGTCCGCCGCGACGGGGCGAACCCGGTGGGCAGATACAGCGAGTTGCCGAGGAAGAACAGCGACGTCAGCAGCGTCTTGTTGTCATACGAGATCCGGACGGGCTGGTCGTTGCGCAAAGTGTGCAGCATCGCGTACAGACCGGCCAGCGGCTTGCCGATGCGCTTCTCCAGTTTCTCGCGCCGTCGGACGAAGGCCGGGTAGGCGCCGATGCTGGCCGTGTTGAGGACCATCTGACTTTCGTTGAGGCACACCAGGTCCACGCACGCCACGCAGCCGCGCCGGATCGCGTCGACCGTCTTGGCCACGGTGTCGCAGCCGATGTCCTTGGCGAAGTGGTTGAACGTTCCGGCGGGGAACACGGCCAGCGGCAGCCCGGTCTCGATGGCGATGCCCGCGGCGGCCGCCACGGTGCCGTCGCCGCCGCCGACGGCCAGCACCTCGGCGCGCTCGGCGGCCTCGCGCAGGACGTCGGCCGGCTCGTCGTCGGGGCCCAGCTCCCGGATGTCGACCTTCGGCAGCGCCTTGCGCACCTCGTCGACGACGCGGGCGCCGGTGCCGCTGCCGGATTCGGGGTTGATGACCAGCACCACCCCGGACCCGTCGGGCCGCTCGGGCGTCTCGACCCGCAGCGGTTCCGTCTTGGGCAGGGCCGTTTCGACGATCGGCGGGACCAGACGGCCGCCCAGCACCGCAACGCCCGCCCCAATGCCGAACCCGGCGACGACGTCGCCCGGGTAGTGCGCGCCGGTGGCCACCCGCGACAGTCCGACCAGTCCGGCCAGCAGCGCCAGCCCGAATCCCACCATCGGGTTCTCCAGACCGGCGCCCACGGCGAACGCGGCCGCGCTGGCCGAATGTCCCGACGGGAAGGAGTTGGACGTCGGCCGGCGACGGACCTGCCGGACCAGCGGCACCAGCTCGTACCCGGGACGCGGGCGGCGTCGGATGCGTTTGGCGACCTGGTTGGTGACCAGGCTGGTGAGCGCCAGCGTCACGACGCCGCGCGTCGCGCCGCGCTGCGCGCTCTTGTTGCCCGAAGCCATCAGGGCCGCGGCGATGGCGAACCACAGCTTGGAGTTGTCGGCTGCCCGGGTCAGCGGCGGCATGACCGCATCCAGCAGCGGGGTGTCGGTCTCGGCGATCGCCTCGAAGATCTCCCGGTCCAGGGTGCCCAGCCCCCGGGTGATCTGGTTGATGCCGCGCGCACGTTGCCAGGGCCGCCTGTTCATTCGCTACACCCTAAATTGGTTGGCGGACATGGACGCACCGGGCTACTACCAGAGATGGCGGGAAAACGCCGCGCGGCGGGGCGTGGCCCCGGACGTCCTCGCGGAGATCACCCGGCGGCACGCCATCACCGCGGACAGCTTCCGACCGCTCGCGAAGACCGTCGAGATCCGCGACCCGGACGGCAAGTCGTTCTTCCTGCTACCCCGCGGCGTCAGCGGCGGCGACGCCCGCGCGGCGGTGCTGGGCACCTACGTCCTGAACGCCGGCACCGGCTACGGCGGCGGGGGTGGGCGGCGCACCGATTTCCCGCCGACGCCCTACGGCGCCGCCGAGATCACGCGAATCATGCGGCGGCAGAACGCGAACCACTGGAGCTACGCGCGCGACGTCGGCTTCGTCGACCGCAACGGCGGGCGCCTGGTCACGACGCCGAACGGCATCCTGATGGGCCTGAGCGGCAACTGGATCCAGCGGCAATTCTGCCGGCGCGGCGGCACCACCTGGGGTGACATCTTCATGGTCAACATGGGCGCCGTCACCGACCCGGCCGAGGGGCTGCGCCGGATCATCGAATCCGGGCGCGCCTGGCACGACCTGGATCGAGTGTTGCACCACGAGGAGCGGCACTGTCGGCAGTGGGCGGCGAAGGGCTACGCGGGCATGCTGCGCGATTACGGCCGGGAGCTGATCCGGGAATACGCCTTCGGCGCGGTCAACCGGCTCGAGGCGGACGCCGGCCTGGCCGACGGCGGCTACAGCGCGTCGATCCCGTGATAGAGCACCATCGCACCGATCAGCACCAGGACCGCCGCCAGCAGGGCGGCGTTGTTGCGGTCCATCCAGTCCTTGAGCCTGGCCAGCGGGTCGTCGAGGCGGCTGCCGGCGGCCGCGTAGGCCAGGATCGGGATCGCCACGCTTGACGCCGCGATCGCGACGAAGAAGGCGGCGGCCAGCCAGTCACCGGCGAGGCCGAGGCCGGCGGTGCCGATGCCCAGCCCGGCCGGAACGCAGATGAGCAGCACGTCCGGCCGCACCACCGCCAGGACGGCCCCCATGATCCCGGCCCGGGCCGGGGTGATGGTGGCGAACGAGCGCATCCAGGCCGGGGACTCGGCGTGGCCGTGCCGGTTCAGCCACTTGTAGATGCCGTACACGATCAGCCCCGAACCCAGCACCACCCGCAGCCACGACGACCATCGCGGCGGCGACTTGTCGAGGCCGCCAAGCAGGTGGGAGGCGGTGACGGAGAGCGCCGTCAGCGCGGCAAGGGCCAGCGCCCAGCCGGCGAGGAAGGCGAGGCCCGTCGGCCGCGGCCGCGGCGCCTGCAGCACGAGCACGGCCGGGATGACCGTGAGTGGCGAGAGCGAGATGACCAGTCCGAGCGGAACGAGCCCGGTGAGCACCGTGCCCCAGCTGCCTGCCATGGGCAGCAATCTACAGGGCGTGAATCCCGTTGTAGAGCACCATCAAACCGATCAGAACCAGGATGACCGCCAGCAGCGTGGCGTGGTTTTCCTCCATCCAGACTTTGAGGCGCTCCAGCGCATCGTCGAGGCGGTCGCCGGCGCCGGCGTACGCCAGGATCGGGATGGCGACCGTCGACGCGGCGATCACGAGAAACACCGCGGCGGCCACCAGCTGGCGGGCCGCGTTGAGGCTACTGCTGCCGACGGCCAACCCGGCCGCCGCGCACAGGATCAGCACCTCGGGCCGCACGCCCACCAGCACCGCCCCGGTCACCCCCGCACGCGCCGGGCTCAGCGTCGAGAACGAGCGCATCCAGCGCGGCATGGCTCCGTGCCGATGCCGGGTCAGCCAGTGGTATCCGCCCAACGCGATCAGCGCCGACCCGAGCACCACGCGCAGCCACGACGCCCACGTCGGCGGCGCCTTGTGCAGGCCTTCCAGCAGGCCCGAACCGGCGACGAACGCGGCGGTCAGGGCGACCAGACCCAGCACCCACCCGGCGAGGAAGGCCAGGCCGGTCGGCCGCGGCCGCGGGGCGTGCAGGACGAGCACCGCCGGGATGACCGTGATCGGCGACAGCGCGATGACCGCCGCCAGCGCGACCAGCTTGGTCAGTACCGAGCCCAAACTTGCGTCCACGGGCAGCAATCATCGCATCGGCTCGGCGCGCCCGCACGGCTCCGGCGTAAGCGCCGCCGCCGGAACGGCTTTCAGCGTCTCCGGCGCAACGTCCAGGCCGGCACCCAGTGCGTCACGGTTTTGCGCTCGGAGCCATACGCGATCGGGTAGGTCACCAGCCCCCACCAGTCGCCCTGCTCGCACAGGCCCCAGCAGCTCAGCAGGCCCTCGACCACCTTGTGCAGTTGCAGTCCGTTGGGCTGATACCGGCCGGAGCGGTGCGGCTCGCGCGGGAACAGCACCGTCAGGTCCACCAGCACCGCGATCGGCGGGCGCACCACCCGAAACGGGCTGCGGACCGGCTGGCCGTTGTACCCGATGGACGCGAACTGCCCCATCGATCGATCATACGTTCGAATAACGCCGGTTCGTCGAGTTCCCCGTTTTCGATCCCCCGCCCTCGCCGACCGATATAGTCGGCTCAACCATCAAGGGGAGGTCCACATGAAGATCGCTTGCGCCGCTGGCCTATTGGCGTTGGCCGGGCTGCTCACCGCCGGGGTGGGCGTGGCCGCCGCGGACCAGGTCGAGGTCGAGGGCAACTACTCGAGCCTGGCCGGTTGCCAGGCGGACGCCCCGAACGTCGAGATCACCCACAACGACCACCTCTACACCCATTGGGATTGCCGCGAGGGCTCCGACGGCTTCTGGCACGTCTGGCTGCTGAACTGACCCGGCGCTAGGGCCCGACGGGCCCGGGGCACGCTTCTGGCACCATAGCGACGTGCGGAACCCGCTTCGCCGCCCGCCGGCCGCGCTGGACCCGCTGCTCGTCAGCCTGCTCGCGGTCGCGGTGAGCCTGGGTGGCGCGGGCCGCCCCTCCTTCTGGTATGACGAGGCCGCCACCATTTCGGCCGCATACAGTCGTTCGCTTGCCCAGCTGTGGCGGATGCTGGGCAACGTCGACGCCGTGCACGGCCTGTACTACCTGCTGATGCACGCCTGGTTTCAGGTGTTCGGACCGACGGAGTTCTTCTCGCGCGTGCCAAGTGGGCTGGCCGTCGGGGGCGCGGCCGCCGGAATCGTGGTGCTGGGCAAGCAGTTCTCGACTCGCACCGTCGCGGTGGCCTCCGGTGTCTTCTGCGCCGTCCTGCCCCGGGCCACCTGGGCGGGCATCGAGGCCCGCCCCTACGCGCTGTCCATGATGGCCGCGGTGTGGCTGACGGTGTTGTTGGTGCGCGCCGCACGCCGCGACACGGGTTGGCTGTGGGTGGCCTACGGCCTCGCCCTGGCCGCGTCGATCACGCTGGAGGTGTACCTCGCGCTGATGGTGGCGGCGCACCTCGTCGTCGTATCCAATTGCGCGCGAAGGGTTTTGCTTCGATTCGGCGTCACCGCGTCCGTTGCGGTCGGCGCCATGGCGCCGTTCCTGCTCACGGTCGCCGGGCAGGCGCACCAGATCAGCTGGATCGCCCCGATCGGTCGCCGGACGCTTGAAGACGTGGTGGTGCAACAGTATTTCGAGCGCAGCCCCCCGTTCGCCGTGCTGTCGGCGCTCGTGATCGCGGCGGCCATCGCCGTGTGGTTGGTCAAGGCGCCCTTGGCGCGGGGCGACCGGCAGCTGCTGGCCCTGGCGGCCGCCTGGCTCGCGCTGCCGACCGCCGCCATCGTGATCTACTCGGCGCTGGTGCACCCGATCTACACCCCGCGCTACCTGTCCTTCACGGCGCCCGGCATGGCGCTGATCCTGGGCGTCTGCGCGGCCGCGGTGACCGCCCGGCCCTGGCTGACGGCGGCCCTGGTCGCCCTGTTCGGCGTCGCCGCTGCGCCCAATTATGTTCTTGCCCAGCGTAATCCGTACGCCAAGTACGGGATGGACTACAGCCAGGTTGCCGACCTGATCACCGCGAAGGCGGCCCCGGGCGACTGCCTGCTGGTGAACGACACGGTGACATTCATGCCGGCCCCGATGCGCCCGCTGATGGCGGCGCGCCCGGACGCCTACCGCAAGCTGGTCGACCTCACCCTGTGGCAGCGGGCCACCGACCGCAACGACGTCTTCGACACCAACCTCATTCCAGAGGTCGTCGCGACACCGTTGAGCCACTGCGGCGTCGTGTGGATCATCACCCAGGCCGATCCGTCACAGCCGGCCCACGAGCAGGGCCCCGCGATCCCGCCCGGACCGGTCTACGGCGCGACGCCGTCCTTCGCGGTCCCGCACGACTTGGGTTTCCGGCTCGTCGAGCGCTGGCAGTTCAACCTCGTGCAGGTGTTCAAAGCGCAGCGTTAGTCACCAAATGCGGATGTAGTCGACCAGCATCGAGGCCGGGAAGGTGCCCGCGGCCGGATCGCCGGCGCCGACCCCGCCCACGGCGAGGGTGAACATCGGCGTCATCCAGTAGCCGGGCTTGTTGAACGGCCACCGGAAGTCATCGGGGGCGCCGCCGGCGACGTGGATGGGCTTGTTGGGCACCTTGAAGTACTCGGCGCCGTCCCGCGAGAACTCGAAACCCTCTTCGCCCCAATGCATGCGCCAGGTGTGCCAGGCGCCGTCGACCAATCCGGGAATGGATTTGCCCTCCCAGGTCTTGCCGTTGGACGCCGCGTGGACCGTGGTTCCCGGGGGCCACGAGCCGTTGCCGTACCACTCGAAGATGTCCACCTCACCGTCGGGCAGCGGGTCCTCGTTGACCCCCCAGAACGACGGCCATAGGCCGGGGTACAGGCAGTCCAGCTTGATCCGCGCCTCCCAGGTCTGGTTGATCATGCTGCGGAAGTTGCCGCGCAGCTTGCCGCTGTAATAGGTGTTGCTCAGCACGTCGTGGGTGGCGCACAGGACCAGATTGGAGTGCCCGTCGACGAACACGTTCTGGCGGTCGTCGCGGTAGATGCCGTCGACCGGCGGGAAGACGTCGTCCTGCCAGGTCTGGATCGTCCACTTGCCCGGGTCGGGCGCCGAGCCCGCGGGGCCGTCGAACTCGTCGGCGAAGATGTAGGGCCCACCGCCGGCCATCGGCGCCTGCGGCGCCGAGGGGGTGGCCCACGCGCCCGGCAACCGCATCGCAGCCCCGAACAAGCCGAGCCCCGACATCAACATCATGCTGCGACGATCCATCTACAACCCACCAATCGTGAAAGCCGGTTCCGACCTAGCGCGATACCCCTGAGCAACTCTTGCAAACGGTGTTATGAAACCACGCGCCGGGGTGCCACGCATGCCACACCCGGGCCGTGGCGGCGACTTTTCCCATGTTGAGAACGGCGCGGGTCAGCGGGACGCCGGTTCGCTGAGCTTGACCAGCGTTTTGCCGATGTTGACCCCGGTGAACAAGCCGTTGAGGGCGTCGACGCACGACTCGATCCCGGCAAAGATGGTCTCCCGGTGCCGCAGGCGGCCCTCTGCCTCCCACTTACGCAAGGCGGCGAAGGCCTCGTCGAAGCGGCCCCATTCGTCGAGGGAGTTGAACCCCTGCATCAACGCGGTCTTCGACAGCAGGTTCACGTAGTTGGCCGGGCCCGGATGCTCGCCCGTCAGATAACTGGAGATCACCCCGCACAGGACGACCCGGGCGTGGGGGGGGGGGGGGGGGGGGGGGGCGGGGGGGGGGGGGGGGGGGGCGGGGGGGGGGAGGGGGGGGCGGGGCGCCGGGGCGCGGGGGGGAGGGGGGGGGGCGGCGGGGGGGGGGG
>NZ_LZHV01000052.1 GCF_001667275.1 Mycobacterium sp. ACS4054
CCGCTGGCCGCCGCGCCGCCGTCGCCGCGGCCGGGGCGGGGGGCGGCGCGTACAGCGGCTCGCTCGGGCGCTCGGCGGGCGGCGCGAAGTCGCGGACGCCGTAGTCGCCGTACTCCGCGGAGTGGCGCGACCGCGCCCGACGGCCGGCCTCGGCGGCCGGGCCGGCCCAGGCCTCGTCGGGTTCGGAGTGCCGGGCGCGCCGGCGCCGGCCCGGCGTCTCCTCAGCCGGGGCACCGGTCGGGTCGTTGCCGGCCCAATGGCTGCCCGGCGTTCCGGGCGGCAACCACAATCCGGACGCACCCACCGGCTGCCAACCCTGACCTTGCGGCTGGGCCTCGGGCTCGGGCTGCGGCGGGGCCGGCGGGGGTTCGAATCGCGGCTCCGGTTGCGGCGGGGCGGCGACGTACGACGGCTCCGGCTGGGCCGGCGCGGGCGGCTCCGGCGGCGGTTCGTACTGGTAGGGGGCCCGTTCGCGGTGCGGCGACGGCTGGCGCGGCGGCAGCAGCGGTTCCTCGGGCACGTCGATGATCGCCGTCTCGTCGGCGCGGCTGTCCTGGGGGACGGAGGCCACCCGGTCGCTGGCCACCCAGTCGTAGGGCGCGTCGCGCGGGGTCTCGCCGTTGCGGTCCCACTCGCTGTACGCGCGCTCCCGCGGCGCCTCCGTCTCGGGCGTCTCGAGCGCCGGGCGCTGGGCGAGGTCGGTGTCGAACAGGATCTCCAGGCTGGTGCGCAACGCGCTCAACTCCGCGCGCAGCTCGGCGAGGTCGTCGGCGGCCTGCGCGCGCAGCTCGGAGGCCAACTCGCGGCGCAGCTGGGACTCCACGGTCAGCTCGTACTCGCGGCGGGCCGAGATCTCCCGATCCAGCTGCAGGTCGTACACCAGCTTCAGGTCGCGGACGCGGGACTGATCCGCGTCGCTCTGGCGGCGATACAGCACCGAGACGAAGGCACCGGCGACTGCGGCCCACAGCGCCAGGATTACAGCGAGCTTGAGAAGTTCCACCCGATTGGTGAAAACCAATGCGGAACTGGCCCCCATCGCGAGGACCAGCAACGCGGTCAAGAGCACCCACCCCGGCCTGCGGCCGCCGCGCCGAACCCGGGCGCCGCGGGACAGAACGGTCATGGCCTGACTGTACCTGCGCGAGGTCAATCCGCGTGTCGCCCTCCTCCGGCGATTCTCGGGCGGCTTGCGGGCGGCCGTGAGAGGACTAGTTTTCCGCCCCTTCGCCGTGCTCGGTCTGATCCGGCGGCGACTTGCAGCAATGCTGCAGCCATAGCGCGGCGGCGACGAGTGCCAGCGCGCTGACGGCCGCGACCACGGTCCCGGTGGTGTCCTCGGCGGCCGCCCGCAGCCAGGACCGCCGCGGCAGGAAGTACACCAGCACGCCCACCCACCAGCCCAGCATCAACGCACCCACCCAGGCCGACGCCTTGGCGACCACGAGGCTGCGGGCCACGGCGAGCGGGTGCAGCCAGCCGGGCCCGACGCCGATCTCCCCGTCGCCGATCTTGGCCCGCACGTAGCGGGCCCACAGCGCTTCGCCGACTGCCACCGCCAGCAGCGACAGGCCGGTCCACACGGTGATGGGCGGGAACCAGCGGTACAGGGCCGTCACGAGCAGGTACCCCACCACCGCCGCGCCGACCACCGCGACCGTCAGGTCACGTTTCCTGGTTGGTCCCATCAGGTTTCCGGTTTCCGATCGGCCGCCCGCTGGAGCGTCAGGCTGGTCAACCGGACGCTGTCCCGGTCGGCCGGCTCCAGCTCGGCCAGCAGGCTCGCCACGGGCCGCGGGCCGTCGGCGAGCGTCAGTTGGGCATCCGGGTCGACGGCAAGCCACGGGATCATGACGAAGGCCCGTAAATGGGCCAGCGGGTGCGGCAGCGTGAGGTTGTTCTCGCGGGAGATCACCTCGGTCTCGCCGTAGCAGGCGATCAGGTCGACGTCGAGGGTGCGCGGGCCCCAGCGCTCGCCGCGCACCCGCCCGGCCGCGCGCTCGAACTCCTGGGCCCGGCGCAGCCAGCACTGGCCGTCGCAGTCCGGGTCGTTGGCGATCAGCACCGCGTTGAGAAACGCCGCCTGGTCGACCCGGCCCCACGGGTCGGTCTCGTACACGGGGGACACCGCGAGCACCGTCTCGCCCAGCCCGTCGACGACCGACTGCAGGCGCGCCAGGCGGTCGCCCAGGTTGGAGCCGACGGACAACACCACCCACGTCATAGGCGCCACTCCGTGACCACGGCCATGCCCGCGTCGTCGCGCTTCATAGGGCCCGGCCCGCCGGAACCACCGAGCCGCGCCCGCCGCGGCGCGACCGGCGCACCACGACGGCGACGTCGTCGAAGTGCCGGGGGATCGGGGCCTGCGGCTTGTGCACCACCACCTCGACGGCATGCACCCGCTCGTCTTCCATCACCCGGTCGGCGATCTCGCCCCCGACGGCTTCGATCAGGTTGCGCGGCGGACCGGCCACCACCTCGGCCGCGAGCTGGGCCAGGGCCGCGTAGTCGTACGTGTCGGCCAGCTGGTCGCTGGCGGCCGCCGCGGCGAGGTCGATCCACACGGTGATGTCGACGACGAAGTCCTGCCCGTCGGCGCGCTCGTGATCGAAAACCCCGTGCCGCCCACGGATCGTCAACCCCCGCAACTCGATTCGATCAGCCATCGTCTCCGGCCCGCCGTGTTTCGGTGTGCGCCCAGGCCGCCACCACCTTGAGGGCGTCGACCGTGGCCCGCACGTCGTGCACGCGAACGCCCCACGCCCCGTACAGCGCCGCCAGCGCGGAGATCACCGCGGTGGCGGTCTCGCGGCCGGCGGGCGGTCGCGGCGAGCCGTCCGGCCCGGCCAACAACGTACCGAGGAACCGCTTACGCGATGCGCCCAGCAGCACCGGGATTCCGGTGGCGACCAACTGCGGCAGCGCGCGCAGCAGCGCCCAATTTTGTTGAGCCGTCTTGGCGAACCCGAGGCCCGGGTCGATCACCAGCTTCGCGGGGTCGACGCCCGCGGCCACCGCCGCGTCGACGCTGGCGAGCAACTCGGCCCGCACTTCGGCCACCACGTCGTCGTAATGGGTGTCCGCATGCGGGCGGTCGGCGGCCACCGACCGCCAGTGCATCAGCACCCAGGGCACGCCGGCGTCGGCGACCAGCGGCGCCATCGCGGGATCGGCGCGTCCCCCCGACACGTCGTTGACGATCCGCGCGCCGTGCTGCAGCGCCGCCCGCGCGACGTCGGCGTGCATCGTGTCGATGCTTACCGTAATCCCCTCTGCCACAAGTTCTTTGACGACCGGGATCACCCGGGACGTCTCGACCTGGGAGTCGATCCGGGTGGCGCCCGGCCTGGTCGACTCGCCGCCGACGTCGACGATGTCCGCGCCGTCGGCGGCCAGAGCCAGCCCGTGCGCCACCGCGCTGGAAGTATCGAGGTAGCGCCCGCCGTCGGAGAACGAGTCGTCAGTGACGTTCAGGACCCCCATCACCTGCACAGGCGCCGGCTCACTTACGCAGGATGAGGTCGAGCGCTTCCGCTCGAGACGCCGCGTTGCTCTTGAACTGTCCGCGCACCGCCGACGTGGTGGTCGTCGCGCCGGGCTTGCGCACCCCGCGCATGGCCATGCACAGGTGCTCGGCCTCGATCACGACGATCACCCCCCGGGGACTGAGCTTGTTCATCAGGGCGTCGGCGATCTGACTGGTGAGCCGTTCCTGCACCTGGGGCCGCTTGGCGTAGAGGTCGACCAGTCGCGCGATTTTCGACAGCCCGGTGACCCGACCGTCGGCGCCGGGGATGTAACCGACGTGGGCCACCCCGTGGAATGACACCAGGTGGTGTTCGCAGGTGGAATACAGCGGGATTTCCTTGACCAGCACCAGTTCGTCGTGCTCTTCGTCGAACATCGTGTTCAGGACGCTGTCGGGGTCGGTGTAGAGCCCGGCGAACATCTCGCGGTAGGCGCGGGCGACGCGGGCCGGGGTCTCCCGCAGGCCGTGCCGGTCGGGGTCCTCCCCGACGGCGTACAGCAACTCCCGGACCGCGGCCTCGGCGCGGTCCTGGTCGAACACCCGGATAGGGGGATCGGCGGTGTCCGGCCCCAAATCCGTCAAGGCCATCGAGTCCTCCGTTCGTCAGCCGTGAGCCGGTGGGTTGGACCGGCTCACGTCGTCGTCCTGCTGGTCGGGAGACTTGCCGCCGGCCGGGTTGGGCAGGCTCGGCGGCGGGTAGGGCGGATACGGCGGGTAGGGGGGCTGCGCCTGACCCTGCGGGTGGGCGGGCTGGCCTTGATAACCCGGGTGGTACCCCGCCGGCTGCGGAAAGTAAGGCTGCTGTGGGGCCTGCGGCGGCGGATACCAGTAATTCGGCTGCTGGTCCGGCGGCGGCCACCCCGGCGCGTGCCAGCCCGCCGGAGCGCCGTAGTCCGGCTGAGTGGGGGCGTGCGGCGCGCCTGGTCGTTGGCCTTGAGCACCCTGAGAACCGTTGCCGCCGTTGTTGTTTCGCTCGGCCTCCGCTCGCGCGGCCGCGGCCTCGCTGGCGCGCGCGATGGCGGCCTTGAACGCCGGCTCGGGGACCGGGGGCGGCCACGGCTCGCCACGCTCCATCGCCAGCTCGCCGGGCGTCTTGATCGGCGGCTTGTCGGACGGGATGCGGCCACCGAAGTCGTCGAACATGGTGAGCCGGGGCCGCTTTTCGACGTCGGCGAAGATGCCCTCCAGCTCGGCCCGGTGCAGGGTTTCCTTTTCCAGCAGCTGGCCGGCCAACGTGTCGAGCACATCGCGGTATTCGGTGAGGATCTCCCACGCCTCGGTGTGGGCCGCCTCGATCAGCTTGCGGATTTCGTCGTCGATGTCGCGGGCGACCTCGTGCGAGTAGTCGGCCTGGGTCCCCATGGTGCGGCCCAGGAACGGGTCGCCGTGTTCGGTGCCGTACTTGACCGCGCCCAGCTTGGAACTCATCCCGAATTCGGTGACCATCGCGCGGGCCACCTTGGTCGCCTGCTCGATGTCGGACACCGCGCCGGTCGTCGGCTCCCGGAAGACCAGTTCCTCGGCGGCGCGGCCGCCCATGGCGAACACCAGCTGCGCGACCATCTCCGAGCGGGTCCGCAGGCCCTTGTCTTCCTCGGGCACCGCCACGGCGTGGCCCCCGGTGCGGCCCCGCGCCAGGATCGTCACCTTGTAGATCGGCTCGATGTCCGGCATCGCCCAGGCGGCCAAAGTGTGGCCGCCCTCGTGGTAGGCGGTGATCTTCTTTTCCTGCTCGCTGATGATCCGGCCCTTGCGGCGCGGCCCGCCGATCACCCGGTCCACCGCCTCCTCGAGCGCGGCGCCGGTGATGACGGTGCCGTTCTCCCGGGCGGTCAGCAGGGCCGCCTCGTTGATGACGTTGGCCAGGTCGGCGCCGGTCATGCCGACGGTCCGCTTGGCCAGCCCGTCGAGGTCGGCGTCCGGGGCGATGGGCTTGCCCTTGGAGTGCACCTGCAGCACCGCGCGGCGGCCCGCCAGGTCGGGGTTGGACACCGGGATCTGCCGGTCGAAGCGGCCGGGCCGCAGCAACGCGGGATCGAGGATGTCGGGCCGGTTGGTGGCCGCGATCAAGATGACCCCGGCGCGCGGGTCGAAGCCGTCCATTTCGACCAGCAACTGGTTCAGCGTTTGTTCGCGCTCGTCGTGGCCGCCGCCCAGGCCGGCGCCGCGCTGTCGGCCGACGGCGTCGATCTCGTCGACGAAGATGATGCACGGGTTGTTCTGCTTGGCCTGCTCGAACAGGTCGCGCACCCGCGAGGCGCCGACGCCGACGAACATCTCGACGAAGTCCGAGCCGGAGATGGTGAAGAACGGCACGCCGGCTTCCCCGGCCACCGCGCGGGCCAGCAGCGTCTTGCCGGTCCCGGGCGGGCCGTAGAGCAGCACGCCCTTGGGGATCTTGGCGCCCAGCGCCTGATAGCGGCCGGGGTTCTGCAGGAAGTCCTTGATCTCGTAGAGCTCTTCGACCGCCTCGTCGACGCCCGCAACGTCGGCGAACGTGGTCTTGGGCATGTCCTTGTTCAGCAGCTTGGCTCGGGATTTGCCGAACCCGAAGCCCATTCGCGCGCCGCCCTGCATGCGGGAGAACATCACGAACAGACCCACCAGCAACAGCAGCGGCAGCACGTAGACCAGCAGCTCGCCCAGGATGCTGCCCTGGTTGACGACCGTGCTGACCTTCGCGTTCTTGGCGCTCAGCGCGTTGAACAGGTCGACCGCGTACCCGCTCGGGTATTTGGTGATGATCTTGTCGGAGTTGTCGGTGTCGTTGTTGCCCTTTTTCAGGGTCAACCGCAGCTGCTGCTCACGGTCGTCGATCTGCGCGTTCTTGACGTTGTCGCCGTTGATCTGCGCCACCGCCACCGACGTGTCGACGGGCTTGTAGCCGCGGGTGTCGTCGCTGAAATAGAAGAACGACCAACCGAGCAGCACCACGACCGCAATCGCCGTGATGGTGCGAATAACGTTTTTCCGGTTCATCAATCATCGGCCTTGCCGGCCAGGTCCTTCCCCGATATTCACGCAGCTAGAAATGTCCAGGTTACCGCTCGTGGCGATCGCGAGCCCCGGCAGAGCCGGGGCGAAGCGGGTCGCCACCATCTGCACGGCGGCGATCGCGAGCCCCGGCAGAGCCGGGGCGAAGCGGGTCGCCACCATCTGCACGGCGGCGATCGCGAGCCCCGGCAGAGCCGGGGCGAAGCGGGTCGCCACCATCTGTCGATATAACGACCGGGGGTTCCCCTCCCCGCACGCCGAGACGCCGGGCGGCGGCCGCGGTTACCGGGCGTCTCGTCATTCGTAGTACCGGGCCTCGATCACGTTGCCGTCCGGATCGGCGAAGTAGTACGCCTGCGGCGCCCAACCGCGGGCCCCGAAATTGGGGCCCAGCCGCGCGCCGGTGTCCACGCCGTCGGCCTGCAGGCGTTGGTCCAGCGCGTCGTATTCGGACTTCGACAGCGCAAGGCAGACGTGATTCACCGGGTGTCCGGCGCTGCCGTCGACTCGCGTCAGGGACTCGGTGCCGGCGGCACCGGCAACCGGCATCAGGTCGATGATCGAGTCCTCGCACACCCGCACGCTCGGGAAGGGCGCGTCGCCGGCCTCGAACTCGGCGAACCGGACCGGAGCCAATCCGACCACCCGCGTATAGAAATCCATCGCGACGCGCGGATCCTTCGTCCACAGGACGACGTGGTCGAGCCGCTTCATCGGGTCCACCTGCTTCCAAGAAATGCGCGGGCTTTACGGCGATATCTACCAGCCGAGCAAAGCCGTTGGAATGCTATTCGCAATCAGCGCGAATACTTCTCAGCCCCGTGGGGGTTGTGCTTTGGTGGCATGGTGCTCAAATCAACCGAACGGTTAGTGGACACCAACGGTGTGCGGCTGCGGGTGATCGAGGCGGGCGAACGCGGCGCACCCGTAGTGATTTTGGCCCACGGATTTCCCGAGCTGGCCTACTCGTGGCGTCATCAGATACCGGCGCTCGCCGAGGCCGGCTACCACGTGCTGGCCCCCGATCAGCGCGGCTACGGCGGCTCGTCTCGTCCCGACCCAATCGAGGCTTACGACATTCACCACCTGACCGCTGACCTGGTCGGCCTGCTCGACGACGTCGGGGCCGAACGGGCGGTCTGGATCGGGCACGACTGGGGCGCCGCCGTGGTGTGGAACGCCCCGTTGCTGCACCCGGACCGCGTCGCGGCCGTCGCCGCGCTGAGCGTGCCGGTGACGCCTCGCCCGCACGTGGCGCCGACGAAGGCCTGGCGCAAGATGTTTGGCGAGAACTTCTTTTACATCCTGTACTTCCAGGAGCCCGGCGTGGCCGACGCCGAACTGAACGCCGATCCCGCCCGGGTGATGCGACGCATGATGGGCAGCCTGCGCGCCGACGGCAAGGATGCACTGGTGCGGATGGCCACCCCCGGCCCGGAAGGCTTCCTCGAGCGGCTGCCCGAACCCGACGGGCTGCCGGACTGGATAAGTCAGGACGAGCTCGACCACTA
Organism: Mycobacterium sp. ACS4054; assembly: GCF_001667275.1. Classification (GTDB taxonomy): domain Bacteria; phylum Actinomycetota; class Actinomycetes; order Mycobacteriales; family Mycobacteriaceae; genus Mycobacterium. The sequence continues at coordinate 8,038 of NZ_LZHV01000052.1, forward strand.
CATCGCCGAATTCACCCGTACCGGCTTCACCGGCGGCCTGAACTGGTACCGCAATTTCGACCGCAACTGGGAGACCACTCCCGAGCTGGATGGCGTGAGGATCTCGGTCCCGTGTTTGTTCATCGGCGGGACGGCCGATCCCGTCCTGTCGTTCACTCGCGCCGACCGCGCCGCCGACGCGATCACCGGCCCCTACCGCCAGGTGATGATCGACGACGCGGGGCACTGGCTGCAGCAAGAACGGCCCGACGAGGTGAACGCGGCCCTGTTGGACTTCCTCAACGGATTGGAGTTGCGATGAGTGCCCCGCTGCGCTTCGGTGTCTTCATCACACCGTTTCACCCGATTGGCCAATCGCCAACGGTCGCTTTGGAATACGACATGGATCGGGTGGTCGCGCTGGACCGGCTCGGGTTCGACGAGGCGTGGTTCGGTGAACACCACTCCGGTGGCTACGAGCTGATCGCCTGCCCCGAGGTGTTCATCGCCGCCGCGGCCGAGCGGACCAAACACATCCGACTGGGCACCGGGGTGGTCTCGCTGCCCTACCACCATCCGCTGATGGTGGCCGACCGCTGGGTGCTGCTCGATCACCTCACCCGCGGCCGGGTGATGTTCGGCACCGGCCCGGGCGCCTTGCCGTCGGACGCCTACATGATGGGCATCGACCCGGTCGATCAACGGCACATGATGCAGGAGTCGCTGGAGGCGATCCTCGCGTTGTTCCGGGCCGGCCCCTCGGAGCGGATCGACCGCCACACCGACTGGTTCACGCTGCGTGAGGCGCAGCTGCACATCCGGCCCTACACCTGGCCCTACCCCGAAATCTCCACGGCGGCAATGATTTCGCCGTCCGGCCCGCGGCTGGCGGGCGCACTGGGCACGTCGCTGTTGTCGCTGTCGATGTCGGTGCCCGGCGGCTACGCCGCCCTCGAAACCACCTGGGACGTGGTGCGCGAGCAGGCCGACAAAGCCGGCCGCGCCGAGCCGGACCGGGCCGACTGGCGCGTTCTGAGCATCATGCACATCGCGGACAGCCGGGAAAAGGCGATCGACGACTGCACCTACGGCCTGCAGGATTTCGCCAACTACTTCGGCGCGGCCGGGTTCGTCCCGCTGGCCAACAGCGTCGAGGGCGCCCAGACGCCGCACGAGTTCGTCGAGGACTACGCGGCCAAGGGCAATTGTTGCATCGGAACCCCCGACGACGCGATCGCCCACATCGAGGACTTGCTCGAACGCTCAGGCGGTTTCGGCACGCTGCTGATGCTGGGCCACGACTGGGCCTCCCCCGAGGCGACGTATCACTGCTACGACCTGATGGCGCGCAAGGTGATTCCTCATTTCAAGGGGCAGCTCGAGGCGTCGCGTTCGTCGCACGACTGGGCCAAGGGCAACCGCGACCAGTTGATCGGCCGGGCGGGTGAGGCCATCGTGAAAGCCATCACCGAGCATGTCGAAGACGAGAAGGGCGTGAAAAGCTGATGCGCGCCGCGGTATTGCGCGACGGCCGGATGGTCTACCGCGACGACGTACCGGATCCTGTGCCCGAGGCCGGTCAGGTGCTCGTCGGCGTGCGGGCCTGCGGAATTTGCGGCTCCGACCTGCATTTCGCCGCGCACGGCGCACAGGTGCTGGAGATGACCGACTGGGTGGCCGGCGGCAAGGGCGGCATGCACGTCGACATGAGCCACGACATCTTCATGGGCCACGAGTTCAGCGCCGAGGTGCTCGAGGCCGGGCCCGACACCGAGACCCACCCGCCGGGAACGCTGGTCACCTCCCTTCCGATACTGCTGTCCGCCAAGGGCGTTGAGCCCATCGTCTACAGCAACAGCACCATCGGCGGCTACGCCGAACGCATGCTGCTCTCGGCGCCGCTGCTGCTGCCCGTCCCCAACGGCCTGGACTTCAAACATGCCGCGCTGACCGAACCCATGGCGGTCGGGCTGCACGCCGTCAACAAGTCGAACATCGCCCCCGGCGAGACCGCCCTGGTCATCGGATGCGGCCCGATCGGCATCGCCATCATCGCGGCGCTGCGGGCTCGTGGCGTCGAAAACATTGTGGCGTCTGACTTTTCACCGAAGCGCCGGGAACTCGCCACCGCCATGGGCGCGCATCAGACGCTGGACGCTGCGCAGGGCTCGCCGTTCGACTCCGTCAAACCCGCCGTGGTGTTCGAGGCGGTCGGAGTGCCCGGGGTGATCGACGACGTCCTGCTTCGGGCCCGGCCCGGCACCCGCCTGGTGGTCGCGGGCGTGTGCATGCAGCCCGACACCGTGCATCCCTTCTTCGCGATCGCCAAAGAGATCAACGTCCAATTCGTGCTCGCCTATACCCCGGAGGAATTCACCGATTCGCTTCGGGCCCTGGCCGACGGTGACATCGACGTGAGCCCGCTGATCACCGGGGAGGTCGGCCTGGACGGGGTCGGCGCCGCCTTTGACGACCTCGCCGACCCCGAGCGGCACTGCAAGGTTTTGGTCACCCCTTAGCCGCTAAGCCCAGCTCGACCCGACGGCGCTGTCGGTGCCCGCCATGTTGCTGCCGGCGGTTTGCACGTTCTGCCCGTGGGCGTTGGCCTGCTCGTAGATCACCTGGAAGTTGCGACCCAACTGAATGATGAACTCCTGGCACGCCGCCGAACCGGCACCGCCCCAAAAGTCGCCGGCGGCAAGCACATCGCGGACGATGGCCTGGTGCTCGGCCTCCAAAGAAGCGGCCTGCGAGCGGATCAAGGCGCCGTGGGCGTCGACATCGCCGAACTGGTAATTGATGGTCATCGTTGTACGTCTCCTGTTTGTACCGGTGGGCTAGCTGCCCAGGATTTGCTGCGAGGCCTGCTCTTGCTGCTCGTAGTTGTTCGCGTCGCGGACCAGTCCGTCGCGCACACCGTGGAGCATGTTGACGATGTTGCGGAAGGCCTGGTTGACCTGACCCATGGTGTCGTACGAGGTCGCCTGCGCCTGACCGCTCCAGCCCGAACCCGCGATGTTCATCGAGGACGCCCACATCTTGCGAGCCTCGTCCTCAACGGTCTGGGCGTGCACCTCAAAGCGGCCCGCCATCGCCCGCATCTCGTGCGGGTCGGTCATGAATCGTGCTGTCATTGCTTGTCTCCTTCGAAAATGGTTGTCAGTTCTGGATTTTGGTCAATGGTGCGTCGAGATTGCTTCTCCCCTTCCGTCATCCGACCAGCTGCGGCAATACGCTGACGCGAGCCGGCACCGCAGCGCCGAATCCGCGCATCTCCATGCCGCCGACCTGCCCCGCCGGGATGCCGCGCGGGGCCATCATCGGCGCGCCGGCACCGGCCAAGGGCGCGGCGGCGGGAGCGGGGGCCTCCGGGGCCGCCGCGGGCCAGCTCGCCGGCACCGACAAACGTCCGACCGGGGCGGCCTGGCCCATGGCCGCGGACGGCATCAGCCGCGCGGGCGCGAGCATTTCCGGCGCGGTCATCGCCGGCCGGAAGGGTGCGAGATGCTCCATCGCGGGCATCGCCGGGCGGACGACCGCCGGTGCGCGCACGGCGGTGGTGAGGCCCGCGCCGGATGTCGTCATCCCGCTCAGTCCGGACGCCCCAACCCCTCCCCCTTGTCCGAACGGCGTTCCGAGCAAGCTGGTGAAGCCGGTGATCGCCGACGGGAAGCCGCCGACCAACGACGACGCCGACGCATTGAGCGATGACGGCAGCCCCATCGCCGCCTGAGTGGCCGCGCCCGGCATGTTGGCTGCGCCCGCGGCCGCGGCGCCGGCGGACGCCCCGGCGGGATTAGTGGTGGGCGGCGCGACCGTCATCGGCGCCAACATGGCCGCCGCCGCCGAGGACCCCGCGTAGGCGTACATGGCAACGGCGTCCTGTGCCCACATCTGGCCGTACTGCGCCTCGGTGGCCGCGATCGCCGCCGCGTTTTGGCCCAGGAAGTTGGTGGCAACCAGCATCATCAACAAGGCGCGGTTGGCGGCGATCATCGGCGGCGGCACGGTAGCCGCAAACGCCGCCTCGTGCGCGGCCGCGGCCGCGGCGGCTTGCATCCCCGCCTGCTCGGCCTGCGCGGCGGTGGCGTGCATCCAGGCCACGTAGGGAGCGGCGGCGGCGGCCATCGCCGCCGACGACGGACCCTGCCAGCCGGCATCGGTCAGATCCACGATCGCGGTCCCGTACGCCGTCGCGGCCGAACGCAGCTCGGCCGCCAGACCCTCCCAGGCCATCGCCGCCGCGAGCAGGGACGCGGGCCCTGGCCCCGCGTACATCAGGCCGGAATTGATCTCCGGGGGCATCGCACCGAAATCCATCACTACATTCCTTTCCTGCTAGCCCAGCGCCGGGAGTGGCTTCGGGCCGGTGAACGCTTTGACCGCCGGCTCCGCGTGGACGATGTGCTCGGCCGGTAGGTTCGCGGGCAGCACCTTCTCGGCGGGCAGGGCGGCCGCGAGCCGGGCCGGCGCGGTGGGCGCCAGCTCCGCGGGCGAGATGTGCCGGGGCGCGATGTCCGCGCGCGCGGCGGGCGCCGGGTGGGCGGGCGCGAGGTGCTCGACGTGTTGGGCGGGCGCCATGCGGGCGGGGGGCGCGGGGGGCCGGCGGGGGCGGCCGGGGGGGCGCCGTAGTGGCCGTGCGTGTACGGCGCCTGGTGGCGGCCGTAATTGGCGGCTCCATAGCCGTTGTAGCCGCCGTGCTGGGGTGGGACGCCACCGCCGTAGCCGCCGCCGCGCCACCCCGGGGTCGTGGGCGCTGCCGCGGTGGCCGGCCGGGCGGGCCCCGTGGGTGTCACGCGATTGGGTGCGGCGGGCGTCACGCGACTGGGCAGGGCCGGTGACGTGCGAGCGGGTCCGGCCGGCACCATGCGGGCGGGCGCGGTGGGGACGAGGTGGCCGCCGGCGGCTTGCGTCGCGTTGGCGGCTTCGGTGGCCTCGTACGAATCGGCGCTTTGTCCCAGGGTCCTGACGAACTGCTCGTGGATCATGCTGGCCTCGGCGCTGATCGCCTGATACTGCTGGCCGTAGCCCGCGAAGGCGGCCGCGGTCATCGCCGAGACTTCGTCGGCCGCCGCCGGGACGACGCCCGTGATCGCGAATGCCGCCATCGAGTTGGCCGCGGTCACCGCCGAGCCGATCGACTGCAGCTGGCCGACCGCGGCCGACAAGAGCAGCGGTTGCGTGGTCAGGAACGACATGTGTCTTCTCCTCGTGGAAATGCCTGAATCTGGATAATCCCGTCGTGCTTGCGGACACTATGTCATGTTTTAGGAATTCATGTCTAGTGTTGGGGACAAATTTCTTATGTACGTCATCAGACTCGCAGGTGGAGACACTTTGCCCGGCTTTCGGCACCGCGTTACTCTGGACGGATGCCACGCACCAACGCCGCAGGATGGGGGCTGAAGCGCCTGCTCGAGGCGACGCTCAACCGCGACATCACCGTCGAGCAGTTGCGCGACGCCTGCGGCGTCACCAAAGGGCGCTGGTACGGGGCGGCCGGGCGCGCCAACGCCGACGACTTCCCCGACGCCGAGGAGGCCAGGCGCGCCGCGCACGCGTTCGGACTCAGCGCCACCTGGCTACAGATAGAACTGGGCCTGATCACGCCCGAAGATGTGCACGCAGTCCTGGGCGATGGCGAGTCGCCGGATCCGTTCCGGGTCACCACCCGCCAGCGAGTGCTGATGCCCAATCCGACGGTGGAGGGCCCCAGCAGCTGAACCGGCCGGCCCGGCTTTGACTCAGCCGCCGGCCGGGGGCGAAGCGATAACGGTGGGCTTGAAACCGTATCGGGGCGCAACAAAGTGCGCCGCGCCGCGCCCGGTCCCACCGACGGGCATCATCGGCACCCCGCCCACCGCATTCGCGGCCGGCTCGACGGACGACGCGGCGGAGAGACCATTGAGCGCCACGGTGACGGGCGGACCCGCCGGGGCCGCGCCCGCCCACGCCGCCGGCACCGACAAGCCACCGACCGACGAAGCCTTCCCGACGGCTCCGCCGATCGCGCCGATCGCGCCCGCGCCCGGCGCGGCCGCGGGCAAAGCCGCTTCCGCGGCCTTGGCGGCGCCCTCGGTGGCCGATTTCGCAGCCGGCATCATGCCCTGAGCAATACCTTGGATGTCTTTGAACGAGGTGGTGAAAAGCCTTGTGGGCGAGATCAATCGGATGAACGCATCGAAGGGCGTGCTGGCGTCCAGGGTCTGCGAGCCGGTCAGGCCCTCTAACAGATCGCCCAACGGCCCACTCACCACGAGCCCATCGCCCTCGGGGTTCAGGCTGATCCCACCGAGGCTGATACCGGCGGGATTGTTCGGCACCCCGGCCAGCGACGACAGCGTTTGAGGCACGGTGTCGAGCCCGTGCGCGCCGCCATTCCCGGCCGCCTGGGCCACCGCGGCGGCCTGACCGGCGACGCCGGCCGGATTGGTGGCGGGGGCCGCCGGGTCGAAGGGCGCCAACGTCGCCGCCTCGGCCGAGGTCCCGGCATATCCGTACATGGCCGCGGCGTCCTGCGCCCACATCTCGCCGTACTGCGCCTCGGTGGCCGCGATCGCGGCTGTGTTCTGGCCGAGGACGTTCGTCGCCAGCAATTCCAGCAACAACGCGCGATTCGCCGCGATCACCGGCGGGGGCACCGTTTCGGCGAACGCCGCCTCATAGGCACCCGCGGCGGCCACGGCTTGAGCGGCGGCCTGCTCCGCCCGACCCGCCGTGCCGCGAAGCCAGGCCACCTGTGGCACGGCCGCCGCCAGCATGGCCGACGCCGCCGCCCCCTGCCACAACCCGTCGTCAAGTCCCGCGACCACCGACCGGTAGGAGGATGCCGCGGCATCCAACTCGGCGGCGAGAGCGTTCCAGGCCGCGGCGGCGGCCAACAGCGGCCCCGAGCCGGGTCCCGAATACATCAGCGCGGAGTTGATCTCCGGCGGCAACTGCGCGAAATCCAGCATCTCCCCGCCTAACCGACGGCGGCGGTGTTGGCGATCTCCGTCGCGGCGTACGAACCCGCGCTGATACCCAGCGTGGTCGCCAACTGCTCACGAACCATCGCGGCCTGGGCGCTGATCTCCTGGAAGAGCTTGGCGTGCCAGGAGAACTGCGCCGCGGTCAACAGCGACACCACATCGGCGGCCGCGGGAGCCACCCCGGTCGTCGGAACGGCCGCGGCCAAACTGCCCTCCCGCACAGCCGTATTGATGCTGTGCAGGTCGCCGGCGGCCGAATGCAGCATGTCCGGCTGAGCCATCAGATAAGACACGTCCCCTCCTGGAAAATCAGTTCAGATCAACAGCTTTCAGACGCCTGGACACGTTAGGGAGTCGCATCCCGGGGCGACAGGCCCGCGGCCGCATTTTCACCACCGGGTCGATGACTGTTCACTTAGCTGGCCGAGAATGCTGGAACATTTGGTTTTCTCATGAAAGAGATTACAAACCAATATGATTGGAACATATATGCACATATATGCGGCCGCTGCCGGGGCGCATCGTACGTTTGCCGGCGGTCCTGGGGTCGTTGAACTTATTGGCACACAACGAAATTCGATTCTGCGCGCGAGCCGCAGTGGTCAGCCCGTAGCATCGGCGCACCCCGAGCGGCTAGGGTGCCACTCATGCCGGTCGCAAAGAATGTCCCGAGGTTTTCCCGCAAGTTGATCGCCGTGGCCGTCGCCGGCTTGGCCGCCGCCACCGTGTCGGCATGCGATTCCGCACCCTCAGCGCCCGCGCCCGGGGTGCACCCCCGTCAGGTCACCGTCCTCGGGTCCGGCCAGGTCCAGGGCGTCCCGGACACCCTGACCGCGGATGTCGGGATCGAATTCACCGCACCCGACGTGACCTCGGCGATGAACCAGACCAACGATCGCCAGCAAGCGGTCATCAATGCCCTGGTCGGCGCCGGCGTCGACCACAAAGACATCAGCACCACCGAGGTCACGCTGCAGCCGCAGTTCAGCAATCCCGAGCCCAACGGCGCCGCCAAGATCACCGGATACCGTGCCACCAACGCCATCACCGTCAAGATCCACCCGCCCGACGCCGCGTCGCGGATGCTGGCCCTCATCGTCGGCACCGGCGGCGACGCCACCCGGATCAAGTCGGTCAGCTACTCGATCGCCGACGACTCGCAGCTGGTCAAGGACGCCCGGGCGCGGGCCTTCAACGACGCCAAGAGCCGGGCCGAACAGTACGCCCAGCTGTCCGGGCTCCGACTGGGACGGGTGCTGTCGATCTCGGAGGCGACGGAACCGGCGACAGGCGGGCCGCCGGCGCCGCCGAGGGCGATGCCGAGCGCGGTCCCGCTGGAACCCGGCCAGCAGACCGTGAGCTTTTCGGTGACCGCGGTGTGGGAGCTGGACTAGGGCTACTGCTGGTAGACGCGGGGGTCCAGCGTGCCGATGTACGACAGGTCGCGGTAGCGCTCGTCGTAGTCCAGGCCGTAGCCGACGACGAAGTCGTTCGGGATGTCGAAGCCCACGTAGGCGATTTCGACGTTCGCGCCCTTCGCGTCGGGCTTGCGCAGCAGCGTGCACACGCGCAGCGAACGCGGATGGCGGCTGGTGAGGTTGCGCAGCAGCCACGACAGGGTCAGGCCCGAGTCGACGACGTCCTCGACGATCAGCACGTCGCGGCCCTGGATGTCGCGGTCCAAGTCCTTGAGGATCCGCACCACCCCCGACGACGAGGTCGAGGACCCATACGAGCTGACCGCCATGAACTCGAACTGGGTGGGCACCGGGATTGCCCGCGCCAGGTCGGTGACAAAGATCACAGCGCCCTTGAGCACGGTGATCAGCAGCAGATCTTGGCCGGTCTCGGTCATCACGTTGCGGTAGTGCCCGCCGATCTCCTCGCCGAGTTCGGCGATGCGCGCCTGGATCTGCTCGGCGGTGAGCAGCACCGACTTGATGTCCCCCGGATACAGCTCCGCGGGCTGGGCGGGGGTGATCGCCGAGGAGATCTGGGCCACGCCCACAGAGTGCCACGCCAACGGCCGAATAACCAACGGCGACCCCGGTATTGCGCCTACCGGACCGGTTCGCGCCACAGCGTCAGGACGCCGTCGCGCCGCCCCGCGATCAACCGCTCGGCCCGCAGCGCGGATCCGACCGCCACCCCGCCCTGCCCGCGCCACGCGGTGACGAGCGCGTCGACGCCGCGGATCTGCTTGTCGGTCAGGCCCGTTGCGCCACCGGCCAGGAGCCAGCCGCGGATCACCCGGCGCCGAACCGGGGCGGCCAGCGCCGCCAGGGCCTGCGCCCGCAGGCCCGCACCCTCCTTGGCCCCCGGCAGCGCCTGGGCGGCCAGGGTGTCGATCAGCTCGGTGTCCTCGCGCAGCGCGGTCGCCGTGCGGGCCAGCGCCTCGGCCACGCCCCCGCCCAGCACGTCCTCCAGCAGCGGCAGCACCTCCAGGCGCAGCCGGGACCGGGTGAAGCGGCGGTCGGTGTTGTGCGGATCCTGCCAAGGGGCCAGGCCCAACTCGCGGCAGGCGGCGTGCGTCACGGCCCGGCGCACGCCCAACAACGGCCGGCCCCACGGCGAGTCGTACGGCCGCATGCCGGCGATCGACCGCACGCCCGACCCCCGGCCCAGCCCCAGCAGCACCGTCTCGGCCTGGTCGTCGAGCGTGTGGCCCAGCAGCACCGGCCCGTCGTGGTAGGCGCTCAAGGCGGCATAACGGGCGGCGCGGGCGGCCGCCTCGGGGCCGCCCTCGTTACCCACGTGCACGCGAACCACTTGTGCGGCAACGCATCCCAACGCGACGGCTTGCTCGCGGGCGGTTTCGGCGATCGCGGCCGACTCGGGTTGCAGGCCGTGATCGACGATCACCGCGGTGGTCGGCCGCAGCTGCGCCGCCACCGCGGTGAGCGCGAGGGAATCGGGTCCGCCCGACAGCGCCACGCACCATCGCTCGACGGTGGCGACGTGGGTCTCGACGAACGCCTCGACAGCCGCGCGCAGCTGCCCTACAGCACCCTGTCGATCCATCGCTGAGGTTCTTCGATCTCGTCGGGCAGGGGCAGCGTCTCGGGTCCGGTCCAGATGGTGTTGAACCGCTCCATCCCGACCCGTCCCACCACATGGTCGACGAACGCCTTGCCCCGGGTGTACTGACTGAGTTTGGCGTCGAGGCCCAGCAGCGCGCGCAGCAGCCGTTGCAGCGGCGGCTGTTTGCGGTTGCGGCGCTCGTCGAATCGACGGCGGATGGTGGTCACCGACGGCACCACCATCGGCCCGACGGCGTCCATCACGTGGTCGGCGTGGCCCTCCAGCAGCGTGCCAAGCACCAGCAGCCGATCGAGGGCCTGACGCTGCGGCTCGGACTGCACCGCGCGCACCAAGCCGACAATGCCCGACGAGTTGCCGTCCGCCGATCCGTCGCCGCGGTTGCGGACGTACTCCGCGAGCCGGCTCGCCACCTGCGCGATGTCTTCGCCGGCGTCCCGCGTCAGCAGGGCCAGGGACTCGGACATGTAGTCGGACAGCCACCGGTTGGCGGTGAACTGCACCCGGTGGGTCACCTCGTGCAGGCAGACCCACAGCCGGAAATCGGAGGGTTCGACCCGCAGCTGCCGCTCGACGGCGATCACGTTCGGGTACACCAGCAGCAGGCTTCCCTCGTTGGTGGCGTCCAGGCCCCTCGCGAACGGGTCGTACTGGCCGAGGATGCCCGACGACACGAACGCCAGCACGGCGCCCGTCTGCGCGCCGGTGACGCGGCCGGTGAAGAAACCCCGCGGTTTCTCGGCCCCCTTCATCATCACGCGCATCGACTCGGCCGCCGCGCCGATCCATTCCGGCCGGTCGACGATGCGGGCCGGCGGCACGGCGCCCTCGGCGACCAGGCCGGTGACCTCGCGCACCGGCGGTTCGGCCTTGGCGGCCGAGCGGCTGAGCTCGTCGATCACCTGGCGCCGCGTGTAATCGCTCGCCGCCGGACCCGGGCGGGCCAGCCGTTGTCCGACGGTGGCGGCGAATCCCCAGTCGACCGCGGTACCGAGCGTCAGCTCCGAGGGCGGGCTCATGCGCACCCGCAGGACCACAGCTTGGTGGCCAGCGCGTCCATCACGTTGCGGCCGTTCGGCCCCGCGGCGTTGGAGATGAAGGCGAATGTGAGGACCCGTCCGCTGCGGTCGGTCAGCACCCCGGCCAGGGCGTTGACGGCGGTCAGCGATCCGGTCTTGGCGCGCAACCAGCCGGCCGGCCCCTGGTTGGAGGCCGCGTCGGTGAAACGGTCGGCCAGCGTCCCGCTGCCGGCCGCGATCGGCAGCAGGTCCAGCAGCGCCCGCAGCGTCGGCTGGTCGGGTCCGGCGGCGGCCTGCAGCACACCGTCGAGCGTCTTGGCGGTCAACCGGTCGTCCACCGAGAGCCCGCTGGAATCCATCAGCGTGGCGCCGCCGGTGTCGACGTGCGCGGTGCTCAACCGGTTGGTCACCGCGTCGGCCGCACCGGCGAAGCTGCGCGGCCGGTTGATGGCGGCCGCCACCTCGCGGGCGATGCATTCGGCCATCACGTTGTCGGAGTGGTCCATCATCTCCGACAACCGCTGGACCAGCGGCGCCGACTGCACGACGGCCAGCTGCCGCGCGCCCGACGGCGCGGTCGCGATCGTCACCGCGGCGGGATCCAGGCCGAGCGCCTTGGCCAGCTCGCGGCCGGCATCCAGCGCCGGGGTGCGGGACCGCCGGGAGTTGACGGTGGTCGGCTGGATGCGCCCGGCGTCGATCATCACCGACTCGATCGGCGCGATGTCGCCGTTGTCGACGTCGGCCGCATCCCAGCCCTGGGCCATCGTCGGCCCGCTGAACGCCGAGGTGTCGACCTGCACGGCGGTCGGGGTCACGCCGCTGCGGCGGACCTGCTCGACGAGGTCGCTGATGCGGGCCGACCCGCGGTACCAGGTGTCCACACCGGGCGGCGCGGCCGATAGCACCGGGTCACCCGCACCGACCAGCACCACGGGCCCCTGGGCGTTCTGGCTGCCGGCCACCACTCGCGTGCTGATCCGGGCCTGATGGTCCAGGGTCAGCAGGGCCGCGGCCGCCGTGAGCACCTTGTTGGTCGAGGCCGGCACGAACGGCATGTCGTCCGCCACCTGCCAAAGCTCTTTGCCCGTCATGGCGTCCGTGACCCGGCCGCCCAACCTGCCCAGGTTCGGATCGGCCGCCACGGCCGACAGCACGGCCGCCACCCCGGCGGGGTTGGGAGTCTCCGCGGAGTCGCTGACCGGGATCATTCCCGGCTTGACCGCGGGCGCGTGCGGAGGCGGTATCGGCGCGTGCGAGCTGTTGCCGCCGTGGCCCGCCGAGGTGAAAAACGTCGCCGCCGCCACCACGGCGGCTACGAACGCCAGCACCGCCAACCCAACGAACACCTGGGTGGATTTTTGCCAGCGAGTGGGACCCATCGCTCTCCTGACTGTCTCCGACCCATTCTGCCGAATCCGGCGCACTGGGCTCGACTAGGGTGATCCCCGACGCGACGGGACCACCGCGAAACGCCCAGATCTAAGGAGCGCACAGTGCAATTCGACGTGACCATCGAGATCCTGAAAGGCCAGCGGAACAAGTACGAGATCGACCACGAGACCGGACGGGTGCGTCTGGACCGCTACCTGTACACCTCGATGGGCTACCCGACCGACTACGGCTTCATCGAGGACACCCTCGGCGAAGACGGCGACCCGCTGGACGCGATGGTTCTGCTGCCGCAGTCGGTCTTTCCCGGAGTCATCGTCGAGGCGCGTCCGGTGGGCATGTTCCGGATGACCGACGAAAAAGGCGGCGACGACAAGGTGCTGTGCGTGCCCGCCGGCGACCACCGCTGGGACCAGGTCAAGGACATCGGCGACGTTCCGGAGTTCGAGCTGGACGTGATCAAGCACTTCTTCGTGCACTACAAGGACTTGGAGCCGGGCAAGTTCGTGAAGGCCGCCGACTGGGTAGGCCGCGAGGAGGCCGAGGCCGAGGTGCACCGCTCGATCGAGCGGTTCAAGAAAGAAGGGCACTGACGCCCGCTGAGGTGCGGTGACGCTCACGGCGTAACCGCACGCCGATTTCCGGTGGCATCCTGGCGAGGTGACCCCGGTGTGGCATTTCGCCGCCAACTTCTGGTGGCTGGTTTTTCCGCTGGGCGGCGCGATCGGCGGGGGCCTTCGCGCCATTGCCGCCGCCAACGAGCGCCGGGCCGAGCGGCGGCTCGAACGGTATCGGTTGAAGCAGCAAGCCAAGATCGCGGTGGCCGAGGCCTCCGGCCGGGCGCGGACCAACCACGAGAGCGACCGACGAGAGCTCGCCAAACTCGTTGCGGCGCATGACGGCACCGACGGGCGGTGGCTCGAATACGAAGTCGACATCGCGCGACTGCTCGACTTTCCGATGATGACCGACATGCGAGCCCCGCTGACCGTCGCGTTTCACAAGGCCAAGCGGCACGCGGACCTGCTGCGGCCGGAACCGCCCGAGAGCCTGCTCGGCGACCGGGACGCCTTGGCCGAATACCGCGACGCCGTTCACGAATACGTCAGCGCGTTCGAGATCGCCGAGGCCGAGGCGATCCGCCGGCGCCGTAGCGACTTCTCGGCGGACGAGCAACAACGGATGGCGCGGGCCCGGAGCCTGCTACACCTGGCGCAGGACGACGCCGCCACCCGCGAGGAACGCCAGAATGCCTACGCGCGGGCGAGCAAGGAATTGGACGGCCTGATCGCGCTGCCGGCGCCCGCGCGGGTCAGCATCGAACGGCGCATCGCGGGCCAGATCGAGGCCTAGCCGGCCGGCGACGCGGCGGCCCTGGCCTGGCGCCGGTTGCGCAGCACGCTCCAGCCCAGCGCCGCCCCGATGAACACCACGCCCACGGAGGCGGTGACGGCGTCGGGGACCTCTAAGCCCGGGTCGATCGACAGCAGCATGATCACCGCCAGCACACCGATCGCCCAGTGCGCGCCGTGTTCTAGGTACACGTACCGGTCCAGCGCATCCTGCCTCACCAGGAAGATCGTGATGGACCGCACGAACATCGACCCGATCAGCCCGAGACCCAGGGCGATGACGACGGGGTCCGAGGTGATCGCGAAGGCGCCGGTGACCCCGTCGAACGAGAAGGCGGCGTCGAGCACCTCGAGGTAGAGGAACAGGCTCAGGCCGGCCTTGCCGCCCGCCGTGCCGGCGGACACCGCGTCGATGTCCGGGGGCCGAAAGGCCCGGCTCAGACCGTTGACCACCAGGTACGTCACCAGGCCGAGCAATCCGGCGGTGAGCACGGTCGCGCGCTCGCCACCGGAGTGGGTCAGCCGCGTGCCGACGAGGATCAGCGCGACGCCGGTGACCGCCACCGGCACCTGGCCCAGCCGCCCGATGCGGGCGAACGGGATCTCGATCCACTTGAGCCACTTGATGTCTCGGTCGTGGAAGACGAAATCCAAGAACAGCATCAGCAGGAACGTGCCGCCGAACGCCGCGATCTGCGGATGCGCGGCGGTGATCAGTTTTTCGTAGCTGGGCGAGCCGTCCGGGAATTCCAGCGCGCCGTGGGGCGGGGGGTTCAGCGCCAACTGCATCGCGCGGACCGGATCGAGGCCCGCGGTCACCCACACGATCACCAGCGGGAAGAGCAGCCGCATGCCGAACACCGCGATCAGAATCCCGACGGTCAAGAACATCTGCCGCCAGAACGGGCTCATCTGCTTGAGGATCGCGGCGTTGATGATGGCGTTGTCGAACGACAGCGACACCTCGAGGGTGGCCAGCACCAGAAGCAGGAAGAGGTCTTTGAGGCCGCCGTGGGCGTATCCGACCGCGAGGGCCGCCACGGAGACCAACAGCGAGATCCCGAATATGCGCAAGGCGGCCAAGGTCCTTTCCGACAGCCGCCCACGATAGCGAACGCCGCTCGCCGCCGCCGACCAGCGCCCACGGGCACCTACTATTTTCAAATTGTGGCGATGCCCGAAGTCGGCGGTACCCCAGCGTCGACCGGCGCCGGTCCGATCACGCGCGGCAGCGTCGCCCGGGCGGCCACCGCGACGGCGCTGACCGCGCTGTGCGGCTACGCGGTGATCTATCTGGCCGCCCGTGACCTGGCCCCGGGCGGCTTTTCGGTGTTCGGGGTGTTCTGGGGGGCGTTCGGCCTGGTCACCGGCGCCGCCTTCGGGCTGCTGCAGGAGACCACCCGCGAGGTCCGGTCGGCCCGGTACTCGGCGGCGCCGACCGGACACGAACCGCGAACCCACCCGCTGCGGGTCGCCATGCTGGTCGGCGTGGCCGCGGCCGTCGTCATCGCGGGCAGCTCCCCGCTGTGGAGCGGGCGGGTGTTCGTCGAGCAACGCTGGCTGTCGGTGGCGCTGCTCAGCGTCGGGCTGGCCGGGTTCTGCGTGCACGCCACCCTGTTGGGCATGCTGGCCGGCGCCGACCGGTGGACAGGCTATGGGGCGCTGATGGCGACCGACGCCGTCATCCGGGGGGCGGGCGCCGCGGCCACCGTCCTGCTCGGCTGGCGGCTGGTCGGCTACCTGTGGGCCACGGTCGCGGGCGCGGTCGCGTGGGTGATGGTGCTGGCTGTCTCCCCGTCGGCCCGGGCCGCCGCCCAGGCGCTGACGCCCGGCGGCGTCCAGACCTTCCTGCGGGGAGCCGCCCATTCGATCACCGCCGCCGGCGCCAGCGCGATCCTGGTGATGGGGTTTCCGGTGCTGCTGAAGCTGACCAGCAACGAGCTGGGGGCCGAGGGCGGGGTGATCATCCTGGCCGTGACGTTGACGCGGGCGCCGCTGCTGGTGCCGCTTACGGCCATGCAGGGCAACCTGATCGCGCATTTCGTCGACGCACGCGGCGACCGGATTCGCGCCCTGGTCGCCCCGGCCGCGATCGTCGCCGGCGTCGGCGCGGTCGGGGTGCTGGCGGCCGGGCTGGTGGGCCCCTGGTTGCTGCGGGCCGCGTTCGGGCCGCAGTACCACGCCAGCGGTGCGCTGTTGGCCTGGCTCACCGGGGCGGCGGTGGCGATCGCCATGCTGACGCTCACCGGCGCCGGGGCCGTCGCGGCCGCGCTGCACCGGGCTTACTCGCTGGGCTGGGTCGGCGCCACGGTGGCGTCGGGATTGCTGCTGCTGCTACCGCTGCCCCTGCCGGCCCGCACCGTGGTGGCCCTGTTGTGCGGGCCCGTGGTCGGAATCGGCGTTCATCTGGCGGCGCTGGCGCGCGCCGGGCGCTCAGCCGGCTGATCCTGGCTAACCTTATGGGCTAGATGGTTACTGAACCCAAATACTCGGGCGCCTGGATCGTCATCCCCGCCTTCAACGAAGCCGCCGTCATCGGCGAGGTGGTCGCCGACGTGCGCTCCGTGTTCGACAACGTCGTCTGCGTGGACGACGGCAGCGCCGACGACACCGGCGAGATCGCCCGGCGGGCAGGCGCGCACCTGGTGCGCCACCCGATCAATCTGGGACAGGGGGCGGCCATCCAGACCGGCGTCGAGTACGCGCGCAAACAGCCTGGGGCGCAGGTGTTCGCCACGTTCGACGGGGACGGGCAGCACCGGGTCAAGGATCTGGCCGCGATGATCGACCGGCTGTGCGCGGAGGACGTCGACGTCGTCATCGGCACGCGGTTCGGCGGGCACGGCGGGACCCGACCGCCGTTCGTGAAGCGGGTGGTGCTGCAGACCGCCGCACGGCTGAGCCGCCGCGGTCGCCGACTTGGCTTGACCGACACCAACAATGGGCTGCGGGTGTTCAACAAGAAGGTCGCCGACGGGCTGGACATCACCATGAGCGGCATGAGCCACGCCAACGAGTTCATCATGCTGGTCGCCGAAAACCATTGGCGCATCGTCGAACAACCGGTCGAGGTGCTCTACACCGATTACTCGAAGTCGAAGGGGCAGCCGCTGCTCAACGGCGTCAACATCATCTTCGACGGGTTCCTGCGAGGGAGGGCTTCACGATGAACTGGATCCAGGTGCTGCTGATCGGCTCGATCGTCGCGCTGCTGGTCTACCTGCTGCGGTCGCGGCGGAACGCGCGCTCGCGGGCCTGGGTCAAGGTCGGCTACGTCGTCTTCGTGCTGGCCGGCATCTATGCCGTGGTCCGGCCCGACGACACCACGATCGTGGCGCACTGGTTCGGGGTGCGCCGCGGCACCGACCTGATGCTCTACGCGCTGATCATGGCGTTCTGCTTCACCACCATGAGCACCTACATGCGGTTCAAGGACCTGGAGCTGCGCTACGCGCGGCTGGCCCGGGCGGTCGCGCTCGAGGGCGCCGAGGAGCCCGACGCTCCGCACTCTGCGTCGAACGTCTAGCCCCGTGTGGCCGCGCGCCGCGGTTGAGTGTGCGCTGACGGCATTGCGGGTGTACCCACGGCGGAATTTCTGCGAATTCCCCGCCCTAGACGCACTCGAAGCCCTAGACGCACACTCGAGCCGTGGCACAGCTCGGCATCAAGCCGTGTGGCCCTGACGGAAGTACTCGACCGTGCGGCGCACGCCGTCGTCGAGCCCGACCCGCGGCCGCCACCCCAAAACCCGCTCCGCCAAACCGATGTCGAGGCAGGACCGCCTCAGGTCGCCGAGCCGCGGCGGCGCGAACTCCGGATCGTCGGGCCCGCCGACGGCCGCCGCCACCGCCGAATGCAGCTGCCGGTCCGAGGTTTCGATGCCGGTGCCGATGTTGAAGCGCTGCCCACCGCCCGCCTCCCCCGCGGCCTTGACGAAGGCGTCCACCACGTCGTCGACGAACACGTAGTCGCGGGTGTTGCCGCCGTCGCCGAACACCCGGGTGGGCTTGCCCGACAGCAGCGCCTGGGCGAAGATCGCCACCACGCCGGCCTCGCCGTGCGGGTCCTGGCGGGGGCCGTAGACGTTGGCCGGCGCGATGTGCGAGCAGTCCAGGCCGTACAGGTGGCGGAAGGTGTTCAGGTAGATCTCCCCGGCCACCTTCCCCGCGGCATACGGCGACGCCGGGTCGGTCGGCACGGTCTCGGGCGTCGGATATTCGGGCGGGGTGCCGTAGATGGAGCCGCCGGACGAGGTGTGCACGATCTTGCGCACCCCCGCCAGCCGCGCCGCCTCGGCCAGGCGCACGGTGCCGATGACGTTGACCGAGGCGTCGAATTGCGGGTCGGCCACCGAGTGCCGCACGTCGATCTGGGCCGCCAGGTGGAACACCACCTCGGGCCGGTGCTCGTCGAGGATGGCCTGCAGGTCGGCGGTGACGATGTCCGCCTCGACGAAGACGAGCGCCGGGTTGTCGGCCAGGTGCTCGAGGTTGCTCGCGCGGCCGCTGGCGAAGTTGTCCAGCCCCACCACCGCGTGGCCGTCGGCCAACAGGCGGTCGACTAGCGTCGACCCGATGAATCCGGCTGCCCCGGTGACCAGTGCGCGCACCGGCCCACCATACATAGTGGGTTTGGCCGTGGCGCTGATCGCCATTGCGCTGGGAATACGCGCGGCGCTGGCGTTCGGGGGCTACTTCTATTGGGACGACCTGATCCTGATCGGCAAGGCCGGCACCCACAACCTGCTGTCGCCGGCGTACCTGTTCGACGACCACGACGGTCACGTCATGCCGGGTGCGTTTCTGGTCGGTGGGGCCATCATCCGGCTGGCCCCGCTGAATTGGACGGTCCCCGCAATCAGCCTGGTGGTGCTGCAGCTGCTGGCCTCGCTGGCGCTGCTGCGGGCGTTGCACGTCATCCTCGGCTGGCGGCCGGTGCTGTTGATCCCGCTGACGTTCGCGATGTTCACGCCGCTGGCCGTGCCGGGCTTCGCCTGGTGGGCCGCGGCGCTGAACTCGCTGCCGATGCTGGCCGCGCTGGCCTGGGTGTGCGGCGACGCCGTCCAGCTGGTGCGCACCGGCGACCGGCGTTACGCGCTGACCGGGACGGTGGTCTATTTCGGCGGGCTGCTGTTCTTCGAAAAGGCCGCGGTGATCCCGTTCGTCGCGTTCGCGGTGGCCGCGCTGCTGCGCCACGTCCAGGGTGATCGGGCGGCGCTGCGGACGGTGTGGCGGGCCGGGCTGCGGCTGTGGATCCCGGCCCTGACGGTGACGGCGGGCTGGATCGCGCTGTATGTGGCCGTGGTGAACCAGCGACGGTGGAGCACCGACCTGGCGATGACGGCGGACCTGCTGGCGCGGTCGGTCACGCACGGCATCGTCCCGGGGCTGGCCGGGGGTCCATGGCACTGGGACCGGTGGGCGCCGGCCTCGCCGTGGGCCACCCCGCCGCCGGCGGTGATGGCGCTGGGCTGGCTGGTGCTGGCCGGCGCCCTGGCGGTCTCCCTGGTGCGCAAGCGGCGCATCGCGCCGGTGTGGCTGACCGCGGCCGGCTATGCCGTCGCCTGCCAGGTGCCGATCTATTTGATGCGCTCGTCGAAGCAGACCGCGCTGGAGCTGGCCCAAACCCTGCGCTATTTCCCGGATCTCGTCTTCGTGCTGGCGCTGCTGGCCGCGGTGGCGTTCTGTGCGCCGAACCGGCCCGCCGGGCCGCGCTGGCTGGACGCCTCACCCAAACGTGCCGTGGTGACACTGGCTTTGGCGGTGTTGTTCGTGGCCAGCAGCCTCTATTCGACGGCCACGTTCTTGACGAGCTGGCGGGACAATCCGGCCCAGCCCTATCTGCAGAACGCGCGGGCGGGTTTGGCCGCGGCGAACGCGGCCTCCACGGCGCCGCTGCTGGATCAGGAGGTCGACCCGATGGTGCTGCAGCGGGTGGCGGCACCCGAGAACCTGGCCAGCCACATGTTCGCCCTGCTGCGGGACAGGCCCGAATTTGCCCCGGCCACAACGCAATTGCGCATGCTGGACAGCGCGGGTCGGCTAATCAAGGCGCGGGTGACCTGGGTGCGGACCATCGCGCCGGGACCCATGCCGCAATGCGGGTACTTCGCGCAACCGGACAAGCCGGCGCGGTTGGTGCTCGACGGGCCGCTATTGCCCGCCGACTGGACCGTTGAAATCAACTACCTGGCCAACAGCGACGGCACGATGACGCTGTCGCTGACGCAGGGGCCCGACGTCAAGGTCCCCGTGCATCCCGGGCTCAACCGCGTCTTCGCCCGGTTACCCGGCGCCGGCGACGCGATCACCGTGCGGGCCAACACCACCGCGCTGGCGTTGTGCATCGCGTCGGGTCCGGTGGGCTTCCTGGCGCCGGCCTAGCCGTCTTCGCGTTCTTCGGTCGAATTGTCGTCGTCGCCGTCGGTGGCTTGCGGGGGTTGTTGGTCGCCTTCTGGTGGCGGCTGTTCGGCGGTGGTCACGCGGTTCTCCGTCCGGGCGGGATCTTTGCGTGTGCCTACCCGGGCCGGCGGAACGGGAAACGGCCGACCGGCGCACCGGGTGAAACTGTGGAGCCGCCTAGGAGAATCGAACTCCTGACCTATTCATTACGAGTGAATCGCTCTACCGACTGAGCTAAGGCGGCACGGCGGCACGAGTCTACGGCAGCGGCCGGGACACGGCGAAATCAATCCCGCAGCTCCTGGCCGAAGGTGGCCACCATGGCGTCGACGGCGAACTTGGGCTTGACGTTGATCGCCAGCGCCTCGCGGCACTGAAGCACCGCCTCGATGCAGCGCAGCAGCCGCTGCGGCGACGCGTGCACGGCCAGCGCCGACACCCGCTCGGCCATGTCCGGGTGGTTGGGCCGCACCGACCCCGCCCCCGCGGAGACCATGAGCGCATCACGGAAATAGGTCGCCAGGTCGATCAGCGCCCGGTCCAGGGCGTCGCGCGATGCCCGGGTCTGGCGCGACTTCTGGCGCCGTTCGAGGTCTTTCATCGCGCCGGTGGCACCCCGCAGCGCCCCGGCGGTGCCCTTGCCGGTGCCGCCGGCGCCCAGGGCCGTCCGCAGCTCCTCGGTCTCGGCCTCGGCGCGGTCCGCGGTGAGCACCACCGCCTCGGTTTCGGCCGCGGCCACCAGCTCCTCAGCGGCGGCATAGGCCCGCGACGGCGTCGCGGCGTCGCGGACCAGGGCCAGCGCCCGCTCGCGGCGCGCCCGCGCCTCGGCGTCGGTCGCCAGCCGCCGCGCCCGGCCCACGTGGCCGCCGCTGACCGATGCCGCCCAGTTCGCGGTCTCGGGGGTCAGGCCGTCGCTGTCGATCAGCACGCGCGCGATCGCCTCGGTCGGCGGGGTGACCAGCGCGACGTGCCGGCAGCGGGAACGCAGCGTGATGGCGATGTCCTCGGGGTCCACCGACGGCGCGCACAGCAGGAACACCGTCGACGGCGGCGGCTCCTCGACGACCTTGAGCAGCGCGTTGGCCGCGCCCTCGGTCAGCCGGTCGGCGTCCTCGATCACCACGATCTGGCGGTGCCCGGTGGCCGGGCGCCGCGACGCGATCTGCACGATGCCGCGCATCTCGTCGACACCGATGGACAGCCCCTCGGGCACGACCCGGCGCACGTCGGCGTGGGTGCCGGCCATCGTCGTGGTGCACGCCCGACATTGCCCGCACCCGGGTTCCCCGTCGGAGGTGCACTGCAGCGCGGCCGCGAAGCACAGCGCCGCGACCGAGCGGCCCGACCCCGGAGGACCCGTGATCAGCCACGCATGTGTCATAGTCCCGGCGCCTGCATCGCTGTGAACCAAGTCACCGCGGGCCGCCCTGGCGGCCGCGAGCAGCTCGGCCGTCACCACGTCCTGGCCTACCAGCCGCGTAAACACCCCGGACATCACAGGCAACATTAGCCACCCCCGCCGACAGATACCGATCGGCCACCGTATCGCGACAATCCCGTTACATTTCCCCCCTTTTCGGCCGGTCGGGCGCCGCGGTGGGATGGTTGGAAGTTTCCGAAGAGTCACTGCCGACCGATACGGTGGGATCGTGGCAACACCGGCAGCACTGCCCGGGCGGATCAGCGGATTCGTCCGGTGGGTAGTGCGCACCCCGTGGCCGCTGTTCTCGCTGAGCATGCTGCAGGCCGACATCATCGGCGCCCTCTTCGTGCTCGGCTTCCTGCGCTACGCGCTGCCCCCCGAGGACCGCATCCAGCTGCAGGACCTGCCCGTGCTCAACCTGGCGGTGTTCGCGATCGCCCTGGTGGTGCTGTTCCTGGCCGGCTGGATGGTCAACCTGAAGCTGCTGATGCCGGTTTTCCGCTGGCAGCGCCGCGACAACCTGCTCGCCGAGGCGGACCCGGCCGCCACCGAGCTGGCCCGCAGCCGCGCCCTGCGGATGCCGTTCTACCGCACGCTGATCAGCATGGTGGCCTGGTGCATCGGCGGCGTGGTGTTCATCATCGCCAGCTGGTCGGTGGCCCGGTTCGCCGCGCCGGTCGTGGCCGTCGCCACCGGGCTCGGCGCCGCGGCGACCGCCATCATCGGCTACCTGCAGTCCGAACGGGTGCTGCGGCCGGTGGCCGTGGCGGCTCTGCGCAGCGGCGTGCCCGAGAACGTCCAGGCCCCCGGCGTCATCCTGCGCCAGATCCTGACGTGGATGCTGTCCACCGCCGTGCCGGTGCTGGCGATCGTGCTGGCCGTGATGGCGGACAAGGCGTCCCTGCTGCACGCCACCCCGGAGAAGCTGTTCACCCCCATCCTGTTGCTGGCGCTGGCGGCGCTGGGCATCGGCTTCGTCAGCACCCTGCTGGTGGCCATGTCGATCGCCGACCCGCTGCGCCAGCTGCGCTGGGCGCTGTCGGAGGTGCAGCGCGGAAACTACAACGCCCACATGCAGATCTACGACGCCAGCGAGCTGGGCCTGCTGCAGGCGGGCTTCAACGACATGGTGCGTGACCTGTCCGAGCGGCAGCGGCTGCGCGACCTGTTCGGCCGCTACGTGGGTGAGGACGTGGCCCGCCGGGCGCTGGAGCGCGGCACCGAGCTGGGTGGTCAGGAGCGCCACGTCGCGGTCCTGTTCGTCGACCTGGTCGGCTCCACCAAGCTCGCGTCGACGCGACCGCCCGCCGAGGTGGTCCACCTGCTCAACGAGTTCTTCCGGGTGGTCGTCGAAACCGTGGGCCGGCACGGCGGTTTCGTGAACAAGTTCCAGGGCGACGCGGCGCTGGCCATCTTCGGCGCGCCGATCGAACACCCCGACGCTTCGGGCGGCGCGCTCGCCGCGGCCCGCGAGCTGCACGACGAGCTGCTCCCGGTGATCGGCTCGGCGGAGTTCGGGATCGGGGTGTCGGCGGGCAGGGCGATCGCCGGGCACATCGGCGCGCAGGCCCGCTTCGAGTACACGGTCATCGGCGACCCGGTCAACGAGGCCGCCCGGCTGACCGAGCTGGCCAAACTCGAGCCCGGCCACGTGCTGGCGTCGGCGATCGCGGTCAGCGGCGCGCTGGACGCCGAGGCCCTGTGCTGGGATGTCGGCGAGGTCGTCGAACTGCGCGGGCGCACCGCCCCCACCCAGCTGGCCCGGCCCGTGCATCTGGCCGGATCCCCGGAGCCCCAGCAACCCCAGCCCGTCCGGGCGCCCGAGGAGGTGCCCAGCGAGGCGATCGGCCCGGGCTTCTAGCCGGGCTAGTTGCGCTTGGCGGCCTTCTTCGCCGGGGCCTTCTTGCGGGCGGACTTCTTCGCCGGACGCTTCACCGGGCCACGCGCCCGACGGTCGGCCAGCAGTTCGGCGGCGCGTTCGTCGGTGATCGACAGGACGTCGTCGCCCTTGCGCAAACTCGCGTTGGTCTCGCCGTCGGTGACGTAGGGCCCGAATCGGCCGTCCTTGATCACCATCGGCTTGCCGGTCGCCGGGTCGGCGCCCAGCTCGCGCAACGGCGGCGCGGCCGCGGCCTGCCTGCCGCGGCGTTTGGGCTCGGCGTAGATCTTCAGCGCCTCGTCCAGGGTGATCTCGAAGATCTGGTCCTCGGTGGACAGCGAGCGAGAGTCGGTGCCGCGCTTCAGGTATGGGCCGTAGCGACCGTTCTGCGCGGTGATCTCCTCGCCGGTCTGCGGGTCCACACCGACCACCCGGGGCAGCGACAGCAGCTTCAGCGCGTCGTCGAGGGTGACCGTTTGCAGGTCCATGCTGCGCAGCAGCGACCCGGTGCGCGGCTTGGGGCCGGTCGGTTTCTTGCCCTTCTTCGCCGGGGCGCCGCCGTCGTCCTCGCCGGGGGGTTCGGGCAGGATCTCGGTCACGTACGGCCCGTACCGGCCGTCCTTGGCGACGATCTCGTGCCCGGTTTCCGGGTCGACCCCCAACGTGCGCCCCTCTTGCGGCGTGGCGAACAGCTGCTCGGCCACCTCCAGCGTCAGCTCGTCGGGCGTCAGCGAGTCGTTGAGGTTGGCGCGCTGAGGTTTAAGCTCGCCGCTGGGTTCATCGGGGTCGCCCGCGACCATGCGTTCCAGGTAAGGCCCGTTCTTGCCCACCCGGACGTACACGGGACGACCCTGATCGTCGTCAAACAGCTTGATGGAGTTGACTTCTCGGGCGTCGATGCCTTCGAGGTTGACGCCGACGAGCTTCTTCAGGCCGCCGGAGCGGGCCACCGAATCGGCCACGCCGTGTTCGCCGCCGAAGTAGAAGCGGTTGAGCCAGTCGGTGCGCCGCTCCTGCCCCGACGCGATCGCGTCGAGCTCGTCTTCCATCGCGGCGGTGAAGTCGTAATCGACCAGCCGGCCGAAATGCTGCTCCAGCAAACCGGTTACGGCGAACGCGACCCAGGACGGCACCAGCGCGCTGCCCTTCTTGTGCACGTAGCCGCGGTCCTGGATGGTCTTGATGATCGACGAGTACGTCGACGGGCGGCCGATGCCCAGCTCCTCGAGCGCCTTGACCAGCGACGCCTCGGTGTAGCGCGCCGGCGGGTTGGTGGCGTGGCCGTCGGGCGTGAGCTCGATCGCGTCCAGCCGCTGGCCCTGCGTCAGCTGCGGCAGCCGGCTCTCGGCGTCGTCGGCCTCGCCGCCCGCCAATTCGTCGACCGTTTCCACGTAGGCCTTCAAGAAGCCGGCAAAGGTGATGGTGCGGCCGCTGGCCGAGAACACGACATCGCGCCCGCCCGACTGGCCGCCGATCCGCAGGCTCAGCGTCGTGCCGCGCGCGTCGGCCATCTGCGAGGCCACCGTGCGCTGCCAGATCAGCTCGTAGAGCCGGAACTCGTCGCCGTCGAGCTCGCGGCGCACCGCGTCGGGAGTGGCGAACGTCTCACCGGCGGGCCGGATGGCCTCGTGCGCCTCCTGCGCGTTCTTCACCTTGCGGGTGTACTGGCGCGGCGACGGCGAGACATATTCCTCGCCGTAGAGCTGACGCGCCTGCGTGCGGGCGGCGTTGATGGCCGACTGCGACAGCGTCGTCGAGTCGGTGCGCATATAGGTGATGTAGCCGTTCTCGTAGAGCCGCTGCGCGATGCTCATGGTGCGCTCCGAGGAGAACCGCAGCTTGCGGCCGGCCTCCTGCTGCAGCGTCGACGTCATGAACGGGGCGTAGGGCCGGCGGGTGTAGGGCTTCTCCTCCACCGAGGCGACGGCCAGCTGGGCCCCGCGCAGGCCGGTGGCCAGCTCCGTGGCCTGGGCCTCGTCCAGGACGATGACCTCGTCGGCCTTGCGCAGCTGGCCCAGCGAGTCGAAGTCGCGGCCCGTCGCCACGCGCAGGCCGTCGACACCGGAGAGCCGGGCGGTGAACGTGGGCGGGGAGGCCGCTGCGTCGGACACGCTGGCGTCCAGCCGGGCCAGGATGTCCCAGTAGGAGGCGCTGCGGAACGCCATGCGGTCGCGTTCCCGCTGCACGATGATGCGCGTGGCCACCGACTGGACCCGGCCCGCGGACAGCTTGGGCGCGACCTTCTTCCACAGCACCGGGCTGACCTCGTAGCCGTACAGCCGATCCAGGATGCGGCGGGTCTCCTGCGCGTCGACCAGGTCGATGTCCAGGTCACGGGGGTTTTCGGCAGCCTCGAGGATGGCCGGCTCGGTGATCTCGTGGAACACCATCCGCTTGACCGGGATGTTCGGCTTCAGGGTTTCCAGCAGGTGCCAGGCGATGGCTTCGCCCTCGCGGTCGCCATCCGTGGCGAGATAGAGCTCGTCGACGCCCTTCAGCAGGCCCTTCAGTTCGCTGACCGTGCTCTTCTTCTCCGGGCTGATGATGTAGAGCGGCTCGAAGTCATGGTCGACGTTGACGCCCAGCCGGGCCCAGGGCTCGGACTTGTATTTCGCCGGCACGTCGGCGGCGGCGCGGGGCAGGTCGCGGATGTGGCCGCGGGAGGATTCGACGATGTAGTTGGAGCCCAGGTAGCCGGCCAGTTTGCGCGCCTTGGTCGGCGACTCGACGATGACGAGTCGCCTACGGCTCCCAGTCCGGCCGCTTTCGCGGTCCGTGAGATTCGGGTCGGCCAACTACGCTTACGCTCCATCCTTGGTCTGGGCCCCCCTGCGGGGCCGCCCCGCAGAAGAATGACAGGCCGGCGTCAGAAATTCCGGGGAAATTCAGATACGCCAGCGTTCCTTCGCCTTCGGGCACCTGACAATTTCGCACCCTTGGCCGCGACTGCGCAAACCGGCCGCCGCAACCGCAAATGTTTTTCCGCGGTTATACCCGCGGCCAGACCGGTGTCGCGTCAACGCCGTCCGGCGCGTCGCCCACGTTCTCTACCAGGCGCGATAGCCGGCGGCGGCCGCTGATCCGAAGCGCCGGGCGCCCTCCGCGGGTGCCGATCAATGTCGGGGCGATTCCGACCCGCATCAAAGCCGACGCCAGCGGGGAATGGGTGTCGGGCGCGTGGGGATCCAGGCCCAACAGGTAATGGTCGCCCTCGGGGTGACCGGCCGCCAGTGTCCACGCCCGTAATTCGCGGGGCCCGGGCAGCCAGCGCGGCGGCACGGTCTTCACCGCGCCGCGCGTCCATTCGGCGGCCAAACCGACCAAGGACGCCGTGACCGCGGTCCGCACCAGCGGGGTGTCCTCGTCGGTGCGACCGATCTCGGGTTCCAGCCCCGCCTCGCGGATCATCTCGGCCAGCGCCTCGGCGCGCCACGGCTGATCCACCACCACGGACAGCCGCGCGCCCTGCGCCTCGGGACCGCCGACCATCACGATCTGGCCGGAAGCCGCCAGCACCCCGGACAGATCGGCGACCGCGGGCGGCACCGACTCCGCTGTGAAGAAGGAAAGCTGGCTCACGCCAACGACAGTAGGCCAGGTCGACCATCCGCGTCTTGAACCAACCGGCGCGGCGACGGTTTCGCGAGCTTAGCCGCAATACGAAAACCCCCCGGCGGGCCCGCTGGGCGGGACTGCACGGGGGGTCCGTTGAGAGTCGGCTCGTCCTAGACGGAGCGGACTCCGGTGGCCTGGGGGCCCTTAGGGCTGTGGCCGATTTCGAACTCGACCTTCTGGTTTTCTTCGAGGGTGCGGAAGCCCGAACCCTGGATCTCCGTGTAGTGGACAAACACGTCAGCGGAGCCGTCTTCGGGGGCAATGAACCCGAAGCCCTTCTCCGCGTTGAACCACTTCACAGTTCCCTGTGGCATCTCTCGATCTTTCCTTTTCTTCTGGGTGCGGGGCATCGCTTTTCGATGCCCCGGGCCTGGTACGACCGCCATACCTCGCTCAGTCGCCGGAACTTCACCCGACCGATTAACCTCGCAGGAACCGCGGCCGCAACGATAGATCCTGCGAAAGTTTGACACGAACACAGAAGCTGCGACCGCAAATAGTCAACCATGTTCGTCGCTTCGGCGACAGACTTGCGCCCCGGAGCCGTGTAAGGAGGGTGTGAACTTGGCGAGTTTCGGCAGCGAGCTGCTCGCCGCCGCGCTCGCCGGTACCGCCCCCGACGAGCACCCGCTGCGCCACGTCGCCGAGCTGCCGCCGCGAAGCGGCAGGCCGCACAGTTGGCCGGCGTGGGCCGAGCCCGACGTGGTGCGCGCCTTCACCGCCCGCGGCGTCGGTTCCCCCTGGTCACACCAGTCGGCGGCCGCGGAACTGGCGCACGCCGGCCGGCACGTGGTGGTGAGCACCGGGACCGCGTCGGGCAAGTCGTTGGCCTATCAGCTGCCCATCCTCAACGCGCTGGCCACCGACCCGCGCGCCCGCGTGCTGTACCTGTCCCCGACCAAGGCGCTGGGCCACGACCAATTGCGCGCCGCGCACGCGTTGACGGCCGCCATCCCGCGCTGCCACGACGTGGCTCCCACCGCCTACGACGGCGACAGCCCCCCGGAAGTCCGCCGCTTCGCGCGAGAGCGGTCCCGCTGGTTGTTCTCCAATCCCGACATGATCCACCTGTCGATCCTGCGCAACCATGCCCGCTGGGCCGTGCTGCTGCGGGGCCTTCGGTTCGTGATCGTCGACGAATGCCATTACTACCGCGGGGTTTTCGGGTCCAACGTGGCGATGGTGCTGCGCCGGTTGCTGCGGCTGTGCGCGCGCTACTCTTCGGCGCCCACGGTGATCTTCGCCAGCGCGACGACCGACGCGCCGGGCGCGACGGCCGCCGAGCTGATCGGGCTTCCGGTCGAGGAGGTCACCGAGGACGGATCGCCGCAGGGCGCCCGGACGGTGGCGCTGTGGGAGCCGGCGCTGCGGGCGGATCTGCTCGGCGAAAACGGCGCGCCGGTGCGCCGCTCCGCCGGGGCGGAGGCGGCGCGGGTGATGGCGGACCTGGTCGCCGAGGGGGCGCAAACGCTGACGTTCGTCCGGTCGCGCCGCGCCGCGGAGTTGACCGCGCTGGGCACCCAGGCCCGGCTGGACGAGATCGCCCCGGATCTCTCCGGCAAGGTGGCGTCGTATCGGGCCGGCTATCTCGCCGAGGACCGGACGGCGCTCGAGCGCGCCCTCGCCGAGGGCCGGCTGCGCGGCCTGGCCACCACGAATGCCCTGGAGCTGGGCGTCGACATCGCGGGGCTGGACGCCGTGGTGCTCGCCGGGTTCCCCGGGACGGTCGCCTCGTTCTGGCAGCAGGCGGGCCGGGCGGGCCGCCGCGGGCAGGGGGCGTTGGTGGTGCTGATCGCCCGCGACGACCCGCTGGACACGTTTCTGGTGCACAACCCGGCCGCGCTGCTGGGCAAGCCCGTGGAACGGGTGGTGATCGACCCAGCCAACCCTTACCTCCTCGGACCCCAATTGCTCTGCGCCGCAACCGAAATGCCGCTCGACGAGGCCGAGGTGCGTGACTTCGGCGCCATCGAGGTGGCCGAGGGCCTGGTCGACGACGGGCTGCTGCGTCGCCGCAACGGCAAGTACTTTCCCGCGGCCGGCCTCGAACCGCATGGGGCGGTGGACATCCGGGGCTCGGCGGGCGGCCAGATCGTCATCGTCGAGGCCGACACCGGGCGGTTGCTGGGCAGCACCGGTGTCGGTCAGGCCCCGGCGTCGGTGCACCCGGGCGCCGTCTACCTGCATCAGGGCGAAAGCTACGTCGTCGACTCGCTGGACCTCGAGGACGCGATCGCGTTCGTGCACGCCGAGGACCCCGGTTACGCGACGTTCGCGCGGGAGATCACCGACATCGCCGTCACCGGCACCGGGGAGCGCAAGCAGTTCGGACCGGTCACCCTGGGCCTGGTGCCGGTGACCGTCACCCACCAGGTGGTGGGGTATCTGCGCCGCCGGCTGTCCGGGGAGGTGATCGACTTCATCGAGTTGGACATGCCCGAACACACGCTGGCGACCACCGCGGTGATGTACACCATCACGGAGGAGGCGTTGGCGCGCAAGGGGATTGACGCACCTCGGATCCCGGGTTCGCTGCACGCCGCCGAGCACGCCGCGATCGGCCTGCTGCCGCTGGTGGCCAGCTGCGATCGTGGCGACATCGGCGGCTTGTCCACCGCCGTGGGACCGGACCCGGCCGGGCTGCCCAGCGTCTTCGTGTACGACGGCTATCCGGGCGGCGCCGGTTTCGCCGAACGCGGCTATCGCCGGGTGAGTACCTGGTTGGGCGCGACCGCCGCCGCCATCGAGGCATGTGAATGCCCACGCGGGTGTCCGTCGTGCGTGCAATCACCCAAGTGCGGCAACGGCAACGACCCGCTCGACAAGGCTGGCGCGGTGCGCGTGCTGCGGCTGGTCCTCGCGGAGCTCGACGGTTCCTGAGCAACCCCGCGGATGACGACCGACCCCTCGACGGTCGATTCCACGGATGCGCGCTGTGCCGCCCGCGCCGAAAGCATTTCCTGCTGCTCACGAAATGCGGGCGCGCTACGCGCCGGCCAGCGAACGCTCATCGATGAGCGGTTCACAGCCCGAATGCGCGGGCGCAGCAGCAAACTACCAAGCCCGCTGCGGCATGGCAAGCTCATCGGCGCACCCACAAGCCCGAAGGCTTTGCCGCAGAGCGCGATATCGCATCCCGGGAGCCGCACCGAGACGGCGGGCGGACCCGACGTCCCGAGAACCCGCCGCCCCGCCGTAAAATCGGGCGCATGGCCCACGACTGGTTGCTCGTGGAGACGCTGGGGGGCGAGCCCACCGTGGTGGCGCAGGGACGTCAACTGAAGAACCTGGTCCCCATCACCACGTTCATGCGCCGTAGCCCCTATCTGGCCGCGGTGCGGACGGCGATCGCCGAGACCGTACAGACCGGACAGAGCCTGACCAGCATCACTCCCAAGCGCGACCGCGTCATTCGCACCGAACCGGTGGTGATGTCGGACGGCTTCATCCACGGCGTGCACGTGTGGACCGGGCCCGCCGATGTCGAACCGCCCGAGCGGCCGACCCCGGGACCGCTGAAGTGGGACCTGACCCAGGGCGTCGCCACCGACACCCGGGAGTCGTTGACCAACAGCGGCAAGAATCCCGAGGTGGAGGTCACCTTCGGCCGGGCCTTCGCCGAAGACCTGCCGTCGCGCGAGCTCAACCCCAACGAAACCAAGGTGCTTGCCATGGCCGTCAAGGCCAAGCCCGACCAAACCATCTGCAGCACTTGGGATCTCACCGACTGGCAGGGCACTCCCATGCGGATCGGTTTCGTGGCGCGCACCGGCCTGGAGGAGGGCCCCGACGGCCGCGACCACCTGGTCGCGCGGGCGATCAACTGGCGCGCCGAGCTCAAGGGCCCCCCGGTGTCGACCGACGATCTGGCGCAACGGATCCTGAGCGGACTGGCCCAGGCCGGCGTCCACCGCGCACTGATCGACCTGAAGAACTGGGCGCTGCTGAAATGGCTGGACGAGCCCTGCACCTTCTACGACTGGCGGGGCAGCGAGACCGGCAAGCCGAAGGTCCACCCCGACGACCAGCACCTGGTGGCGTCGATGACCGAGGAATTCGCCCAGGGCGCCACCAGTCGGGTGTTGCGAATGCCCGCCGTCGACGATGGTTGGGTGCCGGTGCACGTCACCGTCAACCGGGTGGAGCTCGAACCGGATACCTACGCCGGGCTGGTATCGCTGCGGCTGCCGTCCGATGAGGAACTCGCCGCCGCCGGGCGGCCGGACGGCGACCCGGCGGCCTAGCCACGAACCGGCCCCGCCCGCGCGGCGGCGCCGGCCGCACCACCGAAGACCGGCACCCGGACGGTGACGACGACATCAAGGTCCTCCACCACGCAACCGGCGTCGCCGGCCCGCATCCGGTGTGCCACCGCCGTCGCGCGGGCACAGGCCGCTTCGGGCCCGGCCGGCAGCCGGGCAGCCGCGGCCAGCGCGGCCAGATCGGCGGCCGCTTGCGCGCGATGCCGCGCCACCACCACCGCACCGAGGTACGCCCCGGCCCCCGTAACGGACAACAGCACCGCCACCATCCAGGCCGCGACCAGGGTGGCCGCGCCCCGATCATCCCGAGGGCTCGGCCACCGAGACCCCCTTGGCCGCAATGTCGAGCGCCGGCAACAACTTCGAGTGCGCGACCACGGTGGCCACCACGAACTCACCGTCGCGGTGCACCTCGACGCGCGCCCCGCCCGGGGCGATGCGACGCGCGACGCCCACCGCCGAGCGCTCGTCGCCGCGGGCGGCCAGGCGGGCGGCCTCGCGGGCGGCGTCCACGCAGCGCACCTGCATCGAAACCGCCGTGATGCCGGCCAGACACAGCACCAGCACGACGACGAGCGTGGCGATGCCCAGCGCGGCCTCGACGGTGGCGGCACCGGCACTGCCGGCTAGGCCTTGGTGTTGAGCGCGCGCCCGATGATGTTGGTCAGCGCCGACACGATGGAGTCGCCGGTCACGACGGTGTACAGGATCGCCCCGAAGGCGGCAGCCGCCACTGTGCCGATGGCGTACTCGACCGTGGACATGCCCGACTCGTCGGACGCCAACACCGTCACCCGGGCGACAATGAAGCGAATCATGTTGTACAGCAATGGTTTCCTTTCTTCTCACCATAATCCCGACTGGAAGACATCGCCGGCCAGCCCGGCCACCACCGGGACGATCCCCAGGCACACGAACGCCGGTAAGAAGCACACCCCGAGCGGGCCGGCGATCAGCACCCCGGCGCGCTCGGCGGCGGCGGTGGCGGCGTGCGCGGCGTCGTGACGGGATTGGTCGGCCAGCTCGGCGCCCCCCTCGGCCAGCGCCGCGCCCGAAGCCGCCGAACGCCGAGCCAACCGCAGCAACGCCTCGACCTGGGCATCGGCACCTACCTCCGGCGAAACCGCCCACGCGACAACGGGATCCGCGCCCAACGCCAGCAGGTCGGCCGCGCGCCGCAGCACGCGGGCCAACACCGGCGGGGCGGCCGTTGCGGCGGCGGCCGCCGCGGTGGCCACCGCCATGCCCGCGCCCAGGCACACGGCCAGCACGTCGAAACAGGATGCGACGGCGAGCGGATCGGGGCCGCGCGCCGGCCCGCGCCCCGGGCGCCGCCAACGCTCGCGGGCCGGGATCCGCGCCCGCGCCCGGACCAGCGACGGCCCGGGTCCGATCCACGCGGCCACCGCGAGAAACAACGCCGCCGCGGTCACGCTCCGACCCGATCCGTGATGCGGTCCGCCCAGCACAGGCCCGCGCACGCCAGCGTGGAACCGGCCACCAGGAGCCAGCCGCCCGCATGCCCGTCGAGCAGGAAGGCCAGCGGCCGCGCGCCGATCAATTGGCCCAACAGCACGCCGAGCACCGGCAGGCCCGCGAGAATGGCCGCGGTGGCGCGCGCGCCGGCCATGTTCGACGTGACCCGCGCCGAAAAGCGTTGCCGCTCGGCGGTATCGCGCTGTGCCGCGCGCATCAGCGTCGCGATCGCCAGGCCGTGGTCGCTGGCCAGCTGCCAGCACAGCGCGAGGCGATCCCAATGCGTCGGCAGCGCTGACGATTTCGCGGCGGCGCGCAGACCGGCCGCGACGTCGGCCCCGAGCCTGGCGCGGGCCGCGACCGCCCGCAAGGACGTCGCGACCGCACCGGTGGTTTCGCCGGCGGCCACCCCGAACGCGCGCACCGGATGGGACCCGACGCGCAATTCACCGACGAGCACGTCGAGCGCGCCCTCCAGCGTTTGGCCCTCGCGCAGTGCGCATCGGATGCGGTGGCGGCGACGAAAGCGCACGCTCGCGGTCGCGCCCACGACCGCGACGGCCAGCACCGTCGTCAGCGGCAGCGGCGCGGCGGCCGCACCCGCGACCCCCGTCGCAAGACAGGCCGCCGCGCGCGGGCGCCACCGACGGTTCGGCGTTACCGGCGCGAGGCGGCGCCGCGGTGACGGCGGCCCGACGATGAGCGCGAGCGCCAACAGCAGCGCGCCGGCCGTCGTCCCGTTCATGCCGGCATCCGGCTCTGCAACGCGCGTTTCAGCAGCCCGGCGTCGTCGGTCAGGCCGCCGTCGGCGTGCCACACCGTGACCGCCCGCACCCGCCCCTCGACCCTGCGCAGCACCGCGATTTCACCGAGCCGGCGCCGGCCGGTGCGATCCCGCGTGACGTGCAACAGCACCTGCACGGCCGCGGCGAGTTGGCTGTGCAGCGCCGCGCGATCGAGGCCGCCGAGCGCGCCGAGGGCCTCCAGCCGGGCGGGCACCTCGGCCGGGTTGTTCGCGTGCACCGTGCCCGCTCCCCCGTCGTGGCCGGTGTTCAACGCGGCGAGCAGATCGACCACCTCCGCGCCCCGCACCTCGCCGACCACGATGCGGTCGGGCCGCATCCGCAGGGCCTGCCGGACGAGTTGGCGCACCGGAACTTCGCCCACCCCTTCGACATTGGCGCACCGCGCGACGAGCTTCACCAGGTGCGGATGCCGGGGCGCCAGCTCGGCGGCATCCTCGACGCACACGATCCGTTCGGTGGGCGCCACGGCGCCCAGCATCGCCGCGAGCAAGGTCGTCTTGCCGGCCCCGGTTCCGCCGCAGACCAGGAACGCCAACCGGGCCGCGATGATGTCTTCGACCAGGGCGGCGGCCTCGGGCGCCAAGGCGCCGGCCGCGGTCAGGGCCGCCAGGTCCTGACTGGCCGGGCGCAACACCCGCAGCGACAAGCAGGTGCCCGCGGCCGCCACGGGCGGCAGCACCGCGTGTAAGCGCACGGCGAACCCGGCGCCGACGCCGGTCAGCTGCCCGTCCACCCACGGCTGCGCGTCGTCCAGGCGCCGGCCGGCGGCCAGCGCCAGCCGCTGTGCCAGGCGTCGCACCGCCGCCTCGTCTGCGAATCGAACCTGGGTGCGCCGCAACCCATTCCCGTCGTCGACCCACACCGCGTCGGGCGCGGTGACCAACACGTCGGTGGTGCCGTCCGCACACAGCAACGGCTCGAGGATGCCGGCGCCGGTCAGCTCGGTCTGCAGCACCCGCAGGTTGGCCAACACCTCGGTGTCGCCCAGCATCCCGCCGGACTCGGCCCGGATCGCGGCGGCCACGGCGTTCGGGCCCACCGGAGATCCCAGCGGTCCGGCTTCGGCGGCCAGCCGCTCACGCACCCGGTCGATCAGCGAACCGCTCACGCGGCCCTACCGTTTCGCGCCGGACCCGACGACGCGCGCGGCAGCACGGTGAGCACCTGGCGGGCCGCCGCCGCGAGCGCGGATCGCCGCCCGAGCCGCAGGCCGCCGCGCTCGAGCTGCTCGGCGACCCGGGGTTCGGCCCTCATCGCTGCCAGCAACGGCAGCCCGGTGATGTCGGCGATCTCACCGGCCCGCAACCCGCCCGGCGACGGGCCGCGTACCACCAACCCCACATTGGGATTGATGGCGGCCAGCACCGGGGCGAGCGCACCCGTCGCCGCGCACGCGGGCACGTCGCAGCGGCTGACCACGACGACGAGGTCGGCGGCGGCGAGCGCGGCCTGCGCCGCGTCGGTGAGACGGCGCGGAAGGTCACAGATCACGGTGACCGCGCCGCGGCGGCCGGCGTCGACGATGGCGTGCACCGGCCCGGCCGCCAACTCGTATCCGCGCCGGGTGCCGGACAGCACGCTGACCCCGCGGTGTCGCGGCAACGCCTCCCGCGCCGCCGACCAGTTGAGCCGGCCACCCTGCAGGGCGAGGTCCGGCCAGCGCAGGCCCGGCGCGGTCTCGGCGCCGAGCAGCAGATCGATTCCCCCGCCCCACGGGTCGAGGTCGACCAGCACTGCGTCGGCGGCGGCCTGCGCCAGGGCGGCCGCCAGCGTCGACGCGCCGGCCCCGCCGCACCCACCGACGACCGTGACCACTTCGCCACGCGACCCGTCGTCGCGCGACGATTCGACGGCCTCGGCGAGCGCGCGGACCAAGCCGGCCTCCTGCTCGGGCAGCCGCAGCACGCACTCGGCGCCCACCGCGACGGCCGCCGCCCACGCCGCGGTCGCCGGGTCGCCCGCCGTCAGCACGGCGACGTGAGCGCGGCGCGGCAGCGCCGCCCGCCCGCACCGGTCCGCCGCGGTTTCGTCCAGCACCACGGCCGCGGCCGCCGACCACGTCTTGCGACTCACGGCACCGCCCGCATGGACCACCCGGACACCGACGGCCGCCGCCACGCGGTCGAATTCCCGGCGCAGTTCCGGATCCGCCAACACCGCCAGCACGCCCGCGGGCTCGGCGTGGGGGGTGCTCGTCACGGACCCACCCTGTCGGACCCGCGATATTGGACACCAGTCCCAAATACCGATTTGGGGATAGAGACGCGAGTGTGCACAAAGCGTGTCGGCCGGGAGCGGCCGGCACACAGAAGTCGCAATGTCCGCAACCACGGGAACGCCGCGCCATGCGGCACGTCGAAGAGGATCTGACCCCAGAAAAGGGACGACCCCCGCCAGGGGGGGAGGAGGCGAGGGTCGTCGTGTATCAGCCCCGGGGGGTCGGGCTGATACACCCTCGGCTCAGGCCGAGTAATGCTTACTATACACATGACAAGCGGCGGTAACGCAAGGGCTCTTCTCCAGGAAAGAACACGTTGAGCCGCAAAAACAGTGCGTTACCGCCGGTCCCACATTGCTGAGCGGCGTTTCGGCCCCGGAACCGGGGCCCGGAAGCACGGCCGACATATGCTGGTTCGGTGACCGTCTTCGACCCGGCCGCGGAGCAGCACACGGCGGCGGCCACCGCTCCCCGGGCCCGCACCGCGGCCTTCTTCGACCTGGACAAGACGATCATCGCCAAGTCCAGCACGCTGGCTTTCAGCAAACCCTTCTTCAACCAGGGACTGCTGAACCGCCGCGCCGTGCTCAAATCGAGCTACGCCCAGTTCATCTATCTGCTCTCCGGTGCTGATCATGACCAGATGGACCGGATGCGCATCCACATGACGAACATGGTCGCCGGCTGGGACGTGGAACAGGTCAAGTCGATCGTCAACGAAACGCTGCACGACATCGTGACCCCGCTGGTGTTCGCCGAGGCTGCCGACCTGATCGCCGCGCACAAGCTGTGCGGCCGCGACGTGGTCGTGGTCTCCGCCTCCGGCGAGGAGATCGTCGCGCCGATCGCCCGCGCGCTGGGCGCCACCCACGCGATGGCGACCCGCATGGTGGTGGAGGACGGCCGGTACACCGGCGAGATCGCGTTCTACTGCTACGGCGAGGGCAAGGTGCAAGCGATCCGCGAGCTGGCCGCCCGCGAGGGCTACCCGCTGGAGCACTGCTACGCCTACTCCGACTCGATCACCGACCTGCCGATGCTCGAGTCCGTCGGCCACCCCAGCGTGGTGAATCCGGACCGCGGATTGCGCCGGGAAGCCGTCGAGCGTGGTTGGCCCGTGTTGTCGTTCTCCAAGCCGGTGTCGCTGCGCGATCGCATCCCCGCCCCGTCGGGCGCCGCGATCGCGACGACCGCCGCGGTGGGCGTCAGCGCGCTGGCCGCGGGCGCGGTCACCTACTCGCTGTTGCGCCGGTTCGCGTTCTAGCCGGCACCGCGATTCGCAGCAAACTCCGATGCCGCTTCGCTTCCCGGCTTTTGCAAAATTGGGCCTTGCTGCGCTAGGGGTCTAGTAGTACAAAGGAACCACGGAAGCCCGGTGAGGCCAAGGTCGATCCGGAAGAGAAGGTTCGTTCTCCCGACCCGGGCGCCCAGCACGGTGCTCGGCACCCACGCGGAGTCATAGCCGCGAAAATGGCAGAAGTGTTGCGGGCCTGCGTAATTGCGAAATGTGAACGGTGACGACGACCCTTTGGGTGGGGTTGCAGCCACAAGCATCGCAAGATCGCCGAGGCCAACCCACGCAGCCCAGAAATGCACGCATGGTAACCGAGCTCCGTGCTAGCGGGCGGCGGACCGAATTCCTTTCGGACGTCGCCCGCTTTGCATTGTTAGGTGCCGTTTTCGTCAACCGCCGGCTACCGAATCAGCTATCGACTCGACAGCGCATCGGCGATGGTCAGGGCTTCCTGCGCACCGGCTCGAATCGCGCGGCAACACAGCACCAGCCAGGCCGCCACCCCGTCCGCGGTACCGCCGGCGAAACCTTCGGCCGCATCGCGATAGTCGGCGGGCTGCCGCATCCAATTCACCTCGGGCACGCCCAATCCGTGCGGGTCCAAGCCGCTGGCGATGGTGACCAACCGCGACACCGCTCGGGCCACCACCCCGTCGGCGCTGCCGAAGGGCCGCAGCGTCAGCAGCTCCCCGTGCGCGACGGCGGCGACGTCGGGCGCCGGCGCCTGGGTGCCGCCGCTGACCAACTCCGCCAGCAACTCCAGCCGCGGCCCGACGCCGGCGTCGGCGCGGGGCCGGCCCAGCCGTTCCTCGTCGACCTGGCCGGCCGCCGCCAGCATGTGCAAGCGGGCCAGCGCCTGCAGCGGCGCGCGCCGCCAGATCCCGACCAGGGGCCCCTCGCCGCCCTCCAGCGCCTGGGCCACCCGCAGCGCCCCGCCGAAGACCGGGTCGCTGACCGCGCCCGCGTCGGCGAGGTCTTCCAGCCGCACGGGACCGCCGTCCAGCACAGAGGATGCGCGCGCGGCCCGCAATGCCGCCTCGGCGGCGGTCACCGGCCAGCCGCGCAGGTTGGCGCGGTGGCGGTGGGCGCGCCCCAGCGCCTCGCGGGCCCGATCGCTGGCCTCGGCGACGCCGGGCAGCTCCATCAGCGGAGCCAAAGGATCAGCGGTCACAGGTTGCCAACCTATCCCGGCTTCACCGATCCGATGTCGGCGCGTGCGGGATGGCCTCCAGCAACTGGCGCGTGTATTCGTGCCGGGGCCGGGCGAACAGCTCCTCGGTGGCGGCGTGCTCCACCACTCGCCCGGCGCGCATCACCAGGACGTCGTCGGCGATCTGCCGGATCACGGCCAGGTCGTGGCTGATGAACAGGTAGGTGAGCCCCAGCTCGGTCTGCAGTTCGGCCAGCAGATCCAGTATCTGCGCCTGCACCAGGACGTCGAGCGCGGAGACCGCCTCGTCGCAGACCAGCATGTCGGGCCGCAGCGCCAGCGCCCGAGCGATCGCCACCCGCTGCCGTTGGCCGCCCGACAGTTCGCGGGGCAGCCGCCCCAGGACCGACGACGGCAACGCCACCTGGTCGACTAGCTCGCGCACCGCGCGCTCGCGCTGCCGGCGGTCGCCGACGCGGTGGATGCGCAGCGGTTCCTCGACGGCCCGAAACACCGTGTACATGGGATCGAGGCTGCTGTAGGGGTTTTGGAAGACCGGCTGTACCCGGCGGCGGAGTGCCAATTGCCGATCGCGGTTCAGCGCGGCGTCGACGCGCGCGCCGTCGAAGACGACCGTGCCCGACGTCGGCGGCAGCAGGCCGAGCACCAGCTGCGCCAGCGTGGACTTGCCCGAACCGGACTCCCCGGCGATCGCCAGGGTGCTCGCTCGCCGCAGGCGGAACGAAACACCGTCGACGGCAAGGAATTCCGCGCGCTTCCAGGGCGCCCCGCGGGATTCCCGGTATGCCTTGGTCAGCCTGGAGGCGACGAGGATGTCGTCCGGCGTCCCAGCGTTCGCCGGCCGTTGCCGGGGCGGGCCTTTGACGGTCAGCGAGGGTGCGGCGGCCACCAGCCGCCGGGTGTACTCGTGCTGCGGGGTCCGCAAGATCGACCGCGCCGAACCGGATTCCACCACCACGCCGTCGCGCATGACGACCACCGACTCGGCGCGTTCGGCGGCCAGCGCGAGGTCATGGGTGATCAGCAGCAGCGCGGTGCCGAGTTCCGCGGTGAGCCCCTGCAGATGGTCGAGCACCTGGCGTTGCACGGTGACGTCCAGGGCCGACGTCGGTTCGTCGGCGATCAGCAGCCGCGGCCGGCCCGCCAACCCGATCGCGATCAGCGCCCGCTGACACATGCCGCCGGAGAGCTGGTGCGGGTAGCGGCCGGCCTGTTTGGCGGGGTCCCGCATCCCGGCCTGGGCGAGCAGTTCGACCGCCCGCCGCCGGGACCGGCGGTCGGAAGTGTTGGCCCGCAACGCCTCCGCAACCTGGAAGCCGACCTTCCAGACGGGGTTGAGGTTGGTCATCGGGTCCTGGGGGATGTAGCCGATCTCGCGGCCCCTGATCGCGCGCAGCGTCCGGCGGTCGGCCCCGGCGATGTCGGAACCGTCGAAGACGATGCGCCCGGCCGTGATCCGGCCGCCGGTGGGCAGCAGGCCTAGGATCGCGGCCGCCGTGGTGGATTTGCCCGATCCCGATTCCCCCACCACCGCGACGGTGTGGCCAGGCTGGACGGCGAAATCCACGCCGCGGACGGCGGCCTGATCACCGAAGTCGACCTTCAGGCCCTCGACCCAGAGCAGCGGTGTGCCGGTCATGGGCGCCACGCTCGGGACGCCGGGTCCAGGGCGTCGCGCAGCGCGTCGCCCATCATCATGAACGCCAGCACCGTGATCGCCAGCGCCCCGGCGGGAAAGAAGAGGATGGGCGATCCCGCCCGCAACCGCGTCTGGGCGAGATTGATGTCACCGCCCCAGGACACCACCGTCGCGGGCAGCCCGACACCCAGGTAGGACAGGGTGGCCTCGGTGACGATGAATACGCCGAGGGCGATGGTGGCCACCGCGATGACGGGGCCCAAGGCGTTGGGCAGCACGTGGCGCAGCAGGATCTGAAAACGGCTCAACCCCAGTGCTTTTGCGGCGACCACATAGTCGCTGGCACGCACGGCAAGCACCGATCCGCGCGCGATGCGGGCCACCTGCGGCCAGCCGAACAGGGCAAGGATGGCGATGACCGTCCACACCGTCCGGTGGTGCAGGACCTGCATCAGCACGATGGCGGCCAGCAGCAGCGGCAGGCCGAAGAACACGTCGCTGACGCGGGAGACCACCGCGTCGATCCACCCGCCGTAGAAGCCGGCCAGCGCGCCCAGCGCCCCGCCGACGACGAACACGGCCAGGGCGGCTCCCAGGCCGACGGTGACCGAAGCCCGTGCCCCGTAGACGGTGCGGGCGTAGACGTCGTGGCCCTGCAGGTCGGTGCCGAACCAGTGCGCGCGCGACGGCGGGAGCAGGCTCTGGGCGGGGTCGGCGTAGGCGGGGTCGGCCCCGGTGAACACCGCCGGAAACAGCGCGACCGCGACGACGAACGCGATCAGCAGGCCGGCGACGATGAACTTCGGTCGCCCGCGCAACCCGCGCCAGGCGTCGCGCCAGAAGCCACTGGCCCGCGACGGCTCAGCCATACCGGATCCTCGGATCCAGCGCGGCATACAGCAGGTCCACCGCCAGGTTGGTGATCAGGTAGATCAGCACCAGCACGGTCACGATCGACACCACGGTCGGCGCCTCCTGCCGGGTGACGGCCTGATAGAGCACGCCGCCCACGCCGTGGACGTTGAAAATGCCTTCCGTGACGATGGCCCCGCCCATCAGCGCCCCCAGATCGGCCCCCAGGAACGTCACGACCGGGATCAGCGAATTGCGCAGGATGTGCACCGTCACCACCCGGGGCCGGGACAACCCCTTGGCGGTGGCGGTGCGGACATAGTCGGCGTGCGCGTTCGCGGCCACCGCGGATCGGGTCAGCCGCACCACGTAGGCGAACGACACCGAGCCCAGCACCACGCCGGGCAGCAGCAGCCGCCCGAACGTCGACCGCTCCCCCACCGTGACCGGCGCGATGCCCAGCTTCACCCCGAAAACGAACTGCGCCAGGAATCCCAGGACGAAGATGGGCACCGCGATGATGACCAGCCCGGCGACCAACACGGTGGAATCGAACAGGCCACCCGTGCGCAGGCCGGCGATCACCCCGAAGGCGATGCCCAGCACCGCCTCGATCACCAGGGCGATCAGCGCGAGCCGCAGCGTGACCGGAAAGGCATGGGCCAGAACGTCACTCACCGGCAATCCGGAGTAGGACCGGCCTAGGTCACCGTGCAGGACGCCGCCGAGGTAACGCAGGTACTGGACGAGGAACGGGTCGTCGAGGTGGTAGCGCGCCCGCAGTTGCGCCGCGACCTCGGGCGTCAACGGCCGGTCCCCGGCCATCACGGCCACCGGGTCACCCGGCAACAGGAAGACCATGCCGTAGATCAACAGCGTGGCGCCGAGGAACACTGGCACCATGACGGCGATCCGGCGCGCGATGTAGAAACCCATCTCAGGCCTTGACGATGTTCTCGTAGTCGGGCATGCCGTTCCAGGTCAGCTTGACGCCGCTGACCTGCGGCGACCATCCGACCACCGCGATGTAGTACCACAGCGGCACGGCGGGCATGTCGCGCAACAGGATTCGTTGGGCGACGTTGACCAGCACGTCCGCCTGGTGCAGGTCCGGCGCCGCCTCGGCGGCGTCCAGCCCGGCGTCGAACTGCGGGCTGGAGTATCCGACGTCGTTGGATCCCGCTCCGGTGGCGTACAGCGGGGCCAGGAACTCGATCATCGACGGGTAGTCGCCGATCCAGCCCGCCCGGAACGCGGTGTCGATGCTGCGGTTCGTGATCTGGGTGCGGAAGCCCGCGAAC
Source organism: Mycobacterium sp. ACS4054 (assembly GCF_001667275.1). Taxonomy (GTDB): domain Bacteria; phylum Actinomycetota; class Actinomycetes; order Mycobacteriales; family Mycobacteriaceae; genus Mycobacterium. The sequence goes on from NZ_LZHV01000052.1 coordinate 50,127, forward strand.
GTGGGGTGCGGCGCACCGACGGCGTCGATGCCCAGGACGTTCTTGATGCTGTTGGCCACGGCGTCCACCCACTCTTGGTGGCCGCTGTCGGCGTTGTAAGCGATCGAGTACCGCCCGCTCCACGGCGAGATCGCGTTGGCCTGCGCCCAAAGTTGGCGTGCCCGTTGGGGATTGAAGTCCAGCGCCTCGTTGCCCGGGATGTTCGGGTCGAATCCCGGTAGCGAGCTGGCGGTGAAGTCGCGGGCCGGGCTGCGGGTGGCGTTGAAGATCTGCTGACAGATTTGCGGCCGGTTGACGGCAGCCGACAGCGCCAAGCGGCGCAGCCGGCCTTCCTCGCCGCCGAAGTGCGGCAGGCGCAACGGCGTGTCGAGCGACTGGCTGACCGCGACGGGCCCGCTGGCGGCGTTGCCGCCGAGGTCGCGCTTGAAGATGGTCAGCGCGCTGGACGGAATCGTGTCCAGCACATCGAGATTGCCCGACAGCAGGTCGGCGTAGGCGGTGTCCAGGTTGGCGTAGAACTCGAACCGCAAACCCTTGTTGTGGGGCACGCGATTGCCGTGGTAGTCGGGGTTGGGCTTCAGGTCGATCTTGACGTTGTGTTCCCAGGCCGGCCCGTCGGGGCCGTCCGCCAACTCGTAGGGGCCGTTGCCCACCGGGTGGCGGCCGAATGCCGCCATGTCCCGGAACGCCATGTCGGGTAACGGGTAGAACGCGTTGTGTCCCAGTCGCAACGTGAAGTCGACGGTCGGCGCCTTGAGCCGCACGTCGAACTCGAGATCGCTGACCACGCGCAGCCCGGACATGGTGGTCTTCCCGCCCCCACCGGGCCCGGCGACGTCGTCGTACCCAACGATCGGGCTGAAAAAGCTTTGTTGCAGTTGGGCATTGGCGCTCAGCGCCCCGTAGTTCCATGCGTCGACGAACGAATGGGCCGTCACCGGCGAGCCGTCGGTGAACTTCCACCCGGGCTTGAGCGCGATGCGGTAGTTGATGTTGTCGGTTGTCTCGATCGACTGCGCCACCTCCGGCGACGGTTTGCCGGCGGCGTCATACGACACCAAGCCGGCGAACAGTCGGTCCAGGATCCGCCCGCCGAGGCTGTCGTTGGTGCCCGTGGGAATCAGCGGGTTCGGCGGCTCGCCGCCGTTGACCACCACCAGTTCGGGGCTCAGCGCCCCGCCGCCGCACGCGGTCAGCGACGCGACCACGATCCCGGCGACGACCAGGAACAGCATCCGACGCATGACACCCGACCCTAGGGCCTGAACACCGACTGACGGTCCTCAGACGGGAGTGACGGGATGCACCTGCAACGCGCAGGCGTCGATGGTGGCCGGCACGGTCAGGACCACGGTGGTGTCCGGCGGGTTGACCAACAGGTCGGTGTAGGTGGGGCACGAGTTGCCGTTGGCGTCGACGGCAAGGCCCTCCACCACGGCCTGCGCCTGGGTGGATAGGGACAGGACGACGGTGGGCGGGACCTCGGTGCCGCCGGGGACGCCGCCCATGTAGCCGCGCAGCGTGGGCTGGGCGTGAACGAGCGGTCCTCCGGACCCGGAGTCGACGCCGGGGTATCCGGTCAGGGTGCAGGGTTCCGCGCCGCCGGCCAGGCTGAACACCAGCGTGGCCGCGCGGTGGCCCACCGCCGCCTGAGTCGGCGAGGCCGTGACGGCGATCTGGTCCGACCAGCACGGGGTCGGGGCGTCCGCGTTGTCGGTCGGCATGGCCCACGCGGCCGGCCCCAGCGCGGCGCTGACCGCGTAACCCGTTGCGGCCGCGACAAAGCTGCGAAGTAGTCGCCCGTGATCCGGCACATCGGTGATTATCCGCCACCGGGGCCGGCTTTGACCTCGATTTCAAGCGCCGCTTTTCACCTTGTGGGGCTAGGCTCTCTGACGATCGACGAGCCTCGACACTAGGAGGAAGCCAGTGACCGCCACCGACGCCGTAGGCCCGTCGTCGTATCCCCCGCCGGCGGAGTTCGCCGAGCAGGCCAACGCGGGCGAGGACTTGTACCGCGAGGCCGACGAGGACCGGCTGGCGTTCTGGGGCAAGCAGGCCAATCGGCTGTCGTGGTCGACCCCGTTCACCGAGGTGCTGGACTGGTCGGACGCCCCGTTCGCCAAGTGGTTCGCCGACGGCAAGCTCAACGTCGCCTACAACTGCGTCGACCGGCACGTGGAGGCCGGCCACGGGGATCGCGTCGCCATCCACTGGGAGGGTGAGCCCGGCGACAGCCGCAGCCTGACCTATGCCGACCTACAGGCCGAGGTCTGCAAGGCGGCCAACGCGCTCACCAATCTCGGACTGGTCGCCGGTGACCGGGCCGCCATCTACATGCCGTTGATCCCCGAAGCGGTGATCGCGATGCTGGCCTGCGCCCGGCTGGGCATCATGCACAGCGTGGTGTTCGCCGGCTTCACCGCGAAGGCGCTGCGGGCCCGGATCGCCGATGCCCAGGCCAAGCTGCTGATCACCAGCGACGGTCAGTTCCGCCGCGGGAAGCCCGCCCCGCTCAAGGCCGCGGCCGACGAGGCGGTCTCGGACTCCGACAGCCCGGTCGAGCACCTTCTGGTGGTGCGGCGCACCGGAATCGACGTGTCCTGGAACGACGACCGTGACCTGTGGTGGCACGACGTCGTCGACGCCGCGTCGCCCGAACACACGCCGGAGCCCTTCGACGCCGAGCAGCCGCTGTTCCTGCTGTACACCTCCGGGACCACCGGCAAGCCCAAGGGCATCGTGCACACCAGCGGCGGCTATCTGACGCAGTCGTCCTACACGCACTACTACATCTTCGACATCAAGCCCGACCGCGACGTCTTCTGGTGCACCGCCGATATCGGCTGGGTCACCGGGCACACCTACGGCGTCTACGGCCCGCTGTCCAACGGGGTCACGGAGGTCCTCTATGAGGGCACGCCCGACTCGCCGACCCAGCACCGGCATTTCGAGATCATCGAAAAGTACGGCGTCACAATCTATTACACCGCGCCCACGCTGATCCGCACGTTCATGAAGTGGGGGCGCGAGATCCCCGACGCGCACGACCTGTCCAGCCTGCGACTGCTGGGCACGGTGGGCGAGCCGATCAACCCCGAGGCGTGGCGCTGGTACCACAAGGTGATCGGCGCCGAGCGCCTCCCGATCGTGGACACCTGGTGGCAGACCGAGACGGGCGCCGCGATGATCTCCCCGCTGCCCGGAGTCGCTGCGGCCAAACCGGGTTCGGCGATGCGGGCGCTGCCGGGCATCTCCGCGAGCATCGTCGACGACCACGGCGAACACCTGACGCCCACCGTCCACCACGGCGAACACATCACCGGCTACCTGGTCTTGGACCAGCCGTGGCCGTCGATGCTGCGCGGCATCTGGGGCGATCCGGAACGCTACGTCGAGACCTACTGGTCCCGGTTCGCCGAGCACGGCTGGTACTTCGCCGGCGATAGCGCCTATTACGACCGCGACGGCGCCATCTGGGTGGTGGGCCGCATCGACGACGTGATGAACGTGTCCGGGCACCGGCTCTCGAGCGCCGAACTGGAGTCGGCGCTCGTCGGCCACCACGGCGTGGCCGAGGCCGCGGTGGTCGCCAAGACCGACGAGACCACGGGCCAGGCCGTCTGCGCGTTCGTCGTCTTGTGCGCCGAGTACGAAGTGCACGACGGGATCGTCGACGAGCTGCGGGCCGAGGTGGCCAAGGAGATCTCGCACATCGCCAAGCCGCGGGAGATCCACGTGGTGCCCGAGCTGCCCAAGACCCGCAGCGGCAAGATCATGCGCCGGCTGCTGCGGGACGTCGCCGAAAACCGCGAGCTGGGAGACACCTCGACGCTGCTCGACCCCGGGGTGTTCGACGCGATCCAGGCCTCGAAGTAGCCGACTCAGCCCGGTAGGGGCGTGAACCCCGCGCCGGGCCGGTGCTTGGCGTTGACGTCGCCCAGGATCGTGTTGAACGACTGGACGACGGCCGGCGTGTGCAGCGGGATGTACTTGATGATGCAGGTCGGCAGGTTGTCGCTGAACGCCCCGTGGATCATGCCGACCAGCATGTTGTTCACGGTCACCGGCGCTCCCGAGTCGCCCGGCTGGCCGCAGACCTGCATGACGATGGTGCCGGGTTCTTGGCCGGGGCCCCAGGTGACGCCGCACGAGTTGCCGGTGGTGCGGCCCTGTTTGCACGCGATCTCGCCGAAGGCCGGATCTGGGCCGAGCCCGTTGATCGCGAAGCCGTTGTAGTTGGCGGTCGGCGTCACCTTGGCGGGATCGAACTTGATCACCGCGTAGTCGAGGTTGTCGTTGCCGGCCACCATGGTGCCCAGGATGCCGGCGTTTTCGGCGCCCTCGGCGGCCACCTGCGCGCCCGGCCCGCCGCAATGCGCCGAGGTGAAGCCGATCAGGTCACCGGCGGCATCGCCCCCGATGGTGGTCAGGGTGCACATCGTGTCCCCGTTGATGACGATGCCGGCGCCGCCGCCCATCGGGATCCTCACATCGGCGGCCGCGGCGCGTGCGGGGCAGCCCACCAGGACCAAGAGCACCGCCACCGTCGCCGCCACGAAGTACCGGTGCGCCGTCTGCACAGCACCACTCCCATCGACAGGCCGGACCCGGACCGGCTTGGCCAGTCTAGTCGGCCGGGCGTCTCGCCCGCCGTGCTGCGCGTGGCCGTCGGCTGGCCTCGTCTGCCATGTCGGCGCATGGCAACATGAACCGCGAGGACAGCCAGCCGGGCGATGACGAAAGAGGGGACCGTCTGTGAGCAAAGCCGATGGCAAGAACGGTGTGCCCAGCACGCTGACCACGATTCCCCTGACCGATCCGCACGCCCGGCCCGGCGAGCCGTCGATCGGTGACCTGATCAAGGACGCGACCACGCAGGTCTCCACGCTGGTGCGCGCCGAGGTCGAGCTGGCCCGGGCCGAGATCACCCGGGACGTCAAAAAGGGCCTGACCGGCAGCGTGTACTTCATCGCCGCGTTGGTGGTGCTGTTCTACTCCACGTTCTTTTTCTTCTTTTTCGTAGCCGAGCTGCTCGACACCTGGCTGTGGCGCTGGGTGGCGTTCCTGATCGTCTTCGGTGTTCAGGTGGTGGTCGGGGCCCTGCTGGCCCTGCTGGGCTTCCTGAAGGTGCGCCGGATCCGGGGCCCGCGGGAGACCATCGAATCGGTCAAGGAGACCCGCACCGCGCTCACGCCGGGCCACGACAAGACGCCGGACGCGGCCAAACAGCTCACCGAGCGCGGCAGGCACGAGAAGCCCGAAACCGATCCATCGGGTTGGTAGATGGCCCCGCCGGATCCGTCGGTAACCCGCATCGACGGGCCATGGCGCCATTTGGACGTGCACGCCAACGGGATCCGGTTCCATGTCGTCGAGGCCCTGCCCGCGGGCGACGACGCGACCGCACCGCCCACGGCCCGTCCGCTGGTGATGCTGCTGCACGGTTTCGGTTCGTTTTGGTGGTCGTGGCGTCATCAGTTGCGGGGACTGACCGGGGCGCGGGTGGTCGCGGTCGACCTGCGCGGTTACGGCGGCAGCGATAAGCCACCCCGCGGCTACGACGGCTGGACACTGGCCGGCGACACCGCCGGCCTGATTCGCGCGCTGGGGCACTCGTCGGCGACGCTGGTCGGGCACGCCGACGGCGGGCTGGCCTGCTGGGCCACCGCGTTGCTGCACGCGCGCTTGGTGTCGGCCATCGCGCTGATCAGCTCGCCGCACCCGGCGGCGCTGCGCCGGTCCACCCTGACCCGGCGTGACCAGGGCTACGCCCTGCTGTCCACCCTGTTGCGCTACCAGATGCCGATCTGGCCCGAGCGCCTACTGACCCGCGACAACGGCGCCGAGATCGAACGCCTGGTCCGCAGCCGCAGCTGCGCCAAATGGCTTGCTTCCGAAGACTTTTCCGAGGCGATTGGTTATCTGCGGACGGCGATCCAGATCCCGTCGGCGGCGCACTGCGCGCTGGAATATCAGCGCTGGGCCGTGCGCAGCCAGCTGCGCGACGAAGGCCGGCGCTTCATGAAATCGATGTGCCAGCAACTCAGCGTGCCGCTGCTGCACCTGCGCGGCGACGCCGATCCCTACGTGCTGGCCGACCCGGTCGACCGGACGCAGCGCTATGCCCCGCAGGGGCGTTATGTATCCGTTTCGGGCGCAGGGCATTTCAGCCACGAAGAGGCGCCCGAGGAAATCAACAGGCACTTGCTGCGATTCCTCGACTCGGTGGTCAACTGACGCAGGCGCCGGTGGTGACCTGCTGGGTATCCCCGATCTTGGCGAGCTGACTGGCCACCTCGTCGGCCGTCAGCACGAAACCGGTGTCCGGGTCGTCGACGGCCGCCCCGAACACCACGCCGAGCACCTGACCGTTCAGGTCGATCAGCGGACCGCCCGAATTGCCTTGCTCCACATTGGCTCTGATGGTGTAGACGTCACGGGTGACCGGTGCGGGATCCCGGTAGATGTCCGGGCCGCTGAGCTTGATGACCTCGCGGATGCGAGCCGGGGTGGCGGTGAAGTTTCCGCCGCCCGGATAGCCCAGCACCACCACACTGGTTCCCGTCTTCGCATCGGACTGGGCGAACGCCAGCGGCTGCGGCGGCAGGTTGGGGACGGCGAGGATGGCGATGTCGACCGACGGGTCGTAGGAGACGACGGTGGCGTCGAGCGGGCTGCCGCTGGCGTAGATCTGCACGCTGTTGGAACCGGCCACCACGTGCGCGTTGGTCATCACCCGGTCCGGGGCGATCACAAATCCGCTGCCCTCCAACACTTTCTGGCAACTCGGCGCCAGGCTGCGCACCTTGACGACGCTGGGCGCGGTGGCCTGCACCACCGGGTTGCTGGCCAGCGCGGGGTCGGGTGAGGCGACGGGAATGACCGGAGTGCGGCTGAACGGCTCCAGCACCGCGGGCAGGCCGGAGGTGTTCAGCAGCGCCGACAGCCGCTTGGGCACCGTCTTCAGCCAGGGCGGGGCGACCTCGTTGACCTTGGCCAGCACCCGCGAACCGCGGACCGCGGCGGCCAGCTCCGGCTGGTCCTTCGACTGGGTCAGCGGCGTCGCCAGCAACCAGGCCGCGGTCAACACCACCACCAGCTGGACCCCCACCCCGATGAACGAGTCGGCCGTCCGGATGGTGCGGCTGCGGATCGCGCCCCGAACCGCCCGGCCCAACACCACTCCGGCGACCTCGCCGATGACGACCAGCGCAAGGATGAGAAACAGGGCGGCGAACAGCTTGGCCCGGGGCGCGGCGATGTGGGCAACCAGATGGGGCGCCAGCAGCACACCCGCGATCGCGCCCAACAACACCCCGACGAACGAGAACAGCGACCCCACCGCGCCGGAACGCCACCCCGACACGGCCGCGATGAACGCGACCGCCAGCACGGCCACGTCAAGCCATTGCGACGGGCTCATCGAGTTCAGGTTCATCCGGGGGCCTCACCCTGGTCGCCGACCAGCGCCATCGCCGCGTCCAATTCGCGGACGTCGGTGGTGTCCCAGGGCTGGGCCCAGCCGGCGACGTCGAGCATCGCACAGATCACCTGGCCAGTGAATCCCCAAACCAGCATCTCGTTCAGCAGAAACGCCGGTCCGGCCCACCGGCGCCCGAGGTCCCCCCGGTACACCATCAGCCGGTTGGCCGGGTTGATGAAGGCGCGCACCGGAACTCGCGCGACGATCGCGGTTTCGGCCTCGTTGACGACGGCCACCGGCCCGGGATCCTGCGAGTAGGCCAGCACCGGCACGACGTGAAATCGCGACGGCGCGATGAACGTCCGTTCCATCGTGACCAAGGGCCGCAACCGCGAGACGTCGATCCCGGTTTCTTCCTCCGCTTCGCGCAGGGCGGTGGACACCGGGCCGTCATCACCCGGATCGGAGGCGCCGCCGGGAAACGCCGCCTGCCCGGCGTGGTGGCGCAGCGTCGACGCCCGCACCGTGAGCAGCAGATCGGCGTCGTCGGGGACGCCGCCGTCGGCCGGCGCGGACGCGGGACCCGAAAACAGCACCAGGACTGCGGCTTCGCGACCCCGGCCGCTCATCGCCGACAACGACGACGCGGCCTTGCCGGTGATCATCGCGAGCACGTCGGCCGGCAGCCGGCGCCGGTACGCGTCCGGCATCCGCTCGACGTTGTCGACCAGGGGACGCAGCCACGGCGGGGAGACGTCGGGCGTCAGCGGCATCGTCCCGCGCGCGCGGGAGGGGGGCTTGCCCGCCGCATGCGGGGGCTCGCCCCCGACACTCACCCGGCGCTCCAGTCGGTCCAATTTCAGGCTTATCCCTTGTCGTTTCCGACCGCGGCGGCGATCTCGTCGGCACTGGCGAAGGCCCGCGGCAGCATCTGGGCAACGCTACCGTCCGGCCGCAGAACCACGGTCGCGGGCATCACGTTTACCACGCCGAGCGCCGCCGCGACCCGACGGCGACCGTCCTGCAGGGTCGGCAACCGAACGCCCAGCTCGGCCAGCCGCAGCAACGCCGCCGTCTCGTTCTCGTCCTGATGCACGGTCACCACCATCACGTCCGACCCGGCTCGCCGTTGATACTCGGCCATCGCGGGCAGCTCGGCCGCGCACGGCGCGCACCAATACGCCCACAGGTTGAGCACGACCCGGCGCCCGGCCAGCGCGCGGGCGACGTCGACAACCGAACCGTCCGCGGCGCATTCGGCGGTGACCCCGCGCAGCGCCGGGGGCCCGGGGCCGTCTCCGGCGCCCGGACACGGCGCCAGGTTGGCCCGCTGCCGCGGACCGGCCAGCGCGGCCGCCGTGTCGGCGTCGCGGTGCTCGCGGTAGGGCGTGCCCTGCGCGGTGCCGGGCGTTGTCGTCGGCGCGGACTGGTCGCGAAGCTGGGCCACCAGGGCCGCGGTCAGCGCCGCCACCACCGCGAGGATCGCGATCGTCCAGCGCGTGGAGCGCGTCAACGCCGTGCCCTACAGGCCGGCCAGGGCCAGCAGGTGCTCGGTCTCCGGGCCCCGCACCAACGGCGCGGCCAGCAGCGGCTCGGTGGGGCCGAGGCCGAATGAGGGGCAGTCCTTGGCCACGACGCAGACACCGCAGGCCGGTTTGCGCGCGTGGCATACGCGGCGGCCGTGGAAGATCACGCGATGGCTGAGCATGGTCCACTCGCTGCGTTCGATCAGCTCGCCGGCCGCGCGCTCGATCTTGACCGGGTCCTTGTCGGTGGTCCAGCGCCACCGGTGCAGCAGGCGCGCGAAATGGGTGTCGACCGTGATGCCGGGGACGCCAAAGGCGTTGCCCAGGATGACGTTGGCGGTCTTGCGGCCCACGCCGGGCAGCGTGACCAGTTCTTCCATCGTGGCGGGCACCTCGCCGTCGAACCGCTCGACCAACGCCTGCCCGAGGCCGATCAGTGAGGTCGCCTTGTTCCGGAAGAACCCCGTCGGGCGGATCAGGGTTTCCAGTTCGTCGCGGTCGGCTTGCGCGTAGTCCAGCGCCGAGGGATAGCGCTTGAACAACGCCGGCGTCGTCAGGTTCACCCGTTTGTCGGTGCTCTGCGCGGAAAGGATGGTGGCGACCGTCAGCTCCAGCGGCGTGGTGAAGTCCAGCTCGCAGTGCGCGTCCGGAAACGCCTGCGCCAGAGCCCTATTCATGCGGCGGGCCCGTCGTACCAGGCCGACTCGGGTCTCCTCGGAGAAGCGGCCGGCGGCGTCGACGCCCGCCTGGGCGGGGGTGGACTTCGAGCGCCCGGACGACTTTGCCGCTGTCACCTACGACAGAGTACTGATTTCGTGATCTCGCCGAGACCTCGTGTTGATTGAAGGCCCTGTTTACTCTCCTTGTGTCATGGTTGCTGGTGGCCTGCGTTCCCGGGCTGCTGATGCTGGCGGCGCTCGGCTTGGGGCGCCTCGAACGGGGGCTCGCCCGCGAAGACGTCACGATGATCGCGGTCGCCGAGCTCTTCGAGCACGTGGAGTTCATGGACGTGCGCACCCTGGCCCGCGAGGGCATGCCGGAGGCGGTGGAATACCTGCACCGGCGCGAGGACCGGGAACTCGCGGCGGCGGCGCTGGGCGGGCTGACCGCCGGGCCGCGGCACGCGGCGCCGTCGTTCGCCGCCAGCTTCGTCGACCGCGGCGAGCTGACATTGCCGACGCGAATACACGCGCAGACGCGCATCAATCCGCAGTTTAAGGCCCCTCGATACGTCAATCGTGTGTAGCGTTGCACGTTGGACAAAATGTCCGACCGCTAGACTCATCACGCGAGCACGGGATTAACCTGCACGTATCACCGTCATTAAAACCTGAAGAGGCAACGTGGACGAGATCCTGGCAAGGGCAGGAATCTTCCAAGGGGTTGAGCCCAGCGCCGTCGCCGCGCTGACCAAGCAACTGCAACCCGTCGACTTCCCCCGTGGGCACACGGTGTTCGCCGAGGGCGAGCCGGGCGATCGGCTGTACATCATCGTCTCGGGGAAGGTGAAGATCGGCCGTCGCTCGCCCGACGGTCGGGAGAACCTGCTGACGATCATGGGCCCGTCGGACATGTTCGGCGAATTGTCCATCTTCGACCCCGGTCCGCGGACCTCCAGCGCGACCACCATCACCGAGGTGCGCGCGGTGTCGATGGACCGCGACGCGCTGCGGGCGTGGATCGCCGACCGTCCCGAGATCGCCGAGCAGCTGCTGCGGGTGCTGGCCCGACGGCTGCGCCGCACCAACAACAACCTGGCCGACCTCATCTTCACCGACGTGCCCGGCCGGGTCGCCAAACAACTGCTGCAGCTCGCCCAGCGGTTCGGCACCCAGGAGGGTGGCGCGATGCGGGTGACCCACGACCTGACCCAGGAGGAGATCGCCCAGCTGGTGGGCGCCTCCCGCGAGACGGTGAACAAGGCGCTGGCCGATTTCGCCCACCGCGGCTGGATCCGCCTGGAGGGCAAGAGTGTGCTGATTTCGGACTCCGAAAGGCTCGCCCGCCGAGCGAGGTAAGCGCGCGCGAAGCGCGGGCGCAACCGAGCGAGAACTCGAACCCGAGCCCGGTAAGTGCGAGGTAATTGCGCCGAGCCGGTAATTTCGCAGGCGCCTACTCGCACTTCTCCTGCGAATATTCAGCCTCGCCGCAAATAGTCCAGCTGCGCCTGAACCGACCATTCGGCCGCGTCCCAGAGTTTCTCGTCGACGTCCACATAGACGTGTTCGACGACCTGGCGGGCGGTGGCGTCGTCGCCGATGTCGCGCAACGCCGCGCGCACCTGCTCCAGGCGTTCGTGCCGGTGCATCAGGTAGCCCGACGCGACGGCCTCCAGGTTGGCCAGGTCCGGCCCGTGGCCGGGTAGCACCGTGCGCGGGCCCAGTCCGCGCAGCCGGCGCAACGATTCCAGGTAGTCGGCCAGGCTGCCGTCTTCGGAGTCAATGACGGCGGTGCCGCGGCCCAGGACGCTGTCGGCGGTGAGCACCGCGTCGTCGATGAGAAACGACAGCGAGTCGGCCGTGTGGCCCGGCGTCGCCATCACCTTGATCTTCAGGCCTGCCGCGTCGATCACCTCGCCGTCGGTCAGATGACCGCCGAAGCCACGCAAGAACCCGCTGCCCGCCGACCGCACAGTCGCGCCGGTCCGCTCGACGAGCTTGTCGATGCCGTCGGTGTGATCGCCGTGCCGGTGACTGATCAGCACCAGCGTGATGCGGCCCAACCCCGCGACGCGCGCGATGTGTTCGTCGTCGTCCGGCCCGGGATCCACCACGACCAATTCGTCGCTGCCCTGGCCGCGCAGCACCCAGGTGTTGGTCCCCTCGAGCGTCAGCAATCCGGGGTTGTCGGCCAACAGCACCGAGGCAGTGTCGGTGACCGCCCGCAACCTGCCGTATGCGGGATGGCTCAACGACTCTTGCGCCTCGGTCACGGTCGTGAGCCGACCTCCACGATCAGCTCGACCTCCACCGGCGCGTCCAGCGGCAGCTCGGAGACGCCGACCGCCGACCGGGCGTGTGCGCCCCGCTCGCCGAACACCTCCGCCAGCAGCTCGGAAGCCCCGTTGATGACGCCCGGCTGGCCGTTGAAACCCGGGGCCGAGGCGACGAAGCCGGCCACCTTGACCACGCGGGTCACCGCGTCGATGCCGACCAGCGCATCCACGGCGGCCAGGGCGTTGAGCGCGCAGATGCGCGCCAGCGCCTTGCCCTCTTCCGGGCTGACCTGGGCACCGACCTTGCCGGTCCCCGCGAGCTGTCCCGCCCGCATCGGCAGCTGACCCGCGGTATAGACCAAATCGCCCGTGCGCACCGCGGGCACGTAGGCGGCCAGCGGGGCCACGACCTCGGGCAGCGCGACGCCGAGTTCCGCGAGCCGGGCCGAGGCGCTCATCTACTTCGGGCGCTTCAGATACGCGACGTGTTGCTCGCCGGTCGGTCCGGGCAGTACCGAGACCAATTCCCAACCGTCGGCGCCCCACTGGTCGAGGATTTGTTTGGTGGCGTGCGTCAGCAGCGGGACTGTCACGTATTCCCATGCGGTGGGTTGGCTCATGGCGCGAGCTTATCGGTCGGAGCTGAACGGCTCCGGCCTGCCCGGGGATCGGTCGGGCTAGCATGCGAAGGTGGCAAACACATCGAGCGGCGGTAGCGCCGTCGGCTGGCCGGCCCGGCTGTCGAAGGCCCGGCTGCATTTCGTCACCGGCAAAGGCGGTACGGGCAAGTCGACGATCGCGGCCGCGCTGGCGCTGACCCTGGCAGCCGGGGGCCGCAAGGTCCTCCTCGTGGAAGTTGAAGGGCGCCAAGGCATTGCGCAACTCTTCGACGTCCCGCCGCTGCCCTACCAGGAGGTCAAGATCGCAACCGCCGAACGCGGCGGACAGGTCAACGCCCTGGCGATCGACATCGAGGCCGCGTTCCTGGAATACCTGGACATGTTCTACAACCTGGGCATCGCCGGGCGGGCGATGCGCCGCATCGGGGCCATCGAGTTCGCGACGACGATCGCGCCCGGCCTGCGCGACGTACTGCTCACCGGGAAGATCAAGGAGTCGGTGGTGCGCGTCGACAAGAACCGGCTGCCGGTGTACGACGCGGTCGTCGTCGACGCTCCCCCGACGGGGCGGATCGCCCGTTTCCTGGACGTCACCAAGGCCGTGTCGGATCTGGCCAAGGGCGGGCCGGTGCACTCGCAGAGCGAGGGCGTGGTGAAGCTGCTGCACTCCGAGCAGACCGCCATCCACCTGGTCACCCTGCTGGAGGCGTTGCCGGTGCAGGAAACGCTGGAGGCCATCGAGGAGCTCGCCGAGATGGAGCTGCCGATCGGCAGCGTGATCGTGAACCGCAACATCGCGTCGCATCTGCAGCCGGCCGACCTGGCGAAGGCCGCCGAGGGTGACGTCGACGCGGACTCGGTGCGGGCGGGCCTGGAAATGGCGGGAATCAAGCTGAACGACACCGAGTTCGCCGGGCTGCTGACCGAAACCATCGAGCACGCGACGGTCATCGCCGCGCGGGCCGAGATCGCCCAACAGCTCGACGCGTTGAAGGTACCGCGGCTCGAATTGCCCGCGATCTCCGACGGCGTGGACCTGGGCAGCCTTTATGAGCTGTCGGAATCGCTTGCGCAGCAAGGAGTTCGATGAGTACGACGCCGAATAGGCTTGATCTGGCGGCGATCCTGGCCGACACGACGAACCGGGTCGTGGTGTGCTGCGGGGCGGGCGGCGTGGGCAAGACCACCACCGCTGCGGCGATGGCGCTGCGCGCGGCCGAATACGGCCGCAACGTGTGCGTGCTGACGATCGACCCGGCCAAGCGGCTCGCGCAGGCGCTGGGCGTCAACGACCTTGGCAACACCCCGCAATCGGTGCCCCTGGCGCCGGAGGTTCCCGGTGAGCTGCACGCGATGATGCTCGACATGCGTCGCACGTTCGACGAGATGGTGGTCCAGTACTCCGGACCCGGTCGCGCGCAAGCGATTCTGGACAACCAGTTCTATCAGACGGTCGCCAGCTCGCTCGCCGGCACGCAGGAGTACATGGCGATGGAGAAACTCGGTCAGCTGCTGGCCGAGGACCGGTGGGATCTGGTAGTGGTGGACACCCCGCCGTCGCGCAACGCGCTTGACTTCCTGGACGCGCCCAAGCGGCTGGGCAGCTTCATGGACAGCCGGTTGTGGCGGCTACTGCTCGCGCCGGGCCGGGGCATCGGCCGATTGGTCACCGGCGCAATGGGTTTGGCGATGAAGGCGATGTCCACCGTGCTGGGCTCGCAGATGCTGAGTGACGCGGCGGCGTTCGTGCAATCACTGGACGCCACGTTCGGCGGTTTCCGGGAGAAGGCGGATCGCACCTACGCGCTGCTGAAGAGGCGCGGTACGCAGTTCGTCGTGGTGTCGGCGGCCGAGCCCGACGCTCTGCGCGAGGCCTCCTTCTTCGTCGACCGGCTGTCGCAGGAGGGCATGCCGCTCGCCGGGCTGATCTTGAACCGCACCCACCCGACGTTGTGCTCGTTGCCCGCCGAGCGGGCGATCGACGGGACCGAAACCCTGGAGGCCGAAACGGACTCCGAGGCGGCGTCGCTGGCCGCCGCCGTGCTGAGGATTCACGCCGACCGCGCGCAGACCGCCAAACGGGAAATCAGGTTGCTGTCGCGGTTCACCGGAGCCAATCCGCATGTGCCGGTCATCGGGGTGCCCTCGCTGCCGTTCGACGTCTCGGATCTCGAGGCGTTGCGCGCGCTTGCCGACCAGATCACCTCGACCGTCGGCGGCGACGCGGCCCGGGCCGCCGCCCAGGGGCCCCTACGCTAGGGGCCCGATCGCGGGGTCAGCCGACGCTGCGGGCCCGCCTCTTGTCGAAGAAGTCCGCCCAGGACACCACCTCGGGGTGCTGCTTGAGCAGGGCGCGGCGCTGACGCTCGGTCATGCCGCCCCAGACGCCGAACTCGACCTTGTTGTCCAGCGCGTCCGCTCCGCATTCCTGCATCACCGGGCAGTGCCGGCAAATGACGGCGGCTTTGCGCTGCGCGGCCCCGCGAACGAATAACTCGTCCGGGTCGGTGGTTCGACACAGTGCTTTGGAAACCCAGGCGATCCGTTCTTCGGCATCAACGCTGCGGAGTACCCCTTGTGCGGCCGCAATGTTTGTTCTACGCGCCGCAGGCCGTGTTCCTGACACGAACTGTTCCCTTCCCTACCGGCCGCCCTCGCGACCGCCCTCCTCGGGTGCAGATCCTCACCTGCGATCTACGCCACACTGTGTACATCGGTGTTACCTGAATCTCACCGTGTGTCTAAGTTAGGTGGTCAGCTGGCAATTGCGCAACAGTCCGATAACGCTTTTTTTGGGACGGGCGTCCCGTCTCGTCCCAGAACGGTACGCGAAGAAGTGATCTTGGACACGTCAGCCTGCACGCATTCTACTGACGCCCGCGCAAATTTTGTCCCGCCCGCGGCCGTAAAGCGCTGGTCAATGCCGGGGGCAAATAGTGGGTGAACGCGCAGCGTGGCGACGTGACTGGGGGCCGCTACTGTAGTAGCCATGTCAGACCGCCCCCGGGCCGCCCTCACGATTCTCAAGCTTGCGGGGTACTGCTTGCTGGCCGGCGTCGTCGCCACCGCGCTGATGTTTCCGTTCGCGGGCGGATTGGGCCTGATGTCCAACCGGGCCTCCGAAGTCGTCGCCAACGGATCGGCCCAACTCCTCGAGGGCGAGGTGCCCGCGGTGTCGACGATGGTCGACGCGAAGGGCAACACCATCGCCTGGCTGTACTCCCAGCGCCGCTTCGAGGTGCCCAGCGACAAGATCGCCAACACGATGAAGCTGGCGATCGTGTCCATCGAGGACAAGCGGTTTGCCGAGCATGCCGGGGTGGACTGGAAGGGCACGCTGACCGGGTTGGCCGGCTACGCGCGCGGCGACGTCGACACCCGCGGCGGGTCGACCATCGAGCAGCAGTACATCAAGAACTATCAGTTGCTGGTGACGGCGAAGACCGACGCCGAAAAGCGCGCCGCCGTGGAGACCACCCCGGCGCGCAAGCTGCGCGAGATCCGGATGGCGCTCACGCTGGACAAGACGTTCACCAAGCCCGAGATTTTGACCCGCTACCTGAACCTGGTGTCGTTCGGCAACGGCTCGTTCGGTGTGCAGGACGCGGCGCAGACGTACTTCGGCATCAACGCCTCCGATCTGAACTGGCAGCAGGCGGCCCTGCTGGCCGGCATGGTGCAGTCGACCAGCGCGCTGAACCCCTACACCAACCCCGCGGGGGCGCTGGCGCGGCGAAACCTGGTGCTGGACACCATGATCGAGAACATCCCGCAGGAGGCCGACGCGCTGCGCGCCGCCAAGGCCACGCCGCTGGGCGTGCTGCCGCAGCCCAACGAGTTGCCGCGGGGCTGCATCGCGGCCGGCGACCGCGCGTTCTTCTGCGACTACGTCCAGGAGTATTTGTCCCGCGCCGGGATCAGCAAAGAACAGGTGGCCCGCGGCGGCTACCTGATCCGCACCACGCTGGACCCGGACGTGCAGGTCCCGGTCAAGGCGGCCATCGACCAGTTCGCCAGCCCCACGCTGCCGGGCATCTCCAGCGTGATGAGCGTGATCCAGCCCGGCAAGACGTCGCACAAGGTGATGGCGATGGCGAGCAACCGCACCTACGGGCTGAACCTCGACGCCGGCGAAACCATGCGCCCGCAACCGTTCTCGTTGGTCGGCGACGGCGCGGGCTCGGTGTTCAAGATCTTCACCACGGCCGCTGCCCTGGACATGGGGATGGGTACCAACGCCACGCTCGAGGTGCCGGGCCGGTTTCAGGCCAAGGGCATGGGCAGCGGCGGCGCCAAGGGCTGCCCCAAGGACACCTGGTGCGTGGTCAACGCCGGCAACTACCGCGGATCGATGAACGTGACCGAGGCGGTGGCCACCTCGCCCAACACCGCGTTCGCCAAGCTGATCCAGCAGGTCGGGGTGACCCGCACGGTGGACATGGCGATCAAGCTGGGGTTGCGGTCCTACGCCGACCCGGGCACCGCCCGCGACTACAACCCGGACAGCAACGAGAGCCTGGCCGACTTCGTCAAACGGCAGAACATCGGCTCGTTCACCCTGGGCCCCATCGAGGTCAACGCGCTCGAGCTGTCCAACGTCGCGGCCACGCTGGCCTCCGGCGGCACCTGGTGCCCGCCGAACCCGATCGACAAGCTGATCGACCGGCACGGCAACGAGGTCGCCGTGACCACCGAGACCTGTGACCAGGTGGTGCCCGAGGGGCTGGCGAACACCCTGGCCAACGCGATGAGCAAGGACGCGGTGGGCGGCGGCACCGCGGCCGGCTCGGCCGGCGCCGCGGGCTGGACGCTGCCGATGTCCGGTAAGACGGGCACCACCGAGGCGCACCGTTCCTCCGGCTTCGTGGGCTTCACCAATCACTACGCCGCGGCCAACTACATCTACGACGACTCGACCTCGCCGACGGACCTGTGCTCGGCGCCCCTGCGCCATTGCGGCGAGGGCGATCTGTACGGCGGTAACGAGCCGGCCCGCACCTGGTTCACCGCGATGAAGCCGATCGCCAACAACTTCGGGCCGGTGGCACTCCCGCCCACCGATCCCCGCTACGTGGACGGGTCGCCCGGGTCGCGGGTGCCCAGCGTCGCGGGCCTGGATATCGACGCGGCGCGGGCCCGCCTCAAGGAGGCCGGCTTCCAGGTCGCCGACCAGAACAACTTCGTCAACAGCAGCGCCAAGCAGGGCGAGGTGGTCGGAACCACCCCGAGCGGCGCGACGATCCCGGGCTCCATCATCACCATTCAGGTCAGCAACGGCATCCCGCCGGCGCCACCGCCGCCGCCGGAGGGCGCGCCGGTGCCGGTCGGGTCGCAGGTGGTCGAGATCCCGGGCCTGCCGCCGATCACCATTCCGTTGCTGGCGCCGCCGCCCCCGCCGCCGGGCGCCC
This sequence comes from Mycobacterium sp. ACS4054, assembly GCF_001667275.1. Taxonomy (GTDB): domain Bacteria; phylum Actinomycetota; class Actinomycetes; order Mycobacteriales; family Mycobacteriaceae; genus Mycobacterium. The sequence continues at coordinate 68,042 of NZ_LZHV01000052.1, forward strand.
CGCCCCCGTAATCGCCGCGCCGACCATGACGCCGTGGCGCCGGCTATACGTTGCCAAAGGGCAACCGGCAGTAGGCTGCCAACATGGCTGATGCAAGCTCGATGGCCCCACTCCTCGGCGGGCCGCTGCGCGGACCGCGTCGTCGCGGGGCGCTGCCCACGCTCATCCGCACCAGTGCCGTCGCGCTCGGTTCGGCGGTAGCCGGCATCGGTTATGCCGCCGTCGTCGAGCGCAACGCCTTCGTCCTGCGCGAGATCACCATGCCCGTCCTGACGCCGGGCTCCACGCCGCTGCGGGTGCTGCATCTCAGCGATCTGCACATGACGCCCAACCAGCGCCGCAAGCAGGCCTGGCTGCGCGAGCTGGCCAACTGGGAGCCCGACCTGGTGGTCAACACCGGCGACAACCTGGCGCACCCCAAGGCCGTGCCCGCGGTGGTGCAGGCCCTCGGTGACCTGTTGTCGCGACCGGGTGTCTTCGTGTTCGGCAGCAACGACTACTTCGGGCCGCGCCTGAAGAACCCGCTGAACTATGTGACCAACCCGTCGCACCGCGTCCGCGGTGAACCGCTGCCGTGGCAGGACCTGCGGGCGGCGTTCACCGAGCGCGGCTGGCTGGACCTCACCCACACGCGCCGTGAGTTCGAGGTGGCCGGCCTGCACGTCGCCGCCGCCGGCGTCGACGACCCGCACATCGACCGGGACCGCTACGAGACGATCGCGGGCCCGGCCAGCACGGCCGCGAACCTGCGCCTGGGGCTGACCCACTCCCCGGAGCCGCGGGTGCTGGACCGCTTCGCCGCGGACGGCTACCAGCTGGTGATGGCCGGACACACCCACGGCGGGCAGGTCTGCCTGCCGCTCTACGGGGCCCTGGTGACCAACTGTGGCCTGGACCGGTCGCGCGCCAAGGGACCGTCCCGCTGGGGCGCGCACATGGCGCTGCACGTGTCCGCCGGGATCGGTACCTCGCCGTTCGCGCCGGTACGGTTCTGCTGCCGGCCCGAGGCCACCCTGCTGACGCTGATCGCCAGCCCGATGGGCGGTCGCGACTCGGCCAGCGACCTGAGCCGTTCGCAGCCAACAGTTTCGGTGCGTTGACGCAGCGGGCCCGGATCGCGGTCCGCAGCCATTCCCGCAGCTGGACGGACAACGCGGTCCGGCTCATCCAGGCCGACGCCCGCCGCAGCGCGGACACGCACCTGCTGCGCTATCCCCTGCCGGAGGCATGGGCCGGACACGGCCCGGGTGCCCGGGTCGCGCTGTACCTCAAGGACGAGACCACCCACATCACCGGCAGCCTCAAGCACCGGCTCGCGCGCTCGCTGTTCCTGTACGCGCTGTGCAACGGGTGGATCCACGAGGGCACCACGGTGGTCGAGGCCTCCTCCGGTTCGACGGCGGTGTCGGAGGCCTACTTCGCCGCGCTGCTCGGCCTGCCGTTCGTCGCCGTGATGCCGGCGTCCACCAGCTCGTCCAAGATCGCGCTGATCGAATCCCAGGGCGGCCGTTGCCATTTCGTGCAGAACTCGGCCGAGGTGTACGCCGAGGCGGAGCGCGTCGCCCGCGACACCGGCGGGCACTACCTGGACCAGTTCACCAACGCCGAACGCGCCACCGACTGGCGGGGCAACAACAACATCGCCGAGTCGATCTTCGAGCAGATGGGCGAGGAGGCCCATCCGATTCCGGAGTGGATCGTCGTCGGCGCGGGTACCGGCGGCACCAGCGCGACGATCGGCCGCTACATCCGCTACCGGCGGCACCCGACCCGGTTGTGCGTCGTCGACCCGGAGAACTCCGCGTTCTTCCCCGCCTACGCCGACGACCACTATGACGTCGTGATGCCCACCTCGTCGCGCATCGAGGGCATCGGCCGGCCGCGGGTGGAGCCGTCGTTTCTGCCCGGCGTGGTCGACCGCATGGTGGCCGTGCCCGACGCCGCCTCCATCGCGGCCGCCCGCCACGTCAGCGCCGTGCTGGGTCGCCGGGTGGGGCCCTCGACGGGCACCAACCTGTGGGGCGCCTTCGGCCTGCTGGCCGAGATGGTCGCCGAGGGGCGCAGCGGCTCGGTGGTCACGCTGCTCGCCGACAGCGGCGACCGCTACCACGACACCTACTTCGACGACGAGTGGGTCAGCGCGCAGGGGCTCGATCCGGGCGGACCCGCCGAGGCGCTGGTGGAGTTCGAGCGCTCCTGCGTGTGGAAGTGACCCGCCACACCGCGATTTGGCCAGCCGATGGGCCGGTGCGATAGGCTGTCGGAGCTTCAAGCGGGGTGTGGCGCAGCTTGGTAGCGCGCTTCGTTCGGGACGAAGAGGCCGTGGGTTCAAATCCCGCCACCCCGACTCAGTTCGTGTTAGCTGGCAGGACGGCCGGCGACAAGATTTGACACTGCGGCCCGGCGGCTTTGCCATTAAGCTCACCGCGCATGGCGCTGGTAAGCCGGTCGCCCGGGCAGAGGCGGCGGCGCAGGGTTGGCCAACCGGCCACGCGCTTTGCTGACTCCCGTGCCCCGGCCGGCAGCCCCGACCACCCCACCCTGGCTGAGATCGCGCAGCGGCAGCAGGAGATCGAGGCATGGACCGCGCTGAACGTCGGCGGCTACCGGTTCGCCAAACCGGGAACCATCGTCGGCGCGCTGATCTCGGTGGTGCTGGTGGTTCTCGCGGTGACGCCCATCCCGCCGAACTGGCCGTGGGACATCCCGACGATGATCCTGGCCATCTTCACGGCGGTGGGGACAGTGACCTGTGGTCTGTTGTGGTTCGACAACCCGCACCCGCCCCCTCGCCCCGAGTCGTTGGTGATCGTGCCGTTCACCCGCGCGGAGAACTTGTGGCTGATGGGACAACAACTGCAAGAGCCCTACCGCGCCATCTGCACCTGCCCCGGCTGCGGCGACACCTCGGCGCACCTGATCCGCGAGCCCGCCAAAGACGAACCGGACTGGGCGATGGTCACCCGGCGCTGCGGCGTGTGCGAACGCGAATGGGCCCAGGCGTGAACGGTTTTCGGGCCTCCACGCTCAAGTCCCAGCGCGCACAAGGGTTTTCGCGCGCGATCGGCCCGTCGGTTACGCGCAGTCGGCGCAGACGGGAAGCCCGCCGGTCGAGCTGCGCAACCGGCTGCGGTGTTGGACCAAAAAACAGCTCGAGCAGGTGAACTCGTCGGACCGCTGGGGGATGACCGTCACCGACAGCTCTTCGCCGGACAGGTCGGCGCCGGGCAGCTCGAAGAAGGCCACGTCGTTGGGATCCTCGTCGACCACCGCGATCGACGATTCCTGCAGTGTCGGCGCTAATTCGCGGATCGCGGACTTGTCCTGGCCGTCCATGTCGGAGACCCGGCGTGCGTCATAGTCGCTTGCGGTCGGCATGGCAGTTCCTTCCTGCTAATGAGCCGGGTTGACGCACTTTCGGAGTACTCATCCCGTGGCGCAGGCTGTACCCCGTTCAGGCGCGCGTTACACCGGACGGCGCAAAAAAGTTGCGCCGGCGCGGGCCCAGCCGCCTCAACTGCCGGACGGCGGCGGGTAAGTGCGCGAGCGCCAAGCCCAACCACGGCGCGACGATGGACACGATCAGCGCCGGTATGGCAACCCCTTCGTGCCCGACCAACAGCTCGAACAGACCGATCGCCAGGCTGACCGCCCACACCGCCACGGCCGCGATGCCGAGCACGGGGAAGTCACGCTCGTACTCTCCCCGGTAATTTGCTGCTCGCAACGAAACGGGCGCGACCATGCTCCCCACGTACCCGGCCATCGGCGCAGTTAAACGGCCCGGCGGTCGAACAGGGACGGGTGCTCGTTAGCTCACAGGGGTCAGCTGCTCGGCGGCGGGGCCGGCCGGTCGGCATTCTCGGTGTGCCAGGCCAGCTCGGCGTCGCGGACTCTGCGGTGCGTGCGCCGCAGCCACACCGCGCTCGCCGCGCCCAGCACGACGGCGAGGATGACGGCCGTCAATCCCGCCGACAAGTGCCGGGTCGCCAACGCAAACAGGCCCACGATCAGGGCGAGCACCGCGACACCCGCGCCGGCGAGCCCGGGCGCATTGGCGCCGTAGGTGAAGGTTTCGCCGGCGTGCTGGCGCGCGGTTCGTTGGTGATCGACCGGGTCGATCTTGTGGTAATTCAACGTCATTCCTTGCGAGAAGGCTTGTGTACCAGGGCGATCCGTGCGGCAAGCCGCGGAGCTTTGCAGTGGCCGCCGCTGCGCGGACCATGGGTGGCGGTTACCCGTCGCGTCGATAACCAAACGACGCCGCCGGTGTCAGCAGGCCGCGGCCTGGGTATGCCGGGCAGATGAAACCCGCCGTTCTGTTCGACGTCGACGGAAGCCTGGTCGACTCCAACTACCTGCACGTGTACGCGTGGCAACGCGCCTTCGACGCCGAGGGACTGCCCGTGGCCGCCTGGCAGATCCACCGCTGCATCGGCATGGACGGCTCCACGCTGGTGCGAACGCTCTCCAAAGACGCCCCGGACGAGGTGCAGGAGCGACTGAGCGACGGGCACAGCCGCTTCTACCGCGAGTGCACCCCGCTGCTGGCGCCGCTGCCCGGGGCCCGCGCGCTGCTGCGCCGCGTCGCCGACCTCGGCCTGCAGGTGGTGCTGGCCACCTCGGCGCCCGACGACGAGCTGGAGATCCTGCGCAAGGTCCTCGACTGCGACGACGTCATCTCCGAAACGACGTCGTCGCGCGACGTCGACATGGCCAAGCCCGCACCCGGCATCGTGCAGGTCGCGCTGGACCGGGCCGGGGTCGACGCCGACCACGCCGTGTTCATCGGGGACGCCGTGTGGGACGCGCCCGCCGCGGCGGGCGCCGGCGTGCCGTGCATCGGGCTGCTGAGCGGCGGCATCGCCCGCGAGGAGCTGCAGGCGGCGGGCTCGTCCCCGATTTTCACCGATCCGCAGGACCTGCTCGAGAATCTGGACTCGACCCGCATCGGCGAACTCGCGCTACATGCCGCGAGTGCGGAGCAACAGCGGTAGCAGCCACCAGAAGAACGTAAACAGCGCCAGCGCACACACTCCCGCGATCAGGGCCGGGCTGCGCCCGGCCACGGCGGCGAACACGATGACCGTCACGCCGGTCAGCGCGAGTCCGAGCAACGCCAGCCCGGCGTAGGCGCACCGGTGGGCGGCCGACACCAGCACCTGCAGGCGGTGTCGGCGGAACAGCATCCGGTGCATCCCGACCGGGGCGATCAGCAGCACGGTCGCGCCGACCGAGCAGCCCACGGTGATCAGGTAGGCGTCGCGCAGGGCGGGCGCCAGGACGTCGAAACGCTGCTGAAACGGCAGCGTCAACAGGAAGCCGGTCAGCAGCTGCACACCCGTCTGCACCACCCGCAGTTCCTGCAGCAGGCTGTTCCAATTGCGGTCCAGCCGTTGGATTTCTGTTTCGCCACGCTCACGGCTATCCCAGCGCTGGTCGTCTTGCGGATTATCGACGTCCATAGCCGTGATCATCGCACCTGTCGTATGCGCCAGCGCCGTTTCACGACGACGGCACGAGAATCGTTATCCGCCGTGAATTCGAAGTGCTTACCGCCGTGCGGCCATTCGGCATCCGAAATCGCCAAAAACGTTGTCGCGCAAGCGCTGACGCCGGATAACCGGCTAGCGGTTGATGTTGCCGTCCCGCACCGCGGTCAGGGCGTCGTCCAGCGTGGGGTACAGCGGGAACGTCTTGTCCAGGCCGGTCAGGTGAATCGGCCGACGGGTCGCCGGGCCGCGGGCGACCACCCCGAACCCCGTCGCGTCGCCCAGCTTCTCGTAGGTGGCCGCCAGGATCTTGAGGCCCACCGAGCCGAGGAATTCCACCGCCGAAAGGTCGATGACCAGCGCCGTCGGGTTGTCCGCGACTACCGCGCCGATGGCCTGTTCCAGGGCCGGCGCCGTCACCAGATCGATTTCGCCGCTGACGCTGACCACGGACACCCCATCATGGTCCTCAACCAACGTGGTGATCGAATCAGGAGCTGACAATGGCGATCCTTTGTCCCTGGGCATTAAGTGTGGTGCAAGCCTAGCCTGCGTTGCGAACTGCGAGAAGAATATGCCCTCAACACCTGCCCCGCGACAACCCACGCTAGTCTCGCAAAACGAGCCTGGATACGGACGGGGCGCGGACCGGCACTCGGGAGGCCACATGTCAGATTCGCCGGCGGAGTTCAGCAGCGCGGCCGCCACCGCACAGGCGAACAATGTATCCAGCGAGGGCCTGCTGCCCCAGCTCGTCCAGCACCTGCGGCAGAACCGAACCGTTCTGCGCGAGGAATGGGCGCGCAGGATCACCGAGGCCGAACTGCTCACCGCGATGACGCCGGAGGAGCTGTTCTCCGAGGCGACCGCCGTCTACGACAACTACGTTGAGGTGCTCGAGACCGGTAGCGTCGAGGCGCTGCAGGCCTACGCGCGCGACCTGTCGGAACGCATCATTCCCCGGGGCGTGGAAACCGACGAGGTCGTCGGCATCGTGCTGTTGCTGCGCGACGTGCTCGCGCGCTCGTTGTTCGAGAAGTATCAAACCGAATTCGAGATGCTCAACCGGGTTCTGGACGCCTACGAGCCGGCGGCCAACCGCATCGCCAACACGGTGGCTGTCAGCTTCGTGCAGGAACGCGAGCGCATCATCCGCCAACAGCAGGAGGCCATCCGCGAGCTGTCGACGCCGGTGCTGCAGGTGCGCGAACAGCTGCTGATCCTGCCGATCATCGGGGTGCTCGACAGCCAGCGCGCCCGCCAGGTCACCGAACAGCTGCTGCGGGCCATCCGTGCCAACCGCGCGAAAGTGGTGGTCATCGACATCACCGGTGTGCCGACGATCGACTCCACGGTGGCCAACCACCTGGTGCAGACCGTCGACGCGTCGGGGCTGATGGGCGCCAGCGTCATCATCACCGGCCTGTCCTCCGAAATCGCCCTGACGCTGGTGACGATCGGCCTCGACCTGTCGAAGATGAACGCCGTCGGCGACCTGCAGGGCGGCATCGAGGAAGCCGAACGCCTGCTGGGTTACGAGGTCTCTCGCACCGGCGAGCAGACCGGCTAGATATCAGGAACGCGAGCGCCCCATGCCGGTACCGATCCTCAAACAGGGTGCGATCCTCATCGCCTCGGTGCAGGCCGCGCTCAGCGACTCCGACGCCGAGCGGCTCCGCTATGACCTCATGGAGCGGGTCAGCCGGTTCCGCGCGCAGGGCATAATCGTCGACGTCACCGCCATCGACGTGATGGACTCGTTCGCGGCCCGGTCGCTGCGGACGATCGCGCACATGACCCGGCTGCGCGGCGCGGACACGGTGATCGTGGGCCTGCAGCCGGAGGTGGCCTTCGCGATGGTCCAGCTCGGCTTGGCGTTCGACGACATGAACACCGCGCTCGACCTCGAAGAGGGCCTGGCCCTGCTGAATCGCCAACTGGGACAGCGAAAACCAACGATCGGACGCGACGGTGGGGGCTGAGATCGTCGTCGACATCCACACTCCCGACGACATCGTCGAAGCACGCAAAGCCGGACACCAACTCGCACTCGATCTCGGATTCTCACTCACCGACGTCACGATGATCGCCACGGCGATCTCCGAGATCGCCCGGAACATCACCAGTTACGCCGGCCGCGGCGCCGTGCGCGTCTTCGTCGCCGACCGGGAGGGCCGCAAGGCCCTGGTGGTGCGCGCCGAGGACGAGGGGCCGGGCATCGCCGACATCGAGCGGGCCATGGAGGACGGCTACTCGACCGGCCGCGGGTTGGGGATGGGCCTGCCCGGCTCGCGCCGGCTGATGGACAAGTTGCTGGTCGAGTCTGCGCTCGGCCGGGGAACGGTCGTCGAGATGTGGAAATGGGTGCCGCCCCGTGCGTGACAACGGCCGGTTCGGTCCCATCGAGTGGGCAAGGGCGGGCCGGCCCCTGCCGAGCGAATACGTCTCCGGTGACCGGGGTCTCGCCGTCGACATCGACGGCGAAGCCGCGCTGTTCGGCGTGGTGGATGGCCTCGGTCACGGCCCGGAGGCCGCGACCGCCGCGCTGCGCGCGATCGAAGCGGTGAAACGCTCCAGCTCCGAGCGGCTCGAGGTGTTGATCCAGCTGTGCCACCGCGTGCTGGAGGGCACCAGGGGTGTCGCGATGACCTTGGCCCGGGTGGACTTTGCGGCAAACACGCTGACGTGGACGGGCGTCGGCAACGTGACCGCTCACCTGGTGGCCAAGTCCCTGACCGGCGTCCAGATCCGATCCAGTGCGCGCCTGACCGCGGGCATCGTCGGCTACCGCATACCGGAAATCAGGCCGTCCCAAGTTGTTTCGATCCGAACCGGTGACCTGCTGGTGATTAGCACCGACGGAATCACCGAGGATTACCTCGACCACATCGACTTCTCGGCCCCGGCCGTCGTCATTGCCGAAGAACTCCTCGGCAAGGACGCCAAGGAAACCGACGATGCCATGGTGCTGACCGCACGTCATCGGGGAGCCCTTGCATGAACGACGACGACTTCCACGCCAAGTACGCGGCCGCGTTGCGCACCTACCTGAAGGCGCGTGACGAGGACAGCTTGGCGGTCGCCTACGAGCTCGGGCGCCGGGCCCTGCAGGAGGAAGTCAGCCTGTTGGCGATCATCGAGCGTCACGTCGAGCTGATCCTCGCGACGTCGCAGAACGTGCGGATCGACGCGCCGATCGCGCTGGAGTTCCTGCTGCAGATGCTGGTCCCGCTGGACATCGCCACCCGCGGCTTCCTTGACGGCACCAGGCGCTTCGCGCGCGAGCGCGCCCGCGCCGAGGGGTTGGCCGATCGCGACAAATTCCGTACGGCACTGGTCAATTCGTTGCAGGAGGGGTTCTTCGTCAGCGACCACGAGGGTTCCGTGATCGAGATGAACAACGCCCTGATCGAGATTCTCGGCTACCCCGCCGAGGGTCTGCCCTACCGGTGGCCACACCCGTGGCTGGTCGACCAGAAGGGCGCCCGCCAACAGCAGGCGCTGGTCCAGAGCATCGGCACCACCGCGTACGAGACACCGATCCGGCACCGCGACGGGCACCTGGTGTGGGTGACGGTGAGTATCAACGCGGTCCAGGGAAGCGGCAGCGACCAGGACGTCTTCGTGGGCACGATCCGTGACATCACTGCCGAACGTGCCTTCGCCGCAAGGGAAAGCGCGGTGCTGCGGCTGGCGACGGCGGTGGCGGTCGCCAAGAGCGTGGACGAGCTACTGTCGATCACCCTCGACGAATGCAGCACCGCCATCGACGTGCAACGGGTGGTGGCGATCTCTTGGCCGACCGGCGAGGGCGAACCCACCGTCCAGGTGGCGGGCGAGAAGTCCGAAACGCCTTGGCGCAGGCTGGATCCCTGGTTACGCCAGACCTTCGAGGAGGCACGCCATCAGCTGCCGCTGACGGCCAAGACGGTCGAGCGGCCCGACAATCCCGGCAAGGCACAGGGATTGGTGGCGGTGCTGTCCGGCGCGGGCGACCTCGCGTTGTGGTTGGAGCTACGCTCGCCGCGGTGGGTCAGCGCGGAAGACCGGCTGCTGGTCACGGTCCTGATCGGCCATCTCAGCCTGGCCATGCAGCATGTCCGCCAATTCGAAAGCGCCCGTGAGACCTCGCTGACGTTGCAGCGCGCCCTGCTGCCTACCCTGGAGCCGCCGCCGGGCTTCGTCGTGCGCTACGAACCCGCGGTGCCGCCATTGGAGATCGGCGGCGACTGGTATGACGTGCTGCCGATCGGCGACCATCGCATCGGGATCGTCGTCGGCGACTGCGTGGGCCGTGGACTGCCGGCGGCCGCGGTCATGGGCCAGCTGCGCAGCTCCGCGCGCGCCCTGCTGATCAACGGGGCCGAGCCCGCGCTGTTGCTCGAGCAACTCGACTCGGCTGCCTCACTCATCCCGAATGCGTACTGCACCACCGTTTTCCTGGCAATCCTGGATACCGAGTCCGGGGTTCTGCAGTACAGCAACGCCGGTCACATGCCCGCCGTGCTGGTCGGGTCCGAGCCGGGCACGACGACATTTTTGACCGACGCCGCGTCGGTGCCGCTCGCGGTCCGCCGATCGGAACCCCGGCCGCAGACCAGCCGCGTGTTGCCGTCCGGCTCCACCCTGATGCTGTTCACCGATGGACTGGTCGAACGCAAGCACGAGTCCATCGACGACGGGATCGCCCGTGCCGCGGCGGTACTGGTGAAGACCACGACGTTGCCGCTGGATTCCGTCGCGGATGCCGTACTGCGTGAGCTTGCCCCCGCCGCGGGGTATGACGACGACGTGGCGATGGTGATCTACCGACATCAGCAGTCCCCGCTTCGGATCGAAAGCGAGGCCAGCGCAGAGCGATTGCTCAGCATCCGGCATCGGCTGGCCGACTGGCTGGACACCGCCGGTTTGCCCGAAGATTCGGCCGCCGACATCGTGTTGGTCGTCAACGAGGCGTGCACGAACTGCGTCGAACACGCATACGCCGGACGCCCGGCGGGCACGATGCTGCTGGAGACCGAGCTCGCGGAAGGCGAGGTCCGCGCCCGGATCACCGACCACGGCTCGTGGAAGACACCCGACGAAAAGCCGCGCAACGGTGGGCGGGGCCTGCTGCTGATGCAGGCGCTGAGCAGCACGATGGAAATGACCTGCACCCCCACCGGCACCACGGCCGACCTCACGTTTCGGCTACCGGCCGAGGCCGGCTAGGGGCCTGGCACCGTTTGTGCCCCCCGGATACCGGGTAGTCGTGGGCGTGACCCGCGCATCGATCACCACCGAACCCGCCCTGCCGGCGGCACACGGGCCGCTGTCGACCGCCGTTCGTCGCGCCCTGACCGGGCCGCCGTCACACGACCACCTGACCCGGATCGGCGCGTCCGTCCGCGATTCGGACCCCTACGGCCTGGATCTGCAGCTGGCGCTGTGCATGTGCTACGAGCTGCACTACCGGGGCTTCGCGGGCGTGGACCCCGGCTGGGAATGGAACCCGGCGCTGCTGACGCTGCGCGGCGAACTGGAACGCGTGTTCCTGGCCGGCGTGCGCCGCGACGTCGGCCCCATCCCGCCGGACCAGACGGCGGCCGCCGAAATGGACGCGATCTCGGTCGAACCGGTCGACGGCACCGGGCCGTCGTATTACTTGCGCGACACCGGAACCTGGCAGCAGATGCGCGAATACTTCGTGCACCGGTCGGTGTATCACCTCAAAGAGGGCGACCCGCACGCGTGGGCGATCCCGCGGCTGACGGGCGTCGCGAAAGCGGCTTTCGTGGCAATCGAATTCGACGAGTACGGCGCCGGGCGGGGTCCGCGGCTGCATCAGCAACTCTTCGCCGATCTGATGGCGGCCGCGGATCTGGACCCGACGTATCTGGCCTACGTGGATGCCGTCCGCGCCGAGGCTTTGGCCGCGGTGAACCTGATGTCACTGTTCGGGCTGCACCGCGAGCTGCGCGGCGCCGCGATCGGACACTTCGCGTCGACCGAGATCACGTCGCCGCCCGGGTCCCGCCGGATGGTGCGGGCCCTGCAGCGCATGGGCGCACCGTCGGCCTGCGTCGAGTTCTACGCCGAGCATGTCGAGGCCGACGCCGTGCACGAGCACGTCGTGCGCATCGATGTGGTCGGCGACCTCGTTGACCGGGAACCGCAACTCGACCACGACATCGTGTTCGGCATCCGCGCGCACGCCGCGGTCGAAAACCGGTTGGCAGACGCGGTTATGGCGTCGTGGCAGCAGGATCGGACGTCGTTGCGGCGGGCGCTGGACTAGGCGTCCGGCGTCCCAGGTTCCGGCATCGCCGGTGACTGGTGTCGCACAAGGGATACTGTTCGCTGCGCCGGCATGTGCAGATCGCCACCATGAACCGGTCGGAGGAGACGACCTCCCCATTGGGCATCTCGATGCGCACCGGGCCGGATACCAGCACCGGCCCGCCCGCAACCACCTGTACCCGCGTGGCGCTCACCGCTTGTCCGCCCTGATCACGATCAGCTCTTCTTCGCGGCGGCCGGGCGGTATCAGTCCGACGCTCTCCAGCCAGTTCGCGCGCGCCGTCATCACGGGGCCGAACGGTATCCATTTGGACGCAACCACTTCCGCGTCCATCCCGGCCCACTTCAGCGAATCCAGGGATTGCTGGACACCGGCGAGCGCCGAGTGCACCAGGAGCAGGGAACCCCCGTCGCACAGCAACTTTGGCGCCGCTTCGCACAGTGGGTCCAGCACCGTCCGCCCGTCGACACCGGCGTTCCAGGCCCACGACGGGCCCGCGCTCGGACTGATGTACTCGGTGTCGCCGTCGGGCGGTGTCGGCACATACGGCGGGTTCGAAACGACCACGTCGAACGGCGCGCAGTCCAGGGCGTCGCTCCATGTCCCCTTGCGGACATCGACATTCACGCCGGCGGCGGCGGCATTGCCGCGCGAACAACCCACCGCGTTCGGGCAGATGTCGAAAGCCGTCACGTCCTCGCCGCCCATCTCGGCGGCGGCAATCGCGACGAATCCACTACCCGTACACAGATCGAGAACACGCCGTCCGCCGATGAGCCCGCTTTCCCACATTACCTCCACCAGCAATCGGGAATCTTCCTGCGGCTGATAAACGTTGGAAACAGCCGAGACGGCAGGTCCTGGATATGTTGTGGTCAACTTTGGCCTTTCGACGGATCGCCGGGGCGATCACTGCTTGGCCTGTGTAATGCCCGCAAACCGATGGGTTCAAACGGTGGGGCAATCGCCATTTCTTCGTTAACTCGCGGCCGCATGGGCGAATTGCTTGACAATGGCCGCGCAGAATGCCGGCAGGTCCTTCGGTGAACGACTGGTGATCAAGTTGCCGTCCACGACGACCTCCTGGTCCACCACGTTGGCACCGGCGTTGCGAAGGTCGGTGCGGATGGAGGGGTACGACGTGAGCGTGCGGCCCTCTGCCACACCGGCTTCCACCAGCGTCCACGGGCCGTGACAGATCGCGGCGACCGGCTTGCCGGAGCCGACGAACTCCCGCACGAAGTCGACCGCGTCGCCGTCCATCCGCAGCTTGTCCGGATTCACCGTGCCGCCGGGAAGCACCAGGCCGTCGAATTCGGCTGCCGAAGAATCTTTCACCGCACGGTCGACCGGGAAAGTTCCGGCGGGTTCGAGATCGTGGTTGCGGGCCTGTATTTCTCCGGTCTTCAGCGAAAGCAGCTCGACTTGCGCGCCGGCCTCTTGCAGCGCCGCGCGGGGTTGTTCGAGTTCCACCTTCTCCACGCCGTCGGCGGCGAGAATGGCGACTTTCTTGCCCTGCAATTCATTTGCCATGACTATTCCCCTTTTCTCACGTGGGATTGAGGATGACTTTGGTGCACCGGTCCTCTTTGTTCTTGAAGATCTCGTAGCCGTGGGGCGCCTGGTCGAGGCTCAGGTGGTGGCTGACAACGATGGTCGGGTCGATCTCGCCCTTGCGAATCCGGTCCAGCAGTGGGCGCATGTAGCGGTGCACGTGACACTGACCGGTCTTGATGGTCAGCGACCGGTTCATCACCGCGCCGATCGGGAACTTGTCCATCATGCCGCCGTACACCCCGACGATCGACAGGGTGCCGCCGTTGCGGCAACTCATCGCCGCCTCCCGAATGGCGTGTGGGCGTTCGGTTTCCAGGCGCGCGGCCTGCTTGACGCGGTCATAGGCATCCACCGGGGCGGAGCCGCTGCGCGCTTCCATGCCGGCGGCGTCGATGCAATGGTCGGGACCCCGCCCGGCGGTGATGTCCCGCAGCTCCGCGAGGACCGACGTCTCGGCGAAGTTGACCGCGGTGGCGCCGATCTGTTGGGCCAGCTCGAGACGATACGGAACGCGGTCGATGGCAATGACTTTCGCCGCTCCGAGCAGATAGGCGCTCATGATCGCGAACAGCCCGACCGGGCCGGCCCCCCACACGGCGACGATGTCGCCGGGGGTGATGCCGCACATCTCCGCGCCCATGTAGCCGGTCGGCAGGATGTCGGACAGGAACAGCACCTGCTCGTCGGTGAGGTCGTCTTCGATCTTCAACGGTCCCACGTCGGCGAACGGCACCCGCGCGTATTCGGCTTGGCCGCCGGCGAATCCACCGAGCATGTGCGAATAGCCGAACAGCCCGGCCGGCGAGTGGCCCATGAACTTTTCGGCGATGCCGGCGTTGGGGTTGGAGTTCTCGCACAGCGAGTACAGGTCACGCTGGCAGGCGGAACACGCCCCGCACGCGATCGGGAACGGAACCACCACCCGATCGCCGACGGCCAGGTTGTTGACGGCCTTGCCGACTTCGACCACCTCGCCCATGAATTCGTGGCCCAGCACGTCGCCGTGCTTCACGGTGGGGATGTAGCCGTCGTACAGGTGCAGGTCCGAACCGCAGATCGCGGTCGAGGTGATGCGCACGATGGCATCGCGATCGTTGAGGATCTTGGGGTCCGGAACCGATTCGACTTGGACGCTGTTGCGGCCCGCCCACACGGTGGCCCTCATACGCTGGCTCCTTCATTCGGTTGAGCGGGTTGCTGATGCATCTGCCGGGCTGCCGCCGTCCCCTCGGGGGACCCGTCGGAACGCAGGACCTGCCCGGTTTCGAGGATCTGCTTGAAACGGCGGAGGTCGTCGTTGACCTGTTGCTCGGGGGACTCCCCGAACAGGCTCGCCGCCGCCTTGCCGAACAGCCCACCCGGGATGTGGTAGCCGATGCTGACCCGGACCTCGGTGCCGTCGCCGGTGGCGGTGGGCGTGAATTCCACACTGCCGCCGTTTTCGATCGCCGAGCCGGGCAGCGACTGCCAGGCGATCCGCTTGTCGGGGTCGTCCTCGGTGATCTGCGCATCCCACTGCACGGACTGTCCGGCCGGGGCATTGGCGACCCACCGCGACTGTCCGTCGGCGCCGGACGTGACCGACTCGAGGTGATGCATGAAGCTCGGCAGGTTTTCCAGGTCGCGCCAGAACCGGTACACCTCCTCGGGCGGGCGCCGCACGGTGACGGCGGCGCGCAGGGTGCGATGCCGGGCGCCATTGAGGTGCCGGCCGCGGCCGTTGGTCGTGCGCAGGGCCGTGTAGAGGTCGAGCCCCCCGATCCCCGCGAGCAGCGCGGTCGAGATCGCGCCCCGCCGTCGCCGCCCGGGGCCGCGGGCGGCCACCCCCGCCACCAACAACGCCACATCCAGGACGTCGCCGGCCACCCGGGTCCATACCAGCTTCTCGGGGCCACCCAACAGCGCCGCGCCGTGGCCGCATTCCCGCGCGCCCAGCGCGCGGATGACCCGGCGCGACCGGGCGGTGTCGTCCACGCCCGCGATCGCAGCAACCTTTCCGGGCGCGACCAACTCGGTCAGACCGAGCCCGAAACTGGCGCCGCTGAGGGCCTTGACCAAAGCGGAGGTGGTACTTCCGGATCGATCGCCCATCGTCAACGCTCCTTGCCGTTCGGCGAACACATTTCGGGCAAAGTTGCTGCAAGACAGCCGCTTTGCAGGTCACGGGTGGTCGGCGCTGCTTGCCGGTATCCGCGCGCCCCGCCGGCCCGTACGGGGGGCTGCGCACGATTGAAGGCGGATACCCGGGCAGATACCGGCCAAACCTGGATTAGTTTGCTGCCTCGCGCAGCGCGGCAAGCAAAGGTTCGGCGGCTTCTTTCAGGAAGAGGTCCTGCGATTCGCCGCCGACCTGGACCAGTGCGACGTCGGTGAACCCGGCCTCCCAGTACGGCCGGACCGCCTCGACGATGGCGTCGAGGTCGGGGCCGCAAGGGATGGAGTCGGCGACGTCGTCGGGCCGGACGAATTGGGTGGCGCCGGCGAAACCGGCCGGGGTCGGCAGGTCGGCGTTGACCTTCCAGCCGCCGGCGAACCAGCGGAACTGCTCGTGGGCGCGCTTGACGGCGGCGTCGCGGTCGGGGTCCCAGCACACCGGGATCTGGCCCACGACGCGGCCCCCACCGGCGAGGTTGGCGGCCTGGCGCGCGGCGTGCCAGGCGTCGACGAGCTCGCCGTCGGGTTCGACCGCGACGAAGTGGTCGGCCAGCCGGCCGAATCGTTCGATGCCCTTGGCGCCGGCCATCGCCACCGCGATGCCGACCGGGACCTCGGGCACGTCCCACAGGCGCGCGGAGTCCACCCGGAAGTAGTCGCCGGTGAAGTTCACCAGCTGGCCGCCGAACAGCTCGCGGATGATCTTGATGGCCTCGCGGAGCATGTCCTGGCGGCGCTCGACGGTGGGCCAACCCTTGCCGACGACGTGTTCGTTGAGGTTCTCGCCGCTGCCCAGGCCCAGGGTGAACCGGCCGTCGGACAGGATCTGCACGGTGGCGGCCTGCTGCGCGACGACCGCGGGGTGGTACCGCATCGTCGGGCAGGTGACGTAGGTGTAGAGGTCCACCCGCTCGGTGGCGTGCGCGACCGCGCCCAGCACCGCCCAGGCGTTCGGCGCGTGGCCTTGGGAGGTCAGCCAGGGCGAGAAGTGGTCGCTGCAGACCTCGAAGTCGAAGCCCCGCTCTTCGGCCGAAATAGCTTGCCGTACAAGGTCTTTGGGCCCACTCTGCTCGGTCATCAGAGTGTAGCCGAAATTCGTCATGCCCTTATACGTACCCCGGCGCGCGATACGCAAACCGCCGCTTCGCTCAGTCCGCCGTGGTGATCGAGTCTTTCGTGACGCCCGCCGCGCGGCGCGCGGCCAGCCTGCGCTTCTGCGGCTCGATCGTGTAGCGCGGATCGCGGGTCGACGCCAGTCCCGCCTCGAAGAAGCCGAACCTCAGCATGGCCGACGCCGTCAGCAGGGTCACCCCGGACAGGGCCGCGAGGCCGCGGTGACCGCCGCCGAGCAACGCGCCCAGGCCGCCGGCGGCGGCGAGCCATTCGCTCGCGGCCAGGAGCCGGCCGGGCCTGCCTTGGTGCAGCGGTTCCCTGGTCACCGGGTCCATTCGGAACTCGGTGAACCTGGCGGAGATCAGGTCGCCGACCGCGCTGATGACGGCCAGCGTGCGCGCGGGACCCGCCTCGGACACCGGGGTGGTGATCATCGCCAACCCCGAGGCGGCCAGGCTTGCCGAACTGACGAACACGAACGGCAGGTCCCGGTAGGCGGCGTTCCAGGTGGGGGTGGCGGTGTCGGTGAGCAACACCGCGGTGTAGACGGCGAGCGGCGGCGAGAAGACGGCGGCCTCCAGCCCGGCCGGACCCTCCAGGGCGCGCAGGACGGGACGCAGCGGCCCCAACGGGATTCGTTCGCCGGTCATCCGGTCGACCTCGGACACCGCGGCCACCCCGATACCGGCGCCGAAAAAGCTGAGGATCCAGGAGCCGATGCTCATCGGCGAGGTCAGCTTGACCGTCCGCAGCATGTTGAAGAACCGCTCCGGCCGGCCCAGGTCCTTCACCAAAGCGACCGCGCCCAGCCCGACCGCGATCAGGGCGGAGAGCCTCGTGTTGCGGCGCAACGTGTTTCGCCCGGTGAGCTGGGCGCCGGCCGCCAACAGCCCCGAGCCGCCCGCGACGCCGCCCAGGAACAAATACGCCGCCACCTCGGGTCCCCACGGCGCGGGCTTGACGACCGGACGTCCGTAGTAGCTGGTGAATTCCGCGTCGGGCACCATCATCGAGTCGTCGCGGCGTCGGCGCTTGCGGTTGCGTTTCCCGCCCGTCGGCTCGGGTGGACGGAGGCTGTCGAATTCCGAAGTGCTCACCGGCTCCTCCAGAACGCCAATGCGGCCGCGCCGACCATGCCGGCCGCGGCCATCCCGGCCCGCTTGAACATGGTCACCAGGTCGGCCGTGCACACGCGCGGGTCCGGCGGCAGCCCGTATACCTCCGGCTCGTCGAGCAGTAGGAAGACCGACCCGGTGCCGCCGACGCCGTCGTGCTCGTTGGCGCCGTAGAGGCGGGCCTCCGTCAGACCCTGGGCATGCAGCGCGGCGACCCGCTGCCGGGCCTTGACCACCAGGTCGTCGTGGTCGCCGAACTTGATCGACGTCGTCGGGCAGGTCTTGGCGCACGCCGGGATCTGGTCTTCGACGAGGCGGTCGTAGCACAGGGTGCACTTCTGGGCCACCCCCGAGACCGGTTTCTCGGCCGGGCGACCCGGCCGCTGCGCCGGCGTCGTGTAGGTGCCGTCGCTGCGGCGTTCGACGACACCGAACGGGCAGCCCGCGACGCAGGTGCCGCACCCGTTGCAGACGTCATCCTGAACGACGACGGTGCCGAACTCGGTGCGGAACAACGCGCCCGTCGGGCAGACGTCCAAACAACCGGCGTGCGTGCAGTGCTTACACACGTCCGACGACATCAGCCAGCGGAACTCCGGGGTGTCCGGCGGCGTGGTATCCGGGGGCCGCGGGACCGCGGGCATGCCCAAATCGATTAGGGCGCGGCCGGATTCGCGCGCCTGTCCGATCCGGTCGCGGCCCTGCTCGATGAACGCGACGTGCCGCCAGGTGCTGGCGCCCAGCGATCCGGTGTTGTCGTAGGACGAGCCCAGCAGCTCCAGGTCGCCGTCGCGCGGGTTGCGGTTCCACTCCTTGCACGCGACCTCGCAGGCCTTGCAGCCGATGCAGATCGAGGTGTCGGTGAAGAATCCCTTGCGCGGCTTGGGTTCTGCCCAGCCGGCGTCACTCGTCGGGTCGGTCGGTCCGCTCAGCTGACCCATCGGCTCCCCCTTCCCAGACTCCGTCGCTGATTTGCACGTTGCCGGTCTCGGTGGTGGCACCCGATCGCGACTGGTACTCGGCGATGAGGCGCAGCAGGTCCTCGCCGCGCGGCCGCCGCCCCGGCCGGATGTCGCACGACCCGGCCTTCGACTCCTGAATCTGCACATTGGGGTCGAGCGTCACTCCGAGCAGGTCGTTGGCCGCGTCGCCACTCACCACGGCGTCGCCGCCCACACCCCAGTGATACGGCAGCCCGATCTGATGCACGGTGTGGCCGTTGACCACCAGGGGGGCAACGCGTTTGGTGACCAGCACCCGGGCCTCGATCGCCGCGCGGGGTGAGACGATGGTGGCCCATCCGTAGGGTTCCAGCCCGCGTTCGGCGGCCAGCTCCGGGGACACCTCGCAGAACATCTCCGGTTGCAGCTCCGACAAATAGGGCAGCCACCGGCTCATCCCGCCGGCGGTGTGGTGCTCGGTGAGCCGGTAGGTGGTGAACACGTACGGGTACACGTCGGCCCCGGGCTCCCCGGCGCTCGGCGCGCTGAGATTGTCCTTGCGCGGGAACGTGATTCGCCCGGGGTTGCGTTGCTGGGGATACAACGCGTTCGCGACCGGTGACTCCTGCGGTTCGTAGTGCGTGGGCAGCGGGCCATCGACCATACCCTTGGGCGCGAACAGCCACGCCTTGCCGTCGGCCATCATGATGAACGGGTCGTCACCGGCCAGCGCGTCGGGCCCGCCGACATCGGGATCGGGCCGGACGTGCGGGGCGCGGTCGACGGGGAAATCGGGCACGTCGTCACCGACCCAGCGGGCGCGCTGCTCATCCCACCAGATGTAGCGCTTGCGCTCGCTCCACGGTTTGCCGTCCGGGTCGGCCGAGGCGCGGTTGTACAGGATGCGGCGGTCGGCCGGCCAGGCCCATCCCCACTCGGACTGGCTCGGGCTCGGCCCGCCCAGCGGCGCTCGGCGGGCGGCCTGGTTGACACCCTCGGCGTATACGCCCGAGTAGATCCAGCATCCGCACGAGGTCGACCCGTCAGCGCCCAGTTCGGTATAGCCGGGGACGGGCTGGCCGGCCTTGGGGCCCGTCAGGTAGCAGCCGCTGATCTCGGCCAGCACCGCGGTGGGGTCGGGTTCGCCACTCTCGTCGGTGGGATAGTCCCACGTCAGATCGAGCAGTGGTCGGTCACGCGGGTCGGTGGAGCCGGCCAGCCGCTGGCGGATTCGCTTGCCCAGCTCTACGAAGAACTGCAACTCGCTCTGGCAGTCGCCGGGCGGGTCGACCGCCTTGTGCCGCCACTGCACGAGGCGTTGGGTCTGGGTGAACGAGCCGGCCTTCTCGACGTGCGTCGCCGCCGGGAAGAAGAACACCTCGGTCTCGATCTCCTCCGTCTTCAGTTCGCCGGACGCGATCTCCGGGCCGTCCTTCCAGAAGGTCGCCGACTCGATCATGTTGAGATCGCGCACCACCAGCCACTTCAGGTGCGACATGCCCATGCGCTGGAGCCGGCCGTGCGCCGACCCGACGGCCGGGTTCTGGCCGAGCAGGAAGTAGCCGTCGACTTCGTCGTCGAGCATCGACATGACGGTCTGGTACGTGCCGTGCGGACCGGACAGCCGCGGCAGGTAGTCGTAGGCCCAGTCGTTGTCGGCGCGGGCGGCGTCGCCCCACCACGCCTTGAGCAGGCTGACGATGTAGGTGTCGGCGTCGGCCCAGAAACCTTTCTGGTTCTTCGGTCCGACCGCTTTGATGTACTCGTCAAAGGTGTCGTGCACACCGGCCTTCGGCATCGACAGGTAGCCCGGCAGCAGGTTGAACAACGTCGGGATGTCGGTCGAGCCTTGGATCGTGGCGTGTCCACGCAGTGCCATGATGCCGCCGCCCGGGCGACCGACGTTGCCCAGCAGCAGCTGGAGAATCGTTGCGGTGCGGATGAATTGGGCCCCCAGCGTGTGTTGGGTCCAACCGACGGCGTAGGCGAAACAGGTGGTGCGCTCGCGGCCGGAGTTCGCCACAATCGTGCGCGCGAGATAGTCGAAGTCCTCGGTGCTGATGCCGCAGACGTCACGCACCATCTCCGGCGTGTAGCGGGCGTAATGTCGTTTGACGATCTGAAACACCGTTCGGGGATGCTGCAGGGTCTCGTCGCGCTGCACGCGGGCGTGCGGCAGGGGCGGACCACCGCTACCGTGCACATCGCCGGCGGCGCGGGAGGATGCGCTGGCGCCGTGCTCTTGCCGTTGCTCATCCTGTTCTTGCCCGGCGTAGGCCCACGTCGAGGTGTCGTACTGCCCGGTCTCGGGATCGTAACCGGAGAACAAGCCGCCCAGATCCTCAGTGTCACGGTAGTTTTCGTTGATCAGGGTAGCGGCGTTGGTATACGCGACGACGTAGTCTTTGAACCACAAATCATTGCCGATAACGTGATTGATCAGCGCGCCAAGCAGCACCACGTCAGAGCCGGCCCGGATCGGGATGTGCTTGTCCGAAACTGCCGAGGTACGGGTGAAGCGCGGGTCGACGTGAATGACCTTGGCGCCGTTTGCTCTTGCCTCCTCGACCCATTGGAAGCCGACGGGATGACATTCCGCCATGTTGGAGCCCTGGATGACGATGCAGTCGGCGTTGGCCATGTCTTGCAGTGTTTGGGTGGCGCCACCGCGCCCGAAGGAGGTCCCCAGACCGGGAACCGTGGAGCTGTGTCAAATACGAGCTTGGTTCTCGATCTGAATGGCGCCGGCGGCGGTGAAGAGCTTCTTGATGACGTAGTTCTCTTCGTTGTCCAGGGTGGCGCCGCCGAGGGCGGCGATCTTCATGGTGCGCCGTAGCGGATGGCCCTTCTTGTCGATGTCCTGCCAGGCGTGCCGGCGGGCCTCGATGAAGCGGTCGGCCACCATGTCGATGGCGGTGTCCAGCTCGAGCGGTTGCCATTCGGTCGCCCGGGGCGCGCGGTAGAGCACGTGCAGCTGCCTGCCCGGCGAGTTCACCAGCTGCTCGCTGGCGGCGCCCTTGGGGCACAGGCGGCCTCGCGAGATCGGCGAGTCCGGATCGCCCTCGATCTGCACCACCCGCTCGTCCTTGACGTACACCCGCTGCCCGCAGCCGACCGCGCAGTAGGGACAGATGCTCTGCACCACCCGGTCGGCCGTCGTCGTGCGCGGCGTGACGGCACGGGTCCGCTCCGAGGTCACCGCCGACCCCAGGCCGAACTTGTCACCCGAACGCAACTGACGCAGGACCGGCCACTGTAAGAAAAGCTTCCGCATAGCCATGACCTTTACCCTAGTGCCGGCCGCCGAAACTCCGCCCGGCTCAGCGGACGATGATCGTGTGCTCGCCGCGCGGCACCAGCTCCCCGACCACCGGCGCGCCCGGGATCTCGCCGGCGATCAGCAGCCCGCCCGAGGTTTGGGCGTCGGCCAGTAGCAGGGCCTCGTCCTCGCCCACGGCCGACAGGTCGGCGTGCGGGGCCACCCAGTCGAGGTTGCGTCGCGTGCCCCCGCTGACGTAGCCGGCCGCCAGCGCGTCCCGCGCGCCGTCCAGATACGGCACCGCCGCCGCCTCGACGATCGCGGTCACACCGCTGGCCCGCGCCAGCTTGTGCAGGTGCCCGAGCAGTCCGAAACCGGTTACGTCCGTGGCACATTCGACGCCGGCGGCCAGCGCGGCCGCGGCGGACGCCGCGTTGAGCGTCGTCATCGCGGCGATCGCCTGTTCGAAGCGCTCGCCGGTGGCCTTGTGCCTGCTGTTCAGCACGCCCACGCCCAGCGGCTTGGTCAGCGACAACGGCGTGCCGGGCTTGCCGGAGTCGTTGCGCAGCAACCGGTTCGGATCCGCGATCCCGGTGACGGCGAGCCCGTATTTGGGTTCCGGGTCGTCGACGCTGTGCCCGCCGGCGAGGTGACAACCGGCCAGGCCGCAGACGTCCAGCCCGCCGCGCAGTGTCTCGGCCGCCAGCTCGAACGGCAACACATCGCGGGGCCAGCCCAGCAAATTCACCGCGACCACCGGGCGGCCGCCCATCGCGTAGACGTCGGACAGCGCGTTGGTGGCCGCGATGCGGCCCCAGTCGTACGCGTCGTCGACCACCGGGGTGAAGAAGTCCGTCGTCGCGATCACCGCCGTGCCGTTCTGCAGGCGCACCACCGCGGCGTCGTCGCCGTGGTCCAGGCCCACCAGCAGCTCGCCGGCCGGGTCACGCGGTGCGCTCGCGCCCAGCCCGCGGACCACATCCTCCAGCTCGCCGGGCGGGATCTTGCACGCGCAGCCGCCGCCGTGGGCGTACTGGGTTAGTCGGTAGGCCACGGATACATAATGGTCGGCATGGTCCGAGGAGGCGTGTCCGGTCTGGTGACCGGCGCGGTCTTCAAAACCGTCGAACGGCAGACGCTGCCGCTGGCGGGTTCGATTCCCGTCCGCCTCCGCCATATTCCCTCGAGCGTGACGTGAGCGACCCGCGTCGGCGGGTGCCGCGCACCGACACCCTGCTCGCCGATCCGCGCCTGGTCGAAGCCCAGCGGCTGCTGGGCCGCGCGCTGGTGAAGTCGGTGATCGCCGACGCGCAGCAGCGGGCGCGCGCCGGGGAGATCGAGCCCGAGCGGGTCGCCGAGCACGCCGTCGCCGCCCTGCCCGCCACCGCGTCGAGCCTGCGGCCCGTCATCAACGCCACCGGCGTGGTCGTGCACACGAACCTGGGGCGGGCGCCGCTGTCGCGGGCCGCCGTCGACGCCGTGGTCGCCGCGGCCGGCACCACCGACGTCGAGCTGGACCTGGCGACGGGGCGGCGGGGCCGCCGCGGGCGGGCCGCGCTGGCGGCGCTGTCCCGGGCGGTGCCCACCGCCGGTGGCGTGCACGTGGTCAACAACAACGCCGCCGCGCTGCTGCTGACCGCGCTCACGCTGGCCCCGGGCAAGGAGATCGTGCTCAGCCGCGGCGAGCTCGTCGAAATCGGCGACGGCTTCCGCATCCCCGAGCTGCTGGCCTCGGCCGGATCGCGGCTGCGCGAGGTCGGCACCACCAACCGCACCAGCCTGCGCGACTACGCCGAGGCGATCGGCCCGCAGACCGGTTTCGTGCTCAAGGTGCACCCGTCGAACTTCCACGTCACCGGGTTCACCTCGGCCGTCGGCGTGGCGGAGCTGGCGAACCTCGGGGTGACCCTGGTCGTCGACATCGGCTCCGGGCTGCTGTCGCCGCACCCGGTGCTGCCCGACGAGCCGGACGCGACGACGACGCTGCGCGACGGCGCCGACCTGGTCACCGCGAGCGGTGACAAGCTGCTCGGCGGCCCGCAGGCCGGACTGCTGCTGGGTGACGCCGAGCTGATCGAGCGACTGCGCCGCCACCCTGCGGCGCGCGCGCTGCGGGTCGACAAGCTGACGCTGGCCGCGCTGGAAGCGACGCTGACCGGCCCGCCGACGCCGGTCGCCGAGGCGTTGGTGGTCGACGCCGCGGAGCTGCGGGCCCGTGCGGAGGCGCTCGCCGCCGCGCAGCAGGGCGCCGAGGCGGTGGATTGCTTCGCTGCCGTCGGCGGCGGCGGCGCGCCGGACGTCCGGCTGCCCAGCGCCGCCGTGAGCCTGCCCGAGTCGTACGCCGCCGCGCTGCGCGACGCCAGCCCGCCCGTCGTCGGCCGCCTCGAGGCGGGCCGCTGCCTGCTCGACCTGCGCACGGTGGCGGCCGAGGGCGCCGCGCTGCTGGCCGCGGCGGTGCGGGCATGTTCGTCATAGCCACCGCCGGGCACGTCGATCACGGCAAGTCCACGCTGCTGCACCGGCTCACCGGCATGCGGCCCGACCGGCTGGCCGAGGAGCAACGCCGCGGCCTGACCATCGACCTCGGCTTCGCGTGGACCGAGCTGGGCGGCCGCCAGCTGGCGTTCGTCGACGTCCCCGGCCACGAACGGTTCGTGGCCAACATGCTCGCCGGTGTGGGGGCGGTGCCGGCCGTCATGTTCGTCGTCGCCGCGACCGAGGGCTGGATGCCGCAGTCCGAGGAGCACCTCGCGGCGCTGCACGCCCTCGGGGTGCGCCACGGGCTGCTGGTGATCAGCAAGGCCGACCTGGCCGATCCCGGCCCGGCCATCGCGCAGGCGCGCGAACGGTTCGCCGCCACCTCGCTCGCGGGCGCGCCCGTCACGATCGGCACCGACCTCGACGGGGTGCGCGCGGAGTTGCTGGCGCTGACCGACCGGCTGCCGGTCCCCGACGCGGGTGCCGACGTGCGGTTGTGGGTCGACCGCAGCTTCACCGTCCGGGGCGCCGGCACGGTGGTGACCGGCACCCTGGCCGCGGGCACGATCCGGGTCGGCGACGAGCTGGAACACGCCGGCCGGCGCGTGACGGTGCGCGGCGTGCAATCGCTGGGCCGCGACCAACCGGCGGTCGGCGCGGTGGCGCGCGTCGCGCTGAACCTGCGCGGCGTGGACCGCGAGCACGTCGGTCGCGGTGACGCCGTCCGCACGCCCGGGGCGTGGCTGGACACCGCGCAGATCGACGTCGCCCTGCGGGCCGCCGATGACTTGCACCGCCAGTTGGTGTTGCACGTCGGGTCCGCGGCCGTGCCGGTCCAGGTGCGTCAGCTGGGAGCGGCCGCGGCCCGGCTGCGTCTCGCGAGGCCCCTGCCGCTGCGGGTCGGGGACGTCGGGTTGCTCCGCGACCCCGGCGAGCACCGGATCGCGGCGGGCATCCGGGTGCTCGACGTCCGGCCGCCGGCGTTGCGCCGACGGGGCGCCGCCCGCGATCGCGCCGCGGAGCTGGCGACCGGCCGGATCCGCCCGCCCGAGTGCGCCCGCGCGTTCGAGCTGCGGGCCATGGGCCTACCGCTGGCCGGGCTCCGGGTAGGGGACTGGGTGGTGGACCCGCGGTGGTGGGCCGGGCGGCGCGAGTGCGCTACGGCGGCGGTGCGGCGCTGGGCGGACGAGCACGACGTCGCGGCGGGAATGCCGCTGGAGACGCTGCGGCAGCGGGTGGGGCTGCCCGCCGCCGAACTGCTGCCCAAGCTGCTCGAGGGGACCGGCCTGGAGGTGGTCGACGGGTTGGTCCGCGCGCCGGGCGCGGGCCTGCCGGCCCGCGTCGACAAGGCCGTGCGCGCGGTCGAGGAGTGGTTGGCCGCCGAGCCCTTTCGGGCGCCGGAGGCCGACGAGCTCGCCGACCTCAAGCTCGGCCCCCGCGAGCTGGCCGCCGCGGTGCGCGCCGGCCGGCTGACCCGGATCGCCGACGGCGTCGTGCTGGGGTCCGGCGCGCTGGACCGGGCGGCCGGCGTCCTGGCGACGCTGCCGCAACCGTTCACCGTCAGCGACGCGCGCCGCGCACTGGGCACCACCCGCCGGGTCGCCGTGCCGCTGCTGGAGCAGCTCGACGCCCGGCGCGTCACCAGGCGCGCCCCGGACGGCACCCGGGTGGTGCTGGCTAGAGCCGCTCCTTGACGGCCGCCGACAGGCGGGCCCCGTCGGCCTTGCCGGCCGCGATCGCGGTGGCCGCCTTCATCACCAGACCCATCTGCTTCATGCCCGGGCGCTCACCGATTTCCTCGGCCACCTGGGCGATCGCGGTGTCGGCGACGTCGGCCACCTCGGCCTCGGTCAGCGGCGTGGGCAGGTATTCGTCGATGATCCGCGCCTCGGCATGCTCGTTGGCGGCGAGCTCCCCGCGGCCGTTCTGGGTGTAGATCTCCGCCGACTCGGCGCGCTTGCGGGATTCTTTCGCCAGCACCTTGATCACTTCGTCGTCGGAGAGGTCCCGGGCCTGTTTGCCGGAGACTTCCTCGGTTTGGATCGCGGCGAGCAGTAACCGCAGGGTCGCCGTCCGCAGCTTGTCCTTGCTCTTCATCGCATCGGTCAGGTCGGCCCGCAGCCGGGATTTGATTTTGGCCCAGGTCTCCCCGATGGTGATCGGCGACCCGAACACCGCCCGCCCGACGATGACG
>NZ_LZHV01000053.1 GCF_001667275.1 Mycobacterium sp. ACS4054
CGCTCGACCCGCCGGGGTTGCCCCCGCCACCGCCTCCGCCGCCGCCACCGTGGCAGCCCGGACAAGGCCCCGGCGGGTCGAGCGGGGCCGCGAAGGCCGAACCCGCGTTCAATGCGACCGCGGAGAAGCTCAGCCCGGCCGCGACCGCCGCCGCACTGACGACACGTTTCATAGACATAGCTGCGTCCCCTCTTGCCTGTCGATCGCCCGCACTACGGGCAGGTCACGTTCAACTCGAATGACTTGGTCACCGCCTGCGGCTGCTGTGGGTTGCTCATGTCGAGCCCGGTCGCGGTGCCCTTGATGGCGTAGGCCTTCCCGTTCACCGCGGCTCCGGCGTTGCCGCCTTGGTTGGGAGCCGCGTCGGAAAAGCCGAGCGTGATCCCGTTGACGCTGCCGAGTCCGACGGAGTGAACGATGGGCGGGGTGGCATTGCTGACCACAGCGCCGACTCCGGCCGTCGGGTCACCGATGCCGATGTTGGTGTTGTCGCCCGCCTGGGCGCAGGTGACCTGGCCGCTGACGTTCTGCGCCTGACCGTCGACGATGACCTGCGGGCCGGATGTCGACGGCGAAGAGCCGGACGAGCCCGTGTTGGACTTGTTGCTCGAGCAGCCGGCGCACGCCGCGGCCACCACGGCCACGCCCGCCACGCCGACGACGATCCCACGCTTCACTAACGCTCTCCTTCGTGTCGCTGGTGTCGCACTGAATAACTCGTTGGGCCCGTTACGTAGCGAGCTCCGACCGCGGCCGTGGATACCCCGTCCCGATCAGTGACAAACGCTATGTATTTGCTGTGCAAGCGGGCCGTCAGGGCAGGACGTGCAATCCCCATCTGCCCAGCAGCGGATCGATGAGCGTGAAGTAGGTCGTGTAGTCGTCCCCGTCGGGTGATGACATCAACAGACCGACCGCACTGACCGTGCCGTCCGAGTTCTTCACGAAACCCGGGCTGCCGCTGTCGCCGTTGAGGCTGTACACGCTGGCTTCGACGACGCCGCCGTCGACATGCTTGACCACACCACAGGTCTCACCGGTGACGGCACCCAATTTGCAGAACGGCATCCCCTGGCGAATCTGGCCCGCGCTCAACACATCCCGGACCTCGTACGTTCCGCCGACATGTCCGAATGGCGCTCCGACGCTCGGGTCGAGCAGGATGATCGCGGCGTCTTTCGTGTCGCCTTCCTTCTCGCTGGCGGTGATTCTCCCTAGCGGAACGTCATTTCCGTACGTCCACAACGAACCATCGTGGGCGTCACAGTGGCCGCTGGTCATCAGGTAATAGCTGCCGTCGTTGCCCTGCGCCGCGAAACCCGCTGTGCACGAGCTGTTTTCGTCGTCCACCTTGATGCCCGGGGTAACGCTTCCGTCCGCTCGCGCCGGATGCGCCAACGTCGTCGCGGCGACGACCACAGCACCGACCAGCCCCAACCCTCGCAACCACCGCATGGCCACGCCGCCTCTCTTGATGTGTCGGGCAGCATGCTAACAGCGCGAGCAGCGTTGGGCCGCCCGGACGGCAAGTCCCGTCCGCCGGCCGAACGCAAGCGAATTGACGTGAGCGACACAACGTTTAGCGAATGCCCCGTCGGACAAGGACTTTCGCGCGGACAACAGACGGATCAGCCGGCGACGTGCCGGGCAAGGAAACTCAGCACCGCGTCGGCGAAAATGTCGTTGCGGTCGCCGGCGACCATGTGCCCCGCCCCGCGCACGTCGGTGAACTCTACCTGCGGAAAGCGGGCCAGGAACTCGTCGGCGCGTTCCTGGCTGACCAGATCACTCATCTGGCCCCGAACCAACAACATCGGCACGCGATCGCGCAGGATCGCCTCCACGGCCGCGTGCATGCGATCGGGGTCGGTGACCTCGAAGGGCGGATACGCGGCGGTCCCGCTGATGAACTGGGGGTCCCAGTGCCAGTACCAACGATCGCCACGGCGGCGCAGATTCGTGGTCAGGCCGTCGAGGTCGGTTGGCCGGGGCCGGTGCGGGTTGTACTCGGCGATCGCGTCGGCGACCTCGTCAAGCGAGGCGAACCCCGTTTCCACCCGATCGGACATGAAGGCATGAATCCGATTGGCCCCGGACTGGTCCATGTTCGGCACGATGTCCACCAACACGACCGCGCTGGCGATGCCAGGCGAAAGCTCCCCCGCCAACAGCATCGAGGTGAACCCACCCAACGAGGCGCCGACCAGCACCGGTTGTGGGGGCAGCGCGCCGAGCACCTGCTGCACGTCGCTGGCGAAACTGACGACGCGGTAGTCGCCCTCGTCGGACCAGTCGGACTCGCCGTGCCCGCGCAGGTCGACGGTGACGGCCTGCCAACCCCGCTGGGCCACGGCGGCGGCGGCCTTGC
Source organism: Mycobacterium sp. ACS4054 (assembly GCF_001667275.1). Classification (GTDB taxonomy): domain Bacteria; phylum Actinomycetota; class Actinomycetes; order Mycobacteriales; family Mycobacteriaceae; genus Mycobacterium. The sequence continues at coordinate 2,369 of NZ_LZHV01000053.1, forward strand.
CCCACGACCGGCGGGTCTGCCCGCCGCCGTGCAGGAACACCACGGCCCGCGCCTGCGGATCGCCCAGCCGGTCGGCGACGATGCGCACGCCGCCGGGCCCCTGGATCGAGAACGGTTCAACTGCCATGGGCATCAGGTGATACTAAGCCGCTTCAATACGATGCAGCGGGGCGTCCAGAGGAGAAACCGATGCATCTTGACGAGTACATGACCTTGGACGCGACCGCGTTGGCCGAGCTCGTCGAGCGCAAGCACGTCGCGCCGGCCGAACTTCTCGCGTTGGCACGGCAGCGAGCGGACGCGGTGAACCCCCGGCTGAACGCGATCGTCAGACGCCTCGGCGAGGTGGCGGACACCCGGGCCGCCGACCCGAACCTGCGCGGCCCGTTCGCGGGTGTGCCCTTCGTGATCAAGGACCTCGCCCAGGAGTACCGCGGCTTTCCCACCTCGAGCGGTTCCCGGTCCCTGGCCAACGACGTGGCCGACCGGCACGCCCTGGTGACGCAGCGGTTCCTGGACGCGGGGTTGGTGATCTTCGCGATGACCAACACTCCCGAGTTCGGCGCCAAGGGCGTCACGGAATCCGATTACTGGGGCCCCGCGCGCAACCCGTGGAACACCGCGCACACACCCGGCGGCTCCTCCGGCGGCTCCGGTGCGGCGGTCGCGGCCGGGATCGTGCCGGCGGCCGGGGCCAACGACGGTGGCGGATCGATCCGCATCCCCGCCGCGTGCAACGGGCTCGTCGGCCTGAAGTTCAGCCGCGGGCTGTCGCCGTACGGGCCGCAGACCGGTGAGCCGATGTTCGGGATGGTGACCCAGGGCGTCGTGTCCCGCACCGTGCGCGACAGCGCCGCGCTCTGCGACGCGATCGTCGGCCGCGATCCGCACGCCGCGTACGAAGTCGCGCTTCCGCCAATGGGTTTCACCGAGCACATCCGGCGCCGCCCCGCCGCGCTGCGAATCGGGTACTCGTGGTCCTCGGCGATCAACCCGCATCCGGACCGGGAGGCCGTCGCCGCGGTGGAACGCGCGGCGGCACTCCTTGCCGACCTGGGGCACCACGTGGAGGAGGTCGCGCCCCCGTACGACGACGACGCGCTGGCGCGCGACTTCCTGACAATCTGGTTCGCTCAGCTGTATCAACACGTCGCCGACGCCAAACAGCGCACCGGCGCCCGGGACCGCGATTTCGAGGCCGACACGCTGGCCGTGAGCGAATTGGCCAGGGCCACCGGCGTTTTGCCGCCCATCTTCGCGCTGGAAAACCGCAACAACCACATCCGGTCGCTGGCGACCTTCCACGAACGCTTTGACTGCTTGCTGACGCCCACCCTGGCCGCCCCGCCCCTGCGGATCGGCGCCACCGCGACGTCACGCCCGCTCCAACGGCTGGCGAGGGCCGCCAGTACGCTGCGGGCGGGAAAGGCGTTGGCGCGCAGTGGAATCCTCGACCAGTTGATCCGCGAGAACCTGGGCTGGGTGCCCTACACGCAGCTCGCCAACATCACCGGGCGCCCCGCGATCAGCGTGCCGCTGCATTGGACGGACGCCGGGCTTCCCCTCGGCGTGCAGTTGGTCGGGCGATTGGGCGCCGACGGCGACCTGCTGCAGCTGGCGGCCCAGCTGGAGGAAGCCAGCCCGTGGGCGCACCGGTATCCGGCGCCCGCGTGACTTATGTCTCGGGCCCGTCCGCCGGGTGATCGCCTCGCCACAGCCGGGCGAACCGCTTGGCGACGTCGCCAAGCCTGGTCCCCGCTCGTTGAGAGGCCTTGATCCTGCCCAGAGTCTGCTTCCCCTCCGCGGCGTAGTCCTTGACGGTTTCGTCGCCTTCCTCAGCGCGCATCCTTAAAAACCTCCGTCTTGCTGCTCGGCGTCTGCCACTCGGCCGTTCCCGCGGCCCGCTGGCGTCCTCATCGGGTCTTCCCGATCGGCTCAGGGTTGCCTACCCGCCGACCCCGGGGAGCGAAACGCCGGCGTCGGCCGCCTCAGGACACCGGCTCCTTGCCGACCTTCACCGGCGCGGCGCTGGGCGGCACCGTGAGCAGGTTGCCGCGCAGGCTGCCCCGCGCGGTGCGGACGGCCACCAACAGCCAGGTGAACAACAGCCCGGCATACGCGATCACCGCGGCCACCCGAAACGCCGGCAGATGAGTGTGGCCGGCGAGCTGCGAGGTTCCGGTGACGAAGGTTCCGACCGGGAAGGTCAGGCTCCACCACGTCAGGGCGAACGGCATACCGCGCCGCAGCGTGCGCACGGTCAGCGCGGTGGCCATCGCGATCCACAACACCGCGAAGCCCCACACCGGAACCCCGTAGAGGATCGCGAAGGCGTTCAGGTCCTCGGCCAAGTCGGGAGCGACCGCGAGCCCCGCGCTGGCGCCCAAAAGCCCCGCGGCGGTGATGGATTGGCCGAGTGGCCCCAACACGATCCACAGCGTGGGCACCCGGGCCGAGCCCGATGTGCCGTACAGGGTCAGGCGCGCCCAGATCATCGCGATGATGTTCAGCGAGGCCAGCAGCGACAGCCCGAACATCGCGTAGCAGCCGAAGAGCATGGTTTCCCGACCGGTGCCGGCCGCCATGTGCGGCAGCAGCAGGGCTCCGGTGGCCGCGGCCACCATGGGCGGTACCACCGGCATCAGCCACCCACCGAAGGCCGCGTCGGGCCCGACGTTGTGCTGGGTGAACATCAAGAACGGGATGCTCACCGCGGTGAACAGCCCGCCCAGCGTTCCGCCGGTCCACAACACCCAGTCCAGGTCGACGACGACGCGCTCACCCAACAGATCCCGGCCGACGAGCACCGCCCCCGCTCCGACCGTCATCAGCGCCATCGGCGCGGCGCCGTAAAAGTGCGCCATCTGCGGATTGCGCGCGTGACTGCGCGCCACGGTGGGGTGCCGCAACCAATGCCCCCCGACCAGGACGATCAGCGCCACGAGCAGCACGGCGGCGATCACCCAGACCGTTTGCGCGAACGCGCGCAATCCCACCACGTGCACCGGCAGCGTGGCGCCGGCGACGGCCACGATCCCGGTGCCCATCACCGACGCGAACCAGTTGGGTCCGATGTTGCCCAGTACCTCGACCCGGGTCTGCGGCGACGCCGCGCCGTCCGGATTTGCAGTGGCCATAGCTGAGAAACCCTACTGCGCCACACCGAATCCGGCCGGTGCGCCGCATACACTCCAACGGTGATGCATCCGGCGCCAACGACGAGGCGGGCATTCAACAGGCTCCCGCTGATGATCGGGATTGCGGTGGTGGTGACGCTCGCCGTTCTCGCCGTACCGATCAAGCAACGATGCGGAGCGCCGGGCCTGTCGTGCGCGACGGCGGTCGACCGCCAGGGCAACGTGCACTACTACTACGAGGTCGAGCCTCTCGGTGTGTACTTCGCCGAGATCCTGACGGGATCGAACATCACCATTTTCTACGATTCCGGCGAGGACATGGTCAAAGCCCGCTAGCCGTCGTATCGGCTCGATAACGAGTTCGAGTCGGTCCCGCCGGCGATGTGACCTAGTCGAAACCGCCGCGCGACGCCGACACGAGAATGCGCTGGTCAAGCGCGAATTTCCGGCGTTAATCCGTGACTGGCCCGCCGCATGCGCCCGGCCCGCGGTGCTTTTTCGATTGGGGGCTTCACAGCAAGCTAACGCATACTTGACACCATGCTGGAAGCGACATCGCCGCAAACCGCCGTTGCGGTGCCCGGCAATGCGCTGGGTCCGGGCAGAGTTTTGTGATGGCCCGCTCGGGCGGTGCCCATCGCCGTCATCGAGCCGTCCGTCAACCCTCACGTTTCCGCAAGGGGCTGACGCGTACCTTGGGCGCGCTGGTCTCGGTGGCGGCGATCGGCCTGACCGGGGCGGGGTACTACGTGGCCCACGGCGCGCTGGGCGGCATCACCGTTTCCGACGCCCTGCGGCCCGACGACCCGCGGTCCAGCGGCGACGACATGAACATCCTGCTGATCGGGCTGGACTCCCGCAAGGATCAGGACGGCAACGACCTGCCCTGGTCGATCCTCAAGCATCTGCACGCCGGCGATTCCGACGACGGCGGGTACAACACCAACACGCTGATCCTGGTCCACGTCAGCGCCGACAACAAAGTGGTGGCCTTCTCCATCCCCCGCGACGACTGGGTGCCCTTCACCGGGGTTCCCGGATACAACCACATCAAGATCAAGGAGGCGTACGGGCTCACCAAGCAGTACGTCGCGAACAAGCTCGCCAATCAGGGCGGCGTCAGCCAGAAGGAACTCGAGACCAAGGGCCGTGAGGCCGGTCGCGCCGCCACCCTGCGCGCGGTGCGCAACCTGACCGGCGTCCCGATCGACTATTTCGCCGAGGTGAACCTGGCCGGGTTCTATGACCTGGCGCAAACCCTCGGCGGGGTGGAAGTGTGCCTCAACCATCCCGTCTACGACTCGTATTCCGGCGCGGACTTCCCGGCCGGGCGGCAGACGCTGGACGCGTCCCAGGCGCTGTCCTTCGTCCGGCAGCGCCATGGCCTGGAGAACGGGGACCTGGACCGCACCCACCGCCAGCAGGCGTTCATCTCGTCGGTCATGCAGGAGCTGCAGGCGGCGGGCACTTTCACCAACCTGGACAAGCTCAAGAGCCTCATGGCGGTGGCGCGCAAGGACGTGGTGCTCTCGGGCGGCTGGGACGAGGAGATGATCCAGCGCCTGGGTTCGCTGGCCTCCAGCGGCAACGTCGAGTTCCGGACGCTGCCGGTGGTGCGCTACGACAACATCGACGGCCAGGACGTCAACATCATCGACCCGGCCGCGATCAAGGCCGAGGTGGCCACCGCGATCGGCGCCTCACCGACGACTACGGCGCCCGCCACCACGGCCGCCAAGCCGAGCCCGTCGACCGTCGTCGACGTGGTCAACGCCGGCAGCATGAGCGGACTCGCGAGCGAGGTGGCCCGCGCGCTGAAGAACCACGGCTACACGACGGGCCAGACCCGCGACCGCAATTCGGGCGAACCGACCGCCAGCACGGTCGCGTACGGCGCCGGGGCGGAGACCGACGCGGGCAACGTGGCCAAACTGCTCGGCCTCGACGCCCCTAGCCATCCCGATCCCAGTGTCCAGCCCGGCCACATCAGGGTGACCGTCGATACCAACTTCTCGGTGTCGATGGTCGACGACGCCACGACGGACGAAAGCGCCAGCACCACAACGTCAAGCAAGGCCAAGACCTACTACTACAACGGCACCACCACGACCTATCCGACGCCCGATCAGGGGAAGCCGATCGACGGCGGCGGCGTGCCGTGCGTTAACTAGCTAGCGGCGATCGCGAGCGCGGCGAAGCCGGGCGCTGGGGGTACCCCCGCGAAGCTGGGGGACGGGTCGCCGCCATAGGGCCAGCGCCGGCTAGGCGTGCGTCCCGCCGTCGATGCGGATCTCGGTGCCGGTGATGAACGCGCCGTCCTCGGACACCAGCATCGCGATCACCCCGGCCACCACGGACGGGTCGGCCATCCCGGTGCCGCTGGATTCCACCGTGGTCGGCAGGATCGGCATCAGCCTCGAAAAAAGCGCCCAGTCAGCGTCTTTCGGGATGTATCCGCCCGTTGCGTCGGTGATCCCGGACTTGATGCTGCCCGGTGCCACGCACACGGCGCGCAGCCCATCGCGGGCGTATTCGAGGGCCAGCGAATGAGTGAACGCCTGGATTCCGCCTTTGCTCGCCGCGTACGCCGCCATGTAAGGGTGGGCGAACGAGGCCGAGGTCGAACTGAAGTTGACGATCGAGCTGCGCCGATTCGCCAGTAGCGTCGGAAGCGCTTCCCGCACAACGAGAAACGTTCCGGTCAGGTTGACGCCGACGATCTGGTTCCACAGTTCCAGGGTGGTCTCGTGGGTGTGGGCGGCGCGCAGGATGCCGGCGGCGTTGACCAATGCGTCCAAGCCGGCGAGCTTTTCGACGGCGAGGCACACGCCGTCGATCACCGAGTCCTCGTTGCCCACGTCCATCGGCATGGTGGTGAGGCGGTCGGCGGTGCCGCCCTCCTCCGCGCGGGCGCGCGTGCCGTCCAAGCCGCCCTCCGCGACGTCGGAGGCCACCACGGTGGCGCCCTCGTCGAGGAGCCGCAGGGCGGTCGCCTGCCCGATCCCCGACGCCGCGCCGGTCACCAGGACCCGCTGGCCCTCGAGTCGCTTCATCTGCCGCTCCCGTCACTAGGCGTGCCCATCATCGTAGGGAGCGGGCACAGTGGAGGAATGGACATCGGATTCATTGGCCTGGGCAATATGGGCGGGGGCATGGCCGCCAACCTGCTGAAGGCGGGTCACCGCGTCACCGTCTACAACCGCTCCCCCGCAAAGGCGGAGGCGCTCGTCCAGGCCGGCGCATCCGCGGCGGGCACCGTCGCCGACGCGTGCAACGCCGAGGTCGTGTTCACCATGCTGGCCGACGACCGGGCCGTCGAGGGCGTGGCCTTTGGCGAGGGCGGCATCGTCGCTTCGCTGGCGCCCGGCGCGACGCACGTCTCGTCGAGCACCATCAGCGTCGCCCTCTCGGAGCGCCTGGCGGCCACGCACGCCGATGCCGGCCAGCGGTTCGTCGCGGCGCCGGTGTTCGGCAGGCCCGAGGCGGCCGCGGCCGCAAAGCTTTTCGTGGTCGCGGCGGGTGAGCCGCAGGTGCTGCAGCCGTTGACCCCGCTGTTCGACGCGATCGGGCAGCGCACGTTTGTGGTGTCCGAGCAGCCGCACACCGCCAACCTGGTCAAGTTGAGCGGCAACTTCCTGATCGCTTCGGTGATCGAAAGCCTCAGCGAAGCCGTCGCGCTGGTGGCCAAGGCCGGGGTCGACAGGCAGCAGTACGTGGACATCCTCACCTCGACGTTGTTCTCCGCGCCCGCCTACCAGACCTACGGTGGGTTGATCGCGCGACGGCAATTCGAGCCGGCCGGCTTCGCCGCGCGGCTGGGCCTCAAGGACGTTCGCCTGGCCCTCGCGGCCGCGGAACAGTTGGAAGTGCCGCTGCCGGTAGCCAGCCTGCTCCGCGACCGCTTCCTCACGCTGGTGGCGACGGGCGGCGGGCAGCTGGACTGGTCGGCGCTGGCCACGCTCGCCGAGCGCGACGCCGGCCTGACGTCAGACGACCCCGCGTAGCCCGTCGGCGCCGAACGCCGGTTCCAGCATCGCGGAGAAGTCCGGACCGCGACGCAGGATGTGGCCGCCGTCGACGTTGATGCACTGGCCGGTGATCCAGGCGGCGGCGTCGCTGAGCAGGAACATGGCCAGGTTGGCGACGTCCTCGACCTCACCGACGCGCGGCAGCGGCGTGCAGGCGCTGTAGTCGGCGCTCAGCTCCGGTGAATCCGTAATGGCCGTCACCAGATCCGTGCGGATCAGGCCTGGGCGGACGCTATTGACCCGCACCCAGGACGGGCCCAGCTCGTCGGCCGCCAGCATCATCAGGTGGTCGACCGCCGACTTGGTGACCCCGTACGCGCCGAACCAGCGATGGGTGTTGCTCGCCGCGATCGACGAGATGCCCACGAAGGAGCCGCCCCCGCCGCTCACCAACTCGCGGGCCGTGTGCTTGAGCACGTACATGGTGCCGTTGACGTTGAGGTCGACCGTCCGGCGCCAGGCCTCGGAGTCGACTTGTGTGATCGGGCCGATCGTTTCGGACCCGCCCGCACAGTGCACCGCGCCGTGCAGGCGACCATGCCATGCCGTCGCGGCGTCGACCGCGCGGGCGGCCTCCTCCTCGTTGGTGATGTCGGCCGGCTCGTAGCGGATGGAGCCGGCACCCGACAGCGCTTCGATCTCGCTGACGGCACCAGCCAGCCGGTCGGGGTTGCGGCCCACGATCATGACCGAGGCGCCGGCCGCGACCAGTCCGGCCGCCACTCCCTTGCCGATTCCGCTACCGCCGCCGGTGACCAGATATGTCCGGTTTTCGAAAGAAAGCTGCACGCGACGCCCTCTCAACTGAAACGGGTTCTAGATATCGAACCACGCGGAGGACTGCCCGCGGCAACGGGTACCGCACACCGCCTGCGAGGCTACGGCGTATCGCGGCGGGCCACCTGCGTCGGCTTCGCGTTGCGCCAATCCTCGACGTCGGGCGGCAGGCCGACCGCGTACCGGTTCTCGTTGTGGGCGGCCCAATGTGCGTGTCCCAGCTCGTGGATGTGGAAGGCGTGGCGCAGCGCCTCGGTGAATCCCATTGCGTCGGAGGCGGCGTTGACCGAGTCCTTCACCAGCAGCGCCGCCATCGTGGGCCGGTCGGCGATGCGTCGCGCGAATTCCAGCGTCTTTTCGGCCAGCTCGTCGACCGGGAACACCTTGGACACCATGCCGAGCCGGTAGGCCTCATCGGCATCGAGCGCGTCGCCGGTCAGCAGCAGCTCTTTGGCTTTGCGCGGGCCGAATTCCCAAGGGTGAGCATAGTATTCGACGCCGGGCATACCCAAGCGCACCGCGACCACGTCGCTGAACTTGGCATTGTCGGCGGCCACGATCAGATCGCACGCCCAGATCAGCATCAGGCCCGCGGAGATCGCATTGCCCTGGACCTGGGCGATGGTGATCTTGCGTAAATCCCGCCACCGGCAGGTGTTCTGGAAGAAGTAGTGCCACTCCTGCAGGTAGATCTTCTCCGCGATGGGATCGCGGGTCCCGCCGTTGATGCGGAAGCTGGGCAGCTGGCTGCGCTCGGCGATCGCCAGCTCGGAACCCAAGTCGTGGCCGGCCGAGAAGTTGCGGCCGCGCGCGGCCAGAATCACCACGCGCACGGTGTCGTCGGCCGCGGCGCGCAGGAACGCCTCGTCCAGCTGGATCAGCAGGCCGCGGCTTTGCGCGTTATGGGCGTCGGGCCGGTTGAGCCAAATCCGCGCGATGCGGCCCTCGTCGAGGGTTTCGTAGCTCACCAACTCTTCGGCATCGGCGCTGCCCGCCTGGGCACCGGCTTGCTCTGAGAGTGTCATTCGGCCCACCTCACTCGTTGTCAGGTCCGACGTCTTTACACATTACGGCCAGTGTGTAAGCGGGTCACCGGTGGGTGGCCGAGCCGGGAGGAACTCGAAGATCAAGTCCTCAGCCACCCGCGCATCCCCGCATCACCTACAGTTAAGTCATGGCTACGAAATCTGACCCTGCCGAGATCGGCGACGTCGAACCGGTTGCCGACAGCACGGCCAGCCAGGCCAGGCGAGTCGTCGCGGCATACGCGACCGATGCCGACGAGTGCCGCGTTTTCCTGTCCATGCTCGGCATTGGGCCCGCAAAACTCGACGCGTAAATGGCTCCCGGGAACGGGCACGGCTCGAAGACGCCGCCCTTCGGGAATTCCGACTTCGTGGTGGTCGCCAACCGGCTGCCGGTAGACCAGGAACGGCTTCCCGACGGCACCAAGGCGTGGAAGCGCAGCCCGGGCGGGCTGGTGACCGCGCTGGAGCCGCTGCTGCGCCGCAGGCGTGGCGCGTGGGTGGGCTGGGCGGGCATCGCCGAGGAGGAGCCAGATTTCGATGACGAGCCCATCGTCCAGGAGGACCTCGAGCTTCGCCCGGTGCGGCTGAGCACCGACGACATCGCGCAGTACTACGAGGGATTCTCGAACGCCACGCTGTGGCCGCTCTACCACGACGTCATCGTCAAGCCGATCTACCACCGCGAGTGGTGGGAACGCTACGTCGAGGTGAACCGGCGCTTCGCCGAAGCCACCTCCCGCGCCGCCGCCCGCGGCGCGACCGTGTGGGTGCAGGATTACCAGCTGCAGTTGGTCCCCAAGATGCTGCGGGAGCTGCGGCCCGACCTCACCATCGGCTTCTTCCTGCACATCCCCTTCCCGCCGGTGGAACTGTTCATGCAGCTGCCGTGGCGCACCGAGATCGTCGAGGGGCTGCTCGGCGCCGACCTGGTCGGTTTCCACCTGGCCGGGGGCGCCCAGAACTTCCTGATCCTGTCCCGCCGGTTGATCGGCGCCAACACCTCCCGCGGATCGGTCGGGGTGCGCTCGCGGTACGGCGAGGTCGACCTCGGTTCCCGCATCGTCCGCGTGGGTGCCTTCCCCATTTCCATCGATTCGGGCTCGCTCGACCAGGCCGCCCGCGACCGCGACGTCAGGCGCCGCGCCCGGGAGATCCGGGCGGAGCTGGGCAACCCCCGCAAGGTGCTGCTCGGCGTCGACCGGCTCGACTACACCAAGGGCATCGACGTCCGGCTCAAGGCCTTCTCGGAGCTGCTCGCGGAGGGCCGAGCCAAGCGCGACGACACCGTGCTGGTTCAGCTCGCGACGCCCAGCCGCGAACGTGTCGAGAGCTACCAGATTCTGCGCAACGACATCGAACGCCAGGTGGGCCACATCAACGGCGAGTACGCGGAGGTGGGCCATCCGGTGGTGCATTACCTACACCGCCCTGTCCCCCGCAACGAATTGATCGCCTTCTTCGTGGCCGCCGACGTCATGCTGGTCACCCCGCTGCGCGACGGCATGAACCTGGTGGCCAAGGAATACGTCGCCTGCCGAAGCGATCTTGGCGGCGCGCTGGTGCTGTCCGAATTCACCGGCGCCGCATCGGAACTCCGGCAGGCCTATCTGGTCAACCCGCACGACCTGGACGGGGTCAAGGACGCGATCGAAGCCGCGCTCAACCAGCCCGCCGAGGAGGGCAGGCGCCGGATGCGGGCGATGCGGCGCCAGGTGCTCGTCCATGACGTCGACCGTTGGGCGCGGTCATTCCTGGACGCGCTGGCGGAGCCGCGGTCGCCGGACGCCACCTAAGCCCGCAAACCCATGGTGTTGGCGCGCAAACGCTGTGATACTCGATGCATCGGTGAAGGGGAAGGTCCGGAAGGGAGGGCACCGTGAAGCTCCGTCGCGGGCTGGCCGCTGGCGCCGGCATATTCTCGGCTGTCGCCATCGGAATTGCTTTGGACTCCGGTGACCCGGCCCACGCGGTCGGTCCGCCGCCGGACGGCACCTACACCTTGAACGAGGCTGGTGTGTCTGGCGTGAATTGGACGATCTCGGCGCTGTGCGACCAGCCCAACGGAACCCGGAACATGAACGACTACTCAGACCCGATCGTGTGGGCGATGAACTGCGCCCTGAACATCGTGAGCTCTACGGACGAACAGATCGGTGCCGCGGACAAGTTGCAGAACTTCAGCGGCCGGGCCCGGATGTCCAGCATGCTGTGGACTTTCAAGGTGGACAAGGCGAACGGCGTGTCATGTCCCGGCGGCGGCACCGCGCCGACCACCGAGACCTACGCATTCAGCGACGAAACACTCACCGGCACCCACACGATCCTGCACGGCGCCGTCTGCGGGCTCCAGCCCGACATGAAGAAGCAGCCGTTCTCGCTGACGCTCAACGGACCCCCACCCAGTCCGGTGCAGCGTTACCCGTTGCGATGCAACGAGATCGCGATCTGCTTCTGATACCCGCTTCGGCTAGATCGGTGTGATGTAGTTGATCAGCCACTGCTTGCCGATCTTTTTGAAGTCCACTCGCAACCGGCTGCCGTCGTAGAGCGGCTGGCGCGTTTTGTCCGTCACCGTGCGGTTCATGTAGACCATCAGTGATGCCGAATCACGTTTGGCGGTCATCACACCCACGCCAACAACGCTGGCCTGGACCACCACCTCACGCTTCTTGGCCTCCGGAATGATCTGCGCGTTGGCGCTTTTCCGGAATTCCTGGCGATAGTCGGGGGTCAACAACGGATACGCGTCGCTGAGGCTGCGTTCCACCGTCTGGTAGTCGTAGGCGAAGACCTCGGGAATCTCCTTGGTGGCCAAGCCCGGTAGCACCGCCCGCGCCGCCTGCTCGCCGCGTGTCTGCACCCGGCCCCAGTAGAACCAGCCGGCCGCCGCGGACAACCCGACGAACACCGCAATCAGGAGGTAGCCCGCGACGACGAGCAGCCAGCGCCGCCAGCGCATCAATTACCCCCGTTGGGATACTTCAGGTCGTAACCCGTCATCCGGCCCTGCTCGTCCTCGTGCACGATCACCCGCAGGCGATACGGCATGGACGGCTTGTTAACCCCGTCGATGTCGGCGACCGTGACGCGAACCGAAACGAGGACGGACGCGTTGTCGGTGACGGTGTCGATGCCCTCCAGGGCGGCGCCGTTGATGACGGCCTCCGACGTGGCGTTGGTGGAGCGGAAGATGCCCTTGAGGTTCTCGATGTTGTTGTTGGCGCCCAGCATTCCGCGCAGCGGCCCGCTGGTGCCGTTGTAGAAACGGTTCACGCTCTCGTCGATGTTGTCCTGCTTGTAGCTGAACATGTTGACCACCGTTTGCGTGGCGGTGTCGACGAAGCGCTGTTCGCGCGCTTGCTGCGCGTTGGCGTGCCGTTGCTGGACGACGAGCACGGCCACACAAGCGGCCAGCGCGCCGATCGCCAACAGCGCGGCCGCAAACGAGGTCCAGGCCACCAGGGCGCGGTGGGGCCGCCGCCGCGGTGGCGGCTTGACGGACTTGAGGGCGCTGACGGACTTGGCCGGGCGGGCGGGCGCGGCTTCGACCTGCACCGTGGCCGCCTGATCCGCTTCGGCTTTCGCGGGGCCGGCCGCGCGGGAGGCCCGACGACGAACGCGCGGTGTGTTCGTTGGCTCGTCTGCCACTACATCGGCCTCGGATCCAGCATCAGGTCCACCCAATTCTCGGCGCTGGACGCGCCGCTAGCACCGGCCGCGAAAATACCAGTGCCGCCGGCCGGGTCTTTGAACGCGCCGGTCTGCTCGTCATAGGTGGCGTAAGCCGGTCCGCTGGCCTGCGGCTGCGACGCCCCCGGCGGCGGTCCCCACGGCTTCTCCGGTCCCGGGCCCGCCGGCGGGGGGTTGATCCCCTCCGGCGGTGCCGGCGGCGGCAGCCACTTCGGGTACGGAAGCTGGGGCGGCACCGGAGGCACGCCCGGCGGCATCCACGACGGGTTGCCCGGCGGCGGCGGCCTGTCGTTCGGCGGCGGCGGGTCGTACGCCGGCTGGTGCGGCGCCGGTCCCGGCCCGGGGATGACACCTGGGGGCGGCGGCCCGACGATCGGAACACCCGGATCGGGATCGGCGCCCGGGGGGATGTACGGGAACTTGTTGGGCGGCAGGGTGTTCAGCCCGTTGGTGACCGGGGTGTCGTAGGGCACCGGCGGGCCTCGCCACGGGTTACGGCCAACGGGCACATAGCCTTTCGGGTCGCGGCAGAGCTGAACCGTCGGCGCCCGTTTGCCCGGGAACTCCTGGCACGGATAGTTGCGCGCGCCGCGCACGGTGCTCGGATCGTTCTGGGCCACCTTGCAGTACATGTCCCTCGGCAGCTCGCGCACGGTCTCGTCGGCCGGGGTGCGCATCAGCGGCGGAGGGAGGAAGCCGACGGCGCACGGCGGCGGGTCGTTGAGGTCGAGCTTGAAGTCGAGCTTGGCGCCCTCGTCCTGGGGCGTGCCGCCGGCGGCCGTGGTGATCGCGGCGAACAGCGCCGGCAGCACCACCAGCAGCTGCTCGATCGATTTGTGGTAGATCACGCCGACCCGGCCCAGGTTGGCCAGGCTGGCCGCGAGCGCCGGGAAGGACGGCCGGATGCCGGAGAACGCGGTGCTGGCCTCGTCGGTCGCCCCCGGGGCGGTGGCCAGCGTCGAGCGCAGCTGCGGGTCGGCCTGGCGCACCTCGGAGGTGAAGCGCGCCAGCCCGTCCGACAGCGTCTTGATGTCCGCGCCGGCGCGGATCTGCGCTTCCAGGAACGGCCCGGCCTGGTCGATCAACTGCGAGGCCTGCGGATAATTCGCGTTGGCCTCGTCCACCAGCAGCCGGGCGGACTCGAACAACCGCGCCAGCTCGGGGCCCGACCCGTTGGTCGCCATGAACGTCTCGTGCAACAGCTCGCGCAGCCGGGTGTCGCCCAGGCTGTTGGTCAGCGCCTCCGCCCGCTTCAACAGGTCGGCGACGTCCTGGCCGATCCTGGTGTTCTGCCGGTCGATGCGGGACCCGTTGCGCAGCTTGGTCGTTGCCGGTGTGCTCGGCGGCACCAGGTCGATGTATTGCTCGCCGACGGCCGACACGCTCTTGACCGTGGCGGTGACGTTCGACGGGATGGGTGTCCCGCTGTTCAGCCGCATCGCGGCGGTGACGCCGGTGGGGTTGAGGTCCACCGACTCCACGCGACCGACGGCAACGCCGCGATAGGTGACGTTGGCGTTCTTGTAGAGTCCGCCGCCCGCGACGAAGTCCGCGCTGACGCCGTAGGTGCCGATGCCGAACGTGGCGGGCAGCCGCAGATAGAAGATCGCCATGATCGTCAGCGTGATCGCAGTGATCACCGCGAAGATCCAGAGCTGGATCCTGGTCAGTTTGTCGTGCATCTGCGCCCGCCCCCTACTGTCCCGAAGCCGTGCCGGGCGGAATCTTGAACGGGTCGGCCGCCTGTCCGGACAGGTTGGCCAGCTCGCCGACCAAAAAGTCCGGCGGGTTGAGGACCTCGCTCATGTGCATCATGTTCGGATCGAGGGCGTACGACGTGGTGAAGAACGTTTCACCGAGGCGACGCAGCGTGAGGTCGAAGGTGGTGAACACGTTGAGGTAGTCACCACGCACCGCGTTCTTGATGCCGAAGTTGGGGAACGGGAACGTTAGCAACAGCTGCAGCGAGGTGACGAAGTTCTTGCGGTTGTCGTTGAGCGCCTTGGCCGCCGCGTACAGATCCTTCAGGTCGGCGGCGAAGTCGACCTTGGTCTTGGCCAGGATGTTCGAGGTGACATTCGCCAGCTTGTGCAGCGCGCTGAACGCCTCGACGATGTGGTCGCGGTTCTTGTTGAGCACCCGAATCGCGTCGGGCAGCGTGTCCAGCGCCCGGCCGAGGTTGTCCTTGTCGCGCGCCAGGCTCGCCGAGAACCGATTGAGCCCGTCGACCGCGTCGATGATGTCGTTGACCTGCCGGTTGAGTCCCGCGGTCAGCTCCGCCAGCCGCGGGACCAGGTCGACGAACTGGTCTTGATGGCCCGCGAAAGCCTGATAGGTCTCGTCGGTGATCTCTTCCAGCGCACCCACATTGCCCTTGTTCACCACGACGCCGAGCGCCGACAGCACCTCCTCGGTGGTGGGATAGCGGCCGGTGTGGGATTCGGAGATCTTCGACCCGTCGGTCAGTCGGCCGACCGCCGGCTTGTCCTTCGGGCGGACCAGGTCGATGTGCATCGAACCCAACAGCGACGTCTGCGCGACCGTCGCCGTCGAATTGGCCGGCAGCACGACGTTCTTGTCCAACGCCAATTTCACTGCGGCATAGAAGGACCCGTCGGCGCGCTGCATCGCCTGAATGCCGGCGACGCTGCCGACGGTGACGTCGTCGACCATGACCGGCGAGTTCTGCGGCAGCGTCGCCACGTCGGGCAGGTCGACGGTGATGGAGAAGGCGCCGGCGCCATGACCGGCGGTCCCCGGCATCGACAGCGAATTCAACCCGCTGAACTGGCAGCCGGCCAGCAACGCGCTGCCCGCCGCTAAAGCGCCGCCCCGCAACCACATCCGGTTCATTTAACCGCCCCCCTGGTCCGCGGCCGGCGGCGTCGCCTGGCCCGGCGGCGGGCCCGGTAGGGGTCCGAAGGCGCTCCCCGGCGTCGGCCCGGGCGCGGGACCGGCATTGCCCAGGGCCGGCCCGGGGCCCGGGGCGGCGCCCGTCTGCGGGGCCGTCGGAACCAGCAAGGCCTGCAGGTCCGCCGGGTTCTGGGCGGCGGGCGGCGCCTTGCCGCCGTTGGCGGGGATCCAGGTCAGCTCGGGGACCGGGGTCGCCGACTTCGCCTGGGTTTCCGGGGTGTCGTAGATGATCTGACCCTTGTAGGCCGTGATCGTGTTGAGCGGGTGGAACATGATCGGCGGGTAGTTCACGGTGAGCCGGCGCAGCACCGGACCCAGCCGCTCACGGCACAATTCGGCCCGCCGGAAGTAGTCGGGCGCGCGCGGCCCGGCCGCCGTTTCGAAGGACCCACCGCAGATGAACTGCACCGGGTTGGAGAATTCCGGGATGGACAACAGGCCGTTGAGCGTGCCCTGCGCGGGGTCATAGATGTTGTAGAAGTTCGCGATGCCGGGGCCCGCCACGTGCAGCACCTGCTCGATGTTGTCGCTCTGGTCGCTCAGCGTCTTCGCAAAGTCGTTGAGGTTGTTGACCGTTTCGATGATGGTCGAGTTGTTCTCGTGCAAGAACCCGCGGATGTCGGACAGCGCCTGGTTGAGGGTGCCCAGTGTCGTGTCGAGGTGGCGGGAGCTGTCGGCGAGCACCTGGGAGACGGAGGCGACGTTTCCGGCAAACTGGACGATTTGTTCGTTGCTGGCGGACAGTGCGTTCACCAAAACCTGAAGGTTCTTGACCGTGCCGAAGATGTCGCTGCGCGAATCCCCCAGCCGCCCAGCGGCTTGCGAGAGTTCACGCAATGCGTTGTGGAAAGATTCACCGTTGCCGTTGAGGGTGTCCGCGGCCTGGTTGATCGCGCGGCCCAGGGGCCCCTGCATAGATCCCGTGGTGGGGCCGAGCTGCACGGCCAGTTTGGTCAGCGACTCCTTGACCTCGTCCCACTCCACCGGGACCCCGGTGCGGCCCAGGCCGATGCTGCCGCCGTCGGGAAGCACCGCCCCGCCGGTGTAGGCCGGTGTCAGCTGAATGAACCGGGCGGCCACCAGGTTCGGCGACATGATGATCGCCTTGGCGTCCTTCGGGATCTTGACGTCCTTGCTCACCGCCATGGTGATCTTGACGTCGGAGGGACGCGGCTCGATCGTGCTGATGGTGCCGACCGGCACTCCGAGCACGCGGACCTGGTCACCGGGATAGAGGCCGACGGCCGACGTGAAGTAACCCACGATGGGGCGCGAATTGCCGGTCGAGGACAGCACATACACGCCACCCACCAACACCGCGATGAGCGCGATGGCGGTGGTGTAGCGCAGCCCCCGGCTGCCGGCGATCCGCTTCATCATGGCGACTTCGGCCTGATGATCCAGCGCTCTTGGATGAGGCCGCGCAGGTAATCGGCGAGGCTGGCCGGCATCTTGCCCGGCTGGTAGAAGAAGTCGAACATCGTCGCGATCAGCGGCGCCGGCAGCACACCGTAGACGTTGACGTTGAATCCCGGTCCGGACCCGACGACCTCGCCCAGCTCGGTGGCGTAGGTGGGCAGCCGTTTGAGGGCCTCGGTGATGTAGTCGCGGCGTTCGTTGAGATTGCTCAGGACGTCGTTGAGCTTGTTCAGTGCCGGACCGAACTCCTTGCGGTTGTCGTTGACGAACCCGGAAATCTGCGCCGAGAGGCCTTGAATCCCCCCGATGAGTCGCCCGAGGGCCGCACGCCGCTCGTCGAGCGCGGCGAACAACGCGTTGCCGTCGTCGACCAGCTTGTTGACCTGGTCGGCGCGTTGCGCCAGCACACCGGTCACCGACTTCGCATGCGCCAGCAGGCTTTGCAGCGCCTCATCACGGCGGTTGAGGGTGCGCGACAGCGTCGTCACGCCGTCGAGCGCACCGCGCAGTTCGGGGGTGGCGTCGTGCAGCGTGTCGGTCAACACGTTGAGGGCCTGCTCGAACTGCGGCTTGTTCAGGTTGTCGGCGTTCTGGCCCAGATCCTCGAGCGCGCCGGCGAGCGTGTACGGCGTGGTGGTGCGGCTGAGCGGGATGGTGGTCGACCTGCCGCTGCCCGCCGGGGTCACCGAGATCGAGCGCTCACCGAGGATGGTGTCGGTGCGGATCGCGGCAAGCGACTGATCACCCACGGCGACATGGCGATCCACGCTGAAGCTGATCTTGGCGCTGTCCCCGGCCAGCCCGACCGACGTCACCTTCCCGACCTTGAGCCCCGAGACGTACACCGCGTTTCCGGGATTGATGCCACCGGCATCCGAGAAGTAGGCGTCGTAAGCCTTGCCCTGCGGCCAGAACGGCAGCCCCGCGTAACCGAATGCGATGAGCACGACGCACACCACCAGCACCACCCCGAAGATGCCGGTGCGCAGCGGATCGCGCTCGCGCTTTGCGTCACTTGGCAAAAGCGCACCTCCCCTTGCTGGGATCGACCTGGCCGCCGAGCGGCAGCAGGATGTCGCTGCCGGCCGGGCCGTTGATCTTGATCGTCACGGAGCAGAAGTAAATGTTGAAGAACGACCCGTACGCACCGAGTGCGGCAAGCCGAAGGTAGTCCTCGCCGAGCTGCTCGACGTCGTTGTTGACCTCGGCCTTGCGGTTGTCCAGCTCGGTGGCCAGCGGCCGGGTGTTCTCCAGAATGCCCTGCAGCGGTCGCCGTGAATTCTGCAGCAGCTCGGTCAAATCCGTCGTCGTCGAGGCCAGCGGCGGGATGGCGCCCGCGATGTCGTCCTTGTTCTTGGCCAGCCCGCTGATCAGTTGCTGCAGCTGGTCCACGCTGGTCGAAAACTGGGCGCTGCGCTGATCGACGGTCTTGAGCACCGTGTTGAGATTGTTGATCACGTCACCGATGAGTTGGTCGCGCTGGCCCAGCGCCGACGAGAAAGCGCTGGTGTCGGCCAACACGTTGGACAACGCGCCGCCCTGGCCCTGCAGCAGCTCGATGACGGCGCTGCTGATCGTGTTCACCTTGTCCGCGTCCAGGCCCTTGAGCACCGGCCGCAGGCCGCCCAGCAGCGCGTCGAGATCCAGTGCGGGCTGGGTGTGTTGGGAGTTGATGGTCGCGCCCGGCGGCAGCTTGCGCAGCTCTCCCGGGCCCGAGGTGATCTCCAGATACCGGTCGCCGACCAGGTTTTCGTAACGGATCACCGCCCGCGTCGAGGAATAGAGCGTGTAGCGCCTGTCGATCCCGAACGCGACGTCGATGGTGTTGTCGGGGTTGAGCTTGACGCCGGACACCGCACCGACCGGTACGCCGGCGATGCGGACCTTCTGGCCCGATTTCAGCCGCGACACGTCGGTAAACGTTGCGTGGTACGTGCTTTCGGGACCGAACCGGAAGTCGCCGAAGACCACCACCAGTGCCGCGGACACCAGCAGCATGGCCGCCGCGAAGATGCTGACCTTGATCATCATCGAGCGGTGCGAGGGCATGGTGCCGGCCGCCATCAGAAATCGTCCCGTTCCGCGAAGGCGCCGTGGAACAGGAACTGCAGCGTCGAAGGCGCGTCAAACTGCAATTCCGTGAACGGCTCGTACGGAATGTTGGCGTTGTCGGTGACCAGGAACGGAGCGCGGTAGAACGACCCACCGGTCTGCTTGGTCGGAATGTCGGGCAGCCCACGGCAGTTCGGACCCCCCGAGGCGTTGACGAGCGGCAGCGACTCCGGGTACGTGTACGCCGGCGCGCCGAGCACGAAGCTCGACGACGTGAACAGGCCCGCCTTGCGCACACCGAGCAGCGGGGCGAATTCCTTGATGCCGCGCTCGATGCCGGCGAACAGGCAGCCCAATTCCGGCGAATAGTCGGCGGCCACCTTCAGCGGCGCCCGCAACCGGTTGATGGCGTCGATGAAGTTTTGTTCGGCCGGGGCCAACGTCTCGTAGGCGTTGTTGGACAGGCCGATCGTCGCCAGCAAGGTGTCGTTGAGGTTGTTCTGCTGGTCGACGACGGTCTTGTTGATGGTCGGCAGGTTGTCGAAGACCGTGTTCAGGTCCGGGGCGGCGTCGGCATAGTTGTTGGCGACGATCGCCGTCCGGCGGAAGTCCTCCTGCAGCGCGGGCAGCTTCGGATTCGTCTGGCGCGTCAGGGTGTCCAGGCCCGTCAGGATGCCGCCGAAGTCGTCACCGTGACCGCGCAGGCCTTCGGACAGCGCGCTCAGTGTCCCGTTGAGTTCGACCGGGTCGATCTTGTGCAACAGGTCGATCAGCGACTGGAAGAGCGTGTTCACCTCCAGCTGCACCGAGGAGGCGGCGACGTGCGCGTCCGGGCGCAGCGACGTCGGCGAAGGGTTTTGCGGCGGAATGAATTCCACCGCCTTGGCGCCGAAGATGGTGTTCCCGGCGATGTGCACCGTGGCGTTCGAGGGGATGAAACGCATGTCGTTGCTGTTGATGCCCAGCGTCAGCCGGGCCTGGTCATCGGCGTAGTCGATGGTCTCGACCTTGCCGATTTGGATGCCCCGGTACTTGACCTTGGCGCCCTTCTCCATCACCAGCCCGGCGCGCGGAGCCGAGACGGTGACCTTGTCGATCGATGCGAAAGCCGCTGTGTAGGAAAGGTAAGTGATGACGGCGAACGCCAGTATCAGGCCGGCCAGCACCGCGGCTGCCAGCCGGACGTGGGTGCGTCGCGTGTCGGTTTCTGCCATGTCCTTTAAGCGGTCCTGTTATCCGGAGAGGTTGAAGTTACCGGACGCGCCGTACACGGCGAGTGAGATGAACAATGTGATGACGACGACGACGATCAGCGAGGTGCGCACGGCCTGGCCGACCGCGATGCCGACGCCGACCGGGCCGCCACTTGCGTTGTAGCCGTAGTAGGTATGGACGAGCATCACCGCGATGGACATCACGATCGCCTGCAGGAACGACCACAGCAGGTCCGACGGGATGAGGAAGGTATTGAAGTAGTGGTCGTAGAGACCTTTTGACTGCCCGTTGATGTACACGGTGGTGAAGCGGGCGGCGAAGAACGCGGCGAGCACCGACAGCGAGTACAGCGGAATGATCGCGATCAGTCCGGCGATCAGGCGGGTGGACACCAGATAGGACACCGATTCCACCGCCATGCACTCGACGGCGTCGATCTCTTCGGACACCCGCATGGCGCCCAGCTGGGCGGTGGCACCGGCACCGATGGTGGCGGCCAACGCGATTCCGGCGATCACCGGCGCGACGACGCGGACGTTGAGGAATGCCGACAGGAACCCGGTTAGCGCCTCGATGCCGATGTTGCCCAGCGAGGAGTAGCCCTGCACCGCGATGACCCCGCCGGAGGCGAGGGTCAGGAAGGCGGCGACGCCCACCGTGCCGCCGATCATGACCAGCGCCCCAGCGCCCATGGTCATTTCGGCGATCAGCCGGACCGTCTCTTTGCGGTACTTGGTGATCGCGTGGGGGACGTGCCGCACGGTTTGGCCATAGAACAAGGCCTGCTCACCGAAGTCATCGACGGGCTCCTGCAACCGGGAGGCGAGGTTGCGCAGCCGGTAGGTGACGTCGTAGCTCATCGTGTACTCACTTCGCCGAGATCCGCACGCCGATGGCCGTCATCACCACGTTGATGACGAATAGACAGATGAACGCGTAGACGACGGTTTCGTTGACCGCGTTGCCGACGCCCTTGGGGCCGCCCTTGACGGTCAGGCCACGGTAACAGCCGACCAGCCCGGCCATCACGCCGAACAGCAGCGCCTTGACTTCGGCAAGTACCAGTTCGCGCAGACCCGTGAGGACGGTCAGCCCGTTGATGAACGCACCCGGGTTGACGCCCTGCAGGAAGACGGAGAACACGTAGCCACCGGACAAGCCGATGGCGCACACCAAGCCGTTGAGCAAGAGCGCGACGACCGTGGAGGCCAACACTCGCGGGACCACCAGCCGCTGAATCGGGTCGATGCCGAGCACCCGCATCGCGTCGATCTCTTCGCGGATGGTTCGCGCGCCGAGGTCGGCGCAGATCGCGGTGGCACCGGCGCCCGCCACGACGAGCACGGTCACCACCGGACCCAACTGGGTGATGGTGCCGAATGCCGTTCCCGCCCCGGACAAGTCGGCGGCGCCGATCTCGCGCAGCAGGATGTTGAGGGTGAACGCCACCAGCACGGTGAAGGGGATGGACACCAGCAGGGTCGGAACCAGCGACACGCGCGCGATCATCCAGGTCTGTTCCAGGAACTCGCCCAGTTGGAACGGCCGGCGGAAAGTTTCGCGACCCGTGGCGATCATCATTTCGAAGAACCCGCCGACGGCGCGGGCGGGAACCGCAAGTTGTTCCTTCAACTCGGCTACCCCCCTCAGCTGCTCGCGGCGAAGTCTGTGCGTCGCCTTAGCGGTGTCTTCCGTCGCATGCGGCTCGGTGTGAGCCGGATCATATTAACCCAGAACAAGTTAATGGTGTCAACGAAAAGTATTTCTTTGTCCAAAACGTTAATTTGCCAGGTCAGACGCCATTGCGATGTCTCAAACTGACACAGGTTCTACCTGCCGATTCCCCCCCGTAAAGTAACCTCACACGGTTATTGCTCCATTAGCCCGACCGCGGAAAAGTTCCGTTCCGGATCGCGCCCAGCAAAGTATTGCTGCAGCGTCTCGCTCAGTTGCGCGGGCTCCCACGCGGGCCCCTCGGCGCTGAACCGGCGCTCCGCTGTCGGCGCCGCAACCAGGGTCACTTGCGGGCCGTACACAATGAACACCTGGCCGTTGACCTCCGCGGCCGCCGGGGATGACAAGAACTTCACCAGGCTGACCACGTGCTCGGGCGACAGCGGGTCGATTCCGCCCGCCTCCACTTCCGGTTCGGCGCCGAAGACGTCGGCCGTCATGGCGGTGCGGGCGCGCGGACAGATCGCGTTGGCGCACACCCCGTAGCGGCCCAGCGCCCGCGCGGCCGTCAGGGTGAGCGAGATGATGCCGGCCTTGGCCGCACCGTAGTTGGCCTGCCCCACCGGGCCGACCAGTCCAGCCTCGGACGCGGTGTTGACCAGGCGGCCGAAGACGGTTCCGCCCGCCTCCTTGGCCTTTGAGCGCCAGTAGGTCGCCGCGTTGCGGGTCAGCAGGAAGTGGCCACGCAGGTGCACCGCGATGACGAGGTCCCACTCCTCGTCGGACATGTTGAACAGCATCCGGTCGCGGGTGATGCCGGCGTTGTTGACGACGATGTCCAGCCCGCCCAGACCGTCGGCGGTGGCGACCAATTCGTCGGCGGTCGCGCGCTCGCTGATGTCGCCGGCCACCGCGACGGCCTTGGAACCCGCCGAGTTGATCTCGTCGATGACGTCGGAGGCGTCCAGCGCGGCGGCGATGTCGTTGACGACGACGGTGGCGCCGGCTCGAGCCAGGCCAAGCGCTTCGGCCCGCCCCAGCCCCGCGGCGGCACCGGTCACCACCGCGACCTTTCCGGAGAGATCGGTCGCGTTCGTGCTGCTAGTCAATTTATGAATACCTCTAGTTTCTCAAGACGCTCTGGCGCTCGGGTCAGTCTTCGCGCAACAGCGCGGCTCGCGGGCATTCGGCGATCGCCTGCTCGGCCAGCTGCTCCTGGTCGGCGGGGATCGGATCGAGCTTGACGACGGCGTAATCCTCGTCGTCCAGGTCGAAGATATCCGGCGCGATTCCCAAGCAAACAGCATTGCCTTCGCACCGGTCGTGGTCGACGATCACCCGCACAGCACCCTCCTTGCAGCTGGCCTTCACTTCAGCACGAGCCCCATCAGTATGTAGGACCACCATAGGGCCCGGATACCGCTGGGGAAACGGTCGCTGGAATCTCAGACTAGAACGTGTTACAACCGGGAAGACGAATGGGTAGTCGTCGGCCGAGTAACGTCGGCTAATCGAGGCGAGTCAGGTTAACAAAGGACGGCTGGAATGCGCATCAGTTACACCCCTGAACAGGAGGAGCTGCGTCGCGAGCTGCGGTCGTACTTCACCCAACTCATGACGCCCGAGCGTCGCGAGGCACTGACCTCCTCGGGCGACGGCGAGGTCGGCACCGGCACCGCGTATCGCGACACCGTCGCCCAGATGGGCAAGGACGGCTGGCTCACCCTGAACTGGCCCAAGGAGTACGGCGGCCAGGACCGCTCCCCGATGGACTCGCTGATCTTCACCGACGAGGCGGCGATCGCCGGCGTCCCGGTGCCGTTCCTGACGATCAACAGCGTGGCGCCGACCATTATGGCGTTCGGCACCGAGGAGCAGAAGAAGTTCTTCCTCCCCAAGATCGCCGCCGGCGAGCTGCACTTTTCCATCGGCTACTCCGAGCCCGGCGCCGGCACCGACCTGGCGAACCTGCGCACCACCGCCGTCCGGGACGGCGACGAGTACGTCATCAACGGCCAGAAGATGTGGACCAGCCTGATCGCCTACGCCGACTGGGTCTGGCTGGCCGTGCGCACCAACCCCGACGCCAAGAAGCACCGCGGCATTTCGATGCTGACCGTGCCCACGACCGCCGAGGGTTTCTCGTGGACGCCCGTGCACACCATGGCCGGCGTGGACACCAGCGCCACCTATTACTCCGACGTGCGGGTCCCGGTGACCAACCTGATCGGCGAGGAGAACGGTGGCTGGAAGCTGGTCACGAACCAGCTCAACCACGAACGCGTCGCCCTGGTATCGCCGCAACCGATCTTCTTGGCCCTGCGCGAGGTTCGCGAGTGGGCGCAGAACACCAAGGACGACGGCGGCGCGCGGCTGATCGACTCGGAGTGGGTGCAGCTCAACCTCGCCCGCGTGCACGCCAAGGCCGAGGTGCTCAAGCTGATCAACTGGGAGCTGGCGTCGTCGAACAGCGAGTCGCTGTCGCCGGCCGACGCGTCGGCGGCCAAGGTGTACGGCACCGAGCTGGCGACCGAGGCGTACCGGCTGCTGATGGAGGTGCTCGGCACGGCGGCGACGCTGCGCCAGGATTCGCCGGGCGCCCTGCTGCGCGGCCGGGTCGAGCGGATGCACCGGGCGTGCCTGATCCTGACCTTCGGCGGCGGCACCAACGAGGTGCAGCGCGACATCATCGGCATGGTCGCCCTCGGCCTGCCCCGCAACCGCTGAGCCTCCTCGTCGGAAAGGACGAACATCGATGGACTTCTCGACAACCGAAGCGGCGAACGATCTCGGCGGCCTGGTGGACACGATCGTCAGCTCCGTGTGCACACCGGAGCACCAGCGCGAGCTCGACAAGCTCGACCAACGGTTCGACCGCGAGCTGTGGGGCAAGCTGGTCGACGCCGGCATCCTGACCAGCGCCTCGGCCACCGCGGTGGGCGGCGATGGTTTCGGTGTGCTCGAGCAGGTCGCCATCTTGGTGGCGTTGGGCCACCAGCTGGCGGCCGTGCCGTACCTCGAGTCGGTGATGCTGGGCGCCGGCGCGCTGGCCCGCTTCGGCACCGAGGAGCTGCAACAGCAGTGGGCCGCCCCGGCGGTCAGCGGCGAGAAGATCCTCGCCGTGGCGCTGCTGGGCGAGATGGGCGAGGGACCGGTGCAGGCCGCCCGCGCCGGTGAGGGCTACCGTCTCACCGGCACCCGCACCCAGGTCGGCTTCGGGCCGGCCGCCGACGCCTTCCTGGTTCCGGCCCAGACCGACTCCGGCACCGCCGTTTTCGTGGTCGCCGCCGACGACCCCGGCGTCTCGGTGACCCCGCTGGACACCACCGGCCTGGGCAGCGTCGGACACCTGACCCTGGACGGGACCCAGGTCGATGGCACCCGCATGGTTGGCGGCGCCGAGGTGGTCGTCTGGCTCGACACGCTGTCGGCCTTGGGCCGCAGCGCGTTCCAGCTAGGGGTGCTCGAACGCGGCCTGCAGCTCACCGCCGAATACGCCCGCGAGAGAGAGCAATTCGATCGTCCGATCGGCAGCTTCCAGGCGGTGTCCCAGCGCCTCGCCGACGGCTATATCGACGTCAAGGGCTTGCGGCTCACGCTCACCCAGGCGGCCTGGCGCGTCTCCGAGGACGTGCCCGCCGACATCGACGTGGCCAGCGCGGCGTTCTGGGCCGCCGACGCCGGGCACCGGGTGGCGCACACCATCGTGCACGTGCACGGCGGTGTCGGCGTCGACACCGATCACCCGGTGCACCGCTACTTCCTGGCCGCCAAAGAGACCGAATTCGCGCTGGGCGGAGCCACCGGTCAGCTGCGCCGGATCGGCCGTGAGTTGGCGGAAACCCCTGCCTGACTTCATGATTCCGCCCGACCCGACGGTCACCAAACTGCTGGTGCCGCTGGCCGAGATCGACGACCGGGGCGTCTACTTCGAAGACTCGTACACCAACTGGCGGGATCACCTGCGCGACGCCGCCGCGATCGCGTCGGCGTTGCGTGACCGCCTGGACCCGGCGAAGCCGCCCCACGTCGGTGTGCTGTTGGAGAACACGCCGTTCTTCTCGGCGATGCTGGCTGCGGCCGGCATGTCCGGCATCGTGCCGGTGGGACTGAACCCGGTGCGCCGCGGCGACGCGCTGGCCCGCGACATCGCCCACGCCGACTGCCAAGTGGTGCTGGCCGATTCGGGTTCGGCCGCCGCGTTGGGCGACATCGACCACGTGAACGTCGACTCGACAGAGTGGGCCGACGAAGTGGCCGCGCACGGCGGCGCCGAGCCGAGTTTCCAATCCGCAACGGCGGGCGACCTTTTCATGCTGATCTTCACCTCGGGCACCAGCGGCGAGCCGAAGGCGGTGAAGTGCAGCCACGGCAAGGTCGCGATCGCGGGCGTGACCATGACCCAGCGATTCGACCTCGGCCGCGACGACGTCTGTTACGTGTCGATGCCGCTGTTCCACTCCAACGCGGTGTTGGTCGGCTGGGCGGTGGCGGCGGCGTGCCAGGGCTCACTGGCGTTGCGGCGCAAGTTCTCCGCCTCCAATTTCCTGGTCGACGTCCGCCGCTTCGGCGCCACCTACGCCAACTATGTCGGCAAGCCCCTGTCCTATGTGCTGGCCACCCCGGAGCGGCCCGACGACGCGGACAACCCGCTGCGGGCGGTGTACGGCAACGAGGGCGTGCCCGGCGACATCGAGCGCTTCGGTCGCCGGTTCGGCTGCGTGGTCCAGGACGGGTTCGGTTCCACCGAGGGCGGCGTGGCGATCGCGCGCACCCCCGACACCCCGGACGGCGCACTGGGCCCGCTCCCGCAGGGCGTCGACATCGTCGACCCCGACACCGGTGAATCCTGCCCGCCGGGCGTGGTCGGCGAGCTGGTGAACACCGCGGGTCCCGGCCGCTTCGAGGGTTACTACAACGACGAGGCAGCCGAGGCCGAGCGGATGGCGGGCGGGGTCTACCACACCGGCGACCTGGCCTACCGCGACGACGCCGGCTACGCGTACTTCGCGGGGCGCCTGGGTGATTGGATGCGCGTCGACGGGGAAAACCTGGGCGCCGCGCCGATCGAGCGAGTGCTGCTACGCTACCCCGACGTGACGGAGGTGGCCGTGTACCCGGTGCCGGATCCGGTGGTGGGCGACCAAGTGATGGCGGCGGTCGTGATGGCCCCGGGGACCGAGTTCGATGCCGAGAAGTTTCGCGCGTTCCTGGCCGAGCAGCCCGACCTGGGGCCCAAGCAGTGGCCGTCGTACGTGCGGGTCAGCGCCGAGCTCCCGCGCACGGTGACGTTCAAGGTGCTCAAGCGCCAGCTGGCGGCCCAGGGCGTCGACTGCGGGGATCCGGTGTGGCAGGTTCGCCGGTAGCGACATGACTTCCCGGCCCTTGGAGACCGCGCTCGAAGCGAGCTTTGACCAGCTGTGCGCCGCGGTGCCGGCGGACGTCGGGATCGCGATCGCCCGTCCGGACCGCACCTATTCGCTGGGCCGGTGGTGGTCGGGCGTCGCATGGTCGACGATCAAGGTGCCGTTGGTGATTGCGGCGCTGCGCAGCGATTGGTTGCTGGCCAAGGACCTGGCCGTAGCGGCCATCACCGAATCCGACAACCGCGCATCGGAGCAACTGTGGTCGCACTTGGGCGATCCGCAGGAGGCCGCACGGCGGGTGCAGGGTGTGATCGCCGAGGGCGGTGACACCGCCACCGTGGTCGAATCCCGCCGGCTCCGGCGCGGGTACACGGCGTTCGGCCAGACGCAGTGGACCCTGCAGCGGCAGGCCCGGTTCGCGGCCGAACTGCCCTCCATCCCCGATTCGGCCGACGTGATCGACTTGATGCAGCGCCTCACCAGCGGCCACCGCTGGGGCCTGGCCGCGAAAGGCTTTGCGGCCAAGGGCGGTTGGGGGCCCGGCACGCAGGGCGACTACCTGGTGCGCCAGTTCGGGATCGTGCCCACGCCCTCGGGGCAATGGGGCGTGGCCCTGGCGGCCAGGGTCCACGACGGGGTGATGGAGACGGGCGTCGACGTCCTCAACTCCATGTCGGAGTGGGTCCTCGGCCGGCTTCCGGGGCTAGCCCGTTATTGACGGCACCACCGCGTCGATCAGGTGCGGCCCGGGTTCGTTCAACGCCTGCCGCAGCGCGTCGGCGAGTTCCTCGCCGGTGGTGACGCGGCGGGCCGGGACTCCCATCCCCTCGCTGATCTTGACGAAATCCATTGTGGGGCGCGACAAGTCGAGCAGGTCGAGGGCCTTGGGTCCGGGCGCGGATCCGGCACCGACCCTTGCCAGCTCGATGCGCAGGATGTCGTAGGCGCTGTTGTCGTAGATGACGGTGGTCACGTTCAGTTGTTCGCGCGCCTGAGTCCACAACCCCGAAATCGTGTACATCGCCGACCCGTCGGATTCCAGGCACAGCACCGGCCGATCGGGGGCGGCGACCGCGGCGCCGACCGCGGCCGGGATGCCGTAACCGATCGCCCCGCCGGTCAGCGTCAGCCAGTCATGGGCCGGCGCCCCCGCCGTGGCCTGGGCCAGCAGCACACCGGAGGTGTTCGACTCGTCGACGACGATCGCCCCCTCCGGCAGCAGCGCCCCGATGACGTCGGCCGCCGACGCCGACGTCAGGGGACCACTCGACAGCTGTGGGCGCGCCGGAACCGCCACGGGCGCAACGGTTCCGGGCGCCACCTCGTCGGCCACCGCGGCCAGCGCCTCGGCGGCGCCGCTGTGCCCGGCGAGCAGATGCACCTCGCAGCCGGCCGGGACGAGGTCGCTGGGCATGCCGGGGTAGGCGAAGAATGACACCGGCGACTTGGCGCCCGCCAGCACCAGATGCTTGGCGCCGTCCAGCTGGGCCGTCGCGGCCTCGGCGAAATAGGCGAGCCGCTCGACGGCGGGGACGCCGGCGCCGCGCTCGAGCCGCGTCGGGAACGTCTCACACAACACGCGGGCCCCCGTCGCCTCCGCGATGCGGGTGGCCGCGGCGAGCCCGGGACCGCGGGTGGCGTCGCCGCCGACCATGATCACCGTGGGTTCCCCGGAGCGCAGCACCTCGATCACCTCGAACGCCAGGCGCGGCTCGGCCCCCGCCGCCTCCGCGGGCGCCGTCCCGGCGGGTTGCGCCCCGTCCGACCACGACACATCGGCGGGCAGGATCAGCGTCGAGATCTGCGAGCCCGCGCGGCTGGCGGCGATCGCCTCGGCGGTGTCGGACGCGACGTCCGCCGTCTGCTCGGTGCGGCGCACCCACCCCGAGACCGTGCCGGCGAGTGCGTCGATGTCGGATTCCAGTGGGGCGTCGTACTTTTTGTGGTACGTGGCGTGATCGCCGACGACCACCACCATCGGCACCTGGGCCCGCCGAGCGTTGTGCAGGTTCGCCAGGCCGTTGCCCAGGCCGGGGCCCAGGTGTAGCAGCACCGCCGCGGGCCGGCCGGCGATGCGGGCGTAGCCGTCGGCCGCGCCGGTGGCCACGCCCTCGAACAGCGCCAGCACCCCACGCATTCGCGGGACGGTGTCCAGGGCGGCGACGAAGTGCATCTCCGAGGTGCCCGGGTTCGCGAAGCACACGTCGACGCCGCCGTCGACCAGCGTGTTGATCAAAGCCTGGGCACCGTTCACGTGTTTGCCTCCAGTTTGAAAACGCGCTCGGCGTTGCGGTGCAAGAAGTCTCGGCGGCCCTCGTCGGACAGGCCGAGTTCGTCGATTCCCGCCAGGGCGTGCGTGTGGCTCATCATCGGGTAGTTGGTCCCGAACAGCACTTTGCGTTGTCCCGTACCGGTTTTCATGAACCGGACCAGCTCCGGCGGCAGCCGGCGCAGCGTGTAGGCGGACGTGTCGATGTAGACGTTTTCGTGCTTGCGCGCGACGGCGACCATCTCCTCGGTCCACGGATAGCCGACGTGGCCGCCGACGATCACCAGCTCGGGAAAGTCGAGGGCGACCTGATCGATGTAGGGAATCGGGCGGCCGGTCTCCGACGGCCGCAGCGGCCCGGTGTGGCCCACCTGGGTGCAAAACGGCACGCCTTGCTCCACGCATTCGGCGAACAGCGGATAGTAGCGGCGGTCGGTGGGCGGGGCGTTCCACAGCCACGGCACCACCCGAAGGCCGAGGAATCCTTCTGCCACGCGGCGCCGCAGTTCGCGAACCGCTTCCATCGGCCGATCGAGGTCGACGGTGGCCAGCCCGCCAAACCGGTTCGGGTGCAGGCGGATCCACTCGGCGACCTCGTCATTGGAGATCAGGTCCTGTCCGCCCGGGCCGCGCCACGCGCTGAGCAGGCCGTAGCGGACGCCCGCCGCGTCCATCGCCTCGATGCTCGCCCCGATCGGGACGTCGGCGTCCGGTATGGCATCCCCGGTCCAGCGCCGCAGGGATGCCAGCATGTCGCTGCGCAGGAACCGCGCAGTGGGGTGCTGCATCCACACGTCGACCGTCATCGAGGTCCAACAGTAGACGGACGTTATGCGGCCAGTGCCGCGCGGGCGGCCGCGTGCGTCTGACGCGCGTACCCGCCGCCGAACAGCACGACGTGCGCCAGCAGCGGAAAGAGTTGATGCAGCCCGGTCCGGTCGCGCCAACCCGGTTTCAGCGGCCGCACCCGCTGGTAGCCGTCGAGGACCGCGTCGTGGTGCGGGCAGCCGAACAGGGCGAGCATCGCCAGGTCGGTCTCGCGGTGGCCGGCGTGCGCGGCCGGGTCGATCAGCACCACCCCGTCGGGTGTCCACATCACGTTGCCGCCCCACAAGTCACCGTGCAGCCGGGCGGGCGAATCGTCGTCGTCGAAGTCACCCGCGCGGCAACGCGCCACGACGGAGTCGATCGAGTCGCGGGTCGGCGCGTCCAGCCGCGGCGCCGCCAGCTCCGCCATCGGGATCAGCCGTTCCTCGGCGTAGAAGTCGCCCCAGCGCGGGTGGCACCGCAACGACATCGGCAGCGGCTGGGACAGCGGGCCGAAGAACCCGGGCCCGTCCCAGCCGTGGGGCCCGGCCCCGAAGGCCGGCGCGCCGGCGTCGTGCGTCACCGCGAGCCGGCCGCCGAACGCACGTGCCGCCTCCGCGGTCGGTGGCACGGAGTCGAGCCGGCCCAGGATCAGGCTCGTCGCGTCGACGGAGAGCACCCGCGCGCACGGCACTCCGCCGTCGACGCCGGAGAGCCAGCTCAGGCCCGCGGCCTCCCACGCGAAGTACCCGGCCGGGGCGTTCGGGTGGTGCTTGACGAAGTCGGTCAAGCGCTCACGTGAGCGGCGTGCACGTCGTCGGCGGGGCGCGCCTCGGTCTGCTCCTTGGCCCAGCGGTAGTCCGGTTTGCCGGCCGGAGAGCGCTTCACCTCATCGACCAGCCAAAGGCTGCGCGGCACTTTGTATCCGGCGATCTCGGAGCGCACGAAGCGGTCCAGTTCGGCCAGCGAGGGCTTGGACCCCGGCCGCGCCTGCACGACGGCGGCGACGTGCTGCCCGTATCGGGGATCGGGCACGCCGACCACCAGCGCGTCGAAGACGTCGGGGTGGCCCTTGAGCGCCGCCTCGACCTCCTCGGGGTAGATCTTCTCGCCGCCGCTGTTGATCGACACCGAGCCGCGGCCCAGCATCGTGACCGAGCCGTCCTCCTCGACCAGCGCCCAGTCGCCGGGGATCGCGTAGCGAACGCCGTTGATGGTCCTGAACGTCTCGGCGGTCTTCTTCTCGTCCTTGTAGTAGCCGACCGGGATGTTGCCCTTCTTGGCGATGAAGCCGCGCACCCCGGACCCGGGCTTGACCTCGTTGCCCTCCTCGTCGAGCACCACGGTGCGGTGGTCGATGGTCACCCGGGGGCCGCCGGCGTGCGGCGCGTCCTTGGCGACGATGCTGGTGCCGCCGAAGCCGGTCTCCGAGGAGCCGATGGAATCGGTGATCACGCGGTTCGGCAGCAGTTCGAGCAGCTTCTCCTTGATGCTCGGCGAGAACAGCGCGGCGGTGCTGGCCAGCAGGAACAGCGAGGACAGGTCGTACTCGTTCCCCTCGTCCTGATGGGCCAGCAGCGCATCGAGCAGCGGCCGCGCCATCGCGTCACCGGTGAAGAACAGCAGGTTCACCTTGTGCTCGTGGATGGTGCGCCACACCTCGTCGGCGTGGAATTCCGGTGCGAGCACGGTGGTTTGGCCCGAGAAGATCGACATCCAGGTGGCCGACTGGGTGGCGCCGTGGATCATCGGCGGGATGGGGTAGCGGACCATCGGCGGGTTGGCGGCGGCGGCCTTGGCCAGGTCGTACTCGTCGGAAACGAATTCGCCTGTGGCGAAGTCGGTTCCGCCGAAGAGCACCCGGTAGATGTCCTCGTGGCGCCACATCACGCCCTTGGGAAAGCCCGTCGTGCCACCCGTGTACAGCAGGTAGATGTCGTCGGCGCTGCGCTCGCCGAAGTCGCGCTCGGGTGAGCCCTGCGCGATCGCGGAGTAGAACTCGACGCCGCCGTAGCGCTGGAAGTCGGCGTCGCTGCCGTCCTCGATGACCAGGATCGTCTTGACGTTCGGGGTGTCCGGCAGCACGTTGGCCACCCGATCGGAGTACTGGCGCTCGTGGACCAGGGCGACCATGTCGGAGTTGTCGAACAGGTAGCGCAACTCGCCCTCGACGTAGCGGTAGTTGACGTTCACCAGGATGGCACCCGCCTTGACGATGCCGAGCATCGCGATGACGATCTCGATGCGGTTGCGGCAGTACAGCCCCACCTTGTCGTCCTTTTTCACCCCCTGATCGATCAGGTAGTGGGCGAGGCGGTTGGCCTTCTCCTCCAGCTGGGCGTAGGTGAGCTTCTCGTCGCCGCAGATCAGGGCGACACGGTCCGGCACAGCGTCGATGGCGTGCTCTGCGAGATCGGCAATATTCAGGGCCACGGCCACCAAATTAGAACGTGTTACATTTCCTGACAAGTTCGTGCTCAATGTCGAGGGAGAGGCGGTAGCCGTGGCTGAGGCTCCAGCAAACGAGGAATCGGGTCAAGACGCCCTGGTGGAACAGCGTGGTCACACCCTGATCGTCACGTTGAACCGGCCGCACGCCCGCAACGCCCTGAGCACCGAAATGATGGAAATCATGGTTCAGGCCTGGGACCGCGTCGACAACGACCCGGACATCCGCTGCTGCATCCTGACCGGGGCCGGTGGCTACTTCTGCGCGGGCATGGACCTCAAGGCGGCAACGAAGAAGCCGCCGGGTGAATCTTTTAAGGACGGCAGCTACGACCCGTCGCGAATCGATGCGTTGCTCAAGGGCCGCCGGCTCACAAAACCCCTCATCGCGGCCGTCGAGGGACCCGCGATCGCCGGCGGCACCGAAATCCTTCAGGGCACCGACATCCGCATCGCCGGCGAGAGCGCCAAGTTCGGCATCTCCGAGGCCAAGTGGAGCCTGTACCCGATGGGCGGGTCGGCCGTGCGGCTGGTGCGGCAAATCCCCTACACGGTCGCCTGCGATCTGCTGCTGACCGGACGGCACATCACCGCCGCCGAGGCCAAGGAGATGGGCCTGATCGGACACGTGGTGCCGGACGGTCAGGCGCTGTCCAAGGCGCTCGAGATCGCCGAGATCATCGAGAACAACGGACCGCTGGCCGTGCAGGCGATCCTGCGGGCGATCCGCGAGACCGAGGGCATGCACGAGAACGAGGCCTTCAAGATCGACACCCAGATCGGCATCAAGGTCTTCCTGTCCGACGATGCCAAGGAAGGCCCCAGGGCGTTCGCCGAGAAGCGCAAGCCCAACTTCCAGAACCGCTGAGGCTTCCGTAGCGCCGAGCGTGAACTCAGGGCGGCTTTCCGGCCCAATTTCCGCCCTGACTTCACGTTCGACGCGGTTGTCGGTAGCCGCAGACACACTGCCCGCGTGGCAGAACCATTCATCGGCAGCGAAGCGCTTGCGTCCGGCGCGCTGACCCGACACCGCCTGCGAACCCGATTCGCCGCAATCTATCCCGATGTGTACTTCCCGCGCGACGTGGAACTGAGCGCGAAGACGCGTGCCCATGCCGCCTGGCTCTGGTCGCGCCGCCGGGGCATCGTCGCCGGACATTCCGCGTCGGCGCTGCACGGCGCCAAGTGGGTCGACGCCCGGAGGCCTGCTCAATTGCTGTACGAGCACCGTCGGCCACCGATCGCGATTCGCACCTGGTCGGATCAGGTCTCCTTCGATGAGACCCAGCCGGTCGGCGGCATCGTCACCACCACGCCGGAACGCACCGCTTTCGACCTGGCCTGCCGATACCCCACCGGCACCGCGGTCGCCGCCATCGATGCGCTCGCCCGGGCCACCAACCTCAAGATTGCGGACGTCGAATTGCTCGCCGAACGCTACAGAGGCCACCGCAACATCCGGCGCGCGAGGCGGGCGCTGACACTCGTCGACGCGGGCTCCGAGTCACCGCGCGAGACGTGGCTGCGGCTGCTGCTCATCGAGGCCGGCTTTCCACGGCCTCAGACCCAGATCCCGGTCTTCGGGGCGTACGGGGAGCTGATCGCCGTCCTCGATTTGGGTTGGGAGGACGCCAAAATCGCGCTCGAGTACGAGGGCGATCACCACCGGACGGACCGCAGGCAATTCCGAAGGGACATCGCCCGTTTCGAAGCGCTGCCGGAACTGGGATGGACCGCCATCCGGGTCACGGCCGAAGACACCCCGGGCGGCATCATCGCTCGGGTGGCCGCCGCTTGGGCGCGCCGAACGTGAACTCAGGGCGGGTTTCCGGCCGGATTTCCGCCAAGGGTTCACGCTCGGCGCACGAGAGGGCTAGGCCGAAGGCGCGCCCGGCGTGAACGCCACCGGCATCTGCTCCAGGCCGGACACGAAGTTGGCCGGCCGCAAGGGCAGGTCGGCGTCCGACGCCAGCCGCATGTCCGGCAGGCGCTGCAGCAGCCGGCTCTGCATGATGGACAGCTCGAGCCGGGCGAGCTGGTTGCCGAGGCAGAAGTGCGTCCCGAAACCGAAGGCCAGGTGGTTGTTCGGGTAGCGCTCGATGTTGAAGCTCTCCGGGTCGTCGAAGACCTTCTCGTCGAAGTTCGCCGACTCGAACAGCAGGATCATCTTCTCGCCCTGGTGCAGCTGGGTGCCATGGAACTCGGTGTCCGCCGTGATGGTCCGCGCCATGTTCTTCACCGGCGCGGTCCAGCGCAGCATCTCCTCGATCGCGTTGGGCAGCAGGCTCAGATCGGCCGCCAGGCGCCGGTGCTGATCCGGATGCAGCAGCAGCTGCCGCGTCCCGCCGGACAGCGTGTGGCGCGTGGTCTCGTCGCCGCCGATCAGCAACAGCAGCACCTCGGTGACGATCTGGTGATCCTCGAGGCGCGAGCCCTCGACCTCCGCGTGTACGAGGACGCTGACCAGGTCGTCGGTCGGCTCCTTCTTGCGGGCCTCGATCATCCCCATCATGTATTGGCTGTAGGCCGCGAAGGCGTCCATGGTGACCTGGAAATCGGATTCCGCCGCGGTGCTGCTCAAGAAGCTCACCAGGTCGTCGGACCACTTGAGGAACATCTTGCGCTCTTCGGGCCGCACGCCGAGCATGTCGCCGATGACGGCCATCGGCAGCGGCGCCGCGAGGTCCCAGACGAAGTCGCACTCACCGCGTTCGCAGACCGCGTCGATCAGCGTGTCGCACAGCGAAACGATCTTGGCTTCCAGGTCTTTCACGCGCTTGCGGGTGAAACCGGAGTTGACGAGCTTGCGGCGCAACAGGTGTTGCGGGTCGTCCATCTCGATCATCATCTCGACGCCGTCCTGGTCGGGCCGAATGCCGCCGGCGTTGGAGAACAACTCGGGGTTGCGCTCGGCCTCGATCACGGCCTGATAGGTGGAGGCGGCCGCTAATCCGTTGCGGTCCCGGAAGACCGGCTCGTTCTCGCGCATCCAGCGGTAGACGGACCGGGAATCACCCGCGTAGAAGGCGCCGTCGGTGAGGTCGACGTCGGGCCTCGTCATGGTCATGAGATCTCCTGGGCATCACCGAAGGTCATTTGGACGTTTTGGGCCGAACTGGACACTAAAGCGCGTTTTGGAAGACCCAGCGCCGCAAGCTCTTTCGAGTACGGATGATCGCCCAACCGGACCCGCACTCCGCCGAAGCGGGTGCGCACGCCGTCCAGCGTGTGCTCGAAGCCGGTCTCGCGGGTGACGCCGTCGCGGTGTGAGTAGCTGCGCTGCTCTTGCCGGCGGGGGGTCAGCCGGAACGGCAGGCCGCGGCGAAAATCCATCCCGATCACCGGTTGGCCGTCGATGCTGAGGTCAAAGCTGAAGTGCTGATCCTCGGTGACGGTGAACTCGCCCATCACCTTCGGGTAGCCCCAGATCTTGGTGCCCGCCTCCAAGGTGAAGGCCTGGTCGACGGGTAGGTGGTGGATGAAGGCGCCGGCCGACTGCAACGCGCGCGGCCCGGAGGCCTTCGAACCGGGCGGGTTGACCATGACGCTCGTGCCGAACTCGTGGTACTGGCCCAGATCGCCGTCGATGTAGTGCATCAACATCAGGACGACGATCGCGCGGCCGGGCAGGTAGCGGCAGACCTGCAGGCCGCTGTAGTCGATCATCTGTTGCGCGGCGTCGGCGTCGACCGAGAACATCGCCATGTGCTGATTTGCCCTGCGGATCTTCACCGGCATGGTGAGTACCGTGCCCGCGATGGTGTGTTGCGAGGCTGTCATCCCGGTCTCCTGTCCTAGTGGCGACCCGCCGCGCCCGGCTTCGCCGCGCTCGCGATCGCCACACTAGAACGTGTTTCATTCGTTGGGCAATACCGGGTCAGATCAGCGTGGCGAGCTCCCTGATCTGCGCCTCGTTGCGTCCGTTGACCACCATCATGGTGACGCCGGCGGCCTCCCAGACCTTGACCTGCTCACGGACGTAGTTGATATCGCCGACGATCGCGGCGTCGTCGACCACCTCGTCGGGGATGATCTCCGCGGCCTTGTCCTTCTGGTTGCTGCGGAACAGCTTCGTCACGTCGTCGACCACTTCCGCGTAACCCATCCGCCGGTACACGTCGGCGTGGAAGTTGGTGTCCTCGGCGCCCATCCCACCCATGTAGAGGGCCAGATAGGGCTTCATGGCCGCGAAGGCGGCCGCGCGGTCGTCGGTGATGACGATGTTCGCGGTCGCGCAGATCTCGAAGTCCTCGCGGCTGCGGCGCGCCCCGGGCCGGGCGAACCCCTCGTCGAGCCATTCGTTGTAGGTGTCGGCCATCCGCGGCGTGTAGAAGATGGGCAGCCAGCCGTCGCAGATCTCGGCGGCCAGCGCCACGTTCTTCGGCCCCTCGGCGCCCAGCATGATCGGGATGTCGGCGCGCAGCGGGTGGGTGATCGGCTTGAGCGGCTTGCCCAGGCCGGTCGTCTGCTCCCCGGTCAGCGGCAGCGGATAGTGCGGGCCATCGCTGGTCACCGGCTTCTCCCGCGCCCACACCTGCCGCATGATGTCGATGTACTCGCGGGTGCGGGCCAGCGGCTTGGGGAACGGCCGGCCGTACCAGCCCTCGACCACCTGCGGGCCGGACACGCCGAGCCCGAGGATGTGCCGGCCGCCGGAGAGGTGGTCGAGCGTCAGCGCGGCCATCGCGGTCGCGGTCGGGGTGCGGGCGGACAGCTGGATCACCGAGGTGCCCAGCCGCAGCCGGTGCGTCGACGAGCCCAACCAGGCCAGCGGCGTATAGGCGTCCGATCCCCACGCCTCCGCCGTGAACACGGCGTCGAACGCGGTCTCCTCGGCCGCGGCGACGAGTTCCGCGTGGTTCTCCGGCGGCTGAGCGCCCCAATACCCGAGCTGCAACCCAAGCTTCATAGTCACTGACCTTCCGAAGGGACCCGATGTTGAAACCGTTCTTAGAACCTGTTCTACTCGATGGCGTGACAGCCAGCTCGAGCAGCCCGACCTTGACGGATCCCACTGAACCGCCACTCTCCGCGCCACTGACGTTGTCTTTCGACTACACCCGTTCGGTCGGCCCCACACTAAGCAAGTTCTTCACCGCGCTGCGTGACCGCCACGTCCTGGGCGTGCGCGGATCGGATGGCCGGGTGCACGTACCGCCCGCGGAGTACGACCCGGTCACCTATGAGCCGCTGGGCGAGATGGTGCCGGTGTCCAGCGTCGGCACCGTCGTGTCCTGGACCTGGCAACCCGACCCGATAGAGGGCCAGCCGCTGGACCGTCCGTTCGCCTGGGCGTTGATCAAGCTCGACGGCGCGGACACCCCGCTGATGCATGCCGTCGACGCCGGCAGCCCCGACGCGATTCGGACCGGCGCCCGGGTGCATGTGCACTGGGCCGAAGAGCCGGTGGGCGCCATCACCGACATCGCCTACTTCGCGCTCGGTGAGGAAGCCGAGCCCGTGTCGGAATCGGCTGCGGGCGAACAGGATCCGGTGACCATGATCGTCACGCCCATCTCGCTGACGATTCAGCACACCGCCTCGCACGAGGAGAGCGCCTACCTGCGCGCGATCGCCCAGGGCAAGCTCTTGGGCGCCCGCACCGGAAAAGAGGGAAAGGTCTACTTCCCGCCGCACGGCGCGGATCCGGCCACCGGCCAGCCCACGACGGAGTTCGTCGAGCTGCCCGACAAGGGCACCGTCACGACGTTCGCGATCATCAACATCCCGTTCCAGGGCCAGCGCATCAAACCGCCCTACGTGGCGGCCTACGTGCTGCTCGACGGGGCGGACATCCCGTTCCTGCATCTGGTCGCCGACGTCGACGCGCACGAGGTGCGGATGGGCATGCGCGTCGAGGCGGTGTGGAAACCCCGTGAGGAGTGGGGTTTTGGCATCGACAACATCGAGTACTTCCGGCCGACGGGTGAGCCCGACGCCGAATACGACACCTACAAGCACCACCTGTAAAGGGCACACCTACCAATGAGCGCTCGCAACGTTGCGGTCGTCGGCTTCGCCCACGCCCCACACGTCCGCCGCACCGA
Organism: Mycobacterium sp. ACS4054; assembly: GCF_001667275.1. GTDB lineage: Bacteria > Actinomycetota > Actinomycetes > Mycobacteriales > Mycobacteriaceae > Mycobacterium. The sequence goes on from NZ_LZHV01000053.1 coordinate 41,239, forward strand.
CGGCACCACCAACGGCGTCGAGATGCTGATGCCGTGCTTCGCCCAGCTCTACGAGGACCTGGGAATCACCAAGGGCGACATCGGTTTTTGGTGCTCGGGGTCCTCGGATTACCTCGCCGGGCGGGCATTCTCGTTCATCTCGGCGATCGACTCGATCGGCGCGGTACCGCCGATCAACGAATCGCACGTGGAGATGGACGCGGCCTGGGCCCTGTACGAGGCCTACATCAAGATCCTGACCGGCGAGGTCGACACCGCGCTGGTGTACGGATTCGGCAAGTCGTCGGCGGGCATTCTGCGGCAGATCCTTTCGCGGCAGACCGACCCTTACACCGTCGCTCCGCTGTGGCCGGATTCGATCTCCATGGCCGGCCTGCAGGCCCGCATCGGGCTCGACACCGGCAAGTGGACCGAAGAGCAGATGGCGCGTGTCGCGTTCGATTCCTTTGCGAACGCACGCCGGGTGGACAACCTCGAGCCGACGATCAACGTCGCCGACCTGCTCGAGCGGCCGTTCTTCGCCGAGCCGCTGCGACGCCATGACATCGCCCCGATCACTGACGGCGCCGCCGCGATCGTTCTCGCGGCCGATGACCGGGCACGCGAGCTGCGGGAGAACCCCGCCTGGATCACCGGGATCGAGCACCGCATCGAAACCCCGGCACTGGGTGCGCGCGACCTCACCGAGTCCCCGTCGACCAGGGCGGCGGCCAAAGTGGCCACGGGTGGCAAGACCGACAACCTCGACGTGGCCGAGATTTGCGCGCCCTTCACCCACCAGCACCTGATCATCGAGGAGGCCATCCGGATACCGGGGCCGACCAAGGTGAATCCGTCCGGCGGCGCGCTGGCCGCCAACCCCATGTTCGTCGCCGGCCTGGAGCGGATCGGGTTTGCGGCGCAACACATCTGGAACGGGTCGGCGCAGCGCGTGCTGGCGCACGCCACCAGCGGGCCCGCGTTGCAACAGAACCTGGTTGCGGTCATGGAAGGAAAGAACTGATGGCCGGTGCAGGTGCGCACCTCGCCGCGGTACTCGGTACCGGGCAGACGAAGTATGTGGCCAAGCGCCAAGACGTTTCGATGAACGGCCTGGTGCGCGAGGCCATCGACCGGGCGCTGGCCGACTCCGGTTCCACCTTCGACGACATCGACGCCGTCGTGGTCGGCAAGGCGCCCGACTTCTTCGAGGGCGTCATGATGCCGGAGCTCTTCATGGCCGACGCCGTGGGCGCGACGGGCAAGCCGCTGATCCGGGTGCACACCGCGGGCTCGGTCGGCGGATCAACCGGTGTGGTGGCCGCCAGCCTGGTGCAGTCCGGGAAATACCGGCGCGTGCTGGCGATGGCGTGGGAGAAGCAGTCGGAGTCAAACGCGATGTGGGCGTTGTCGATTCCGATCCCCTTCATCAAGCCGGTGGGCGCCGGCGCGGGTGGTTACTTCGCGCCGCACGTGCGCTCCTACATCCGCAGGTCCGGCGCGCCGCTGAACATCGGCGCCATCGTCGCGGTCAAGGACCGGCTCAACGGTGCCCGCAATCCGCTGGCACACCTGCACCAACCCGACATCACCGTCGAGAAGGTGATGGAGTCGCCCATGCTGTGGGACCCGATCCGTTACGACGAGACCTGCCCGTCGTCCGACGGCGCCGCCGCCGTCGTGATCGGCGACGAGGAGGCCGCCGAAGCCCGCCTGGCGCAAGGAAATCCGGTGGCGTGGATCCACGCCACCGCGTTGCGCACCGAGCCGCTGCAGTTCTCCGGGCGCGACCAGGTCAGCCCGCAGGCGGGGCGCGACGCGGCCGCCGCGTTGTGGAAGGCGGCCGGCATCACCAGCCCGATCGACGAGATCGACGCCGCCGAGATCTACGTGCCGTTCTCCTGGTTCGAGCCGATGTGGTTGGAAAACCTCGGCTTTGCGCCCGAGGGTGAGGGCTGGAAGCTCACCGAGGCCGGCGAGACGGCGATCGGTGGACGGTTGCCCGTCAACCCGTCGGGCGGAGTGTTGTCGTCGAACCCGATCGGCGCCTCGGGTCTGATCCGGTTCGCCGAGGCCGCGATTCAGGTGATGGGCAAGGGTGGCGATCACCAGGTTCCGAACGCGCGCAAGGCGTTGGGACACGCCTACGGTGGCGGTTCGCAGTACTACTCCATGTGGGTGGTCGGTGCGGACAAGCCCACGCCGGAAAAGGTCGGCGCCGATGGCTGAGCACCCCGCGCACGACGCCGGCCGGCGCTCGCGCGAGGCCGTCATCGCCAGGGACAAGGAGGCGTGGCTGGCGGTTTTCGCCGACGACGCCATCGTGGAGGACCCGATCGGCCCGTCGGCCTTCGATCCGGAAGGCAAGGGCCACCGGGGCCGCGACGCGATCGCGGCCTTCTGGGACAAGGCCATCGCCCCGACCAAGCGGATCGAATTCGTCTTTCGCGACACGTACCAGTGCGGCAACGAGGAAGCCAACGTCGGCCACATCCTGATCACCCACGGCGACTATCAGGTCACCGCGGAGGGCGTCTTCACGTACAAGGCCAACGGCGAGGGCAAGCTGACCGCCCTCCGCGCGTACTGGGAGATGGACCGCGCGGCCGCGTCGGCCCGCAAGGTCTAGAGCGGCTCGAGCCCGGCCAGGTGCCGCTGCGCCAGCTCGCGATAGGCCTGCGGATTCACCTTGATCCACATCTCGGCGCCCGTTCCCGCGACCGGGCCCTTGATCTGTGCCGGCGAGCCGACCGCCAGCATGCCGGCGGGAATCTGGGTGCCGGCCGTCACCAACGAGTGGGCGGCGATCAGGCTGCGCGCGCCGATCACCGCGCCGTCGAGGACGGTGGCGTGGTTGGCGATCATCGCCTCGGAACCGACGTGCACCCCGTGGATGCAGCACATGTGCGCCACGGTGGCGCCCGGCCCGATGTCGACCGGTATGCCCGGCGGCGCGTGCAGCACCGACCCGTCCTGGACGTTCGCGCCCTTGCGCACCACGATGGGCCCGTAATCGCCGCGCAGCACGGTGTTGAACCACACCGACGCACCGGCCTCGACGACGACGTCGCCGATCAGGGTGGCGGTCGGGGCCACGAACGCGGTGGGGTCGACCCGCGGCGCCCGGCCTTCGAAAGCAAACAGCGGCATCGTCTAGATATACCCCGAGCGCGCGAGGCAGCGCGGGAAAGCCCAGCCAGACTCGCCGTCGTTGCGCGGCGACACCGCAAAACTGTAACGTGTTCTAGTTAGAGGGGCAGTGAGTTGGAGGTGACAGGTGAGTACCGACACCAAGGCGGTCGGCATCCGGGAGATCGATCCCGGCGCATTGCCGACCAGGTACGCCCGGGGCTGGCATTGCCTCGGTGTGGCGAAGGACTTCCAGGACGGTAAGCCGCACTCCGTGGAGGCGTTCGGCACCAAGCTGGTGGTTTTCGCCGACTCACAGGGGGACCTCAAGGTTCTGGACGGCTACTGCCGCCACATGGGCGGGGACCTGTCGGAAGGCACCATCAAGGGCGACGAGGTGGCCTGCCCGTTCCACGACTGGCGGTGGGGCGGCGACGGCCGCTGCAAGCTGGTGCCCTACGCCAAGCGCACGCCCAAGACCGCGCGCACCCGCTCGTGGACGACCGATGTGCGGGGTGGCCTGCTGTTCGTCTGGCACGACCACGAACAGAATCCGCCGGACCCCGCGGTCCGCATCCCCGACATCCCGGAAGCGGCCAGCGACGAGTGGACCGAATGGCGGTGGAACCGCATCCTGATCGAGGGGTCGAACTGCCGCGACATCATCGACAACGTCACCGACATGGCGCACTTCTTTTACATCCATTTCGGGTTGCCGACCTACTTCAAGAACGTCTTCGAGGGCCACATCGCCTCGCAGTACCTGCACAACGTGGGCCGGCAGGACGTCAACGACCTGGGCACCTCCTACGGCGAGGCGCACCTCGATTCGGAGGCTTCGTACTTCGGGCCGTCGTTCATGATCAACTGGCTGCACAACAGCTACGGCGGGTACAAGGCCGAGTCGATCCTGATCAACTGCCACTACCCCGTGACCCAGAACTCGTTCGTGCTGCAGTGGGGCGTCATCGTCGAAAAGCCCAAGGGCATGGACGAAGCCATGACCGACAAGCTCTCGCGGGTATTCACCGAAGGCGTCAGCAAGGGCTTCCTGCAGGACGTCGAGATCTGGAAGCACAAGACCCGCATCGACAACCCGCTGCTGGTCGAGGAGGACGGCGCCGTCTATCAGCTGCGCCGCTGGTATCAGCAGTTCTATGTGGACGTGGCCGACATCCAGCCGGAAATGGTGGAGCGCTTCGAGATCGAGGTGGACACCACCCGCGCCAACGAGTACTGGAACGCCGAGGTCGAGGAGAACCTGAAGGCCAGGGATTCCGAAGACGTTCCGGCGGAGCAACACTGACCGACATGTCCGACGATCAGCCGGCGGTTCCCGACGTCGATCGGCTCGCTCGGTCGATGCTGCTGCTGCACGGCGATCATCACGACCACGACGACGCGCCCGCCCGCGACGGCGGCTCCGGATCCTGGTCGAAGTCAAGGGATTTCGCCAACGACCCGCAACGCGCGGCCGCCGTCGCCGAGGCCAGTCGCGCCGACCGCGAGCGCTACCTCAGCTCGGGGCTGCTGCCGGTGGACTGCCGGTTCTGCCACGTGACGGTCACAGTCCGCAGGCTGGGCCCGGGCCACACCGCGGTGCAATGGAACACCGAGGCGTGGCAACGCTGCGCGCATTTCACCGAGGTGCGCAACTCCGGCGGCGACACCGCCCGCACCCGGTCCTGTCCCAAGTTGAGCGACAGCATCGAACACGCGGTCGCGGAGGGCTACCTCGGCGAGCCGACGCCCGAGGACGACTGAATCACAGCCCGGCGAAGCGCTCCTTGACGGTTTCGACGGTCAGCCCGTAGTCGGCCAGCGAGTACCGGTGCTTCGGCGCGCGCTCGCCGGATTGGCTGTCGGCGTGCGTCTTCTCCATGGCCGCGCGCGCCTCGTCGGTCAGCGTCAACCCGAAATGCCGGTAAATGTCGGCCACGGTGCCGATCGGATCGGCGATGAGCTCCTTGTAGTCGACGTCGTAGAACTGGGCGGGCGAATACTTGGCACGGGCGACGTTGAAGCGCTCCAGCCCGCGCGACCAGGTGTCCATCGCGTCGGCACCGATTTGCGCCCCGTCGAACGACGTCGACCAGCCCTCGGCGGTGTGCTGGGCCAGTGAGCACATCGAAGCCATGATCGTCTCGACCGGCCGATGCGTCTGAATAACCAGCGCGTCGGGGTAGGTCGCCATCAGCGCGTCCAGTGCAAACAGGTGGCTGGGATTCTTGAGCACCCAACGCTTTTCGGTGTCGTTGAGGCCGATCAGCTGGAGGTTCTTGCGATGCCGTTGGTAGGACGGCGTCCAATCCTGCCCCGCCAGCCACTGCGCATAGGTGGGGACGTGCGCGAGCGTCTCGTAGGACACCGAATGCAGCGACTGCCGGAGCAACTGCCAGCACTCCTCCAGCTCGTACGCCGCCATGAAGTGCAGGCCGGTGTAGCCGGGGTTCTCCTGGTGGTGCCTGGTGAATTGCGCGTCGAGCTGTTGGTAGAGGGGGTGCGACTCCCAGGTTTCGCGTGGCGGGCGGGGCTGGGGGAATTCGGCCAGCCACATGTGCAAGCCCTGGTGCGCGGGGTCGGCGCCCAAAAGCCGGTGCAGCGCGGTGGTGCCGGTGCGCACCAGGCCGGTGACGAAAATCGGGCGTTCGATGACGACGTCGGCGTGCTGCGGGTACTGCTTCCACGAAGCCTCCGACAGCAGCCTGGCGACCAGCGCGCCGCGCAGGAAGAACCGATTCATCTTGCTGCCCAACACCGTTAGGCCGGCCTCGCGCCGGTAGGAGTCGAGCAGCACCTCCAGCGCCTCGAGATAGTTGTCGTCGTTGGCGCCGAAGTCGTCCAGTCCGGTGAGCTTGGTGGCCGACGCGTGCAGTTCGTCGACGGTACCGATATCGGTGCGATCGCTCATCAGGTGTGGTACTCCCCGCAGTTCACATCGAGCGTCTGCCCGGTGATGCCGCTGGACAGGTCGCTGGCCAGGAACAGGATTGCCGAGGCGACCTCGTCTTCGGTGGGCAGGCGCTTCAGGTCGGAGTTCGCGGCGGTGGCCGCGTAGATCTGGTCCACCGTGGTGCCGTACTTGCCCGCCTGATGTTCGAAGTAGGCCTGCAGGGTGTCCCCCCAGATGTAGCCCGGGGCAACGGAATTGACGCGGATTCCCTTCTCGCCGAGTTCGGTGGCCAGCGATTGCGACATGGACAGCAGCGCCGACTTCGCCATCTTGTAGGCGCCGTATTTGGCCTGGGAGTGCCGCAGCACCATGGAGTTGACGTTGACGATCGACCCGTGCGACTTTTCCAGTGCGGGTGTGAAGGCCTGGATGAGCCGCAACGCGCCGAGCGCGCTGAGCTCGATGGCGTCGCGGATGTGCTGAAAACTGGTGCCGGCCAACGGCTTCATGGACGGCACGCGGAAGGCGTTGTTGATCAGCACGTCGACCTTGCCGTAGGTGGCCATGGTCGTCTCGACGAGGTAGCTGACCTCGTCGTCGTCGGTGATGTCGCAGCGCACGGCCAACGCCCTGTGCCCGGCGTCGTCGACCTCCTTGGCGACGCTTTCCAGCCGTTCCACCGTGCGCGCCGCCAGCACCAGGTCGGCACCGTCCTGGGAGAACCGGTGCGCCAGGGTGGTGCCGAGTCCCGGCCCTACGCCGCTGATGACGACGACCTTCTCGTTGAGCAATCCTGACATCGTCACCCCAGCATCCTGGCCGCAATTTGTTGTTGGCGCAGCGTTATTCGCGCACGCCATTCGTCGTCGGAGATCTTATTGTGCTCGAAGTACGGCAACGCGGCCGGGACGGCGTCGAAGTCGACCAACTCCACGGTGGGTCCGTCCGCCTCGGTGAGCTGTCGGGACACCCGCTGCCAGCGGAACTGCAGGAAGCCGCGCCGATGGCCGAGCGTCTCCACCCAGTTGGTCACTCCCGGATTCTGGTCGGCGACGACGATGCGCACCTTGCCGTCCGGATCCGCCTGTGCCTGAGTGTTGTTCAACGATGTCTGGTGATTGATGTAGTCCAGCGAGATGTACCACAGGCTGCCCAGCTGGAAGCCGAGATAGGGTGCGTCGGAGACCGGGATGGTGATCACCAGCGCCTGATCGGGGCGCAGGTCGTAGTGGCCGACCGACGAGTACTGGGTCGCCAGGCCGCCCGGCGTCAACCGGGGCGCGACCATGGTGTTGACCGGGAGATCGAGGTAGAACCACTGCGGGAACTGCAGCCATGTCTTCACCCGGTTGACGAGCTGCTTTCCGGCTGTGGCGTAACGCTTTTCGATGGTCTCCCGGGTCAGCGGCGGAGGGGCGGTGCCGGCGGTGTCCAGCCGGGAGATCGCCAGCGTGCCACGCTGTGCCGACCAGTCGCCATATACCTCGCGGATGACCAGCTGGCCATTGCTGGTGGGCCGCACCCGCCACTCGAAGCTGCCGTCGGCCGCGATCTCGAGTTCACGGTCGTCGAACGCGGCCTGGCTGGCCGGCACGTTGTCGTCGGTGTATTCACCGCCCAGCAGCTGGAAGCTCAGGTCGGTTGTGGTGCCACGCCGGCCGGTCACCACGTAGTCGTGGTTGGCGTGCACCCGGGTACCGAAGTAGAGGGTGTCGGGGTTGTCCAGGCCCATCTTGGTGAACGGCCCGGTGCCCGACTGCAGGAAGGGGTGATCGCGGTCGTAGTCGAAGGCCAGATGGATGCAGGCCGAGACGCAGCCCGCCAAATACTGCAGCCCTTCGAGCAGGTCGGCTTCGGTCTCGATGAAGGGCGCGTCGGCGACTAATTTCTCGGCTTCGGCGATCGCGGCGGTGAGGGGATCAGAGAACACGCATAGACGCTAGAACGTGTTCTACTTTTTCGTCAATGGCGAACGTTCGCGCGCGTCCGCCACGTCGTTCACCGACGAGGCCGGCTCACTAGGGGACGCACTGCTGGGACAGGTCGATCAGGTGCTGCCGCACGTCGGGATGCCGGTTCAGGTAGTCGATGACGTTGGGGCCGCCGCCTTCCGCCTCCGACTGGGCCTGCAGCTGCGCATGGAGGTCGGGATGCCGCTTGAGGTATTGGTCGATCGAGTTGCCGACGGTCTGATCGCACTGGGGGGCAGCGCCGGCCACGGGCAGCGCGATCATCGTCGCGGCGGTAACAGCCAGCAAACTCCCGGCGAGCGCGCCGGACAGTCCGCGGCCACGGGTTTTCCTGGATGTCACGGTCATGCGCGCCAGGTTACTCCGGATAGCTTTGCGTCGCCTATGCGCGAACGCCCCTATTTGGCGGCCGCGGCGCCGCTCTCTTGCTCCCGCTTGATTTCGAGCGCGATGTCGATGAGCTGGTCTTCCTGGCCACCGATGAGCTTGCGCTGACCGGCCCGGTGCAGCAGCTGGTGGGCGGGGACGCCGTAGCGCTCGGACTGGCGGATGGCGTGCTTAAGGAAGCTCGAGTACACCCCGGAGTAGCCCATGATCAGGGCGTTGCGGTCCAGCAGGCACTCGGCGGGCATGGCCGGGGCGACCACCTCTTCGGCGGCGTCGGCGATGTCGAAGAAGTCTATGCCGGTCTTGACGCCGATCTTGTCGAACACCCCGATGAGCGCCTCCACGGGCGCGTTGCCCGCGCCGGCGCCGAACCGGCGACACGACCCGTCGATCTGCTTGGCGCCCGCCCGGACGGCCTCCACCGAGTTGGCCACGCCCAGCCCCAGGTTCTCGTGCCCGTGGAAGCCCACCTGGGCGTCGTCGCCCAGCTCGGCGACCAGCGCCGCCACCCGATCGCGCACGCCTTCGAGGACCAACGCGCCGGCCGAGTCGACCACGTACACGCACTGGCAGCCCGCGTCGGCCATGATGCGGGCCTGGGCGGCCAGCTTCTCCGGCGGAATCGTGTGCGACATCATCAGGAACCCGACGGTTTCCAGCCCCAGCTCGCGCGCCAGGCCGAAGTGCTGGATGGACACGTCGGCCTCGGTGCAGTGGGTGGCGATCCGGCAGATCGACCCGCCGTTGTTCTGGGCCTCCTTGATGTCCTCCTTGGTGCCCACCCCGGGCAGCATCAGGAAGGCGATCTTGGCCTCCTTGGCCGTCTCGGCGGCCAGCTTGATCAGCTCCTGCTCGGGTGTCTTGGAGAACCCGTAGTTGAAGCTGGAGCCGCCCAGCCCGTCGCCGTGGGTGACCTCGATGACCGGCACGCCCGCGGTGTCCAGGGCGGCCACGATGGCGCCCACCTCTTCTTTGGTGAATTGGTGGCGTTTGTGGTGCGAGCCGTCCCGCAGCGACGTGTCAGTCAGCCGGACGTCCCAGATCGGGTTGAAAAATATGTCGGTACTCATCGCGTGCCTCCTGCCACCGACAGCGTCTCCTTGGCGATCTCCTCGCCGACCTTGGTGGCCGCGGCGGTCATGATGTCCAGGTTGCCCGCATACGGGGGCAGGTAATCGCCGGCGCCCTCCACCTCGACGAACGTGGTGACCACCGCCTGGCCGCCTGAGTTGAGCGACGGCTCGTCGAACTGCGGCTCGTTGAGCAGCCGGTATCCCGGCACATAGGTCTGCACCTCGGCCACCACGTCGTGGATGGATTTCGCGATCGCGTCGCGGTCGGCGTCCTCGGGGATCGCGCAGAAGATGGTGTCGCGCATGATCATCGGCGGGTCGGCGGGGTTGAGGATGATGATGGCCTTGCCGCGCTTGGCGCCGCCGATGGTCTCCACGCCCTTGCTGGTGGTCTTGGTGAACTCGTCGATGTTGGCCCTCGTGCCCGGCCCCGCCGAGACCGACGCCACCGACGCCACGATCTCCGCGTAGGGAACGTCCACGACCCGGCTGACGGCGTAGACGATCGGGATGGTCGCCTGTCCCCCACACGTGATCATGTTGACGTTCGGCGCATCGAGGTGCTGGCGCAGGTTGGCCGGCGGAATCACCGCCGGGCCCACCGCGGCCGGCGTCAGGTCGATGGCACGGATGCCGGCGGCCTCGTATTTGGGGGCGGCGTCGCGGTGCACGTAGGCGCTGGTCGCCTCGAAGACCAGATCGGGCTTCTCGGACTGGGCCAGCAACCAGTCGACCCCCTCGTGCGTGGTCTCCAGACCGAGCTTGCGGGCCCGGGCCAGGCCCTCGCTTTCCGGGTCGATACCCACCATCCAGCGCGGCTCCAGCCAATCGGACCGCAGCAACTTGTAGAGCAGGTCAGTGCTGATGTTTCCCGACCCGACAATGGCCACACTCGCCTTAGCCGGCATGACGCTCCTTTGCGAAGCTGTTGATATTTAAGTCCGACGATTTAATTCGAGCTATTCGAACGACAGATGGACAGAGCCCAGGCCTGTGAAGTCGGCCACAAACTCGTCGCCGGCATGCGCGTCTATGGCGCGCGTGCACGACCCGGGGAGAACCAGGTCGCCCTTGCGCAACCGGACGCCGAAGCCCTCCACCTTGCGGGCCAGCCACGCCACCGCGGTGACCGGGTTGCCCAGCACCGCGTCGGTCCGGCCCTCCGCTACGACCTCGCCGTTGCAGCGCAGCACGGCGTCGATTCCCTTGATGTCGACGTCGCGCGGGGACACCCGCGCAGGGCCCAGCACGAAACCCGCCGACGAGGCGTTGTCGGCGATGGTGTCGCACAACTCGATCTTCCAATCGGTGATCCTGGTGTCGATCAGCTCGATCGACGGGACCAGCGCCTCGGTGGCCGCCAGCACGTCCTCCTCGGTGCAGTCGGCGCCCGGCAGGTCACTGTTGAGGATGAAACCGACCTCCACCTCGACCCTCGGCCACAGGTAGCGGCTGGTCTTGACGGGGGTGTCTTCGAACAATTGCATCTCGTCGAGCAAATGCCCGTAGTCCGGCTCGTCGACCCCCATCATCTGCTGGATCGCCTTCGACGACAGGCCCACCTTGTGGCCCAGCACGCGGGCCCCCTCGGCGACCCGCTGGCGGATGTTGATCAGCTGGATCTCGTACGCGTCGACGACGTCGATGTCCGGGTGGACGGCCGTCAGCGGAGCAATCGGCGAGCGGCTCCGCTCGGCCTGCGCCAGGTCGGCAGCTAGCTCGTCTCGCGTCGCAACACTGAGCATCTGCAGAAGTCCCCTCGTTCGTGTGACCGGCCCAGTAGCGCCCGGCCCGGGCAATTCTATAACGTGTTCTACATGACAGCACAGGAGCTCGACGTCGTCGTGGTCGGCAGCGGCGGAGCCGGCATGGTGGCTGCCCTTACCGCCGCTCACCGGGGCCTTTCCACAGTAGTCATCGAGAAAGCTGCGCATTTCGGCGGCTCGACCGCCCGCTCGGGTGGGGGCGTCTGGATTCCCAACAACGAGGTGCTCAAGCGTGACGGCGTCCGGGACAACCCCGAGGCCGCCCGCACCTACCTGCACGGCATCATCGGCGACATCGTCGAGCCGGAGCGCATCGACGCCTACCTCGAACACGGACCCGAGATGCTGTCGTTCGTGCTCAAGCACACCCCGCTGAAGATGTGCTGGGTTCCGCGCTACTCCGACTACTATCCGGAGGCGCCGGGCGGCCGCGCCGAGGGCCGCTCGATCGAACCGAAGCCCTTCGACGCCCGCAAGCTCGGTCCGGACATGGCCGGGCTGGAGCCCGCATACGGCAAGGTGCCGTTGAACGTCGTTGTCATGCAACAGGACTACGTGCGGCTGAACCAGCTGAAGCGGCACCCGCGGGGCGTGCTGCGCAGCCTGAAGGTCGGCGCCCGCACGATGTGGGCGAAGGCGGCCGGAAAGAACCTGGTCGGCATGGGCCGGGCGTTGATCGGCCCGCTGCGAATCGGCTTGCAGCAAGCCGGTGTTCCGGTGATGCTCAACACCGCGCTGACCGACCTGTACGTCGAGGACGGCGTGGTGCGCGGCGTCTACGTCCGCGACACGGGGGCTTCGGAGTCGTCCGAGCCGCGGCTGATCCGGGCGCGGCGCGGCGTGATCCTCGCCTCCGGTGGTTTCGAGCACAACGAGCAGATGCGGGTGAAGTACCAGCGTGCGCCCATCACCACCGAGTGGACCGTCGGCGCCAAGGCCAATACCGGAGACGGCATCGTCGCCGCCGAAAAGCTGGGCGCCGCACTGGAATTGATGGAAGACGCCTGGTGGGGTCCGACGGTGCCGCTGGTCGGCGCGCCGTGGTTCGCGTTGTCGGAACGCAATTCGCCGGGGTCGATCATCGTCAACATGTCGGGCAAGCGGTTCATGAACGAGTCGATGCCGTACGTCGAGGCCTGCCATCACATGTACGGCGGGGAATTCGGCCAGGGGCCCGGTCCGGGCGAGAACATCCCGGCGTGGCTGGTGTTCGACCAGCAGTACCGCGACCGCTACATCTTTGCCGGATTGCAGCCGGGCCAACGGATTCCGCGCAAGTGGCTGGATTCCGGGGTCATCATCCAGGCCGACACGCTGGAGGAGCTGGCCGTCAAGGCCGGCCTGCCGGCCGCCGAACTGCTGGCCACCGTGCAGCGGTTCAACGGCTTCGCCCGCTCCGGCGTCGACGAGGACTTTCACCGCGGCGAGAGCGCGTACGACCGCTATTACGGCGACCCGACCAACAAACCCAACCCCAACCTCGGCGAGCTCAGGCACGCGCCGTACTACGCGGCCAAGATGGTGCCCGGGGACCTGGGCACCAAGGGCGGCGTGCGCACCGACGTCCACGGCCGTGCGCTGCGCGACGACGGCACGATCATCGAAGGCCTGTACGCCGCGGGCAATGTCAGCGCCCCGGTGATGGGCCACACCTACCCGGGCCCGGGCGGCACCATCGGCCCGGCGATGACGTTCGGTTATCTGGCCGCGCTGCACATTGCGGGGGAACGCTGAGATGCCCATCGACGTAGATGTGGCGCTGGCCGCCGAGCTGGACCCGATCGAATTCTCTTGGACCAGTAGCGATGTCCAGCTTTATCATCTGGCGCTGGGGGCCGGCAAGGATCCGATGGATCCGCGGGAACTCCGGTATCTCGTCGACGACACTCCGCAGGTCCTGCCGACGTTCGGCAACGTGGCGGCCTCCTTCCACATGACCAAGCCGCCGACCGTGCAGTTCCCCGGCATCGACATCGAATTGGGCAAGGTATTGCACGCCAGCGAGCGGGTGGAGGTGCCCGGGCCGCTCCCGCCGTCGGGTTCGGCCCGCGCCGTCACCCGGTTCACCGACATCTGGGACAAGGGCAAGGCCGCGGTGATCTGGAGTGAGACGACGGTCAGCGCGCCCGACGGCACGGTGCTGTGGACGCAGCGGCGGTCGATCTTCGCCCGCGGTGAGGGCGGGTTCGGCGGTGAACGCGGCCCGTCCACGTCCGACGCGGCGCCGGATCGATCGCCGGACCTGGAGATCGAGGTGCCGATCCTGCCGCAGCAGGCGCTGCTGTACCGGCTGTGCGGAGACCGCAACCCGCTGCACTCCGATCCGGATTTCGCTGCGGCCGCTGGCTTTTCGCAGCCCATCCTGCACGGACTGTGCACCTACGGCATGACGTGCAAGGCGATCGTCGACACGCTGCTGGACGGCGACGCCGGCGCGGTGGCCGCCTACGGCGCACGCTTCGCCGGAGTGGCGTTCCCCGGCGAGAGCTTGATCGTCAACGTGTGGAAAGAAGATGGCCGTTTGGTGGCCGGGGGGGGGGGGGGGGGGGGGGGGGGCGCCCGCCGGGGGGGGGGGGGGGGGGGGGGGGGGGGGGGGCGCGGGGCGGGGGGGGGGGGGGCGTGGGGGGGG
>NZ_LZHV01000054.1 GCF_001667275.1 Mycobacterium sp. ACS4054
CACCGCGGTAGTTGCCGCCGCCGCCGTCACGACCGCCGGGCCCGCCGGGGCGGCCACCGCCGGGCCGCGGGGCGCCGGGCCGGGCGGGGCGGCCCTGACCAGCGGCGCCGCCCGGACGGGGCGGCATGTTGCCGGGCGAGGCGCCCGGACGCGCGCCGCCGGGCCGGGGCGCCCCGGGGCGGGGCACCGGACGCGGGATCGGCCGGTCGACGGGCTGCGCGGAAGAGAACGGGTTGTTGCCGACGCGCGGGGTGCGCACGCCGGGCTTCGGCGCCGGGCCGGGCCGCGGGCCGGGCGTCATGCCCGGCTGGGGGCCGGGCTGGGCGGCCGGCTGCCCGGGCGCGGGCGGCTTCGGCTGTCCGGGCGCGGGGCGGCCGGGCACCGGGCCGGGGCGCGCGGGGGCTTCCGTCGATCCGGACGGCGGCGCGGCGGCGGTCGCCGTCGCGGCGGGCGCGCCGCTCGCCTCGCCGTTACCGATGGCCTTGTCGAGCGCCTGGTCGAGCGACTTGTCCGGGCCCCTGGCGGGCGCCCCCGAACCGGACTTGGCCGCCTTGGCCGCGGTCTTCTCCGGGGCGGCCTTGCCGCCGCCGAAGGATTCGCGCAGCCGGCGAGCGACGGGGGCCTCCACCGTCGACGATGCGGATTTTACGAATTCGCCCTGTTCATTCAGCCGGGCGAGGACTTCCTTGCTGGTGACACCGAGTTCCTTAGCCAACTCGTGTACGCGGGCCTTACCTGCCACTACATCTCCTGTCTATGAGGCGACAGACGTGGGGCCGCGCCTCGGTTTAGCTATGACACATTGTCATCGGGACTTCACGGTGTGCTCATGTTCTTTGCTGCCTCTTCTGTTGGTACCGAGGGGATCGGGTGCGCCTAGTGACTCTAGGTGCTCGACCACCGCGGACACGTCCGGGGAACCGGCGATGCGCAGCGCTCTGGTGAAAGCCCGCCGCCGAATCGCCTGTTGCACGCACTGCGGTTCGGGGTGCAGCCACGCACCCCGCCCCGGCAGGCTACTCCTGGTGTCGACGATCACGGCATATCCGCCGTTCCCGTCCGACACAGCCGCTACGCGAAGCAGTTCGACGGCCAACCCTCGCTTCCGGCACCCGACGCACGTGCGGACTGGTCCGTCCACACATTTGTGCGCCCTGGTTTCGGGTGCCGAAGGTTCGCGCTGGATCACGGCTCAGTCTAGCGTCACTTACCCGATGGTCAGAACCGCCCGAGGGTGCGGGCCGCTCTCCCCGGCGACGCGGCCGTCCGGTCGGTTTGCCGCGCTAGCGGTCGTGCGCCCCCGGATGGGGGGCGCCGCGCTCGGGGTGGGCCTGCGAATGCGCGTCGGATGCACCCGGCGTATCGCCGCGGATGTCGATGCGCCACCCGGTGAGCCGGGCCGCCAACCGCGCGTTCTGGCCCTCCTTGCCGATGGCCAGGGAAAGCTGGAAATCGGGCACCACCACGCGGGCGGCCCGGGCGTTCTGGTCGATGATCGACACGGACACCACCTTGGCCGGCGACAACGCGTTGGCGACGAAGCGGGAAGGGTCTTCGTCGTAGTCGATGATGTCGATCTTCTCCCCGGAGAGCTCGCTCATCACGTTGCGGACCCGCTGGCCCATCGGGCCGATGCAGGCCCCTTTCGCGTTCAGGCCGGAGACGTTGGATTTCACCGCGATCTTGGAGCGATGGCCGGCCTCGCGGGCCACCGCCACGATCTCGACCGAACCGTCGGCGATCTCGGGGACCTCGAGGGAGAACAATTTGCGCACCAGGTTGGGGTGCGTCCGCGACAGCGTGATCAGCGGCTCGCGCGACCCGCGGGTCACCCCGATCACGTAGCAGCGCACCCGGTTGCCGTGCTCGTAGCTTTCGCCGGGCACCTGTTCGGCGGCCGGGATGACCCCCTCGGACGCCTTGGTCTCGGTGCCCATTCGGACCACGACCAGACCGCGGGCGTTGGCGCGGCTGTCGCGCTGGATGACGCCCGCGACGATCTCGCCCTCGCGGGTGGAGAACTCGCCGTAGGTGCGCTCGTTTTCGGCGTCCCGGAACCGCTGCAGCATGACCTGACGCGCGGTGGTCGCGGCGATGCGGCCGAAACCCTCGGGGGTGTCGTCCCATTCGCTGATCACGTTGCCGTCGTCGTCGGTCTCGCGGGCGACGACGCGCACCACACCGGTCTTGCGGTCGATCTCGATGCGCGCGTCGTTCTGGTGGCCCTCGGTGTGCCGGTAGGCGGTGAGCAGCGCCGACTTGATTGTCTCGAGCAGCTCGTTGACCGAAATGCCCCGATCCACCTCGATGGCGTGCAGCGCGGCCATGTCGATGTTCATGCTCCGGCCTCCGTCCTGTCGGCCCGGCCCGCGAGCTCCAACTCCGCCTGGGCTGGCGGCGAAAACTCCACCTGGACAACGGCTTTGGCGATATCGGCGAGCGGAATTTCGCGCACCGTGTAGTCGCGGCCCTGGCGAACCACGAGCGCGACGGCGTGGTCCCGGGTCTCCCCGACCCGGCCGGTCATGCGGGAACCGTCCGCCAGGTCGACGTCCACCTTGCGGCCGCGGGCACGACGGAAGTGCTTTTCGCTGGTCAGCGGGCGTTCCACGCCCGGGGAACTCACCTCGAGGACGTAGCGGTCCCGGATTCCGCCGAGGCCGTCCAGCAAAGTCGACGCGGAGCGTGACAGGTCCGCGATGGTGTCCAGGTCAAGGGCTTTGTCACCGTCGGCGACGACCATGATCCGCGGCGGGCGCGTGCGGGCGTCGATGACCACGTCTTCGATCTCATATCCCGCGCGCGCGAACTCTCCACCGAGTAGCTCGATCACCTGCGTCTGCGAAGGTAGCCCGGTGGTCACGGCGAGCTCCTCATCTTGAGTTGTCCGGTCAGCTGGAGGGCGTCGCCGCCCCGCTGGCTTGCGGGCGGCTCCAGTGTCCCGGCGGAACGCGAGGGCTGCCGTTCCGCGAGAGCCAGCTATCAACGATACGCCAGGATTCGCGTCTGACGGCCGGATCGCGTCCTGGCTTCGTACCCACCGCCGCAGCGATGGCAGGATGTGTTTGTGTCTAGCGCAGTTCCCGTCGTCAACCGGCGGGGTGTGCTCGCCGGCGGCGCGGCTCTGGCTGCGCTCGGGGCCCTCACCTCCGCCTGCGGCGAGTCCCCGCCCAAGCCCCCGGCCGTCGAAGAGTTGCTGGGCCCGTTGGATCAGGCCCGCAAGGACAGCGCGCTGGCCGGCGCGGCCGCGGCGGCCGTCGGCAATCCGCCGCAGATAGCCGCCGCGCTGACGGTGGTCGCCAGCCAGCGCGCCGCGCACGCCCGCGCCCTGTCCACGGAGATCTCGCGGGCCGCCGGCAAGATCACCAGCTCGTCGACGAGCGAGACCGCCACCCCGAGCCCGAGCGCGGCCGAACCGGCGGGTCCGCCGCCGCCCCCGCCCCCGGTGTCCGACGTGATCAACGCGTTGCGTGCCTCGGCGGACAGCGCCAGCCGCCTGGTGGCGGGCGAATCCGGCTACCGCGCGGGGCTGCTCGCGTCGATCATCGCGTCGTGCACGGCGTCGTACACGGTCGCCCTGGTGCCCGGGGGCCCGTCGATATGAGCTCCGGTAAGGACGCCGACAACGCGGCATTGTGCGACGCGCTGGCCATCGAACACTCGACGATCTACGGCTACGGCATGGTCTCGGCGCTGTCGCCGCCCAGCGTGAACGGCATGGTGGTGGAGGCCCTGTTACAGCACCGCCAGCGCCGCGACGACGTGATCGCGATGCTGACCGCCCGCAAGGTCAACGCCCCGGTCGCCGCCCCCGGTTACCAGCTGCCGATGCTGATCGGCAGCGCCGCGGACGCGGCGCGCCTGGCCGCCCGGATGGAGAACGACTGCGCGTCGGCCTGGCGGGTGGTGATCGAGCACGCCGAGACGGCCGACGACCGCGCGTTCGCCGCGACGGCGCTGACGCAGAGCGCCGTGATGGCCGCCCGCTGGAACCGCGTGCTGGGCGCCTGGCCCATCACGACGAGCTTCCCGGGAGGAAACGACTAGCGCCGCAAGGAGTTTGGAGCGCTACCCGCTCAGCGCGGCCGCGACGTCGGCGGCCAGCGTCGGCCCGGTGGCCAGCTCACGCGTCTCGCCGCTGAAGCGGTCGCGCAGCTCGACCACGCCGTTGCCCCAGCCGCGGCCCACCACCAGGATCCACGGCACGCCCAGCAACTCGGCGTCCTTGAACTTGACCCCGGGCGAGGCCTGCCGGTCGTCGAGCAGCACCTCGACGCCCAGCCGGTCCAGGTCGGCGGCCAGCGCGGTCGCCCCGGTGCGGGCGTCCGCGTCCTTGTTGGCGATCACCAGGTGCACGTCGAACGGCGCCACCGAGGCCGGCCAGCGCAGGCCCAGCTCGTCGTGGTGCTGCTCGGCGATGACGGCCACCATGCGCGACACCCCGAGCCCGTAGGAGCCCATCGTCAGCCGCACCGGCTTGCCGTCCTCACCGAGCACGTCGGCGGTGAAGGCGTCGGTGTATTTGCGGCCGAGCTGGAAGATGTGCGCGATCTCGATGCCCCGCGCCGACACCACCGGGCCGGCGCCGTCGGGCGACGGATCGCCGTCGCGCACCTCGGCGGCCTCGATGGTGCCGTCGGCGGTGAAATCCCGGCCGGCCACCAGGCCGACGACGTGGCGGCCCTTCTCGTCCGCCCCGGTGATCCAGCTGGTGCCGTCCACCACCCGCGGGTCGACGAGATAGCGAATGCCGTTGTCGCGCAACGCCTTAGGACCGATATAGCCCTTCACCAGGAACGGGTACTTGGGGAAGTCGGCGTCGTCGAGCAACGCGTACTCGGCCGGATCCAGCGCCGCGCCCAGCCTCTTGTCGTCGACCTCGCGGTCGCCGGGCAGCCCGATGGCCAGCAGCTCCCATTCCCCACCCGGCTGGCGGACCTTGAGCAAGACGTTCTTCAGGGTGTCGGCGGCGGTGACGGTGCGGCCGAGGTCGGCCGCGTTGGCCCACTCGACCAGCGTGGCGATGGTCGGGGTGTCACCGGTGTCGTGGACCACCGCCTCGGGCAGCCCCTCGATGGGCTTGGCCTCCGGGCGCGCGGTGACGACTGCCTCGACGTTGGCCGCATATCCGGACTCCAGGCAGCGCACGAAAGTGTCTTCACCGACCGGACTTTCGGCCAAAAACTCCTCGGAGGCGCTGCCGCCCATCGCCCCCGACACGGCGGAGACGATCACGTAGCGCACCTGGAGCCGATTGAAGATGCGCTGGTAGGCCTCCCGGTGCGCGTGGTAGGCAGCCTTGAGCCCGGCGTCGTCGATGTCGAAGGAGTAGGAGTCCTTCATCACGAACTCGCGCACCCGCAGGATGCCCGCCCGCGGCCGCGCCTCGTCGCGGTACTTGTTCTGGATCTGATAGAGCAGCACCGGAAAGTCTTTGTAGGAGCTGTATTCGCCCTTGACGGTCAGGGTGAACACCTCCTCGTGCGTCGGCCCCAGCAGGTAGTCGTTGCCCCGGCGGTCCTTGACCCGGAACACGCCGTCGCCGTATTCGGTCCACCGGTTCGTGGTCTCGTACGGCGCACGGGGCAGCAGGGCGGGGAACAGGATCTCCTGCCCGCCGATGGCGTTCATCTCCTCGCGGACGATCTTTTCGATCCTGCGCAGCACCCGCAGCCCGAGCGGTAGCCAGCTGTACAACCCGGGCGCCACGGGCCGGACGTAGCCGGCCCGGATCAGCAGTTTGTGGCTGGGCACTTCCGCGTCGGCGGGGTCGTCGCGCAATGTGCGCAAGAACAGCTCGGACATCCGGGTGATCACAGCGGGCCAGCCTAACCGGTCGGGGGTTCAGCGATGGCGGGCGCTCACGTCGGGCGAGGACCACATGGTTCCCGGCCCGCTACGGCACGCCCGCTACGGCGTAGAAGCGAAATCCGTTGAGCTACAGCTCGCCGGCGTCGATCGCTTCCTTCACCTCTTGCGCGTGGGCCACCTGCTCCGGCGTGTAGCCGATCAACAGGGCCGCACCGCCGACGATGACGGCCACGCCGGCCACCCACAGCAGGCCGTAGGTATAGCCCTGATCGAGCGCATGCAACTGGAGGTCGTTCATGACCTTCACCGGGCCGGTGGTGCCGCCCAGGTACAGCGTGCGCGAGGTGATCACGGCCTGGATGACGGCCAGCACCAGCGGTCCGCCGAGGCTCTGCAGCATCAACGCGATCGCCGACACCGGGCCGATCTGGTCGAAACCGACCCCGGCGATGGCCGACAGCGTCAGCGGGACAACGCAGATGCCGATGCCGATACCGCCGACGATGATCGGCAGCACCAGGTTGGGGAAATAGGGCACGCCGCGGTGCATGAAGGCCCAGCCGTAAAGCATTGCCCAGAACAGCAGGACGCCGCCGCCGATCGTCAGCACCCGGGGCGAGAACCGCGACACCAGCTGGGAGGAGACGCCCAGGCCGATCCCCATCGCGATGACGAACGGAATGAAGCCGACGCCCGCGCGCAGCGCGCTGTAGCCGAGGATGTCCTGCACGTACAGGCCGATGCAGACGGTCAGGCTGAACATCAGCCCGCCGGCCAGGAAGATCGCGGCGAAGGTCACCAGCCGGTTGCGGTCGCGGAAGAGACTGAATGGGACGACGGGGTTTTCGGCCGTGCGCTCCACGATGACGAAGGCCAGCGCGGCGGCCAGCGCGACGACACCCGAGGCGATGGTGGTGATCGACACCCAGCCCTTCTCCGGTCCCATCGAGAAGGCGTAGACGGCGGCGGTGCACGCCAGGGTGGCGAGCATGGCGCCGGTGGCGTCGAGCTTCATCCGCTCGCGGTTGGTCTCGCGCAGCGCGGTGCGGGCCAGGTAGATCATCACCAGCCCGATCGGCACGTTCACCAGGAAGGCCAGCCGCCAGGACACCTCGGTCAGCGCCCCGCCGACCACCAGGCCCATCACCGAACCGATGGCCGTCATCGCGGCGAACACCGCCGTCGCGAAGTTACGGGCCGGGCCCTTGGGGAACGTGGTCGCGACGAGCGCCAAGCCCGTCGGCGAGGCGATGGCCGACCCGACGCCCTGGGAGAGCCGCGCGATGACCATCGTCGCCTCGTCCCAGGCGACCGCGCACAGCACCGAGGAAATGGTGAACAGCGCGACGCCGACGATGAAGGTGCGCTTGCGTCCGATGGTGTCGCCCAGCCGGCCGCCCAACAGCATCAGGCCGCCGAAGGTGAGCACATACGCGGTGATCACCCAGCTGCGGCCGGCATCCGAGAGGCTCAGCTCGTTCTGGATCCTAGGCAGCGCCACGATGGCAACGGTGCTGTCCATGGTCGCCAGCAACTGCATACCGCCGATGGCGATCACGGCCGCGATGAAGCGACGCGAAGGCAGCCAGGCCGGGTAGTACTTGCTGAGGCGCGTGGAGGCGGTCTCCGCCGGGCGCTCGGCGCGCACCGGGGCCGGACGATCGGGGCGCGCGGACGCGAATTTCCGCACCGCGCGCTCACTGTCGTTGAGGGCCGTCATAAAGGGTTACCTTACAGTAATCTTAAGATCCGTTTAAAGCCCGAAGGCCGCCACCGGCCCGATCACGATGATCGCGGGAGGTCGGATGCCCTCGGCGCGGATCTTTTCGGGCGTGTCGGCAAGGGTGGCCCGCAAAGTCTGCTGTTCGGCCGTCGTGCCGTGCTGGACCACCAACACCGGCGTATCCGCAGGTCGACCACCTTTTATCAAAGCGTCGGCGAAAAGCTCGATGCGTTCGACGGCCATCAGCAAAACGATGGTGCCCGACAATGCGGCCAGCGCATTCCAATTCACTAACGATTCGGGGTGATCGGGCGCCAGATGCCCGCTGACCACGACGAATTCGTGATTTATCGCCCGATGCGTAACCGGAACGCCCGCCAGGGCGGGCACTCCTATGGCACTTGTCACACCCGGGACCACGATGACCGGGATCCCGGCGTCCACGCACGCCTGCACTTCCTCGTAGCCGCGGGCGAAGACGAACGGGTCCCCGCCCTTGAGCCGGACGACGAACTTTCCGGACCGAGCCCGCTCGATCATGACGTCGTTGATCGCGTCCTGGGCCATCGCCCGCCCGTAGGGGATCTTGGCCGCGTCGATCACCTCCACGTGCGGCGGCAGCTCGGCCAGCAGCTCCGGTGGCGCGAGCCGGTCGGCGACGACGACGTCGGCGTGGGCCAGCAGGCGCCGCCCGCGCACCGTGATCAGTTCGGGGTCGCCGGGGCCGCCGCCGACGAGCGCCACCCCGCCGCGCACGACGTCGGAGGTCACCGCGCTGTCCACGGTGATGACCCCGGTCTGCAGCGCCTCCCGGATGGCCGAGCGGATTGCCGCGGAGCGGCGGTGCTCGCCGCCGGCCAGCACCCCGACCGATAACCCCTCATAACGGAAGGACGCCGGGGTCACCGCGGTCCCCTCCACGGCGATGTCGGCGCGGACGCAGAAGAGGTGGCGGCGTTCGGCCTCGGCGACGACGGCCGCGTTCACTTCCGGGTCGTTGGTGGCGGCGATCGCGTACCAGGCCCCGTCGAGGTCACCGTCGCGGTATTCGCGCAGGGACAACGTGATTCCGGTCATCGCCTCGACCGACCTGGTGGCGCTGCGGGAGATGACGTGAACGTCCGCGCCGCTGGCGATCAGCAGGGGCAGCCGGCGTTGGGCGACCGAGCCGCCGCCGACCACGACGACCTTCTTGCCGGCCAGCCGCAGTCCGGCGAGGTAGGCGTTCTCGGTCACCGGGCAAGCCTAGTGGCGATCGCGAGCGCGGCGGGACGCCGGGCGCTGCGGGTCGCCACCATCAGAACTAGTGGCGATCGCCGCCGCGGCGGGCGGCGGCGTGCGCGACGAACCGCGAGACCGCTTCCGGCGCGGCAGCCGGGTGGGTGTGCAGATACGACGCGTGCACGCCGCCGTACACCACGCCGTCGCGCACGGCGTCCACCCCGGCACCCCGGTACACCCAGGCGGGCTGGTAGCTATCGGTGAAAGTGACTGCGGTGCGGTGGAATTCGTGCCCGACCGCGCGCTGTCCGGCGCGATACAGCGGCGAATCGGCGACGGCCACGGCGTCGCGATAGGCCAGCGTCAGGTGCGGCGTGAACCGCGCCGACCCGGCCAGCACGCCGCACATCGGGTAGCCGTCGAGTTCGGTGGCCAGGTAGATGAGGCCGGCGCATTCGGCGTGAATGGGCGCGCCGGCGGCGGCCAGCTCGTTGATCTGCCGGCGCACGACGTCGTTGGCCGAGAGCTCCGCGGTGAACTGTTCCGGAAACCCGCCGGGCAGCAGCACCGCGTCCGTGCCGTCCGGCAACGGGTCGGCCAGCGGGTCGAATTCGACCACCTCGGCACCCGCGGCCTGAAGCAACTCGGCATGCTCGGCGTAGCCGAAGCTGAACGCCTTTCCCGCCGCCATCGCCACGGTGGCCCGCGCGCCGGGAGCCTCGCCCGCCGCCGTCGCCGGGTCCCACGCAGGGCCGGGGCGGCTCGCCGCCACCGCCGCCACGGCCGTCAGGTCGACATGGCGCGCCACCAGGTCGGTCATCGCCTCGACCGCGAGCCGCGCCCGCCGCCCGTACTCCACCGCTGTCACCAGGCCCAAATACCTTGTCGGGAGCTCCAATTCGGCGGTGCGCGGAATCGCGCCCAGCACCGCGACGCCCGACTGCTCGCAGGCCTGCCGCAACACCTGTTCGTGCCGGGCCGAGCCGACGCGGTTGAGGATCACGCCGCGGACCCGCGTCGCGGCATCGAACGTCGAAAAGCCGTGCAGCAGTGCGGCGATGCTGTGGCTCTGGCCGCGTGCGTCGACCACCAGGATGACCGGCGCGCCCAACAGGCCGGCCACGTGGGCGGTGGACCCCTCCGCGGGGCCGGCGGTGGCGGGACCGATCCGCCCGTCGAAGAGGCCCATCACGCCTTCGATCACTGCGATGTCCGCGCCGTCGGCGCCGTGGGCGTACAGCGGGCCGACGAGGCTCTCGCCGACCAGCACCGGGTCCAGGTTGCGGCCGGGGCGCCCGGCGGCCAGGCCGTGATAACCGGGGTCGATGAAATCCGGGCCGACCTTGAACGGCGCCACGGCATGACCGGCGCGCCGCAGGGCGCCGATCAATCCCGTTGCGACGGTGGTCTTTCCGCTGCCCGACGCCGGTGCGGCGACGACCACCGCGGGGACACTCACCACTCGATGCCCTTCTGCCCCTTGCGGCCCGCGTCCATCGGGTGCTTGATCTTCGTCATCTCGGTCACCAGGTCGGCCGCCTCGATCAACCGCTGCGGGGCATCGCGCCCGGTGATGACCACGTGCTGGTGGCCGGGCCGCGCCAGCAGCACGTCCACCACCTCGTCGACGTCCACCCATCCCCACTTCAGCGGGTAGGTGAACTCGTCGAGCACGTAGAAGTCGTGGCGCTGCTCGGCCAGCCGGCGCGAGATCTCGGCCCACCCGTCGGCGGCCGCCGCCGCGTGGTCGAGTTCGCTGCCCGCCTTGCGCGACCAGGACCACCCCGCGCCCATCTTGTGCCATTCGACGGGCCCGCCGATTCGGTGCTCGTCGTGCACGCGGCCGAGTTGCGCGAAGGCCGACTCCTCGCCCACCTTCCATTTGGCGCTCTTGACGAACTGGAAGACCGCGACGGAAAGCCCGACGTTCCACGCCCGCAACGCCATTCCGAACGCGGCCGTCGATTTCCCCTTGCCGGGGCCGGTGTGCACCGCCAGCACCGGGGTGTTGCGCCGGGCCTTGGTGCTCAGCCCGTCGTCGGGCACCTGTTGGGGGCGGCCTTGTGGCATCGGCGAATACCTTTCTCAGGCCGCGCCGCGCACCGCGCGCGTCAGGGAGTCCGCGTGCAACTGCTCGAGCCGCACCGCCGGCGCACCGAGCCGGCGGGCCAGTTGCTCGGCCAGACCCAGCCGCACATGGGACGTCTCGCAGTCCACGACCACCGCGGCGGCGCCTTCGGATACCAGCCGAGCCGCCGCGATGTTGCTGCGGCGCAACGGGTCCGGCCCCGCGGTGGCCCGACCGTCGGTGAGCACCACCACCAGGGCGCGCCTTGCCCGGTCGCGGGCCTTCTCGCGGACGATCAGCTCACGCGCGGCTAGCAGTCCTTCGGCCAGTGGGGTCTTGCCGCCGGTGTCGAATCGGGCCAGTCGCCGCCCGGCGATGTGCGCCGACGACGTCGGCGGCAGCAGCAACCGCGCCTCCTGCTGGCGGAACGTGATCACGGCGACCTTGTCGCGGCGCTGGTACGCGTCGCGCAGCAGTGACAACGTCGCGCCGCTCACCGCGGCCATGCGGTCGCGCGCAGCCATCGAGCCCGACGCGTCCACGACGAAGATGACCAGGTTGCCTTCGCGCCCCTCACGGATCGCGCGGCGCACGTCGTCCGGACCCGGCCGCAACGGCCCGGCGCCGGAGCGCTCGGCGGCCGAGAGCACGGTGGCGAACAGGTGCAGCCCCTGCGCGCCGGAACCCGTGTCGTCGCCGTCGGCGGCCGCGATCACGCGGCCGGTCGCGTTGCGGGCCCGCGACCGCCGCCCGGGCGCGCCCGCGCCGACCCCGGGCACCGTCAGGGCCCGGGCGCGGAAGGTCTGCGACGGCGGCGCGCTGGGACGCGGCGGCTGCGGCTTGGACGCCGGTCGCGAATCACCTTGCGGCGCAATGTCCTCGGCGGCCCCTCCCCCGCCCGACGGGTCGGGCTCGGGATCCGGATCGTCGTCGCCGGCTTGCGCCAGCGCCTCGTCGAGCTGATCACGGTCGATGCCCGGGTCGTCGAACGGGTCGCGGCGGCGCCGATGCGGCAACGCCAGCTCGGCGGCCACCCGGACGTCCTGCTCTTCGACGGACTTCACCCCGCGCCACGCGGCATGCGCGGCGGCGGTGCGGGCCACCACCAGATCGGCCCGCATCCCGTCCACGTCGAACGCCGCGCAGACCGCGGCGATGCGCCGTAACTCGTTGTCGGGCAACGCCACGTCGGCGACCAGGGCCCGCGCGTCGGCGATGCGCCGGGCCAGCTGCGCCTCGGCGTCGGCGTACCGCTCGGCGAACCCATCCGGGTCGGCCTCGTAGGCCATCCGCTGCCGGACCACCTCCACCCGCACGTCGACATCGCGCGACGCGTGCACGTCGACGGTCAGACCGAACCGGTCCAGCAGCTGCGGACGCAGCTCGCCCTCCTCCGGATTCATGGTGCCGATCAGCACGAAGCGCGCCTCATGCGAATGGGAGATGCCGTCGCGTTCGATGTGCACGCGGCCCATGGCCGCGGCGTCGAGCAGCACGTCCACCAGATGGTCGTGCAGCAGGTTGACCTCGTCGACGTAGAGCACGCCGCCGTGCGCGCGGGCCAGCAGCCCCGGCGAGAACGCGTGCTCGCCGTCACGCAGCACCCGCTGCAGGTCCAGCGAACCGATCACCCGGTCTTCGGTTGCGCCGAGCGGCATTTCGACCAGGCCGGCGCCCTCGCCGCCGGTGGCCGCCGAGAGCAGCGCCGCCAGGCCGCGCACCGCCGTCGACTTGGCCGTGCCCTTCTCGCCGCGGATGAGCGCGCCGCCGATCTCCGGGCGCACCGCGCACAACAGCAGCGCCAGGCGCAGCTGGTCGTGCCCGACGATCGCGCTGAACGGATACGGCTTCACGGCAGCTCCGTCAGGCCGGAGCCGGGGCGTGCAGGCTTGAGCATCGGCACGTGCGGAATCCCGTCGTCGACGAAATCCTCACCGGCGCGGACGAACCCGTGCTGGGCGTACATGTCGGCCAGGTAGGTCTGCGCGTCGATCCGGCACGGGTAGTCGCCCACCTCGGCCAGGGCGGCACGCAGCAGCCGGGTCGTGTGTCCCTGTCCGCGCGCGCTGCGCTTGGTGCACAACCGGCCGATCCGGAACGCCTTCTGACCGCCAGCGTGCTCCTCCATCAACCGCAGCGTGCAGATCACCTCGCCGTCGGGCGTCTCCAGCCAGAAGTGCCGCGTCTCGGCGAGCAGGTCGCGCCCGTCCAACTCCGGGTATGGGCACGCCTGCTCCACCACGAACACCTCCACCCGAAGCTTGAGCAGCTCGTAAAGGGTCCGGGCGCCAAGGTCTTTGGCCCAAGACCGACGCAACGCCTCACTCATGACCGAACCCCCGAATCGGACTTCAACCGCAACGCCTCGGTGCCCCAGGACCACACCTCGTCGTACAGCGCCGGTTCGCGAGACAGCTCGACCCCCAGCGACGGCACCATCTCCTTGAGCGCGGGCAGCCAGGACGGATAGCGGTCGGCGAAGCAGCGCGCAAGCACCTCGAGCATGGCCGCCACCGCCGTCGACGCCCCCGGGGAGCCCCCCAGCAGCCCGGCGATGGTGCCATCGGCATCCGCCAGCACGGTGGTGCTGAAGTCCAGCACGCCCCCCTTGCCGCGGTCCCGCCGAATCACCTGCACGCGTTGACCGGCCACGGTCAACTCCCAATCCGAATCGGTTGCGCTGGGCGCGAATTCGCGTAGGGCGTCGATCCGATCGGGTTCGGACAGCCGCAGCTGGCCGATCAGGTACCTCACCAGCGTCAGCTGGGTGAGGCCGACACCGAGCATGGACACCGCGTTGTCCGGTTTCACCGAGCGGGCCAGGTCCGAAAGACGGCCGTGTTTCAAGAACTTCGGTGACCAACCGGCGAAGGGCCCGAACACCAGCCACGACTTGCCGTTGACGAACCGGAGGTCCAGGTGCAGCGCGCCGAGCGGTGGGGCGCCCGCCGCCGGAACGCCGTACACCTTGGCCCGGTGCGCGGCGGTGAGCGCCGGGTTGTCGGTGCGCAGGAACCGGCCGCCGATGGGGAATCCGGCGAAGCCCCTGACCTCCTTGATGCCCGACTTCTGCAACAGCGGCAGCGCGTCGCCGCCGGCTCCGACGAAGACGAATTTGGCTTCCAGCCGGTGTTTTTCGCCGGTGCGGCGATTGCGGAGCCGCAGGGTCCAGCCGCCGTCCGGCCGGCGGGTCAGATCGCGGACCTCGTGGCCGAACAGCGCGGTCGCGCCGCCCTGCACGCAGAAGCCGACGAGCTGGCGGGCCAGCGCGCCGAAGTCGACGTCGGTGCCGTGGGGCGCCCAGTTGAGCGCGGTCGGTTCGGTGAAGTCGCGCCTGGCGGCCATGAACGGTAGCCGGCGGGCGAACTCTTGCGGGTCGTCGATGAATTCGGTGCCGGCGAAGAGCGGGTTGGCCGCGAGGGCCCGCTGCCGGCGCCGCAGAAAGTCGACGCCCTGCGCCCCGCGCACGAAACTCACGTGTGGGAGCGGGTTGAGGAAGTCGGTGTCGGTCAGGATCCCGTTCTCGACGGCGTAGGCCCAGAATTGCCGGCTCACCTGGAACTGCTCGTTGATGCGCACCGCTTTGGTGATGTCGATAGAGCCGTCCGG
Source organism: Mycobacterium sp. ACS4054 (assembly GCF_001667275.1). Lineage (GTDB taxonomy): Bacteria > Actinomycetota > Actinomycetes > Mycobacteriales > Mycobacteriaceae > Mycobacterium. The sequence goes on from NZ_LZHV01000054.1 coordinate 14,433, forward strand.
GTTTTGCGGGGTGTAGTTGAGCTCGCACAGCGCGGAGTGCCCGGTGCCGGCGTTGTTCCAGGGGCTGCTGCTTTCGGCGGCGACGGCGTCCAGCCGTTCGACGATCGTCATCGACCAGTCGGGCTGCAGCCGCCGCAGCAACGCGCCCAGGGTGGCGCTCATGATGCCCGCGCCCACCAGCACGACGTCCGTCCGTGCGGTTCGGGCTAACGACGACACCTGCTCCCGGTCCTTTCCTCGACTGTGCCGGTCCCCAGGCTATCCCGAGGCGAACCGGGCACGACCGGCATGCGCCTCCCCGCGACCAGCAAAACCTCTAAGCTGGCCTCGTGACTGGCTGGGTGCCCGATGTCCTGCCCGGTTATTGGCAGCGCACCATCCCGCTCGGGCCCGACCCGGTCGGTGAGGGCGAGATCGTCGCGACGCTGATCCGGCGCGGCGAGCCGACCGGTCCCCACGGGACCGGCCATGCGGTGCTCGCCGTGCACGGCTACACCGACTACTTCTTCCACACGGCGCTGGCCGATCACTTCGCCGACCGGGGCTTCGCCTTCTACGCGCTGGACCTACAGAAATGCGGACGGTCGCGCCGCGACGGCCAGACGCCGCACTTCATCACCAACCTCGACGACTACGACGCCGAGCTCGGGCAAGCGCTGGCGGTCATCCGCGAAGAGGAGCGGCCCGCCAAGGTCCTGGTGTACGGCCATTCCGCCGGCGGGCTCATCGTGTCGCTGTGGCTGGACCGGCTCCGCCGGCGCGACGCCGCGGCCCACGCCGGCATCGCGGGCTTGGTGCTCAACAGCCCCTTCCTGGACCTGCACGGGCCCGCGGTGCTGCGCCTGTCGGTGACGTCGACGCTGATCGCGGGGCTGTCCCGGGTGCGGTCCAAGGGCGTGGTGCGTTCGCCCACCGAGGGCGGCTACGGCACCACCCTGCACCGCGACTATTACGGCGAGTTCGATTACAACCTGCAGTGGAAACCGGTGGGCGGCTTTCCCATCACGCTCGGTTGGCTGCACGCCGTCCGCCGCGGCCAGGTCCGGCTGCACCGCGGGCTGGACGTCGGGGTGCCCAACCTGATCCTGCGTTCGGATCACACCGTGCGGGAAACCAGCGACGCGGCGTCCATGCAAAGCGGTGACGCGGTTCTCGACGTCAGCCAGATCGCCCGGTGGGCCGGGTGCATCGGGAATCGCAGCACCGTCGTCCCGATCGGCGACGCCAAACACGATGTCTTCCTTTCGCTGCCGGGGCCGCGGGAGGCGGCCTATCGCCAGCTTGACCGCTGGCTGGACGAGTACCTCAACGCCGATCGCACCCAGCCATCGAAGCGGGGGTGAGGAGATGGAGACATACGACCTCGCGATCATCGGGACCGGTTCGGGCAACAGCATTTTCGACGATAGATTCAAGGAGATGCGAACGGCGCTGTGCGAGCACGGCACCTTCGGCGGCACCTGCCTGAACGTGGGCTGCATCCCGACTAAGATGTTCGTCTACGCCGCCGAAGTGGCCACGACGATCCGCGGCGCGGCGCGCTACGGGGTCGACGCGCACATCGACGGGGTGCGCTGGGACGACATCGTCTCGCGCATCTTCGGACGCATCGATCCGATCTCGATGAGCGGCGAAGACTACCGCCGCTCATCACCCAACGTCGACCTGTACGGCCAGCACACCCGGTTCGGGCCGGTTCAGCCCGACGGGCGCTACCTGTTGCGCACCGACGCCGGCGACGAATTCACCGCCGACCGGGTGGTGATCGCGGCGGGGTCGCGGCCGGTGATCCCGCCGGCGATCCTCGACTGCGGCGTCGCCTATCACACCAGCGACACGATCATGCGCATCGCCGAGCTGCCCGGGCACCTCGTCATCGTCGGAAGCGGCTATGTGGCAGCAGAATTCGCTCACGTGTTCTCCTCTCTGGGCGTGCGCGTCACGCTGGTGTGCAGAGGCGCCACCATGCTGCGGAATTCCGACGACACCATCTGCAAACGCTTCACCCGCATCGCCGCCGCCAAATGGGAGCTGCGCATGCACCGCAATGTCGTGGGCGGCAGCAACGAAGGCTCCGGCGTCGCGTTGCGACTCGACGACGGGTCGACGCTGCACGCCGACCTGCTGCTGGTCGCAACGGGCCGGTTGTCCAACGCCGACCTGCTGGACGCCGAACAGGCCGGCGTCGACGTCGAGGACGGCCGGGTGGTGGTCGACGAGTACCAACGCACCTCGGCCCGTGGCGTTTTCGCCCTCGGCGACGTCAGCTCGCCCTACCAGCTCAAGCACGTCGCCAACCACGAGGCCCGCGTCGTTCAGCACAACCTGTTCTGCGACTGGGACGACACCGAGTCGATGGCGCGGACCGACCACCGCTACGTGCCGTCGGCGGTGTTCACCGATCCGCAGCTGGCGGCCGTCGGTCTGACCGAAACACAGGCGATGGCAAGGGGATTCGACATCTCGGTCGCGATCCACGATTACGGCGACGTCGCCTACGGCTGGGCGATGGAGGACACCACCGGGATAGTGAAGCTCATCGCCGAGCGCAACACCGGCTGCTTGCTCGGCGCGCACATCATGGGCCCGCAGGCATCCTCGATCATCCAGCCGCTGATTCAGGCGATGAGCTTCGGGTTGACCGCTCCGGAGATGGCCCGCGGCCAGTACTGGATCCACCCGGCGCTGCCCGAAGTGGTCGAGAACGCGCTACTGGATTTGGGTCGCCACCAGTAGACCGAGCTCAGCGCCGCTGACACTGCGGGCACAGGCCGTGCAGCGTCAGGCCCGCCGCCTCGGACAGCGCGAAGGAACTGCCCGCCATCGCGTGTTCGAGCGCCGAACTGAGCTGGCGGGCGGGCACCTCGATGATCGCGCCGCATTCGGTGCAGACGGCGTGATGGTGCGGCGCGGTGGCCATCCCGTAAGTGGTGACACCGCCGTCGACGGTCAAGGCGTGCAGCACTTTCTGCTCGACCAGGGTGGTCACCGTGCGATAGATGGTCGCCACGTCGGGGGCGTGGGCGCCGTGCGGCAGGCAGGCCCGCACCCGCTTGTGGATCTCTGCCACCGGCAGGTGCCCGTCGACCGGCTCGAGCACGGCCAGCACCTGGATTCGCGACGACATCCGCCGCAGCCCCCGCGCGCGCAGCAGATCGCCGATCCGGGCGGTGACCGACGGGTCGAGTGCCGCTGGCTTGGGCGTCACCCGTTCAGTGTCGCGCCGCCACACCGGCCGCGCCAGTTTTCGGCCGAATTCGCCGGTACCCCCCGTCTCGATTCCTGCGACCCGCTTGCATCTGGCCGACGGCGGCACATACAGTCGTGCCGTCGGTTCCCCCGCCCGACGCTGGAAGGAATCCAGTGGCCAGCACCGAGCTCGACGGGCGCCCGTCATGGACGGCCAAGCTTCGCGACGCGTTGACGCCGGCGGAGTGGTGGCGGCTCGCGGCGATGGCGGCGGTCGTCGTCGCGCTCCACGTGATCGGCTGGTTCACCTTGGTGGCCCTGGTGGCCCCCGCGCAATTCAGCCTCGGCGGCAAGGCATTTGGCGTCGGCGTCGGGCTGACGGCCTACACCCTTGGCCTGCGGCACGCGTTCGACGCCGACCACATCGCCGCCATCGACAACACCACGCGCAAGCTGATGAACGACGGGCAACGACCCCTGGCGGTGGGATTCTTCTTCTCGCTGGGCCATTCCACCGTGGTCTTCGGGCTGGCGGTCCTGCTGGCGTCCGGGGTCAAGACGATCGTCGGACCGGTGCGCGACGACTCGTCCGCGCTGCACCACTACACGGGGCTGATCGGCACCGGCGTCTCCGGGGTCTTCCTCTACGTGATCGCCCTCCTCAACGTGGTTGTGCTGGTGGGCATCCTGCGGGTGTTCGCCCGGCTGCGTCGCGGTGACTACGACCCCGACACCGACGGGGCCGAACTCGAGCGGCAGCTCAACGACCGCGGACTGATGAACCGATTCCTCGGCCGCTTCACCACATCGATCACCAAGTCGTGGCACTCCTATCCGGTCGGGGTGCTGTTCGGGCTCGGCTTCGACACCGCCACCGAGATCGCGCTGCTGGTCCTGGCCGGCAGCAGCGCGGCCGCCGGGTTGCCGTGGTACGCCATCGTGTGCCTGCCGGTGCTGTTCACCGCCGGCATGTGCCTGCTGGACACCATCGACGGCTCGTTCATGAACTTCGCGTACGGCTGGGCCTTTTCCAACCCGGTGCGCAAGATCTACTACAACATCACCATCACCGCGCTGTCGGTCCTCGTCGCGTTGGTGATCGGCAGCGTCGAACTACTAGCCCTGTTCGCCGAGCAGTTCGGCTGGCGGGGGGCGTTCTGGAGCTGGATCGGCGGGCTGGATCTCAACACCGTCGGCTATTTCGTGGTGGGCGCCTTCGTCGTCACCTGGGCGGTGGCGGTGCTGGTCTGGCGCTACGGTCGCCTCGAACAGAAGTGGGCTGCCTCTTGACACCGCTGCGTTCCGGGGCCGTTCGGGTGTAGAACAGTGCTCATGGGCCTGGCGCGGACGAAGGTGGTCGGCGGTGCATGAGCTGTCGCTGTGCGAAGCGATCGCCGGTGTGGCCAAGACGCACGCCGACGGTCGGCACGTGGACGTGGTGCGGGTGCGGATCGGGGCGCTTCGCCAGGTGGTGCCCGAGTCGCTGTCGTTCTGCTGGACGCTGGTGCGCGACGCCGAGAACATGCCGGAGGCCGAGCTGGAACTCGAGTGCGTGGGGGCCGAGGTGCGCTGCCGCGCGTGCGGCCGGCGATCGGAGATCACGTCGGCCTGGTCCATCTGGTGCCCGCGGTGCGACAGCTCCGACGTCGAGGTGTTGCAGGGCAACGAGTTCTTGGTGACGTCCCTGGACGTCTCGTGAAAAGCGACCGTTCCGAACGGATTTGACCATGGGCAGATTTCACCGGCACGACGACGGAACCGTGCACACCCACGACCACGACGATCCGGATCACCAGCACGGCGACCACGGCGGGTACCGGACCGGCAGGCAACGCGTCGACGTGCTGGAGGCCATCTTCGCCGAGAACGACCTCCTCGCCGATGCCAACCGGACGGCATTCGAGACCAATGGGGTGCGCACCCTCAACCTGATGAGCTCGCCGGGATCGGGCAAGACGACCGTCCTGCAGGCCACGCTCGACGAGCTGGCCGGGGAACTCGCGATCGGGGTGATCGAGGGTGACATCGCCACCGATCTGGACGCGGCCAAGCTCAGCGGTCGCGGCGCCCAGGTGTCACTGCTCAACACCAGCAACGGTTTTGGCGGCGAATGCCACCTCGACGCGCCGATGGTCAACCGCGCGCTTCCCGGCCTCGACCTGGCCGCGCTCGACCTGGTGATCATCGAGAACGTCGGCAACCTGGTCTGCCCGGCGGAGTTCGACGTCGGCGAGCACGCCAAGGCCATGGTGTACTCCGTGACCGAGGGCGAGGACAAGCCACTGAAGTATCCGGTGATGTTCCGGTCGGTGGACGTGGTGCTGCTCAACAAGATTGACTTGGTCCCCCACCTCGACGTCGACGTCGACACCTACATCGAGCACGTGCGCAAGGTCAACGCGACGGCGACCATCCTGCCGCTCAGCGCGCGCACCGGCGCCGGGATGGGCGCGTGGTTCGGGTGGCTGCGACGCTTCGCCGCGGAGCCGCCGGGCTAGCGCTCTACTTGCAAGGATTTCGCATGAGGCCGGGGCCCTCCGGTGCGCCCTCGGCAATGCAACGGTTGTCTAAGTACTTTGTGCCGCAGAACCGTTGACACACCTGGCGGTGAGGAGTAGACCCGGAAATTAGCGCTGCGCAAGTGGGCCGACGGTCGACTCCGGCGGCGCAGGGGCCCCAGCCCGGCCCCGGAAAGCTGCAGCATGCCAACAGAAGCAGCAGTCAAAGCGGAAGAAACGTTGATCCACGTTCTATGGATCAATGCCGGGCTCAGTTGTGATGGCGATTCGGTGGCGCTGACTGCCGCCACCCAACCCACCGTCGAGGAGATCGCCCTGGGGGCTTTGCCGGGGCTTCCGAAGGTCGCCGTGCACTGGCCACTGATCGACTTCGAGTGCGGACCCAACGGGGGGGCGGACGACTTCTTGTCCTGGTTCTTCAAAGCCGACCGCGGCGAGTTGGAACCCTTCGTGCTCGTCGTCGAGGGGTCGATCCCCAACGAGAAGATCAAAGACGAGGGCTACTGGTGCGGGTTCGGCAACGATCCGGCCACCGGCCAGCCGATGACCACCAGCGAGTGGCTCGACCGGTTGGCGCCCAAGGCCACCGCGATCGTCGCCGTCGGGACCTGCGCCACCTACGGCGGCATCCACGCCATGGCCGGCAACCCGACGGGCGCGATGGGGGTGCCCGACTACCTGGGGTGGGAGTGGAAGAGCAAGGCCGGCATTCCGATCGTGTGCGTGCCCGGTTGCCCCATCCATCCCGACAACCTGTCGGAGACGCTGACCTATCTGCTCTACATGGCGACGGGTCAGGCTCCGATGATTCCGCTCGACGACGCGCTGCGCCCGAAGTGGTTGTTCGGCAACACCGTCCACGAGGGCTGCGACCGGGCCGGCTACTACGAGCAGGGCGACTTCGCCACCGAATACGGATCGCCGAAATGCATTGTGAAGCTGGGCTGTTGGGGCCCGGTAGTCAAATGCAACGTGCCGAAGCGGGGATGGATCAACGGCGTCGGCGGCTGCCCGAACGTAGGCGGGATCTGCATCGGCTGCACCATGCCGGGCTTCCCCGACAAGTTCATGCCGTTCATGGACGAGCCGCCGGGCGGCAAGGTTTCCACGACCGCGTCGGGCCTGTACGGCACCGTGATTCGCAATTTGAGGGGTATCACGGCGCGCACCGTCGACAAGGAACCGCGGTGGCGCCACAACGGGAACCAACTCACCACCGGGGCGCGCCGGACCTGGTAGGTCACCTACCCGGTCGGCGCGCTTCGTTCTCACCATCTGAGCCTTCGGGCTGCCGAGCCCACAGCGGGAAGAAGAAGTGCGATGACAACCATCATTCCGGAACCCACCCACGCCAAGCGGGAGCCCGGCCAGCTGGTCGACATGGCGTGGGACCCGATCACCAGGATCGTGGGCAGCCTGGGCATCTACACGAAGATCGACTTCGAGAACCGCGAAGTCGTCGAGTGCCACAGCACCTCGTCGATCTTCCGCGGCTACTCGATCTTCATGAAGGGCAAGGATCCTCGCGACGCCCACTTCATCACCAGCCGCATCTGCGGCATCTGCGGCGACAACCACGCCACCTGCTCGTGCTACGCGCAGAACATGGCCTACGGCGTCAAGCCGCCGCACCTCGGCGAGTGGATCGTCAACCTGGGCGAGGCCGCGGAATACATGTTCGACCACAACATCTTCCAGGAGAACCTGGTCGGCGTGGACTTCTGCGAGAAGATGGTCTCCGAGACCAATCCGAGCGTGCTGTCGCTGGCGGAGAAGACGCCGGCGCCGCAGGCGGAGGCGCACGGCTACCGGACGATCGCCGACATCATGCGCTCGCTCAACCCGTTCACCGGTGAGTTCTACCGGGAGGCGCTGGCGGTCAGCCGCTGGACGCGAGAGATGTTCTGCCTCATGGAGGGCCGCCACGTGCACCCGTCCACCCTGTACCCCGGCGGGGTGGGCACGGTCGCGACCATCCAGTTGATGACCGACTACATGACCCGGCTGATGCGCTATGTGGAGTTCATGAAGAAGGTCGTGCCCATGCACGACGACCTGTTCGACTTCTTCTATGAGGCGCTGCCCGGTTACGAGAAGGTCGGGCTGCGCCGCACCCTGCTCGGCTGCTGGGGCTCGTTCCAGGACCCCGAGGTGTGCAACTTCGAGTACAAGGACATGGAACGCTGGGGCAACGCGATGTTCGTGACCCCGGGCGTGGTGGTGGACGGCAAGTTGGTCACCCACTCGCTGGTGGACATCAACCTGGGCATCCGAATCCTTTTGGGCAGTTCGTATTACGACGACTGGACCGATCAGGAGATGTTCGTCAAGACCGACCCGCTCGGCAACGCGGTGGACCGGCGCCACCCGTGGAACCAGCACACCAACCCGCATCCGCAGAAGCGGGACATGGACGGCGGCAAGTACAGCTGGGTGATGTCGCCGCGCTGGTTCGACGGCACGGACCACCTGGCGCTGGACACCGGCGGCGGGCCGCTGGCCCGGTTGTGGGCGACGGCGCTGGCCGGGCTCGTCGACATCGGCTACGTCAAGGCGACCGGCAACAGCGTGAAGATCAACCTGCCCAAGACGGCGCTCAAACCCCCGGTGGAGTTCGAGTGGAAGGTGCCCAAGTACGGCAGCAACACGATCGAACGCGACCGCGCGCGCACCTACTTCCAGGCCTACGCGGCCGCGTGCGCGCTGCACTTCGCCGAGAAGGCGCTCGAGGAGATCCGCGCCGGGCGCACCAAGACGTGGGAGCGCTTCGAGGTGCCCGACGAGGCCATCGGGTGCGGGTTCACCGAGGCGGTGCGCGGCGTGCTCAGCCACCACCTGGTGATCCGGGACGGCAAGATCGCCAACTACCACCCGTACCCGCCCACCCCGTGGAACGCCAACCCCCGCGACAGCTACGGCACCCCGGGGCCCTACGAGGACGCGGTGCAGGGCCAGCCGATCTTCGAGGAGAACGACCGGGAGAACTTCAAGGGCATCGACGTGATGCGCACGGTGCGCAGCTTCGACCCGTGCCTGCCCTGCGGTGTGCACATGTATCTGGGTAAGGGCAAGACCCTCGACAGACTGCACACACCAACCCAGTCGCCCGCCGGGGAGTGAGCAATGGTGGATCGCCCGGAGACCGTTGACGACAGCGAGGCGCGGTGGCGCACAGCGGGCGATCGGATCCAGACCCTGCTGGATTCCTGCGCGGCGGGTGGGGCCGCCGGGCGGGAACGCGCCCAACAATTGGTCCGCGAGGTGGTCGGGCTCTACGGGGCCGGCCTGGAACGGATCATGACGTTGGCCCGGCAGGCGCAGGATCCCACTCTGGCCGAGCGGCTGGCCACCGACGACCTGGTGGCCAGCCTGCTCCTGGTTCACGGCCTGCACCCGCACGACGTGCGTCGTCGGGTGTCCGACGCGCTCGACCGGGTGCGGCCGTATCTGGGCTCGCACGGCGGGGACGTCGACCTGCTCGGAATCGACGGTGACACCGTGCGGTTGGCGTTCAAGGGCAGCTGCAAGAGCTGCCCGTCGTCGGCGGTGACGCTCGAGTTGGCCGTCCAGGACGCCGTGCTCGCCGCGGCGCCCGAGGTGTCGTCGATCGAGGTGGTGACCGCTGACCCGGGAGGCGCGAGCGTCATCCCCGCCGAATCCCTACTGGCGCACGTCCATTCGACCGGCAGCTGGCATCCGGTTCCCGAGCTGGGCGGGCTGGCGCCCGGGGAGGTCGGCGGCTTTCGGGTCGACGGAACGACGCTGCTGGCCTGCCGCGTCGACGACCGGTCGTTCGCGTACCGGGACCACTGCCCCGTGTGTGACGACACCCTCGCCGGCGCCGCGCTGCTGGGGCCGCTGCTCGAATGTCCGCGCTGCGGCTCCCGTTTCGACGTCGTGCGCGCCGGCGCCGGGCCCGACGGCGCGCACCTGGATCCGCTCCCCCTGCTGCCGCGCGACGGCGTGCTGTCGGTGGCGCTGCCGGACCGCAGCCCGGCGCGAGCGATGGGCGCCCCGGCATGACGACCCCCTACGAGGTGCTCACCCGCATCCGCAGCGCCAGGCCGGCCCAAGAGCCGGCGGGCGAGCGGTGCGAGATGTGCTCGGAATCGATCGCCGACTCTCACCAGCACGTGGTCAACGTCGCCGATCGGCAGCTCATGTGCGTGTGCCGCGCCTGCTACCTGCTGTTCACCGATGCACGGGCCGAACTGCGCTACCGCGCCGTGCCCGAGAGGTACCTGTGGTTCCCGGACTTCGCGCTGGACCGCCGCGCCTGGGAGGCGCTGCAGATCCCCGTCGGCGTCGCCTTCTTCTTCGCCAACTCCGCCCTCGGACGCACCGTCGCCTTCTACCCGGGGCCGGCCGGCGCCTGCGAATCCGAACTGGCACTGGATGTTTGGGACGCGATCGCCGGCGCCGACGCGCGGGTGGGCCTGCTGGCCGACGACGTCGAGGCGCTGCTGGTAAGGGTTCCCGAATCCGGCCCGCCGCAGAGCTTCCTCGTCCCGATCGACGCCTGCTACGAATTCGTCGGGCGGCTGCGCCTGCTGTGGCGCGGGTTCGACGGGGGGCAGGAGGCCCGCGAATTCATCGCCGGCTTCTTTGCCGACATCGAAGCCCGGGCCCTGAAAATGCCCGTGACACCGCCATGATCGACCTCGACTTCGCGGTCCTCGACGTGGCGCCCGAACCGTACACCGTCAGCCCGGTGCTGACCGCCCGCGTCGCCGTGGCCGCCGGGGACGACCCGGTGCACGCGATCGCCCTGCGCTGCCAGGTCCGCATCGAACCGCTGCGCCGGCCGTACTCCAACGACGAAGCCGCTGGGCTGACCGATTTGTTCGGCCCGCGTGAGCGCTGGGCGAGCACCCAGCGGACCTTCCTGTGGCAGCACTGCGCCGCGATGGTGCCGGGGTTCACCGGCACCACGACGGCGGCGCTCACGCTGGACTGCACCTACGACTTCGAGGTCGCCGCTTCCAAATACCTGCACGCGTTGCGCGACGGCGCGCTGCCGCTGCAGTTCCTGTTCAGCGGAACGATTTTCGTCAAATCCGATCGCGGGTTTTCCGTCCAACAGGTCCCCTGGGACTGCGAAAGCCGTTACGACATGCCGGTCGCGGTCTGGCGGCAGTTGATCGCCCAGCACTACCCGAACGCCGGCTGGCTGCGGCTGAGCCACGAGACCATCCGCGCGCTGGCCGCCTACAAGTCGGCGCACGGGCTGCTCGACCTCGACCACGCGATCACCGCCCTGCTGGCCGCGGACCGGGAGGCGGCGCGGTGACCGAGGATAGGGACCGGGCCCGCGCCGTCGCCGACGCGGTGCTCTACGAGGGTTACCTGCTCTACCCGTACCGCGGAACGTCGAGCAAAAACCAATCCCGCTGGCAGTTCGGCGTTTTGGGCCCGCCCGGCGCCGCGGCGGCGGGTCTGGGCGAGGACGATGCCCTGGCGGCGCAGTTCCTCGTCGAGGGGGCGCGGGAGCTGCGCCTGGTGGTGCGGTTCCTGCAGTTGCAGCACCGCCGGGCCGAGCGCGAAGTCGGCGGGGGCGAATACGAGCCCGTCGACGAGCTGACGACCCCGACCGGGTCGTGGCTCACCTGGGACGAGGCGGTCGAATGCGAGAGGTCCTTCGGCCCTGTCGCGCTGGACGGCCGGCCGTGGACACTGGCCGTGACGGCGGATGCGGGCACCGACATCGAATTCCTCGATGGCGGGCGCCTCGTGCGCCAACGACGGGAGGTGCGTGGCGTGCTCACGGTCGCCAGCGAGGCGGACGGCGACCTGTGCCGGGTGTCGGTGCGGGTCAGCAACGTCGGCGATGGCGCGGTGGACAAGAACGACGCGATCGCGCGGTCCATGATCGGAACGCACCTGATCGCCGAACTCGAGACCGGACAGTTCGTCTCGCTGCTCGAGCCGCCCCAGGAGGCGGCCGATGCGGCCGCCCGCTGCAGCCACCACCGGTGCTTCCCGGTGCTGGCCGGCGCGCCCGGCACGCGGGATCTGCTGCTGATCTCGCCGATCATCCTCTACGACCATCCCGAGGTCGCCGAACAGAGCGACACCGCGCTGTACGACTGCACGGAGATCGACGAGATCCTCACCCTGCGCGTGATGACCATGACCGAGGAGGAGAAGGCGCAGGCCCGGGCCACCGATCCGCGGGCGGCGCGCATCATCGACCAGTGCGACGCCATGTCCCCCGAGGCGATGGCGCGCCTGCACGGCGTGCTGCGCGACCCGCACGAGATCCGGGGTCTGGTCCCCGAGATACCGGAGGGCGTCGACTGGTGGGATCCGCTGGCCGACAACGCCGTCCGACCGGAAATCGATGCGGTACTGGTCAACGGGGTTCGGGTGGCCCGCGGCAGCCGGGTGCGGCTGCGGCCGAGGCGCAACGCCGACGCGCAGGACATCTTCGTCGCCGGCAAGACCGCGCGCGTCACCTCGGTGCACTCGGACGTCGAGGGCAACACGCACGTCGGCGTCGTGGTCGGCGACGACCCGGCCGCCGACCTGCACGACTGGTACGGCCGCTACCTGTACTTCTCCCCCGACGAAATCGAGCCGTTGGGAGCGCAACGCAGCCCGGCGTGAAAGGAGTCGAAAGATGGAGATCATGGGTTGGATATTCGTCGCGATCATCGCGCTGGTGCTCGTGGTCGGATTGGCCCTGGGATTGGTGTCCCTGCCCGACGCGCGCCGGTACCTGAAACTGAGGCGGATGTAACTTGCTCGGACAGCGGAGATGACAGCGCGCATCCTGGTCGCCGGCATCGGCAACATCTTCCTGGGCGATGACGGATTCGGATCCGAAGTGATCCGCACCGCCGCCATCGCGCAGGACGACGCGTCCGTCCGCGTCACCGACTACGGCATCAGCGGCATGCACCTGGCCTACGACCTGCTCGAGGACTGGGACACGCTGGTCCTCATCGACGCGGTCCCCAGCCGCGGCAACCCCGGAACCTTGCACGTCTTCCAGGCCGACCACGAATCGGATTCGGCCGCAGCCGGTTTCGACGGGCACGGGATGGATCCGGCCGCGGTGTTCGCCAGCCTGCGGGCGCTGGGCGGCAACCCGCCCTACACGGTCGTCGTCGGGTGCGAGGCGGGCAGCGTCGAGGAGGGCATCGGCCTCACCGAGCCCGTGGCCAAGGCGGTCCCCCGCGCCGCGCGCGCCGTCGAGGAGATCGTCGCGGCGTTGCAGGCGCACCCGGTCGCGACCAGCCGAGGGGACGCGGAGCCATGTGTCTAGGGATTCCCGGCCAAGTGATCCGGATGTTGGACGGCTTCGAGGGGCAGCTCGCGCTGGTCGACGTCACCGGCCAACAGCGCAAGATCAACGTCGGCATGCTGCCGGAAGAGACGTTCGCCCCCGGCGACTGGATCATCATCCACATGGGTTTCGCCGTCGAGAAGACGGACCGCGCGGGCGCCGAGCAGGCGATGGCGGGCCTGGAGCTGATGGGCCGGGGCGGCCCGGGCCCGACGGACTCTCCGGAGGCCGGCTGAGATGACCTCCGCCCCCCTGCTACTTCGACACGCCGAGGTACGGCAGCGCCTTACCGTGACCGGTGTCGTGCAGGGGGTTGGCTTCCGGCCCTTCGTCCACCGCCTCGCGACCGAGCTCGGGCTGTCCGGGTTCGTCGGCAACGATTCGGGCGCCGTCTTCCTCGAGGTGCAGGGCGAGCGCGAACGCGTGAACGAATTCGGCCGGCGGCTGCGCGCCGAGGCGCCCCCGCTGGCCCGAATCGTCGACGTCACAATCAGCGAGCTGCCGGCCGACGCCGCCCGCCAACGCGGATTCCGAATCGTGACCAGCCGGGCCGTCCCCGGCGTCGCCACGCCGATCCCGCCGGACATCGCGGTGTGCGACGAATGCGTCACCGAGCTGTTCGACCCGGACGACCGACGCTACCGCCACCCCTTCGTCACGTGCACCAACTGCGGGCCGCGGTTCACCATCATCCGCGAGCTGCCCTATGATCGCCCGGCGACCACGATGTCGGGGTTCGGAATGTGCGCGCGCTGCGCCGCCGAATACCACGACCCCGCCGATCGCCGGTTCCACGCGCAGCCCATCGCCTGCCCCGCTTGCGGGCCGTCGCTGTGGTTCTCCTCGGCGGCCGGGCGCGTCGACGGGGCGGACGCCGCGCTGGCGGCCACCCAACGCGCGCTGGCGGCGGGGGCGGTGGTCGCCATCAAGGGTGTCGGCGGCTACCACCTGGCCTGCACCGCCGCCGACGGCACGGTCTTCGCCGCGGTGCGGGAGCGAAAGGCCCGCGGCGGCAAGCCGTTTGCCATGCTGGTCCGCGACCTCGCCGTGGCCCGCCGCTACGCCCACGTCGACGACAGCGAGGCCGCGGTGCTGCTGAGCCCCGCCCGCCCCATCGTGCTGCTCAGGCGCCGGCCGGACGCGCCCGTCGCCGACGCCGTCGCGCCCGGCAGCCCGCTGCTCGGACTGATGCTGCCCTACTCCCCCGTCCATCACCTGCTGCTGGCGCCCGTGCCCGGCGCCGCCGCGCCGGCCCCGAGCGCGCTGGTGCTCACCAGCGCCAACCGGTCCGACGAACCCATCTGCTTCACCGAAGACGATGCGGCGCAACGACTCCCGGCGCTCTGCGATGCGGTGCTCGACCACGACCGCCCCATCCACGTCCCGTGCGACGACTCGGTGGTGCGCGTCGTCGATGGCGGTGAACTGCCGATCCGCCGGTCCCGCGGCTACGCGCCGCTGCCGGTCGGCCTGAACCTCGCCGGCCCTGCGGTGCTGGCCGTCGGCGGGGAATTGAAGAACACCTTCTGCCTCACCGACGGCCCGCGCGCCTACCTGTCCGGGCACATCGGCGACATGGCCAGCTGGGAGACGCTGCGGGCGTTCGAGCGGGCGGTAAGCCAGCTCGGCGAAATACGCGGCGAGCCCGCGCGGTTGGCCGCCGACCTGCATCCGGGATACCACACCCGCGGCTGGGCGGAGCGCCGCGCGGACGACCGGCCGCTGGACCTGGTTCAGCACCACCACGCGCACGTGGTGTCGCTGCTCGCCGAGCATGGGCGCATCGGCGAACCCGTCGTCGGGGTCTCGTTCGACGGCACCGGGTACGGATGCGACCAGACCATCTGGGGCGGGGAGATCCTCCGGCTCGGCCGCGACAGCCACCGATTCGTCCGGGCCGGTCATCTGTTACCGGTGCCCCTGCCCGGCGGCGACGCGGCGGTGCGCAACCCGTGGCGGATGGCGCTGTCCCAGCTGTGGTCGGCCGGCATCGCCTGGACCCCCGATCTGGCGCCCGTCGCGGCGGCGAGCAGGGACGAATTGCGCGCCACCCGTTCGCAATTGGAGACGGGCTTCGGATGCGTGCCCTGCTCGAGCATGGGCCGCCTGTTCGACGCGGTCGCATCCTTGCTCGGCGTGCGGCACCGCATCGACTACGAGGGCCAGGCCGCGATCGAGCTCGAGGCGCTGGCGGAATCGGCTGGCGGCGAGGCCGGTCCGTCGCTGACTCTGATGGTGGGCACCGACGGTGTGATCGATCCCGCCCCGATGGTGCAGGACCTGGTGTCGGCGCTGTATGCCGGGGCCCAACCCGCGACGCTGGCCCTGGCGTTCCACGAGGCCGTCGCCGACGCCGTCGCCAGGGTGGTAGCGCAGGCGGCCGGCGCCACCCGGCTGGTGGGCCTGACCGGCGGGGTGTTCCAAAACGTGTTGTTACTCAAGGCGTGTCGGCAGCGATTGCGGCGGGCCGGATTCGAGGTGCTGACCCACCACACCGTTCCGCCGAACGACGGCGGGCTCGCGCTGGGTCAGGCCGTGGTCAGCATGCTGACCGCGCGGGAGGGAGGCTGAACCATGACCACCACTGCCATCGATCGCGGGTTGAGCGCCGAACTGGCCGAAGACCTTGCGGCCACAGCGTTCACGCTCGCCAAGCGGTTCGCCGCGGGCGCGACCATGTGGTCCCTCGCACCGTCGTGGGAACCGCACGCGCTGCACATCGCGGTCGAATTCGTGCACCCGGTGATCATGGGCAAACGGGCCCTGCCCGCGGTGGCGCTGACCGGACCCGACCTGGTGGACCTGGCGCGGGTGTCCGTGCGGCCCGGTGACATCGTGGTCGCGGTGTCCGGCGCCGACGACACGCAGGTCCGCTCGCTGATGCGGCGCGCCCCCGCATGGGGCGCCACCACGATCTGGATCGGCAGCGGCGAGCGGCCCGAGGCGGGGATGGCCGATCACGTGCTGTGGCTCGACGATCCCGATCCGCGCGTGCCCGCGACGGGAGGCTTCGTGCTGTTCTATCACCTGCTGTGGGAGCTGACCCACGTGTGTTTCGAGCACCCCGGGCTGCTCAAACCCGAAGTCGCCGAGTCGGTTTGCGTCACCTGCAGCGACGAGGGTCGCCCGGGCGAAGTGGTGACGGCCTCGGCCGACGGACACGGCACGGTGCGCACCGCCCGGGGCGTCGAGAACGTGGTGACCACGCTGATCGACCCGGTCGAAGCCGGGGATCTGATCCTGGTGCACGCCGGCATGGCGATCGGCAGGCTGGAAGCGGAGGAGGGCCGATGAGCGACGACGAACCCACCAACTTCCTGTACCCCTTCATCGACGCGCAGGAAGACGATCCCGCGTCGCTGCTGGCCGACCTGGCGGCGTCGGCGCAGGCGAAGGCGGCCGAAAGCCTGGCGCTGCGGCGCTCCACGCTGGAGGCCAACGCCGCGCTGCTGGGCCAGGCCGCCGCCGAGGTGGCGCGGCGCTTCACGGCGGGCGGGCGCATGTTCACCTTCGGAAACGGCGGCAGCTGCACCGATTCCACCACCCTGGCGCGGCTGTTCGCCCGGCCACCGGTCGGCAAGCCACTGCCGGCGTGGCCGTTGACCACCGATCAGGCCATCTTGACCGCGCTGGGCAACGACGTCGGGTTCGAGCTGGTCTTCGCCCGGCAGTTGATCGCCCGCGCCACCACCGGTGACATCGCCATCGCGATGTCGACCAGCGGCGGCTCGCCGAACCTGCTCGCCGCGCTGGCCGAGGCGCGCCAGCGCGACCTGTACACCATCGGATTCGCCGGCTATGACGGCGGCGCCTTCGCCGGCAACCCAAATGTGGACGCCTGCTTCGTCGTTCGTTCGCAAAGCGTGCACCGGATCCAGGAATCGCAGGCGCTGCTCGGTTATCAGCTGTGGCTGAGCGTGCATCAATGCCTCGGCGGCGAACAAGGTTTGGGGGCGGCATGAAAAACTCTGCGGGTGAATACCTTTCTTCGGGACCGCGGTTCGCCGAGGGCGAGGTGATCGAACGCATCGAATCGTTCCGCAGGCGCCGCCCCCGCCTCCTCGACGACCACGTGACGCTGGCGCACGGCGCGGGCGGCAAGGCCTCGGCCGCGCTGGTGGACGCGGTGTTCATGGAGGCGCTTCGCAACCCGCTGCTGGAGTCGCTCGGCGACAGCGCGGTTTTGACGCTGCCGAGCGGTGAACGCCTGGCGATGTCCACCGACTCGTTCGTGGTGCAGCCCAGGCGCTTTCCCGGCGGTTCCATCGGCTCGCTGGCCGTGCACGGCACCTGCAACGACCTCGCGATGGCCGGGGCGGTGCCGTCGTGGATCTCGGCGGCGTTCGTGCTCGAAGAGGGCTTCCCCATCGCCGAGTTGAAGGAGATCGTCGCCGACATGGCGGCGGCGGCCGCCGCGGCGGACGTGCGGGTGGTCACCGGCGACACCAAGGTGGTGCCCAAGGGCGCCGCCGACGGCCTGTTCGTGACCACCACCGGCACGGGGGTCATCCCGGCGGGGCGCGCGCTGTCCGCGGCGTCGGTGCGGCCGGGTGACCGTGTGCTGCTCTCGGGTTCGATGGGCGATCACGGGATGGCGGTCATGCTCGCGCGGGGCGATCTGGCCATCGAGGCCGACATCGCGTCCGACACCGCGTCGGTCAGCCCGCTGGTGGAGCTGTTGCTGACGGCCGCGCCGTCGACCCGCTGGTTGCGCGACGCGACCCGCGGCGGGGTCGGCACCGTTTGCAACGAGCTGGCTCAGGCGTGCGGCCTGGGGGTGCTGCTCTCCGAGGAGCGACTTCCGGTGCGGCCCATGGTCAATGGCGCGTGCGAGCTGCTCGGCATCGACCCCTTGTACGTGGCCAACGAGGGCAAGTTCGTCGCGGTCGTCGCGCCGGAGGAGGCCGACGCGGGGCTGGCCGCGCTGCGGTCGCATCCGTTGGGCGCCGACGCGGCCGAGGTCGGGGAAATCGTCGCCGAACCCGCCGAAACCGTGGTGCTGCGCACCGGGTTCGGCGGAACGCGGATCGTCGACATGCTCGTCGGTGACCCGCTGCCGAGGATTTGCTGAAAGGGGTAACGCGGATGTGTCTGGGGATTCCGGGTCGGATCGTCGAAATCACCGATCCGGCAAACTATTTGGCGAAGGTCGACGTCAGCGGCGTGCAGCGCACCATCAGCGTCCGGCTGCTCGAGGACATGCCTGCACCGGACGATTGGGTGCTGGTTCACGTCGGGTTCGCGATGGCCAAGATCGACGAGACCGAGGCGCTGCTCACGCTGGCGGCCGTCCAAAAGCTCGGGGACGCCTACGCCACCGAGCTGGAAGCCTTCGACTCGTCGGCCATTATCTAAAAGGGGGCACGAGCATGAAATTCGTTGACGAGTTCCGGGATCCGGCCGCGGCCCGCAAGCTGCTGGGCGCCATCGGGCGGCTGGCCGGCCCCGGCGACAAGTTCAAGTTCATGGAGGTGTGCGGCGGGCACACCCACACGATCTACCGGCACGGCATTGAGCACCTGTTGCCCGACAACGTCGAACTGGTGCACGGGCCCGGCTGCCCGGTCTGCGTCATCCCGATGGGCCGCATCGACGACGCCATGTGGCTGGCCGGCCAGCCCGACGTGATCTTCACCTGCTTCGGCGACATGATGCGGGTGCCGGGCTCGGCCGGCAGCCTGCTGGACGCCAAGGCGCGCGGCGCCGATGTGCGATTCGTCTACTCGCCACTGGACGCGCTGAAGATCGCGCTCGACAATCCCGACAAGCACGTCGTGTTCTTCGCCATCGGTTTCGAGACCACCGCGCCCTCGACCGCGGTCACCCTGGTGCGCGCACGCGACCTGGGGCTGACCAACTTCAGCGTGTTCTGCAATCACGTCATGATCGTGCCGCCCATCAAGGCCATCCTCGAGTCGCCGGACCTGCGGCTGTCGGGGTTCATCGGGCCCGGGCACGTGTCGACGGTGGTGGGCAACCGGCCCTACCGGTTCGTGCCGGAGGTGTACCGAAAGCCGTTGGTGGTGGCGGGTTTCGAACCGCTGGACATTCTGGCGGCGGTCGCGATGCTGTTGACCCAGATCCGCGAGGGCCGCTGCGAGGTGGAGAACCAGTACAAGCGCGTGGTGCCCGAGCACGGCAACCCGGCGGCGCTGGCCCTGATGGGCAAGGTGTTCGCGCTGCGCCCGCACTTCGAATGGCGCGGGCTGGGCTTCATCTCGCAGAGCGCGCTGCGCCTGCACGACGACTTCGCGGAATTCGACGCCGAGCTGCGGTTCGCGATGCCGGGCGTGCGGGTCGCCGACCCGAAGGCGTGCCAGTGCGGCGAGGTGCTCAAGGGTGTGCTCAAGCCCTGGGAGTGCAAGGTTTTCGGCACCGCCTGCACACCGGAGACCCCGATCGGCACCTGCATGGTGTCCCCGGAGGGGGCCTGCGCGGCCTACTACAACTTCGGCCGCATGCATCGCGACGCGGTCAAGCTCGTGGGGCAGACTTGACCGACGCTGACGCCCGCGGCGTCGAGATGTTCGCGCGCTACGCCCACGCGCCCAACGCGCTGGGCTATTGCGGTCCGCCCCTCGGCGCCACCCTGCGCGACGGCTCGGTCGACGAGGTGCGCCGGGCGGCGACGAGGTTTTCCGGGGCGTGGCCATACCTGCGGGTGCTCTCGACGCTCACCGGGATCGCCGACCCGCTGGATCATCGACTCGTCGAGTCGTACTGGCTGGGCGGCGGCGTCGGCGCGGATCTGGACCCGCAAGACTTCTTCGGCGCGTTGCTGGCGATCATCGGCCCGCAAGCGGGCCGTTACTGGTCACACCTCACACCGGACCTGGCCACCGAGGCCGCCGCCAATCACTGCTTTCACGTGTTCGGGGTCTATCCGTGGACGCGGTTGTTGGGCCGCGGCATGGATGAACATCCCCTCAACGTGCTCGACAACTGCCGCATCACCTGGGGCACGGTGCTCTCCCGCGACCGAGACCGGATCGAGGTGCGATGCCGACGCCTGGTGCTCGACGGTGAGGCGCTGGCCCTGTCCGAGCCGTCGTCCCGGGTGTACGACGTCTGGACCGACGGGTACAGCGCGGTGCCCGACGCGGCCGCCGGTGACGAGGTCGCGTTGCACTGGGGGCGGCTGTGTGGCCGGTTGTCGCCGGGCCAGGTCCGCGCCCTGTCCGACGCGACGGACCGTCAGCTGCGGATGACGAGCAACCGACTGGCGCGTGTGTAATTTCGTGTCAGACTGGCCCCCGTGCCCGGTTCCCTGTGCGACGTGTTGCCCGCCGCCGCCGCCCTGCTCGGAGCGCCGGGCGCCGTCGACAGGCTGTCGCTGGCCGACTGGGCCGGCGACGTCGACCGGGTCGCGGTTGTGCTGGTGGACGGGCTGGGCTGGCACCTGCTGAGCGAGCTGGCCGGCAGCGCGCCGCTGCTCGCCTCGGTGCTCGCCGGGCAGACCGGGCGTCTGACCGAGCTCACCTGCACGTTTCCGTCGACCACCCCGACCAGCCTGGTTTCGCTCGGCACCGGGGTGCAGCCCGGCGAACACGGGATCCTCGGCTTCACGCTGAACGTCCCGGGCACGGATCGGGTGCTCAATCACATCCTGTGGCGCGACGATCCGCCGCACGCCGAGTGGCAGCCGCTGCCCACCTGGTTCGGGCGGCTCAACGAGTCCGGGATCGGCGCGCGCGCCGTGTTGCCGGCCGCGTTCATGGGCAGCGGGCTGACCGATTCGGCCTACCGCGGCGCCGAATTCCGCCCAATTGAGCCGGCGGACGACAACGCGCAGCGGCTGGCCCCGGAGCTGCACGCCGCGCCGGGCCTGGTCTACGGCTACACCGGCGCGCTGGACTTCGCGGCGCACGCGTTCGGGGTCGGGTCGTCCCAATGGCACGAAGCGGCGGCCCAGATCGACACGCTGCTGACCCGGGTGGTCGACCGGCTGCCCGGCCACGCGGCGCTGCTGGTCACCGCCGACCACGGCGGCTTCAACGTTCCTCCGGACGCGCGGGTTGACCTCGACACCGACCCGCGGCTGACCGCGGGGGTCCGCGTCGTCGCCGGCGAGCCGCGGGTGCGCTACCTGCACACCGAGGCCGGCGCCGCGGCGGACGTGCAGGCGGCCTGGGCCGAGATCCTCGACGGCAAGGCGCACGTCTACAGCCGCGAGCAGGCGGTGGCCACGGGCATGTTCGGCCCGGTCAACCCCGCGCACCTGCCGCGGATCGGCGACGTCGTCGTCGTCTGCACCGGGGATGCGGCCGTGCTGGCGACGGGACACGAGCCGCCGGAAACGGCCAGGCTGGTCGGCTTTCACGGCGCGGCGACGCCCGCCGAGATGGCGATCCCGCTGATCGCGTTGAACCACAACGGACTTTGATCGTTTTCACAGCTCGCCGGGATGGGCTGTCCAGCCTCGTGTAGTAATTTCGGGCCCACTGTGACAGGCGGGGGTGCGGGTAAAGCTCGACGACGGCGGTCGGCCGTCGCGATCGTTGCGGCGCTCGGCGTGTTCTGCGCGGTCACCACGGGCTGGGCGGCGCGCGGAACCGCGCCCGGGCTGCCGCAGCCCGCGGCCGGCGTGAATGTGGCTCGCGCGCAAGCACACAACGCGAACCCCGCCCCCGGCTCCGCACCGAGCCATCACAAGACCACCAAGACGGCGTGGATGACCCGGGATCGGCCGCCGACGTGGGCCCGCTCGGCGCCGCCTGCTATCGGGTCGCCGCTACCGACTTCGTTTGCGCCCGCGGTATTCCGGCTGCCCCGCGCGCCGTCGTGCGCGTCGGGGGCGGTTGCACCGGACGATCTGTTGACGCGGCTCTGCGTCGCGCGCTGCTGAGGGCTCGATCACCCGCGGCGGGCGCCGTCGTTGCACCGCCGCGTGCGCGAGTAGGCCTGTAACCCCCATGCCTACGTCCCAACAGAAGAGTCCACATTCGCGGCTCGTACCGCCGTCGTTAGGCAGAGACAGCAATGAATTTCACCACGCTTGCGCCGGAAATCATCTCCGGTGAAATCCATGACGGCCCCGGTTCGGGGTCGCTCGCCGAGGCCGCGACGGCCTGGGCCGGCCTGGCCATTCGGCTGCACACCGCGGTCGCCGACTACCGCGCGGTGACCTCGAAACTGGTGGCCCGCTGCGACGGCCCCGCGCCGGCCAGCGCGGCGCCCTACATCGCTTGGCTCACCACCACCGCGATCCTGGCCGAACAGGCCGCCACCGGGGCCGCCGCGGCAACGAGCGCCCACCAGGCGGTGTTGGCGGCGACGGTGCCGCCGGCCGCGATCGCGGCCAATCGCGCGCTGCGCGGATCGCTGATCCTGGGTAACCGCCTGGGACAGGGCGCCCCGGCCATCGCCGACACCGAGGCCGACTACGAACGGATGTGGGCCCGCAACGCCGCGGCCATGTACGCCTACGCCGCGGACTCGGCGGACGCGGCGGCCCTCACGCCGTTCACCTTGCCGCCCGGCGAGGCGGGCCAAGCCACGTGGGCGCTGCGCTCGGCGCCCGAGGTCGTGGCGGCGGGCCGGCAGCTGATCTCGGCCGCGCCCGGCGCGCTGCGGGCGCTGTCGGCGTCTCCGCTGGCGACGTTCGACGTCTCCCTCGCGTCGGCGACCTGCCCGCTGTCGAAGTTGAGCTCGCTGACGGCGCCGTCCGGGGTGGCGATCGCCCGGCTCAATTCCCTCAACAAGGCCGCCGCGCTGCGGTGCCTGCTGCCCGGCCGGCGTGGCGTCGGCGGCGCCGCCATCGCGGTCGGCCGCGCGGCCTCGGTCGGGGCGCTGGCGGTGCCACGGACGTGGACAGCGGCCGCCGCACCGACGGTGGTATACCGCGGAACCGTCGCCTAACGCCCGTCGCGCGCGGCATACGACCGCGCGGCGTCCACGATCGCGGCGAACAGGCGCATGTCGTCCAGGGTCTGCTCCGGATGCCATTGCACCGCAAGCACAAACGTGTCACCGGGCAACTCCAGCGCCTCGACGACGCCGTCGGGATCCCACGCGCTGACCACCAGGCCCGCACCGACCTTGTCGATCGCCTGATGGTGGTAGCACGGCGCGTCGGTGGACTCCCCCACCAGCGCGGCCAGCCGGCTGCCCGCCACGGTGCGCACCGGCAACCGGGTGAACACCCCGTTGCCCGCCCGGTGTCCGTCGTGCCCGAGGACGTCGGGCAGGTGCTGGTGCAGGCTCCCGCCGAACGCCACGTTGAGCACCTGAGCGCCGCGGCAGATGCCCAGCACCGGCAGGCCGCGGTCCAGCGCGCCGCGCAACAACGCGAATTCCCAGGCGTCGCGGTCGGCGCGCGGTGGATCGGTGGCCGGATGGGGTTGCTGGCCATAGGCCGCGGGGTCCACGTCGTAGCCGCCGGTGATCACCAGCGCGTGCAGGCCGTCGAGGACCGCGCCGAGGGTCTCGGGTTCCGCCGGTTGCGGTGGGAGCAACACCGCGGCGCCGCCGGCCGCGACGACGCCTTGAAAGTAGTCGGCCGGCAGATAGCCCGCGGGGATGTCCCAGATCCCCGCCTGGACGCGCTCCAGGTAGGAGGTCAGGCCCACCACCGGCCGCCCCTTGGCGTTCACAACCGCGCATCCTTTCCGCATCGGTGTGCTGAGCGACCGCTCGGCACAACGGGTCTGGGCTCCGGTCGAAACGGTACCGCCCCCCGGCGATCAGCGCCGCGCGTGGCCTACGCCACGCGTGGCGGGGACCAATTCGATTGTGCGAATGGGGTTTCCGCGCACCGACCGGCGGCTACCAGGTGCTGGTGCGCAACACGATCTCGGCGGCCAGCTGCGCCGTCGACTCCTGGACCGTGCGCCGGCCCAGGTGCACCACGCGGTATTCGGCGTACACATACTGCTGGCTGGCCTGGGCGACGGCCCTGGTGGCCGGCGAGCTGACCAGGACCGTGGTGCCGATCTCCACCGGCGGGCAGTGCTCGTCTTGGACCACGCCGTCGCGATTGGGCACCCGCGGGTGACCGCGGTCGATCACCACGAGGCCGACGAACCGGCCGAGTTTCGTCGCCGCGAGCTCCCAGGCCAGCTCGGCGCCGGCGCGATCCCCCATCACCACGGCCCATCCGATGCCGAGCGCGTCGAGGATGCCGACCACCGACTTGGGCGTCAGGCGCGCGTCGAGACCGATGACGACCGTCCGGAGTGAGGCGGTGTGCAGACGCTCGCACACCGCGTCGTACGCGGCGGGGACGCGATCCTCGTCGCCCAGGATGACGACGACGACGCCCTGCTCCGGACCGGCCACGGCTACCGGGACCGGGAACCCGTCGAGCGTGGTCATCATGGAGGGCATCTACGCACGCTACAGGGAACCGGTCTGCGCGCGCGACGATTTCTACAACATCCTTGCGCGCGCAGCGGGTCTGCATCGCCGTCAATTCGACCTTCACGCGTGCACACCTGAGTGAATGTCCTACGGCCGCAAGCGAGTTGCGATGTGCGGTCGGCGCGGCGGTGGACCGTCGAGCAAAGCGAAAACCGCGTCGACGTCGAGATGGGCGGCGAGCAGATCGGCGATCGCGTCGAGCTGCGCATCGCGCCGGGCGGCGACGTTGGTTTCGACGGCGACGAACCCGCGTCCGGCCGCGGCCGCCACGCGGATGAGCCAGGCGCGGCGGAACTCGTCGTTGTCGAGCAGGCCGTGCCAGTGCGTGCCGAACACCGCGCCGCGCACCAGCCCGTGCGGCCGGCAGTCGCGCCCGCCCTCGGCGCCGAACCAGCTCTGCTCGGCGAACCGAGACACCCTGCCGTGATGAATTTCGTATCCGGTGAGCGGTGGCGGCCACCGCCGCAGAATCTTGGCCTCGCCGAAGGCGATGTCGGCGTCCAACAGGCCCAGCCCCGCGACCTCGCCGGCCCCGGATTCCACGGCGTCGTCGATGCGCCGGCACAGCATCTGAAAGCCGCCGCAGATGCCCAGCACCGGTTTTGCGGCTGCGGCGTGCGCGGTGATCGCCTCGGCCAGGCCGCGCTCCCGCAGCCAGGCCAGGTCGGCGACGGTGGACTTGCTCCCCGGGATCACGATCAGGTCGGTGTCGGCCAGGTCGGCGGGGTCGGTGGCCCAGCGCACCAGCACGCCCGGTTCGCAGGCCAGCGCCTCGATGTCGGTGGAGTTGGAGATCCGCGGCAGCCGGATCGCGGCCACCCGCAGCCACTCGCGCCCGCGCGGCGGTTCCGGGGCGCCGACGACGCGGTGCGCGACCACCGACAGCGAGTCCTCGGCGTCCAGCCAGAGCTCGTCGGCGTAGGGCAGCACCCCATAGGTCGGGCGGCCGGTCATCGCATGCAGCTGGCGCAGACCGGGTTCCAGCAGTGCGGGGTCGCCGCGGAACTTGTTGACGACGAAGCCGGCGATCAACGCCTGGTCGTCCGGCTCGAGCACCGCGACCGTCCCGAACAGGTGGGCCAGCAGGCCGCCGCGGTCGATGTCACCGACGAGGATGACCGGCAGGTTCGCGGCCCGGGCCAGCCCCATGTTCGCCAAATCCGTGGCACGCAGGTTGATTTCGGCCGGCGACCCGGCGCCCTCGCAGATGACCGCGTCGAATTCGGCACGCAGGCAGGACAATTCGTCGGCGACGATCCCGGCGAGGCGGTCGCGATGCCGCACATAGCTCGCCGCCGTCACCGAGTCGGCGACCTGACCGCGGATCACCAGCTGCGACGTCCGGTCGCTGCCCGGTTTGAGGAGGATCGGGTTGAACCGCACGCTGGGCTCCAGCCCCGCCGCCCGCGCCTGCAGCGCCTGCGCGCGACCGATCTCGCCGCCCTCGACGGTGACCACGGAGTTGTTGGACATGTTCTGCGCCTTGAACGGCGCCACCCGCACCCCGCGGCGCGCCAGCAGCCGGCACAGTCCCGCGGCGACCACCGATTTCCCGGCGTCGGAGCTGGTGCCGGCGACCAGCAGCGCCCCGCTCAAGGGTTCACGGCCCGGCTATACCGAAGTGAGGATTTCGACGCCGGTGTCGGTGACCAGCAGGGTGTGCTCGAACTGCGCGGTCCACTTGCGGTCCTTGGTGACCACCGTCCAGCCGTCGTCCCAGATCTCGTAGTCCAGCCCGCCGAGGTTGATCATCGGTTCGATGGTGAACGTCATGCCCGGCTGCATGACCGTGGTGACCGAGGGCTGGTCGTAGTGCAGCACCACCAAGCCGTTGTGGAACGTGGTGCCGATGCCGTGGCCGGTGAAGTCACGAACGACGTTGTACCCGAACCGATTCGCGTACGCCTCGATGACGCGGCCGACGACGGACAGCGCCCGCCCCGGCTTGACGGCGTTGATCGCGCGCATCGTCGCCTCCCGGGTGCGCTCCACCAGCAGCCGGTGCTCCTCGGATACGTCGCCGGCCAGGAAGGTCGCGTTGGTGTCGCCGTGCACGCCGTCGATGTAGGCCGTGACGTCGATGTTGACGATGTCGCCGTCCTCGACCACCGTCGAGTCGGGGATGCCGTGGCAGATGACCTCGTTGAGCGACGTGCAGCACGACTTTGGGAAGCCCTTGTAGCCCAGGGTCGACGGGTAGGCCCCGTGGTCGACCATGTAGTCGTGGGCGATCCGGTCCAGTTCGTCGGTCGTGATCCCGGGCGCCACCGCCTTGCCCGCCTCCTGCAACGCGCCGGCCGCGATCCGGCCGGCGACGCGCATCTTCTCGATCACCTCCGGCGTCTGCACCCACGGCTCGCTGCCCTCCCGCACCGTGGACTTCCACGCGTACTCCGGGCGGGGGATGCGGACGGGCACCGGCAGAGTCGGGGACAACTCTCCGGGGGCAAGCGCGGTGCGAGCAGGCATGCCGACCAGCTTAACCGCGCGCTCGCCCCCGATGCGGGCCCTCGAGACGGCCGCGGATCAACGAGCGCCGCGGCCCTCGGATGG
This sequence comes from Mycobacterium sp. ACS4054, assembly GCF_001667275.1. Classification (GTDB taxonomy): domain Bacteria; phylum Actinomycetota; class Actinomycetes; order Mycobacteriales; family Mycobacteriaceae; genus Mycobacterium. The sequence continues at coordinate 41,340 of NZ_LZHV01000054.1, forward strand.
TGACCGAGCCGCACACCACCCGGCCCGTCAACACCACGTGGGGCCGCCCCTCGCCCGGCGCGTCCCTGCGGCGGTCGCGGGCGCTGCCCACATAGACCTGGACGTCGTCGATCGAGGCGCTGGCCCCGTCGGGCAGCCGGATGTCCACCGAGCCGCCTCTCACGTCGAGTTCGATGACCACCACCGGGCCGGCGAACCGCGCCCTGGTCAGGTCGAGATCGATCGAGCCCAGCCGGCGGACCAGCGCCAGGCGGGTGGGCACCGTCCATTCGCCCTGGCGTTTCAGCGAGCCGGCCCAGCCGCGCAGTTCGACGCGGTCGGCCGCGGACGTGACGATCGCGCCCGGTCCGGGCAGGTCGCCGACCAGCCCGTCCAGCTCACCCCGGGTGCGCGCGTAGGACACCTGCGACGAGCGCTGCTCGAACTCGTCGATGTCTATCAGCCCGAGCGCGACGGCGTTGTGCAGTCGCCGCATCGTGCCGTTGCGGTCGGCGTCGGAGACGCGCAGCGCCACCATGTCGCCGCCGGAATCCGTCATGATCGCAATTTACCGCCGAGCGGCCCGCCGGCGTCAGGCCAGATGGCGCTAGCGCCGCGCTTGCGAACGGCGCTAGGCCAGGAAGTCGGGCGGCAGCGATTCGAACATCACCTTGGTCATCCGCACCGCGTACTCCGAGCTGCCGCCCCCGACGATCAGCGAGGCGAACGCCAGGTCGCCGCGGTAGCCGGCGAACCAGGAATGCGAGCCGCCCGGGAACTCGGCCTCACCGGTCTTCCCGTACACCGCGCCGCACCCGGCGATCTCCTTGGCGGTCCCGTTGGTGACGACCAGCCGCATCATCGGCCGCAACGCGTCCACCATCTTCGGGCTGATCGGGGTGGCGTCGCCCTGCACGGCGGTCGGCCGACCCGCGATGAGCTGCGGCGTCGGTGTCTTGCCCGCGGCGACGGTGGCCGCCACCAGCGCCATGCCGAACGGGCTGGCCAGCACCTTGCCCTGGCCGAAGCCGTCCTCGGTGCGCTCGGCGAGGTCCACCGTCGGGGGCACCGAGCCGGTCACGGTGGTGAGGCCGTCCACCTGATAGTCCAGCCCGATCCCGTACTGGGTGGCCGCCTGCGTCAGGCCGCGCGGCGGCATCCTGCTGCTGAGCTCGGCGAAGGTGGTGTTGCACGAACTGGCGAACGCCCGCGACATCGGCACCACGCCGAGGTCGAAGCCGCCGTAGTTGGGGATGGTGCGATGCCCGATGTCCAGATGGCCGGGGCAACCCAGCATGGTGTTGGGGGTGGCCATGTCGCGGTCGACGGCGGCGCCGGCCGTGACCATCTTGAACGTCGACCCCGGCGGGAACAGGCCGGTGGTGGCGAGCAGGCCTTCGGCGTCGGCGCCCCCGTTCTGCGCGATCGCCAGGATCTCCCCGGTGGACGGCTTGATGACAACCATCATCGCCTTGCCGCCGCGGGTATCCACCGCGCGCTGGGCGGCGTTCTGCACCACCCGGTCCAGCGTGATCGAGACCGACGGCGCGGGTGACCCCGGCACCTCGTGCAGGACCTCGACCTCGACGCCGTTCTGGTTGACGCTGACCACCCGCCAGCCGGCCTGGCCGTCGAGCTGGTCGATCACCGCCTTCTTCACCTCCGACATCACCGCGGGCGCGAAATGCGGGTCGGTGGGCAGGATTTCGGGCTGGGGCGTGACGACGACGCCGGGTAGCCGGCCGATCGCCGGGAAGACCTTGTCGTTGTCGTCGGGGTGCAGCGTCACCAGGTCCACCGGCTGGGTCGCCGAGCTGGCCTGCTCGGCGAGCAGCTGCGGGTCGCTCAGCCCGCCGTTGAAGGGGTGCAGGACGTCGACGATCGCGTGCGCCGTCCCGATCAGCGCCGCGCCGGATCCGGCCTGGGTGGCGTCGAGCGTGTAGTGGTACAGGTAGCCCGGGACCAGCACGTCGCTGCCGCCGAGCTCGTTCACCGAGGCGCGCCGCGGCGCATCGGCCCGCAGCGCGAACGTCTGGTGCTCGCCCAGTTTGGGGTGCAGGCCGGTGGTGGTCCAGCGCACCTGCCAGCGCCCCTCGTCGCGGGCCATTTTGAGCTGCCCGTCGTAAGTCCAGGTCCGGTTCTTGGGCAGGTGCCAGGTGAAGCGGTAGGCGACGGTGCCGGTGTCCTCGGCGTACTTGGCGTTGAGGATCTGCGTGTCGAGGTGGGTCGCCTGCAGCCCGGCCCACGCCGCGTTCAGCGCTTCGCGGGCGTCGTTGGGGTTGTCGCTGAGCTGGGCGGCCGTGGCAGTGTCGCCGATGGCCAGGGCGGCGAAGAACTTCTCGGCCGCCGGGCCGGGGCCGTCGGGCCGGGGGGTGCAGCCGGACATCGCGACGGCCGCCAGCAGCAGCCCGGCCGCCACGATTACCAGTGGGGTTTTTGTGACCATTGGTACAGATGTTATGAAGCGGGGCCCGTCGCCCGGCGTCGACACACCGAGATCGGATCGTGATGTAACGCGGGCGTTCCCCGAGCGTGCGGCCAGCCGCACGTTGGACGCCGAGCGTGCGGCCAGCCGCACACTCGCGGGCTGCAGCCGCGCTAGTCCAGCAGGACCGTCGCGAAGGTGCCCACCTCGGCGAAGCCGACCCGGGCGTACGCCGCGCGGGCGACCGTGTTGAAGCTGTTCACGTACAGGCTGGCGGTGCGCCCGCTGCCGACGATCACGGCGGCCACGGTCGCGGTGCCTGCGGTCCCGATGCCCAGGCCCCGCCATTCGGGGTGCACCCACACCCCCTGGATCTGGCCGACGCCCGGCGACTGCGAGCCCACCTCGGCCTTGAACACGACCTGGCCCTGCTCGAAGCGGGCCCACGCGCGCCCCGCCGCGATGAGGCTGGCCACCCGGCGGCGATAACCCCGCCCGCCATCGCCGAGGCGGGGGTCGACGCCCACCTCACCGATGAACATGTCGACGGCGGCCACCAGGTAGGCGTCCAGCTCGTCCGGCCGCACCTGGCGCACCCCGACGTCGATGTCGCAGTCGGGGTGCCGGGACAACGCCAGCAGCGGCTGATGGTCGCGCACGTCGCGCGCGGGACCCCAGGCCGACTCGAGCCGCTCCCACATCCGCATCACCAATTCGGCCCTGCCGACCAGCGACGAACAGCGCCGGGTTCCGCTCATCGCCTCGTGGGCGAAGGCGTCCAGGTCCGCCGGGGCGCCGCGCAGCGGGATCAGGTTGGCGCCGGCGAAGCACAGCGACTCTTCGGCGCCGCGCAGGGTCCACAGTTCCCCGCCGATGGAGTTGGGATCGATGCCGTGGTCGGCCACCCGGGCCGCGACCATGCACGACCCGACCGGATCGTCGTCGAACACCCGCCAGACGGCGGCGGCGTCGCGCACCACGGACACCCGTCGCTCGCCGACAAGGCGGAACAGGGGCGGAGCCGACATCTGGCGAACTCTCTTCTGATGCGAACTAATGGACCGGCGGCTGGGAACCGGCCCCCATCAGCTTACGGTGACGATCGGCGAACCGCTTGATGTTGTTTCAGGACCGTGATCGGTCCCCATCTCCGACGCCAGACGCATGGCCTCTTCGATGAGCGTCTCGACGATCTGCGCCTCGGGCACGGTCTTGATCACCTCGCCGCGAACGAAGATCTGCCCCTTGCCATTTCCGGACGCGACGCCCAGGTCGGCCTCGCGCGCCTCGCCCGGACCGTTCACCACGCAGCCCATCACGGCGACGCGCAGCGGCACGTCCATACCCTCCAGGCCGGCGGTGACCTCGTTGGCCAGGGTGTAGACGTCGACCTGCGCGCGACCGCAGGACGGGCAGGACACGATCTCGAGCCCGCGCGGCCGCAGGTTCAGCGACTCGAGAATCTGGATGCCGACCTTGACCTCTTCGACCGGCGGCGCGGACAGCGATACCCGGACGGTGTCGCCGATCCCCCGCGACAGCAACGCGCCGAAGGCCACCGCGGACTTGATGGTGCCCTGGAACGCCGGGCCGGCCTCGGTCACGCCGAGGTGCAGCGGATAGTCGCACTGGGCGGCCAGCTGCTCGTAGGCGGCGACCATCACGACGGGGTCGTTGTGCTTGACGCTGATCTTGATGTCGCCGAAGCCGTGCTCCTCGAACAGCGAGGCCTCCCACAGCGCGGATTCGACGAGCGCCTCGGGCGTGGCCTTGCCGTACTTCTCCATGAAGCGCTTGTCCAGCGAGCCGGCGTTGACGCCGATGCGGATCGGGATGCCCGCCGCGGCGGCCGCCTTGGCCACCTCGCCCACCCGGCCGTCGAACTCCTTGATGTTGCCGGGGTTCACCCGCACCGCCGCGCAGCCGGCGTCGATGGCCGCAAAGATGTACTTCGGCTGGAAGTGGATGTCGGCGATCACCGGGATGTTGCTGTGCTTGGCGATCTCGGAGAGCGCGTCGGCGTCCTCCTGGCGCGGGCACGCCACCCGGACGATGTCGCAGCCGGCGGCGGTCAGCTCGGCGATCTGCTGCAGGGTCGCGTTGACGTCGTGGGTTTTGGTGGTGCACATCGACTGCACCGAGATCGGATAGTCGCTGCCCACCCCGACGTCGCGGACCATGAGTTGGCGCGTCTTGCGCCGGGGGGCGAGCGTGGGCGCCGGAGCGTCCGGCATGCCCAGGCCAATGGTCACTTTCGTTCCTTCACGTCGATTACTGGAAGAGCCTGATGGGGTTGACCAGATCAGCGGTCACGGTCAGCAACATGTAGCCGACCACGAACACCAGCACCACGTAGGTGGCCGGCATCAGCTTGAGGTAGTTCACCGGTGCGGCCGCGACCTTGCCGCGGGCCGACCTGACCAGGTTGCGGATCTTTTCGAACACGGCGATGGCGATGTGGCCGCCGTCGAACGGCAGCAGCGGCACCAGGTTGATCGCGCCCAGGATGAGGTTCAGCTGGGCCAGGAAGAACCAGAACGCCACCCACAGCCCATGGTCGACGGTGTCGCCGCCGATGATGCTGGCGCCCACCACGCTCATCGGGGTCTGCGGGTCGCGCTGCCCGCCGCCGATGGCGTGCACCAGGGCGCCGACCTTCGTCGGGATGGTGACCAGCGCCTTGCCGACCTCGCCGGTCAGGTCCCCCGCGAACGCGAGGGTGCCGGGCACCGCGGACAGGACGCCGTAGTGGGTGGGCGCGAGCTTGACCGCGGCGACGCCGATGGCGCCGACCGTCGCGGGCGCCGGCTGACCGCCCTGGGCGTTGGCGCCGTTGGTCACGAAGCGTTGGGTGGGCGTCACGTCGACGTAGGTGGTGATGGTGTTGCCGCCCCGCTCGACGACGACCGGAACGGTGCCGTGCAGCTTGCGGATCGCCGCGGCCATGTCCTCGAAGGTGGAGACCGGGGTGTCGCCGACCTTGACGACGACGTCGCCGGCGCGGATCCCGGCCAGCGCGGCCGGGCCGGGGCCGGTGCAGTCCGCGATCTTGCCGGGCGCCACTTCCGGTGCGACGCAAGCGGTTTCACCAATCACCGCCCGGGTCGGCGGGTGCAGGTTCGGCAGCCCCCAGACCAGTGCGATGCCATAGATCAGGACCAGGCAGATGACGAAGTTCATGGCCGGACCGGCGAACAGCACCGCGACGCGCTTCCAGACGTCCTGCTTGAACATGGCCCGTTCGGTTTCGTCGGGGGCCAGCTCCTCCACCGAGGTCATCCCGGCGATGTCGCAGAAGCCGCCCAACGGCACGGCCTTGAGGCCGTACTCGGTCTCCCCACGCCGCGTCGACCACAGCGTGGGCCCGAACCCGACGAAATAGCGGCGGACCTTCATGCCGGTGGCGCGGGCGACCCACATGTGGCCGCACTCGTGTAGCGCCACCGAGATCAGGATGGCGAGGGCGAACAGCACAATGCCGATAACGAACATCATCTCCGACTGCAGGACCTTTCTCACACCATTCCGGAGGCGTTGACGGGGGCCTGGGTGGGCCGTGCGTGTGCGACTCGATCGATTCGGCGCCTGGCGTTTTCCCTAGCCCAGCGCTGCGCGTCTAGTACCTCATCCACGTTAGCGGGTGAAACCGCCCATTGGTCTGCGGCGTGCAGCACGTCGGCGATGGTTTTCACGATCTCGGGGAATCCCACCCGGCCCTCGAGGAACGCCGCCGCGGCTTCTTCGTTGGCCGCGTTGTACACCGCGGTCATGCAGCCGCCGGTCTGGCCGGCGTAGCGGGCCAGCTCGACGGCGGGGAAAACCTCGCTGTCCAGCGGCTCGAAGTCCCAGCTAGCGGCGGTGCTGAAGTCGCAGGCCGCGGCCACCCCGGGCACCCGGGCCGGCCAGCCGAGCGCCAGCGAGATGGGCAACTTCATGTCCGGCGGGCTGGCCTGGGCGATCGTCGAGCCGTCGACGAAGGTGACCATCGAATGAACAATCGACTGCGGGTGCACCACGACCTCGATGCGGTCGTACGGGATGCCGAACAGCAGGTGGGTTTCGATGAGCTCGAGGCCCTTGTTGACCAGCGAGGCCGAGTTCAGGGTGTTCATCGGGCCCATCGACCAGGTCGGGTGGGCGCCGGCCTGTTCGGGGGTGACGCCCTCCAACTGCGCGGCGGTCCTGCCGCGAAACGGCCCCCCCGACGCGGTCAGCACCAGCTTGGCGACCTCGTCGGGAGCGCCGCCGCGCAGGCACTGGGCCAGCGCGGAGTGCTCGGAGTCGACCGGCACGATCTGGCCCGGTCGCGCCGCCTGCACAACCAGCGGTCCGCCGGCGACCAGCGATTCCTTGTTGGCCAGCGCGAGCCGGGCGCCCGATTCCAGCGCGGCCAGCGTCGGCCGCAGGCCCAGCGCCCCCACCAGCGCGTTGAGGACGACGTCGGCCTCGGTGTCTTCGACCAGGCGGGTCACCGCGTCGGAACCGCGGTAGGGGACGTCGGCGATCTGTGCCGCGCGTTCGTCGGCGACGGCGATGTTGGTGACCCCGGTCTGCTCGCGCTGCCGCAGCAGGGTGCCCAGGTTCGCGCCCCCCGCGGCCAGGCCGACGACCTCGAAGCGGTCCGGATGGGCCGCTATCACCTCCAGCGCCTGGGTACCGATCGAACCGGTGCTGCCCAGCACCAGCACGCGCAGGCGGCCCTCGGGTGTCGCGGTTGTCACTCACTCATTGTGCCCGCTCGGTCCCGCGACCGGTGTGCCAGAATCTCTCCTACCAGCCGATCACGAAGGGGATTCACCGTGGCCAGTACCGAGGTGGAACAGTTCACCGGCGTCGACGCCGTCGAGGTGCCGTCGGCGAAGTGGGGTTGGAGCAGGATCAATCACCGCACCTGGCACATCACCGGCCTGGTCATCATCGTGTTCCTGCTGGCGATGCTGCGCGGCAACCACGTCGGCCACATCGAGAACTGGTTCCTGATCGGGTTCGCCACGCTGGTGCTGGTCGCCCTGGTCCGCGACCTGTGGGGCCGCCGGCGCGGCTGGATCAGGTAGCGCCGCCGCCCCGGCGCGGGTCCGGCGGTACCACGTGCCGCCGATGACGACGACCGTCAGCGCGACCGCGGCCAGCGCCCATGGCCACATCCCGTGTTGGTGCACCCAGCCGGCCAGCGTCCCCTGTAGGCGCCCGGCCGCGGTGATCACCGCATCCCGCGGGTCGGCGTTCGCGCCCAGCAGGCGCACCTCGTAGGCGCCGTAATAGGCGACGTACAGGCCGACCAGCATCAGCACGGCGCCACCGATCCGGTCGACGAACGGCAGGACGCGCCGCAGGCGGTCGGCCATCGCCGAGCTCGCGGTCGCCGCGGCGACGGCGAGGACGCCGACGACCGAGGTCAGTCCCCCGATGTAGGCGAGGTAGATCGCCACCGCCGTGACGATCGACCCGCCCCGCAGGCCCGCCGCCGTGACCGCCAGAAACGGGCCGACGGTGCACGACAGCGAGGCGATCGCGTAGCTGACGCCGTAGGAGTACATGGAGCTCAGGCGGACCGTGGGCGCCCAGCGATCCACCACCGGCCGCGGGGTGAGCGCCGCCAGCCCGCGGCCCGACAGCAGCCACCCGCCCAGCGCGACGAGCGCGACGCCGACGATGACCGTGGCGTACGGCACGTATCGCTGGACCGCGCCGGCGGCCGAGACGGTCAGCGTGCCGAACAGGCCGAAGACCGTCAGGAAGCCGAGCGCCATGACCGCGGTGGCCGCCAGGGCCCGCCCGGCCGCGGCCACCCCCGTCCGCGGCCCGCGCACCACCAGCAGGAGGTAGGCGGGCAGCATGGCAAACCCGCACGGGTTCAGGGCCGCCACCAGCCCGGCCGCGAAGGCCAGGCCGATGAGACCCCGATCCATCAGGACCTCAGCGCGGCGACCCGGTCAGACAACTCCTGCTGCGGCATCGCCGAGGTCGGATTGTTCACGAACGTCGAGCTGCCGTCCGCGCGGTAGAACACGTAGGCGGGCTGCCAGGGGACGTTGTACCGGGCCCAGATCGCGCCGTCGGTGTCGTTGAGGTTGGTGAAGTTCAGGTTGTACTTGGCGACGAAGTTCTGCATTGCCGCGACGTCCGAGTGGGCCGCGACGCCCACGAACGTGACGCCGGGATTGGCCGCGGCCACCTGGCTCACGCCCGGCGCCTCGGCGTTGCAGAACGGGCACCACGGCGTCCAGAACCACAACACCGCGGGCTTGCCCTGCAGGCTGGCGCCGTTGAACGGCGCACCGCTCAGGGTCGTGCCCGTGAATTGCAGACGGTCGTCGGCGGCGGCGGAGCGCGGCGCGTCGCCGAGCCCGAATATCAAGGCGGCGGCGAAAAGCGCCGCGGCCACAAGCCGGAGTGGGGTCAGGAACCGAACAATCATGGCGTCACCTCGTTTGCTGGTCTATGCCTGTTAGACGTGGGGGACGCCGTCCCGGTTCAGCTCTCGGCGGCCAGTTGCCGGCCTTCGGCGGCCAGCTGTCGGCCTTCGGCGGCCAGCTGTCCGCAGGCGGCACTGATCTCGCGCCCGCGGGTGTCCCGCACTGTGCATGAGACGCCCTGCGCCCGCACCCGCCGCACGAACTCCCGCTCCACCGGCTTGGGGCTGGCGTCCCACGCGCTGCCGGGGGTCGGGTTGAGCGGAATCAGGTTCACGTGCACCAGCGGGCCGAGTGCCCGGTGCAGCCGTTTGCCCAGCAGGTCGGCCCGCCACGGCTGGTCGTTGACGTCGCGGATCAACGCGTACTCCACCGAAACCCGGCGGCCCGTGACGTCGGCGTAGTAGCGGGCGGCGTCGAGCGCCTCGGCGATCTTCCATCGGTTGTTGACCGGCACGAGGGTGTCGCGCAGTTCGTCGTCGGGCGCGTGCAACGACAGCGCCAGCGTCACCCCGAGCCGTTCGTCGGCGAGTTTGCGGATGGCCGGCGCCAGGCCGACCGTCGAGACGGTGACCGAGCGGGCCGAGATGCCGAAGCCGTGCGGCGGCGGTTCGGTGATGCCCCGCACCGCGGCCAGCACCCGGGCGTAGTTGGCCAGCGGCTCCCCCATGCCCATGAACACGACGTTGGACAGCCGATCGCCGAAGTCGTCGCGCAGGGCGACGGCCGCGGACCGGACCTGCTCCAGGATCTCCGCGGTGGACAGGTTGCGGGTCAGCCCGCCCTGCCCGGTCGCGCAGAACGGGCAGGCCATGCCGCAGCCGGCCTGCGACGAGATGCACACGGTGTTGCGCTGCGGGTAGCGCATCAGCACCGACTCGAACGTCGTCCCATCGGTGCCGCGCCACAACGTCTTTCGGGTCTCGCCCGCGTCGCACGTCACCTCGGCGGCCGACGTGAGCAGGCGCGGGAACATCGCCTCGGCGATCCGGTCGCGCACGGCCGCCGGCAGGTCGGTCATCTCGCGCGGATCGGCGATCAGCCGGCCGTAGTACTGATGCGCGAGCTGCTTGGCGCGGAACGCGGGCAGGCCCAGCTCGGCGACGGCCGACGCACGGCCGGCGGCGTCGAGGTCGGCCAGGTGCCGCGGCGGCCTGCTGGGGCGGGGTTCGGTGAAGACCAGTTGCTGGACCATGACCCGTCCAGTATCGGCCACCTCGGGGCTGCCCGGAAAACCTAGGAAAGAAGCGTCAGGACGATCCACGCGGCGACCGCCGACGGGAGCACGCCGTCGAGCCGGTCCATCAGGCCGCCGTGGCCGGGCAGCAGCCGGCCCATGTCCTTGATGCCCAGGTCGCGCTTGATCTGTGACTCGACCAGATCCCCCAGCGTGCAGGTGAGGACCAGCACGACACCCAGCAGCGCGCCGATCCAGGGCGGTTTGCCCGCCAGGAACGTCGCGGTCAGGATCGCCGCGGTGATGCCGAAGAAGAGCGAACCGGCGAACCCCTCCCAGGATTTCTTCGGGCTGATCGCCGGAACCATCGGGTGCTTGCCGAGCAGCACGCCCACCGCGTAGCCGCCCACGTCGGAGGCGACGACGGTAACCATCAGGCAAAAGACCCGGCCCGCGCCGTCCTGCGGGTAGACCAGCAGGACGCCGAACGAGGCGAACAGCGGCACCCAGGCGGCCAGGAACACGGTCGCGGAGGCGTCGCGCAGGTAGTTGGCCGACGGCGACCCGGCGAACGGCTCGGGCCGTTTGCGGTTGTCCTGCATGAACAGCCGCCAGACGTTGCAGACCACCACGGTGGCGCCGAAACCGCCTAGGGCGCCGGCGGCGTGGTACGGCCACGTCAGCCAGACGGTGGCCTGACCGCCGATCAGCAGCGGGACCAGCGGGATGACGTAGCCGGCCTCGCGCAGGCGCCGCACCACCTCGTGGGTGGCGACCGGGATGGCGATCGCGACGATGGCCACCCAGAAGCGCGGCGCGAACACCAGCGTCACGATGAGGACGCCGCCGATGCCGGCGCCCACGGCGATGGCGGCGCGCAGGTCGCGTCCCGCCCGGGACGTCTTCTCGGCCGGCGGCGAGGTGGTTTCCTCGGCCTCAGGCGCCGGCTCGTCGGGCGGGCTGGCTGCGCCGGTGGTTGCCACGGACCTGGGTGAACTCAGCTACTGGGGGCCGCTAGACCTCCAGCAGCTCGCCTTCTTTGTGCTTGACCAGGTCTTCGATCTGGGTGATGTACTGGTGGGTGGTCTTGTCGAGGTCCTTCTCCGCCCGACCGACCTCGTCCTCGCCCGCCTCGCCATCCTTGCGGATGCGGTGCAGCTCCTCCATCGCCTTGCGGCGGATGTTGCGCACCGAAACCTTGGCGTCCTCGCCCTTGCCCTTGGCCTGCTTGACCAGCTCGCGGCGTCGTTCCTCGGTGAGCTGCGGCACGGCCACCCGGATCAGGGTGCCGTCGTTGGTGGGGTTGACGCCAAGATCGGAGTTGCGGATCGCCGTTTCGATGGCGCCCAGCTGGCTGGCCTCGTAGGGCTTGATGACGACAAGCCGCGCCTCGGGCACGTTGATGCTGGCCAGCTGCGTGATGGGGGTGGTGGCGCCGTAGTAGTCGATGGCGATCCGGGAGAACATGCCCGGGTTGGCGCGGCCGGTCCGAATGGTTGACAAGTCGTCACGGGCCACCGCTACGGCCTTCTCCATTTTCTCTTCAGCGTCGAAGAGAGCCTCGTCAATCATTTCTTCGCACTTCCCCTCAGGTGGTGACCAGTGTCCCGATTTTCTCACCGGCGACCGCGCGGGCGATATTGCCATTGGTCAGCAGGTTGAACACCAGGATCGGCATGCCATTGTCCATGCACAGGCTGAACGCCGTGGCATCGGCCACTCGCAGCCCCCGGTCGATCACCTCGCGGTGACTGATCGCGGCGATCAGCTCGGCCTGCGGATTCACCCGCGGGTCCGCCGAGAACACCCCGTCCACCGCCTTGGCCATCAGGACCACCTCCGCGCCGATCTCCAGCGCCCGCTGCGCGGCCGTGGTGTCGGTGGAGAAGTACGGCAGCCCCATGCCGGCCCCGAAGATCACCACCCTGCCCTTCTCCAGGTGGCGAACGGCCCGCAGCGGTAGGTAGGGCTCGGCGACCTGACCCATGGTGATCGCGGTCTGCACGCGCGTGACGATGCCTTCCTTTTCCAGAAAGTCCTGCAGCGCCAGGCTGTTCATCACGGTGCCGAGCATGCCCATGTAGTCCGAACGGGTGCGTTCCATGCCGCGCTGCTGCAGCTGCGCGCCGCGGAAGAAGTTGCCGCCGCCGATGACGACCGCGACCTGAACACCGTCGCGGACCACCTCGGCGATCTGGCGGGCCACCCGCGCCACGACGTCGGGATCCAGCCCGACCTGGCCGCCGCCGAACATTTCGCCGCCCAGCTTCAGCAAGACCCTGGAGTACTTGGGCCGCGTTCGCGGCTGCCCGGCAACTGATCCATTCTCCGGCGCCGTGGGCTCCCTGGACTCCGTCATCAGGCTCCTCGCATGAGAGTGCCATCCCGGCGTGAGCTCATCCGGAACGGCATTTCACATCCTGCCTCATCGCAGCACAACGCGGTGCCGGTGGGGTGCGTTATGCGCAGAGTTGGCGATCCCGGCGGCTTTTCGCGGCTATCGGCGCAGGTGACACCGGCGGCGGACCCTCGTCGGACCACGGATGTTTGAGCGATGGGCGACTGGGGGAATCCGCAGCATCGCGGTGGGAATTTTCGGTCTTGAGAAACAAGGGCCGGCCTCGCCGTAGGACCGGACCGGCCGCGTGGCGGCCGGCGGATCGCTCAAAAGTACGCCTACTAGGAGGAACTGATCCATGGCGGACAACAACTCGGGACCTGCTGAAGCCGTCAAGGGCGTCGTCGAGGACGTCAAGGGCAAGGCGAAGGAGGCCGTTGGCGCGGTGGCGGGTCGTGACGACCTCACCCGCGAGGGCCAGGCCCAGCAGGACAAGGCGGAAGCACAGCGCGACGCGGCGAAGAAGGAAGCCGAGGCCGAGGCGGCGCGAGGCGGCGCCGAGGCGGCTGAGGAGCGCCAGAAGGCCAATCAGTAGCTTGCTGGGAGGATGGGCTCGGTCTGTGCACACGGACCGGGCCCATCGACCTTTTTGGGGGCTTTGCATAGTTTCCCGACGAGCGGGTATTCAGCGCTGCGCTGGCAGAACCACAGATTTCGGAGATGTCGTTTGGACGTGCTGTTGCTGACCGACGCGGACGACTTCGATCGCGTTCTGCCGCACCTGAATTCGTTCGTGCGGACCATGCGGCGCGCACCGCTCACCGGTGACGGGCACGGGCCGGCCAATTGCGGGGACGTGGCGATAGTCGACGCTCGTGGCGACGCCGAGGCGGCCCAGACCGCGTGCCGTCGGCTGACGACGGACGCTCCCGCCACCGCGGTGGTGGCGGTGGTGGCACCGGCCGGCGACGTGGCCGTCGGCGAAGACTGGACCGTCGACGATGTCGTGGCCCCCGGCGCCGACGCGGACGAGCTGCAGGAGCGGCTGGGGCGCGCTATCGCCCACCGGCGCAGCGCCGTCGACGGCAGCCTGAGATACGGGCCCTTGCTGTTGCACCCGACGAGTTTCACCGGATCGCTGGAGGGCAAGGACCTGGGTCTGACGCTGACCGAGTTCAAGCTGCTGAGTTTCCTGGTGGAGCACGCCGGCCGGCCGTTCACCCGCACCCGCCTGATGCACGAGGCGTGGGGCTATGAGTGCAACGGCCGGGTCCGTTCCGTCGACGTTCACGTCCGGCGGCTGCGCGCCAAGCTCGGTGCCGAGCACCAGTCGATGATCGGCACCGTCCGGGGCGTCGGTTACCAGGCGGCGACTCCCCCGCATTCGGAATGGATCGTCAGCGAGGCGGCGCCGACGCCGGCGGGGGCGACGACTCAGCCGGCGCCCGAGCCGGGGTTGACACCCGCGAGTTGATCTTCTTGTGGCAGTACGGCTTTCAGCCGAACAGCGGGAAGGCGCGCTTGCGCGCGAGCGCGTCCATTCCGTCCTGAATGGCGTCCTGGACCTCGTTGTACTTGCGGTCGATGTAGGCCTCGTCCTCCGCGCGCGCCGGATCGTGGTCGAGCTCTACGGGAGGCATGAACCGGGTCCTGATCTTGGCCGGCAGCGGCAGCTGCGGCAGCGCCGCCGGGGCGATCCCCCACGGCAGGGAAACCGCCAGGGGGAACACCTTGAGGCGAAGCAGGCGGTCCAGCTGTAGGGCTTTCGACAGCTTGTCGCCGCGGATCAGCACCGGCATGGCGTCGCCGCCGCCGACCGTGGCGATCGGCACGATCGGCACGCCGGCCCGAATCGCCATCTTCACGAAGCCTTTTCGGCCCGCCAGGTTGGCCTGGTCACGCTCGGTCCACGGGCGCAGCGAGTCCACCTCCCCGCCGGGCCACAGCGCCACGTCCCGCCCTTCGGCCAAGGCGGTGGCGATCGCGTCGGGGGCGGCCGGCAGCACACCCATCGAGCGGAAATACCGGCCGATCATCGGGATCGCCATCAACGCGTCGTGAGCGGTGCCGTGCAGCGGGCGTTCCTGCCCAAACCGCCGCCACCATTGCAGGCCGACGGTCCAGGCATCCCACACGAAGGGAGCGCCGGAGTGGATCCCGATCAGCAACGCAGGCGGTTCCGGAATGTTCTCCCAACCGTCGATTTCCATGCGAAACCAGTAGTCCACCAGCACATTCCACAGATACTTCTGCCGCTGCAGGGTCTTCTCGTCCTGCCCGCTGAGGTCCCACCTGCCCGCGCGCTCGGCGACCCAGCCGCTGACCCCGCCCCGCTGATCGCTGCGCTTCTCCTCCATGGTCGAACGCGCTCGCTCCACGTTCCGTTGCGCCTGCTTGCGGACGGCGGCCGGCCTGTGATCGGGATTACTCATGGCTGCCGGGTACCCGATTCGCGCCCACACGATGCAACACCCGGGCCCTTAAAAGCGGACCTCCCCGCGTCGCACGCGACGCGGGGAGCTTTTCCGCAAGCCGGATTAGGTGTGTGTCGGGCTGGGCGGAGCACCGGGCGCGGGGCTCGGGCTGGGGCTCGGGGCCCCCGGCGCAGCGGCGCTCGGCACGTTCGACGTCCACATCAGGATGTCCTGCAATCCGTCGTTGTAGACGACGCCGTTCGGGGGCGCGCCGGTCACGTCGAAGTACAGCGTCCCGGTGGACTCGCTGCCCTGCGGGATGGGCGCGGGGTTCAGGCCGTTCGGCACCCCCACCTTGTCGATCACGCGGTAGTTCTGGCCGTTGGGGCCGCGCGCGATGAAGTCGTTGACCATCGGGGTCACCAGCCCGCCGTCCGACCGAGCGGTGACGTCAGCCTGGTAGAGCGTTCCCTTGGGCGTGTACCCCGGGATGGCGACGTTGCTCGGCTGCAGGTTGCTGACCGTGTAGTTGGTGACCAGCGGCCCGTCGACGAGTTGCTCGCTGGTGCCGAAACCCTGGATGTTGGGCGGTGCGGCGGACGCCGTCGCCGCGGCGAAAACGCTTGCCACCGCGATACCCCCGGCAGCTGCAGCGGTCTTGACGGCCGTCTTGCTGACCTTCATTGCTCATTCCTTTCGTGTCGAACAATCGCCCCCCGTAAGGGCAATACGCACTAGGCGGCACATATCCATTAGCCGTCCGCTTTAAACATGTGCGTTCGCTTAAATTCGCAATTTTCGGGCCGTTAGCTGCCGGAACGCGGTTGTTTTGTTGGACAGCACCTTTCGCATCAGTTATTTACATCCGTATCGCTATTCACGTCGCCGCATCGACGCGCCGCCGGCCACCGCGACCCCCGGGACGAGCGATTAGCCCCAGCCCTGGCGGGTAGTCGGAGCCAGGCGAAGGCGACGAGGACGAAAGGGGCCGTCATGGAACGCGGCAGCTCGAAGCACAGTCCGCGGGAGGACGAGGAACTCAAGCACGAATTGGAGGGCACGCTGCGCGGTAACCGGTCGAACCGCGCCGAAGAATGGCGCGACCCCGAACCGCCGGCCGACGACGATCCCGACGTTCCCACCGCGGGTCCAAGCGAACGGTAACCGCGCGCGATTGCCGGCAATATTTCTCGATCACGAATAAGGGGAAACCGATGGGCTTTGCGCCTCAGCAACAAACCGCCCCGGGTGTGCAGGCGAAGATGACGCCGGTTCCCGATTGCGGCGAAAACACTTACCAGGGCTCGGGAAAACTCGCGGGCAAGCGGGCGATCATCACCGGCGGCGACAGCGGCATCGGCCGCGCGGTCGCGATCGCGTTCGCGCGCGAGGGCGCCGACGTGCTGATCTCCTATCTCAACGAGGACGACGACGCCCGCGACGTCGCCCGCTACGTGGAGGACGCGGGGCGCAAGTGCGTGCTGATGCCCGGGGACCTGTCGGATGCGGCGCACTGCCGCGCCGTGGTCGATCGCGCCGTCCAGGAACTCGGCGGCATCGACATCCTGGTCAACAACGCCGCCTACCAGATGATGCACAAGAGCCTGGACGAAATCACCGACGAGGAATGGGATTACACGTTCCGGCTAAACGTCGGTGCTTACTTCCACCTCGCCAAGGCGGCCGTGCCGCACATGGGCGCAGGCTCGTCGATCATCGGCAGTTCGTCGGTCAACTCGGATACGCCCAATCCCACCCTTGCGCCGTACGCGGCGACCAAGGCGGCGATCGCGAACTTCTCGGCCAGCCTCGCTCAGCTGTTGGGCGAAAAGGGAATTCGGGTGAACAGCGTGGCCCCCGGTCCGATATGGACGCCCCTGATCCCCTCGACCATGCCGCCGGACAGCGTCGAATCGTTCGGCGACAACACGCCGCTGGGACGCGCCGGACAACCCGCCGAGCTCGCCCCCGTCTATGTGCTGCTGGCCTGCGACGACGCCAGCTACATCTCCGGCGCCCGGGTGGCGGTGACCGGAGGCCGGCCAATTCTTTAGCGCGACAAGCTGTTAGGAGCCGCGGTTCTCGCCGAGTTCTTCGACGATGGGGCTCTGGACTCCAATGTCCTTCGCGCTTTCGGCCAGGCCCGGCTTGGTGTGGGTGCGACGCGCCGCGGCCCTGTCCCCGTCCTGGGTGTCGCGATCGTCGGCGATGGTGACCGACGCGGCCACCTGGGCGGCGTTGTTGTAGGTCTCGGGCGGAATGCCCCGCAGCGCGCGGATCATGTCGTCGTTGCAGCCGTTACGGCCCGCGGCGTCAAGCAGGTCCTGCTTGTTCGCCGGGAAGTCCACATCGTTGAGGCACTGGCGCAACTGACTGGGGGTAGTGGACGCAACCATGGCTGTCGGGATGCCCGGTGACCCTTGGTCTAAACGAGTCGCAGGACACGTTTCTCAGCGGCCGCGCACCCTGCGGTTGTGCTTCTTGATCGCGTCGACCAGTTCCGCCTTGCTCATCGTCGACCGGCCCCTGATGTCGAGCCGCCGGGCGAGGTCGAGCAGGTGTTGCTTGCTGGCGTTCGCGTCCACGCCCTCGGCGGTCTCGCCCGAGGCGCGTGGGCCACCGCTCTCGGCGCGCTCGTCGGACGGGCCCTTCTTCGCCTTGGGCTCCCAATGGTCGCCGACCTTTTCGAAGCTGTGCTTGAGGGCCGAATAGGCCACCCGGTGGGCGCGCTCTTCGCTGCCGTATTCGTCGGCGGCCGCGTCGTGCGTCTTGGCGAACGTGCGTTGCGCTTTGGCGTTGGAACGCCGCAAAGTGCTCGGCAATTCGTCTTTCTTCGGCTTGCCGCCTTTCGTCGTCTTGGGCATAAGGACTTGGGTTACCCCTCTGCCGGGCCGGCAATCAGGACTTTGTGCGCCGAAGGTCCCGTTGATCGCGCAAAGTATGTCAATATGGTTGACATGGTTCAGGCCGAAGACGCCCCGCTCGGTTACCTGCTGTACCGGGTGGCGAGTTTGCTGCGACCCGAGGTTTCCGCCGTGTTGGGCCCGCTCGGGCTGACCCTGCCCGAATTCGTCTGCATGCGAATGCTTTCCATAGCTCCGGGCATGTCCAGCGCCGAATTGTCCCGGCAGGCGAGTGTCACGCCGCAAGCGATGAACACGGTGTTGCGCAAGCTGGAAGACATTGGCGCCGTGGAGCGTCCGACATCGGTGTCCAGCGGTCGCGCGCTGCCCGCCACGCTGACCGGCCAGGGCCGCGCGTTGCTGAAGCGGGCGGAGGGCGCGGTGCGCACCGCCGACGCCCGCATCCTGGCCAAGCTGACCGAACCTCAGCAGCGCGAATTCAAGCGGATGCTCGACAAGCTCGGCTCCGACGGCTGATCACGCCGCCTGGATTCGGGCCCAAGGCCGCGCCTGCTCGAGTTCGTAGGCCAGCTCGAGCAGCAGCGCCTCCTGGCCGAGGTCGGCGGAGAGCATCATGCCCACCGGCATGCCGTCTTCTGACTGCTCCAGCGGAAGCGAGAGCGCCGGTTCGCCGGTGACATTCTGCAGCGGCGTGAACGCGACCCAGTCGGTCAGCCGGTCCATCACCTGGCGGTAGTCGGTGGGGGCGAGATACCCGATCCGCGGCGTCTCTTCGGCGAGCGTCGGGGTCAGCACCGCATCGTAGGTGCCGAACAGCCGCGAGGTGCGCCGGCGAATCCGGCGCAGCCGCATGATCGCCAGCGGGAGCCGGTGCAGGTTGCGGGCGGTGTGCCGTTCCAGGCCGAGCGTGAGGCTGTCCAACCGGGTGCGGTCGAAGGTCTTGCCGAACAGGTGCCGCCCGCTGCGCACCTGGGCCAGCGCCAAAAATCCCCAGTACAGGACGAAATCGTCGACGAAGCTGGCCGGCACCGGGGGCTCGTCGAGGTGCTCGACGCGGTGGCCCAACTCCTCGAGCAGCCCGGCCGATTTCAGCGTCAGCTCCCGCACCTGGGGGCTGCATTCGCGCTGGACCGAGCGGGTCACGACCGCGATCCGCAACCGCTGCCTGCCCGGGCCGGTGACGTCGCCGATCGGCGCCAGGTTCGGGTTGCGCCAAATGCGTTCGGCCTCGCGGTAGAACGCCGCGGTGTCGCGCACCGACCGGGTCAGGACACCGTTGGCGACGATGCCCACCGGCATCCGGCGCAGGTGCGGGTCCAGCGGCAGCCGCCCGCGGGACGGCTTGAGGCCCACGAGGCCGTTGCAGGCCGCGGGAATGCGGATCGATCCGCCGCCGTCGTTGGCGTGGGCGATCGGCACCACGCCCGCGGCGACGAACGCCCCCGAGCCCGACGACGACGCGCCGGCGCTGTAATCGGTGTTCCATGGGTTGCGGACCGGCCCCAGGCGGGGGTGCTCGGCCGACGCGCTGAAACCGAATTCCGACAGCTGCGTCTTGCCGACGGGCGCCAGCCCGGTGGCCAGGAACAGGCGGGTGAACTCGCCGTCGGAGGTGGCGTTCCACGGCGTCCACGCGTCGGTGCCGTGCATCGTCGGCTGCCCGGCGATGTCGACGTTGTCCTTGAGGAACGTGGGCACGCCTTCAAAAAACCGCGAGAAGCCCTGCGCCGGCGCCGCCGTTCGGGCCTGCTGAAAGGCGGCGTACGCCAGGCCGTTGAGCACCGGGTCGACGGCCTCGGTGCGGGCGATGGCGGCCTCGACCACCTCCGCCCTGCTGACCCAGCCGGCTTGTATCGCGTGGGCGAGGCCGACCGCGTCCAGATCACCGAGGGCGTCGTCGCCGAACGCGTGCACGTGTCGCATGGATCGACGCTAACCCGCCTAGGCGCGGGGCTTAGGCCTGGCCCACCTCGAAGCGCACGAACCGCGTGACGGTCACGCCGGCCTCGTCGAGCAGCGCCTTGACCGTCTTCTTGCTGTCGGACACCGACGGCTGCTCCAGCAGCACCGCGTCCTTGAAGAAACCGTTCAGCCGGCCCTCGACGATCTTGGGCAGCGCCTGCTCGGGCTTGCCCTCGGCCTTGGCCGTTTCCTCGGCGATGCGGCGCTCGCTGGCCACCACGTCCTCGGGAACGTCCGCACGCGACAGGTAGCGCGCCTTGAGCGCGGCGATCTGCAGCGCGACGGAATGCGCGGCCTCCGCGTCGGAACCGGTGTATTCCACCAGCACACCGACGGCCGGCGGCAGGTCGGCCGCACGCTTGTGCAGGTAGGCCTCGACGGTGCCGTCGAAGAACGCGACGCGGCGCAGCTCGAGCTTCTCGCCGATCTTCGCCGACAGGTCGGCGATGGCCTGCTCGACCGTCTTGCCAGCGGTCGTGGCGGACTTGAGCGCGTCGACGTCGGTGGCCTTGGAGTCGGCGGCCGCGGCGACGATGTCGTCGGCGAGCTTCTGGAACTCGGCGTTCTTGGCGACGAAGTCGGTCTCGGAGTTCAGCTCGATGAGCGCGCCGCCCTTGGTCGCGACCAGACCCTCGGCCGTGGCGCGCTCGGCGCGCTTGCCGACGTCCTTGGCGCCCTTGATGCGCAACGCCTCGACGGCCTTGTCGAAGTCGCCGTCGCTCTCGGACAGGGCGTTCTTGCAGTCGAGCATGCCGGCGCCGGTGAGCTCCCGAAGCTTCTTGACGTCGGCGGCGGTGAAGTTGGCCATATCAGCCTTCCGTGGTTGGTTCGGGTGCGCCCGCAGCGGCTTCGGTGGGGGCGGCGGTTGCAGCGGCCGAGGCCAGCAGTTCCTGCTCCCATTCCGGCAGCGGCTCGGCGGCTTCGGCCTCGGGCTTGCCGTCGCCGCGGCCGACCCCGGCGCGGGCCTGCAACCCCTCGGCGACCGCGGAGGCGATCACCTTGGTCAGCAGCGCGGCCGAGCGGATCGCGTCGTCGTTGCCCGGGATCGGGTAGTCGACCTCGTCGGGGTCGCAGTTGGTGTCCAGGATCGCGATGACCGGGATGCCCAGCTTGCGGGCCTCGCCGACGGCGATGTGCTCCTTGTTGGTGTCGACGACCCAGATGGCCGAGGGCACCTTGGCCATGTCGCGGATACCGCCCAGGCTGCGCTCCAGCTTGTTCTTCTCCCGGGTCAGCATCAGGATTTCCTTCTTGGTGCGACCCTCGAAGCCGCCGGTCTGCTCCATCGCCTCGAGTTCCTTGAGGCGCTGCAATCGCTTGTGCACCGTCGAGAAGTTGGTGAGCATGCCGCCCAGCCAGCGCTGGTTCACGTACGGCATGCCGACGCGGGTCGCCTCCGCGGCGACCGATTCCTGCGCCTGCTTCTTGGTGCCGACGAACAGCACCGACCCCCCGTGGGCGACGGTCTCCTTGACGAACTCGTACGCCTTGTCGATGAAGGTCAGCGTCTGCTGCAGGTCGATGATGTAGATGCCGTTGCGGTCGGTGAAGATGAACCGCTTCATCTTGGGGTTCCAGCGCCGGGTCTGGTGCC
This sequence comes from Mycobacterium sp. ACS4054, assembly GCF_001667275.1. Taxonomy (GTDB): domain Bacteria; phylum Actinomycetota; class Actinomycetes; order Mycobacteriales; family Mycobacteriaceae; genus Mycobacterium. The sequence continues at coordinate 62,506 of NZ_LZHV01000054.1, forward strand.
CGAAGTGGGTGCCGCTGTCCAGCAGCTGTTTCATGGTCACGACGGCCATGGTGATGCCATTCCTTTGTTTCGGTTGTCGCCCGGCGTCGGGTGAAGCCGGGCCCTGGCGCCTGCTGCGATGCCGAACCCCGTCAGGGGACCGCTCGGCACGCGGTGCGAACTCCTAGTGGTACGGGAGACGCGGTGCAGACGCGCGAAGTCAGCCCGCGAACGAGCTGCGACCAGCAGTTTACACCGACTCAGCAGGTGGTTTTGCACAGCACCGGGCGGGCTGAGTGGTGCGGGGGCCCGCCCGGCGATGAACTGAGCCGATGCGACGGGTTGTCTGGCCGCTGCTGTGCCTGGCGGTGCTCAGCGTGGCGCCGGCGGTTGCGGACGGTCCTCGGCTGGATTGGCCGCTGCGGCCTCCCCCGCCAGTCGCCCGCGGGTTCGACGCCCCGGCACCGGACTGGAAGCCCGGGCACCGCGGGGTCGACCTGCCCGGCGCGCCTGGTCAGCGCGTGTACGCCGCCGGTGACGCCACCGTGGTGTTCGCCGGGCAGCTGGCCGGACGGCCCGTGGTGTCGCTGGCCCATCCGGGCGGGTTGCGGACCAGCTACGAGCCGGTCCGGGCGGCGGTGTCGGTGGGTCAGCCGGTGACCGCGGCGACCGTGATCGGCACGCTGGAGGCCGGGCACGCGGGCTGCCCGGCGCCGGTTTGCCTGCACTGGGGCGCGATGTGGGGTCCGGCGTCCGGCGCCCACTACGTCGATCCGGTGGGCCTGGTGCAGTCGACGCCGATCCGGCTCAAGCCGTTGCGGGGCTGACGTCGGCGCCCACACTCAGGCCCGCGGGTGCGCCTGATCGTGCACCGCCCGGAGCCGGGAGACGGCGACATGGGTGTAGAGCTGCGTGGTCGCCAGGCTGGAATGGCCGAGCAACTCCTGGACCACCCGCAGGTCGGCCCCGCCTTCGAGCAGGTGCGTCGCCGCGCTGTGCCGCAGGCCGTGCGGCCCCATGTCGGGTGCGCCGTCCACCGCGGCGACGGTCTGGTGGACAACGGTGCGAGCCTGGCGCACGTCGAGCCGCCGGCCCCGCGCGCCCAGCATTAGGGCCGGCCCCGAGGTGGCCGTCGCCAGGGCGGGCCGGCCCTCGTCCAGCCAGGCGCGCAGCGCCTCGGCGGCCGGCGTCCCGAACGGCACCGTGCGCTGCTTGTTGCCCTTGCCGAGCACCCGGATCAGCCGATGGTGGGCGTCCACGTCGTCGACGTCCAGGCCGCACAGCTCGCTCACCCGGATCCCGGTGGCGTACAACATCTCGACGATCAGCCGGTCCCGCAACGCCATCGGATCCCCTTGTTGGGCACCGGATTTCGCGGCAGCCATCGCGTCGAGCGCCTGGTCTTGGCGCAGTACCGCCGGCAGGGTGCGGTGCGCCTTCGGCACCTGCAGCCGGGCCGCGGGATCGCCCGTCAGCAGACCGCGCCGCACCGCCCATGCGGTGAACGCCTTGACCGCCGAGGTGCGACGGGCCAGCGTCGTGCGGGCCGCGCCGGCCGTGGCCGCGGCCGACAACCACGAACGCAAGAGAAGCAGACTCAGCCCGTCGAGCCCGGCGCCGCGGTCCTCGAGGAAAGCGAACAGCGAGCGCAGGTCGCCGAGGTAGGCCCGGCGCGTGTGCGCCGACCGGCCGCATTGCAGCTCCAGGTACTGGTCGAACTCCTCGAGGACTGCCTCCACAGCTGAAACGTTGGCAGGCGCCGCGGGTTTGGCTCAGTCGACGCGCCGCATCGTGTCCGGGGTGAGATCTTTCAGCTCGGGATACCCGTCGACGGCCATGATCAGGTCGGCTTCGGCCAGCATCATCCGCAGCACGTGCACGACGCCGTCGACCCCGCCGAGCGCCAGCCCGTACGCGTAGGGCCGGCCGATGCCCACCGCGGTCGCGCCCAGCGCGAGCGCCTTGATGATGTCGGCGCCGCTGCGCACGCCGGAGTCGAACAACACCGGAAGGCCGTCGGCCGCCTCGACCACGCCCGGCAGGCAGTCGAGCGCGGGCAGGCCGCCGTTGGCCTGCCGGCCGCCGTGGTTGGAGCAGTAGATGCCGTCGACGCCGCCGTCCCTGGCGCGCCGGGCGTCGTCGGGGTGGCAGATGCCTTTGACGAGCAGCGGCAGGTCGGTGAGCGAACGCAGCCAGGGCAGGTCATTCCAGGTGAGCGCGTTGCCGAAGAGCTGCACCCAGCGCAGCACGGCGCCCTGCGGATCCTCCTCGGGCGGGCGTGACAGGCCCGCGCGGAAGACCGGGTCGCTGGTGTAGTTGGCCAGGCAGTGCCCGCGCAGCTGGGGGAAGTTGGAGGTGCTCAGGTCGCGGGGGCGCCAGCCCGTCACCCAGGTGTCGAGGGTGACGACGATGCCCTTGAATCCGGCCGCTTCGGCGCGCTGCACCAGGCTGGCGGCCATCTCGCGGTCGTTGGGCGTGTACAGCTGGAAGAACCCCGGGGTCTCGCCCAGGGCGGCGGCGACGTCTTCCATCGGGTCGACCGTCAGCGTGGAGGCGACCATCGGCACGCCGGTGGCCGCGGCCGCCCGCGCGGTGGCCAGGTCGCCGTGGCCGTCTTGGGCGCAGATGCCGATGACGCCGATGGGCGCCATGAACACCGGTGCCGGCAGCGTCAGGCCGAACAGCTCGACGGACAGGTCGCGTTCGGCGGCGCCGATGAACATGCGCGGGATCAGCCCCCACCGGTCAAAGGCCTCGCAATTGGCGCGCTGGGTGCGCTCGTTGCCGGCGCCGCCCGCCACGTAGGACCACACCGACGGCGGCAGCGCCGTTGCGGCCTTGGCCTCCAGCTCCGCGAAGGCCATCGGGAACTGGGGCACCACCCCGCCCAGCCCGCGCAGGTAGATCTCGTTCTGGTAGTCCCCGAAATGCGCCATGGAAGTAGAGGATGCCAGCCCGCGGTCCGGCCGACGAACCCGCTACGAGGTCCCGGCCTCCGCCTCGGCCAGTTCCTTCTTCCATTGCCGGAAGGTCTCTTCGGTGCGCCCGCGGCGCCAGTAACCGGAGATGGACGACGCCCACCTCGCGTCCACGCCGCGCTCCTTGCGGATGTAGGGCCGCAGGTTGTGCATCACGCTTTGCGCCTCGCCGTGGATGAAGACGTGCACCTGTCCGGGCAGCCACGGCGTGGTGGTGACGGCCTCGATCAGCGGGGCGTGGTCGCCGGCGCGGTCCTCGGGGACCAGGTCGGCCCGCCCGCCGCGATACACCCAGTGCACCTCGACGGCCTCCGGCGCGGTCAACGGGATCTCGTCTTCCTGGCCCGCCACCTCGATGAACGCCTTGCCAACCGCGTTGGCGGGCAACGCTTCCAGCGCCGCGGCGATGGCCGGCAGCGCCGATTCGTCACCGGCGAACAGGTGCCAATCGGCGGCCGGATCGGGCGTGTAGGCCCCGCCGGGGCCCATCAGGAAGATCCGCTGGCCGGGCTCGGCCGACGCGGCCCATTGGCCGGCGATGCCGTGCTCGCCGTGCACCACGATGTTCAGGGTGATCTCGCGGGCCGCCGGGTCGACGTGGCGGACCGTCATGGTCCGCACCGACGGCCGCTTCTCGGGGGGCAGGCCGGCGAAGCTGTCCAGGGTCAACGGCTGGGGCAAGGCCTGGACGTCGACGTCGTCGGCGACGAACGCCAACTTGACGTAGGAGTCGGTGAACTTGGTGGGCACGAAGGCGTCGAAGTCCTTGCTGCCCAGCACGACCGCGACCATGTGCGGTGTGAGTTCCTTGGTATCGACAACCTCGAAGCGTTGCAGAGGTCGACCCGCCACTTGTCCTCCTGTTCCCTCCGACCCCCGTCGACTATACGAGCCGCGCCGTCGCCGCAGCTTGGCCGCCGGTGGCCCGGACAAGTCGCCACCTGCCCTCCTGGCGGCGCACCAACCCCGCCAGCTCGAGAATCGCCAGCGGCCCGAGCACCCGCTCGGGCACCAGCCCCGAGGCGACCGCGAGCTGCTCGACCGTGGCGGCGCCGCGGCCCGGCAGCGCCTCGTAGACCCGGCGCTCGGCGTCGCCGAGCCCGTCGAGCGCCGTCGCCGGGCGCGGTTCCTCGGCCGCCAGCTCGCCGATGCGGCCGATGAGCTCGACGACGTGGTCGGCCCGGGTGACCAGTTCGGCGCCGTCACGCAGCAGAGCGTGGCATCCGGCCGACGCCGATGAGGTCACGGGCCCGGGCACCGCGGCCACCACCCTTCCCAGCGCGCGCGCCCAGGCGGCGGTGTTGGCCGCGCCGCTGCGCAGGCCCGCTTCCACCACCACCGCGGCCCCGGCCACGGCGGCCACCAGGCGGTTGCGGGTCAGGAATCGGTGCCGCGCCGGCCGCACACCGGGCGGGTACTCGGTGAAGACCAGCCCGTGTTGGCCGATGCGATGCAGCAGGGCCGAGTGGCCACTGGGATACGGAATGTCGAGCCCGCCGGCGAGAACGGCCACGGTGATCCCGTCGACGGCCAGCGCCGCCCGGTGCGCGGCGCCGTCGATGCCGTAGGCGCCGCCGGAGACGACGGCCACGTCGCGTTGCACCAGCCCGGCCGCCAGGTCGTCGGCCACCCGCTCGCCGTAAGCCGTCGCGGCCCGGGTTCCCACCACCGCGGCCGCGCGGTGCGCGGCCTCGTCGAGCCGGACCGGGCCCTGCGCCCACAACACCAGCGGCGCCCCACCGCGGCCGCGCGCCGCGATGCCGGCGAACGCGGCGAACGCGAGCACCGGCCACTCGTCGTCGTCGGGCGTGATCAACCGCCCCCCGCGCCCGGCGATCAGCTCCAGATCGGCTGCTGCGCAGTCGATTTCGCGTCTCGCCTCGGTGTGCCGCGCCAGCTCGTCGTCCACGTCCCCGCGGCGGACGCGGTCGGCCGCCTCCACCGCGCCCACGCGACGGACCAGGGTGGCGAGCTCGACGCAGGGCGGCTCGGCCACCCGGGACAGGTACGCCCAGGCGCGCAGCGCGGGGTCGTCGACCGCGGTCAGCATCGCCGTGCTCCAGGTCCCAAGAATCCACCAAGAATCCGTTGAGCCCCATACGCGAATGTGTTGTCGTGGCCCCCCATTCGCCATCGCGCAGCCGGCGACGAAAGGAGCGAACAATGATCATCTGCCCGCCGACGCGGCTCGCCGCGCCCGCCCGCCCGGTGAACCCGTGGGCGATCACCGCCTTCGCGCTGAGCCTGATCAGCTGGTGCGGCCTGCCGATTCCGATCCTGAGCGGCGTCCTCGCGTCCGTCGCGCTGCGCGACATGGAACGGCGCGGCGAGGGCGGCCGCGCGATGGCGCAGTTCGCGCGGGCGTTCGCCATCCTGGTGACCGTCGCGATCGCGGTGCGGGGCGGCCACAACGACTGGCTGACGAAGGTGTACTGGTGACCGGCGGCCGGCGCTCATCGGTGGGCTCCCGGCTGCCGAAAGCTGAGCGCGGCCGCGACCTCCTCGGGCCCCGGCGCCACCCCGCCCGCCAGGTCGGTCAGACTCCACGCGACCCGCAGGGTGCGGTCCAGGCCCCGAATGCTGAGCAGGCCACGATCCAGCGCCTGTTGCAGCGGGGCCATCGCGGCGGTGCCGGGACGAAACTTGCGGCGCAACAGCACCCCGCTGACCTCGGCGTTGGTGCGAAACCCATGCGGTAGCCACCGCTCGGCCGCCGCCGCGCGGGCCTGCGCCACGCGGTGACGAACCTGCGCCGTCGACTCGGTTTGGCCACCCGAGAACGCGCCCGCGCGCACCGCGTGCATTTCCACCCGCAGGTCCACCCGGTCCATCAGGGGCCCGGACAGCTTGCCCAGGTAGCGGCGCTTGACCGCCGCCGCGCACATGCAGTCCTGCGGGTCGGCGGGCGCGCACGGGCACAGGTTGGCGGCCATCACCAGCTGGAACCGGGCCGGATAACACGCCACCCCGTCGCGCCGGGCGAGGCGAATCTCCCCGTCCTCCAACGGGGTTCGCAACGCTTCCAGCGCGTGGACGCTGATCTCGGCGCACTCGTCGAGGAAGAGCACCCCGCGGTGCGCGCGGCTGACCGCGCCCGGGCGCGCCATGCCCGAACCGCCGCCGACGAGCGCGGCCACGCTCGAGCTGTGATGCGGCGCCACGAAGGGCGGCGTGGTGATCAACGGCGTGTCCCCCGACAGCAGCCCGGCCACCGAATGGATGGCGGTGACCTCGAGCGACTCGCTCTCCGACAAGGGCGGCAGCAGACCCGGAAGCCGTTGCGCGAGCATCGTTTTGCCGATGCCCGGCGGCCCGGTGAGCATGAGGTGGTGCGACCCGGCCGCGGCCACTTCCACCGCGAACCGCGCCTGCGTCTGACCGACCACGTCGGCCAGATCCGCCGAGGGCTCCGGCTCCGTGGCCCTCGTGGTGATCCTGTCTTCCAAGGCGGCGGACCCGCCGAGCCACCGCTGCAGCTGCCGCAGCGTGCGCACCCCCCAGACGTCGATGCCGTCGACCAGGCTGGCCTCGGCCAGGTTCTCCGCGGGGACGACGACGGCCGGCCAGCCGTCGCGCTTGGCCGCCAGCACCGCGGGCAGCACGCCGCGCACCGGGCGCACCCGACCGTCCAGCGACAGCTCGCCCAGCAGCACCGTCTTCTCCAGGCGGTCCCACGGGGTTTTCCGTTGCGCCGACAGGACGGCCGCGGCCAGGGCGATGTCGTAGACCGACCCCATCTTGGGCAGCGTCGCCGGGGACAGCGCGAGCGTGAGCCGCGACATCGGCCAGTCGTTGCCGCAGTTGCTCACCGCCGCCCGGACCCGGTCGCGGGACTCCTGCAGCGCCGCGTCGGGCAAACCCACCAGATGCACGCCCGGCAGCCCGTTGGTGATGTCGGCTTCGATCTCCACGATCTGTCCGTCCACCCCGCGCACGGCGACCGAGAACGCGCGACCCAGCGCCATCAGCCGATCCCTTGCAGGTGCGTGATCTCGGGGGTGCGCCGCCGGCCGACCCGCACCCGGATCACGTCGATACGCAGCGCCGCCCAGCGCGTGTCCTGGCCGGCCAGCCACAGCGCGGCCAAGCGGCGCAGCCGGCGAACCTTGCGTTCGGTGACCGCGCACGCCAGCCCGCCATAGCCGTCACCGGTGCGGGTCTTCACCTCGACGAACACCGCCGTGCGGGCGGTCTCGTCACACGCGATGATGTCGAGTTCGCCGTAGCGGCAGCGCCAGTTGCGGTGCAGGATGCGCAGTCCCATCCGGGTCAGGTGGTCGACGGCGAGCGCCTCGCCCATCGCCCCCAGCTGCGCCCGGGTCATGGGTGTTTCGGTGGTCATGCGGCCACGGTGCGCGATCGGTCCGACAAGGCGGGCCTTGGCGACTCGCGCCACGATCGGTTATCCCCAGTGCCGCGTCCATGCACAACGGGGCCGAAGGCGACTAGCTGATGCGATCCGCCCTGGTGTAGACGTTCATCGAGTCCTCGCGCAGGAACGCCACCAGGGTAATCCCCGACTCCTCGGCCAGCGAGACCGCCAGGGACGACGGCGCGGACACGGCGGCGAGCACCGGAATCCCGGCCAGCACCGCTTTCTGCGTCAACTCGAAGGAGGCCCGCCCACTGACCAGCAACACCGAACCCGCCAGCGGCACCCGCCGATGTTCCAGCGCCCAGCCGATGACCTTGTCGACCGCGTTGTGCCTGCCGACGTCCTCGCGGACCGCCCACATCGTGCCGTCGACGCCGAACAGCGCCGCGGCGTGCAGCCCGCCGGTGCTGTCGAAAACCTTTTGAGCCGAACGCAATTGGGCGGGCATCGCCTCCAGCGTGCCCGCCGCGACGGTCGCGGTGTCGGCCCCTGGCGCGAAGCGGCCGATCAGGCGGACCGCGTCGAGCGACGCCTTGCCGCAGACCCCGCAGGACGATGTGGTGTAGAAGTTGCGCGTCACGTCGAGCGCCGGCGGCGCCACCCCGGCGGCCAGCGTCACGTCGAGCACGTTATAGGTGTTCGCGCCGTCGACGGCGCCGCCGCAATAACGGATGGTCTGCACGTCGTCGCGGCCCCCGATCACCCCCTCGGTGAGCAGAAAACCTTGCGCCAGTTCGAAATCCGCACCCGGGGTGCGCATGGTGACGGTGACCGCCGCGCCGTTGACCCGGATCTCCAGCGGCTCCTCGACGGCGAGGGTCTCCGGCCGGGTGGTCGCTTTCCCGGCGGTGAGATGCTTCACCCGCCGGCGCGCAGTTACGTGCCGCACTAGCCGATTTCACCGTCGCCCGGCAGCCGGAGCCTCACGCAGCCAAGGTACCGCGGTTGTCGGGCCGTCACACCGCCGACGCCAGCGCGGTCAGGGTCTCGGCCGAGGAGTGCACCGGCCGCCAGCCGAGCTGGGTGCGCGCTTTGGTGGTGTCCATGACCATCGACGTGCGCGCGGTGTGCAGCCACTCCAGCATGGACGGGACGAGCGGCACCCGGGACAGCGCGGCGGAAGCGGCCGCGGCCGCAACCGCCGGGACCCGCACCGGGCGGCCCCCCAGGGCGCGCACCACGTCGGCCACCGTCACGACGCCGTCCCCGGCGATGTTGTAGGCCCCGGGCGGCGCCGGCGCGGTGGCCGCCAGCGCGATCGCGCTCGCGACGTCGTCGTGGTGCACCAGCTGCAAGGGAAAACCCGGATCCGGGACGACCGGCTTCAGAATGGGCAGCGCCTTGACCAGGGCGCGCACCGGGCCGGGCAGCTGGTTCCACGGCATCGCGTCGGCCAGCACGGTGGCGTTGGGCCCGGCCACGATGCAGGGCCGCAACACGAACACCTCGAGCGGCGAGTCCTTGGTGATCTCACCGAGCGCCGCCTCACAGGCCGCCTTCTGCGCCGAGTAGTAGTGCTCCTCGGACCCTCGCGCCGGGACGTCCTCGGTCAGGGGGCTGGGGTTGTCGCCGTGGTAGCCGTATGCGGCCACCGACGACGTGTACACCAGGCGCCGCGTCCGCTCACTGGCGACCGTCGCCTCGAACACGTTGCGGGTGCCCTCGAGGTTGATGCGGGCGCTCTCCTCCCGCGAGCCCATGATGATGAAGGCCAGGTGGATCACCACGTCGGCCTGTGCCACCAGGGCGTCGACGGCCTCCCGGTCCAGGATGTCGCCCCGCTGGTAGGTGGTTTTCAGCCAGCCCCGCGACGCCGGGTCGAATGGACGGCGCGCCATCCCGATGATGGCGTCGACGGACGGCTCTCGCTCCAGCGCCGTCACCGCTGAGATGCCGATCTCTCCGGTGGGCCCGGTCACCGCGACGGTAATTCCCATCCCAAGGCTTTTTCCCGCCCGGGTCCCGACGAAACCACGGGTGGGCAACGTCACCGAGCGGCGGGCACGAACTCGTGACGTTTCCCGCGTCCGCGAGCGGATAGCCAAGACGCGTGGAATTCGTCGCAATCGCGCCGAACAGCGTGTGAGGCCCCGGTCGAAAGCCGATAATCTACGGCGATCGAACGAGGGGTCGGCTGGTCACGGCGCAGGAAAGAGGCACAGCATGGGGGATGAATCCACGGTCGCGGGCGGGCCGACGCCCGGCGGGGAGAAGGCCGACCCCGGCACGGTTTTCGCCGCCCTGGCCGAGATCATCTACCAGGGCTCGGACGCCGGTCAGATGTACGCGGCCATCTGCGTGGCGGCCACCCTGGTGGTCCGCGGGTGCGACCACGCCAGCCTGTTGGTGCGCGACGGCGACCGCTACATCACGGTCGGCGCGAGCGACCGGCTGGCCCAGCAGATCGACGAGCTGGAACGACGGTCCGGCGACGGCCCCTGCATCGACGCGATCGAGGAGGAAACCCCGCAGATCGACCCGGACCTGACCACGCCGTCGCTCTGGCCGGGACTGGCGAAGGTCCTGGTGGCCGAAACCCCGGTGCGCGGCGCGATGGGCTTCCGGCTGCTGGTGGACAAACGCAAGGGCGCCGCGCTCAACCTGTTCAGCGACACCCCCAACATGTTCGACGCCGAGTCGGCCGGGCGCGCGGCGGTGCTGGCGGCGTTCGCCAGCGTCGCCATCAACGCGGTCGCCAAGGGCGAGGACGCCACCAGCCTGCGCCGGGGGCTGCTGAGCAACCGCGAGATCGGCAAGGCGGTCGGCATGTTGATGCTGCTCCACGACATGACCGAGGAGCAGGCGTTCGACCTGCTGCGACGGCATTCCCAGGCGCTCAACATCAAGCTGGCCGACGTCGCGCGGGAGGTCATCGACAGGCGCGGCGAACTTCCGACGGCGGAAGACACGCAGCCGCCCGAGGGCGGCTAGCGCCGGCTATTCGGGCAGCCGCAGCTCGGGCTTTTCCACCTCTTCGATGTTGACGTCCTTGAACGTCACCACCCGCACCTGCTTGACGAAGCGCGCCGGCCGGTACATGTCCCACACCCAGGCGTCGGACAGGCGCAGCTCGAAATACACCTCGCCGTCGGCGTTGCGGGGCACCATCTCCACGCTGTTGGCCAGGTAGAAGCGCCGCTCGGTTTCCACGACGTAGCTGAACTGCCCGACGATGTCCTTGTATTCGCGGTACAGCGAGAGCTCCATCTCGGTTTCGTACTTTTCGAGATCCTCGGCACTCATCTGTTCAGACGTCCTTCTCGGAGAAACACTTCCGGGCGTTCCGCCCGGGGAATCCTGGTCCCATCTTTCCTCACCGACATCCGCCACGCGCGGGCGGAGGGTCCCCTTTGCATTCGGCCACCACGCGGCTGCCCGATCCCCCTGACCCTATGGCCACGCGCCGGACGTTGATGAACGAATGGCGGTGTTCGGGGCAGGGGCCGAGCTGTGTCAGCGCCGTGCTGTGCGCCGGTGTGCTGTAGCCCTTGTGTTCGGCGAAGCCGTATCCCGGGTGGTCGGCGTCCATGGCGACCATCAGCCGGTCGCGGCTGACCTTCGCCAGCACGCTCGCCGCGGCGATGCAGGCCGCCACCGCGTCGCCGCCGATGACCGGCAGTGACGGCACCGCCAGCCCGGGCACCCGGAACCCGTCGCTGAGCACGTAACCGGGCCGCAGCGGCAGGCCCGCGACGGCGCGGCGCATGCCTTCGATGTTGGCGACGTGCACGCCGCGGCGGTCCACCTCGGCCGGCGGTATGAACACCACGTGGTAGGCCAGCGCGTAACGACGGATCAGCGGGAACAGCCTCTCCCGGGCGCTCTCCGTGAGCTTCTTCGAATCATCAAGGGCGGCAAGGCTTTCCAGCCGCCCCGGCCCGAGCACGCAGGCGGCCACCACCAGCGGGCCCGCGCAGGCGCCGCGGCCCACTTCGTCCACGCCGGCCACCGGGCCCAGCCCGCTGCGGTACAGCGCCGACTCCAGCGTGCGCAGTCCCGACGACTTGCGGATCACCGTCCGCGGCGGCCACGTCGTGGCCATGGCTACTGATGCTGTTGCGGGTTCACCGAGGAGACGCCACCCCATCGCCCGGGCGGCCACACGATGAACCTCGCCTTGCCGATCACGTTCGACACCGGCACGGTGCCCGATGTCGGGTCGCCCGTGCACAACACGCCCTTGAGCGCCTCGGCCGGGACGCTGGTGCAGTGGGCACGCGAGTCCGCCGAGTGCGTCCGGTTGTCGCCCATCACCCACAGCCGCCCCTGCGGCACGGTGACCGGGCCGAACTCGCTGCCCAGGCAGGGGTACACCGACGGGTCGGCCATCATCGTGGCCGGATCCAGGTAGGGCTCCTTGAGCGGCTTGCCGTTGACCGTCAGCCCGGTGTCGGCCCGGCACTGCACCGTCTGTCCGCCCACCGCGATGACCCGCTTGACCAAGTCGTTCTCGTCGGGCGGCACGAAGCCGATGAACGACAGCGCGTCCTGCGCCCACCGCAGCGCGGTGTTGTTGGACCGGATCGACTTGTAGCCGAGGTTCCACGACGGCGGCCCCTTGAAGACGATGACGTCGCCGGGGCCGGGCGGGTGGAAGCGATAGGTGATCTTGTCGACCATGATCCGGTCGCCGACGCAGCCGGAGCACCCGTGCAGCGTGGGCTCCATCGACTCCGACGGGATCAGGTAGGGCCGCGCCACGAACGTCAGCATGACGTAGTAGAGCGCCACGGCGATGACGGCCAGCAGCGCGATTTCGCGCAGTGACGACCGCTTGGTTCGCTCCGGCGCGTCCGGACGTCCCGGTTCGGGAACCGTCGCGGACCCGCCCTCGGGCGGGTCCGGGATGCGGGTGGAGACCTTCGGCTCTGACTGGGCGGACGGGGGCTCAGGCGAGTCCGTGGGATCGGTCACGAGATCAGAGTAGCCAGCGCAGATTGTGGCGCGGTAAACCGACCGGGACTGCCGCCCGGCCGTGCCAGCTCAGCGCTTTTCCTTGATCTTGGCCTTCTTGCCGCGCAGCTCTCGGAGGTAGTACAGCTTCGCGCGGCGGACGTCGCCACGGGTCACCACCTCGATGTGATCGATGTTCGGCGAGTGCACCGGGAAGGTGCGCTCGACGCCGACGCCGTAGCTCTCCTTGCGCACGGTGAAGGTCTCGCGGACCCCGCCGCCCTGCCGGCGGATCACCACGCCCTTGAACACCTGGATGCGCTCCTTGGCGCCCTCGATGACCTTGACGTGCACGTTGATGGTGTCGCCCGGGCCAAAAACCGGGATGTCGTCGCGCAGCGACGCTTGGTCGACGAAGTCCAGGCGGTTCATCGTAAGAAGACACTTCCTTGCGGTCGCGGCCTGCGGCAACAGCCCTCGGGGCGGTCGCCAAGCCGATGGTTTGGGGCAACTTGGGCGTATCTCGCAGCAGGCGAGGAGCGGCCCGGCCGGCCGGCAACCGCTGGAGACAACTGGTCAATTGTGCCAGATAGGGCGGTTGCCACGAAAATCACAGCTTCCGAGGCGGTTCGCAGCGAGCCGAAATCGCTGGTGAATGGTACATATGACTGGGGTCAGAACGCCCTACCGGGCCCTGCGTGACGGCCGGGCAGGTGGCGCGACGAGCCCAGCGCCTGTGCACTCGGGCGCCCGGAGCCACGTCGGAGGAGAGGAATGCGCGTTCGGCCGCTGATGCTGTTCACCGCCACTGCGGCGGTGGCGTTGGTGGTGGCCGCCGGGTGCGAGGCAAAAGTGCAGGCCAAGGCCTACAACTTCCCGGTTTACGTCACCGGAGACCGCGGTCTGCGCCAACCCGCCCCGCAGGCGGCCCAGCTGATGCTCGAAGCGGTCAAGCCGCCGCAGCCGGAGCCGCAACTGGCGATCCCGGGCCCCGTCGGCCTGCAGGCGCGGGTGCAGCAGGCCACCGACGAGGCCGCCGCCGCCGGGGCCGCGCTGTCGGTCGCGATCCTCGACCGCAACACCCACCAGCTGGTCTCCACGGGCAACGGCCAGGTCATCGGCACCGCGTCGGTGGCCAAGCTGTTCATCGCCGACGACCTGCTGCTGCACGAATCCCAGGGCAAGGCCACGCTGAGCGCGGACGACCGGCAGGCGTTGGACGTCATGCTGCAGTCCTCCGACGACGGTGCGGCCGAAAGGTTCTGGGGTCAGGGTGGCGAGAACGCCATCATCACGGCGGTCGCGGCGCGCTACGGGCTCGCGTCGACCACGCCGCCCAGCGACGGGCGCTGGTGGAACACCATGAGCTCGATGACCGACCTGATCCGCTACTACGAGATGCTGCTCGACGGATCGGGCGGGCTGCCCGCCGACAAGGCGAAGGTCATCGTCGACGATTTGGCCCGGTCCACCCCGAACGGGCTCGACGGCTACCCGCAGCGCTTCGGCATCCCGGACGGTCTGTACGCCGAACCGGTGGCGGTCAAGCAGGGCTGGATGTGCTGCATCGGCAGCGACTGGATGCACCTGTCGACGGGCGTGATCGGCGCCGACCGCCGCTACATCATGGTGGTGCAGTCCCTGCAGCCCTCGGACGACGCCACCGCCCGCGACACCATCACCCGGGCGGTCAAGACGATATTTCCCGAGGGCCGGACCGACCCGCTGCGCCGCGGGCTCTAATCGGAGGGGTCCAGGAGCTCCGGGCGCCGTTCGCGGGTGCGCCGCAGCGAAACCTCCCGCCGCCACGCGGCGACGCGCGCGTGGTCGCCGGACAGCAGCACCTCGGGCACGTCGAGCCCGCGCCAGCTCGGCGGCCGGGTATAGCTGGGCCCCTCGAGCAGCCGGTCCAGGGCCGGCGAGTGCGAATCCTGTTGATGTGACGCCGGATTGCCGAGCACACCGTCGAGCAGGCGCACCACGGCCTCGATCATCACCACCGCCGCCGACTCCCCACCGGGCAGCACGTAGTCGCCGATCGAGACCTCTTCGACCCGCATCCGCCTGGCGGCGTCGTCGATCACCCGCTGGTCGATCCCCTCGTAGCGACCGCACGCGAACACCAGGTGCGATTCGGCGCTCCACCGCTGGGCATCGGCCTGCGTGAACAATCGGCCCGCGGGCGTCGGGACCACCAAAACCGTTGCATCCGAACAGATTTCGTCCAGCGCCTCGCCCCACACCGGGGCCTTCATCACCATCCCGGGGCCACCGCCGTAGGGGGCGTCGTCGACCGAGCGGTGCACGTCGTGCGTCCAGCCGCGCAGGTCGTGCACCCGCAGGTCGACCAGGCCCGAACCAATCGCCTTGCCGGGCAACGATTGCCGCAGCGGATCCAGGAAGGCCGGGAAGATGCTGACGACGTCGATCCTCATGCCAGATCCAGCAGGCCCTCGGGCGGATCGATCTCCACGACCCGGTCATCGAGCGACACCGACGTGACGATCGCGCCGACGAACGGCACCAACACCTCCCCGCCGTCGCCCCGGCGCACCGCCAGCAGCTCGCCGCCGGCGGTGTGCAGCACCTCGGCGACGACCCCGACGTCCCGGCCCGCCACGGTGCGCACGTGCAACCCTTCGAGCTGGTGGTCGTAGTAGGTGTCCGGCTCGTCGATGGCGGGCAGGTCTGCGGAATCGACGACGAACACCGTGCCGCGCAGCGCGTCGGCGGAATCGCGGTCGCTCACCCCGGCCAACCGCACCAGCAGCCGCCCGCCGTGTTCGCGCGCGCTCTCGACGACGAAGTCGCGTTCCCCACCGCCGCGAGATGCCTTGCCGCGCAAGGTGTTACCCGGCGCGAAGCGGGCGGCGGGGTCGTCGGTGCGAATCTCGACGACGACCTCGCCGCCGATCCCGTGCGCCTTCGCGACGCGCCCGACGGTCAACTCCAACGGAGTTCCATCAGCGCTACTGGTCGGTGTCCACCACGTCGACGCGGATGCCGCGGCCACCGATGCCGGCGACCAGCGTGCGCAGGGCGGTCGCGGTGCGCCCGCCACGGCCGATCACCTTGCCCAGGTCGTCGGGATGGACGTGGACCTCGACAGTGCGGCCTCGGCGGCTGGTCACCATGTCCACCCGGACGTCGTCGGGGTTGTCGACGATCCCCCGGACCAGGTGCTCCACCGCGTCAACGACGACCGTGCTCACGCCCGTCAGCTTTCGGTGCTCGGCGCGGCCTGCTCGCCGCCCTCGGCGGGGGTCTCAGCGGCGGGCTCGGCGGGGGCCTCAGCTGCGGCCTCGGCGGGGGTCTCAGCGGCGGCCTCAGGCTCGGCGGCCTTCGCGGCCTTCTTGGCCGGCGCCTTCTTCTTCGGCTTCGCGGCCTCGGTGGTGGGACCGCCCTCGGCCTCGGCCAGCGCGGCGTTGAACAGGTCGAGCTTGCTGGGCTTGGGCGGGGCGACCTTCAACCGGCCCTCGGCGCCGGGCAGGCCCTTGAACTTCTGCCAGTCGCCGGTGATCTTCAGCAGCTTGAGCACGGGCTCGGTGGGCTGAGCGCCCACGGACAGCCAGTACTGGGCGCGCTCGGAGTTGATCTCGATGAGGCTCGGGTCTTCCTTCGGGTGGTAGCGACCGATGACCTCGATGGAGCGACCGTCGCGGCGCGTGCGCGCGTCGGCGACGGCGATGCGGTACTGGGGATTGCGGATCTTGCCAAGCCGGGTGAGCTTGATCTTCACAGCCATGGTTAAGCGAATTCTCCTGTGTGTCACGCTGCAATTCAGCGATCGGGGCGGGATGCCCGGATCCGGTTTTGCCTCGAGTGTGATGACCGGGACGCGATCGTGATCGCGCCGCGGACGGACAGCCGCCCATTGTGCCAGACAGCCGTGCCCAAGCAGAAATTTGCGCTCAGTCGTCGATGTGCGTGGGTGGGTTACTGAATTCGAAACCCCATGGATGCAGGTCAGGACCCATCATGTCGCAGCGAGTGGCGCCGCGGGAACCCGCCCCACCATAGGCGGAGTAGAACACCACGCAGCGTTGCCAGGTGCCGTCCGGACCAACCGGTCCGTCACACCTACTGGCGGACAACCCGCCGTACAGGCAGCCGGCGCCGGCGGGTGGCGCCGAGACGATCAAGCCACCGGCCGTCAGGGCGGCAGCCAGTCCCCCGACGATGCTGCGCCTCATGGTGCCTCCCGTGCGAATGGCTGAGCCGGCTCGATCTTGCCGCGTCTACATGACCTTCTGGAACACCTTGGCCTCCACCCGGCGCGTCATCCGCCAGCCCTCGGCCGTGCGCAGGAACTCGTCGTCGTACCAGAGCCCGCAGAACAGCACCTGCTCCTTGTCGCCGCCGAGCACCATCGGGTTGAAGCAGATCACCCGCGACGAGGCCGTGTCGCCGTCGATTCGCACCGAGAAGTTGCCCAGCATGTGCGCGTACACCGGGAAGTTCGGCAGCACCTCCGACAGCCACTTCTTGACCTCCGGATAGTGGCCCTCGATGCCCCCGAGCGCGGTGTAGTCGATGTACGCGTCCGGGGTGAACACCTTGTCGAGGTCGTCGAATCGGCGCTGGTCAATGGCGGTCGAATAGTCGACCAGCAGCTGCTGGATCTCTAGGCGGTCGGAAATCTCGGCCAGGCTCAACATGCCTGGGACAGTACTGAAAATCCGCACCGCAGTGGCCCGGAAGTTAGACTTTCGGCCCATGCGAAAGCTCATGGCCTTCAGGGTCGGCGTCGCGGCCCTGCTCACGGTCGGTGCGTGCGGCGCCACCGCCCCCGCGTCGTGGGCCGACGCCATGCAGCCCGTCGGCTCGGTGCCGATCCCGGACGGCCCGGCCCAGACCTGGATCGTGGCCGACCTGGACAGCGGTCAGGTGCTGGCCGGACGCGACCAGAACGTGGCCCACCCGCCGGCCAGCACCATCAAGGTGTTGTTGGCGCTGGTGACGCTGGACCAGGTCAGCCTGGACTCCACCGTGGTCGCCGACACCGCCGACACCCAGGTGGAGTGCAACTGCGTCGGCGTCAAACCGGGCCACCTCTACACCGCGCGACAACTGCTCGACGGCCTGCTGCTGGTCTCGGGCAACGACGCCGCCAACACGCTGGCGCACCTGCTGGGCGGCCCGGAGGCGACGGTCGCCAAGATGAACGCCAAGGCAGCGTCGCTGGGCGCCACGAGCACCCACGCCTCGACGCCGTCCGGCCTGGACGGGCCCGGCGGATCGGGCTCCTCGACGGCCCACGACTTGGCCGTCATCTTCCGCGCCGCGATGGCCAACCCGGTGTTCGCCCAGATCACCGCCGAGCCGTCGGCGATGTTCCCCGGCGATCACGGCGATGTACCGATCACCAATCAGGACGAGCTGTTGGCGCGCTACCCCGGCGCGATCGGCGGCAAGACCGGCTTCACCGACGCCGCCCGCAAGACCTTCGTGGGGGCGGCCGCCCGCGGCGGCCTGCGGCTGGTCATCGCCATGATGTACGGCCTGGTGAAGACCGGCGGCCCGAGCTACTGGGACCAGGCGGCGACGCTGTTCGACTGGGGCTTCGCGCTCAACCCACAGTCCAGCATCGGCTCGCTATAGGCCCGCGCCCGGGGCGGCCGCGGACAGCAGCGTCATCAGCATCGGAATTCGTTGCTCGGCGATCTGCGGCTGCGGCAGCACCCCCTCCACCACCGCCGCGCCGTCGAACACGTTGGTCAGCACCGCCACGAGCACCGGGAAGGTGTCCTCTCCGAAATTCTCGGCGCCCGGCAGCGTGCGCGCGGCCTCGTGGATTTTCGTGGAGTACTGCCGCAGCTCGTGTTGCAAAGTGTCCCTGAGCTTTTCGTCGGTGCGCGCCGCGACCAGCAGTTCGTAGAGCACGGCGTTGGTGGGGGCGGCGGTGACGTCGCGCAGGATCGCCAGGGCGGCTTCGAGCGCCGGACGGTCCGGCGGTATTTCGGCGACCCGCTTGGTGAACGTCTCGAGCTGACGCCGCAGCACCTCGGACGCGGTGGCCGCCATGAAGTCGCCCATGGTCTCGAAGTGCCGGAACAGGGCGCCCACGGACACGCCCGCACGTTTGGTGATCACGGCGGCCGACGCCCGCGCGTATCCGACCTCGATGATGGTCTCGATGCACGCGTCAAGGAGCCGGCCGACGGTCTCCTCCCTACGCTGCTGCTGGGTTCTGGCCATGTCACACCCCGATTTTCAGCGCGCTCCGGCCCCGGTGCCGCTGGCCCGCGCGCAGGTATCGGCCCGATTTCACGGTTTGGCCGTAGCCGTCGCGGAATCGGCCCGCCCGGAAGACGACCGCGCCGCCGACACCGGTCGCGACGACGGCGTCGTCGTTGCGGTTGACCATGCGCCGCAGGCCCCCGTAGAAGGGCACCTCTTCTTCGTAGTAGCCCTCGACCGCGTCGTTGAGCCCGCTCGGGTCGATCACCACGAAGTCCGCGCGGTCGCCCTGGCGCAGCGTGCCGGCGTCAACGCCGAACCACTCCCCGAGCTCACCGGTCAGGCGGTGCACCGCCTGCTCGATGGGCATGAACGGCGCGCCGGCCCGGTAGGCGTCGCGGACCCGCTTGAGCAGCTTCACGGGGAAGTTGTAGAAGGCCATGTTGCGCAGATGCGCGCCGGCGTCCGAGAAGCCCATGTGCACGCTGCCTTCCCTGGCGAGCGCGTCCAGCAGTTTGGGCCGATGGTTGGCGACGGTGGTCGTCCACCGGACGTTGCGCTCGCCGTTCTCGACGAGCACGTCGAGGAAGGCGTCGAGCGGGTGCAGCTTGCGCTCGTCGGCGATGGCGCCAAAGCTCTTGCCGATCAACGATTTATCGGGGCATTCGACGATCACCGCGTCGTGGAAGTCGCGGTGCCACAACGACGGGCCGAGCTTGACGCGGTCGAACTCGCGCCGGAACTGGCGGCGGTATTCCTCGTCGGCCAGTAACTCGTTGCGCTCCAACTGATCCCGTAGGTGCAAGGCCGCCGTCCCGGCGCCGAACTCCTCGAAGACCGGCAGGTCGATCCCGTCGGAGTACAGCTCGAACGGCACCGGCAGATGCTGGAACCGCACGCTCGAGCCCAGCAGCTTGTTCAGCAGCCGGGTCCCCGGGCCGAAGACGTACACCGACAGTGGCATCGACTTGGCGTCGGCCGAAACCAGCATGCTCATACGAACGCCCTTGCCCCGGTTGAGGATTCGGCTGCTCGCCAGGAAGAACAGGATCCCGGTCGACGGCTTGGCCACGTTGGGCGCGCTCTGCAGAATGCGGCCGCGCTTGCGCAGCACCTTGATCAGCCTGCGCCGCTCGCGCCAGGTCGCGAAGGTGGACGGCAGCGCCCGCGACCGAAAACGCTCGCCGTCGAGCTTGTCGATGGGCGCGTCCATCCCCGACATGCCGAGCACGCCGGCGTCGAGCGCCTCTTCGAGCAGGGCCGCCATCTTCTCCACCTCGGCGTCGGTGGGCTTGACGGCGGCGTCGGTGGCCCGATCGAGCCCCAGCACTGCGGTCCGCAGGTCCGAATGGCCCAGCAGCGAGCCGATGTTCGGCCCGAGCGGCAAGGCGTCGATCGCCTTGATGTAGTCCGCCGCGGTGGACCACGTCTTGTTTTGCAGTGCGCCGTAGACGAATTCGCGCGGCACGGCCTCGACGCGGCTGAACAGGTCGGCGGCGTCCTCGGAGCTGGCGTAGACCGTCGACAGCGAGCAGTTTCCCAGCAACACGGTGGTGACCCCGTGGCGCACGGACTCCCGCAGGCCCGGGTCCAGCAACACCTCGGCGTCGTAGTGCGTGTGCACGTCGATGAAGCCGGGGACGACCCACTTGCCGGCCGCGTCGATCACCTCGGGGCAACCCGCCTCGTCCAGCGGCGCGTCCGACACCGTGGCCACGACGCCGTCGCGGATACCCAGCGTGCGGGTCCGCGGCGCGGCGCCGGTCCCGTCGAACCACAGCCCGTCACGAATGATCACGTCGTAAGCCACTTTTTCCTCCAGGTCGTCGTGGTGGAACCGACCGTAACATAGATAGCAAGCACTCGCAATCTTTTTGCCAGGGCGTGTCGCCCTCCCCCGTCTACGCCTGCGGGCGGAACACCCGGCCGCGCAATATCACCAGGTCAGGGCGGCGAAGCACGGCCGGGCCGGAGCGCGGGTCGTCGGCGAAGCACAGCAGGTCGGCTGGCGCGCCGTGGTCTAGCACCGGGCGCCCCAGCCATCCGCGGGCGTCCCAGCACGCCGCGCCCAGCGCCTCGGTCGGGCCCATCCCGATGCGCTTGAGCGCCTCGACCTCGTCGGCGATGCGTCCGGGCGCGACCATGGTGCCGGCATCGCTGCCGGCGTAGATCGGCACGCCCGCCTCGCGGGCCGCGGCAATCCGGTCCAGACCGCGGGCGTGCAGGTCGCGCATGTGGGCGGCGTAGACCGGGTACTTCGCGGCGGCCGCCTCGGCGATGCCGGGGAAGTTCTCCACGATGTTGACGAGCGTCGGGACCAGGACGGTGCCGTGCTCGAGCATCAGCGCGACGGCCTCGTCGGTGAGGCCGGTGCCGTGCTCGATGCAGTCGATGCCGGCCTTGATCAGGCCGGGCAGCGCGTCCTCGCTGAAAACGTGCGCGGTCACCCGCGCGCCATGGGCGTGCGCGGTCTCGATCGCGGCCTTGAGCACGTCGTCGGACCACAGCGGGGCGAGATCGCCGACGCTGCGGTCGATCCAGTCCCCGACCAGCTTGATCCAGCCGTCCCCCCGCTTGGCCTCCTCGGCGACCGCCTGCGGCAGCTGCCATTCGTCTTCCAGTTCGCGCGAGAAGCCCGCCGCATAGCGCTTGGGCCGGGCCAGGTGCTTGCCGGCGCGGATGATGCGCGGCAGATCGTCGTGCTCGTCGAGGCTGCGGGTGTCGGTGGGTGAGCCGCAGTCCCGCAACAGCAGCGCGCCGACGTCGCGTTCGATTTCGGCCTGGGCGATCGCGTCGTCGATCGGGATCTCGCCGTGCTCGCCGAGGCCGACGTGGCAGTGGGCGTCGACGAGTCCGGGCACGATCCAGCCTTGAAACCCAGACGAGCCGAAGACGGTGTCGGCCCCGGCCACGGGCTCGGTGCTGATGCGCCCGTCGACGACCCACAACTCGGTTGGGGTCTCGTCGGGCAGCCCGACACCTCGCACGTGCAGGCGCACGGCGCGGCTAGTCCCGATGGTGACGACCCGCTTCGCCCGGCTTCGCCGCGCTCGCGATCGTCACTAGTTCTTGCCCGGGTTGCCCGGGAACTTGAGCTTGGACAAATCGAAATCAGCCAGCCCGGGCGGCAGCTCGTTGAGCCCCTCGGGCATCTGTGACAGGTCGGGGAACCCGGCCGGCATGCCCGGCATCGGTGCGCCGAGCGGGTTGCGGTTCTTGGGCGGCGTCGGGCCGCGTCCGCCCTTCTTGCCCTTCTTGCCCTTGCCGCCCTTGGCCTTTCGGGTCGCCGACTTGCGGCCCATGCCGGGGATGCCCATGCCGCCCAGCATCGACGACATCATCTTGCGGGCCTCGAAGAAGCGGTCGACCAGCTGGTTGACGTCGGACACCGAGACGCCCGACCCGTTGGCGATGCGCAGCCGCCGCGAGGCGTTGATGATCTTCGGGTCGGCCCGCTCCTGCGGCGTCATGCCGCGGATGATGGCCTGCAGGCGGTCGAGTTGCTTGTCGTCGACCTGGGCCAGCGCGTCTTTCATCTGGCCGGCGCCGGGCAGCATGCCCAGCAGGTTGCCGATCGGGCCCATCTTGCGGATGGCCAGCATCTGCTCGAGGAAGTCCTCCAGCGTCAGCTCGCCGGTGCCGATCTTGGCGGCGGCGGCCTCGGCCTGCTCGGCGTCGAAGACCTGCTCGGCCTGCTCGATCAGGCTGAGCACGTCGCCCATGCCCAGGATGCGGCTGGCCATCCGGTCGGGGTGGAAGACGTCGAAGTCCTCCAGCTTCTCGCCGGTGGAGGCGAAAAGGATTGGCACGCCGGTCACCTCGCGGACCGACAACGCGGCGCCGCCGCGGGCGTCACCGTCGAGCTTGGTCAGCACGACGCCGGTAAAGCCGACGCCCTCGCGGAAGGCCTCGGCGGTGGTCACGGCGTCCTGACCGATCATCGCGTCGAGGACGAAGATCACTTCGTCGGGGTTGACGGCGTCGCGGATCGCGGCGGCCTGGCTCATCAGCTCCTCGTCGATGCCCAGCCGGCCGGCGGTGTCGACGATGACGACGTCGTGGTGCTTGGCGCGCGCCTCGGCCAGGCCCGCCGCCGCCACGGCGACGGGGTCGCCGGGACCGGATTCGGGCGACTCGCCGGGATGCGGCGCGAACACCGGGACGCCGGCGCGCTCGCCGACGACCTGCAGCTGATTCACCGCGGCGGGCCGCTGCAGGTCGCACGCGACCAGCAGGGGGGTGTGGCCCTGCCCCCGCAGCCAGGCGGTCAGCTTGCCGGCCAGCGAGGTCTTACCGGAACCCTGCAGACCGGCCAGCATGATGACCGTCGGCGGCGTCTTGGCGAAGGCCAGCTGGCGGGTCTCGCCGCCCAGGATGCCGATCAGCTCTTCGTTGACGATCTTGACGACCTGCTGCGCCGGGTTGAGGGCCCCGGAGACCTCCGCGCCCCTGGCGCGGTCCTTGATCCGGGTGACGAACGCGCGCACCACGGGCAGCGACACGTCGGCTTCCAGCAGCGCCAGCCGGATCTCGCGGGTGGTGGCCTCGATGTCGGCGTCGGTCAGTCGACCCTTGCCACGTAGTCCCTGAAGGGCACCGGTCAACCGGTCGGACAGCGATTCAAACACCCCGCCAGCCTAGTGGTACTGCAAGCGCGGCGAAGCCGGGCGCAGCAGGTGCCACTAAATCGGACCTAGTGGTACTGCGAGCGCGGCGGCCCGTCGACCGCGACACTGAAACCACGCACACGACACGCCGAAGAACGTGTGCGTGGTTTCAGTCTCGAGGAAGCGGCGCGCGGGCTTGAATGGCCTCATGCTCGAGGTGATCGACAAGGGAGCCTGCAGCCCGGACCATCCGGTGCCGCTGCTGTTCGTGCACGGCGGGTGGCACGCCGCGTGGTGCTGGGACGACGGTTTCCTGGACTACTTCGCCGACGCCGGCTACCGCGCGGTCGCGATGAGCCTGCGCGGGCACGGCGCCAGCCCCACCGACAAGCCGCTGCACAAGGTTTCGATCGAGGACTACCTCGACGACGTCCGCACGGTCGCCGACGACCTGGGCGGTTCCCCGGTGCTCATCGGCCATTCCCTCGGCGGCTACACGATCCAGCGCTACCTCGAGGACCACACCGCCCCGGCCGCCGTGCTGGTGGGCTCGCTGCCGCCGTCGGGTGTGCTCGGGGCCTCGCTGCGCGTCTGGCGGCGCCGTCCGTGGATGACCGTGCACTCGTTCAACGACCCCACCTTGGTCAGATTCCTGCGCACGCAGAAGCTGGCGCGCGGGTACCTGTTCTGCGCGGACACGCCCGAGCACATCGTCGAACCCTGTTGGCACCGCTCCGGCCCGGAGAGCATCCGCGCGGCGATGACCGACCCGATGTTCCGCAGGGTCAAGACGCAGCGGGTGACGACGCCGATGCTGGTGCTCGGCGCCACCCACGACGGCTTCGTCAGCGTCGGCGCGGTGCGCGCCACGGCGCGCGCGTACGCGACCGAGGCGGAATTCTTCGACATGGGGCACAACATGATGCTCGAGCCGGGCTGGGCCGACGTCGCCCGACGCATCGACGCGTGGCTGGTGGCGCGCGACCTGGCCGGCCGGGTGGGATAACCCGCTCGAGTCGTTGCTGCGCCGAAAAGCGTTGGCGTGCTAGATTTCACAGCCACCGCTCAATCACGCCGGCCTCGTCGAAAACTGCACCATGGGGGGAAATGTCCGTGCAACCGGTCGCTCGCACGGACGCCGGCGTCGACGACAGCGGCCGGGCGCTGCGCGGGTGGCAGCGCCGGGCGTTGGTGAAATACCTGGCCGCCCAGCCGCGCGATTTCCTGGCCGTCGCGACCCCGGGCTCCGGCAAGACGACGTTCGCGCTGCGGGTGGCCGCCGAGCTGCTGAGCCAGCGCGCCGTCGAGCAGATCACGGTCGTGGTGCCCACCGAGCACCTCAAGGTGCAGTGGGCGCAGGCCGCGGCGCGGCACGGCATCGCCCTGGACCCGAAGTTCTCCAACTCCAACGCCCACACGTCGGGCGAGTACCACGGCGTCATGGTCACCTACGCTCAGGTCGCCGCGCACCCGACGCTGCACCGGGTGCGCACCGAACAGCGCAGGACGCTGGTCGTCTTCGACGAGATCCATCACGGCGGGGACGCCAAGACCTGGGGTGACGCGATCCGCGAGGCCTTCGGCGACGCCACGCGCCGGCTCGCCCTGACGGGCACGCCGTTTCGCAGCGATGACAGCCCGATCCCGTTCGTCGCCTACGAATCGGGCGCCGACGGGGTCCGGCGGTCGCGGGCCGACCACACCTACGGCTACGCCGAGGCCCTCGCCGACGGGGTGGTCCGGCCGGTGGTGTTTCTGGCCTATTCCGGGGAGGCGCGCTGGCGCGACAGCGCCGGCGAGGAGCACGCCGCGCGGCTCGGCGAGCCGCTGACCGCCGAGCACACGGCGCGGGCCTGGCGGACGGCGCTCGACCCGGCCGGGGAATGGATGCCGGCCGTCATCGCGGCCGCCGACCAGCGGCTGCGCCAGAAGCGCGCGCACGTGCCCGACGCGGGCGGCATGATCATCGCCTCCGACCGCACCGCCGCCCGCGCCTACGCCGCCCTGCTGACCCGGCTGACCTCGGAGGCGCCGACGGTGGTGCTGTCCGACGATCCCGGATCGTCCGCTCGTATCAGCGATTTCGCCGCCGGCAGCAGCCGCTGGCTGGTCGCCGTGCGGATGGTCTCCGAGGGCGTCGACGTGCCCCGGCTCTCGGTCGGCATCTACGCCACCAGCGCCTCGACCCCCCTGTTCTTCGCGCAGGCCATCGGCCGGTTCGTGCGCTCGCGCCGGCCCGGCGAGACCGCGAGCATCTTCCTGCCGTCGGTGCCCAACCTGCTGCAGCTGGCCAGCGAGCTGGAGGCGCAGCGCAACCACGTGCTCGGGGAGCCGCACCGCCCGGACGAGGATCCCCTCGACGGCGATCCCGCCACCAGGACGCAGACCGAGAAAACCGAAACCGACAACGGCTTCACCTCGTTGGGCGCCGACGCCGAGCTGGATCAGGTCATCTTCGACGGCTCGTCCTTCGGCACCGCGGCCCCGGC
Source organism: Mycobacterium sp. ACS4054 (assembly GCF_001667275.1). Classification (GTDB taxonomy): domain Bacteria; phylum Actinomycetota; class Actinomycetes; order Mycobacteriales; family Mycobacteriaceae; genus Mycobacterium. Next base: position 88,007 of record NZ_LZHV01000054.1, read on the forward strand.
CGGCAGCGACGAGGAGGCCGACTACCTCGGCATCCCGGGCCTGCTGGACGCCGAGCAGATGCGCGCGCTGCTGCACCGCCGCCAGGACGAACAGCTCCAGCGACGGGCCGCGCAGGGGGTGCCGGCCGCGGTCTCCGCGCCGCCGTCGATGCACGGCCAGCTGCGCGAGCTGCGCCGCGAGCTCAACACGCTGGTGTCGGCCACGCACCACCGCATCGGGAAGCCGCACGGCTGGATCCACAGCGAGCTACGCCGCCGGTGCGGGGGCCCGCCGATCGCCGCCGCGAGCCGCGAGCAGATCCAGGCCCGCATCGAGGCCCTGCGACGGCTCAACGCCGAGCACTCCTGAACTAGTCGCCGACCGGCTCCTGCAGCACCTCGACCGCGGGGCCGCCCAGCACGCCCAGCAGGTTCTGCTCGATCGCCGCCCGCGCCTCCTGTTCGGCGTTCGCATCCACCGTCACGCAGAAGACGTCGGCCGCCGTCGACCCGAAGGTGTTCACCTTGGCCCAGGCGATGTCGGCGCCGGCGCGTTCCAGCGCACTGGTCAGCAACGCGAGCAGCCCCATGCGGTCCATGGCGCGCACCTCGAAGAGCAACTGGCCGGCCGTCGCGGTGTCGAGCCAGAGGATGCGCGGCGGGGCGGTCGACCGGGTGACGGGAACACCGGCCTGAATCTCGCCGGCCCGCGCGGTGGCGGCGCTGACGGCGTCGCTGTCGCGCCTCTCCAGCGTCCCGAGGACATCGAGGTCGCCGGCCAGCGCGCCGTTGAATTGCTGGCGCAGCAAGCCCGATTCGGGCGGCGAGCCGAACACCGGCGACACGACGAACTCGACGATCGCCACGCCCTCGTGAATGTTGGCCAGCGCCGAGTGAATCCGCAACGAGTTCAGCGCCAGCACCGCGGCGGCCTTCGACACCAGCCCACGCTGGTCCGGCGCGAGCATCACCGCGGTCAAGCGCTCGCGGTCACCGGGTGTGATCTCCACATGCACACCGCCCGCGGCCGCCAACGAAAGATAATGCGGCGCAACCGGTTCGGCTTCCGGAAGCGGCTCCCCCGCCATCACCAACCGGCAACGACGGACGAGCTCCTCGATCAGCGACGCCTTCCAGTCGCTCCACACCCCGGGCCCGGTGGCCTTCGAATCCGCCTCGGCCAGCGCGTGCAGCAGCTCGAGCAGCTGCGGGTCCCCGTTCAGGGCCGCGGCCACCGACTCGATGGTCTTGGGGTCGTTGAGGTCGCTTCGGGTGGCCGTGATCGGCAGCAGTAGATGGTGGCGGACCATGCCGGCGAGCGTCTCGGTGTCCTGGGCCGACAAACCGAGCCGCTCGCCGATCGGGATCGCCAGATCCGCGCCGAGCACGCAGTGATCGGTGCCGCGGCCCTTGCCGATGTCGTGCAGCAGGGCGCCCAGCGCAAGCAGGTCGGATCGCGCCACGCGGGTGGTGAGCGGGGCGGCGTTGACGGCGGTTTCGACGATGTGGCGGTCGACGGTCCACTTGTGCGAGACGTCGCGCGGCGGCAGGTCGCGCACCGCGTCCCATTCGGGGAAGAGGCGGCCCCACAACCCGGTTCGGTCCAGCGACTCGATCGTGTTCACCGTCGTCGGTCCCGCCAGGAGCACGACCAGTAGGTCGTCCAGCGCCTCCCGCGGCCACGGCGACGGCAAGTCGCCGGCGCTGTCGGCCAGCCGCTTGAGCGTGCCGGCGCCGATGGGCAGGCCGGTGTCCGCCGACGCGGCCGCGACGCGCAGCACCAGCCCGGGATCGGTCTGGGGGTGGGCGTCGCGGGCGAGCACCACCTCGCCGTCGTACTCGACCACGCCTTCGTCCAGCGGTCGCCGCCGCGGGCGCCGCACCAAAGCGCTGAAGCCGCGTCGCGGCAGCGCGTTCTGCGCGGTCCGCAGCCCGGTCTCGGCGTGGTAGGCGATGGTGCGGCTGGCGCTGGACAGCATGCGCGACAACGCAAATCGGTCCCCGATGCCCAGCGCGGCGCTCACCTCGTCGGCGAACTGCGCCAGCAGTTGGTCGCGGCCGCGGCCCGATACCCGGTGCAATTCGGTGCGGACGTCGAGCAACGCCAGGTATGCGGCGTCCAGCGAGCCCCCCGGCGCGTCCGGGTGGCCCATGCCGTGGCGGTCGATGAGCTGCGCGATGCCGAGCGCGTCGAGCAGTTGGACGTCGCGCAGCCCGCCGCGACCGGACTTCAGGTCCGGCTCGGCCCGCTGCGCGATCCGCCAACACCGTTGCCAGCGTTCGTAAGTCATCGCGACGAGCTCGTCCATCCTGGACCGGATCGCGCTGCGCCACTGGCGCCGCGCCCCGTCGATCAGCTCCGCCGACAGCTGCGCGTCGCCGGCGATGTGACGCGCGTCCAGCATGCCCAGCGCGGCCACCAGGTCGCTGTTGGCGACGCCCAGGGCGCCCGACACCGTGCGCACGCTGTGGTCGAGCCGAACGTTGGCGTCCCACAGCGGATACCACAGCCCGTCGGCGACCTGGCGCAGCGCATCATCAGACTTGTTGTCGTGCAACAACATCAGGTCGAGATCGGAATACGGCAGCAGCTCGCGGCGGCCCAAGCCGCCGACCCCGACGACCGCGAAGCCGCTGCCGTCGGTGATGCCGATCTCGCCGGCCTTGGCGACCAACCAGGATTCGTGGAGCTCGAGCCAGGCCTTCCGCAGTTCCGCCGCACCCAGCTCGCGCCCCTCGGACAGCAGTAGGCGCCGGGAGGCAGCCAAATCGCTTGCCCCGCCGGCGCTTCCTGTTCCTGCTTGGGATGACTGTGGGTTTGTCATACCTTCCCGGCCCGTCCGGCCCGGTTCAGCGACGTCCCGCCACGGTCAGAGGGCATCGGTCCCGCGTTCACCCGTGCGCACCCGCACGATGGTTTCCACGGGGCTGACCCAGACCTTGCCGTCACCGATCTTGCCGGTGCGCGCCGCCCGGACGATGCTGTCCACGACCTTGTCCACGATGGAATCGTCGACCACCACCTCGATGCGCACCTTCGGCACGAAATCCACCGAGTATTCGGCACCCCGGTAAACCTCGGTGTGGCCCTTCTGGCGTCCATACCCCTGAACTTCGCTGACCGTCATCCCCAGGATGCCCGCGTCCTCGAGGCTGGTCTTCACGTCATCGAGGGTGAACGGCTTCACGATTGCGGTGACTAGCTTCATGCCTGCTCTGCCTCCACTTTGTCGCCCACTCGATCCTCCTCCAGACCGTTGCGGTCATCCACCGGAATCCGCGCGGCCGGGAGAACGGACCCTTGCCCACCGATCGTTCCGAAATCGTAACCGCTCTCCGCGTGCTCGGCCTCGTCGATCCCGTTTGATTCTTCCTCGGCGCTCACACGCAGCCCGATCGTGTACTTGAGGATCAAGGCCAGGATCAGCGTGACGATGCCGGAGTAGAAGAGGACGGCGAACGCACCGACCGCCTGCCGCTCCAGCTGGGCCCAGCCGCCGCCGTAGAACAATCCCTTCGACACCCCGGTCACGCCGTTGATGGCCGTGGACTCGGGCGCGGCGAGCAGGCCCACCAGCAACGTGCCCGCCAGACCGCCGATCATGTGCACGCCGACCACGTCGAGCGAGTCGTCGAAGCCGAACTTGAACTTCAGCCCGACCGCCAGCGCGCACACCACTCCGGCCACCGCCCCGACGACGATCGCGCCCAGGATGTTGACCGACGAGCAGGACGGCGTGATCGCCACCAGCCCGGCGACGATGCCGGACGCCGCACCCAGCGTCGTGGGCTTGCCGTCACGGATGCGCTCGGTCAGCAGCCACGCCAGCATGGCCGTGGCCGTGGCGACCGTGGTGGTCATGAACGTCGCCCCGGCCGAGCCGTTGGAGCTGGTCGCCGAGCCGGCGTTGAACCCGAACCAGCCGAACCACAGCAAGCCGGCGCCGAGCATCACGAAGGGCAGGTTGTGCGGCCGGAACAGCGTCGTGGGCCAGCCGCGGCGCTTGCCGAGGACGATCGCCAGGGCCAGGCCCGCCACACCGGAGTTGATATGGACCGCTGTCCCGCCGGCGAAGTCGATGGCGTGCAGTTTGTTGTTGATCCAGCCGCCGTGCTCGGAGGCGAAGCCGTCCGCGGCGAACACCCAGTGCGCCACCGGGAAGTACACCAGCGTCGCCCACAGGCCGGCGAACACCAGCCACGCGGTGAACTTCAGCCGGTCGGCCACCGCACCCGAGATCAGGGCGACGGTGATGATCGCGAACATCAGCTGGAAGGCGACGAACACGGTGGCGGGCATCGTGCCGGCCAGCGGGATGTCGACCTGCGCGACGCCCTTGCTCGGGTCCGCCTTGACGGCGTTGCCGCCGATAAGCTTTGCCAGCCCCCAGTAGTCGCTCGGCTTGCCGACCACGCCGCCGACGTCATTGCCGAACGACATCGAGTAGCCGTAGAGCACCCAGAGCACGGTGACCACGCCCATCGCGCTGATGCTCATCATGATCATGTTGAGCACGCTTCTGGTGCGCACCATGCCGCCGTAGAAGAACGCAAGGCCTGGCGTCATCAACAGCACTAGCGCGGAACTCGCCAACATCCAGGCGGTATCGCCGGTATCGGGTTGGCCCAATTGCGGGAATGCCACTCGCTCACCTCCGGTCGGACATGAATGGCCGTCAGGCGACGCCTGTGACCTGATCCAGAACCTTGCGAGATGGTTGTTTCCGCAGTGGGGCCACCGTGTTTCGGCGGTATTAACGTCCCGCGCTGCGTGTTAGGGGTTTCAGCCGAGCAGGGCGTCGACGAAGGCACCCGGCTCGAACGGCGCGAGGTCGTCGGGGCCCTCCCCGAGCCCGACCAGCTTCACCGGCACCCCGAGCTCCTGCTGGACGCGGAATACGATGCCGCCCTTGGCAGTACCGTCGAGCTTGGTCAGCACGGCGCCGGTGATCTCGACCACTTCGGCGAACACCCGCGCCTGGGCCAGCCCGTTCTGCCCGATGGTGGCGTCGAGCACCAGCAGCACCTCGTCGACCGCGGCGCGTCGTGTTACCACGCGTTTAACCTTGTCGAGCTCGTCCATCAGCCCGACCTTGGTGTGCAGCCGCCCGGCGGTGTCGATGAGCACGACGTCGGCGCCCGCGGCGATGCCCTTGTCGACGGCGTCGAAGGCCACCGATGCGGGGTCGGCGCCCTCGGGCCCGCGCACCACCTCGGCGCCCACCCGGGAGGCCCAGGTCTGCAGCTGGTCGGCCGCGGCGGCGCGGAAGGTGTCGGCGGCGCCGAGCACGACGCGTCGGCCGTCGGCGACCAGCACGCGCGCCAACTTGCCGACGGTGGTGGTCTTTCCGGTGCCGTTCACGCCGACGACCAGCAGCACCGACGGGTGGTCGGCGTGCGGCAGCGCGCGGATCGAGCGGTCCATCTCGGGGTGCAGCTCGCGGATCAGCACGTCGCGCAGCACGGCCTTGGCGTCGGCCTCGGTGCGCACGTCGCTGCCGGCCAGGCGGGCGCGCAGCTGCGACATCACCGAATCGGTGACCACCGGGCCCAGGTCGGCGACCAGCAGGGTGTCCTCGACGTCCTGCCACGCGTCCTCGTCGAGATCACCACCGCCGATCAGGCCCAGCACGCCGCGTCCCAGCGCGTTCTGCGAGCGGGCCAGCCGGCCGCGGAGCCGCTCCAGCCGCCCTTCGGGCGGGGCGATGGCCTCGATCTCGGGGGCGGCCGGCGCTTCGGGGGGCGCGGGCGCCTCCGCGAT
>NZ_LZHV01000055.1 GCF_001667275.1 Mycobacterium sp. ACS4054
AGACAAGCCACACCCCACCCGGGGGTTCTCCTCACATCAAGCCGACACGCCTGCTACCAACGTCCTGGCTGAGTACAGCTAGCGCGCCACGATCACCGACGAGCCGTGACCGAACAGGCCCTGGTTGGCGGTGACGCCGACCGTGGCGTTCTCCACCTGCCGGCCCGTCGCCTGTCCGCGCAGCTGCCAGGTGAGCTCGCAGACCTGCGCGATGGCCTGCGCGGGGATGGCCTCCCCGAAGCACGCCAGCCCGCCCGAGGGGTTGACCGGGACCTTGCCGCCGATGGTGGTCGCGCCGCTGCGCAGCAGCGCCTCGGCCTCACCCTTGGGGCACAGCCCAAGGTGCTCGTACCAGTCGAGCTCCAGCGCGGTGGACAGGTCGTACACCTCGGCCAGGCTGACGTCCTCGGGCCCGATGCCCGCCTCGGCGTAGGCCGCGTCCAGGATCTGATCCTTGAACACCCGGTCGGGTGCGGGCACCGCGGCGGTGGAATCCGTTGCGATGTCGGGCAATTCGGGCAGGTGCTGGGGGTAGCGGGGGGTGACCGTGCTGACCGCGCGCACCGAAGGGACGCCGTCGAGCGAGCCGAGGTGCTTGCGGGCGAATTCGGCGCTGGCCACGATCAGGGCCGCGGCGCCGTCGGAGGTGGCGCAGATGTCGAGCTGGCGCAGCGGGTCGGCCACCACCGGGCTGGCGAACACGTCGTCGGCCGAGGCCTCCTTGCGGTAGCGGGCATTCGGGTTCTGCAGCCCGTGCCGGGAGTTCTTCACCTTCACCTGGGCGAAGTCCTCGGGCGTCGCGCCGTAGAGGTCCATCCGCCGGCGCGCCAGCAGCGCGAAGTACACCGGGTTCATCGCGCCGATGAGGTGGAACCGCTGCCAGTCGGGGTCGTTCTTGCGCTCCCCGCCGACGGGGGCGAACGCGCCCTTGGGCGTGGTGTCGGCGCCGATCACCAGCGCGACGTCGCAGAAGCCCGCCAGGATCTGGGCCCGGGCGCTCTGCAGCGCCTGCGAACCGCTGGCGCACGCGGCGTAGCTGGAACTCACGGGCACGCCGTTCCACCCGAGCTTCTGGGCGAACGTGGACCCCGCGATGAAGCCCGGGTAGCCGTTCCGGATGGTGTCGGCGCCGGCGACCAGCTGGATCTGGCGCCAGTCCAGGCCGGCCTCGGCCAGCGCGGCGCGCGCGGCGACGACGCCGTATTCGGTGAAGTCGCGGCCCCACTTGCCCCACGGGTGCATGCCGGCGCCGAGGATGTACAGCGGTTCGGGCATCAGGCGATCCTCCATGCGTGCACGATGCGCTGCACCCCGTCGTCGTCGGTGTAGAGCGGCATCGTGGTCAGCTCCATCTCCATGCCGACCTTCAGGTCGGCGGCCAGGGTGCCCTCGACCACCTTGCCCAGCACGATGAGTCCCTCGTCGGCGAGCTCGACGGCGGCAATCGCGAACGGCTCGAACGGATCCGGGGCGGGATAGGGCGCCGGCGGCGGGTACCGGTTTTCGGTGTAGCTCCACAGCGTCCCGCGGTTCGACAACGCGACGGCCTCCAGTGTGTCGCTGGCGCAGCCCGGGTTGGGGCAGTTGTTCTCCCGCGGCGGGAACACGTAGGTGCCGCACTCGGGGCACTTCCCGCCGATCAGGTGGGGGCGACCGGCGTCATCGGTGGCGAACCATCCGTCGATCGCGGGTTGTTGGCTGGTGACCTCTGGCACTCGGCCAGACTACCCAGCGCCAATCCAAAACTGAAACGTGTTGCAGTTCTGCGGCAGCGGCCGGCGCGTCGGTCGGGGTGCCTAGAGTGATAGCCGTGCCCGCTCCGCCCGCTCAGCAGACCGAGGAAAACACCAAGCCGACACTGATGTTGCTCGACGGCAATTCGCTGGCGTTTCGGGCGTTCTACGCGCTGCCCGCCGAGAACTTCAAGACCCGCGGCGGCCTGACCACCAACGCGGTGTACGGCTTCACCGCGATGCTGATCAACCTGTTGCGCGACGAGGCCCCGACGCACGTCGCCGCGGCGTTCGACGTGTCCCGGCAGACCTTCCGCTCCGAGCGGTACCCCGAGTACAAGGCGAACCGCTCGTCGACGCCGGACGAGTTTCACGGCCAGATCGACATCACCAAGGAAGTCTTGAACGCGCTGGGCATCACGGTGCTCGCCGAGCAGGGCTTCGAGGCCGACGACCTCATCGCGACGCTGGCCACCCAGGCCGAGAATCAGGGTTACCGCGTGCTGGTGGTCACCGGGGACCGGGACTCGCTGCAGCTGGTCAGCGACGACGTGACGGTGCTCTACCCCCGCAAGGGCGTCAGCGAACTCACCCGGTTCACGCCCGAGGCCGTCGTCGAGAAGTACGGGCTGACCCCCACGCAGTACCCCGACTTCGCCGCCCTGCGTGGCGATCCCAGCGACAACCTGCCCGGCATCCCGGGCGTGGGGGAGAAGACCGCGTCCAAGTGGATCGCCGAATACGGCTCGCTGCAGGGGTTGGTGGACAACGTCGACTCGGTGCGCGGCAAGGTCGGCGACGCGCTGCGGGCCAACCTGGCCGGCGTGATTCGCAACCGCGAGCTCACCGACCTCGTCAAGGACGTGCCGCTGGCGCAGACCCCGGACACGCTGCGCATGCTGCCGTGGGACCGCGACCACATCCACCGGCTGTTCGACGACCTGGAATTCCGGGTGCTGCGCGACCGGCTGTTCGACACGCTGGCCGCGGTGGAACCCGAGGTCGACGCGGGCTTCGACGTGCGCGGCAGCGCGCTGCAGCCGGGCGAGCTGGCGGTGTGGTTGGCCGAGCACAGCTCGGGCAAGCGCTTCGGCCTGGCCGTCGTCGGCACCCACCTGGCGTACGACGCCGACGCCACCGCGCTGGCCATCGTCTCCGCCGACGGTGAGGGCCGCTACATCGACACCTCCGCGCTGGATCCCGACGACGAGGCCGCGCTGGCGTCCTGGCTGGCCGACCCGGGCCCGCCCAAGGCGCTGCACGAGGCCAAGCTGGCGATGCACGACCTGGCCGGGCGCGGCTGGACCCTGGCCGGCGTCAGCTCCGACACCGCGCTGGCTGCCTACCTGGTGCGGCCCGGGCAGCGCAGCTTTTCGCTCGAGGACCTGTCGCTGCGCTACCTGCGCCGCGAACTGCGCGCGGAAACCGCTGAGCAACAACAGCTTTCGCTGCTCGACGACACCGAGGGCACCGACGACCAGGCGGTCCAGACCCTGATCCTGCGGGCCGTGGCGGTGCTGGACCTGGCCGACGCGCTCGACGAGGAGCTGGCCCGCATCAACTCCACGTCGCTGTTGGGCGGCATGGAGCTGCCCGTGCAGCGGGTGCTCGCCGGCATGGAACACACAGGCATCGCAGTCGATTTGGATCTGCTCGGCGAACTGCAAAGCGATTTCGCCCACCAGATCCGCGACGCGGCCGAGGCGGCCTACGCGGTGATCGGCAAGCAGATCAACCTGGGCTCGCCCAAGCAGTTGCAGACGGTGCTGTTCGACGAGCTGGAGATGCCGAAGACCAAGCGCACCAAGACCGGCTACACCACCGACGCCGACGCCCTGCAGTCGCTGTACGACAAAACCGGCCACCCGTTCCTGCAACACCTGCTCGCCCACCGCGACGTCACCCGGCTCAAGGTGACCGTCGACGGGCTGCTGAACTCGGTGGCCTCCGACGGGCGCATCCACACCACGTTCAACCAGACCATCGCCGCCACCGGCCGGCTGTCGTCGACGGAGCCGAACCTGCAGAACATCCCGATCCGCACCGAGGCGGGCCGGCGGATCCGCGACGCCTTCGTGGTCGGCGACGGCTATGCCGAGCTGATGACCGCCGACTACAGCCAGATCGAGATGCGGATCATGGCCCACCTGTCCCGCGACGAGGGCCTGATCGAGGCCTTCAACACGGGGGAGGATCTGCATTCGTTCGTCGCCTCGCGGGCGTTCGGCGTGCCGATCGAGGAGGTCACCGCCGAGCTGCGCCGCCGCGTCAAGGCGATGTCGTACGGCCTGGCCTACGGGTTGAGCGCCTACGGGCTCGCGGCCCAGCTGAAGATCTCCACCGAGGAGGCGAAGGTCCAGATGGACGCCTACTTCGCCCGGTTCGGCGGCGTGCGCGACTACCTGATGAACATCGTCGAGCAGGCCCGCAAGGACGGCTACACCTCCACGGTGCTGGGCCGCCGCCGCTACCTGCCCGAGCTGGACAGCAGCAACCGCCAGGTGCGCGAGGCCGCCGAGCGGGCGGCGCTCAACGCCCCCATCCAGGGCAGCGCGGCCGACATCATCAAGGTCGCGATGATCGAGGTCGACAAGGCGATCACCGAGGCCGGGCTGAAATCCCGCATGCTGCTGCAGGTGCACGACGAACTCCTGTTCGAAATCGCGCCCGGCGAGCGGGACCAGCTCGAGGCGCTGGCGCGGGAGAAGATGGGCGGCGCCTACCCGCTCGACGTGCCGCTCGAGGTCTCCGTGGGTTACGGCCGCTCATGGGACGCCGCCGCGCATTAACGAAACTTCGCCCCGGAATTTCGCCGACACGACATGTTCTCGTCAGAAACACACAGGCTGCGGCGGCCGAGTTTGGCCAGCGTGTACGCAGTCGAGTAGCCTCAGTAGGTAAATCCCAATTTTGTCCCTACGACCCAACCTGTCCGGAGCAACCCACCACATGCCGAGTCCCACCGTCACCTCGCCCCAAGTAGCCGTCAACGACATTGGCTCCAGCGAGGACTTTCTTGCCGCAATAGACAAAACGATCAAGTACTTCAACGATGGCGACATCGTGGAGGGGACGATCGTCAAAGTGGACCGGGACGAGGTGCTCCTCGACATCGGCTACAAGACCGAAGGGGTCATCCCCGCCCGCGAGCTCTCCATCAAGCACGATGTCGACCCCAGCGAGGTCGTTTCCGTCGGTGATGAGGTCGAGGCCCTGGTTCTCACCAAGGAGGACAAAGAGGGCCGGCTGATCCTGTCCAAGAAGCGCGCGCAGTACGAGCGCGCCTGGGGCACCATCGAGGCGCTCAAGGAGAAGGACGAGGCCGTCAAGGGCACCGTCATCGAGGTGGTCAAGGGTGGCCTGATCCTCGACATCGGCCTGCGTGGCTTCCTGCCCGCGTCGCTCGTGGAGATGCGGCGCGTCCGCGATCTGCAGCCGTACATCGGCAAGGAGATCGAGGCCAAGATCATCGAGCTGGACAAGAACCGCAACAACGTGGTGCTGTCGCGGCGCGCGTGGCTCGAGCAGACCCAGTCCGAGGTGCGCAGCGAGTTCCTCAACCAGCTGCAGAAGGGCGCCATCCGCAAGGGTGTGGTGTCCTCGATCGTCAACTTCGGCGCGTTCGTCGACCTCGGCGGGGTCGACGGTCTGGTGCACGTCTCCGAGCTGTCCTGGAAGCACATCGACCACCCGTCCGAGGTGGTTCAGGTTGGCGACGAGGTCACCGTCGAGGTGCTAGACGTCGACATGGACCGCGAGCGGGTGTCGTTGTCGCTCAAGGCGACTCAGGAAGATCCGTGGCGGCACTTCGCCCGCACGCACGCCATCGGCCAGATCGTGCCCGGCAAGGTCACCAAGCTGGTGCCGTTCGGCGCGTTCGTCCGCGTCGAGGAGGGCATCGAGGGCCTGGTGCACATCTCCGAGCTCGCCGAGCGCCACGTCGAGGTGCCCGACCAGGTGGTCGCCGTCGGCGACGACGCCATGGTCAAGGTCATCGACATCGACCTGGAGCGCCGCCGGATCTCGTTGTCGCTCAAGCAGGCCAACGAGGACTACACCGAGGAGTTCGACCCGGCGAAGTACGGCATGGCCGACAGCTACGACGAGCAGGGCAACTACATCTTCCCTGAGGGCTTCGACGCCGAGACCAACGAATGGCTCGAGGGTTTCGACGCCCAGCGCGCCGAGTGGGAGGCCCGCTACGCCGAGGCCGAGCGCCGGCACAAGATGCACACCGCGCAGATGGAGAAGTTCGCCGCGGCCGAGGCGGCCGGGCACGGCGCCGAGCAGTCGTCCGCCAACGGCGGTGCGCGCGAGGAGAAGGCGGCCGGCGGATCGCTGGCCAGCGACGCCCAGTTGGCCGCTCTGCGGGAGAAGCTCGCCGGCAACGCGTAATAGCGTTCACCCATGCTGCGTATCGGGTTGACCGGCGGCATCGGCGCCGGCAAGTCGGCCCTGTCGGCCACCTTCGCGAAATGCGGGGCCGTGATCGTCGACGGCGACGTGATCTCGCGCGAGGTGGTCCAGCCGGGCACCGAGGGCCTCCAGGCGCTCGTGGCGGCGTTCGGCGACGACATTCTGCTTCCCGACGGGTCACTGGACCGTCCAGCCTTGGCGGCCAAGGCCTTCCGGGATGACGAGGCGCGGCAGCGGCTGAACGGCATCGTCCACCCGCTGGTCGGCAAGCGCCGCGCCGAGATCATCGCCTCGGTGCCCGAGGACTCGGTTGTCGTCGAGGACATTCCGCTGCTGGTGGAATCCGGGATGGCGCCGCTGTTCCCGCTCGTGGTCATCGTGTACGCCGACGTCGAGGTGCGGCTGCGGCGGCTCATCGAGCAGCGCGGCATGCCCGAATCCGACGCCCGCGCCCGGATCGCCGCGCAGGCCAGCGACGAGCAGCGCCGTGCCGTCGCCGACATCTGGGTGGACAACTCCGGCAGCCCGGACGACCTGGTGCAACGCGCCCACGACGTGTGGGACAACCGCATACTGCCCTTCGCGCACAACCTGAGCCGTCGTCAGATCGCCCGGGCGCCGGTGCGGCTGGTGCCGCCGGATCCGAGCTGGCGCGACGAGGCGCAGCGCATCGTCAACCGGCTCAAGACCGCCTGCGGTCACCGGGCCATCCGGGTGGACCACATCGGTTCGACCGCCGTGCCGGACCTGCCCGCCAAGGACGTCATCGACGTGCAGGTCACGGTCGAGTCATTGGCCGGCGCCGACGAACTCGCCGAGTCGCTGTTGTCGGTGGGTTATCCGCGCCTGGAACACATCACCGCCGACGCCGCCAAGCCCGACGCCCGCAGCACCGTGCAGGATTTCGACCATAGTGACGATACCGAATTGTGGCACAAGCGAATTCACGCCTCGGCCGATCCTGGACGGCCGACCAACGTACACATTCGGGTCGCGGGCTGGCCCAATCAGCAGTTCGCTCTGCTCTTCGTCGACTGGCTCACTGCGAATGCCGATGTGCGCGAGCGGTATTCGCGGATAAAACGGGAAGCCGAGGCAGCCGCCGGCGGCGACATCATGCGCTATATCACCGCCAAAGAACCGTGGTTTCGTGACGCCTACCGGCAAGCCTGGGAATGGGCCGACACCACGGGCTGGAAGCCCTGAGCCGCCATGCCGTTCGTCGACGACATCCTGGGCCCGCGACGGCCCTTCGGGAACGAGGCGCCGCGGCTGGTGGCGGGCCGGCGGCGGCGCACCAGCACCATCGACACCCATCCGGATGGGGCGCGCGGCTCACTGGCGGACCTACGGGCGCGCGACGTGGTGGGTGCCGAGGACGGACGTGTCGAGGTGCTCGGCGAGGTCCGAGTGCGGGCACACCTCACCGATCAGGTCGTCGACGACATCACGTCGACCGCTTGTCTTGACGCGCTGCTGGGCTGTCGGGTCGGCGCCGGATTCCGGGCGACGGTTGGCCGGCTGTTCCCGCAGGAGGCAGAGCAGGCCACCCTGCTGCACCTGCTGCTCGACGACTGGGTCGGTGCGACCTTGGTGTCCGGATACGCCACCCAATACGCGGCGATCATCGAGGGTGTCGAAGAGAAGATGCCGCTGGGCATCGCGGATCGGATGGCTGGGATCTGCGCCGGCTTCGCACCGGACGCGTCACTGATCGCATACACCCGGCGGCACGATGTCATCCCGACGGGCCGCGGCCCGGTGGCGCCGCCGCTGAGCGGACTACACGAGGTGGAGCCGCTGCGAGCGCGTGGGATGCGCAGGTACCGGCGGCTGGATCTGGCGGACGCCGACTCCGCGTCGGCACAGTTCCAGGCCCACTTCCGCGACTCTCACGTGGATGACGACTTGGTGGAGACGATTGTGCATGAGTACACCGTCGCCGGCACGGTCGACACCTCGGCGCGGGTCATCACCGGGGTGAGCGCCGAGGTGCGGGTGTTGCCGTGGCAGGAATGCCCCGGGGCGATCGGTAGTGCGTCCCGCATCCGCGGTATGCCCCTCAGCGATTTGCGCGACCGCGTCCGCGGCGAATTCGTCGGCACCAGCACCTGCACCCACCTCAACGACACGTTGCGCGCCATCGCGGATCTGGACGCCTTGATGGATAGCCGGTGAGCAGAGGTGAGGAGTCGGGCAATCGACCCTAGCCGGGTAGCGGTGCGCCGCAGGCCAGCGCGCCGTTGTTCGGATCGGCGTTGCCCGGTGCGGGCTTGACCAGTTGGTCGGCCTGGGTGAAAACGTTGTCGTCGACGTCGATCTCGCAGTGCACGTTCGCCGAGTACGGGAAATGCAGCACTATCCGCATGCCGGCCTGCGCCGGGTCGGGCAACACGGTGTTGGCCTCGAATGCGTTGCCAGGCATGGACGGAAGGTTGGTGGTGTTCGTCTGGCCGCCGTTGATGATGAACGTGGCCTGGCTGCCGGTGGTCAGCGCGTCGATCCGCGCGCGGTAGGTGATGTTGTGCAGGTCCGCCCGCGCGATCGCCGGACTCAGCTGGGCGCCAACGGCAATGATCGCGACGATCGGCAGCAACCTGCGGCCGGTGCTACTCATAGCTGCTGACATTACCCGCTCTCGCGCACCACGTCGCCGGCGTCCTTGTCGGTGCGGATGCCGAGGTAGCGCGGGTGGCGCAGCTTCCCGTCGCGGGTCCATTCGGTGAAGCCGATCTGGACCACCAATTCGGGGCGGGCCCACCGGGCGCCGGCCTCGCGCACCAGGCCGCGGGTGAAGGGCGGCGTGTCCCGCGCGATGGCCGACAGCCGCTGGTGCAGGCGGCGCAGTGTGGCTTCGTCGAAGCCGGTGCCCACCTTGCCGCGTACACCAGGTCGCGGCCGTCGTAATAGCCCAGCAGCAACGCGCCCAGCTCGACCCGGCTGCCCCTGGGGCTGGTGTAGCCGCCGACCACGAATTCCTGGTCGCGCACGCACTTGAACTTCAGCCAATTCTTCGAGCGGCCGCCGTCATACGTCGACTCGGCCAGCTTCGCGATAACGCCCTCGTCGCCGCGCTCGCAGGCCGCGCGGTAGGCGGCGAGACCGTCCTCGATGCGGTGCGGGGTGTAGCGCAGCGGGCCGCCGAATTGAATCGCGTTGCGCAGCAACCGCTTACGCCACACCAGCGGTGCGTCGACCGTCGACTTGCCGTCCAGGTGCAGCAGGTCGAAGACGTAATAGGAGACGCGGATCGGCGAGGCGCGGGCCACGTCGGGGTCGGTGATGCCCAGGCGGCCCTGCAACCGGGCGAAGCTGGTGCGGCGGCCCTGGAACGCCACCACCTCGCCGTCCAGCACGAAGCGGGTCGCGGGCTGGGCGGCCAGCGCATCGACCAGTTCCGGATAGGTCCCGTTGAGCGGCTGGCGGTTTCGGGACAACAGCCGCACCCGGTCGCCGTCCCGAAACGCCAGGCACCGCATGCCGTCGAACTTGCGCTCGAAGATCCATCGCGGATCGGAGAACCGCTTGTCGGTCAGGGTCGCCAGCGTCGGGGATCGCCAGTCGGGCACCGGCTCGTCGCGCAGCGCCGCGCGCACCGCGTCGGGCAGGCCCGCCGCTACTCCTGGCGCCACGTCAGCTCCATCCCGTAGCCGGCCAGCCAGCGGGAGAGGTCATAGCCGTTGCGGGCCAACCCCGCTACCGCGTTCACGGCGCGCCGCACCGCCCGCTCGGCGGCCTCCGGGGTCAGCAGGCCGTGCCGGACGGCGTCCAGCAACTCGTCGACGTCGGC
This sequence comes from Mycobacterium sp. ACS4054, assembly GCF_001667275.1. Taxonomy (GTDB): domain Bacteria; phylum Actinomycetota; class Actinomycetes; order Mycobacteriales; family Mycobacteriaceae; genus Mycobacterium. Next base: position 9,940 of record NZ_LZHV01000055.1, read on the forward strand.
CAGCTCCGCGCCGTCGCCGGTGCGCACGACGATGTCGAGGTAGTGATCCTCCGAACGCCACACCTCGGGTCCGGGCGTGTACTCGCCGACGTCGAGGTAGTAGTCCTGATCGCGCTCATGGCCGGGGTTGAAGTGAAAGACCGTGGCGCGCAAGCCGAGTGACGGCAGCAGCCACGACTCGAGGTAATGGAACTGGGCGCGGCCGGGGGTGGGCCGGGCCACGTAGAGCCCCCACGGGTGGACCGCGTAGTCGTCCACGTCCCGCACGATGCCCTTGGGATCGGTGTTGGTGCGGGCGATCAGGTCGAACGTCTCGTGCTTCGGCGGATGGATGCCCCTACTCTAGTCACCGTGAGCGACCTCAGCGGAAAGACGGCCCTTGTCACCGGCGGGAATTCGGGCATCGGGTTGGCGGCCGCGCGGCGGCTGGCCGACGCGGGCGCCCACGTCATCCTGACCGGTCGCAATCAGGACACCATCGACGCCGCGGTGGCCTCGATCGGCGAACGCGCGACGGGCATCCGCGCCGACGTGGCCGACCCCGACGACCTGGCGGCGGTCGCCGGCGTAATCGCATCCCGGGGAGCGGGCCTCGACGTGCTCTTCGCCAACGCGGGCGGCGGGGAATTCGCGGCGCTGGGCGAGATTTCGGTCGAACACTTCACCACCACGTTCATGACCAACGTGGGCGGCACGCTGTTCACCGTGCAAGCCGTGTTGCCGCTGCTCAACCGCGGGGCGTCGATCGTGTTGACCGGCTCGACCGCCGCCTACAACGGCACCCCGGCGTTCAGCGTGTACGCGGCCACCAAGGCGGCGATCCGCTCGTTCGGCCGGACGTGGGCCGCCGAACTCGTGGATCGGGGGATTCGGGTCAACACGATCGTCCCCGGACCGGTCGAGACGCCGGGGCTGCTGGGGCTGGCGCCGGCCGGACGCGAGCACGAGATACGCGAGGGCGAGGCGGCCAAGGTCCCGATGGGCCGCCTGGGCCGGCCCGAGGAGGTCGCCGCGGCGGTGCTGTTCCTGGCGTCGGACGACAGCAGCTTCATGACCGGCAGCGAGGTCTTCGTCGACGGTGGTGCCGAGCAGATCTAGGGTCGCCCCGGACTATCGGCGCAGGCGGATCCGCCACCGCACGAAACCGGCGTAGAACACCGATAAGGCGGCGAGCATGCCCATGTCCAGCAGCCACACCTTCGGCGTGTGCCGCCAGAACCGGTCCTGGGACAGCAGCGAATCCGGCACCAGGTGCCGCAGGTCGACCGTCGACGCGGCCGCGGCGTAGCCCCAGCGCGCGGGCATCGCGAACGAAAGCTGGTCCAGCCCGAGCCGGCCGGTCACCGGGACCATGCCACCGCAGAGCACCAGCTGCGCCATCACCGTCACCACGAACAGGGGCATGATCTGCTCGCTGGAGCGGACCAGCGACGAAATCGCCAGGCCCAGAATGGCCGACGCCACACAGGTGGCCGCGACGGTCGCGAACAATTCGGCCGTCGCCCCGGCGGTCGAATGGCCGAGCAGGATGGCGCCCCGCGTCGGCGCGCTCTTGCCGATCACCACGATCGCGGTGATGATCGCCGATTGCAGGACGGCGAACCCGCAGAACACCGCGGTTTTGGCGAGCAGGTAGGCCGTCGTGGACAGCCCCACCGCTTGCTCGCGCTGGAAGATGGCGCGTTCGCCGACCAGGTCGCGGATGGTCAGGGCGGTGCCCATGAACGCGGCGGCGGGCATCAGCAGGGCCAGTATCTGCGCCGCCTCGTCGGGCGTCCCCGCGTTCGCGCCCGGCGGATGGAACCCGTTGGCCCCCGGCACCGTCAGCGAGAGCGAACCCAGGATGAACGGCAACAGCGCCAGGAAGACGAAGTAGGCGCGGTCGGCGACCACCAGGCGGATCTGCCGCCGGGCGACCGTCGAAATCTGGCGCCGCACACTGGTGTGCACCGGCTCGCCCAGCGCGGCCGGCTCGTCGGCCTTGTCCGGCAACAGCTTTGGCGGCCGCTTCGCGGCGTCGCGCTGCTCCACGAACCGCCGGTTGGCCTCCTCGGGGTCCGCACCCACCTGGGTGAAGATCTTCGCCCAGTTGGTGGTGCCCATCGCCGCGCCGATCCGATCGGGCGGACCGCAATAGGCGGTCTTGCCGCCCGGGGCCACCAACAGCAACTGGTCGCAGGTGTCGAGGTAGGACAGCATGTGCGTCACCACGATCACCACCCGGCCGGCGTCGGCCAGCTGCCGCAGCATCATCATCACCTGGTGGTCGAGCGCCGGGTCGAGGCCGGAGGTCGGCTCGTCGAGGATCAACAGCGACGGCCCGGTGAGGAGCTCGAGCGCCACCGAGGCCCGCTTGCGCTGGCCGCCGGACAGCTTGTCCACCCGGGTGTCGGCGTGTTTGGTCAGGTCGAGCTCGTCGAGGACCTGGGCGACGACCTTGGCCCGGTCGGCTTTGCTGGTGTCGGGCGGCAGGCGCAGCTCGGCTGCGTAGCCGAGCGCCTGGTTGATGGTCAGCTGGCGGTGCACGACGTCGTCCTGCGGGACCATGCCGATGCGGCTGCGCAACGACGCGTATTCGGCGTGAATGTCGTGGCCCTCGAAGGTGACCGAGCCCGAGCTGGGGGTGGTGTAGCCGGCGATGAGCCTCGCCAGGGTGCTCTTTCCGGCGCCCGACCCGCCGATGACCGCGGTCAGGGTTCCGGGCCGCGCGATCAGCGAGATGTCGTCCAGCAGTTGTTTGCCGTTGTCGACGACGTATTCGACGTTGCGCACCTCGAGACCGCCGGTGCGGGTTGCGGTTTCGCTGCGCGGGGTCAGGGTGCCGTCGCGGCAGACGAGGTCGACGTTGCCGATGGTGACGACGTCGTCGTCGGACAGGATCGCGGAGCCGACCCGGGTCCCGTTGACGAAGGTTCCGTTGATGCTGTTGTCCCGGATCTCGGTGCCCAGCGGCGTCTGCACCAGCGTCGCGTGCCGGCGCGACGCCAGCACGTCGGAGACGACGATGTCGTTCTCCGCGGCGCGGCCGATCGTCAGGGCGCCCGGGCTGCCCGCGGCCGCCGACGAGCGCGGTGAGAGCAACTTCACAAAGCGCGTGGCGAGGTTCGACACGTCGGCCGTCTTGGCGTCGACCACGGTGAGTTCGGCGGGCGGCGTCGGCGCGTGGACGACGGTCCGCTCGGCGGGCGCGACGCCACGCAGCGGGACGGCGGGGGCCGGCGCCTGACGGGGCCGCGAAATCGACTGCCGGGGCAGTGGATTCGGTGGCGCTCCGGGCGGCCGGGGTGCCCGGGTGGGGTTGGTTTGCTCGGGAAGCGCGGACCAGGCCAGCGTCGGCGGCCCGGCCGCCGGATTCGGCTGGGCCCGGCCCGGCCGGTCGGCGTAGCCCTGGCGCGGTCCGATCGCGAAGGTCAGCAGCGGTCCGCGCGGATTGCCGACGTGAATGCTCTGGCCGTCGTGGATGTCGATGACCGGCATCCGGTAGCCGTTGAGATAGGTCCCGTTCAGCGAACCGTTGTCGATTGCCAGCCACCGGCCTTGGTCGAACCGCAGGATCAGGTGGGCGCGCGAAATCCGGGGATCGGCGATGCGCACGTCGGCCTCGGTGTCGCGGCCGACGACCACCTCGTGGCCGGCCGCGAAGGATCGTAGGGACCCGTCGTGCCGAATCGTCAGGACGGGCGGGGCGGGGCGGGTCACCACACAAGTATCTGTGCGCCCGCCGGGGGTTCTATTGGGAGCGGCTGTGATTTCGCTATGTGTCGGTCCGCTCACTCATAACGGTTTCATAGCTTGCCGAGGCGGACTCCCCAGCGGAATCCGGCATCATCTGAACGTAAGGGGTTGCGCTGAGGCCTTTTCCGGGCGCGCCGCGCACATCGTCGTGCCGGCCGGGGCGCCGAGGGGGATCGGAACGAGGGGGTGAGGCAACAGATGGACGAAGGCAGGGGCACCACCCGGCGCATCGGCGCCGGGCGGCGGCTGTTGGGTAATCGCGCGGCGCTGCGCGCGGGTTTTCAGTCGCTGCCGGCGGTGACCATCGCCCATCTGTTCCGCCGCGTCCCGCCGGTCACTTCCACCCCGGCCGGGGCCGCCCCGGCGCCAGGGAAGGCCGACGGGTCGCACCCGTCGATCACCGGCGGCGCGCCGTTCGCGGGCTACACGATCCTGCGGCAGCTGGGTGCCGGGGGCATGGCCGAGGTGTATTTGGCGCTGCATCCCCGGCTGCCACGCCGCGACGTGATCAAGGTGCTGGCGGAGGCGGTCACGGCCGATCCCGAGTTCCGGGAAAGGTTCAACCGCGAGGCCGACCTCGCCGCGACGCTGTGGCATCCCCACATCGTCGGCGTCCACGACCGCGGCGAATTCAACGGCCACCTCTGGATTTCCATGGACTACGTCGAGGGCACCGACGCCGCCCGGCTGGTCAAGGAGCTCCACCCGGAGGGCATGCCGGTCGGTGAGGTGTGCGACATCGTCCGGGCCGTCGCGGGGGCGCTGGACTACGCCCACGACCGCGGGCTGCTGCACCGCGACGTCAAGCCGGCCAACATCCTGCTCACCCATCCCGAAGCCGGCGAGCGCCGAATCCTGTTGGCGGACTTCGGGGTCGCGCGGCACCTGGGTGACATCAGCGGGATCACCGAGACCAACGTCGCGGTGGGAACGGTGGCCTACGCGGCGCCGGAACAGTTGACGGGATCCAACATCGACGGGCGCGCGGACCAATATGCCCTGGCCGCAACGGCTTTCCACTTGCTCACCGGCGCACCCCCGTTTCAGCACTCGAACCCGATCGCGGTGATCAGCCAGCACCTGCACGAACAGCCGCCCCGGCTCAGCGACTTCCGCCCGGAGCTGGCGCATCTCGACGACGTGTTCCGCACGGCGCTGGCCAAACGCCCCGAGGACCGGTTCGAGCGGTGCCGCGCGTTCGCCGAGGCGGTCGGCGAGCGGTGCGACGAGGCCGCCGCGCCCGTCCCGCGTCCCGGGCCCCGCGCCGTCACGACGACGCCGGCGCGGCGCGGACCGCGCGCCGTCGTGGCGGCGATGAACCATCGCTTCTCGGCGCGGACCCGGTGGGCGGTCGGGTTGGTGTGCGCGATGCTCGTCGCCGTCGCGGCCACCGGGTCGACCCTGTACTCGTTCGAGCCGGACACCCCGCCGGCGAACCCGGCGCTCGCGTCGAAACCGTCCGTCCCGGCGCCGAGTGCCGCGCCGGCCCGGTCCGGTGGACCGGCGCTCAACGGGGCCTACAAGCTGGACTACGACGAGAGCAAGCGGACCACCAACGGCGTCGCGATCCGCCACGACGGCCCCGCCACCGGCTGGTGGGCGTTCCGTTCGGTGTGCACCACCAACGGCTGCGCGGCCACCGGGGCCCGGCTGGACAACGCCACCCACCAAACGGCCGACGGCGGCAAGACGGACACGCTGCACTTCGTCGCCGGCTATTGGCAGGGCGCCCCGCAGCAGGACCGGATGGCGTGCACCCCGCCCGACGGCCAGGGCGCGGCCACCCAGCAGGAGACGCTCGCGTGGTCGCTGGCGCCCCAGGCCGACGGCACGCTGCGCGGCACCGTGACCGAGACCGTGCTCAGCAACGAGTGCGGCGCGCAGGGCGCGGTGGTGCGGGTGCCGGTGGTCGCCACCCGCGTCGGTGACGTGCCGGCCGGCGTCGACCTGGGTGACCCCGCCCAGGCCGTCAGCACGTCGACCGCCGCGGCGGCCCCTTCGCCGCCCGTGCTCGGCGGGGTCTGCGCCGACGTCGGCAAGCTGGCCTACGACCCGACCAACAGCGAGCAGATCGTCTGCGAGGGCAACAGCTGGGCCAAGGCCCCGATCACGATGGGCGTGCACGCCGCGGGCAGCTCGTGTGACCGGCCCGGGACCTCGGTGTTCGCCATGACCACGTCGAACGACGGGCACCTGTTGCAGTGCGATCCCGTCACCCGAACCTGGAGCCGGCCCGGGGGATAGCGGGGCGGCCAGACCGGCTCGGCGACACTTGTCGGTGCGCGGTTCTACCCTGGTGGCATGGCTTTCGCCACGGAACATCCGGTAGTCGCACATTCGGAATACCGCGCGGTCGACGAGGTCGTGCGCGTCGGCGGCCACTTCGAGGTGGTCAGCCCGCACGCGCCCGCCGGCGACCAGCCCGCCGCCATCGACGAGCTCGAACGCCGGATCAGGTCGGGGGAGCGCGACGTGGTGCTGCTGGGCGCCACCGGCACGGGGAAGTCGGCCACCACCGCCTGGCTCATCGAGCGGCTGCAGCGGCCCACTCTCGTCATGGCGCCGAACAAGACGCTGGCCGCCCAGCTGGCCAACGAACTGCGAGAGATGTTGCCGCACAACGCGGTTGAGTACTTCGTGTCGTACTACGACTATTACCAGCCGGAGGCGTACATCGCGCAGACCGACACCTACATCGAGAAGGACAGCTCGATCAACGACGATGTGGAGCGGCTGCGGCACTCCGCCACGTCTTCCCTGCTCTCGCGGCGCGACGTGGTCGTGGTGGCGTCGGTGTCCTGCATCTACGGCCTGGGCACGCCGCAGTCGTACCTGGACCGCTCGGTGGAACTCGGCGTCGGCACCGAGGTGCCCCGCGACGCGCTGCTGCGGCTGCTGGTCGACGTGCAGTACACCCGCAACGACCTGTCCTTCACCCGCGGTTCGTTCCGGGTGCGGGGCGACACCGTGGAGATCATCCCGTCCTACGAAGAGCTGGCGGTGCGCATCGAGTTCTTCGGGGACGAGATCGAGGCGCTGTACTACCTGCACCCGCTGACCGGCGACGTGATCCGCCAGGTCGACTCGCTGCGGATCTTCCCGGCCACCCACTACGTCGCCGGCCCGGAGCGGATGGCGCACGCCATCTCGACGATCGAGCAGGAGCTGGCCGAGCGGCTGGCCGAGCTGGAAGGCCAGGGCAAGCTCTTGGAGGCCCAGCGGCTGCGCATGCGCACCAACTACGACATCGAGATGATGCGCCAGGTCGGCTTCTGCTCGGGCATCGAGAACTACTCCCGCCACATCGACGGCCGCGGCCCGGGCTCGCCGCCGGCGACGCTGCTCGACTACTTCCCCGAGGACTTCCTGCTCGTCATCGACGAGTCGCACGTCACCGTGCCGCAGATCGGCGGCATGTACGAGGGCGACATGTCCCGCAAACGCAACCTGGTCGAATACGGGTTCCGGCTGCCGTCGGCGTGCGACAACCGCCCGCTGACCTGGGAGGAGTTCGCCGACCGGATCGGCCAGACGGTGTACCTGTCGGCCACCCCGGGCCCCTACGAGCTCAGCCAGGCGGGCGGGGAGTTCGTCGAGCAGGTGATCCGGCCGACCGGCCTGGTGGACCCGAAGGTCGTGGTCAAGCCCACCAAGGGGCAGATCGACGACCTGATCGGCGAGATTCGCAAGCGCACCGAGGCCGACGAGCGGGTGCTGGTGACGACGCTGACCAAGAAGATGGCCGAGGACCTCACCGATTACCTGCTGGAGATGGGCATCCGGGTGCGCTACCTGCACTCCGAGGTCGACACGCTGCGCCGGGTGGAACTGCTGCGCCAGCTGCGGCTGGGCGACTACGACGTGCTGGTGGGCATCAACCTGCTCCGGGAGGGTCTCGACCTGCCCGAGGTGTCGCTGGTGGCGATCCTGGACGCGGATAAGGAGGGTTTCCTGCGGTCCTCGCGCAGCCTGATCCAGACCATCGGCCGCGCCGCCCGCAACGTCTCCGGCGAAGTGCACATGTACGCGGACTCGATCACCGACTCGATGAAGGAGGCGATCGACGAGACCGAACGGCGGCGGGCCAAGCAGGTCGCCTACAACGAGGCCCACGGCATCGATCCGCAGCCGCTGCGCAAGAAGATCGCCGACATCCTGGACCAGGTCTATCGCGAGGCCGACGACAGCGAGACAGTCGAAATCGGGTCCGGGCGCAGCATGTCCCGCGGCCGGCGCGCCCAGGGCGAGCCGGGCCGCGCCGTCAGCGCCGGCGTCTTCGAGGGACGGGACACGACCAGCATGCCGCGCGCCGAGCTGGCCGACCTGATCAAGGACCTCACCGAGCAGATGATGGCCGCCGCGCGCGACTTGCAGTTCGAGCTGGCCGCGCGGTTCCGGGACGAGATCGCCGACCTGAAGAAGGAACTGCGGGGGATGGACGCCGCCGGCCTGAAATGAGTTTGCTGGCACCGGAATTCAGTTTTCCCACTCCGGACCGCCCCATACGGTAGAAGGGTGACCGACACCGCGACCGGTACCGGCGGCTGGCGCCAGCTGCTGGGGGCCAGGTACCTGAGGACGTCCGTCCTGCTGGCCGGCGGGGTGGCGCTCTACGCCACGAACGAGTTCCTGACCACCAGCTTGTTGCCCAACACCATCGCCGAAATCGGTGGCAGCCGGCTCTACGCCTGGGTGACGACCCTGTACCTGGTCGGCTCCGTGGTGGCCGCGGCGATGGTCAATCCGATGCTGCTGCGCGCCGGGCCGCGCTCGTCCTACCTGACCGGGCTCGCCGTGTTCGGTGTGTCCAGCCTCATTTGCGCGGCGGCGCCCAACATGCAGGTTTTGATAGCTGGGCGCGCCCTGCAGGGCGTGGCCGGCGGGCTGCTCGCGGGCCTGGGATACGCGGTGATCAACACGGCCTTGCCGCGCGAGCTGTGGACGCGCAGCTCGGCGCTGGTGTCGGCGATGTGGGGCGTGGCGACGGTGGTCGGCCCCACCACGGGCGGCCTGTTCGCCCAGCTGGGTTTGTGGCGGTGGGCCTTCGTCGTGATGGCGGTGCTGACCGGCCTGATGGCCATGTTGGTGCCGGTCGCGTTGGCCCGCGTGGGGGGCGGCGCCGCCGTGGCGCCGATGAACGTGCCGGTGCGGTCGCTGCTGCTGATCGGCGCCGCCGCAATGGCGGTCAGCGTCGCCCAGATCCCGCACAACGCGTGGGCGACGTTCGCGCTGCTCGGCGCCGGCGTCGCGCTGGTGGGCCTGTTCGTGCTCGTCGACTGGCGGACGCACGCGGCGATCCTGCCGCCCAGCGTGTTCGGGCCCGGCCCGCTGAAGTGGATCTACCTGACCATGGGCGTGCTGATGGGCACCGCGATGGTCAACACCTACGTGCCGCTGTTCGGTCAGCGGTTGGCGCACCTGACGCCGATAGCGGCGGGGTTCCTGGGGGCGGCGCTGGCGCTCGGCTGGACGGTCAGCGAGATCCTCAGCGCGTCGCTGGATCACCCCCGCACGGTCGCGCAGGTAATCGTTGCGGCGCCGATCGTGGCCGCGTCCGGGATGGCCCTGGCCGCGGTCGCCCGCCGCGGCGACGGGTCCCCCGGGACCGCCGCGCTGTGGGCGGTGGCGCTCCTGGTGGCGGGCATCGGGATCGGGATGGCCTGGCCGCACCTGTCGGCGCGCGCGATGGCCTCGGTCGACGACCCGGCCGAAGGCGGCGCCGCATCGGCCGCGATCAACACCGTCCAGCTAGTCTCCGCGGCGATCGCCGCCGGCCTGGCCGGGGTGGTGGTCAACACCGCCAAGGGCGGCGACGGGATGGCGGCGCACTGGCTGTTCACGGTGTTCACCGCGTTGAGCGCCGCCGGCGTCGCGGTGGCCTACGGCGCGACGCGCGGGGCCCGCCGGCCGCAGCCGGTCGGCTAGCCACTGGCTCAGTCGGGGTCGTCCTCGGTTTTCAGCACCGCCACCACCCCGTCGACCTCGCCGAACACCTGCTGGGCGTTCGCGATCTTGGCGCCCGACAGGGTCATCGTCACCCGCACCTCGCCGTCGTCGATGTCGTGCGCGTCCGCGTCCAGCTCGGTGAGCTGCCAGTTCTGCTGCCCGCAGATCCGCAGCACCTCCCGCAGCATGCCGCGGCCGTTCTCGTAGATGATCTGCACCCGGACGGTGCCCCGCAGCTGCGCCGTCAGGCGACCCTCGATGGCCTTGAAGACGAGCGCGCTGACGAAGTGCAGCGCCACGACGGCGATGGCCAGCAACAGCAACCCGGCGCCCACCGCCATGCCGACGGCGGCCGATTCCCACACCGCGGCCGCCGTGGTGAGCCCGTGCACCGCCCCGCGCCGGGTGATGATGATGCCGGCGCCCAAAAAGCCGATGCCGGAAACGATTTGGGCCGCGATGCGGGACGGGTCAAGCGCGACCGTGCCGTTCGACAGCACGTCGGCGAAGCCGTACTTGCTGACCAGCATGATCAGCGCCGCGGAGGTCCCCACGATCGTCTGGGTGCGCAGCCCGGCGCTCTTGCCCTGAACGGTGCGCTCCAGGCCGATGAGGGTGGTCAACCCGAACGCGGCGAAGAGCTCGATGAGGTGCCGAAGCCCCTGGACGTTGCCGCCCAGCAACGGCGCGGCCGGCCAACTGTGCATGGCTAGTCAACTACCCAACAAATAGCGGTTCACGCCGCCCGGAAAGCGCCGAAATCAGCGCGTCGACTTGACCACCTGCGAGTAATGGAATTGCCATCGTTCGACAATGCGGAACCCGAGGTAACTCGGGAATCGATACGCCGGCGCGCGGCCGAATGCGGGCCCCGGCGGCAATGCCGGTCCGGATTGATGGTCGGGCAGCGAAGGTTCCTTATTGGTAATGGTCCAGATCGCCGGGCATTTGTCGATTTTGGCCGTCGTCAGCCACACGGCGACGTGGCCGTCCCACAGCGTGCCCACCTTCGGCCCGTAAGCGCCCCGTTCGACGTCGATCAGCGACCGGAAGGCGGCCGGCCGGGTGGCCAGCAGCGCGCGGATCGGCCCGGGCCGCCACGGCACGGTGTTGTCCACCATCAGGCAGTCGCCCGGCGCGGCGTGCGAGCCGATCAAGTCGGCGACCTGGCTGTAGTCCCAGCCCTCCTTGGCGTACGGCCAGCGCTGGACGAACAGGTAGTTCGGCACCGCGGCGACGGCGCAGACCAGCAGCACACCGGCGATGGGCCAGGGTCTGCGGGCGATCGTGACGACGCAGACCGCCAACACGGCGGCCATCGCGGGCGCGGTGAAGATCAGGTAGCGCGGGTAGTAGATCGGTTCGTTGACGGCCGAATAGACGACCACCAGCGCGGTGGGGATGACCAGCCACGCCGAGCACACGATCAGCAGCCGGCGGATGTCCCCGGCCGGCGGCCGCACCCCCGCCAGCCGGGCCGCGACCGCCGCCAGGATGAGGACGGCGGACACAATGGCGAACGCGACGCTGTGGTCGAAATACTGACGCAGGATGATGTCGAACGCGTAATGCCAACTGACCGGGTAAATCCAGTTGACCTGCCAAACCTGCGCGTGGGCGAACAGCATGAACGGCGTCATCGCCGCGACCGCGACCGCCGAGCTGATCGCCCACCGAATGACCGTGGATTTGCGCGCTTTTTCGGGCGCCAACAGCGGCACCATTACGGCATAAACGGCCACCAGCAGAACCATGTTCAGATTGAGCAGAATCGAAAGCATCAACGCCAGCCCATAGCCGACCCACCAGCGCGGCCCGTTGCGCCGGACGGCGGCGACGAGCAAGACCGTGAGCCAGACCCCGGCGGCCGCGACGAAGGCGTAGGGCCGCGCCTCCATCCCCGCCCAGGTGGTGCGCGGCAGGATGGCGAAGATCACGCCCGCGCACACGGCGGTCGGCCGCGTCGCGAACTGGCGGGTGAACACCGTGACCCCGGCGGTGGCGGCGCCGACCGCCAGGGCGCTGGGCGCCCGCGAGAAGAATTCGGTCGGTCCGAACAGCGCGAACCAGCCGTGCATCAGCAGGTAGTACAGCCCGTGAACGGCGTCGATGTGGCCCAGCAGCCGCCACAGCTCCGCCAGGGTGCGGCTCGCGGCGGCCGAGATGGTCGCCCCCTCGTCGAACCACAGCGAGGGCCGGCAGGCCCACGCGCCGCTGACGACGGCCGCCAACACGGCGATCGCCCACGGATCGAGCAACCTGCCGGCCGGACGCGCGGGCGCGGGCTCCTCGACTTCGTCCGCGGCGCGCCGCTCGACGGTGGGCATGGACATGATGCTTGTCACCCTAAAGGGGAATCGTCAGGACGGCTCACAAATCGGCCCCCCGCCAATTTCGCGGCACCGGCATTGGGCGAAAAGCGGCGTTATGCAACGCTTTACGCTCCGGGCCTGAGCATTTGATTGATTCGCCATCGCCGATATTGTCGGATGACGCGGCGCGAGGCCGCAAATTGCCGACACGCCGTGGCATGCGGTGTCGCTAATCTGTTCCCTGTCCAACGGGCAAACGCGATACTGTCTTGGGTTGGCTGACCAACCGAAACTGGGAGGGTAAATGGGCGCCTATCGGACTGTAGTGGTGGGAACCGACGGCTCGGACTCGTCAATGCGTGCGGTAGACAAGGCAGCGCAGATCGCCGGGCCGGACGCCAAGCTGATCGTCGCGTCGGCGTACCTGCCCCAGCATGAGGACGGCCGGGCCGCCGACGCCCTGCGCAACGAGAGCTACAAGGTGTCCGGCACCGCGCCGATTTACGCGATCCTGCAGGACGCCAAGGAGCGGGCGCACAAGGCCGGCGCCAAGAACGTCGAGGAGCGCCCGATCGAGGGCGCCCCGGTGGACGCGCTGGTCAAGCTGGCCGAAGACGAGAAGGCCGACCTGCTGGTCGTCGGAAACGTCGGCCTGAGCACGATCGCGGGCCGGCTGCTCGGCTCGGTGCCGGCCAACGTGTCGCGGCGCGCCAAGGTCGACGTGCTGATCGTGCACACCACGAACTAGCGCAGGGCCCGCCTCACCAGCCCCGCTCGCGCCATTCGGCCAGGTTGGGGCGCTCGGCGCCGAGTGTCGTGTCGTCCCCGTGGCCGGGGTAGACGACGGTGGAGTCGTCGTACACGTCGAACACCCGGGCGGTGACGTCGTCGAGCAGCTGGGTGAAGTCGCCCGGCTGCCAGGTCTTGCCGACGCCGCCGGGGAACAGGCAGTCGCCGGTGAACAGCTGAGTGACCCCGCCCGTCGCGGGCCCGTCGAGGGCGAGCGCGATCGAGCCGGGCGTGTGCCCGCGCAGGTGGATGACGTCGAAGCGCAGCTCGCCGATCGCCACGGTGTCGCCGCCCGCCAGCAAACGGTCCGGTTTGACGGGCAGCGGCTCGGCGTCGATCTCGTTGGCGGCGGTGGGTGCCCCGGTGGCCGCGGCGACGGCCTGCAGGGCCTGCCAGTGGTCGAAGTGCTGGTGGCTGGTCACGATCAGCGAGACCTTGGGTGCGTGCTCCCGGATCAGGCCGATCAGCGCGTCCGCGTCGTTGGCGGCGTCGATCAACAGGGTTTCGCCGGTAGCGGAACAGGTCACCAGATACGCGTTGTTGTCCATGGGGCCCACCGAGGCCTTTAGGATCGTGGCGCCGGGTAGGGTCCGGCGGGCCGCGGTACCGGGGTCGACGTGTCCGGTGTAGTCGTCGCTAGGCACAACCGAGGCAGTCATAGCGGCCACGTTACTGGTCAAACGTTGCTTGTCGGTATGGGCACATAGCATGGAATGCGCCGTGCGCATACCCGCCGCAGTACGTAGAGGATTCACCGAGAGAGGGCAGCGTGGCTGACCGCCTGATCATCAAGGGCGCCCGCGAACACAACCTGCGTGGCGTCGACCTCGACCTGCCCCGCGACGCGCTGATCGTCTTCACCGGGCTGTCGGGTTCGGGCAAATCGTCGCTGGCGTTCGACACCATCTTCGCCGAGGGCCAGCGCCGGTACGTGGAGTCGCTGTCGGCCTATGCGCGGCAGTTCCTGGGGCAGATGGACAAGCCGGACGTCGATTTCATCGAGGGCCTGTCCCCGGCGGTGTCGATCGACCAGAAGTCGACCAACCGCAACCCGAGGTCGACCGTCGGGACCATCACCGAGGTGTATGACTACCTGCGGCTGCTCTACGCGCGCGCCGGCACCCCGCACTGCCCGGTCTGCGGTGAGCGGATCGCCCGCCAGACGCCCCAGCAAATCGTGGACCAGGTGCTGGCGATGCCGGAGGGCACCCGTTTCCTGGTGCTCGCCCCGGTGGTGCGCACCCGCAAGGGCGAGTTCGCCGACCTGTTCGAGAAGCTGAACGCGCAGGGCTACAGCCGGGTGCGGGTCGACGGCGTGGTGCATCCGCTGACCGATCCGCCCAAGCTCAAGAAGCAGGAGAAGCACGACATCGAGGTGGTGGTGGACCGCCTCACCGTCAAGCCCAGCGCCAAGCAGCGGCTCACCGACTCGGTGGAGACCGCGCTCAACCTGGCCGACGGCATCGTGGTGCTGGAGTTCGTCGACCACGAGCACGACGCGCACAACCGCGAGCAGCGGTTCTCCGAGAAGCTGGCCTGCCCCAACGGCCACGCGCTGGCGGTCGACGACCTGGAGCCGCGGTCGTTCTCGTTCAACTCGCCCTACGGCGCCTGCCCCGAGTGCACCGGCCTGGGCATCCGCAAGGAGGTCGACCCCGACCTGGTGGTGCCCGACCCCGAGCGCACGCTGGCCGAGGGCGCGGTGGCGCCGTGGTCCACCGGCCACACCGCCGAGTACTTCACCCGGATGATGGCCGGCCTCGGCGAGGAGATGGGCTTCGACGTCGACACGCCGTGGCGCAAGCTGCCGCCCAAGGCGCGCAAGGCGATTCTCGAGGGCTGCGACCACCAGGTACACGTGCGCTACCGCAACCGGTATGGCCGAACCCGTTCCTACTACGCCGATTTCGAGGGTGTGCTGGCGTTCCTGCAACGCAAGATGGCCCAGACCGAATCCGAGCAGATGAAGGAACGCTACGAGGGCTTCATGCGTGACGTGCCCTGCCCGGAGTGCGAGGGGACCCGGCTCAAGCCGGAGATCCTGGCGGTGACGCTGGCCGCGGGCGGCCGGGGCAAGAAGTCCATCGCCGAGGTGTCCGAGCTGTCGATCTCGGACTGCTCGGACTTCCTGAACGCGCTCACCCTGGGCCCCCGCGAACAGGCGATCGCGGGCCAGGTGCTCAAGGAGATCCAGTCGCGGCTGGGCTTTCTGCTCGACGTCGGGCTGGACTACCTGTCGCTGTCGCGCGCCGCGGCCACGCTCTCCGGCGGTGAGGCGCAACGCATCCGGCTGGCCACCCAGATCGGGTCCGGCCTGGTGGGCGTGCTCTACGTGCTCGACGAGCCGTCCATCGGCCTGCACCAGCGCGACAACCGTCGCCTCATCGAAACCCTCACGCGGCTAAGGGATTTGGGCAATACCCTGATCGTCGTCGAGCACGACGAGGACACCATCGCGCACGCGGACTGGATCGTCGACATCGGCCCCCGCGCCGGCGAGCACGGCGGCCAGATCGTGCACAGCGGCACCTACGCCGAGCTGCTGGCCAACAAGGACTCGATCACCGGCGCCTTCCTGTCGGGCAAGGAGGCCATCGAGATGCCGGCGATCCGGCGTCCGATAGACCGCAAGCGCCAGCTCACCGTCGTCGGCGCCCGCGAGCACAACCTGCGCGGCATCGACGTCTCGTTCCCGCTCGGCATGCTCACCTCGGTGACGGGCGTGTCCGGCTCCGGCAAGTCCACGCTGGTGAACGACATTCTGGCCACGGTGCTGGCCAACCGGCTCAACGGCGCCCGGCTGGTGCCGGGGCGGCACACCCGGGTGACGGGCCTGGACCACCTGGACAAGCTGGTGCGGGTGGACCAGTCGCCGATCGGGCGCACGCCGCGGTCCAACCCGGCTACCTATACCGGGGTGTTCGACAAGATCCGCACCCTGTTCGCGGCCACCACCGAGGCGAAAGTCCGCGGCTACCAACCGGGCCGGTTCTCGTTCAACGTCAAGGGCGGCCGCTGCGAGGCGTGCACGGGCGACGGCACCATCAAGATCGAGATGAACTTCCTGCCCGACGTCTACGTGCCGTGCGAGGTGTGCCACGGCGCACGCTACAACCGCGAAACGCTCGAGGTGCACTACAAGGGCAAGACCATCTCCGAGGTGCTGGACATGTCGATCGAGGAGGCGGCGGAGTTCTTCGAGCCGATCACCGGCATCCACCGCTACCTGCGCACGCTGGTCGACGTCGGCCTGGGCTACGTCCGGCTGGGCCAGCCCGCGCCGACGCTGTCCGGGGGTGAGGCTCAGCGCGTCAAGCTGGCCGCCGAACTGCAGAAGCGCTCGACCGGGCGGACCATCTACATCCTCGACGAGCCCACCACCGGGCTGCATTTCGACGACATCCGCAAGCTGCTCAGCGTCATCAACGGCCTGGTGGACAAGGGCAACACCGTGATCGTGATCGAGCACAACCTGGACGTCATCAAGACGTCGGACTGGATAGTCGACATGGGGCCCGAGGGCGGCGCCGAGGGCGGAACCGTGGTGGCCGAGGGCACCCCGGAGGACATCGCCGCCGTGCCGGAGAGCTACACCGGCAAGTTCCTCGCCGAGGTCATCGGCCGCGCCGCGCCGCCGCGGCGGTCGAGCCGGCGACGCAAGGTGACCGCCTGATCGGCCCTCAGCCCGGGATTTTCGCCGCCATCTGGTTGGCGATCTGCCTGCCCTGGTTGATGATTCCGGGCGCGCAGGCGTTGACATCGAGTACGACGTTCGACACCGCCGACAGTACGTGCTGGCACACCACCGGGCTGTTGGCCAACGTGTGCTGCAGGGCGATGTTGGGCGGATTGCCGCTGATCTGACCGAAGGTCCATTCGAGCGGGGCCTTGTCGGCGGGCTGAGTCACCGTCTTGCCCCCGCAGTCCCGCCATTGGGGCCACTGGTCGGTCACGAATTTGCGGGCCTGGTCGGCGGTTGCGAAGATCACCGCGCCCTGGACCACGACGTAGGCCGGTTTGCTCTGCGGCTTCTTCATCAGCTGGGCCAGCGTCGCGGTGTAGCCGCTGCTCTTGTACGTCCGGGTCTGGAACCCCATCAGCGCGCCGAGGCACTTCTCGTCCGACAGGGTGTTGTCGGGGCCGGGGTCGGTCATCTCCGTCACGCTGTGGTCGACGACGATGCCGGTGGTGCCGATCAGGACGTTGACCTGGTCGACCGGCAGCAGCAGCGAATCCAGTTGTGCGGGACCAACTGTGGGCGTGGTGCTGGTGGTCACCGCGCTCGCGGTCGAGGTCGCCTCGGTCGGGCTCGTCGTGGTGGGGTTGTCGGGTTGCGTGGCTGAGGACCTGTCGACCGCCAACCACACCCCGGTGCCCGCGATGACCGCGACGACGAGCGCGAGGGCACCGATGACCAGGCCCAGCCTGCGCCTGGGTGGCGCGGGTGGCGCCCAGGGTGGCGGGGTGGGGAACCACGTCGGGGGCGGCGGCGCGAAATGCCGGCTGTGCTGGATCAATTCGGTCGCCTCGCGTTGATCCGGCGTGCTGAGCGCGTGCAGGGCCGCCTTCGCCAGATCGCCCGCGGTGAGGTAGCGGGCGCCCGGGTCTTTGGCCATCCCGCGGGCGATCACCTCGTCGAACGCCGCGGGGACGGCGGGGTTTCGCTCGCTCGGGCGGGGGACCGGCTGCGCCAGGTGTGCGGCCATCAGGCTGCTGAGGCTGGCCGTCTGGAACGGCCTTGTGCCCGTGAGGCATTCGAAAAGCAGGCAGGCGAGGGCGTAGATGTCGACGCGGTAGGTGGGGTCGTCGCTGCCGAATCGCTCGGGCGCCATGTAGTTCCAGCTGCCGATGGCGGCGCCGGTCTTGGTCACCCGTTCGTCGGTGGCCGCCGCGGCGATGCCGAAGTCGACCAGGTAGGCGAAGTCACCCTCGGCGAGCAGGATGTTCTCGGGTTTGATGTCGCGGTGAATGACCCCGGCGCGGTGCGCGGCATCCAGGGCGGCGGCGACCTGTTCGACGATCGCGACGGCGCGCGGTGGCGGCAGCGGCCCCGTGCGGCTCAGCACCGTGCCCAGGTCACGCCCCTCGATGAGGCGCATGTCGATGAACACCTGGCCGTTGACCTCGCCGAAATCGTGGATCGGCACGATGTGCGGTTCCTGCAACCGGCCCGCGGTCCGGGCCTCGCGCTGCATGCGCCGGCGGAAGGAGTCGTCCGAGCTCACCTGCTCGGACATCAGCTTGAGCGCCACCACCCGGTCCTTAACCGTGTCGTAGGCCTCGTAGACCTCGCCCATCCCGCCGCGGCCCAGCAGCCGCCGCAACTGGTAGGGCCCGAACCGGCTCCCGATCCGCGAACTCGGCCGCGCTTCACTCATCGACGTCCCCCCGACGCCAAGCCGACTTCCTAGCCCTCGTCCGCGTGCATCGACTCGCGGATCTGGGCCAACCGTTCCGCGGCGGCGCGCTCCCGCTCGTCGTATTGCTCGGCGACGGAACGGCCCTCGGGGGATTCGGCGTCCAATTCCGCGTCGCCCACCGACGTCGCGTAGCGGTTCTCGATCTTCTCGCGCACGGACTCGAAGGTCGGTACGCCCGCACTGTCGTACCCGGGATCGGGTGGGGTGGCGCCGGGCGTTGCTGGTTCGTCGGGCATGGTCGCTACGCTACTGAAGCCCGTCGCTCGCGCTGCAGATACCGCACCATTTGCTGCCAGTACACCAGCGTCAGTGCCATCTGGATCGCGATGGCCGTCGCCGCCGGCAGTGCCCGCCGGCGCCAAGCGGCGAGGACGGCGCCCAGCGCGGCCACCGACGTCAGCGCGCTGACCGCCATGGCCGCGTCGCGGGGGCGGCGGCTGATCCATAGCTCCTCGCCCAGCATCGCCCGCGTCGACCACGCCCGCCGGTGCGCCGGCTTGCCGAACACGAACGGATTCACGGCCAGCCACAAGGCAATCCACGCCGCGTCGCGCCGGCGCCGCGTCCACACCGGCACCACGATCAACGGGGTGCTCGCCCAACGGGTCCAGGCGCTCCACGGGTTGCAGTGCCGCGCGAAGACGGCACGCCGAACGCGCGCGACGACAGGCACCGGCGGCTACCGCCGGGCGGGGTTGGACCGGTCGGCCGGGACGACGACCGGGGTGGTGAGTGCGGGCGGGGCGGTGCCGGACAACGCGGTCCGCCCAATGCCCGGCGTGCCCAGCCGGCCGGCCAGCCACGGCAGCGCGGCGGCGAAGGCCCGGTCCGCGAAGGGCCAGTCGTGCTTGCCGGGCTGCGCCAGCACCGCGCAGTCGATGCCGTTGGCGCGCCCGAGCGCACACAGCGAGTAGGCGGCCGCCGTCTGGTTGCCGGGGTCGGCGGGGGCCTCCCGGCCGGCCAGCCGGATCGCGCCGCTGTCGGTCATCATCGGGTCGTGGCGCGCCGCCGGCGGCCCGTCCGCGGAGATCGCGAACCAGCCCGCCACGTCGCTGTACGGCCCGTGCCGGCTGATCACCGTGGTCGGGTCGAAAGCCGCCCAGGCGTCGGCGTTTCCGCCGAACAGCCGGGCGATGGTCTGCGCCTTGTTGCCGGCGTTGGGGAAGAAATCGCCGGCGACGTCGACGAACGCGCTGAACATGTCGGGGTGCATGACCGTCAGGTCGACGGCGCAGGTCCCGCCCATCGACCAGCCGGCGACGCCCCAGTTGGATCGGTCGCGGCTGACGCCGAACTTGGAAACCATATACGGCACAACGTCTTTGGTCAGGTGGTCGGCGGCATTGCCGCGGGCGCCATTGACGCATTCGGTGTCGTTGTTGAACGCGCCGCCGGAGTCGACGAACACCAGCACCGGCGCCTTGCCGTCGTGGGCGGCCGCGAAGTCGTCGATCGTCTTGACCGCGTTGCCCGCGCGGGTCCAGTCCGCGGGGGTGTTGAACTGGCCCCCGATCATCATGACCGTCGGCAGGGCCGGCGGCGGGCTGCTGGTGAACCATTCGGGCGGCAGGTAAACCAGCTCACCGCGATGCTTGAAATGCGATGCGTCCGAGGGGATCACCACCGGCACCACGCTGCCGTGCGGCGGACGCGCCCGCTTGGCGGCCATCGCGATCACGGTCGCCGGGTCGGTCTGGTCGGGCAGGGGACCGGAGGTGAGCTGGTTCCACGCCGCCTGCACGGTCGGGAAGTAGCCGACCCACAGGTTGAGCACCAGTGCGGCGCACAGCGCGCACAACGGCACGGCCACCAGCCCGGCCCCGCGCCGCCAGCGGCGGGCGCCGCGCCAGCCCAGCACCAGCACCGCCCCCGCCGTCCCGGTCAACGCGATCCAGACCCACAGCGCGGCCGGCGCGGGGTCGTCGGACAGCCCACGGTCGACGATGTACCAGTGCGTCAGGTAGGCCGCGGCGGCACCGGTCAGCGCAGCTCCCGGCAACCACACCGTCCGCCACCGACGCGACCGCCAGCCGACGGCGAGCGCGAGCACCAGCGCGGTGACCACCTGGATCGTGGTGGGCAGCCAGCCGTGCATCAGCGACGTGTGACTACTTGCCAGCAACTGCGTCGTGGCGTTGGTCGTCGACGCGGTCACGGCATTCATTGTGATCTATTGTTAACCGCCCTGGAACATATTCACCGAATGTTCGCCCTGCGACTCCCCGCGCGTCGGGGGCCGATCAGTGCGGCTTGGCCAGCGGAAATGGCAGCGTCTCGCGGATGCTGCGGCCGGTTATGAGCATGACGAGCCGATCGATTCCCATGCCGAGCCCGCCGGTGGGCGGCATCGCGTACTCCATGGCCTGCAGGAAGTCCTCGTCGAGCTCCATCGCCTCCGGGTCGCCGCCGGCGGCCAGCAGCGACTGCTCCTGCAGGCGGCGCCGCTGTTCCACCGGATCGGTGAGCTCGCTGTAGGCGGTCCCCAGCTCGACCCCCCACGCCACCAGGTCCCACCGCTCGGCGACGCCGCGCCGGCTGCGGTGCGGGCGGGTCAGGGGCGAGACGGACGTGGGGAAGTCGATGTAGAACGTCGGCCCTTCGGTGCGGTCCTCGACCAGGTGCTCGTAGAGCTCCAGCACCACGGCGCCGGCGTCCCAGTGCGCCCGGTACGGAATGTGGGCGGCGTCGGAGAGCTTGCGCAACATGGACAACGGGGTGTCGGGATCGATGCGTTCCCCGAGCGCCTCGGACACCGCGTCGTGCACGGTTTTGACCGGCCAGGTTCCGGAGATGTCGACCGGCTGCAGGCGGCCGTCGGCGCCGTCGGTGCGCAGCACGGTCTGCTCCCCGTTGGCGGCCTGCGCCGCGTTCTGGATCAGCTCGCGGCAGCCGTCGATCCAGACCAGGTAGTCGGCGTGCGCCTGGTAGGCCTCGAGCAGGGTGAACTCCGGGTTGTGGCTGAAGTCGACCCCCTCGTTGCGGAAGGCCCGGCCCAGCTCGAACACCCGCTCCACCCCGCCGACGCACAGCCGCTTGAGGTAGAGCTCCGGCGCGATGCGCAGGAACAGGTTCATGTCGTAGGTGTTGATGTGGGTGACGAACGGCCGGGCGGTGGCCCCGCCGTGGATCTGCTGCAGGATCGGCGTCTCGACCTCGATGAACCCCTTGGCGAACAACGTCTCCCGGACCGAGCGCAGGACGCTGCCGCGCGCCGTGATCAGCTCGCGCGACTCGGGATTGACCGCCAGGTCCACATAGCGGGTGCGCACCCGCGCCTCGGGATCGGTCAGCCCGTTCCACTTGTTCGGCAGCGGCCGCAGGCACTTGCCGATCATCCGCCAGTCGCGCACGATCAACGAGCGGGTGCCGTTCTTGGAAAACCCCATGTGCCCGGTCACCTCGACCAGGTCGCCGAGATCGATGGCCGCGGTGAAATCCGCGTTGCGGCCGCGCTCCAGGCGTGAATTGTCCAGCAGCACTTGCAATTCGCCCGACCAGTCCCGCAGCTGGGCGAACAGCACCCCGCCGTAGTCGCGGATCCGCAGTATCCGGCCCGACACCGACACGGGCTCCTGGTCGTCCGCGTCCAGCGCCCTGGCGACGGTGTGGCTGGGCGGCGAGCCCACCGGGTAGGCGTCAATGCCGTTGCGCCGCAATATCTTCAGCTTGGCCAGCCGCACCCGCACCTGCTCGGGCAGCCGGGCCCAGGACTCCTCTTGCTCCGCGTCGTCGCGGCGTTGCTGCAACTCGCTGACGTCGGGGGCGGAGCCGTCGTGGTGCAGCAGGCCCGACTCCGCCAGTCGTTGGGGCACGGCGGGGTGGTGCCCGGTGTGCACCCGCTCACGCCGGGTGAACGGCAGCACCAGGAAGCCCTCGGCGATCACCGACGCGACGCCGACCCGGGGGATCAGCCGGGCGTCCTCGTAGCAGGCGTAGCGCGGAACCCAATCGGGTTGGTACTTCATGTTCGAGCGGTACAGCGTCTCCAGCTGCCACCACCGCGAGAAGAACAGCAGCAGCCCCCGCCACAACCGGGCGACCGGGCCCGCGCCGAGCTGGGCGCCCTGCTCGAACGCCGAGCGGAACATCGCGAAGTTCAGCGAAATGCGGCTGATGCCAAGGTTTTCGGCGGTCAGGGCGAGCTCGCTGACCATCAGCTCGATGGTGCCGTTGGGCGACTGCGGGGAGCGGCGCATGAGGTCCAGGGAGACACCGGTGGTGCCCCATGGCACCAGCGACAGCATCGCCACCACGGCGCCGTCGCGGTCCATCGCCTCGACCAGCAGGCAGTCCCCGTCGGCGGGGTCGCCGAGCCGGCCCAGCGCCATGGAGAAGCCGCGCTCGGTCTGGGTGTCGCGCCAGGCGTCGGCGCGGGTGATGGTCTGCGTCATCTCCTCGGCGGAGATGTCGCGGTGCCGCCGGATCCGCACCGTCAGCCCGGCGCGGCGGGCCCGGGTGACGGCCTGGCGCACCCCGCGCATGTCGGGGCCGGACAGCTTGAAGTCGGCGGTCCGCAGGATCGCCTCGTCGCCCAGCTCGAGCGCGTTCAGCCCGGCTTCCCGATAGACCCGCGCCCCCTGCGTGCTGGCGCCCATGACCCCCGGCGCCCAGCCGTACGTCTGGCACAGCCCCAGCCACGCGTCGATGGCCTGCGGCCAGGCCCGCGGGTCGCCGATCGGGTCGCCGCTGGCCAGGCACACGCCCACCTCGACGCGGTAGGTGATGGCGGCGCGGCCGCTCTGGGCGAACACCACCGACTTGTCCCGGCGGGTCGCGAAGTAGCCGAGCGAGTCGTTCTTGCCCCACAGCTCGAGCAGGCCGCGGATGGCGGACTCGTCCTCGCCCGTCAGCGCGTTCTCGGCGCGCTGGGACTGGAAGAGCACGATGGTCGCCATGATCAGCGCCAGCGCGCCGGTCAGGCCGAAGATCGCGTTGAGGAACACGTGCGGCTTGCCGGTGAACAGGTCCGGGTCGGCCAGCGCGAAGCCGACCACCCGGTTGGCGACGTAGGGCAGGCGGTCCTGGCGCGCCAGCGTTCCCGGCCACAGCTCCACCAGCCCCCAGGACACCAGGATCCCGATCACGTCGCCGGCCACCAGCACCGCGGCGGCTTTGACCAGCGCGCCCTTGCGGACCTTGGCCCAGAACTCCCGGTAGGCCAGCACCAGCAGCACGATCGCGATGATGTGCACCGCGAACCCGAGGTTCTCGCCGAAGGTCTCGGCCGCGGTGTTGTCGCCCGCGGCGATGTCGGCGGCGTTCAGCCCCGCGGCCAGGATCATCTGGCCGAGCAGCACCAGCCAGGCGATCCGTTTGCGCGCGGTCAGGGCCGCGGCGAGCAGGGCGAGGACGAACGACCACGCGATGCTGGTGTCGGGAAAGTTGAACAGGTAGTCGTTGATGAACTCGCGAGGGACCTTGATGACCCACCGGATCAACGGGGACACGCTGGCCAGCAGCGACACGGTGGCGATGACGCCCACGATCCACCCGGCCGCCGCCGGTACCCAGCGATACCGGGAATGCGACCGGCCGCGGGGCCCCGAACGGGAGCCCGAACGAGATGAAGCGAGAGTCACAGACCGCGAGGATATGCCCTCAAACCGTGAAAAGCTTGGCGAAGCGCTAAGACTGGCCAGCAATAGTTCGCCCGGTTGCCCGAGCGGCGGGCGGGGTCGAGGGCGAAGTGCGGAAAGTGGCCCCGTGGCTGCTAAACTGGCGTTCGCGACCATCCCGGCGAAGGCCAGGAACAGTTAAGTGGAGTCCCACTCCCACCGCGGGCCACGAGAATTTCAAGGCCTGGCGGTCCGGTCACAGACATCGCGCATGTCTGTTCCGCGAGCAACGCGGGCGGCTTGACTTCAGGCCGCGATCGGTCGGCATTGGGCCCTGCGATTGCAGGGCTTTTCTGCTGGTGGTGTGGTGTTTCCGCCGCTGAATCCCCCGGAGCCGGGCCCGGCCGCGATGCTAGGACACGTATCGGCCCAACAAGGGAGGCCCCATCAGCACTGAGACCCGCGTCAACGAGCGCATCCGCGTACCTGAAGTCAGATTGATCGGCCCCGGGGGAGAGCAGGTAGGCATAGTGCGCATCGAAGACGCACTGCGCGTCGCTGCGGACGCCGATCTCGACCTTGTCGAAGTCGCCCCGAACGCCAGACCCCCGGTCTGCAAGATCATGGACTACGGCAAGTTCAAATACGAGGCGGCGCAAAAGGCGCGCGAATCCCGCCGGAACCAGCAGCAGACCGTCGTCAAAGAGCAGAAGCTGCGACCCAAGATCGACGATCACGATTACGAGACCAAAAAGGGCCACGTGATCCGCTTTCTGGAGGCGGGTTCGAAGGTGAAGGTCACCATCATGTTCCGCGGACGCGAGCAGTCCCGGCCCGAGCTGGGCTACCGCCTGCTGCAGCGGCTGGGCGCGGACGTGGCCGAATACGGCTTCGTCGAGACGTCCGCCAAGCAGGACGGCCGGAACATGACGATGGTGCTGGCCCCGCACCGGGGCGCGAAGACTCGCGCCAGGGCGCGGCACCCCGAGGGACCCGGGGACGTCGCGGCGCCGGACGGCGATGCGGCCACCGACGCCCCTTCGCCCAACTGATCAGAGACGAATAGCGAGAACGAAGAGGAAACATGCCAAAAGCCAAAACCCACAGCGGGGCTTCGAAGCGGTTCCGGCGCACCGGAACCGGCAAGATCCTTCGCGAGAAAGCCAACCGCCGGCACCTGTTCGAGCACAAGCCGTCCACCCGGACCCGCCGCCTGGAGGGCCGCACCACCGTGGCGGCCAACGACACCAAGCGCGTCAAGAAGCTGCTGAACGGCTGACAGTTCGACAAGCCGAGCGCCGGCGCCGCTGCCGGCCCCGACCATTACTTAGAGAGTAGGAACACCCATGGCACGCGTGAAGCGGGCGGTCAACGCCCACAAGAAGAGGCGCAGCATTCTCAAAGCCTCGAAGGGCTATCGCGGCCAGCGTTCGCGGCTGTACCGCAAAGCCAAAGAGCAGCAGCTGCATTCGCTCAACTACGCCTACCGCGACCGCCGCGCGCGCAAGGGCGAGTTCCGCAAGTTGTGGATCTCGCGGATCAACGCCGCCGCCCGCGCCAATGACATCACCTACAACCGCCTGATCCAGGGCCTCAAGGCCGCGGGCGTCGAGGTGGACCGCAAGAACCTCGCCGACATCGCGATCACCGATCCCGCGGCGTTCACCGCGCTGGTCGACGTCGCCCGGGCCGCGCTGCCCGAGGACGTCAACGCGCCCTCGGACTCCGGAGAGGCCGCCTAGCCCCTGCTGACCGAACGTTCGGCCCGGGTCGCCGCGGCGGTCAAACTGCATCGCCACGTCGGGCGCCGGCGGGCGGGGCGATTCCTGGCCGAGGGCCCCAACCTGGTCGAGGCCGCGGCCGCCCGCGGCCTGGTCCGCGACGTCTTCGTCGTCGAGGCCGCCGCGCAGCGGTATGCGTCTTTGCTTGGCGCGCAGCGGTTTCCGGTTCATCCGGTCACCGAGCGGGCCGCCAAGGCGCTGTCCGACACGGTCACCCCCACCGGGTTGGTGGCCGTCTGCGAGATGCCGGCGACCCAACCGGCGGACGTGCTGGCCGGTTCGCCGCGGCTGATCGCGGTCGCCGTCGAAATCGGCGAGCCGGGCAACGCCGGCACGCTCATTCGCATCGCCGACGCCATGGGCGCCGACGGCGTGCTCCTCGGTGGGCACGGCGTCGACCCGTACAACGGCAAGTGCCTGCGCGCCTCGACGGGCAGCATCTTCTCGATTCCGGTCGCCTCGGCGCCCGACGTCCCGGCCGCGCTGGGCGGCCTGCGCGACGCGGGGCTGCAGGTGCTGGCGACGACGGTGGACGGCGAGAGGCGCCTCGACGAGGCCGCCGAGCTGCTCGGCCGGCCGACGGCGTGGCTGTTCGGCCCCGAATCACAGGGCCTGCCAACCGAAGTCGCGCAGGCGGCCGATCATCGCATGCGCATCCCGATGTCCGGGGGAGCCGAGAGCCTGAACGTGGCCTCGGCGGCGGCCATCTGTCTCTACCAGAGCGCGCAGGCGCTGGGCACCCTCAAGCGGCCCTGACGCGTCCCCGGGCCGGCCGCAGGCCCGCCAGCGACAGCGTCCCGTGCACCAGCGAGCCGGCGCGTTCCATCAGCGCCTTGGCGGGGTCCAGCGCGGAGCGGGGCCGCGGGGGAAAGTAGTGCATGGGCAGCCCGCGGCGGTCGCGGGGCGGGGCCATGAACGGCGGTGCCTCCACCAACGGCGCGTCGCTGGGCAGCCGCCCCTCGGCGCGGCGGTAGGCGGCCAGCGCGCGCGGGTGCAGCCGGATCTCGTCGGGCACCGCCAAGAAGGCCAGTTCGACCAGCTTGCCGAACAGGCGCAGCAGCACCTCGTCGCCCGGTGTCCAGCGCATGCCCGCCTTCTCGCGGACCGCGGGCTCGAACAGGCCCGCCGCGATCCAGCGCTGGCCGGCGACCAGCGGCTTGAACATCTGGTCCCAGATCGGCGTGGGCATCAGGACGAACTTCGGCTTGGGGATCCGGATCTGGAAGATGTCCAGCGTCGCCTGGTTGACCTCGAGCTCCTCGCGGCACACCCGGTCCCAGTACTCGCAGAACGCCTCCCACGACGTGGGCACCGGGCGCATGCTCATCCCGTACATCCGGTACCACCGCACGTGCTCGTCGAACAGCTGCCGCTTCTCGGCCTCCGTCAGGCCCCCGCAGAAGTACTCGGCCACCTTGATCACCAACATGAAGAACGTGGCGTGCGCCCAGTAGAACGTCTCCGGATTCAGGGCGTGATAACGGCGGCCCGAGGCGTCAACGCCCTTGATGGTGTGGTGGTAGCTCTTGATCTGCCGCCCGGTCGCCGCGGCGCGTTCACCGTCGTAGACGACGCCCATGATCGGGTACACCGAGCGCGCCACCCGCTGCAGCGGCTCGCGCAACAGGATCGAATGCTCCTCGACGCCGGCCCCCAGCTCCGGGTACATGTTCTGGATCGCCCCGATCCAGACGCCCATCATTCCCGTCCGCAGATCGCCAAAGTACTTCCAGGTCAGGGAGTCTGGCCCGAGCGGATCGTCGGATTTCCTTGGAATGGCAGTCATCTCGGCCTCCTGCGCTCACGATAACTTTGACAACGCACGTTGTCTACGATTTCGCCTCCGCGCGCCCGCAGGTGTTATCGACCTTCGACAGCGGTGTGGCGCCGCCGTGATCAGCCGATACGTTGCGAGCTGTGACACAACGGGCGTGGCCTTCGTTGCCCGCCCGCGGCGCGAGGAAATAACCTGGCCCAGTGGAACTCGCGCATCGCGATTCGGACTCGGGCGAGTCCGAAGATGTGACGGCTTCCGATCCTTCGGTGCGCGGCGCCGTGCGGTGGTGGCAGAGCCGAAACCACAGCCCCGGCGCGGTGGCCTTCATCCGCCGGGCCCGACGGCTGCTGCCGGGCGATCCCGAGTTCGGCGATCCGCTGTCGACGGCCGGCGAGGGCGGGCCGCGCGCCGCCGCCCGGGCCGCGGATCGGCTGCTGGGGGACCGCGAGGCGGTGTCGCGCGAAGTGGGCTTGGGGCTGCTGCAGGTGTGGCAGGCGCTGACCGAGTCGGTGTCTCGGCGGCCGGCCAATCCCGAGGTGACGTTGGTGTTCACCGACCTGGTCGGCTTCTCGTCGTGGTCCTTGCAGGCCGGCGACGAGGCGGCGCTGGCCCTGCTGCGTCAGGTGGCGCGGGCCATCGAGCCGCCGCTGCTGGACGCCGGCGGCCACATCGTCAAGCGGATGGGCGACGGCCTGATGGCCGTCTTCGGCGACCCCACCGTCGCGGTGCGGGCCGTGCTGGCCGCCAAGGAGGCGTTGAAGTCGGTCGAGGTGGCCGGTCACACGCCGCGGATGCGGGTCGGGATCCACACCGGGCGGCCGCAGCGGCTGGCCTCGGACTGGCTCGGTGTCGACGTCAACATCGCCGCGCGGGTGATGGAACGGGCCACCAAGGGCGGGGTGATGGTGTCAGGTTCGACACTCGATCTGATCCCGCAGAGCGAACTGGACGCGATGGGCGTCGTCGCCAAACGCGCACGTAAATCGGTTTTTGCGGGCAAAACCACCGGCGTTCCGAACGACTTGGCGATATATCGTTTGAGGACTCATAGGGAGTTGACAGCGCCCGATCACACTTCCGAAACAAATTAGCCGACATAATGGATGCAATGTTTGGGGGCATCTTCGCCCGGCTCGCCCGGGTCCAGTTCACGGTGGGATACGTGGCGGTGCTGCTCGCCATCAGTTGCGCCATCCTGGCGCTCGGGCCGCACGCGCATGACGTGCTGGTCGAGCGGGCCAGCACCAACCTGCACAACCTGGCCCACGGCCACGTGGGCACGCTGCTGGGCAGCGCGCTCGTCGTCGACGCCGGTCCGCTGTACTTCTGGTTGCCCTTCCTGACCTGCCTGCTCGCGCTCGGCGAGCTGCACCTGCGCACCATCAGGCTGGTGGTGGCGTTCCTCGTCGGGCACATCGGCGCGACGCTGCTGGTGGCCGCCGCCCTGGCCGCGGCCGTCGAGTTCGGCTGGATGCCGGTGTCGATCACCCGGGCCAGCGACGTCGGGATGAGCTACGGCGCCCTGGCGGTGCTCGGCGCGATGACCGCGGTCATTCCCCAGCGCTGGCGCGCCGCCTGGGTCGGCTGGTGGGTGTCGGCCGGGCTCGCCTCGGCGATCATCGGCGGCGATTTCACCGACGCCGGCCACACCGCCGCCGTCGTCCTCGGCGTGCTGGTGTCCGCCCGATTCCGCCAGCCCATCCATTGGACGCCGCTGCGGCTCGGGATGCTGGTGGCCTCGTCGGGCTTCGGCTTCCTGATCCTGGCCCATCACTGGGGCACGATGGCCGCCGCGCCCGCGTTCGGCGTCCTCGGCGCGCTGGCCGCGCACAAACTGGTTCAGATCGTCACCGGCCGCGCCGCCGTGGTGGGTGACCCCGCGCTGAGGGGCCCGCAGCCCGTCACGACCGGCTAGGCGACCCGCCGCCCTTAGGGCGAAGCGCCCGCCGGGCCGCACGCACCGCATCACTATGATCGGCACTTGCCGCTGGGCAACTTCGAGCCCGCCCCTCATCAGCAAGGAGAGTGTCGCCGCGTGGGTGCTCAGCCCGTCGACCTGTCACCGGACGCCTTGGCCGAGGCGGTCGGCGCCGCCCGGGAGGCGATCGCGCTCGCCGGCGACCTGGACGCCCTGGGGCGGGTGAAGACCGAGCACCTCGGTGACCGTTCCCCGCTGGCGCTGGCGCGCCAGGCGCTGGGCGGCGTCCCCAAGGAGGAGCGCGCCGACGCCGGGAAGCGCGTCAACTCCGCGCGAACCGAGGTGCAGCGCGACTACGACGCGCGGCTGGCGGCCCTGCGCGAAGAACGCGACGCGGCGGTGCTGGCCGCCGAGGGCATCGACGTCACACTGCCGTCGAGCCGGCAACCGGTCGGCGCCCGGCACCCGATCACCATCCTGGCCGAGCACATCGCCGACACCTTCATCGCGATGGGGTGGGAGCTGGCGGAGGGCCCCGAGGTGGAAACCGAGCAGTTCAACTTCGACGCCCTGAACTTCCCCGCGGACCACCCCGCGCGCAGCGAGCAGGACACCTTCTACATCGCGCCGGAGGATTCCCGGCAGCTGCTGCGCACCCACACGTCGCCGGTGCAGGTGCGCACGCTGCTGGCCCACGAGCTGCCGGTCTACATCATCTCGATCGGGCGCACCTTCCGCACCGACGAGCTGGACGCCACCCACACGCCGGTCTTCCATCAGGTCGAGGGGCTGGCGGTGGACCGGGGCCTGTCCATGGCGCACCTGCGCGGCACCCTGGACGCGTTCGCCCGCGCCGAGTTCGGTCCCGAGGCGCGCACCCGGATCCGGCCGCACTTCTTCCCGTTCACCGAACCCTCCGCCGAGGTCGACGTGTGGTTCGTCGGCAAGAAGGGCGGGCCCGGCTGGGTGGAGTGGGGCGGCTGCGGCATGGTGCATCCGAACGTGTTGCGGGCCGCGGGGATCGACCCGGAGGTGTACTCCGGGTTCGCCTTCGGGATGGGCCTCGAGCGCACGCTGCAGTTCCGCAACGGGATCCCGGACATGCGCGACATGGTCGAGGGCGACGTCCGGTTCTCGCTGCCGTTCGGGGTGGGGGCCTGATGCGCATCCCCTACAGCTGGTTGCGCGACGTCGTGGCCGCGGGCGCGTCCGGCTGGGACGTCGCCCCGGCGGAGCTCGAGCAGGCGTTGGTGCGGATCGGCCACGAGGTCGAGGAGGTGGTCACCCTCGGCCCGGTCGAGGGCCCGCTGACCGTGGGCCGGGTCGCCGGCATCGAGGAGCTCACCGGGTTCAAGAAGCCGATCCGCGCCTGCCGGGTCGATGTCGGTGAGCCCGAGCCCCGCGACATTGTTTGCGGCGCAACCAATTTCGTCGTCGGCGACCTGGTGGTGTTGGCGCTGCCCGGCACCACGTTGCCCGGCGGCTTCGCGATCACCGCGCGCAAGACCTACGGCCGCGACTCCGACGGCATGATCTGCTCGGCGGCCGAACTCGGCTTGGGCGCGGACCATTCCGGGATCCTGGTGCTGCCGCCCGGCACCGCCGAGCCGGGCGCCGACGGCGCCGCGGTGCTGGGGTTGGACGACGTGGTCTTCCACCTGGCGATCACCCCCGATCGCGGCTACGGCATGTCGGTGCGCGGGCTGGCCCGCGAGATCGCCTGCGCCTACGACCTCGACTTCGTCGACCCGGCGGACGTCAAGCCGCTGCCGGTCGAGGGGGAGGCGTGGCCGCTGACGGTGGACGCCGAGACGGGGGTGCGCCGGTTCGCCCTGCGGCCGGTGACCGGTATCGACCCGGCCGCCGTGTCGCCGTGGTGGCTGCAACGGCGGCTGCTGCTGGCCGGCATCCGCGCGACCTCGCCGGCGGTGGACGTCACCAACTACGTGATGCTCGAACTCGGCCACCCCATGCACGCCCACGACCGCGACCGCATCTCCGGGGGCTTGGCCGTGCGGTTCGCCCGGCCCGGCGAGACCGTGGTCACCCTCGACGACATCGAGCGCCGGCTCGACCCGACCGATGTCCTCATCGTCGACGACCGCGCGACCGCGGCGATCGGCGGCGTGATGGGCGCGGCCAGCACCGAGGTGCGCGCCGAATCCACCGACGTGCTGCTGGAGGCCGCGGTCTGGGACCCCGCCGCCGTTTCGCGCACCCAGCGCCGACTGCACCTGCCCAGCGAGGCCGCCCGGCGTTACGAGCGCGGGGTGGACCCGGCGATCTCGGTGGCCGCGCTGGACCGGTGCGCCACCCTGCTCGTCGAGATCGCCGGGGGAGCGGTGTCGGAGACGCTGACCGATTGGCGCGGCGAGCCGCCGACCGACGACTGGTCGCTTCCGCCGATCCACCTTCCCGCCGACCTGCCCGACCGCGTCGCCGGGGTGGCCTACCCCGCCGGGACCACCGCGCGGCGCCTGGCGCAGATCGGCGCGCTGGTGGTCGATTCCGGCGCGGCGCTCACGGTGACGCCGCCGAGCTGGCGGCCCGACCTGTTGCAGCCCGCCGACCTCGTCGAGGAGGTGCTGCGCCTCGAGGGCCTGGAGGTCATCCCGTCGGTGCTGCCCGCGGCCCCCGCGGGCCGTGGCCTCACCGCGGGGCAGAAGAGGCGCCGCGCGATCGGCAAATCGCTGGCCCAACACGGTTACGTCGAAATCCTGCCCACGCCGTTCTTGCCCGCGGGCGTGTTCGACCTGTGGGGGCTGCCGGCCGACGATCCGCGCCGCGCCACCACGCAGGTGCTCAACCCGCTGGAGGCCGACCGCCCGCATCTGGCCACCACGCTGCTGCCCGCGCTGCTGGAGGGGTTGGTGCGCAACGTGTCCCGCGGTCTGGTGGACGTCGCGCTGTACGCGCTGGCGCAGGTGGTGCAGCCGACCGACGAGACGCGCGGCGTGCAGCCCATCCCCGTGCACCGGCGACCGACGGACACCGAGATCGCCCTGCTGGACGCCTCGTTGCCCCGCCAGCCCCAGCACGTCGCCGCGGTGCTGGCCGGGCTGCGCGAACGCCGCGGCCCGTGGGGTCCCGGCCGCCGGGCCGAGGCCGCCGACGCGTTCGAGGCGGTGCGCATCGTCGCCCGCGCCAGCGGGGTCGAGGTGCGCCTGCGGGCGGCGCAGCAGCTGCCCTGGCATCCGGGCCGGTGCGCCGAGGTGCTGGTCGGGGAGACCATCGTCGGTCACGCCGGGCAGTTGCACCCGGCGGTGATCGAACGCTCCGGGCTGCCGAAGGGCACCTGCGCCGTCGAGCTCAACCTCGACGCCATTCCCATCGCCGAGGCGTTGCCGGCGCCGAGGGTGTCGCCGTTCCCGGCGGTCTTCCAGGACGTCAGCCTGGTGGTGCCCGCGCACGTGCCGGCGCAGGCGGTGGCCGACGCCGTGCGGGAGGGCGCCGGCGAGCTGCTGGAAGACCTGCAACTGTTCGACGTGTTCACCGGCCCGCAGGTCGGGCAGGACCGCAAATCGCTGACCTTCGCCCTACGTTTCCGCGCCCCGGACCGCACGCTGACCGAGGACGACGCCAGCGCGGCGCGCGACGCCGCGGTGCGCGCCGCCGCCGAGGCGGTCGGCGCCGAACTGCGGGCCTGAGCGCCGCTCTGGCATGGATTTGCAAAGCATTGCATAACCATGCAGAATCGGCGGAATGGCCGACGTATTGAGGGTGGCGGTTGCCGGGGCCAGCGGCTATGCGGGCGGTGAGATCCTGCGCCTGTTGCTCGGGCATCCCGCCTACGCCGACGGCCGGCTGGCCATCGGGTCGCTGACCGCCGCGACGAGCGCCGGCAGCACACTCGGCGAACACCACCCGCACCTGACGCCGCTGGCCTCCCGCGTGGTCGAGCCCACCGAACTCGCCGTGCTGGCCGGCCACGACGTGGTGTTTCTGGGCCTGCCGCACGGGCATTCGGCCGCGCTGGCCGACCAGCTGGGTCCCGACACCCTGATCATCGACTGCGGCGCCGACTTCCGGCTCACCGACGCCGCGGCGTGGGAGCGGTTCTACGGCTCCCCGCACGCCGGGAGCTGGCCCTACGGGCTGCCGGAACTGCCCGGCGCGCGGGAGCGGCTGCGCGGCGCGCGCCGCATCGCCGTGCCGGGCTGCTACCCGACCGCGGCGCTGCTGGCGTTAATGCCCGCGATGGCCGAGGACCTGATCGAGCCCGCCGTCACCGTGGTCGCCGTCAGCGGCACCTCCGGGGCCGGCCGCGCGGCCAAAACCGACCTGCTCGGCTCCGAGGTGATCGGGTCCGCCCGGGCCTACAACATCGCCGGGGCGCATCGCCACACGCCCGAGATCGCCCAGGGGCTGCGGGCGGTCACCGACCGCGACGTCACGGTGTCGTTCACCCCGGTGCTTATCCCGACCTCGCGGGGCATCCTGGCCACCTGCACGGCGCGCACCCGCGCGCCGCTCTCGCAACTGCGGGCCGCCTACGAAAAGGCTTACGACGCGGAACCTTTCGTGTACCTGCTGCCCGAGGGCCAACTGCCCCGCACCGGATCGGTGATCGGCAGCAACGCGGCACACGTCGCCGTCGCGGTGGACGAGGCCGCGGAGACTTTCGTGGCCATCGCCGCCATCGACAACCTGGTCAAGGGCACCGGCGGCGCGGCGGTGCAGGCGATGAACCTGGCGCTGGGTTGGCCTGAAGCGGAAGGTCTTTCGGTGGTCGGGGTTGCCCCGTGACCCATCTTGCCGAGGCGCGCCTGGTGCGCGAACAGGGCGTCACCGCGCCCGCCGGATTCCGGGCCGCCGGGATCGCCGCCGGCATCAAGGCGTCGGGCAACCCCGACCTGGCCCTGGTGTTCAACGAGGGACCCGACTACGCGGCGGCGGGCGTCTTCACCCGCAACAAGGTCAAGGCCGCGCCCGTGCTGTGGAGCCAGCAGGTCCTGACCACCGGCGCGCTGCGCGCGGTGATCCTCAACTCCGGCGGCGCCAACGCCTGCACCGGGCCCGGCGGTTTCCAGGACACCCACGCGACCGCGGAGGCCGTCGCCGCCGCGCTGTCGGACTGGGGGACGCAAACCGGGGCCATCGAGGTCGCGGTGTGCTCCACCGGGCTGATCGGCGACCGGCTGCCGATGGACAAGGTGCTCGCCGGGGTGCGCGCGATCGTGCAGGACATGGCCGGCGGCCTGGGCGGCGGTGACGAGGCCGCGCGCGCGATCATGACCACCGACACGGTGCCGAAACAGGTTGCGCTGCACCACCGGAGCAACTGGACGGTCGGCGGGATGGCCAAGGGCGCGGGCATGCTGGCGCCGTCGCTGGCCACCATGCTGTGCGTGCTGACCACCGACGCGAACGTCGAGGCCGCGGCGCTCGACACCGCGCTGCGGCGCGCCACCGCCCGCACCTTCGACCGGCTCGACATCGACGGCGCCTGTTCGACCAACGACACCGTGCTGCTGCTGGCGTCCGGGGCCAGCGGGATCACGCCCGCGCAGGCCGATCTCGACGACGCCGTGCTGCGGGTGTGCGACGACCTGTGCGCGCAGCTGCAGGCCGACGCCGAGGGCGTCACCAAGCGCGTCACCGTGACGGTGACCGGGGCAGCTTCCGAGGACGACGCGCTGACCGCCGCGCGGGTGATCGCCCGCGACAGCCTGGTCAAGACCGCGGTGTTCGGGTCGGACCCCAACTGGGGCCGGGTGCTGGCCGCCGTCGGAATGGCGCCGGTGACTCTGGATCCGGACCGAATCACGGTGTCGTTCAACGGCTTCGCCGTGTGCGTCGACGGCGTCGGGGCGCCGGGCGCGCGCGAGGTGGACCTGTCCGGCGCCGATATCGACATCACCGTCGACCTGCGGGTGGGTGACCGCACCGCGGCCGTCCGCACCACCGACCTGTCGCATGGCTACGTCGAAGAGAACTCGGCCTACAGCTCATGACGGTCAACACTCAAGAACTCTCCACCGCGGTCAAGGCGCAGGTGCTCGCCGAAGCCCTGCCCTGGCTCAAGCAGCTGTACGGCAAGGTCGTCGTCATCAAGTACGGCGGCAACGCCATGACCGACGACACGCTGCGGCACGCCTTCGCCGCCGACATGGCCTTTCTGCGCAACTGCGGCATCCTGCCCGTCGTCGTGCACGGGGGCGGCCCGCAGATCACCGCCATGCTGCGCCGGCTGGGCATCGAGGGCGACTTCAAGGGTGGCTTCCGGGTCACCACGCCCGAAGTGCTCGACGTGGCGCGGATGGTGTTGTTCGGTCAGGTGGGCCGCGAACTGGTCAACCTGATCAACGCGCACGGGCCCTACGCCGTCGGCATCACCGGCGAGGACGCGCAGCTGTTCACCGCCGTGCGGCGCAGCGTGAACGTGGACGGCGTGGCCACCGACATCGGCCTGGTGGGTGACGTCGAACGGGTCAACACCGCCGCGGTGCTGGATCTGATTGCGGCGGGCCGCATTCCGGTGGTGTCCACGCTGGCACCGGACGCCGAGGGCGTGGTGCACAACATCAACGCCGACACCGCCGCCGCGGCCCTCGCCGAGGCGCTGCGGGCCGAAAAGCTGTTGATGCTGACCGACGTCGAGGGCCTCTACACCAGCTGGCCCGACCGCGGCTCGCTGGTGAGCGAGATCGACACCGGCACACTCGCGCAACTACTACCCACGCTGGAGGCGGGCATGATCCCCAAGGTCGAGGCGTGCCTGCGGGCGGTCACCGCCGGCGTGCCGAGCGCGCACGTCATCGACGGGCGGGTCGAACACTGCGTGCTGGTCGAGCTTTTCACCGATGCGGGGACCGGCACCAAGGTGGTGCCCACATGAGCCAAGGGGACACCGTGAAGCAGCGCTGGGAAGCCGTGATGATGAACAACTACGGCACCCCGCCGCTGGGCCTGGCCCGCGGCGACGGCGCCGTGGTCACCGACGTGGACGGCAACAGCTACGTGGACCTGCTCGGCGGCATCGCGGTCAACGTTCTCGGGCATCGCCACCCCGCGGTCATCGAGGCCGTCACCCACCAGATGGCCACGCTCGGCCACACCTCCAACCTGTACGCCAGCGAACCGGGCATCGCGCTGGCCGAGGAGCTGGTGGCGCTGCTGGGCGCGGACGCGCCCGCGCGGGTGTTCTTCTGCAACTCGGGAACCGAGGCCAACGAGGTCGCGTTCAAGCTGTCGCGGCTCACCGGGCGCACGAAACTGGTTGCGGCGCAGGGCGGTTTCCACGGCCGCACGATGGGCTCGCTGGCGTTGACCGGCCAGCCCAGCAAGCAGGCGCCGTTCGAGCCGCTGCCCGGATACGTCACGCACGTGCCCTACGGGGACGCCGACGCGCTGGCCGCGGCCGTCGACGACGCCACCGCGGCGGTGTTCCTGGAACCGATCATGGGGGAGGGCGGCGTCGTCGTCCCGCCGGAGGGTTATCTGCGCGCCGCGCGCGACATCACCTCGCGGCACGGCACGCTGCTGGTGCTCGACGAGGTGCAGACCGGGATGGGCCGCACCGGAGCGTTTTTCGCCCACCAGCACGACGGCATCACCCCGGACGTCGTGACCATGGCCAAGGGGCTGGGCGGCGGGCTGCCCATCGGCGCGTGCCTGGCCGTCGGGCGGGCCGCCGAGCTGCTGACCCCCGGCCTGCACGGCAGCACCTTCGGCGGCAACCCGATCTGCGCCGCGGCCGCGCGGGCGGTGCTGCGGGTGATCACCGACGAGGACCTGATCCGGCACGCGGAGGTGCTGGGCAAGTCGGTGCGGCACGGCATCGAGTTTCTGAACCACCCGCTGATCGACCACGTGCGCGGGCGGGGGCTGCTGCAGGGCCTGGTGCTGACCGCGCCGCGGGCCAAGGAAGCCGAAAGTGCCGCGCG
The DNA here is from genome assembly GCF_001667275.1 of Mycobacterium sp. ACS4054. Classification (GTDB taxonomy): domain Bacteria; phylum Actinomycetota; class Actinomycetes; order Mycobacteriales; family Mycobacteriaceae; genus Mycobacterium. The sequence goes on from NZ_LZHV01000055.1 coordinate 47,059, forward strand.
CGCAGCCGGATTCCTGGTCAACGCCGCCGCGCCCGAGGTCGTCCGGCTGGCCCCGCCGCTGATCATCACCGAGGCCCAGCTGGACACCTTCGTCGGCGCGCTGCCGGGCATCCTGGACACGGCAATGGGAGCCGCGGCATGACCCCCCGCCATTTCCTGCGCGACGACGACCTGTCGCCCTCCGAGCAGGCCGAGGTGCTGCAGCTGGCCGCCGAACTGAAGAAGGATCCGTTCTGCTGCCGGCCGCTGGACGGCCCGCGCGGCGTCGCGGTGCTCTTCGACAAGAACTCCACCCGCACCCGGTTCTCCTTCGAGGTGGGCATCGCGCAGCTCGGCGGGCACGCCGTCGTCGTCGACGCCCGCAGCACGCAGCTCGGTCGCGACGAGACGCTGGCCGACACCGCGCGGGTGCTGTCCCGCTACGTCGAGGCCATCGTGTGGCGCACCTTCGGGCAGGACCGGCTCGAGGCCATGGCCGAGGCGGCGACGGTGCCGGTGGTCAACGCGCTCTCCGACGAGTTCCACCCCTGCCAGGTGCTCGCCGACCTGCAGACCATCGCCGAACGCAAGGGATCGCTTGCGGGGCTGCGGATGTCCTACTTCGGCGACGGCGCCAACAACATGGCCCACTCGCTGCTGCTCGGCGGGGTGACCGCCGGCATCCACGTCACGATCGCCGCGCCCGACGGCTTCGCCCCCGCCCCGGCCTTCGTCGCGGCGGCCAGGGAACGCGCGGAGACGACCGGCGGCTCGGTCACCCTCAGCGCCGAGCCCGACGCGGCCGCGCACGGCGCCGGCGTGCTGGTGACCGACACCTGGACGTCGATGGGCCAGGAGGCCGACGGGCTCGACCGCCGCACCCCGTTCCGTCCGTTCCAGGTCAACGAGCGCCTGCTGGGCCTCGCCGACCCGGAAGCGATTGTGCTGCACTGCCTTCCGGCCCACCGCGGCGACGAGATCACCGACGCGGTGATGGACGGGCCGGCCAGCGTGGTGTGGGACGAGGCCGAGAACCGGCTGCACGCCCAGAAGGCGCTGCTGGTGTGGCTGCTGGAGCGACGCTCATGACCCGCTCGAAGACTTCCGCCGAAATCACCCGCGCCGGCCGGCAGGACCGCATCGTGGCCATCCTGTCGTCGGCGCCGATCAGCAGCCAAAGCGAACTGGCGGCCCGGCTGGCCGACGAGGGCATCGAGGTCACGCAGGCCACCCTGTCGCGCGACCTCGAGGAGCTCGGCGCGGTGAAGCTGCGCGGCGCCGACGGCGGCGTCGGCGTCTACATCGTTCCCGAGGACGGCAGCCCGGTGCGCGGGGTGTCCGGCGGCACCGCGCGGCTGTCCCGGCTGCTGGGCGAGCTGCTGGTGTCGGCCGACGCCAGCGCCAACCTCGCGGTGCTGCGCACCCCGCCCGGCGGCGCCAACTATTTGGCCAGCGCCATCGACCGGGCGGCGCTACCGTACGTCGTCGGCACCATCGCCGGCGATGACACCGTCTTCGTGGCCGCCCGGGAGCCGATGACCGGCGCCGAGCTGGCCCGCACCCTAGAAGAGCTCACCTAAAACTAAGGAGATTGGTTCATGTCGGATCGCGTCATCCTGGCGTATTCGGGCGGTCTGGACACCTCGGTCGCGATCAGCTGGATCGGCAAGGAAACCGGCCGCGAGGTCGTCGCGGTGGCCATCGACCTCGGCCAGGGCGGCGAGGACATGGAGGTCGTCCGCCAGCGGGCCCTGGACTGCGGGGCGGTGGAGGCCGTCGTCGTCGACGCCCGCGACGAGTTCGCCGAGGGCTACTGCCTGCCCACCATTCTCAACAACGCCCTCTACATGGACCGCTACCCGCTGGTGTCGGCCATCAGCCGGCCGCTGATCGCCAAGCATCTGGTGGCGGCCGCCCGCGAGCACGGCGGCACCACCGTCGCGCACGGCTGCACCGGCAAGGGCAACGACCAGGTGCGGTTCGAGGTCGGATTCGCTTCGCTGGCACCGGATTTGGAGGTTTTGGCGCCCGTCCGCGACTACGCCTGGACGCGGGAGAAGGCGATCGCGTTCGCCGAGGAGAACGCCATCCCGATCAACGTGACCAAGCGCTCGCCGTTCTCCATCGACCAGAACGTGTGGGGCCGCGCGGTGGAAACCGGCTTCCTGGAACACCTTTGGAACGCGCCCACCAAGGACATCTACTCCTACACCGAAGACCCCACCATCAACTGGAACACGCCCGACGAGGTGATCGTCGGGTTCGAGCGCGGGGTCCCGGTGTCCATCGACGGCAAACCGGTGTCCGTGCTACAGGCCATCGAGGAGCTCAACCGCCGCGCCGGCTGCCAGGGCGTGGGCCGCCTCGACGTGGTCGAGGACCGGTTGGTGGGCATCAAGAGCCGCGAGATCTACGAGGCCCCCGGCGCGATGGTGCTGATCACCGCCCACACCGAGCTCGAACACGTCACGCTCGAGCGCGAACTGGGCCGCTTCAAGCGGCACACCGACCAGCGCTGGGCGGAGCTGGTCTACGACGGGCTCTGGTACTCGCCGCTGAAGACCGCGCTGGAAGCCTTCGTCGCGAAAACCCAGGAGCACGTCACGGGCGAGATCCGGATGGTGTTGCACGGCGGGCACATCGCCGTCAACGGCCGGCGCAGCGCGGAGTCGCTCTACGACTTCAACCTGGCCACCTACGACGAGGGCGACAGCTTCGACCAGTCGGCCGCCAAGGGCTTCGTCTACGTGCACGGGCTGTCGTCGAAGATCGCGTCCCGCCGCGACCTGGCGGCCGACGAAGGTCCGACCGCGACGTGAGCACGCGCGAGGGCTCGCTGTGGGGCGGGCGGTTCGCCGACGGCCCGTCGGACGCGCTGGCCGCCCTGAGCAAGTCCACCCACTTCGACTGGGTGCTGGCCCCCTACGACATCGTCGCCTCGCGCGCCCACACCGTGATCCTGTTCCACGCCGGGCTGCTCACCTCCGAGCAGCGCGACGGGCTGCTGGCCGGGCTGGACAGCCTGGCGCAGGACGTGGCCGACGGCAGCTTCACGCCCCTGGTGACCGACGAGGACGTGCACGCCGCGCTGGAGCGGGGGCTGATCGACCGGGTCGGCCCCGACCTGGGCGGCCGGCTGCGGGCCGGGCGGTCGCGCAACGACCAGGTCGCCACGTTGTTCCGGATGTGGCTGCGTGACGCGGTGCGCCGGGTCGCCGACGCGGCCCTGGAGGTGGTGGCCGCGCTGGCCGCCCAGGCCGCCGCGCATCCGAGCGCCATCATGCCGGGCAAGACGCACCTGCAGTCCGCCCAGCCGGTGCTGCTGGCCCACCACCTGCTCGCCCACGCGCACCCGCTGCTGCGCGACGTCGACCGCATCGTCGACTTCGACAAGCGGGCGGCGGTGTCCCCGTACGGCTCGGGGGCGCTGGCCGGATCGTCGCTGGGCCTGGATCCGGACGCGATCGCCGCGGAGCTCGGCTTCGAGGCCGCCGCGGCCAACTCCATCGACGCGACCGCCGCCCGCGACTTCGCCGCCGAGGCGGCGTTCGTGTTCGCGATGATCGCCGTGGACCTCTCGCGGCTGGCCGAGGACCTCATCCTGTGGAGTTCGACGGAGTTCGGCTACGTCAGGTTGCACGATTCGTGGTCCACCGGCAGCTCGATCATGCCGCAGAAGAAGAACCCCGACATCGCCGAGCTGGCCCGCGGCAAGTCCGGGCGGCTGATCGGCAACCTGACCGGCCTGCTGGCGACGCTCAAGGCCCAGCCGCTGGCCTACAACCGCGACCTGCAGGAGGACAAGGAGCCGGTGTTCGACTCGGTGGCCCAGCTGGAGCTGGTGCTGCCGGCGATGGCCGGCCTGGTGGCCAGCCTGACGTTCGACGTCGAGCGGATGGCGGCCCTGGCGCCGGCCGGATACACGCTGGCCACCGACATCGCCGAATGGCTGGTGCGCCGGGGGGTACCGTTCCGGTCCGCGCACGAGGCGGCCGGGGCCGCCGTGCGCACGGCCGAGGGGCGCGCGGTCGGGCTCGACGAGCTGACCGACGACGAGCTGGCCGCCATCAGCGGTGAGCTGACGCCCGAGGTGCGGGACGTGTTGACCATCGAGGGCTCGGTGTCGTCGCGCGACGGGCGGGGCGGAACCGCGCCGGCCAGGGTCGCCGAGCAGCTCGAAGGCGTCCTGGCCGAGTGCGAACGGCTCAAAACACGGCTGGGCGGTGGCCGATGAGAGGACCTTGGTTTCTGTGCCGGGCGCTGCCGGGCCGATTAAACTTCCCGCAGGAAGCGATCCGGGTGAACAATTCGGCCCTGATCTTCGTCGTCAGGGGGTGGGAGCAATGAGCGTCGTCGCCGGCGTGTTCGGTGCCTTGCCGCCGTACCGCTACTCCCAGCGCGAGCTCACCGACTTCTTCGTCGGCATCCCGGACTTCGAAGGCTACGAGGACATCGTCCGGCAGCTGCACGTCAGCGCCAAGGTCAACAGCCGCCACCTGGTGCTTCCCCTGGAGCGGTACCCCACCCTGACCGACTTCGGCGTGGCCAACCGGATCTTCATCGACAACGCCGTCGACCTCGGCTGCGAGGCGCTGTCGGGCGCCCTGGACGAGGCCGGCCTGCGGCCCCAGGACCTCGACGTGCTGATCACCACGACGGTCACCGGCCTGGCGGTGCCCTCCCTGGACGCGCGGATCGCGGGCCGGCTGGGCCTGCGCGACGACGTGCGCCGGGTGCCGCTGTTCGGGCTGGGCTGCGTGGCCGGGGCCGCGGGCGTGGCCCGGCTGAACGACTACCTGCGGGGGGCGCGGGCCGCCGCCGCGGCCCTGATCTCGGTCGAGCTCTGCTCGCTGACCTACCCGGGATACAAGCCGTCGCTGCCGGGCCTGGTCGGCAGCGCGCTGTTCGCCGACGGGGCGGGCGCGGTGGTGGCGGTCGGCGAGCGCCGCGCCGAGAAGGTCGCCGCCCGCGGGCCCGCCATCCTGGACTCGCGTAGCACCCTGTACCCCGATTCGCTGCGGACCATGGGCTACGACGTCGGCGCCGCCGGGTTCGAACTCGTCCTGGCCAAGGACCTGGCCGAGGTGGTCGAGGAGCACATCGAGCGCGACGTCACCGGGTTCCTCGGCGCACACGGGCTGACGACGACCGACATCGGCGCCTGGGTCAGCCACCCCGGCGGCCCGAAGATCATCGACGCGATCAACGCGAGCCTGAGCCTGTCGCCGGATGCGCTCGAACTGACCTGGCGCTCGCTCGGCGAGATCGGCAACCTGTCCTCGGCCTCGGTGTTGCACGTGCTGCGGGACACCCTGGCCAAGCCGCCGCCCAGCGACAGCCCCGGCCTGATGATCGCGATGGGTCCCGGATTCTGCTCCGAGCTCGTATTGTTGCGCTGGCACTGACAGGGGCGTATCTGCTTGTGCCTGCCCAAGATTCACCGATGGAACCGATGACCCCGCTTTCTCGCCCAGGCCGCGTCTCATGACCGGCGACTCCGACGAGCTCGTCAGGGCCCTGCGCGCATCGCTGAAGGAAAACGAGCGGCTCAGGCGCGAGGCCCGCGAATACCTCGCCGCCGCAACGGAACCCGTCGCGGTGGTCGGGATGGGCTGCCGGTACCCCGGCGGGGTGGATTCCCCGGAGGCGCTGTGGCAGATGGTCGTCGAGGGCCGCGACGTGGTCTCGGAGTTCCCGACCGACCGGGGCTGGAACCTGGCGGGCCTGTTCGATCCGGACCCCGACGCGGTCGGAAAGTCCTACGCCCGGTGCGGCGGGTTCCTGGCCGACGCGGCCGACTTCGACGCCGCGTTCTTCTCCATCGGCCCCAGCGAGGCGCTGGCGATGGACCCGCAGCAACGCCTGTTGCTGGAGGTGTCCTGGGAGGCGTTGGAGCGGGCCGGGATTGACCCCGCCGCGCTGCGCGGCTCGCCGACGGGGGTGTTCGCCGGGATCTTCCACGGGTCCTATGGCGGGCAGGGGCGGGTGCCCGGACACCTGGAGCGCTACGGGCTGCGCGGTTCGACGCTGAGCGTGGCCTCGGGCCGGGTGGCCTACGCGCTGGGCCTGGAGGGCCCGGCCGTGTCGGTGGACACCGCCTGCTCGTCGTCGTTGGTGGCCCTGCACCTGGCGGCCCGGTCGCTGCGCGCCGGCGAGTGTGACCTGGCGCTGGCCGGCGGGGTGACGGTGATGGCGACGCCGGCGATGTTCATCGAGTTCAGCCGGCAGCGCGCGCTGGCCTCCGACGGCCGGTGCAAGGCGTACGCGGCGGCCGCCGATGGGACCGGTTTTTCCGAGGGCGTCGGGGTGCTGGTGCTGGAAAGGCTGTCCGACGCACGGCGGTTGGGGCACCCGGTGCTGGCGCTGCTGCGCGGGTCGGCGGTGAATCAGGACGGCGCCTCGAACGGATTGGCCACGCCCAACGGGCCGTCGCAGCAGCGGGTGATCCGCGCCGCGCTGGCCAACGCGCGCCTGGCCGCGGCGGACGTGGACCTGGTCGAGGGGCACGGGACGGGCACCACGCTCGGGGATCCGATCGAGGCGCAGGCGGTCCTGGCGACCTACGGCCAGGACCGGCCGGCCGACCGGCCGCTGTGGCTCGGATCGATCAAGTCGAACATGGGCCACACCTCGGCGGCGGCCGGCGCCGGCGGGGTGATCAAGATGGTGCAGGCCATCCGGCACGGGGTGATGCCCAAGACGTTGCACGTGGATGTGCCCACGCCGCACGTGGATTGGTCGGCGGGGGCGGTGTCGCTGCTGACCGAGGCGCGGGAATGGCCGGCGCCTGACGACGCGCCGCGTCGGGCTGGGGTGTCGTCCTTCGGCATCAGCGGCACCAACGCGCACGTCATCGTCGAGCAGGCGCCGCAAGAGGTTTCCGCGCCCCCGGCCGGCGACGACGCGGCCGCGCCGTGGGTGCTGTCGGCCCGCTCGCCCGACGCGCTGGCCAACCAGGCGGCGCGGCTGTTGGCGCGGGTGACCGACGACCCGGGGTTGCGGGTGGTCGACGTGGCCTGGTCGTTGGTCTGTACGCGGTCGCTGTTCGAGCACCGCGCGGTGCTGGTGGGCGCCGACCGCGCGCGCCTGGTCGCGGAGCTGGCCGACGTGGCCGCCGGCACCCCGGGCGCGGGCGCGGTGGTGGGTCGGGCTCGGCCGGTGGGCAAGACGGTGTTCGTGTTCCCCGGCCAGGGCTCGCAGTGGGTCGGCATGGGCGCCGAATTGCTGGACACCTCAACGGTTTTCGCCGATCACCTGCAGCGGTGCGAGAAGGCGCTCGCCGAGCACGTGGACTGGTCGCTGATCGACGTGCTTCGCGGCGCGCCCGGTGCGCCCGGGTTGGACCGGGTGGACGTGGTGCAGCCTGCGCTGTGGGCGGTGATGGTGTCGCTGGCCGAGCTGTGGCGCTCGGTCGGCGTGGTCCCCGACGCGGTGATCGGTCATTCGCAGGGCGAGATCGCGGCGGCGTATGTGGCCGGCGCGCTGTCGCTGGAAGACGCCGCCCGGGTGGTGGCGCTGCGCAGCCGGCTGCTGGTCCAGCTGTCGGGTGCGGGCGGCATGGTGTCGCTGGCGTGCGGCCTGGCCCGCGCCGAGGAGCTGATCGGCCCGTGCGGCGATCGGTTGAATGTCGCTGCGGTCAACGGTGTTTCGGCGGTGGTGGTGTCCGGCGCGGTGGGCGCCCTCGACGAGTTGATCGCCCGCTGCGAGACCGACGGCGTGCGGGCCCGCCGGATCGACGTGGACTACGCCTCCCACTCGGGCCACGTCGACGCCATCCGCGCCGCGCTGGCCGAGGCGCTGGCGGGCATCGAGCCGCGGTCATCCTCGGTCGCGCTGTTCTCGACCGTCACGGGTGACCTGCTGGACACCGCGGGCCTGGACGCCGACTACTGGTACCGCAGCATCCGGCAGACCGTCCAATTCGAACGCGCGGTGCGCCGCGCGGGCGAGGCGGGCTACGGGGCGTTCGTCGAGTGCAGCCCGCACCCGGTGCTGCTCGCCGCCGTCGAGGACACGCTGACCGACGGCGGACACGATGCCGCGGTGATCCCGTCGCTGGGCCGCGATGACGGCTCGCTGCAACGGTTCTGGCTTTCGGCGGGCCAGGCCCACGTCGCCGGCGTGCCGGTGGACTGGCGGGCCGCCCTCGCGGGCCTGGGCGGGCGGCGCGTGGACTTGCCGACGTACGGCTTTGTGCGGCAGCGCTTTTGGTTGCCGGGCGGATCGACCGGAACGGGTGACGTGGCCACCCTGGGGCTGGCGGGCGCGCGGCACGCGCTGCTGGGCGCGGTGGTGCAGCGCCCGGATTCCGGCGGCGTGGTGCTGACGGGCCGGCTGTCGACCGCCGCCCAGCCGTGGCTGGCCGACCACGCGGTCGGCGGCACGGTGTTGTTCCCCGGCGCGGGGTTTGTGGAGCTGGCCATCCGGGCCGGCGACGAGGTCGGCGCGGCGGTCCTCGAGGAGCTCACGGTGTCGGCCCCGCTGCTGCTGCCGTCCGCCGAGGGCGTGCAGGTGCAGGTGGTGGTCGGCGCGGCCGCCGAATCCGGGCGGCGCGAGCTGTCCGTGTATTCGGCGGGCGTCTCCTCGGAGTGGGTGTTGCACGCGCAGGGCGTGCTGGGCGGGGCCGCGGCGGCGCCGGCGGCGGACCTGTCGGTGTGGCCGCCGGCGGGGGCGACGCCGGTGGAGGTGGGCGACGCCTACGCGCGGCTGGCCGAGCGGGGCTACGAGTACGGCCGGGCCTTCCGCGGCCTGCGGGCGATGTGGCGGCGCGGCGACGAGATCTTCGCCGAGGTCGCCATCCCGGACGAGGCCGGCGCGGCCGACGGCGGGTTCGGCATCCATCCGGTGTTGCTCGACGCGGCGTTGCACGCGATCGGCGTCGACGGCGAGGGCCAGACCGTGTTGCCCTTCTCGTGGCAAGGGATTTCGTTGCACGCGGCCGGCGCGTCGCGGGCGCGGGTCCGGATTGCGCCGTCCGGCGCCGGGGCGGTGTCGGTGGAACTGGCCGACGGCTCCGGATTGCCGGTGTTGTCGGTGCGCTCGTTGGCGATGCGCCCGGTCGCGGCCGGTCAGTTGTCGGCAGCGGCCGCGGGCCCCGAGGGACTGTTCGAGGTGGCGTGGTCGCCGATACCCTTGAGCGGCAAGGACTCCGACGCGACGCTGTGGGAGCCGGCCCCGCACGGCGCCGAGGTGGTGCGCTCGGTGCACGCCGCCGCCGCCGAGGCGCTGGGCGTGCTCCAATCCTGGTTGGGCGGTGCGGAGTCCGGGACGCTGGCCGTGCAGACCCGCGGGGCGGTCGCGCTCGCCGGCGAGGACGTCACGGACCTGGCCGGCGCGGCGGTGTGGGGGATGGTGCGCTCGGCGCAGGCCGAGCAGCCGGGCCGGCTGGTGTTGATCGACACCGATGGATCCCTGGACGCGCGCGCGGTGATCGGTTGTGGGGAACCGCAATTGGTGGTCCGCTCCGGGGTGGCCTATGCGGCGCGGATGCGGCCGGTGCGGCGGGGGTCGGTGTTGCGCCTGCCCCCGGGCGGCTGGCGGCTGGACGCCGGCGGCGGCGGCACGCTGGAGGACCTGGCGCTCAGCGCCTGCCCCAAGGCGGAACTGGCGGCCGGCGAGGTGCGGGTCGCGGTGGCCGCGGTCGGGGTGAACTTCCGGGATGTGCTGGTGGCGCTGGGCATGTACCCGGGCGGCGGCCAGTTGGGCGCCGAGGGCGCCGGGGTGATCGTCGAGGTCGGCCCCGACGTGACCGGGCTGGCGGTCGGCGACGCGGTGATGGGGCTGCTGGGCGTGGTCGGTTCCGAGGCGGTGGTGGATCAGCGGCTGGTGACCCCGGTGCCCCAGGGCTGGTCGCTGGTGACGGCCGCGGGCGTGCCGGTGGTGTTCCTGACCGCGCTCTACGGGTTGTCGGTGCTGGCGGGCCTGCGCGCCGGCGAGCGGGTGCTGGTGCACGCCGCCACCGGGGGAGTCGGCATGGCGGCGGTTCAGTTGGCCCGGCACTGGGGCGCGGAGGTGTTCGCGACCGCGAGCCGGGGCAAGTGGGACACGTTGCGCGCAATGGGGTTTGACGACGACCACATCGGCGACTCGCGGACGCTCGACTTCGAGCGGAAGTTCTCGTCGGCGACCGGCGGGGCCGGGGTCGACGTGGTGCTCAATTCGCTGGCCGGCGAGTTCACCGACGCGTCGCTGCGGTTGCTGGCACCCGGCGGCCGGTTCATCGAGATGGGCAAGACGGACATCCGCGATCCGCAGGTCGTCGCCGAGGCGCACCGCGGCGCGCAATATCGCGCCTTCGATCTGCTGGAGGCCGGCGCCGACCGCACCGCGGCGATGCTGGCCCAGATCGTCGAGCTGATGCGCGAGGGCGCCCTGACGCCGTTGCCGCTCAAGGCCTTCGACGTCCGCTGCGCCTCGGCGGCGTACCGGTTCGTCAGCCAGGCCCGCCACATCGGCAAGGTCGTGTTGACCATGCCGTCCGGGCCCGGCGCGGTGCTCAGCGGCTGCGGTGGGCTGGCCGGCGGCAGCGTGGTGATCACCGGCGGCACCGGCATGGCCGGCTCCGCGCTGGCCCGTCACCTCGTCGACCGGTATCGCGTGGCGCACGTGATGCTCGCCAGCCGCGCCGGCGCCGGGGCCGCGGGGGTCGCGGAGCTGGTGGACGACCTGCGGCGGGCCGGCGCCGGCGTGTCCGTGGTGGCCTGCGACGTCGCCGACCGCGAGGCCGTCGCGGCGATGCTGGCCCAGATACCGGAGCGGTATCCGCTGCGCGGCGTGGTGCACGCCGCGGGAATCCTCGACGACGGATTGATCGCGTCGCTGACGCCCGCGCGGGTGGCTGCGGTGTTGCGGGCCAAGGTCGACGGGGCGTGGCACCTGCACGAGCTGACGCGGGAGAAGGATCTGTCGGCGTTCGTGGTGTTCTCCTCGATGGCGGGCATCGTCGGCACGCCGGGTCAGGCCAATTACGCGGCGGCCAACAGCTTCCTCGACGGTCTGGTCGAATACCGCCGGGCACATGGGCTTTCGGGGCTGTCGCTGGCCTGGGGGCTCTGGGAGCAGGCTTCGGCGATGACGGCCCACCTCGGCGAGCGCGACAAGGCCCGGATGACCAGGATCGGCATCGCCCCCTTGTCGACCGAGCAGGCGCTGGACAGCTTCGACGCCGGCATGCTCGTCGACGCCCCGGTGTTGATGGCCGCCCGACTGGATCGGGTTGCCCTGTCCGACAACGCCGCCGGGCTGCCGCCGCTGTTGAGCGAGCTGGCCGCCCGCACCATCCGCCGCGTCATCGACGACGCCGATACGACCGCCCTGACGTCCGGTCTCGCCGCACGCCTGCAGGGGTTGACCGCCGAGGCGCGACAGCGCGAGCTGGTCGACCTGGTTCGCGGCAACGCGGCGACCGTGCTGGGGCTGCCCAACCCCGCGGACATCAACGCGGACCGCGCGTTCGGCGACCTCGGCTTCGACTCGCTGACCGCCGTCGAGCTGCGCAACCGGCTCAAAACCGCCACGGGTCTTACGCTTTCGCCCACGCTGATCTTCGACTACCCGACACCGGTCGTGCTGGCCGGGCATCTGGACGGTCAGCTGGCCGGCGCGCCTTCCGGCGACCGGCCCGACCTGATGGCCCGTTTCACCGACATCACCCGCGAATTGCAGGCGCTGCTCGACCAATCCTGGGACGACGGCGAGAAATCGGCGCTGAGGGCCCGCCTGCACGGCCTGCTCGCCACGCTCGGCTCCACCGATCCCCTCGACCCCGAAGGCCTCGACGCCGACCTCGATGCCGCCACCGAAAGCCAATTGTTTGCCATCCTCGACGAAGAACTCGGCCGCTGAGACCGCGATGCCGGACACCACACAGCACGTCGATTACCTGAAACGCCTGACGGCGGACCTCCGTCGGGCGCGCCGGCGCGTCTCGGAGCTGGAGGGCCGGCTGTCCGAACCGATCGCGGTGGTGGGCATGGCCTGCCGCTACGCGGGCGGCGTCGATTCGCCGGAAACCCTGTGGGAACTGGTGAATGACGGCCGCGACACCGTGTCCGACTTCCCGGCGGATCGCGGCTGGGACGTCGAGGGCATGTACGACCCGGACCCCGACGCGGCGGGCAAGATGTACACCCGGCAGGGCAGCTTCCTGCGCGACGCCGGGGACTTCGACGCGGGATTCTTCGGCGTCGGCCCCAGCGAGGCCCTCGCGATGGATCCCCAGCAGCGGTTGATGCTGGAGATCTCCTGGGAAGCGTTGGAGCGGGCTGGAATTGACCCGCTCGCGCTGCGGGGCTCGGCGACCGGCGTGTTCGCCGGGGTCATCCACGCCGGTTACGGCGGGGAGGTGAAGGGCGAGCTGGAGGGCTACGGGCTGACCGGGTCGACCCTGAGTGTGGCCTCGGGCCGGGTGTCGTACGTGTTGGGCCTGGAGGGTCCGGCCGTCTCGGTGGACACGGCCTGTTCGTCGTCGTTGGTGGCCATGCACCTGGCGGCGCAGTCGCTGCGCTCCGGGGAGTGCGACCTCGCGCTGGCCGGCGGCGTGACCGTGATGGCCACCGCCGCCGCGTTCGTCGAGTTCAGCCGGCAGCGGGCGCTGGCCCCGGACGGCCGGTGCAAGGTGTACGCCGGCGCGGCCGACGGGACGTCGTGGTCGGAGGGCGCGGGCGTGCTGGTGCTGGAGCGGCTGGCCGACGCGCGCCGGCTGGGGCATCCCGTCCTCGCGGTGTTCCGGGGTTCGGCGGTCAATCAGGACGGGGCGTCCAACGGTTTGACCGCCCCCAACGGGCCGTCCCAGCAGCGGGTGATCCGGGCGGCGCTGGCCAACGCCGGACTGACCGCGGCGGACGTCGACGCGGTCGAGGGCCACGGCACTGGAACGGTTCTCGGCGATCCCATCGAGGCGCAGGCCCTGCTGGCGACCTACGGGCAGGACCGGCCGGCGGACCGCCCGCTGTGGCTGGGGTCGATCAAATCCAACATCGGCCACACGTCGGCCGCCGCCGGGGTGGCCGGGGTGATCAAGATGATCCAGGCGATGCGGCACGGCGTGCTGCCCAAGACGCTGCACGTGGATGTGCCGTCGCCGCACGTGGATTGGTCGGCGGGCGCGGTGTCGCTGCTGACGGAGCCCCAGCCGTGGCCGGCGCGCGACGGCCAGCGCCGGGCCGGGGTGTCGTCATTCGGGATCAGCGGGACGAACGCCCACGTCATCGTCGAGCAGCCGCCTGCGGAGCCGGAAACCGTGGCAGCGCAAAGTGATTCGCTCGTCAATTCGCTCGCGTGGGTGGTGTCGGCCCGGTCGGCCGTCGCGTTGGCCGCGCAGGCCGGGCGGCTGTCGGCCCACCTGGAGGCGGAGCCGGGCCTGCGCGCCGTGGACGTGGGGTGGTCGCTGGCCACCACCCGGGCGGCGTTGGAACATCGCGCGGTGGTGGTGGGCGCCGATCCCGACACCCTGCTGGCGGGGCTGGCGGCGGTCCGGGCCGGCGAGCCCGCCGCGGGTGTGGCCGTCGGGCGCGCCCGGCCCCTCGGCAAGCGGGTGTTCGTGTTCCCCGGCCAGGGCTCGCAGCGACTCGGCATGGGAAGCGAACTGCACCAACGCTTTCCGGCGTTCGCCGCGGCCTTCGACGAGGCCGTGGCGGCGTTGGACGCCCACGCCCGGCTGCCGCTGCGCGACGTGATGTGGGGCGCCGACCCGGAGTTGTTGCAGAGCACCGAATTCGCCCAGCCCGCGTTGTTCGTGCTCGAGGTCGCCCTGGCGGCGCTGTGGCGCTCGTGGGGCGTGACACCCGACGTGGTGATCGGCCACTCGGTGGGCGAGATCTCCGCGGCCTGCGTGGCCGGGGTGCTGTCGTTGCCGGACGCGGCGCGGATCGTGGCGGCCCGGGGCCGGCTGATGGCGGCGCTGCCGGCGGGCGGGGTGATGGTCGCGGTGACCGCGACCGAGGCCGAGGTCGCGCCGTTGCTGACCGAAGGGGTGGCCCTCGCGGCGGTCAACGGCCCCGACGCGGTGGTGCTGTCGGGGGAGCGGGCCGCGGTGAGCGCGGCGGCGGAGCGGCTGGCCGATTGCGGCAGGCGGGTGCGGCAGCTGGACGTCTCGCACGCCTTCCACTCGCCGCTGATGGAGCCCATGATCGAGGAGTTCTCGGCGGTGGTGGCCGGGGTGTCACCGGCCGCGCCGCGAATCGACCTGGTGTCCAACGTGACCGGGCAATTGGCCGGACCGGGCTACGGGTCCGCCGACTACTGGGTGGAGCACGTGCGCCGCCCGGTGCGGTTCGCCGACGGCGTGCGGCTGGCCGAATCGCTCGGCGCCGGCGCGTTCCTGGAGGTGGGGCCGGGCGCGGCGCTGACGGCCGCGGCGGAACGATCCCTGGAGAGCGAGCCGGTGGTCGCGGCGGTGTCGATGGCCAAGGGCCGTCCGGAGGTCGACTCGGTGCTGCTGGCCGCCGGGCAGCTGTTCGCCTCCGGCGCGGAGTTGGACTGGGCCGCGACGTTCGCCGGCCTCGACGCCCACCGGGTCGACCTGCCCACGTATGCCTTTCAGCGGCGCAGGTTCTGGCTGTCGGCCGAGTCGATGGGCACCCGCGACACCGCCAGCCTCGGGTTGGCCGGCGCCGAGCACGCGCTGCTGGGCGCGGTGGTCGAGCGGCCGGACTCGGGCGGCGTGGTGTTGGCCGGCCGGTTGTCGACGGCCGCCCAGCCGTGGCTGGCCGATCACGCGGTGACCGGGACCGTGCTGTTCCCGGGCGCCGGGTTCGTCGAGCTGGTGCTCCGGGCCGGCGACGAGGTGGGCTGTCCGGTGATCGAGGAGCTGACGCTGTCGGCGCCGCTGCCGCTGCCGGGTGCCGGCGCGGTGCGCGTTCAGGTGGTGGTGGACGGCGCCGGCGAGGGCGGCATCCGGGGCGTCGCGGTGTATTCGCAGGCCGGCCCGGAATGGACGCTGCACGCCCAGGGCGTGCTGAGCGAGGGCTCGCCCGCGCCGGAAGCGGACCTGTCCGTGTGGCCGCCGGTCGGGGCCGCGGCGCTCGACGTGACGGGCGCCTACGACGACCTGGCGGTGCGCGGCTACGGGTATGGCCCGGCCTTCCGCGGCCTGCGCAAGGTGTGGCGGCGGGGCACCGAGACCTTCGCCGAGGTGGAGGCCCCCCAGGATGCCGGTGTGACGGTGGGCGGCTTCGGGATTCACCCGGTGGTGCTGGATGCGGCCCTGCATGCGCTCGGGGTGGCCGACGAGCACGCCGAGACCGTGTTGCCGTTCTCCTGGCAAGGGGTGTGCCTGTACGCGGCCGGCGCATCGCGGGTCCGGGTGCGGCTCGCCCCCGTCGGGACGGGCGCGGTGTCGGTCGAGGTGGCCGACTCCTCGGGCGTGCCGGTGCTGTCCGTGCGCGAGCTGGTGACGCGTCCGGTCTCGGCCGCGCAGCTGTCGGCGGCCGCCGCGGTGCGTTCCGGCGGCGGCGAACTCCTGGAGGCGGTGTGGTCCCCGGTTTCGTTGGCGGACAACGGGATCGGCGTCGAGCCCGAGGTCTGGCGGCCGGCTCCGAACGCCGACGGCGTGGTCGAAGCGGTCTACGCCGCGACCCACGAGGCGTTGAGCGCGTTGCAGGCGCGGGGTGATGGCGACGGGCCGTTGGTGGTGCTGACCCGCGGCGCGGTCGCGCTGCCCGGCGAGGACGTCTCCGACCTCGCCGGCGCGGCCGTGTGGGGGCTGGTGCGGTCGGCGCAGGCCGAACAGCCCGGCCGGGCGGTGCTGGTCGACTCCGATGGCTCAATCGACGTCGGGGCGCTGATCGGCTGCGGTGAACCGCAATTGGCGGTGCGCGACGGCGTCGCCTACGCCCCCCGGCTGAAGCCCATCAAGGCGCACCCGGTGTTGCCGCTGCCCGAGCCGCCTTCGGTGTGGCGGCTGGCGGCAGGCGAGGGCGGGACGCTGGAGGACCTGGCGGTGCAGGCCGGCCCGCCCGCCGAACTGGCCGCCGGCCAGGTGCGGGTGGCGGTGGCCGCGGTCGGGGTGAACTTCCGCGACGTGCTGGTGGCTTTGGGCATGTATCCGGGCGCCGCCCAGTTGGGCGCCGAGGGCGCCGGGGTGGTGACCGAGATCGGCGCGGGTGTGGGGGATTTGGCGGTCGGCGACGCGGTGATGGGCATCGTGGGCCTGACGGGCTCGGAGGCGACCGTCGACCGGCGGCTGGTGACGCCGGTGCCGCCGGGCTGGTCGTTCGCCGAGGCCGCGGGCGTCCCGGTGGTGTTCCTGACCGCCTACTACGGGTTGTCGGTGCTGGGCGGTCTGCGCTCCGGCGAGCGCGTGCTGGTGCACGCCGCCGCCGGTGGGGTGGGCATGGCGGCCGTGCAGCTGGCACGGCATTGGGGCGCCGAGGTTTTCGCGACCGCCAGCCGCGGCAAGTGGGACACCCTGCGCGCCATGGGCTTTGACGACGACCACATCGCGGATTCGCGAACGCTGGACTTCGAGCGGAAGTTCTCCTCGGTTACCGGCGGCGCCGGCATGGACGTCGTGCTGAACTCGCTGGCCGGCGAGTTCACCGACGCGTCGCTGCGGCTGCTGGGCCCCGGCGGGCGCTTCATCGAGATGGGCAAGACCGACCTGCGCGACCCTGCGGCCCACCCCGACATCTACTACCGCGCGTTCGACCTGATGGAGGCCGGGCCGGACCACATCGCCGAGATGTTCGCCGAATTGATGCGGTTGTTCGCCGCGCGGGCGTTGACGCCGTTGCCGGTCAAGGCATTCGACGTGCGGCGCGCCGTGGACGCCTACCGGTTCGTCAGCCAGGCCCGCCATATCGGCAAGGTCGTGCTGACCATGCCCGACGGGCCCGCCGGCCTGTCCGGCGGCACCGCGCTGATCACCGGCGGGACCGGCATGGCGGGGTCGGCGGTGGCGCGCCACCTGGTCGACCGCTACCGGGTGCCGCACCTCATGCTGGTCAGCCGCAGCGGCGAACGGGCCGACGGGATGGCCGATCTGGTGGCCGAGCTGCGCGAGGCCGGGGCCCGGGTGTCCGTGGTGGCCTGCGATGTCGGTGACCGGGACGCCGTGGCGGGATTGCTGGCCCAGGTGCCGGCGCGCTTCCCACTGCGCGGGGTCTTCCACGCGGCGGGCGTGCTGGACGACGCGGTGATCACGTCGCTGACCCCCGAGCGCATCGACACCGTGCTGCGCTCCAAGGTCGACGGGGCGTGGCACCTGCACGAGCTGACCGGCGAGCTGAATCTGGCCGCTTTCGTGGTGTTTTCGTCGATGGCGGGCATCGTGGGCGCCCCCGGGCAGGGTAACTACGCCGCCGCCAACAGCTTCCTGGACGCCCTGGCCGCCTACCGGCGCGCTCACCGCCTGCCGGGCCTGTCGATCGCCTGGGGGATGTGGGAACAGGCCTCGGCGATGACCCGGCACCTCGGCGAGCGCGACAGGGCGCGGATGAGCCGCGCCGGCCTGGCCGCGCTGTCCACCCGGCAGGCGCTCGACCTGCTCGACGCCGCGCTGCTGGCCGAGCCCCCCGTCGTGGTGGCCACCCGCCTCGATGCCACCGCGCTGGCCCACGCCGGCGCCGCGCTGCCGCCGCTGTTGAGCCAGTTGGCCGCCCGGCCCGCGCGACGGGTCCTGGACCCCACCGACATGGTGTCGCTGACGGGCCTGCGCGCGCGCCTGGAGGGCGTCGCCCCCGAACAGCGGCGGCGCGAGCTGGTGGAGCTGGTGTGCACCAACGCCGCCACGGTGTTGGGCCACAGCACCGCGGACGTCGACGCCGACCAGGCCTTCGGAGATCTCGGGTTCGACTCGCTGACCGCCGTGGAGTTGCGCAACCGGCTCAAAATCGCGACGGGGCTGACCCTTTCGCCGACGCTGATCTTCGATCACCCGACGCCGGCGGCGCTGGCCGAGCACCTCGACGCGCAGCTGGCGGGCGGGGCGAGCGCCGAGCCCCCGGACCGGATGGCCCGCTTCAACGACGTCGCCCGCGAAATGCAGGCGCTCGTCGGCCAATCCGACTGGAGCCCCAGCGACCGGGCGCAGTTGGTCACCCGGCTGCAGGGCATGCTGGACGGCCTGACCGGGCCGGCGGACGGCCCCTATCCGGAACACCCCGGCGACCCGTTCGACGACGACATCGCCACCGCCACCGAGAGCCAGCTCTTCGCCATCCTCGACGAAGAGATCGGCCCCTAGCATGCCCGACGTCGCGGTCGTCGGCCTCGCCTGCCGATTCCCCGGCGCGGCCAACCCACGCGAATTCTGGGAGCTCATCCGCGACAGCCGCGAAGCCACACAATTGCCCTGGGACGTCGCGGAGTTCGACGCCGACTTCTTCAACCTGTCGCCGCGCGAGGCATCCGCGATGGACCCCCGCCAGCGGCTGGCGCTCGAACTGGCCTGGGAGGCCTTCGAAGACGCGTTCGTGGTGCCGGAAACGATGCGGGGCGCCGCGGTTTCGGTGTACGTCGGGGCGATGGCCGACGATTACGCCGTCCTCACGCTGCGCGACATCGCCGACAACCTCGACCACCACTCCTTCGCCGGGATCAGCCGCGGGATGATCGCCAACAGGATCTCGTACGCGTTGGGGTTGCGCGGACCCAGCCTGACCGTCGACTCCGGGCAGTCGTCGTCGCTGCTCGCCGTGCACCTCGCCTGCGAGAGCCTGCGCGCCGGCGAGTCGGCGCTCGCGCTCGCCGGCGGCGTCCACCTCAACCTGGCCGACGAAACGGCAATGCTGGAGCGCGAATTCGGCGCGCTGTCGTCGTCGGGCCACACCTACGCGTTCGATCGGCGCGCCGACGGCTACGTGCGCGGCGAGGGCGGGGGCCTGGTGCTGCTGAAGCCGCTGCCGGCCGCCCTGCGCGACGGCGACCGCATCCACGCCGTCATCCGCGCAAGCGCCGCCGGTAACGCCGGGCACAGCGCCGCGGGCCAGACGGTGCCGTCGGTTTCCGGCGAGGCGGACGTGATCCGGCGGGCGCTCGACGCCGCCGGCCTGGGCGCCGGCGACGTCGACTACATCGAGGCGCATGGCACCGGCACGAGAATCGGCGACGAGGTGGAGGCCCGCGCGCTGGGGGAGGTGTTCGCCGAGCGCGGGCAACCGGTGAACGTGGGCTCGGTCAAGACGAACATCGGCCACGCCGGCGCCGCCGCTGGGATCGCGGGGCTGCTGAAGGCCTTACTGGCCGTGCGGAATTCGGTGCTTCCGCCGAGCCTGCACCACGCCGACGCGAATCCCGGGCTCGAGCACTTGCGGGTCAACACCGCCGCGTCGCCCTGGGCTGCAACCGAGCGCCCGCGCCGCGCCGGGGTGTCGTCGTTCGGCATGGGTGGCACGAACGCGCATGTCATCGTGGAACAGGCTCCCGCGCAACCGAATACGACCGCGGGCGCGCGCGACGACGAAGCGGGAGCGGTGTGGGTGCTGTCGGCCCGCTCGGAGCGGGCCCTGGCCAACCAGGCGGCCCGGCTGGCGGAACACCTGGCCGACTCGGGGCCCAGCGCGGCGGACGTCGGGTGGTCGTTGTCGACGACGCGATCGGTGTTCGAGCAGCGGGCGGTGCTGGTGGGCGCGGATCGCGACGCGTTGACGCGCGGCCTGGCCGGCCTGGCTGCGGGGAAGCCGGCGCCCGGCGTGGTGGTCGGCCGGGCCGGGCCGCCGGGGCAGACGGCGTTCGTGTTCACCGGCCAGGGCTCGCAGTGGTTGGGGATGGGACGCCAACTCCACGAACGGTTTCCGGCCTTCGCGCGCGCGTTCGACGAGGCCGCGGCGGCGGTGGACGCCCAGCTGCGGGCGCCGCTGCGCGCGGTGCTGTGGGGCACCGACAGGGAGTCGTTGCAGAACACGGAATTCGCGCAGCCGGCGCTGTTCGTCCTCGAGATCGCCCTGACCGCGCTGTGGCGGTCCCTGGGCGTGACGCCCGACGTGGTGCTGGGCCATTCGGTCGGGGAGATCACCGCCGCGTGTGTCGCGGGCGTGCTGTCGCTGGACGATGCGGCGCGCATCGTGGCGGCCCGGGGTCGGCTGATGGCCGGCTTGCCGTCCGGCGGGGTGATGGTGGCGGTGGGCGCCGGCGAGGCCGAGGTGGCCCCCCTGCTGGGCGGCGGCGCGAGCATCGCGGCGGTCAACGGGCCCAACGCCGTGGTCCTTTCCGGTGAGCGGGCCGCCGTGGGCGCCGTCGTTGACCGGTTGGCGGGCCGGCGCACGCATCCGCTTGCGGTCTCGCACGCGTTTCATTCGGCGCTGATGGAGCCGATGCTCGACGAGTTCGCCCAACAGGTGGCCGGCATTCAACCGAAGCCGGCGCGAATGTGCTTGGTATCCAACGTTTCCGGTGAGCCCACCGGGCCGGGGTACGGGTCCGCCGACTACTGGGTCGAGCACGTGCGCCGCCCCGTGCGCTTCCTCGACGGCGTGCGCGCCGCCGAGGCCCGGGGGGTCACGGCCTTCGTCGAGGTGGGCCCGGGCGGGGGGTTGAGCGCGGCGGTGGACCAATCGCTGATTACCGACCTGCCGATCTCGGCGGTCACCATGACCAAGGACGGTCCCGAGGTCGCGTCGCTGCTGACCGCGGCCGGCCGGCTGTTCACCGCGGGCGTCGCCGTCGATTGGCCGGCCGTGTTCGCCGGCTCGGGGGCGCAGCGGGTCGACCTACCGACGTATGGCTTTGCCCGCCAACGGTTCTGGCTCGGCGATGCGCGGGATGCGCTGCCCGCCAAGCCGACCCGATCGCCGGACCTGGCCGAACAGTTGCACGCCCTGCAGCCGGGTGAGCAGCGCCGGCGGCTGGTCGAGCTGGTCTGCGAGCACGCGGCCGCCGTGTCGGGGCATCCGGACGGCCGGGCCATCGACCGCGATCGCGCCTTCGCCGACCTGGGTTTCGATTCGCTCACCGGCGTTGAACTGCGCAACCGGCTGACCACCGCGACCGGGCTTGCGCTGTCGCGGACCCTGATCTTCGACTACCCCTCTCCCGCGGAGCTGGCCGAGCATCTGCGCCAGCAGCTCTTCCGCGGCGACCTCGGCGAATCCGACGAGGAGAAGCTGTGGTCGGCGCTGCGCAAGATCCCGATCGCGGAGCTGCGACGAACCGGACTGCTCGACAAACTCCTGCTGCTCGCCGGCCAGCCGGAAGACGTTGGCGCCGTGCCGGTCACCGACATGATCGACTCGTTGAGCCCCGAGGCGTTGATCGCGATGGCCCTTGACGCCGGCGATGACGAGGACGCAAAACGATGAAATGCCAACGCAATAAGACACATGTCGAATACGGCGAATTTTTGCCGGATCACCGGGAACCGCCTAGACTTCGAAAATTAGCGAAAGTCCCGTGTGAGCTGGGATGTAAGCAAAAGGGTTGGGCATGAGCGTCATCGCGGGCGTATTCGGGGCGTTGCCGCCGCACCGCTACAGTCAGGCCGAAATCACCGACCAGCTCGTCGAATTCCCCGCGCTGAAGGAGCACGAGGAAATCGTTCGGCGGCTGCACGCCGCCGCCAAGGTCAACAGCCGCCACCTGGTTCTGCCGCTGGAGCGCTACGCGTCGCTCACCGATTTCGGCGAGGCCAACGAGGTCTTCATCGAACACGCCGTCGAACTCGGCTGCCGGGCGTTGCTCGACGCGCTCGACGAGGCGGGCCTGCAGCCGCAGGACATCGACATGATCGCCACCACCACGGTCACCGGCGTGGCGGTGCCGTCGCTGGACGCGCGCATCGCCGGGCGGCTCGGCCTGCGCCCGGACGTGCGCCGGGTGCCGCTGTTCGGGCTAGGCTGCGCGGCCGGCGCGGCGGGGGTGGGCCGGCTGCACGACTACCTGCGCGGCGCGCCGGACGGCGTCGCGGTCCTGGTGTCGGTCGAGCTGTGCTCGCTCACCTTCCCGTCGGTCAAGCCGACAGTGTCGGGCCTGGTGGGCACCGCCATGTTCGGCGACGGGGCCGCGGCCGTGGTCGCCGTCGGCGACCGCCGCGCCGAGCGGCTGAGCCCCAGCGGGCCGGACATCGTCGATTCGCGCAGCCGTCTCTACCCCGAATCGCTGCACATCATGGCCTGGAACGTCGATACGACCGGGCTGCACCTGGTGATGTCGCCGGAGCTGACGAACCTCATCGACCGCCATCTGGCCGACGACGTCAGTCGGCTCCTCGGCGCCCACGGGTTGACGAAGGACGACATCGGCGCCTGGGTGGCGCACCCGGGTGGCCCCAAGGTCATCACCGCGATCGGCAACAGCCTCGAGCTGCCCCCGGAGGCCCTCGAGCTCACCTGGCGCTCGCTGGGCGAGATCGCGAACCTGTCCTCGGCGTCGGTGCTGCACATCCTGCGGGACACCATCGCCAAGCCGCCACCGGGCGGCAGCCCCGGGCTGATGGTCGCGTTGGGGCCCGGGTTCGGCTCCGAGCTCGTCTTATTGCGCTGGCGCTAGACGACTAACCACGTCGACGGTCAGCCCCGGCTTGGGGGACAGGGCCGCAAGGTTGGCCGCGCGGATCCGCTGCTCGGGCATGCGCAGCGTGGTCCGGGCGATCAGGCGGGCCAGCATGACGGTCATCTCGGTGGTGGCCATGGCCGCGCCGATGCAGCGGTGCAGGCCCCCGCTGAACGGGATGAACTCGTGGGGGGCGGGCTTGCGGTAACCCGGGGCGTCGGAATCCCACCGCTGCGGACGGAATTGCGTTGGCTCCGGCCAGATTTCGGCGATCCGATGCGTGACGTACGGGCTGAAGATCAGCAATCGGCCCGCCGGGATGCGGTGGCCGTCGAAGGACAGGTCGCGGATCACCCGGCGCGCCGAGATCACCCCGGGCGGGTACAGCCGCAGGGTTTCGTGGACGACGCCGCCCAGGTAGGTCAGCGCCGTCAGGTCGGCCGCGGCCGGGGGACGTCCGTCGAGCACGCGCGCCACCTCGCCCGCGGCGGTGTCCCACGCGCCCGGCTGGGACAGCAGCGCGTAGATCGCCCACGCCAGCGCGCCGCTGGTGGTCTCGTAGCCGGCGGTGATCAGCGAAATGACGGCGTCGCGGATCTCGTTGTCGCTCAACGCATAACCTTCGTCGCCGCGGCCGTTGATCAGCATCGTCAGCATGTGGTCGTCGGGGGAGGGCTCGGCGCGCGCGGCGGCGATCTGCGCGTCGATCAGGTCGTCGATGCGGCGACGGGCGGCCACCGCCCGCCGCCAGGCCGGGGCGTTGAGTCGTTGTTGTAACGCAACCGCCTGCGGCAGTTGGTGAGTCAGGTCCAGCAGCGGTTGCAGTTGCCGCCCCAGGAAGTCCGAATGGGCGGCCAGGCGCGGCCCGAACAGGCTCTCGGCGGTGCTGCGCCGCACCGCGGAACGGCACTCCCGGTAGATGTCCAGCCGCTGCCCGGGCCGCCAGCCGTCGATCACGGCGTCGATGTTGGACACCATGGTGGCGACGTAGTCCTGGATCTGCCGGTGCCGCAGCCCGGGCGCCACGACGCTGCGCCGGCGCCGGTGGTCGTCGCCGTCGCTGACGATCAGGGCGGTGGGCCCGTCGACGATGGCGAGGTTCTGAAACGTCAACCGCCAGCTGAACGCGTCGGCGTTGGCGAACACGAACTTGTTCGCCTCGGCGCCCAGCAGGTAGGTGTAGCCGTACCGGCCGACCCCGGCGTCGATCACCGCGCCGCGCCGCCGGTACAACGCCAGCAGCGCCTCACCGGGCCGGTAGGTCACCGGTTTCATTCCAGCGCCTCCGACAGATCCAGCCAGCGGCTCTCCGTCGAGGCGACCTCGTCCTCGAGCGCCCGCAATTCCTGGGTGAGCCGGTTGATGCCGACGTGGTCCGACTGATCGTGCTCGGCCAGTTCGTGGTGTTTGTCGGCGATCCGGTCGGCCAGGCGGGCGAGCTGGCGGTCGACGCCGGCCAGCTCCTTCTCCGCGGCCCGGCGCCGGGCCCCGGACATGGCATTCTCAGGAGTCGAATCCCGCTTCGCCGCCGGCGCCGCGGTCCGCTCGGCCGCCAGCCGCAGGTACTCGTCGATCCCGCCGGGGAGGTGCCGCAACCGGCCGTCGAGGATGGCGTACTGCTGATCGGTGATCCGCTCCAGCAGGTAGCGGTCGTGGGAGACGACGATCAGGGTGCCCGGCCACGAGTCGAGCAGGTCCTCGGTGGCGGTCAGCATGTCGGTGTCGACGTCGTTGGTCGGCTCGTCCAGGAGCAACACGTTGGGCTCGGACAGCAGCGTGAGCATCAGCTGCAGCCGCCGCCGCTGGCCGCCGGAGAGCTCGCCGATCCGGGCGGAGAGCTGGCCGCCGGCGAATCCCAGCCGCTCCAGCAGCTGGGCCGGCGTCACCTCGCGCCCCTCGACCTCG
The DNA here is from genome assembly GCF_001667275.1 of Mycobacterium sp. ACS4054. Classification (GTDB taxonomy): domain Bacteria; phylum Actinomycetota; class Actinomycetes; order Mycobacteriales; family Mycobacteriaceae; genus Mycobacterium. Next base: position 71,368 of record NZ_LZHV01000055.1, read on the forward strand.
TACCCGCCCCGCAGCCGGCCCAGCACGTCGGCGATGCGGTCGTCGGCGAGTCCGGCCAGGGCGTCGCCCTGCTGGTCGAGCACGGCCAGCCGCACCGTCTTGCCGCGCTTGACGCGCCCGGTGTCCGGGGTGATGCTGCCCGCGATCAGCCCCAGCAGCGTCGACTTCCCGGCGCCGTTGGCGCCGACGATGCCGGTGCGTTCGCCCGGGGCGATCCGCCACTCGACGTCGCGCAGCACCGGGCGCCCCGCGAAGGCGACCGACACGTCGAGCAGGTCGATGACGTCCTTGCCGAGCCGGGCCGTCGCCAGCTTGGCCAGCTCGACGGTGTTGCGCAGCGGCGGCACGTCCGCGATCAGCTGGTTGGCCGCCTCGATGCGGAATTTCGGCTTCGACGTCCGCGCCGGCGCGCCGCGGCGCAACCAGGCCAGCTCCTTGCGCATCAGGTTCTGCCGCTTGGCCTCCGCCGTGGCGGCCAGCCGGTCGCGCTCGACACGCTGCAACACGTAGGCCGCGTAGCCGCCCTCGAACGGCTCCACGATCCCGTCGTGCACCTCCCACGTCGTGGTGGCGACCTCGTCGAGGAACCAGCGGTCGTGCGTCACCAGCAGCAGCCCGCCGGTGTTGCGGGCCCAGCGCTGGCGGAGATGCTCGGCCAGCCAGGTGATGCCCTCGATGTCCAGGTGGTTGGTGGGCTCGTCGAGCGCGATGACGTCCCAGTCGCCCACCAGCAGCCGGGCCAGCTGGACCCGCCTGCGCTGGCCGCCGCTGAGCGTGGAGATCTGTGCGTTCCAATCGATGTCGGACGCCAGGCCGCCGACCACGTCGCGGACCCGCGCGTCGCCCGCCCACTGGTGTTCGGCCGCGTCGCCCACCAGCGTCCAGCCCACCGTGCCGGCCGGGTCCAGGGTGTCCGCCTGGCTCAGCGCGCCGACCCGCACGCCGCTGCGCCGGGTCACGCGGCCCGAATCCGGCCGCAGCTCGCCGGTCAGCAGCCGCAGCAGGCTGGACTTGCCGTCGCCGTTGCGCCCGACGATCCCGATGCGCGCGCCGTCGTTCACGCCCAGCGTGACCGATTCGAATACCAGCTGGGTCGGATATTCGAGGCGGATGGCCTCGGCTCCCAATAGGTGCGCCACTGGCCCGACCCTACTGCGGCTATCCCAGGGTCAGCAGCGCCCGGTCGATCGCGCTCTGCGTCTCCGCCGACGCCGTGCTGGCCACCGCGTCCAGGAAGCGGCTGGCGAGGTCGCGCACCTTCAGGTTGGTTTCCTGGGAACGCCACACCAGGATGTCGAACGCCCGCTCCGCGGTGATCCCGTAGGCGGCCATCAGCACGCCCTTCGCCTGTTCGATCCGGGCGCGCGCGTCGGCCACCGCCGACAGGACGTCGGTGATGTCGGAGTGCAAGGAGTCGGTGACGTCGACGTAGAACCCGGACGTGCCGATCACGGTGCCGTGGTCGTCGACCGTCCGGTCGCCCGCGACGACGACGCAGTGGGTGTGCCCGTCGGCGTCGATGATGCGGTGCCGGCTGCTGAACGGCTTGCCCCGCAGCACCCGGTCCAGGACGGCGGCGACGTGCTCGCGGTCGTCGGGGTGCTTGTGCTTCAGGAACAGGTCCGTGGTGGGCTCGACCTGGCCCGGCCGGTACCCGTGCATCCGGGCGACCGCGTCCGACCACTCCCAGCGGTGGTCGGCCAGGAAGAACCGGAAGCGGCCGACGCTCTGCGGGTCGCCGAGGCCCAACACCAGGTCGACCGCGTTGAGGTCTTCCCGTTCGACCGCGTCGGACATGAGCGCCTCGCACGCGCCCGCGTCGCGGGCGGCCTCGCCGTTGCGCCGTTGAATGGCTTCATCTTCAAAGTTCACGTTCATCACGCGTGGCCTTTCAGATGCGTAACTATGTCCTCGGGGTATCAATGCCCACTTTTCCGCGAAGCCATTCATCTATCAGGCTTTTATCAGGCTTTCCGGTACGGCTCGGCGTCGGCGTGTTTGAACTCGAGGCCCAGGCCGGGCCGGCATTGATCCGGACGCAACGCGCCGCCGTCGGGGGCCAGCGCTCCGTCGAACAGCATGTGCTCGATGCGGTGGTGGTCGTGGAAGTACTCCAGGTGCCGCAGGTTGGGGATCGCGGACGCCACGTGCGCGTGCAGGTTCGGGGCGCAGTGCCCCGACACGTCGACGTTGTGGGCGGCCGCCACGGCCGCGGCGCGCAGCCAGTCGGTGATGCCGCCGCACCGCGTCACGTCGATTTGCAGGCAGTCGACCGCGCCCGTGGCGAGCATCCGGTTGAAGTAGGCCAGGTCGTAGCCGTACTCGCCGGCGGCGACGTCCGGCGTCACCTGGTCGCGCACCTCCCGTAACCCGGCGAGGTCGTCGGAGGACACCGGCTCCTCGAACCAGGTGACGTCGTGGTCGGCCATCGCGTGGGCCATCCGGATCGCCTGCTTGCGCCGGTAACCGCCGTTGGCGTCGACGTACAGTTCGACGTCCGACCCGATCGCCTTGCGCGACAGGGCGATTCGATCGAGGTCGCGACGCTCGTCGGAGCCCCACGACTCGCCGATCTTGATCTTGACGCGCGGGATGTTCCACTCGTCGACCCAGCGCTCCAGCTGGGCGCGGGTGGTGCCCTCGTCATAGGTGGTGAAGCCGCCGCTGCCGTAGATCGGCACCGCGTCGTGCGCCATGCCGAGCAGCCGGCACACGGGAAGGCCCAGCAGCTTCCCCTTGAGGTCCCACAGCGCGGCGTCGACGGCCGAGATCGCGCACGACACCAGCCCGGGGCGCCCGTTGTTGCGCATCGCCCGCACCATCGCCTGCCACCGCCCTGGGACGTCGAGGGCGCCATGCCCGGTGATCTCGCCGGCGAGCGGCCCGTTGATCAGGGGTGCGCACGCGCCGTCGGCGTAGGTGTAGCCGATCCCGCGCCGGCCGCCCGCCGCCACCTCGGCCAGCACCAGGGTGGTCGACGACCAGGACAGCGTGCCGTCGGCTTCCGGTGCGTCGGTCGGGATTTCGTAGACCCGCGCGCTGACCTCGTCGATGCGGGCGTCGACGCTCATCGGGTCCACCGGCGCGCCGCGAGCCACGCGCCCAGCCCGGCCGCGCCGAGCGCGCCGGCGCCGCTGACGGCCGGGTGCTGCGACGCCCACAACTGCGGGCTCAGCGCGTGGGAGTTGGCGTCGAACCCGCCGTGGGCGCCGTGGTCGCTGCCCGGCTCTTCGTCTTGCGGCTGCCACAGGTTGTGCGGCCGCCCCGCGCCGACGGGCTGGTCGGTCTGCTGCGAGTCGTATCCGGTGCGGCCCAGGTAGCGGTCCAGCAGCGGCGCGACGAACTTCTGCGCCAGCAGCGTCACCATGGTGCTGTCGCCGACCCAATACTGTTTGCGCCCAGGATGATCGGCGGCGTACAGGACGCCGCGGGCGGCCACCTCGGGCTGATAGATCGGCGGCACGGGCTGGGGGTGGCGCGGCAACCGGGACAGCACCCAGGAGAACTGCGGGGTGTTGACCGCGGGCATCTGGGCCACGGTGATCCGCACCTTCGAACCCTCGTGCAGCAGCTCGCAGCGCACCGATTCGGTGAACCCGTTGATGGCGTGCTTGGCGCCGCAGTAGGCCGACTGCAGCGGGATGGACCGCTGGCTGAGCGCCGAGCCGACCTGCACGATGGTGCCGCGGTTGCGCGGGCGCATCTTGGCCAGCGCCGCCATGGTGCCGTGCACGTAGCCCAGATAGGACACCTCGGTCACGCGTTTGAACTCCTCGGCGCTGATCTCGCTGAACGGTGCGAACACGGACGTGAAGGCGACATTGACCCACACGTCGATGGGGCCGAAGGCGGACTCGGTCTCGTCGGCGGCGGCGACAACGGCCGCGTGGTCGGCCACGTCGGTGGGGATGGTCAGCGCCTTGCCGCCACCGGATTCGACGTCGCGGGCGGCGCCGTCGAGACCGGCGGATCCGCGGGCCAGCAGGGCGACGTTCGCCCCCCGCTGCCCGAACAATTGGGCGGTGGCGCGGCCGATTCCCGCGCTGGCCCCGGTGATAACCACTGTCTGCGTCACTGCAAATCCCCTTTCCGATCAGTCATGGTGGACGCGGTCGTCGGCGAGGGTGGCCGTGCATTCGAGCATCAGCGCGTGCGCGAATGCCTGGGGGAGGTTGCCGCGCAGCTGGCGCTGCCGGACGTCGTATTCCTCGCAGAACAGTCCGGGCGGCCCGCAGGCGGCGCGGTTGCGTTCGAACCAGCGCACCGCGCAATGCGCGTGTCCCAGTTGGTGTTCGGCGAGCGCCATCATGAATCCGCAGAGCAGAAACGCCCCCTCGGCGTCGCCCAGGTCGCGCTCGTCGTGCCGGAAGCGGTACACGAACCCGTCGTCGGTGAGTTGCGTGCGCACGGCGTCCAGGGTCGCGCGGGTGCGCGCGTCGTCGGCGGGCACGGCGCCGCGCACGGGCGCCAGCAGCAGCGACGCGTCGACCCCGGCCAGCCGCGGGCTGCGTTGCCAGTAACCGCCCTGCGGGTGCAGGCCGGTGGCGGCGGTCTCGGCCAGGATGGCGTCGGCCAGCGAGGCGCAGGCGGCCACCTCGTGGCCGCCGCCCGCCACCTTGGCGATGGCGCGCAGCCCGGCCACGCAGGCCAGGCGGGACTGCGTCCAGTGCTCGTCGTCGATCTCCCAGATGCCGGCATCCGGTTCGCGCCAGCGCTTTTCGATCGCCCCGATGGCGGTCTGCGCGGCCCGCCAGCCCTCCGGGTCGAGCCGGCCGGCGTCACCCGCCCGGGCCAGCAGCTGCAGCGCCTCCCCGAACACATCGAGCTGGAATTGCTGATTCACCCAGTTGCCCACCTTGTCGCTGCCGCCCGGGTAGCCGGGCAGGTCGAGGGTTTCCTCGGCCGGCACGCTCTGCCCGGTGACGGTGTACGCGGGCTTGAGGTCGGGCCCGTGTTCGAGCAACCGGGCACCCACGAATCCGACCGCCCCGTCCAGCAATTCGGTCGCCCCGACGGTCGCGGCGGCGACGCCGGCGTAGACCTGGTCCCGGATCCACGCGTAGCGGTAGTCGTAGTTCCGGTTGGAGTGCGCGCGTTCGGGCAGGCTCATCGTGGCCGCGGCGACCATGCCGCCACCACTGCTGGTCAGCCCGCGCAGCACCGCGTAGGAGTGCCGCCCGTCGCGGGGGGCGATGGTGCAGTTCAGCTCCGGCATGCTGCGGTGCCACGCGGCCTCCGTTGCGTCCCAGGCGATGTCGGGGTCCTGCGGCCGCTCGGGCAGCGCGCGCTCGGAGAGCTCCAGCACCAAATCGTGCTGACCGCCCTCGTCGACGGTGATCTCGCAGGTGAGCAGTTCGCCGCGGCCGTGGCCCTTGACCGCGCGCGCGTCGCAACCGCCGAGCCAGCGCCACCGCAACCGTCCCGACTTCCCGCTCCACACCCCGTCGTCGACGCTCAGGTCACCGGCGCCGTGCCGGCCGAACCCCGCGCTCGGCTGCAGCACCACCCGCACGCGAGCGGTCCCGCGGCAGCCCAGCAGGCGGCGCAGCAGCACCACCCGGTCCGGGTCGCCCGGAAAGGCCAGCGCCTCACGGCATTCCACGATGCCGTCGCGGGTGATCCAGCGATTGCGCCAGATCAGGCTGCCCGGCTCGTAATAGCCGCCCCAGACGTGCCGCACGTCGGTCGGCGTGACCGCGTACACCCCGCCGCCACCGATGAGGTTGGAGAAGACGGCGTCGGAATCCCAGCGCGGCGCGCACATCCATGCGACGTCGCCCTGGGGGCCGACCAGGGCGCCGCGCTCGCCGTCGGCGAGCAGCGCGTACTCGCGCAACACCCGGGGCGAGTAGGTCGCCTCCATGTCGATCGTGCGGTCAGCCACGGACCCCGGCCTCCGAGGGCCGCCTCGCCGGGGCGTCGCTGCGGATCTTCCCGGTCGCCATCCGTTCGGCCAGCCGCGAGGCCAACGCCATGATGGTCAACGCGGGGTTCGCCGAGCCCTGCGTCGGGCACACCGAGCCGTCGGCGAGGAACACGTTGGGAACGCCCCACACCCGGTGATCGGCGTCGACCACCGAGTTGTCCGGGCGGGTGCCCATGCGGGCCCCGCCGATCAGGTGGGCGAACCGCTCGATGGTCAGCACGTCCTGGGCGCCGGCCGCGTGCAGGATGTCGCCGATCACCTTGGTGGAGTAGGCCATGTTGGCCTTGTCGTTGTCGCACAGCGTGTAGTCGAATCGCGCCACCGGAAGGCCGTAGTGGTCGGTCTCGTCCGCGAGCGTGACGCGGTTGTCCGGCTGCGGCAACAGCTCGTTCAGCACGCCGATGGTGGCCCAGTGGTTGTAGTCGCGCATGTACTCCCGCAACGCCCGGCCCCAATGCCCGTCGGCGAGAACGTGTTCGGCCCAGCCTATCGGCATCGGGGACACGGTCTGGATGGCGAAGCCGCGGGCGAACCCCCGCGACGCGTCGGTCTCGTAGAACTGCTCCGAGGACACCTCCGGCGGTGGGGCCTTGTACATCCGGACCTCTTCGGACCATCGGCCCGCGGACTGCGTGGCGCCCTGCACCATGACGTAGCGGCCGACCTGATCGTCGTTGTTGCCCAAACCGTTTGGGAACCGCTCGCTGGCCGAGTTGAGCAGCAGGCGCGGGGTCTCGATGGAATACCCGGCGATCGCGACGACCTTGGCCCGCTGCAGCCGTTCGGTGCCGCCGGCCTCGTCGTAGTAGACCACCCCGCGCGCGGCGCCGGTCTCGTCGAGCTCGACCCGGGCGGCCATGCAGTTGGCGCGGATCTCCACCGAGTGCGCCAGCGCATCGGGCAGGTGCGTGACGTACGGGCTGGCCTTGGCGTTGACCTTGCAGCCCTGCAGGCAGTAGCCGCGGTAGATGCAGTGCGGGCGGTTACCGAAGGTGCCGTTGACGATGCCGACGGGCCCGACCCGCATCTCGATGCCGAGCTGCATGGCGCCCCGCCACAGCTTTGCCGCGGCGCCCGAAATCGGATGGGGCGAGAAGGAATACCGATGGGGATAACCCCAGGGCCAGTTCTGCCCGGCCACCGGCAACTCCAGCTCGATGCGCTCGTAGTGCGGGCGGATGTCCTCGTAATCGATCGGCCAATCCGCCCCCACCCCGTCGAGGGTGTAGGTCTGCAGGTCGCTGGGATGGAAGCGCGGGGTGTAGCCCGCGTAGTGGACCATCGAACCGCCCACGCCCCGCCCGGAGTTGTTCTTGCCCAGTTCGATTGGGTCGTCGCCGCCGATGATGCGCTTTTGCGTCCAGTAGAGGGCGTGGGAGCCCGCCTCGTCGGAGACCCAGTCCTCGTCCGGGTGCCAGAACGGGCCCGCTTCGAGGATCACCACCCGCCAGCCCGCGCGCGCCAGCCGTTGGGCGAGCACCGATCCGCCGGCACCCGCGCCGACGACCACCAGGTCGACCTCGTCGTCGTCGGCGTAGCGCCGCATGGTCTTTTCACCCGGCAGGTCGCGCGAATGCACGTCGAGCAGGAACCGCGAATCGTTGTCCTTCGGCTCGACCGCTCCTCTGAGCAGCCCGCGTAGTCGATCGCCCATCACAGCTCACCGCGCTGCACGACGCGAACCGGGTCTTCGTCCGTGGCGCCCCGGGTCTCGAACGGTTCGCGCGCGGCGGCGGGACCGGTCGCGCCGCCGAGGCGCATGAAGCCGCGCGGGTAGGCGGGACCGCCGAACCCGATCTCGTTCCAGGCCCAGGGGTGGGAGTAGAAGCCGGACAACACCATTCGCATGCACACCGACCACGCGCGTTTGACGTTCAGGCGCGCCCAGGCACCGCCGTCCAGGTCGCCGTGGGAGAACTTATCGACGATCTCCTCGCGCGTCTCGGGGTCGGCGTCGGCGAACGACGCCCGGCCGTAGCGGCTGGAGGCGGTCTCGTCGAGACCGCGCAGCACCAGCCGCCACGTGTCGCGGTCGTCGGGCATGTCGGCGTACTGGTAACCGTCGAGCCGCCCGTCGGCGAGCTTGGAGTCGACGGACTCGGGCACCGGCACGCGCGGCTCGCGGTCCTGCGCCAGCGCCGTGTCGCAGAACGCGCGCAGGCACGGCTCCTCTTCGGCGGTGAAGAACCGCAGCGGGCCCGGCGGTTCCAGCCGGGCCAGCACCACCTTCTTGGTGGCTTGGTCCCACGTGTCGATGGTCTCCAGCACGTCGTAATCCGGGTAGCGCCCGATCATCTGGGGCGTGACACCCCGGCGCTGCTTGGGGAGCCAGGACGGGTGCGGGGGTTTGCGATCCGCGCGCAGGTTGGGCAGGTGATCGGGGCGCGACGTGTCGGCCATCGCGCTCAGCCCCGGAACCGTTCGCGCCGCAGGATGGAGGCCAGCAGCCCCATCGCCCCGACCATGCACATCAACCCCGGCGCCACGATCGGTGGGCCCATGGGCACGTTGTAGGACGCGTTCTTCCACCCGCCGGGTTTGCGGGCCACGCCCCGGGCGTGCAGGTATTCGCCCAGCAGGCCGTTGGCGGTGTAGATGCCCGCCGTGATCGGCAGCCAGAGTTTGGCCCAGCGGCGCGAGAAGACCCCGCCGATCCCGGCCACCACGACGGGCGGCGTCACCACGATCGGGCTCCACATCCACTTGTTGCCGAAACTCGCCTTGTAGTGCTCGAAATAGATTTCCGCCGTCGTGACCGCGGCCGCAATGGCCGTCAGCCCGGACAGCGAGCGTTCGAAGCGACCGTGCGCGACGTTGTAGAACGCCCGCTCGGTGAGGTGTTCGGCCTCGCCTGCGCGCCGTCCGCCGTTGCCTAACAACAACATCTGGATTCCTTCCTGACGGGTCAGTTACTGGAGTCGCCGATGACCGTGCGAAATAGGTTGCAAAAGAAGAAGTTTCGGGTGCCGAGCCTGGCGAGTTGCCCTATTGCCCATGCGTCACCTCACGTGGAGAAACGAAACACGCCCGAGCGGCCACCGCGCGATGACGACTCGCGATGACCGGCCCAGAAAGCTGGCACGCCCAGCTGTGTGTTTCAACCGAAGTGGTCCCGACGGCGCGTCGTGACCGAGGCGCACCGGGTGCGTACCCGATCCCCGATGTTGTAAACAGTCCGCTCGGTGTCGGATGGTGGCGTGTTGTCGGGCCGCCCGTGTAGTATCGAACACATGTTCGAACAATGGCAAGCGTCGCGTCCACCGCCGGAGCCGGCGGTCCTACTGGGTCGCATGCGGGACGCCGGGCGGGCGGAGGGGGGGGCGGCCGCGGAACGTTTGGTGGCGGTCGCGGACTTGCTGGTGCTCCGCTGCCGGGAGTCGGGGGAGCGGGCGGACTGGGCGGCCGACGCGTGGGATGCGGTGGCCGCGGAGGTGGGCGCGGCGTTGGGCTGCAGTCTGGCGATGGCGCACAGCTATCTGCGGTATGCGATGGCGATGCGTGAGCGGCTGCCGCAGGTGGGCAAGGCGTTCCAGGCCGGGGACATCGACTATCGGGCGTTTCAGACGATCGTCTTCCGCACCGACCTGGTCACCGATGCCGGGGTGTTGGAGCGGGTGGACGCGCGTGTCGCGGCGCTGCTATCGCGGCGGCCGTCACTGACCCGCGGCGGGTTGGGCGCGGCGGTCGACCGGGTGGTGGCGCTGGTGGACGCCGACGCGGTGCGCCGGGCCAAGGAGGCGATCGACGATCGCTTTGTCGACGTGCAAGCCAATGAGTCGGGGATGGCGTGGCTGACGGGCAGCGTGTTCGGCGCCGACGGGCATGCCCTGGATCGGCGGCTGGACGAGTTGGCCGCCGGCGTGTGTGGCGCCGATCCGCGCACCCAGCGGCAGCGGCGGGCCGATGCGCTCGGGGCGCTGGCCGCCGGTGCGGATCGGTTGGGCTGTCAGTGCGGGACGCCGGGCTGCGACGCCGGTGGGCGCACCGCGACCAATGTGGTGATCCATGTGGTCGCCGAGCAGGCCACGGTCGGTGGCCGCGGCGCGGCCCCGGGTGTGCTGCCCGGCGTTGAGGGGCTCGTGCCGGCCGAGGTGATCGCTGAACTGGCGCGCACGGCCAAACTGGTGCCGCTGAGCGCCCCGGCGCAGGCCGAGCCGCGCTACATTCCCTCGGCCAAGCTGGCCGACTTCGTGCGGTGCCGGGACCTGACCTGCCGGGCGCCCGGATGCGATCGCCCGGCCGTCGACTGCGACATCGACCATACGGTCCCGTACGCCGAGGGTGGGGCGACGCATCCGTCGAACCTGAAATGTCTGTGCCGCCAACATCATTTGCTGAAAACGTTCTGGGGCTGGCGCGATCAGCAGCTGCCCGACGGCACGATGATCTGGCGGTTGCCCGGCGGGCACACCTACGTCACCACCCCGGGCAGCGCGCTGTTGTTCCCCGGCCTGTGCGCGCCAACCGGCGACGCCCCGGTCCACCCGGCCGTAGAGCGCTGCGGCGAGCGCACCGCAATGATGCCGCGGCGCAACCGAACCCGCGCCCAGAACCGCGCCCACCGGGTCGCCGTCGAGCGCCGACACAACCGCGACGCCCGGCTGGCACGAAAAACCAACGCCGCCAGCGGAATTGGACCTGCCCCACCCGACGACGACCCGCCGCCCTTCTAGCCAGAAGCGACGGCGAAAAGCCGCCACTCACCCGGCACGCCCTTGAGCTGGTGCGTACCGCGGTCCTCGAACTGCAGGCCGGAGCCGATCACCAGGTCGCGAAAAGTTGGGGTCTGCGACGCTCGTCAGGCGCCGCAGTAGCGGCTGGGGCCATACTTGCCGCACCAGATGTCACCTGCGTTCGCATCGCTGAGTTGGGCGTCGTTGTCGGCTAGGTGGAGGACGGTGACCCCGTCTGGAGACACGACGAGCTCGGCTTTCCACGCGGTCCGCTCGTTGAGGGTGCCGTTCATTCCGTCGCCCCAGACACCGATGCGCTGGTCCAACTTGATCGCCAGACCTATGCCCTCGCCCTGTGTCCAGCGCATGGTCCACTTCTCGCCGTCGCGGGCGCTGGAGCCGAGCAGGATCGTCCCGGTGCCGTCGGGCGCGATCGTCATCATGCTTTCGTGCCTCTGCCACTTTCCGACGTAGTCGCCGCGCGCGGTCTGCATCGGCGTGTTATCCGCCGGATCGGCGATGGCGACCGCGGCACTCGCAATGAGGGCGGCCGCCGCTGAAATGAGGGCCACGATAGAGCGGCCAGCAATTTTCGGCATGGTGAATGTCCCTTCTGGGGTATTTGCTCGCACCAAGAACGCTACGACAGTTCGATCTGCAAGTAACTTGATCAGCCAACCTGGTAGGTCTCCCGTGACACCAGGAAGAAGTGCCCGGTGCTGGAGTCGGTGCACCTCATGCCTGCGCTCTCGCTATCGCACGTGATCGTGCCGGCAGTGCGCGATGACCGTAGTTGAGCGTCGGTGAGCCGTCGGGAAATTGGTGATCTGAATGCCAGACACCAGCGACCGGTGCACTGCCTGCACCGAGGACGAAGATGTTGCCCCGCCCACCCATCTGGTAGTCCGGGGGGCGCGGAATGAACCATGTGTAGTTCAGGACCTCGCACGAGGCTCCGTGTGTATTCAACGAACAGCCGATGTTCCCCGACGGGGACTGAAAGTCGTAGCTGTCATCTGCATGTGCGGCGCCCGCCATGCCGATGGTTGCCGCAACGGTCGCCGAGGCGATCGCCGCGAGCTTCGTGATTGTCATCGCCCGTTGGAGACACGCAATCGTGGTCATGTAGGTGTCCTTTCCGTATGCACAGCTTTGGGTCTGGGTGCGCCGTGCCAGGAGCGGATGGTTCGGGTGCCCGCCTGTGACGGCCGTTTGTGGAAAGAATCTGGCAGCTGCCTTGCGTCATCCTTGCGCGGTCCTTGCGCCGCCTCGCCAGTACGAGCGGTCGGCGTATCTCGACTGAAGTGTTAGCCAGTCGGCACCAGCATTTGCTGGGGCGGGCGCTTTCTACAGCTGCCCGACGGCACGCCGATCTGGCGGCTGCCCGACGGACGCACCTACGTCGGCGAGCCCCGGTCTAATCGGCCGTTGAGAGCTGCGGCGAGCGCACCGGATGCTGCTGCGGCGCAAGCGAACCCGCACGCACCGCACCGCCGGACGACGCAGGCCGTTCGGGACGAACACGATGTCGCGAGCACCGGGCGGCGACGCGCGATAGGCGACGCGCAAGTCCCCGTTCATCGCGTAGCGCGTCTCCGAGAACATTGCGGAAGTCTAAGCCGGGGAACGTGCCACGGTCAGACGGATTTGGTGACGCCGACGTAGGAGAGCACCACGTCGGATTCGTCCGTCTGCTGAGTCAGGGTGGCGTAGGACCGGATGAACGACTGACCCACGCAGCCATCGATTTTGACGTGGAAGCCGGTGATGATGACCCGGGGATGTGGGCCCTTGAATTCCTTCCTGGTTACCGGCACGACGAGGATCACGCCGGGTTTGAGGCCGACGGTGATCACCCCGTTGAACGGCGTGGTCACCAGCGGGATGAGACCCCCGGCCAACGGGAAGCCGATGCCCGGGTTGATGCCGGCGCTGCCCGCCATGGTGACGCCGTTGGACGTGCTCATGTCGATCCCGCAGCCGATCTCGTAACCCACCTCGAGGACGCCGGCGGGATTTTCGAGCCCTTCCAGCGAAGCGGCGAATGTTCCGCGGGACAGATATTCGCGAGAGGAGACCGCGGTCGTCAGCGGCGCTATCGGAGTCTGCGACTCATCCTTCGCCCCGAGGGCCAAGACCCAGCCCTCGGGCGTCGTGAAGGTCACCGGGTCGGACGAGGGAATCCGCCCTTCATCGGATGTCGTGGCGGAGGTGGCGGCGGCGTCTTCGGCGTCGGGGTCGGCCAGCGTCCGCGGCGCCATGATCGCCGACATGACGACGCACAGCGCGAGGATCGCGGCGCGACGAACGACCACGGCTACCGGCCACACGTCGACACCGTAGGTACGGCCGGACCACGGTCGCGAAATTTGCTGGCCGTCTCACCGAAGTCGTTGTGTGTTCGTGACCGTTATGGGACCGGAAATCCCGCATCCACCCTGTTCGCCGCGCCGGTAGAATCGTCAGTTTGAAGCCAGGGGACGACAGGAGTGCGGCGATGAAAACTCAGGCCTGCGCCCGGGGACTGCTGCTGGCCGCGGCGGTGGGCGTGATGACGCTGATCGGCAACGCCGGCGTCGCGCGCGCGGATTCGGATGTCTTCGGGGCGCCGGGGCCGTCACTCCTCGACCAACTGGTGACCTCGACCCCCGCGCTGACGGTCGATCCGTCCGACGAAGCCAAGCCCTCGAAGGGGTCGAACGCCGTCGGCATGTATTGCGAGAATCGATTCGCGCACTGCCACTAGACCCCGCGCCCGGGCAAATCGCCTGGCCAGGCCCACCATGGTCGCCGGTGTGCCATGATGTCGGAGCTGTCAAGACATAGGGGAGCGGGCCGTGGATCTCAACTTGTCGATCGTTACGCGACCGGTCGAGCGCCTGATCGCTACGGCGCAGAACGGGCTGGAGGTCGTCCGGCTGGGCGGCTTGGAAACAGGTACCGTCCCGTCGCCGTCGCAGATCGTCGAGAGCGTACCGATGTACAAGCTCCGACGTTACTTCCCGCCGGACAGCCGGCCGGACAAACCGCCGGTGGGCCCGCCGGTGCTGATGGTGCACCCGATGATGATGTCGGCGGACATGTGGGACGTCACCCGCGAGGACGGCGCGGTCGGCATCCTGCACGCCAACGGGCTCGATCCGTGGGTGATCGACTTCGGCGAACCCGACAAGGTCGAGGGCGGCATGCGCCGCACCCTGGCCGACCACATCGTCGCGCTCAGTCAGGCCATCGACACGGTCAAGGAGACCACCGGCAGCGACATCCACCTGGTCGGGTACTCGCAGGGCGGCATGTGGTGCTACCAGGTCGCCGCCTACCGGCGGTCGAAGAGCCTGGCCAGCATCGTCACCTTCGGGTCGCCGGTGGACACCCTGGCCGCCCTGCCCATGGGCATCCCGGCGAACTTCGCCGCGCCCGCCGCCAACTTCATGGCCGACCACGTGTTCAGCCGGCTGGCCATCCCCAGCTGGATGGCGCGCACCGGCTTCCAGATGCTGGACCCGCTCAAGACCGCCAAGGCCCGGGTGGACTTCGTGCGCCAGCTGCACGACCGCGAGGCGCTGCTCCCGCGCGAGCAGCAGCGCCGGTTCCTCGAACGCGAGGGATGGATCGCGTGGTCCGGCCCGGCGATCTCCGAACTGCTCAAGCAGTTCATCGCCCACAACCGGATGATGACCGGCGGCTTCGCCGTCAACGGCCAGATGGTCACGCTCACCGACATCACGTGTCCGGTGCTGGCCTTCGTCGGCGAGGTGGATGACATTGGCCAGCCCGCTTCGGTGCGCGGCATCCGGCGGGCCGCACCCGACGCCGAAGTGTACGAAAGGACCATCCGCACAGGCCATTTCGGTCTGGTCGTGGGATCCAAGGCGGCGCAACAGAGTTGGCCCACCGTCGCCGACTGGGTGAAGTGGCTGTCCACCGGCGGCGACAAACCGGACAGCATCGACCTGATGGCCGACCAGCCCGAGGAGCACACCGACAGCGGTGTCGCGTTGAGTTCCCGGCTGGTGCACGGCGTCGGCGAGGTGTCCGAAGCGGCGCTGGGGCTGGTGCGCGGGGCGGCCAACACGGTGGTCGCGGCCAACAAGTCCGTGCGCACCCTGGCCGTCGAAACAGCCCGCACGCTGCCGCGCCTGGTGCGGCTGGGACAGATCAACGACCACACGCGAATCTCGTTGGGCCGCATCATCGAAGAGCAGGCGCACGAGGCCCCGCAGGGCGAGTTCCTGCTGTTCGACGGCCGCGTGCACACCTACGAGGCCGTGAACCGGCGGATCAACAACGTCGTGCGCGGCCTAATCGATGTCGGTGTGCGCCAAGGGGATCGGGTGGGCGTGCTGATGGAGACGCGGCCCAGCGCGCTGGTCGCCATCGCCGCGCTGTCGCGGCTGGGCGCGATCGCGGTGGTGATGCGGCCGGACGCCGACCTGGCCGCGTCGGTCCGGCTCGGCGGAGTGACGGAGCTGCTGACCGACCCGCCCAACCTGGAGGCGGTGCTGGCGGCGGACCGCCAGGGGCTGCGGCAGGTGCTGGTGCTGGGCGGCGGCGAGGCGCGGGATCTGCACCTGCCCGACGACAGCGACGTCATCGACATGGAGCAGATCGACCCCGACGCGGTTGAGCTCCCCGGGTGGTACCGGCCCAACCCCGGCCTGGCGCGTGACCTGGCCTTCATCGCCTTCAGCGCGGCCGGGGGCGAGCTGGTGGCCAAGCAGATCACCAACTACCGGTGGGCGGTGTCCGCCTTCGGGACCGCCTCCACGGCGGCCCTCGACCGCCGCGACACGTTGTACTGCCTGACGCCGCTGCACCACGAGTCGGCGCTGCTGGTCAGCCTGGGTGGCGCGGTGGTCGGCGGCACCCGCATCGCGCTGTCCCGCGGCCTGGACCGCGACCGCTTCGTGCAGGAGGTGCGCCAGTACGGCGTGACGGTGGTGTCCTACACCTGGGCCATGCTCCGCGAGATCGTGGATGATCCGGCGTTCGTGCTGCACGGCAACCATCCGGTGCGGCTGTTCATCGGCTCCGGCATGCCGACGGGGCTGTGGGGACGGGTCGTCGACGCGTTCGCGCCGGCCCACGTCGTCGAGTTCTTCGCCACCACCGACGGGCAGGCCGTGTTGGCCAATGTGTCCGGCGCCAAGGCGGGCAGCAAGGGCCGTCCGCTGCCCGGCGTCGGGCGCATCGAGCTGGGCGCCTACGACGCCAAGCACGACCTGATCCTGGAGAACGACCGCGGCTTCGTCGAGATCGCCGAGCCGAAGCAGGTCGGGGTGCTGCTCGCCGCGTCCAACGGCCCGATCGATCCGGCGGCGTCGGTCAAGCGCGGCGTGTTCGCGGCCGGCGACACCTGGATCTCGACCGAGTACCTGTTCTACCGGGACGACGACGGCGACTACTGGTGGGCGGGCCGGCGCGGCTCGGTGGTGCACACCGCCCGCGGCCTGGTGTATCCCGAGTCCGTCACCGACGTGCTGGGCTGCGTCAACGGTGTCGACCTCGCGGTGACCTACAACGTGCCGGTGGGCGACCGGGAGGTGGCGGTCTCGGCGGTCACGCTGCTTCCCGGGGCCAGCATCACCGCGGCCGACCTGACGGACGCCGTGGCGAAGATCCCCGTCGGCGTGGGCCCGGACATCGTCCAGGTATGCCCGGAGATGTCGTTGAGCGCGACCTACCGTCCGACCGTCAGCGCCCTGCGTGCCGCGGGGATTCCCAAACCGGGCCGCCACGTTTGGTATTTCGACGCCGAAGGCAACTTCTTCCGCAAGCTGACCCCGGGCGTGCGGGCGGCGCTGAGCGGGCGTGCCGATGGTTGACGATTCGCTGCTGAGCATCCTGGTGTGCCCGGCCGACCGCGGACCCCTGCTGTTCGTGGACTCACCCGACGGGGAGTTGCTGTACAACCCGCGGCTGCGGCGCGCCTACCGCATCGAGGACGGAATCCCGGTGCTGCTGATCGACGAGGCCCGCGACGTCGACGACGACGAGCACGCGCGGCTCATGGCACGAGGCCGTCCGGCAGATCACCGGTGAGGTAGCGCTGCAGGTTCGGCGCGATGGTCCGCGCGACCTGTTCGGCCGGCAGCGACGCGAACGGCTCGAACTGCAGGATGTAGCGCGCCAGCACCACGCCGACCAGCTGCGACGCGACGAACTGGACGCGGATGATTCCGCTTCCGGGCGGATCGTCAACGCGCGAACCGACTTCCACCGCGATCACGTCCTCGATGAACGTGCGGAACAGGTTGACCTCCGTGCCGGCCAGGACCGACCGCAGCGTGGCGACGAAGGCCGTGCCGATCTCGGAGTCCCACAGCGGCAACAGCATCGACGGCAGTCGGTAGCCGATTTCCTCGATCGGCATCTCGCGCAGCGGGCCGATGATGTCCATCGGATCGATCGGGATGTGCACGGCCGCGGCGAACAGCTTCTCCTTGGTGCCGAAGTAATGGTGCACCAGCGCCGAATCGACGCCGGCCGCCGCCGCCACCGCGCGGATCGAGGTGTTGCCAATCCCATTGGTGGCGAATAGGTCTCGCGCGCAGGACAGGATCCGTTCGCGGGTGTCGGAGCTGCCGGCCGGCCGCCCGGGCCGCCGGCGCCCGGTCTTGGTGGAACCAGCCACTAGCTGGTCCGCCGCCGCAGCGTCGCGGCCGCCAAACACAGCGCCGCCAGCGCGAACCCCAGCACGACGACGATGTCGCGCACCGCGACGAAGGTCAGCTGCGGGTGCGCGCCCACCTGCTGCAGCGCCTCGAGCGCGTAGCTGGCCGGCATCACGTTGCTGACCCACTGCAGCCAGTGCGGCATCACCGCCCGGGGCACGATGATGCCGGCCAGCAACAGCTGCGGCACCATCACCAGCGGGATGAACTGCACGGCCTGAAACTCGGTGCGGGCGAACGCGCTACACAACAGGCCCAGGCCCACGCCGAGGACGGCGTTGACGATCGCGATCGCGAACACCCACGCCGGGCTGCCGGCGGTGTCGAAGCCGAGCAACCAGAACGACACGATGCACGCCAGAATCGCTTGGGCCGCAGCGGCCGTCGAGAAGGCCGTGCCGTAGGCCATCAGCAGGTCGAACCGGCGCAGGGGAGTGGTCAGGATGCGCTCGAGCGTCCCGGAGGCGCGTTCGCGCTGCATGGTGATCGCCGTGATGATGAACATCACGAACAGCGGGAAGAGGCCCAGCAGGATCAGGCAGGCGTTGTTGAACGGGGCCGGGGTGCCGGGCCGGTGCGGTGCGTTCTGAAACATGAAGTACATCAACGTGATCACCAGCACCGGCACGAACAGGATCATCGCGACGCTGCGGTGGTCGGCCGCCAGCTGGCGCAGGATCCGCGTCGTGGTCGCGGTGTAGCCCTTGAGCCCTATCCGGCTTGGCGCATGGTGTTGCGCCTGATGATGGACAGAAACGCGTCCTCCAGTGACGTGCATCCGGTGTCCTCTCGTAGTTGGGCCGGGGTGGTGTGCGCGAGCAGGTGGCCGTCGCGCATCAACAGCAGGTCGCCGCAATGGTCGGCCTCGTCCATGACGTGGCTGGACACCAGCAGCGTGGTTCCGCCGCGGGCCAGCTCGGTGAACTGCTCCCAGAGGTCGGCGCGCAGGACCGGGTCCAGGCCGACGGTGGGTTCGTCGAGCACGAGCAGCTCGGGCCGGCAGACCAGCGCGCACGCCAGCGACACCCGGGTGCGCTGGCCGCCGGAAAGGTTGCCGCAGTAGGCGCTTCGGTGGTCGGCCAGCCCGACGCGCTCGATCGCGGCGTCCGCGGCGTGGCGGTCGAAACCGTAGAGCGAGGCGAAGTAGCGGACGTTGTCGACGATCCGCAGGTCGTTGTAGATGGTGGGGTCCTGGGGCAGGTAGCCGACGCGGCGGTGCAGCGGCGCCGACCCGGCCGGGTGCCCGAGCACCGTGACGGTGCCCGAGGTCACGATCTGGGTGCCGACGATGCAGCGCATCAGGGTGGTCTTGCCGCAGCCCGACGGGCCGAGCAGGCCGGTGATGCTGCCGCGCCCGATCTGCACCGAGAAGTCGTGCAGGGCGGGCCGCTTACCGCGGATCACGCGCAGGTGATCGATGCGGACGGCCTGGTCGCCGATTAATTCATCACGCGATGAAGTCATCATGTGATGAATATCGTCCTCCGGGGAGGCGTTGTCAAGGGTTGGTGCGGTCGTCCAATCCGGGGCGGCGCAGCGGCAGGTGCCCGTGCACGCCCTCGGCGTACGCGGTCTCGGCGTGCTGGGTGAGGTCGACGCCGGTCGTCTCGTCTTCGGCGCTGAGCCGGAAGCCCATCAGCCGGTCGATCACCTTGGCCAGCACGAACGACACGGTGAACGCATAGAGCCCGACGACGACGATCGCGAGCGACTGCTTGCCCAGCTGGCCCAGGCCGCCCCCGTAGAAAAGCCCCCGCGGCCCCGACGTCATGACCGCGGTGGCCAGCAGGCCGATCAGCGACACGCCGACCACGCCGCCCACGAAGTGCACGCCCACCACGTCGAGCGAATCGTCGTAGTTGAAGCGGAATTTCGCGCTGACCGCGAACGAGCACACGACGCCGGCCGCGAGGCCGACGACCGCCGCGCCGAGCGTGTTCACGGTTCCGCACGACGGCGTGATGGCGACCAGCCCGGCCACCACCCCGGACGCCGCGCCGAACGTGGTGGGCCGGCCGTCGCGGATCTGTTCGACC
The DNA here is from genome assembly GCF_001667275.1 of Mycobacterium sp. ACS4054. GTDB lineage: Bacteria > Actinomycetota > Actinomycetes > Mycobacteriales > Mycobacteriaceae > Mycobacterium. The sequence continues at coordinate 90,677 of NZ_LZHV01000055.1, forward strand.
GACAGCCAGCCGAGCATGCCGAGGCAGCCGGCGACGAGGGTGTTGAGGAAGATGGCCGCCGCGGTCCCGTTGGCGGCCAGCGCGGAACCGGCGTTGAACCCGAACCAGCCGAACCACAGCAGGCCGACGCCGAGCAACACCAGCGGCAGGTTGTGCGGGCGCATCGCGTCCTTCTTGAAGCCGATGCGCGGCCCGAGCACCAGCGCCAGGGCCAGGGCCGAGGAGCCGGACACGATCTCGACGACCAGGCCGCCCGCGTAGTCGAGCACTCCGAGCTTGGCCAGCCAGCCGCCGGGCCCCCACACCCAGTGCGCCACAACCGAATACACGACGACCGCCCACACCGGGACGAACACCATCCAGGCGGCGAACTTGGCGCGGTCGGCGATGGCGCCGCTCACCAGCGCGGCCGTGATGATGGCGAACGTCACCTCGAAGGTGGCGAACAGCAATTCGGGAACCGCGCCGTGGGCGGTGTCCGGGTTGATGCCGAGCATCCCGATGTGGCGAAGGTTGCCGACGAAGCCGCTCGCCCCGTCTTCGGAGAACGCGATGGTGTAGCCCACCAGCAGCCACGCCACCGTCACCAGCGGGATGGAGATGAAGCTCATCATGATCATGTTGAGCACCCCGGTGGTGCGCACCATGCCGCCGTAGAAGATGGCCAGGCCGGGAGTCATCAGCAGGACCAGCGCGGTGCTGGCCAGCAGCCACGCGGTGGCGGCGGGGTCGATCGAATGCATGGCGTCGGCTCCTTCTCGGGGCCTGGGGGTCCCCGCGACACCGGGATATTGCCATGGCGGCGGTGCCGGTAGGTTCGGTGGGTGGCCGCACGCGAGCTGCTCGTCGACCCCGTCGCGGCCGCGCATCGGCTGCTCGGCGCCACCCTCACCGGGCGCGGCGTCACCGCCGTCATCGTCGAAGTCGAGGCCTACGGCGGCGTTCCCGACGGCCCCTGGCCCGACGCCGCGGCCCACTCCTACCGGGGCATGTCCGGCCGCAACGCGGTGATGTTCGGCCCGCCCGGGCGGCTCTACACCTACCGCAGCCACGGGATCCACGTCTGCGCCAACGTCTCCTGCGGGCCCGACGGCACCGCCGCGGCCGTCCTGCTGCGGGCCGCCGCGCTGGAGGATGGCACCGACGTCGCCCGCGCCCGGCGCGGCGAGCTGGTCCGCGCGGCCGCGCTCGCCCGCGGCCCCGGCAACCTGTGCTCGGCCCTGGGAATCACCATGGCGGACAACGGCATTGACCTGTTCGACCCGAACAGTGCGGTAACGCTGGAACTGAACGAGCCGCTGACCCCCGCGTGCGGGCCGCGCGTCGGCGTCAGCAAGGCCGCCGATCGGCCGTGGCGGCTGTGGCTCCCGGGCCGCCCGGAGGTCTCGGCGTACCGGCGCAGCCCGCGGGCGCCGGCCCCGGGCACCAGCGATTAAGCGTCGGCCAGCGCCGCCGCCCGGAACGCGGGGTCCACGCGACGCGCGAGGAACACGAACGTCAGGGCCATCAGGGGCGCGACGGCGCTGTATAGCGCGGCCGGCGTGGCCATTTCGACGCTGTTGAGCAACTGGGGGCTCAACGCCACGCCCATCGCCACCACGGCGTTGTGCATGCCGACCTCCAGGCTGACCGCAACGGCCTGCCGGGGAGCCAGGCGCATCAGCCGCGGCGCCAGGTAGCCGACCGTCAGGCTGACCGAGCAGAAGGTCGCGACGGCCCCGCTCAGCGCGCCGAAGTTGTGCCACAGCGTCTTGCGTCCTCCGGCGACGGCCCCGAGGACGGCCAGCACCAGCAGCACAAGGGCGGCGATCCGGACCGGCTTCTGCAGCCGCCGGGCCGCCTCGGGAAAGCGGTGCCGGAAGGCCACCCCGATGGCGATCGGGACGAGCACCATGCCGAACACCGCGAAGAACTTGTCCAGTTGCAGGGGCAGAAACCGCCCCTCGCCCATGAACCAGGTCATCGCCACCGCCAGGATCGCGGGCAGGGCGACGATTGACAGCACGGCGTTGATCGCGGTCAGCGTGAGGTTCAGCGCCAGGTCGCCGTTGAACAAGTGGCTGAGGATGCTCGACATGGTCCCGCCGGGGGTGGCGGCCATCAGCATCAGCCCGACGGCCAGCGGCGGCGCGAGGCGGAAGGCCTCGGCGATCACCAGGCACAGGGCCGGCAGCAGCAGCGCCTGGCAGATCAGCGCCACCGCCAGGGGTTTGCGCAGCGTGGCGGCGCGCTTGAAGTCGTCGATCGTGAGCGTCAGCCCGAGGGCAAGCATCACCGCGATGACCACGATCGGCCAGTATCGGTTGTCCATCACGCTCCGCGTCGTCGGCGCGCCCACGTCGATGGCGCGACGGTGGTTAGCTTGCCTTATCGCGCCGCGCGGCGGCGAATCGTGGCCCCGGGAGCGACTAAAGTCGTGCGCGATGTCTTCCGGGATCCTTGACGAGCTGGGCTGGCGCGGCCTGATCGCGCAGTCCACCGACCTCGCCGCGCTGGCCGCCGAGCGCGGGCCGCTGACCGTGTACGCGGGTTTCGATCCCACCGCGCCCAGCCTGCACGCGGGGCACCTGGTGCCGCTGCTGGCGCTGCGGCGGTTTCAGCGGGCCGGGCATCGCCCGATCGTGCTCGCCGGCGGGGCCACCGGCATGATCGGCGACCCGCGCGACGTCGGCGAGCGCACCCTCAACGAGGCGGACACCGTCGCGGAATGGACCGGGCGCATCCGCGGGCAGCTGGAGCGCTTCGTCGATTTCGACCAATCCCCGACGGGCGCGGTCGTCGTCAACAACCTGGACTGGACCCAAGGCCTCTCGGCCATCGAGTTCCTGCGTGACCTCGGCAAGCACTTCTCGGTCAACGTCATGCTGGATCGCGACACCATCCGGCGGCGGCTGGAGGGCGAGGGCATCTCCTACACGGAGTTCAGCTACATGCTGTTGCAGGCCAACGACTACGTGGAGCTGTATCGGCGGTACGGCTGCACGCTGCAGATCGGCGGCTCCGACCAGTGGGGCAACATCATCGCCGGCGTCCGGCTGGTCCGCCAGAAGCTGGGCGCGACGGTGCACGCGCTGACCGTTCCGCTGGTCACCGCGGCCGACGGCACCAAGTTCGGCAAGTCCACCGGCGGCGGCAGCCTGTGGCTGGACCCGGCGATGACCACCCCGTACGCGTGGTACCAGTACTTCTTCAACACCGCCGACGCCGACGTGATCCGGTACCTGCGGTGGTTCACCTTCCTGTCCGCCGACGAGCTGGCCGAGCTGGAGCACGCCACCCAGGAGCGCCCGCAGCAGCGCGCCGCCCAGCGCCGGCTGGCCCGCGAACTGACCGTGCTCGTCCACGGCGAGGCGGCCACCGAGGCCGTCGAGCACGCCAGCCGGGCGCTGTTCGGTCAGGGCGAGCTGGACCGGCTGGACGAGGCGACGCTGGCGGCCGCGCTGCGCGAGGCCTCGGTGGCCGAGCTCAAACCCGGCGCCCCCGACGGGATCGTCGACCTGTTGGTGGCCAGCGGCCTGTCGGAGAGCAGGAAGGCCGCCCGCCGCACCATCGGCGAGGGCGGGGTGTCGGTCAACAACGCCCGGATCGACAGCGAGGAGTGGACGCCGCAGCCCTCGGACTTCCTGCACGGCCGGTGGCTGGTGCTGCGCCGCGGCAAGCGCACGATCGCCGGGATCGAAAAGGTCATCGAAAAGGTATAGAACGCACCCGCAACACACGTTGGTGCGCAAATCTTTACCGTTCCGTGTTGCGGCTGTGACCCGGATTGGCCAGGGTGGTCACGATGACATCCCTGCGGCGCGTCCGGTGGGCCCTGCTGCGCGTCCTGGGGGTGGGCGCCTGCGTGGCGGGCCTGGCCGCGCCACTGGCCGCCCCCGTGCGCGCCGACATGCGCGGGAACGCCTTCCTGATGGCCCTGTCCAACGCCGGGATCACCTATCCCCACCCCGCCAGCGCGCTGGCGCTGGGCCAGTCGGTGTGCCCCATGCTGGTCATGCCGGGCCAGTCCTTCGACACGGTGGCCGCCGAGATGGCCAGGCGCAGCGGCCTCGGTTACGACTCGGCCGGGCTGTTCACCATCGTCGCCATCGCGAACTTCTGCCCGGCGGTGATCGCGCCGCTGCTGCAGAACCGGCTCACGGCGTACTAGCCCCGCGGCCCCCGTATCCTCGGCTGCGTGGTCGACGACAGGCAGCGGCAGCGGGGTGAACGGCGCCCGCGTTCGTCCGGCGCCTGGTCGGGGACGGGCCGCGCGCGACCGGCCCAGCCGCAGAAGCCCGACGCCCGCCGCGAGCCCGACGCCGGGCCGCCGATACCGCCCGGCGTGGACGCCCGGCAGCTGGCGCCCGAGATCCGCGGCGAGCTGAGCACGCTGGACCGCGCCACCGCCGACGCGGTCGCGCGGCACCTGGTCGCCGCCGGCGAGTTGCTCGACGAGGACCCGGAGGCCGCGCTGCGCCGACCACGCGCCGCCCGGGCCCGGTCCAGCAGGATCGCCGCGATCCGTGAGGCGGTCGGAATCGCCGCCTATCACTGCGGCGACTGGGCCCAGGCGCTGGCCGAACTGCGCGCAGCCCGCAGGATGGGCAGCAAGTCCAACCTGCTCGCCCTCATCGCGGATTGCGAACGGGGACTTGGCCGCCCGGAACGCGCGATCGAACTCGCGCGCGGGCCGGAGGCCGCGCAGCTCGACGGTGACGACGCCGACGAGCTGCGCATTGTCGCGGCTGGCGCGCGCGCGGATCTCGGCCAGCTGGAGCAGGCGCTGACCCTCTTGTCCACGCCGCAATTGGACCCGGGCCGCCAGGGCCCGACGGCGGCGCGGTTGTTCTACGCCTACGCCGACACGCTATTGGCCCTGGGCCGCAAAGACGAAGCGCTGCAATGGTTCCTGCGCTCGGCGGCGGCCGACGTCGACGGCGTCACCGACGCCGAAGACCGGGTCAGCGAGCTGGGCTGAGATGACAAGCGTTGCGCGCCAATACGATTGCCTGTTGCTCGATCTTGATGGCACCTTGTTTCGCGGCCGCCAGCCCACCGACGGCGCGGTGCAGGCCCTGGCCGAGGTGCGCAGCCGCGCGTTCTTCATCACCAACAACGCGTCGCGCAGCGCCGCCGAGGTGGCCGCGCACCTGACCGAGCTCGGCTTCACCGCCACCGCCGACGACGTCGCCACCAGCGCGCAGAGCGCCGCCCGGCTGCTGGCCGATCGGCTGCCGGCCGGGTCGCCGGTGTTGATCGTGGGCACCGACGCGCTGGCCGACGAGGTCGCGGACGTGTGGCTGCGGCCGGTGCGCCGCTTCGACGACGAGCCGGTCGCCGTCGTACAGGGCCTGTCGATGACCATCGGCTGGCCCGACCTGGCCGAGGCCGCGCTGGCCATTCGCTCCGGCGCGCTCTGGGTGGCGGCCAACATCGATCCGACCCTGCCGACCGAGCGGGGCCTGTTGCCGGGGAACGGGTCCATGGTCGCCGCGCTGCGGGCCGCGACCGGCGCCGAGCCGCAGGTCGCGGGCAAACCCGCGCCCGGCCTGCTCACGGACGCGGTGGCCCGGGGCGAATTTCGCGCGCCGCTGGTGGTCGGCGACCGGCTGGACACCGACATCGAGGGCGCGAACGCTGCCAAGCTGCCCAGCCTGATGGTCCTCACCGGGGTCAGCTCCGCGCGGGACGCGGTGTACGCCGAACCCGAGCGGCGGCCGACCTACATCGGCCACGACCTGCGAGCGCTGCACTCCGACGGCGACCAGCTCGCGGTCGGCCCCCAGCCGGCCTGGGCGGTCGACGTCGGCGACGGGGCGGTGACCGTCAGTGGCGCCGGGCCCGACGACGGCGACGGGCTGTCGATCGTGCGGGCGGTCGCCAGCGCCGTCTGGGGCGCGCGGTCCGACGGGCACCCGCTCGGCATCCACGCCGCCGACGACCGCGCCCGCGACGCGCTGCAGCGCTGGTCGTTGGTGCACAGCGACTGACGGGTGACTAGCGTAAGAGCGCAATGACTACCGATCCCGAACAGATCCGTGCCGAAATCGACGCCCTGCTGGCCCGGCTGCCCGAGCCCGGTGCGCCGGACAATCCCCACAACGCGCCGTCGCTAACGGAGCTCGAAGACATTGCGCGCCGCCTTTCCGAGGCGCACGACGTGCTGCTGGCCGCGCTGGAGTCGGCGGAGAAGGGCTGAGTGCCCGCATGTCCCGCCGCGCCCGCGTCGACGCCGAGCTGGTTCGGCGCGGCCTGGCGCGATCGCGCCAGCAGGCCGCCGAGTTGATCGGCGCCGGGCGGGTCAGCATCGACGGGCTGCCGGCCCGCAAGCCGGGCACGGCCGTCGCCGTCACCGCGGCCCTGACCGTCGCCGACGACGGCGAGCGGGGCTGGGTGTCGCGGGGCGCGCACAAACTGATCGGCGCCCTGGACGCCTTCGGCATCCCGGTGGCGGGCCGGCGCTGCCTGGACGCCGGGGCGTCGACGGGCGGGTTCACCGAGGTGCTGCTGGACCGCGGCGCCGCCGGAATCGTGGCGGTGGACGTCGGATACGGCCAGCTGGCGTGGTCGCTGCGCTGCGACCCGCGGGTCGTCGTCGTCGAGCGGACGAACGCGCGTGACCTGTCTCGCGAGGCGATCGGCGGCCCGGTCGACCTCATCGTGGCCGACCTGTCCTTCATTTCGCTGTCCACCGTGTTGCCCGCGCTGGCTGGATGTGCTTCGGCCACTGCGGATATCGTTCCCATGGTGAAGCCGCAGTTCGAGGTGGGCAGGGGCCAGGTGGGTGCCGGCGGGGTCGTGCACGACCCGGGCCTGCGTGCCGGCGCCGTGCTGGCGGTGGCGCGGCGCGCCGGCGAACTGGGCTGGCACACCGCCGGGGTCACTCCCAGCCCGCTGCCGGGCCCCTCGGGCAACGTCGAATACTTCTTGTGGTTGCGCGCCGAAACGGGATTGGCGGATGACGAGTTGGCGGCGGCGGTTGAGCACGCCGTAGAACGGGGCCCGCAATGACCGAGCAGCGCACGGTGCTGATGGTGGTGCACACCGGCCGCGAGGAAGCCACCGACACCGCGGCCCGGGTGCAGAAGGTGTTGGGCGACAACGACATCGGGCTCCGGGTGCTGTCCGCCGAGGCGGTCGACCGGGGTTCGCTGCATGTGGCGCCCGACGACATCCGCGCGATGGGCGTCGAGATCGAGGTCGTCGACGCCGACCCGCAGGCCGCCGACGGCTGCGAGCTGGTGCTGGTGCTCGGCGGGGACGGCACGTTCCTGCGCGCGGCCGAACTGGCCCGCAACGCCGGTATCCCGGTGCTGGGCGTCAACCTGGGCCGGATCGGCTTCCTGGCCGAGGCCGAGGCCGAGGCCATCGACCGGGTGCTCGAGCACGTCGTCGCCCGGGACTACCGGGTGGAGAACCGCCTCACCCTGGACGTGCTGGTGCGCACGGGCGGCCGGGAGATCGCGCACGGCTGGGCGCTCAACGAGGTCAGCCTGGAAAAGGGCCCGCGGCTGGGCGTGCTCGGGGTGGTCGTCGAGATCGACGGCCGGCCGGTGTCGGCGTTCGGGTGCGACGGCGTGCTGGTGTCGACGCCCACCGGCTCCACCGCCTACGCGTTCTCCGCGGGCGGCCCCGTGCTGTGGCCGGACCTCGAGGCAATCCTGGTGGTGCCCAACAACGCTCACGCGCTGTTCGGCCGGCCGATGGTCACCAGCCCCGACGCCACCATCGCGATCGAGATCGAGGCGGACGGCCACGACGCCCTGGTGTTCTGCGACGGCCGGCGCGAAATGCTGATCCCGGCCGGCAGCCGGATCGAGGTGAGCCGTTGTGACACGCCGGTGAAGTGGGCGCGGCTGGACAGCGCGCCGTTCACCGACCGGTTGGTGCGCAAGTTCCGGCTGCCGGTGACGGGTTGGCGCGGGAAGTAACGGCGGGTGCTCACCGAAATCCGCATCGAGTCGCTCGGTGCGATCAGCGCCGCGGTCGGGGAGTTCGACCGCGGCCTGACCGTGCTGACGGGGGAGACCGGCACCGGCAAGACCATGGTGGTAACCGGGCTGCACCTGCTCGGCGGGGCCCGCGCCGACGCTACCCGGGTGCGCTCGGGGGCCGACCGCGCCGTCGTCGAAGGGCGTTTCACCACAACCGATCTCGAGGATGCGGTGGTGGCGCAGCTGGACGGGATGCTGGACGCGTCGGGCGCGGAGCGCGACGAGGACGGCAGCGTGATCGCGCTGCGCTCGGTCAGCCGCGACGGGCCCTCGCGGGCCTACCTCGGCGGTCGCAGCGTGCCCGCCAAGTCGCTGGGCGATTTCACCGCCGAGCTGCTCACCCTGCACGGGCAGAACGACCAGCTGCGCCTGATGCGGCCCGAGGAGCAGCGCGGCGCGCTGGACCGGTTCGCCAAGGCCGGCCCCGCGCTCGAGCGGTATCGCAAGCTGCGCGACGCCTGGCTCACCGCGCGGCACGACCTCATCGACCGGCGGAACCGGATGCGCGAACTCGCGCTGGAGTCCGACCGATTGACGTTCGCGCTCAACGAGATTGACGCCGTCGACCCGCAACCGGGCGAAGACGACGCGCTGGTCGCCGACATCGTGCGGCTCTCCGAGCTGGACACCCTGCGCGAGGCCGCGGTCACCGCGCACGCGGCGCTTTCCGGGGCCCCCGACGACGCCGACGCGGGACACAGCGCCGCCGACGGCCTGGGGCGGGCGCGGGCGGCCCTGGAGTCGACCGACGACGCGAAGCTGCGGGCGCTGGCCGCCCAGGTCGGCGAGGCGCTCACGGTGGTGGCCGACGCGGCCGGCGAACTCAGCGCCTACCTAGACGAGCTGCCGGTCGATGCCAGCGCGCTGGAAGCCAAGCTGGCCCGGCAGGCCGAACTGCGCACACTGACCCGCAAGTACGCCGCGGACGTCGACGGGGTGCTGCGGTGGGCCCAGGAGTCGCGGCAGCGGCTGGCCCAGCTCGACGTCTCCGAGGAGGGCCTGACGGCGCTGGCGGCCCGCGTCGAGGAGCTGGCACGCGAATTGGCGGACGCCGCAGGCGATCTCAGCGGCATCCGGCGCAAGGCCGCCAAGCGGCTCGCCAAGGAGGTCACCGCCGAGCTGTCCGGCCTGGCGATGGCCGACGCCCAGTTCAGCATCGAGGTGAGCAACGATCTCGCCGCCGAGAGGGACGATCCGGCCGCGCTCATGCTGGCGTCGGGCGAGCTGGCCCGGGCCGGGGCCGACGGCGTCGACCAGGTGGAGTTCGGTTTCGCGGCGCACCGCGGGATGGACCAGCTGCCGCTGGCGAAGAGCGCTTCCGGCGGCGAGCTGTCCCGGGTGATGCTGGCGCTGGAAGTGGTGCTGGCGGCCTCCGCGGCGGGCACCACGATGGTGTTCGACGAGGTGGACGCCGGCGTCGGCGGCCGCGCGGCGGTGCAGATCGGCCGGCGGCTGGCCCGGCTGGCGCGCACGCATCAGGTCATCGTGGTCACGCACCTGCCGCAGGTGGCGGCGTACGCCGACGTGCACCTGGTGGTGCACAGCGCCGGACCCAAGGGCACCAGCGTCGTGCGGCGGGTCACCGGCGACGAGCGCGTCGCCGAACTGGCCCGGATGCTGGCCGGGCTGGGCGAGTCCGACAGCGGCCGCGCGCACGCCCGCGAACTGCTAGACGCCGCGCAGAAGGACGAGATTTAAAGGTCCCCGTGCCGCGACGGGCCATCGTGTACCCGCGCGCGACCAAGCCGTTAGCCGCTTGTGACTAATGGGACTCTAGTCAACTTCTGAGGCTGATGTTACGGCGCGCCTCCACGCCTCCTCCACGCATCACCGACAGAATCGCCCCCATGAAGATGTCAGGCCTGCTTACCCGTAACACCACCCGGCCGGGCCTCGTCGGCACCGCCCGCGTGGACCGGAACATCGACCGATTGCTGCGCAGGGTGTGCCCCGGCGACATCGTGGTGCTCGACGTCCTCGACCTGGACCGCATCACGGCGGACGCGCTGGTGGAGGCCGATATCGCCGCGGTCGTCAACGCCTCGCCGTCGGTGTCGGGCCGCTACCCCAACATGGGCCCGGAGGTGCTGGTCAACAACGGGGTCACCCTGATCGACGAGACGGGACCCGACATCTTCAAGAAGGTCAAGGACGGCGCCAAGATCCGCCTGCACGAGGGCGGCGTCTACTCCGGGGACCGCCGGCTGGTGCGCGGCACCGAGCGCACCGATCACGACATCGCCGACCTGATGCGGGAGGCCAAGAGCGGCCTGTCCGCGCACCTGGAGGCGTTCGCCGGCAACACCATCGAGTTCATCAAGAGCGAGAGCCCGTTGTTGATCGACGGCATCGGGATCCCCGACATCGACGTCGACCTGCGCCGCCGGCACGTGGTGATCGTCGCCGACGAGCCCAGCGCCGAGGAGGACCTGAAGTCCCTCAAGCCGTTCATCAAGGAGTACCAGCCGGTGCTCTTCGGCGTGGGCAGCGGCGCGGATGTGTTGCGCAAGGCCGGTTATCGGCCCCAGGTGATCGTCGGCGACCCCGACCAGATCAGCACCGACGCCCTCAAGTGCGGCGCCCAGGTCGTCCTGCCCGCCGACGCCGACGGCCATGCCCCCGGCCTGGAGCGCATCCAGGATCTCGGCGTCGGGGCGATGACCTTCCCGGCCGCGGGTTCGGCGATCGACCTGGCCCTGCTGCTGGCCGATCATCACGGCGCCGCGCTGCTGGTGACCGCGGGCCACACCGCCAACATCGAGACGTTCTTCGACCGCACCCGCGCGCACAGCAACCCGTCGACCTTCCTCACCCGGCTTCGGGTGGGGGAGAAGGTGGTGGACGCCAAGGCCGTGGCCACGCTGTACCGCAACCACATCTCGGCGGGCGCGATCGCGCTGCTGGCGCTGACGATGCTGATCGCCATCATCGTGGCCCTGTGGGTGTCGCGCACCGACGGCCTGGTGCTGCACTGGGTCACCGATTACTGGAACCACTTTTCCCTCTGGGTCCAGCACCTGGTGAGCTAGGCCCGCGATGATCTCGCTACGCCAACACGCGCTGTCGCTGGCCGCCGTCTTCCTGGCGCTCGCGGTCGGAGTGGTGCTCGGTTCCGGCTTCCTGTCCGACACCCTGCTGTCCAGCCTGCGCGACGAGAAGCGGGATCTGCACACCCAGATCAACGGGCTCAACGACCAGAAGAACGTGCTGAATGAAAAGCTCAGCGCGGCAAACAACTTCGACACCCAGCTGGGCGGCCGGATGGTGCACGACGCGCTCGGCGGCAAGTCGGTCGTGGTGTTCCGCACGCCCGACGCCAAAGACGACGACGTCGCCGCGGTGGCGAAGATCATCGGCCAGGCCGGCGGCGCGGTGACCGGAACCGTGGCGCTCACGCAGGAATTCGTCGAGGCCAACTCCGCGGAGAAACTGCAGACCGTGGTCAACTCGTCGATCCTGCCGGCCGGCCAGCAGCTGAGCACCAAGCTGGTCGACCAGGGCTCGCAGGCCGGCGACCTGATGGGCATCGCCCTGCTGATCAACGCCAATCCCGCGGTCCCGCCCGTCGACGAGACCCAGCGGGCCACCGTGCTGGCCGCGCTGCGCGACACCGGCTTCGTCACCTACCAGCCGAACGACCACATGGGCGCGGCGAATGCCGCGCTGGTGATCACCGGCGGCGCGCTGCCCCAGGACGCCGGCAACCAGGGCGCCAGCGTCGCCCGGTTCGCCGCCGCGCTGGCGCCGCACGGCTCGGGCACGCTGCTGGCCGGGCGGGACGGTTCGTCGACCGGGGGCGCGGCCGTGGCCGTGACCCGCGCCGACGCTCAGATGAACTCCGCGATCAGCACCGTCGACGACGTCGACACCGCGCCCGGCCGGATCACCGCCGTGCTCGGCCTGCACGACCTGATCAGCGGCGGTCACCCGGGTCAGTACGGCACCGGTCACGGCGCGACCTCCATCACGGTGCCCCAGTAGCGGGCGTGTTCGCCGCGACACTTCGGTCGCGGATGTTAGGGTGGATTTCCGTGGGTCGGCAGGCCCAACTAGTTATTCGCTAGCAAAATTTTGACGCCCTGCCCGTCTTCACGGAGGTCGCCTGTGCGAAAGCATTCGCAATCCGCAACCAAGCACCTCTTCGTCAGCGGGGGCGTCGCGTCCTCGTTGGGCAAGGGCCTCACCGCCAGCAGCCTCGGTCAGCTGCTGACGGCCCGCGGGTTGCACGTGACGATGCAAAAGCTCGACCCGTACCTCAACGTCGACCCCGGCACGATGAACCCGTTCCAGCATGGCGAGGTGTTCGTCACCGAGGACGGCGCCGAGACCGACCTCGACGTCGGGCACTACGAGCGGTTCCTCGATCGCGACCTGTCCGGTTCGGCGAATGTCACGACGGGCCAAGTGTATTCGACCGTCATCGCCAAGGAACGGCGCGGCGAATACCTCGGCGACACCGTGCAGGTGATCCCGCACATCACCGACGAGATCAAGAGCCGGATCATGGCGATGGCCCAGCCGGACGCCGAGGGCAACCGGCCGGACGTGGTCATCACCGAAATCGGCGGCACCGTCGGCGATATCGAGTCGCAGCCGTTCCTGGAGGCGGCCCGCCAGGTCCGCCACGACCTGGGCCGGGAGAACGTTTTCTTCCTGCACGTCTCGCTGGTGCCCTACCTGGCGCCGTCGGGCGAACTCAAGACCAAGCCCACCCAGCACTCGGTGGCCGCGCTGCGCAGCATCGGTATCACCCCGGACGCGCTGATCCTGCGCTGCGACCGGGACGTCCCCGAAGCGCTGAAGAACAAGATCGCGCTGATGTGTGACGTCGACATCGACGGCGTCATCTCCACCCCGGACGCGCCGTCGATCTACGACATCCCCAAGCGCCTGCACCGCGAGGAACTCGACGCGTACGTGGTGCGCCGGCTCAACCTGCCGTTCCGCGACGTCGACTGGACCGAGTGGGACGACCTGCTGCGCCGCGTGCACGAGCCGCACGAGACCGTCCGAATCGCCTTGGTGGGCAAGTACATCGAGCTTTCCGACGCCTACCTGTCGGTGACCGAAGCGCTGCGCGCCGGCGGCTTCAAGCACCACGCCAAGGTGGAGATGCAGTGGGTGCCCTCCGACGACTGCGAGACGGCGGCGGGCGCGGCGGCGGCGCTGGGCGACGTGCACGGCGTGCTCATTCCCGGCGGCTTCGGCATCCGCGGGATCGAGGGCAAGATCGGCGCCATCCGCTACGCACGCACGCGGGGGCTGCCGGTGCTGGGCCTGTGCCTCGGGTTGCAGTGCATCGTGATCGAGGCCGCGCGCTCCGCCGGGCTGACCGAGGCCAACTCGGCCGAATTCGACCCGGCCACACCGGATCCCGTCATCTCCACGATGGCCGACCAGGTCGACGCCGTGGCGGGCCAGGCCGATCTGGGCGGCACCATGCGGCGGGGTGCCTATCCCGCCGTGCTGCAACCGGATTCGATCGTGGCCCAGGCCTACGGCGGCACGCAGGTGTCCGAGCGGCACCGGCACCGCTACGAGGTCAACAACGCCTACCGCGACAAGATCGCCGAGAGCGGCCTGCGGTTCTCCGGGACCTCGCCCGACGGACACCTGGTCGAGTTCGTCGAATACCCGCCCGAGGTGCACCCGTTCATCGTCGGCACCCAGGCCCACCCGGAGCTGAAGAGCCGGCCCACCCGGCCGCACCCGCTGTTCGTCGCATTCGTCGGGGCCGCCCTCGACTACCAGTCGGGCGAGTTGCTTCCGGTGGAGATCCCCGAGCAATCGCCCAACGGCAACCAGCAGCGGGACAGCGTCGGCCAGTCGCTACCTGAGCCCGCGACCCGTGGCTGAGCACAACTTCGAGACGGCGTCATCCGAAACGCTGTACACGGGAAAGATTTTCGCGCTGCGCCGGGACGAGGTCCGGATGCCCGGCGGCAGCACCACGATCCGGGAGGTCGTCGAGCACTTCGGCGCGGTGGCCGTGGTCGCCATGGACGACGACGGCAACATCGCGATGGTCTATCAGTACCGCCACGCGTTCGGGCGGCGGCTGTGGGAGCTGCCCGCCGGGCTGCTCGACGTCGGCGGCGAGGAGCCCCAGCTGACCGCGGCGCGGGAGTTGCACGAGGAAGCGGGATTGCAGGCCGACACCTGGCGGGTGCTCGTCGACCTCGATTCCACTCCCGGCTTCAGCGACGAATCCGTGCGCGTCTATCTCGCCACCGGGCTCACCGAGTTGGACCGGCCCGAGGCGCACGACGAAGAGGCCGACCTGACGCTGCGGTGGTATCCGCTCGCCGACGCCACCGAGATGGTGCTTCGCGGCGAGATCGTCAATGCCATTGCGGTAGCGGGCATTCTGGCCGCCCGGGTCGTCAGTACCGGGTCCACCCCGGCCCGCCCGGTGGACAGCCCGTGGCGCGACAAGCCTTCCGCCTTCGCCGCGCGCAAGGCCGCGCGATGACAACGGTGGCCCTGGACAGCCAGCTGCAGGGCTACCTCGACCACCTCACGATCGAGCGGGGCGTCGCAGCGAACACCCTCAGCTCCTATCGCCGCGATTTGCGCCGCTACACCAAGCACTTGTCGGACCGCGGGATTCACGACCTGGCCAAGGTCGGCGAGGACGACGTGAGCGAGTTCCTGGTGGCGTTGCGCCGCGGCGACCCGGACTCTGGGACCGCCGCGCTGTCCGCGGTGTCGGCGGCGCGGGCGCTGATCGCGGTGCGCGGCCTGCACCGGTTCGCCGCCGCCGAGGGGCTCGCCGAACTGGACGTGGCGCGCGCCGTCCGCCCGCCGACCCCCGGCCGCCGGCTCCCCAAGAGCCTGACCATCGACCAGGTGCTGGCGCTGCTGGAGGCCGCCGGGGGCGACAGCGCGTCCGACGGCCCGCTCACGCTGCGCAACCGGGCGCTGCTGGAACTGCTGTACTCGACCGGGGCGCGCATCTCCGAGGCCGTCGGCCTCGACGTCGACGACATCGATACCAAGGCCCGCTCGGTGTTGTTGCGCGGCAAGGGCGGAAAGCAGCGGCTGGTCCCGATCGGCAGGCCGGCCGTGCAGGCGCTGGACGCCTACCTGGTGCGCGGCCGCCCGGAGCTGGCCCGCCGCGGCCGCGGGACGCCGGCGATCTTCCTCAACGTGCGCGGCGGGCGGCTGTCGCGCCAAAGCGCGTGGCAGGTGCTGCAGGACGCCGCCGAGCGCGCCGGCATCACGTCGGGCGTCTCGCCGCACATGCTGCGGCACTCGTTCGCGACCCACCTGCTCGAGGGCGGCGCCGACGTCCGGGTGGTCCAGGAGCTGTTGGGGCACGCGTCGGTGACGACGACGCAGATCTACACGATGGTCACCGTGCACGCGCTGCGCGAGGTGTGGGCCGAAGCCCACCCGCGCGCGCAGTAATCGCCGGGCCTAGCCCAGGTACTCGGACTCCAGCACCAGGTCCGAGACCAGCGACTGGTATTCGAGGTGCGTCTTGTGCTCGACGGTGTTCCACTGCTTGCCCTGCTGCCGGCGCATGTACTCGCGGTACTTCGGGGAGCCCGGCACCCGGACGTTGTCGGCGACGACGATGGCGCCCGGGCTCAGCCAGCCGCGCGCCATGATGCTCTGCAGGTCCTTCAGGTAGGCGTCCTTGTCGTGATCGAGGAAGACGAACTCGAGGGTGCCGTCGGTGAATCCGTGCTCGGCGGCCAGCGCGTCCAGGGTGCGCCCGCCGTCGCCGATGGTGCCGACGACGCACGTGACCCGGTCGGCGACCCCGGCGTGGGCCCAGATCCGCCGGGCGTTGGCGGCGTTGGGTTCGGCGAGCTCGACGGAAAAGACCTTGGCGTTCGGGGCGGCCCTGGCGATGCGCAGCGCGCCGTACCCGACGTAGGTGCCCAGCTCCAGCGCCAGCGCCGGGTTGGCCCGGCGCACCGCGGCGTCGAGCAGTTGGCCCTTCTCGTCGCCGACGTTGATCAGCATCGACTTCTCGTAGGCGAACTTGTCGACGGTGGCCAGCACGTCGTCGATGTCGCCGGCCTTGGCGTTGCGCAGCACGTAGTCCACCGCCGCGGCTTCCCGCCCGTCACCGATCTGGCCCGTCGTCGTGATGTTGCGCGCTCCCGTCGCCATCCGCCACACCGACCATCGCAGCAGGGGAATGCGTCGATTGAGGTCCATAGGAACCCACGATAGGCCCCGACCCATGGTGCTGGTGAGGCTGGTGTGACGGGGCGTGTAAATGTTTCTCTGACAAGGACTTTCCGCGCATATTGGCTGGTAAGTTGCCTGCGGGTCGCCCGGGTTCTGCGCGCGAACCCGTTAGACTTTCGGTCGATGTTCACCTCCCGAACACCCTCGCCATGACCGAGCAGCCGGACAGCGGCGTCGAGCTCGGTCTGACCGGGCGGCCGCCGCGGGCGATCCCGGAACCGCAGCCGCGCACCTCGCACGGCCCGGCGAAGGTCGTCGCGATGTGCAACCAGAAGGGCGGCGTCGGGAAGACCACGTCGACCATCAACCTGGGCGCCGCGCTCGCCGAATACGGACGGCGGGTGCTGCTGGTGGACATGGACCCGCAGGGCGCGCTGTCCGCGGGGCTCGGCGTCCCGCACTACGAGCTGGAGAAGACCATTCACAACGTGCTGGTCGAGCCGCGGGTGTCGATCGACGACGTGCTGCTGCAGACCCGCGTCAAGCACATGGACCTGGTGCCCAGCAACATCGACCTGTCCGCCGCCGAGATCCAGCTGGTCAACGAGGTGGGCCGCGAGCAGACGCTGGGCCGGGCCCTGCACCCGGTGCTGGACCGCTACGACTATGTCCTGATCGACTGCCAGCCGTCGCTGGGGCTGCTGACCGTCAACGGGCTGGCGTGCGCCGACGGCGTGGTGATCCCCACCGAATGCGAATTCTTCTCGCTGCGCGGGCTGGCGCTGCTGACCGACACCGTCGACAAGGTGCGCGACCGGCTCAACCCGAAGCTGGAGATCAGCGGGATCCTGCTCACCCGGTACGACCCGCGCACGGTCAACTCGCGCGAGGTGATGGCCCGCGTGGTGGAGCGGTTCGGCGACTTGGTGTTCGACACCGTCATCACCCGCACCGTCCGCTTCCCGGAGACCAGCGTGGCCGGCGAGCCCATCACCACCTGGGCCCCGCGCTCGACGGGCGCCGTCGCGTACCGCGCGCTGGCCCGCGAGTTCATCGACCGATTCGGCGCGTGACGGCCAGCGCGAACGGTGAGGCGCCACCCAAGAACGGCTTTCAGGTCCGCCTGACCAACTTCGAGGGGCCGTTCGATCTGCTGCTCCAGTTGATCTTCGCCCACCGCCTGGACGTCACCGAGGTGGCGCTGCACCAGGTCACCGACGACTTCATCGCCTACACCCGCGAGATCGGCTCGCAGCTGGACCTGGAGGAGACCACCGCGTTTTTGGTGGTCGCCGCGACGCTGCTCGACCTCAAGGCCGCCCGGCTGCTGCCCGCCGGGCAGGTCGACGACGCCGAGGACCTGGCCCTGCTGGAGGTGCGCGACTTGCTGTTCGCCCGGCTGCTGCAGTACCGGGCGTTCAAGCACGTCGCGGAGATGTTCGCCGAGCTGGAGGCGACCGCGCTGCGCAGCTACCCGCGCGCGGTGTCGCTGGAGGAGCGGTTCACCGAGCTGCTGCCCGAGGTGATGCTGGGCGTCGACGCCGAGCGGTTCGCCCAGATCGCCGCGATCGCGTTCAGCCCGCGTCCGGTGCCGACGGTGGCGATCGGCCACCTGCATGAGGTGTCGGTCTCGGTGCCCGAGCAGGCCAAGAAGTTGCTGGCGATCCTGGAATCGCGCGGCAGCGGCCGATGGGCCACGTTCTCCGAGCTGGTCGCCGACTGCGAGGCGCCGATGGAGGTGGTCGGGCGCTTCCTGGCGCTGCTCGAGCTGTACCGCAGCCGGGCGGTAGCATTCGACCAGTCGGAGCCGCTCGGCGTGCTCCAGATTTCATGGACCGGGGAACGTCCGGTCAACGAAGCCTTGGTAGAAGTGCGGGACGAATAAGTGAGCGAAGAGCTGCCGGACGTCGATCTCGACGACGCGGGCATCCCCGACATCGCCGAGGTGGCGCCGATGGAGCCCGAGGAGCTCGGCTCCGTGCTGGAGGCGCTGCTGCTGGTCGTCGACACTCCCGTCAGCGCCGAGGCGCTGGCCGCGGCCACCCAACAGCCCGTCTACCGGGTCGCCTCGCGGCTGCAGCAGATGGCCGAGGAACTCACCGAGCGCGACAGCGGCATCGACCTGCGCCAGAACAGCGAGGGCTGGCGGATGTACACCCGCGCCCGGTTCGCGCCGTACGTGGAGAAGCTGCTGCTGGACGGCGCGCGGTCCAAGCTGACCCGGGCCGCGCTGGAAACCCTTGCAGTGGTGGCCTACCGCCAGCCGGTGACGCGCGCGCGGGTGAGCGCGGTCCGCGGCGTCAACGTCGACGCCGTCATGCGCACGCTGTTGGCGCGCGGCCTGATCACCGAGGCCGGGGTGGACGACGACACCGGCGCCACGACGTTCGCCACCACCGACCTGTTCCTGGAGCGGTTGGGGTTGACGTCGCTGGCCGACCTGCCCGACATCGCCCCGCTGCTGCCCGACGTCGACACGATCGAGGACCTGAGCGAATCCCTGGACAGCGAGCCGCGTTTCATCAAGCTCGCGGGCGGCCAGGCGCCCGATCAGGCGCTGACGTTCGACGTGGACCAGGATTGATGGTCGAGACCGAAGGGATCCGCCTGCAAAAGGTGTTGTCCCAGGCCGGAATTGCGTCGCGGCGCGCCGCCGAGAAATTGATCATCGACGGCCGCGTCGAGGTCGACGGTCGGGTGGTGACCGAGCTGGGCACCCGGGTGGATCCCGACGCCTCGGTGATCCGCGTCGACGGCGCCCGGGTCGTGCTCGACGAGTCGATGGTGTACCTGGCTCTGAACAAGCCGCGGGGCATGCACTCGACCATGTCGGACGACCGCGGCCGACCCTGCGTCGGCGACCTGGTGGAACGCCGGGTTCGCGGCAACAAGAACCTGTTTCACGTCGGGCGCCTGGACGCCGACACCGAGGGGCTGATCCTGCTGACCAACGACGGCGAGCTGGCGCACCGGTTGATGCACCCCTCCCACGAGGTGCCCAAGACGTACCTGGCGACGGTGACGGGCTCGGTGCCGCGCGGGCTGGGCAAGCGGCTCAAGGCCGGCATCGACTTGGACGACGGCCCCGCGCGGGTCGACGACTTCGCGGTGGTGGACGCGATTCCGGGCAAGACGCTGGTGCGGGTGGTGCTGCACGAGGGCCGCAACCGCATCGTGCGGCGGCTGTTGGGCGCCGCCGGCTTTCCGGTGGAGTCGCTGGTGCGCACCGACATCGGGCCCGTGTCGCTGGGCAAGCAGCGGCCCGGCAGCATCCGGGCCCTGGGGCATCACGAGGTCGGGCAGCTGTATCAGGCGGTGGGCCTGTGACCTCCGATGTGGTGGTGGCCATCGACGGGCCCGCCGGGACCGGGAAGTCCTCGGTGTCAAGGGGATTGGCACAGGCTTTGGGGGCCCGCTACCTGGACACCGGGGCGATGTACCGGATGGTGACGCTGGCCGTGCTGCGTGCGGGTGTCGACCCCGCCGACGGCGAGGCCGTCGCGCGGATCGGAACGACCGCCCGGCTGTCGGTGGACGGCGACCGGTATTTCCTTGCCGGAGAGGACGTTTCGATAGAGATCCGCGGCGACGAGGTGACCCGCGCCGTCTCGGCGGTGTCGTCGGTGCCAGCCGTGCGCGCCCGCCTGGTGGGCCTGCAGCGCGAGATGGCCGAGGGCCCCGGCAGCGTCGTCGTGGAGGGCCGCGACATCGGGACCGTCGTCC
The DNA here is from genome assembly GCF_001667275.1 of Mycobacterium sp. ACS4054. Taxonomy (GTDB): domain Bacteria; phylum Actinomycetota; class Actinomycetes; order Mycobacteriales; family Mycobacteriaceae; genus Mycobacterium. The sequence continues at coordinate 110,521 of NZ_LZHV01000055.1, forward strand.
TGCCCGACGCCCCGGTGAAGATTTTCCTGACCGCGTCGGCCGAGACCCGCGCGCGGCGCCGCAACGACCAGAACGTCGCGGGCGGCCTGGCCGACGACTACGACGCGGTGCTGGCCGACGTGCGGCGGCGCGACCATCTGGATTCCACCCGGGCGGTGTCGCCGCTGCGCGCCGCGGCGGACGCGGTGGTCGTCGACACCAGCGAGATGACCGAGCCGCAGGTGATCGACCACCTGCTCGAGCTGGTCCAGCAGCGAAACGGGGCGGTGCGGTGACGTCCGACGGCACGTGGTCCGACGAAAGCGATTGGGATTCGGTCGGTTTCGACGTCGATGAGGCGACGGAGCCCGGCCCCGCTCCCGTCGTCGCGGTGGTCGGTCGGCCCAATGTCGGCAAGTCGACGCTGGTGAACCGGATCCTGGGCCGGCGCGAGGCGGTGGTGCAGGACATTCCCGGCGTGACCCGCGACCGGGTGTCCTACGACGCGCTCTGGACCGGCCGCCGATTCGTCGTTCAGGACACCGGCGGATGGGAGCCCGACGCCAAGGGCCTGCAGCAACTGGTGGCCGAGCAGGCGTCGGTGGCCATGCGCACCGCCGACGTGGTGATCCTGGTGGTCGACGCGACCGTCGGCGCCACCGCGGCCGACGAGGCGGCCGCCCGGATCCTGCTGCGCTCAGGGAAGCCGGTTTTCCTGGCCGCCAACAAGGTTGACAGCGAGAAAGGCGAGGCGGACGCGGCCGCGTTGTGGTCGCTGGGCCTCGGCGAGCCGCACGCGGTCAGCGCGATCCACGGCCGCGGCGTCGCCGACCTGCTCGACGAGGTGCTGGCCGCGCTGCCCGAGGTGTCCGAGGCGGCGCCGGGGCCGGGCGGCCCGCGACGCGTGGCGCTGGTCGGCAAGCCCAACGTGGGCAAGAGCTCGCTGCTGAACAAGCTTGCGGGAGACGAACGTTCGGTGGTGCACGACGTCGCGGGCACGACCGTCGACCCGGTGGACTCGCTGATCGAGTTGGGCGGCAAGGTGTGGCGGTTCGTCGACACCGCGGGGCTGCGGCGCAAGGTCGGCCAGGCCAGCGGACACGAGTTCTACGCATCGGTGCGCACCCACTCCGCGATCGACTCGGCCGAGGTGGTGGTCGTGCTGATCGACGCCTCCGAGCCGCTGACCGAACAGGACCAGCGGGTGCTGTCGATGGTGATCGAGGCCGGCCGGGCGCTGGTGCTGGCCTTCAACAAGTGGGACCTGGTGGACGAGGACCGGCGCGAGCTGCTGGAGCGCGAGATCGACCGCGAGCTGGTGCAGCTGCGGTGGGCGCAGCGGGTCAACATCTCCGCCCGGACGGGCCGAGCCGTGCAGAAGCTGGTGCCCGCGATTGAGACGGCCTTGGCCTCGTGGGACACCCGCATCCCGACCGGGCCGCTCAACGCCTGGCTCAAGGAGGTGGTGGCCGCGACGCCGCCGCCCGTGCGCGGGGGCAAGCAGCCGCGGATCCTGTTCGCCACCCAGGCCACCGCCCGCCCGCCGACGTTCGTGCTGTTCACCACCGGATTCCTGGAGGCCGGCTACCGGCGTTTCCTGGAGCGGCGGCTGCGGGAGGCGTTCGGGTTCGAGGGTTCGCCGATCCGGATCAACGTGCGGGTGCGCGAGAAGCGGGGAGCCAGGCGGCGCTGAGCTGTCGGGCTCTCCGGCGGCCAATTCTGGCTTCCCGGAATGATTTTCATCGCCCTGAGTCGGCCGCCTAGCTGCTCCGGGCGTCGATCTTCTTGTCTACACCGTCCACGAACTGTGGCACCGCCGACCCCGACACGTTCCGTCCGCAGAGATCAAGGTCGATGACGACGTTGTTCCGGACGCTGAGGACGCGCTGACAGTTCCAGCCCTGAGCCTCCTGAACCATGTCCATCGCGAGGATGCCGCCGGCCCGCGACACCGATCCCGTCTTCCACAACACGTTGCGGGGATCATCCATATTGACGTTCCGGGTGTTCAGCTCGCGATTGGCGCATCTCTGCCACTCCGTCGCGGCATTGCCAACGAAGTTGTTCGCCGATTGCGCGTCCGGGAAGGACACGACCGCTTGAATCAACCGCCATCCCTTGGCATCACCATCGCCAAGCTCCTGCGTCCGAACTGCAGTCCACCCGGTCGTTCCATACGCCTTCTGCTCGGCCGCTTTCAACACACCCACGCAGTCCTCGTCGACAATGGGTGTGTCGGCCAGCTTGTCTTGAACCGCTTCGCCGGACAACGTTCCGGCGCCCACAGCATGGGCGGCTTCCTCGGCGCTCAGCAGAACATCCGGGAGTGCGGAGGCGGCCACGGTGCCGCCGCCCGAGTGGGCCGGCTGGTACAGGATGACCGCGATCAACAGCCCGACCGTCAGCGTCGCGGCGGCGCCCGTCAGCCACCACCACCGCGCGAGCGACTCACCGGAACGGCCCGGGGTCGGCGCCTGGTTCGGCCAGAAGGCGGGGCCGGGCGGGGGCGCGCCCTGGTAACCGAACGGTGGCGCATTTAACGGCCCTGCCGGTGGCCTGCCTCCCGGGCCGCTGCCCCAGTCGCCTGGAGCGCTCATGGCTTACCTCCTGGGCTGTTCACGAGGTGGGGATCCGGGAGGCGACTTTGTTGACGAGTTCGGGGGCTTGATTGCTGCCGCCGTAGTCGCACACCCGCATGTCGATCACGACATTGCTGCGCGGCATTAAGGCACGCTGGCAACCCCACCCTGTTCCGCCGGTTTTGTCCCAGGAGACCAGCAGCACGTTGTCGACGACCCGAGGGTCGCCGACGGCGATGGTTCCGCCCTCGTGGCGGTTCACCAAAACCTCGGTTCGAGCGCAGTGATCCCACTTCCTCGTGAGGTCCTCGAAGACGGTGCCGGCGTCTTTGGCAGTCGGGAAGGCCACCAGCGACTGCAGGGTCAACTTCACGTACACGTCGCCCGGGCCGTGAAGTTCGGCCGACTGCGCGTCGATGAAGCGTGTGTCGCGATAGACCTGCGCCATGCCCGGAGCCCAGATGCCGGCACAGTCGGGCGGGTCGGCGGTATCCATGAATAGGCCGTTGTTGCTTTGGTACAGAGCCATTCCCGGCACCTGCAGAATGTCGCCGGCCTCGGCCGGGCTCAACAGAAGGTTCTTCAGGTCTTCCGGGTGGACCAACCCCGGCGTCGTGGGCACCGACAGCCCTGGCGGTTCTCGGTGTGATGACGCCGATGCATCCGAGGTCATCACACGGCTGATGAGGATCACGCCCAACACGGTCGAGACGACCGCGAGAATTGCGGTCGTGACGATCAACCATCGTTTGGTGGGTGGGGCTGGCCCCGGCCCCGGCGGCCCCGGAGGCAGCGCGCCGGCCGGGCCCGGCTGGTAGCCGCTCCAGGCAATCGGCTGTCCCGGCGCATATGGAGCGCCGGGTGGGGCGAGGTGGTAGCCGCCGGGGGGCGGGACATTGCCCTGATTCGCCGGCGGTTCACCACTGCCACGCGCCGGACCGTTCGCCATCATTGCGGTTGTCCCCCGAGGTTTGTTGGCGAGCACAGCAACCCGCCTGCGTTCGTGAGCAGGATTCTAGTTGGCGTCGAGGTTTGGGGTTTGCGGTTTGTCTGCCTGCAGGTTCGTCGGGTTGGTCGGAGGCCGCTTCGCTGCGTTCCGGGGTGTCTGCGGTAGGCTTTCGACCTGCTGCCGCCGATTCGGGCGGCATCCGGGCTGTGGCGCAGTTTGGTAGCGCACTTGACTGGGGGTCAAGTGGTCGCAGGTTCAAATCCTGTCAGCCCGACCAGCGTGACGTCTCGGGACATCGTTGGCGCACTCCCCCATACGTGTGCAGGCGCGGCGTAATTCGGTTGGGACCACCACATAATCGCAACAGCGCTCTTACTCGCCGGCGCACTAGAGTTTGTCGAGACAAATCAGCGTGTCGAGAAGGACGGCGACTCCGTCGACTAGCGCCTGATCCGGTGTCGTTTCGTCGGGGTTATGACTGATTCCCTTTTCGCTGGGCACGAAGATCATGCCCACAGGCCCCAGACCGACCAGGTTGGCGCAGTCGTGGCCGGCTCCACTGGCCACCCTGGCGGTCGACAGTTTGCGGGCTCGCGCAACTTCGGTGATTAGCTCCTGCAAATTTTTGTCGGTGGCCGCCGCAGGCTTGACTGGTAGCGCCCTGACCTCGAGCACGCACCCCGTAACGCGTCCGATGTTCGCGAGACGGTCGTGGAGCTGCGCCATCGCGTCCGCGGCTTTGGCATCGTCGATGGCCCGCACATCGAAGCTCAGCTCACAATGCCCCGGAACAACGTTGGTGGCACCAGGGCTGGCAGTGATGCGACCAACCGTTGCGACATCGGCCGGTCCGTTGGTGGCGAGCTCCTGGACAGCAAGCACAACTTGTGCCCCGGCGACGAGGGCGTCGTGGCGGAAACCCATAGGCGTCGTACCGGCGTGATTAGCCTCGCCAGTAATGGAGATCGTCCCCCAACGCTGAGATGTGATGGCGGTGACGACTCCGATCGCCGTCCCACCGTGCTCGAGCACCGGACCCTGCTCAATGTGTAGTTCCAACATGGCGGCGATCGGGTGCCATGCAGCCGCAGCGGCTTGCCCCGGATCGCAGCCGATGGCTCGAAGCCGTGCGGCCAGGGTCAATGCGTCGGCACTGGGTTCTTCAAGTTCGTGAGGCTGCAGCTTTCCCGCGACAGCCCGGCTCCCCGTAAATGGGGGCGCCACTACCCCTTCCTCGTTGGCGAAGGCGCAAACCCGCAACGGATGGCGCGTTTCGAGCCGAGCGTCGTGGAGGCACGCCAAGACTTCGATCCCGGCAACCACGCCGTAGGCCCCATCAAGCGGCCCTGCGTTTATCACCGTGTCCAGGTGGCTGCCGGTGACCAACGGGGCCAGTCCAGAAACCGTGCCTGGCCGATCGGCGAGCAGGTTCCCGACCGCGTCGATGTGAATGTCGGCTCCTGCAGCCTCAGCCCACTCGGAAACAAGCTTGACGGCTGCTCGATCTTCGGCGGACCACGCCAGACGAGTGATGCCGCGGCCGGGGCTGTGCCCGATTTGGGCCAATTGCCTAATGCGTGAGAGCAAGCGGGACTGATTTACCGGAGGAGCGGACCCTGTCATCAGACAAGTTGGCCGTAGGTGCGCGGTAACTGAGCGTTCGTCTCAGAGTTCCGGTGGTAGCAGTCAAGATTGCCGAACCTCAATGTGTCGACGGCTCTGTCGATTAAGAGCGCCAGCTCCGGCGAGGGAACCATATCGTGGACCTTTCTGCCGTCGCGCATCTCCACGGTCTCCGACGCGAGCACATTTAATATGGCTGCGACGGCTTGCGTTAATGGCGCGACGTCGGTGACATTTTAGGTGTTAACGGCATCGGACTACAGGTCAATGGCGGTCGCTGCCCGACGACAGTTCGAGCGAGGGCCGGTTCCCGCACTGTGACCAACCCCAACGCCCAAAAGTGACGCACGCCATAGCTTGACCAGCACCAATTAGGGCATCCTAACCATTCGTTTGTATGACTAATGGTGGGGAGCGCAATGGCCGACCTGGACTTTGCCTATGACCTGACCCTCGACGAGGCGCGTCGGCGCAGCGCGGTGCTCGAAGCGATCGGTGACGACTGGGACCCCGTCGCCGTGCTCGCCGAGGAACAGCGTGCCTACGACATGCTGTATTCGAATTTGGACGCCGACCAGCAGCGGATTTACGACGAGCTGGTCGAAGCAGGCGTCCTGCCTTCACGGACGGCCGATCGTGTTACCGATTGATCCGACCGCCGACCGTAGCCGCCGCGCCTGGCTGCCCTGCCCGCACTGCAATCACCGCGCCAAGTGTGGCGATTGCCGCAGCACCCGAAACTGCGACACGCACTGGCAGTACCTGCTGAGCAACCGGGGGACCCTCGTACACCTGCAGTGCTCGGATTGCGGCCATCTCTGGTCCACCGACACGCACCGCCGCACCGCCTGACCCTGGGCTTTTCGCCGCTATTGCGTGGCCACGAACGAGAAGTTCCCCGTGGAAATCAGGTCCGGGTCGACGACGCAGCGGGTGCCGTCGACGTTCGCCGGCCCGGATACCACCTTGGCCGCGGCCGCGGCTCCGGCGGCATTGCGGGTGGGACCCCAGCCGCCGACCAGGCCGTGGCCGTTGTCCGAGAGGGCCACGCAGCCGCCCCGGCCCTCGGCAAGAACGTGGCAGTCGGTCGCGCCGTGCTTCTCGGCGCAATGACTGATCGCGTACGCCTCGACGTCAGCCAGGCTGGCGTGGTTGCCGCCGACGGTGACGTCGACGGAGTGGGTGGAGTCCGACCCGGCGATCACGATGTAACCGCCCTGAGCCTGTGCCGGCGCGGCCAGTCCGACAGCACAAACAGCGAGGATCACCGCGGACGCAAGAGGCTTGAGCACATGCTTCCTTTCACATCGTGTTCCGGCAGAAGATGTGCCGTACTGCTAACGGTGATGGGTCGACGCCGATTAGGTTGCGTACTTAACAAGGCCTTGACACGCGCGTAGCAAATCTTCACAGTTCCGACACGCTGCCCGTGAGACGCGGCCGCCCCGACACGTTCTGGCTGGAAGAAGCATGATTACCGTCATGGACTCTGAATTGAAACGCTGGCTGGACTCCGGCGAGCACTTCGACTACCTCGGCTTCGACATCTTCTACCGCGTCGAGGGCAGCGGACCTCCGCTGCTGCTGATACATGGCTACCCGTTCAATTCCTTTGACTGGGCGCCGATCTGGCCAAAGCTGACGCAACGGTTCACGGTCATCGCGCCGGACATGATCGGGATGGGGTTCTCCGCGAAACCCGTTGCGTACCAATACTCGGTGCACGACCACGCCGACATGCACGAGGCACTCCTACAGCACCTGAACATCACCAACGCGCACATCCTGGCCCACGACATCGGCGACTCGGTGGGCCAGGAACTGTTGGCACGGCACGAGTTTGGCCAGCAAAGCTATGGCCCGATGCGCATCGACTCGATCACCTGGCTCAACGGCGGCATGTTCATCGAGTCCTACACACCCCGGGCGGCGCAGAAGTTGATGTCCGGCACCCCGTTGGGCGACCTCTTGAGCCCTCTGCAGAACAGCCCGGTGTCCAAACGGTTGCTCGAACCGACGCTGCGCGAGATGTTCGGCCCGAACACCAAGCCGACCCCGCACATGATGAACGTGTTCAACCAGATCCTGGACTACAACGACGGCCGCCGTGTGCTGCACAAGGTTGGCCGGTTCATCAACGATCGCCTCACGCACCGCAACCGATGGGTGCGCGCCATGCGGCAGACCGCCGTGCCGATGCGGCTGATCGACGGGCCGATCGACCCCAACTCCGGTGCCCACCTGGCGCGCCGCTATGCCGAGGTGATACCGAACGCCAATGTGGTGATGCTTGCCGACGACATCGGGCACTGGCCGCAACTCGAGGCGCCCGAAGCGGTGCTGACGCACTTCCTCGCCCACATCGACCGCATCGCCCCCGGGGGCTAACCGTGATGCGGCGGCCGCTCGTCGCGAAGCCGGCCCTCGTCCGACGCCGCGCGCATCTGCTCCTCGTCGCCGAACCGCTCCAAGTCCTCGGGCGTCATGCGCGGCGGCTTCGGCGCGGCCGGTGGTGGCTGACGGGGTTCGGCGGGCACGTGCCGATTATGGCTCAAGGCTGAAAGGCCGGGAGGATCGTGCCGGAATCGCGAATCTCCCAAATACTGGCCTTGGTGATGCCGTCGAAGTTGATCTTGTTCAGCGTCGCCCGCGAATACGTGAGATCGATGGCGACCTGCGTCGACGTGTTGCCGTAGGGATCGGTCATCGGGAAGGTGCCCTGCACGTTCACCGCGGACGCGTCCGGATAAGTCATTCGTGCGTACCTGAGGATGTCGATGGTGTCCATCCGGGCGCCGTCTTTGATCATCTGCTCGCTGTAGTTGTCGCGAATGGCGAACCGGGCGTCGACCACGTCGCCGCTGGGGCCGGGAGCGGTGGTGAAGGTGACCCCATCCGGCTTCTTGGGGCCGGCCGGCGTCGACGGTGGGGCCTCGGTCGATGCCGGTGGGCTCGCCGCGGCCGAACTCGGCGGGGCCGAGTCACTCTTCCCGTCGAAAACCCAGCTCCTGCCGACGAGGACGAGAAGCACCAGCGCCCCCAACGTGGCCAACGCCAGCGCCGCCTTTCCCGGGACGCCCTTTTTGGGCGGCTCGGTGGCGAACGCCCACTCGGTGGTCCAGTCGGTGCCGTCGAAATACCGCTGCAGCCCGTGGCCCACGCCGGCGGGGTCGGGGTACCAGCCCGGCGCCGACTTCGGCGGGGGCGGCGGCACCCGTTCAGATGGCATCCACCCATTTTCGTCGTGACCGTGGCATCCCGGCCACCCGCCCGGGACGGATGCCGGTTGCGCGTCAGTCCTCGTGGTCGGGCTCGGTGAGTTCCGGCGCGTGCTCACGCGTCGCCATTCCGCCTTCGCGCCCGTGATCCGCGGGACCGGGCCGGCCACCCTGGGGCTCGTCGTCGTCCTTCTTCGCATGCTTGGCCATCGCAACCTCCTTTGTCGACCGAAGGACTACCCGCGGCGGGAAGTGCTAAGACTTGAGCAACGCCTTCCGCAACGTCGGCCGAACCACTTGCCTTAGGTATGGCGCGGTTGGCTGATCGCCCCACCGATGCGCCCCGTGCGCGGAGGGGTGGCTGAACGTGCAGACGATCATGCGGTGGCTACCGAGGAACGCCTCGTGGTGGTGGTCGTCGTACGCGCGACTGGGCACGAGGATGGGTTTGACCCATTTGCCAACTGCCCTTCCTTGAATCACGACGATGGTGGGTTCGAGGATCTTCATCGTGGCGCTGAAATGCTCACCGCAGTTCGCGAACATCGTTGCGGTCGGGCGACCGTTGCTGCTGCCAGGCGGCGCTGCCGAACACAAGAGGCGGTTCACCAGGGCAAAACCATCGAAGATGTGAAATGGCTTGCCGTCATTGGGTTTAACGACCTCGCCTTCGTAGTCTGTGCCTTCGCCCGTTCCCATGAGGATGCGTAGAGCCGACGTTGTTCCCCGCATGTGCGGATTGCGGCCCTTGTGCGTACCGGTCGCGTAGTACCGCTTGTCCAGGCCCGTCAAGTCGTGGACTTGCTGGTATCGGGCGCCGAGCGTGACGCGGGCCCGCAGTTCCGGCGCGTCCTTCGGGAAGCCCGACTCCTGGCCGACGACAACGATTCGCAGCGGCTTGCCATCGACAAACAGGTCGAAGTGTCGCCCGACGTGGCTCATTGTTCCCTCGCGGAAGCTATCGCCGGGGCGACACGAGTGGCGGCAATCCGCCTGACGCAAGCACACAAAATCCGATTCGGTCAGCAGATTCTTCTCGACGTATCGGCGGAGCTTGGCGATCCGGCTGCGAGTTGAGGCGCGGTCCACCGTGATTACCGGCCGTTGGGTTGCCATACACGGTGGTTTGCCCAACCGTCTTGAGGGCTAATCCGCGACCGGCCAGTTTTCCGCCGGCAGTGGGCATCTCATCTGTGGCCAGACGATGCTACCGCGTTGGCTGCGGCGCCCTCGAGCGGTTCGCCAGTGCTTTGCCGCGGACTGGCCCACGGGGCTCACGTCCGTGAACTCACGACGACCCCGGCGTGACGGTTCGGCGTTCGGCGCGTCGGTGTGCCCAGGACGGGCTATGACTCTAGGGGTGAGCAACCAGGTGAACCTGACCCCGCAGGAAAGCTCGTTGATCGGCGAGAGTCATCCCGAGGCTCTGACGCGCATGGACGAGAAGTCGCTGAAGGATTTGCAGAGCCGGCTTCGGCAAGCGCGCGAGAAGAACTTCAGCCTGCTGCGCCGCAAAGGCGCGGCCCGGGTGGAGGCCGAGGGCGCCCGCGGTTCCGCCCAGCCGGCCAACGAGAAGCGCGGCGAAAAGGTGGAGATCTTCGACCAGGCTCTGGCGCGGGTCAGCGAGCGCCTCGGTGCCATAGGCGACGTGCAGTAGCCAGTTGAAATTCGTGGTTTAGAAGTGGCATGCGCTGGGCACACAGCGCCATGTTCGCGCGCCACTTTTCCCGTTTCCTCACTTCCGCTGTAGTCGGGGTGTCGGGCGTCAGCGCTTCGGTCCTGGCTTCTGCGCTCCCGTTGGCCTCCGCCGATTCGTGTCCCGACGTGCAGGTGGTGTTCGCCCGCGGCACCGATGACCCGCCGGGCCTCGGTCCGACCGGACAGGCGTTCGTCGACTCCCTGCGCCCGCGCGTCGGCGCAGGTTCGTTCGACGTGTATCCGGTCAATTACCCCGCCACCCACGACTGGACGAGCGCGGGGGAGGCGGGCGTCAGGGACGCGGGCGCGCACATTGTCTCGTTCGCCCACGACTGCCCAAACACCAAGATGGTGCTCGGCGGCTACTCCCAGGGCGCTGCCGTCATGGGCTTCGTCACCTCGCCCTCAGTGCCGGCCGGGATCGATCCGGCGAGCGTGCCCAAACCGCTGGAGCCCGAGGTGGCCAACCACATCTCGTCAGTCGTGCTGTTCGCGCTGCCAAGCGAAAAGGCGATGAACTTCTTCGGCGAGCCGCCGGTCGTCATCGGCCCGATGTACCAGGCCAAGACCATTCAGGTATGCGCGCCGGGGGACCCGATCTGCTCCGACGGCATGAATTTTGTCGCACACGACACGTACTCGACCAACCCGGCGATGATCGACCAGGGCGTGGCGTTTGCGGCCAGTCGCCTCGGTTCCGGTGCGGCTCCCAGCGGGCCGACGACGGCCGTTGGGTTCTCCGGCTCGGCCAGTTAAAGCCGATACAGCACAAGGCGTTTCGCCCCCGGTGTCGATCTGGCGACGTCCGATGGGCGCGAGCATAATCGGGTGGTGGATTCGCACGCGGTAGCGCAGTTTCGCCGGCTTCATCAAGAGGGGTGTTTTCTCATCCCGAACCCGTGGGACGCCGGTTCCGCGATCGCCCTCGCGAACCTCGGCTTCCCGGCGCTGGCCACGACCAGCGCCGGCCTGTGCTTCGCGCGCGGTCTGCCGGACACCCCGACCGCGCTGTCCGTCGACGCCGCACTGACCAACATCGCCGAAATCGTGGCCGCGGTAAGCGTGCCCGTCAACGCCGACTTCCAGGCCGGGTATGCCGAAGACACCGACGAGCTCTCGGACAACGTCGCCCGCTGCGTGGCCACCGGCGTAGCGGGGCTCTCGATCGAAGACGGCACGGGCGCCGCCGACAAGCCGCTCTTCGAACTGGCCGAGGCCACCGATCGCGTCCGCGCCGCGCGCGCGGCGATCGACAACTCCGGGACCGGCGCCGTGCTGACCGGCCGCGCGGAATGCTTCCTCTACGGCCACCCCGATCCGCTCGCCGAGGCCATCCGCCGGCTGCAGGCTTATGCCGAGGCGGGGGCCGAGGTGCTCTTCGCGCCGGGCCTTCGGACCAAAGAGGAGATCGCCACCCTCGTCGACGCCGTACGGCCGTATCCCGTCAACGTTCTGATGTCATCCGACACGGGGTTAACGGTGACCGATCTCGCGCGGCTAGGGGTGCGGCGGATCAGCGTCGGCTCGGCCTTGAGTCGCGTCGCATGGGGCGCGTTCCTGGCGGCCGCGCGAAAGCTGATCGAGGACGGGTCCTTCGCGGGACTGGCGGGCGCCACCGGATTCGACGAGCTGAACGCGCTGTTTACCGGGCGGTCGAGCTAGGGCGCTTCCGCAGATCGGCGAGCGAGTTTCGAAGGCCGCCGTCCAGCCGAATCTGGACCGCCGCCACCGCGAGCATCACCCCCGCGGTCACCAGGTGCACCACCGCGTCGGTGACGTTGTTGGGGAAGGTGAAGACGACGGCGACCTGATGCGAGAAAAAGGCCCAAATGCCCGGCAGCGCACCGGCTGTCGCGGCCAGCAGCAGATACAGCACCGCCCACGACTTGCGCGCCGCGAACACCAGGCCCGGCGCGAAGAGGGCGAGGCCCGCGACGGCGTGCCAGCCGTTGTAGTCCATGCCGAGCAGCTGGACGGTCGGCGCGGTGGGCCCGGTCGCGAAGCTCGGATTGATGACCAGGCCGATCACCGCCTGGACGACATGGAAGGCGCAGATGACCAGCAGCCCGATCTGGGCGAAACTCCACCTCACGTTGCACCCCCTTGTGCACGGCGGGATGGATCGAATACTACGCGCCGTAGTAGACCAAGGCAATGGCGACGGCTACGCCGTGCCGTTGCGTTCCAGCCACTGGGTGATCGCGTCTTCGAGCGCGGTCGCGACGTCCAGACCGGCGCCGTTGGCCGCCTGCTCGAACCGCTCGACCAGTTCGGTGCGCACCGAGGCGCCCAGCTTGGTGCGCGCCGGCTTCGGTTTCGGCGGTAGGTCCACCGGCACGTGCCGCGCGACGGACGCGTCGATGATTTCGCGCAGCGCCGGCAACTCGCGAAGCAGCCTGTCGAGATCGTCGCGTTCGATGCGCAACAGCTCGGCCGGCCCGGTCGTCGTCACGGTCGCCGACCGCAGCCGCCCGCGGTGCAGCGCCGATTCACCGATCACCTCGCCAGGCCCCAGCACGGCGATGCGATCCCGCCCGGCGTACACGCCCACCTCGCCGCTGAGCAGGATGTAGGCGGAGTCCGACGGCGTCTGCTCGTGGATCAGGGGCAACGGCGCCGACGTCGCCGTGCGATGAGTCGCCCGGGCGAGACGCAGCAGATCGGCGTCCGAGAAGTTGGCGAAGGTGGCGTACTGGCGTAGCCGGCGTGCGTCTTCCTCGTATTGCTTCTCGTCGGCCTTCATAGCGGTCTCCTGACGTGCGATGTGACGCTATATCGAGGAGCGTAACGCGGATTCGCGTTTACAAAAGGCGAAAGTCAGTTCCTGCCGGGAAGCTTCATGACCGTCCGCACGATGGGCAGAAGCGACTTCTGCCACAGGGTTGTCGGAATGCCAAGGGGCGGATCGAGATTGAACACGCGGGCGGTCGCGATCGTCTGCGATTCGGTGTACTTGAGCAGCCCCTCGGGACCGTGCCGGCGACCCACGCCGGACTGGCCCATCCCGCCCATCGGCGCGCTCAGGCTGCCCCAGGCAAACGCGTACCCCTCGTTGACGTTCACCGTCCCCGAACGCAACCGCGCGCCGATCTGCTCGCCCTCCGCCGACGAACCGGCCCACACGCTGGCGTTCAACCCGTACTCGGTGTCGTTGGCCTTCTCGACGGCCTCGTCCACGTCGGCGACGGGGTAGATGGAGACCAGCGGGCCGAACGTCTCGTTCGCGGCGCATTCCATCTCCGGCGTGACGTCGGCCAGCACCGTCGGCTCGTAGAACAGCGGGCCGATGTCGGGCCGCGCCTTGCCGCCGGCAAGCACCTTGGCGCCCTTGGCTTTCGCGTCGTCCACGTGGTCGGTCACCGTGTCCAGCTGGCCCGCGGAGATCAGGCTGCCCATGTCGACCGAGAAGTCATATCCGGTGCCCAGCTTCATGTTTCGCACGGCGTCGCCGAACTTGCGGGTGAACTCGTCGGCGATGTCCTTCTCGACGTAGATCCGCTCGATGGAGATGCACAGCTGGCCCGCGTTGGAGAAGCACGCGCGGGTGGCCGCCCTGGCCGCCTTGTCGAGGTTGGCCCCCCGCGTGACGATCATCGCGTTCTTGCCGCCGAGCTCGGCCGAAAACCCGATCAGCCGGCGCCCACAGTGCTCGGCGAGCTGCCGGCCGGTGGCGGTCGAGCCGGTGAACATCAGGTAGTCGCAGTTGTCGATGATCGCGGTGCCGACGATCGATCCCGGCCCGGGCACGATCGCATAGAGGGCGCGCGGCACGCCGGCCCGGTACAACAACTCGGCGCACGCCAGCGCGCAATACGGGGTCTGGCTGTCCGGCTTGAGCACCACCGCGTTCCCGGCCAGCAACGCCGGCACCGAGTCGGACGCCGTCAGCGTCATGGGGTAGTTCCACGGCGAGATCACCCCGACCACGCCCTTGGGCTGGTATGCCACGGTTGTCTTGCCAATCCCCGGCAACAGCGACTGCACGGTCCGCGGCTTGAGCAGGTCCTCGGCGACGCGCACGTAGTAGTTCGCGTTCGCCATCAGATCGACGATCTCCTCCTGCGCCGCCCAGCGGGCCTTGCCGGCCTCGGCCTGCAGCAGATCCATCAGGAACTCGCGGTTTTCGACGACCAGGTCGCGATAGCGGGCGATGACCTCGACGCGCTCGGCGACCGGGCGGTTCGCCCAGTCGACCTGGGCCGCGCGCGCCTCGGCGAACGCGGCTTCGACGTCCTCGGCCGTGCCGATGGGGATCGTGGTCAGCGGCTTGCCGGTGAAGACCTCGTCGATGGTCTTGGTCTGACGTGCGCTGACGTCTTTGATCGCGGCGAGGTCGCGCAGGCGGTCGAAGACCTCGGCTGACGGTGCAGGCATGTCTCGTCCTCTCCCAGAAGCAGGTGTTCTTCACCACCAGCCTATGGGCTGCGCAAGGTCGGGCGGCCGCCGCGGTTTTTGGCCACGGCGGAAACGATCACATCCGCCCGTAGGCGACCGCCGTGACGAGAAGAACGACCGCCAGCAGAAGGAACATCACCGCCACCGGATCGATGAGCGCGAACAGCATGGCTTCAGTTGGTGCGCGCCAGGTAGACGCCGTACGGCACGGCGCTCAGCAGGGTGACCGCGAAGGCCGCGCCGGTGGGCAGCAGGTAGGTGCGGCGCTCACCCGGACGCGCGCCGGCGATGGCCGAGCCCAGCGGGGAATTGATCGAATACACCTCCAGATCGCCGTGCTCGGCGCCGCGCGCGCCAAGGAGGAAAGTCTCGGTGTCACCGGTGTCGTCGTAGCGGACGGTCAGCACCATGCCGGGTTCGGCGACCCCGTCGTCGGGCGGGTCCTCGCCGACGACGGCGTTGACCAACAGGTCCTGAATCCGCTGCATTCGCAGTCGCCGTGCGCGCTGGACGGCGACGAAGTTGTCATCGGCGGCATCGCCGCCCGCATCGCCGTCGCACAACTCCCGCAGGACGGCCAGCTCGCGCCGCAGCCGTCCGTAGGCCTGCGGTGAAAGCCACGTGGGTTGCACACTGGTCATATTCCGGGTTCCTTTCCTCAGGCGGCTGTCGGTGTCGCTGTTCGACGAGAACCGTCGCGGCCCAGCGTGTTTGGCGAGGGATTTCGGTAGGGGACGGCCTTGAGCAGCGTCACCAGCCGGCCGGCGTCCTGGGGGATCGCATAGATGCGTTGTTCGCCGGGACGGGCACCGGCGATGCAGCGGCCCAGGGGCGATGCCATCGAGTAGACCTTGATGTCGGCGTCCTCGGCGCCCCGCCTGCCGAGCAGGATGGTTTCCGTTTCACCGCTGGCGTCGTCGCGGATGGTCAACACCATGCCCGGCCCCGCGATCGTCTCGGCGGCGGGGTCCTCGCGGACCGCCGCCGTCTTGAGCAGGTCCTCGATCTCGCGGATGCGTCGTTGCCGAGCCGCCGGGCGGGCGCCGCGGCTGGCGCCGTAATCCATGGCGTCGTCGGGAACTTCGATGCTGCGCAGCGAGCGCAGCTCGGCCAGCTCGTCCTGTAGGCGTCGTCGGTGCTGTGGCGTGATGTATACGGGTGCGAAGTTGGTCATCGCGTTATTTCCTTTCCTAAGTAGGGGTGTCGTCAGGGGCGGGCCGACGGGCGGCTGCCGTCCCTGACGACGCGGAGCCCTGTCGAGGGGCAAGTCCTCTCGGGATACGTTGTCTGCCAAGGAAATCCATCGGTTTCCCGGGCTATCAATTCCCATAGTGCCCACTCGAGCGTCGGGCCGCTTGCCCGGATAGGACAAGGGAGAGGGTGGTGATTGTGCCGAGCCGACAACGCCACCTTGCCGGCGCCCGAGCGGCCGCTAATTCACGGTTGCCCGACGAGGCCGTTGAAGTCGTATTGCCATTTGGCGTGCCGGGCTCGATCGAGGGCGTGGCGGGCGGCGGCGAACGAAGCGGCCGCCGACAGGCTGACGGCACCCCAGATCGCCAGGGTGATCGTGACCGCCTCGGCGCGGGGAGACATCATCGGTCGACTCACCGGCGAACCCCGGCCGTCGACCCAGATCTCGAACTCATCGCCGACCCTGGCCCCGAGCGGTGCGGCGACGTCACCGGTGCGTGGGGCGCCGGCGAAGTCCCATTGGGCGGGCACCGTGACCGTCGGGCTGTCCAGGTTGGTACGGGGATGGCTATCCCCGACGACCGTCGCGATCACCGGGCGGCGGGTCTGGACCTGCTCGGCATAGGCGCGGCTTCGCGACTCGTGAACCGCGGTGCCGACGGCAGCGGCGATCGGCACGGTAAGCAGTGACACCGCGACGGCCAGCACCAAGAGCAGCGCCTCCAGCCGGTCGCTTGCCCGGATCAGCGGGTTCCTACTGAACAGCCGCGCCGCCAGCCGTCGCGGCAACGGCAGGGTGAACGTCTCCAGCGCGGTGCGGTCGTGGGGCGGGCGGGTCATCGGATGTCCTATCGAGGGATCGGGTGGTCACCTCGATCGTGGCGCCCGCCCGCCCACGAAAGCTTGCCGAAGCCCGACAATGGCGCCGCGACGCATTGTCGGATCTCGACAGCGTTCAGCCGATTTCGGTGGCCGCGAGTTCGATCATCATCGCCAGCCGCTTCCTCGCGTCATCCAATGGGAGATTGGTGATTTCGGCCATCTTGCGCAACCGGTAGCGCACGGTGTTCTCGTGTACGCCGAGCCGCGCACCGGCTTCGGCCGGGTCGCCCTGGGCCTCCAGCCACGCCCGCAGCGTCGCCAGGTAGTCGGTTCCGTGGGCGCTGTCGTGGCGGCCCAGCTCGACCACCGGTCCACGGGTCGGGGACCGGCCGGCCCGCGCCGCGGTGCGCAACCGCTGCAGCAGGATGTCGTCCCACGACTCGTCGTAGGCGGGAGGGGCGGAGCCGGGCGACGCCTCATGCAACGCCAGGCATTCGTCGGCCTCCTGGCGGGCGGCGGCGAGGTCGGCCACCTCGGCAGTGCCGCTGATGCCGGCCAACACGCTCACCTGCTCGGGCAGCGCCGCCTTCAGACCGGTCACCCAACGGCGCGCCGTCGCGGCGTCCTCGCCGGGAAGCACCGTGTAGATGGTGTTGCCCGCCAAGGCGCTCCGACCCGGCCGCGACCAGCCGAAACCCGTCGTGGCACGCTCGAACGCCAACAGCAGGGCGGCGTCGCGTTCGGCGCCGACGGACGCCTGCAGCGCGATCACCCGCAACCCGCTCTGCGGCAGGCCGAGCTTGCTTGCGGCCGTGGCGGAATCGGCACTGCCGTCCAGTAACCGGATCACCAGTTCGGACTCGACCTGACGTTCGAGGTCGGCGCTGGCCTGGGACCGCAGCAGGTGCAGGGCGACCGTGTGGGCTCCCTCGGCCAAGGCGCCGCGCGCCGACTCGTCCAGCGGTTCCGAACACCCCACCCACACCGAACCCATCAGTTCTCGGCCGGAGCGCACCGCCACGACCATCCGCCCGGTCACGCCGTGTTCCGCATCGCCCTCGACGAAGAGCGGCTCGTCCGAGCTCGCCAGATGCGCGAAGACGCCACCGGTTTCGAAGAATGCGCGCAGCCGGTCCGGAGTCTGCCGGTCCAGGATGGTCTCGACCCGCGCCGGGTCGGCGTGTTGCTGCAGCCGTGAATACGCGAGCACACGCAGCAGCCGATCTTGGATGACGACGGCGCTGCCGATCGCGTCCGCCAGGCTGTCGGCCAGCGCGAACAGGTCCGTCGGGCCGCGCCCGGCCGCAGTCTCACGGCCCTCGAGCACCAGCCCGTAGATGACCCCGGCGATCTCGCTCCACGAGAGTGCTTCGTCGACCAGCAACACCGCTCCGACCCCGGCGTCCGCGTCGAACGTCATCGGCCCGGCGTGATCGCGCGTCAGCAGCACGACCGCGTGAGCCGACGCCGCCCAGCGGATGCCGTCGCCGAGCGAGTCGGCGCCGATCGCCAGCAGAACGTCACCGACGACCACCCGATCGCCCTCGTGAATGGCCACGCTGCGCAGCTCGGTCGACCTGGGCGCCGAAGACCAGACCAAGCGCACCCCGTAACCGCCCAGCACGTTGACCAAGCGGTCCAAAGTGATCACGAGCGCTCCCAACGCGGCAGGCAAACGAAACGCAGATGCCTTTCTATCGTCCCGCGATCACGAGCGGCAGGCGATTACCGAATCCGTCGCGGGCCGGGCGCGGCGCGTCCTAGCAGCCGCTCAAGCTGTTCGGGTGGTGGTCAGGCGGCGCATTGTCGACAGCGTTACAGAGGTCCGATCCTGCCCTTCCCGGAGGGGGTGTTGGGGGCAGGGTTGCGGTAACGGTTGGGCTTGGGGGGTCGAGCGGTGCGGGGTCTGCGTTGGCCGTCGCAGCGGTGAGCCCCATGACAACCATCGCCAACCCACCGGCGAGAACGGTTGCGGCGGGCAACTTTCTCAGTTTGGGCGCAGGGGTGCGGTCGAGGTGATCGGGCGTCATCGTGATGCTGTTTCCTTTGTCGTCGCAGCCCCGGTGGGCCGCCCTCATAGCTAGGTCGGACCAGCCCCGCCAATCGGACATTTTTGAGGCTATTCGAGCGGCCAGAGGACGTCTCGCTTTTGCAGAAGGTCGGTCAGGAAAGTCATCGAGGCCCACGAAGTCTCGGCGAGCCGCTCAGAGCAGATGCATTCCCTGGGCGAGCTGGGAGACCCCGACCACCGTGAAGACGGTGACCAGGATCTGCCGGTGGTAGGCACGGACCCAGTCGTGCAGCCGCCGCAGTAGGTCGTGAGTGCGCGCCGGCGCGGCCAGATAGCCGACCAGGATCAGTTCTACGACGGAATACATCAGCAGGACGAACGCGATCGAGGCGCTGACCTGGGTCGCGATCGCAGCCCTCGAGGCCACGATGATCGCCAGGATGAACAGCACCCCGTCGACGGGTACCGATATCAGGCCGATCACCCACGCGATCCACAGCGATCCCCGGTCCCATGCGCGGCGTGCCCGATGCAGCAGGCGCCGGATGCCCCGGCCGTCCTCGGCGCCTTGCGCGCGGCTGAGGAACCGCGGCACCGCGATCGGCGCATCCGGGGTCCCATCGGCGGGCGTTCGTGCGCGTTGACGTGTCGAGAAACGCATGGCCATCAGCGCGGCGAGGGACAGCCCGAGCACGCCGAGGCCGATTTGAATATGGGGAAGCATGGAGCTCGTGGCCTTGGCGGACGCGCCGTGCCCAACCGAACCGAACGTCGACGTGAAGTTGAGCAGCATCAGGGGAGCGAGCAGCTCGGGCACGCACACGGTCAGACCGCCGGCCCAGTAAGCGAGCAGGTTCGGTCCGGGCCGCGGCCGGGAGATCATCAGCAGGGCCAGCCCGAGTCGCACAGGATTGAGGGCCGCCAGAATCCCGAGCCCCATCACCGACCCCCACATTGCCGCAGCTCTACCCGTGCCTCGTGGAACTTAAACGGCGCTGTGTCCGGCCCGGGGGGCCGGGGCGACGTCGCGAATACCGTTTTACTGCAACGCGTTCGAGCGTTACCGCTGCGCGAATCAGGGATGAACGGTGTCGTTGGGAGGCGCGTGAAGTCAGTCACAGCCAAGCGCCCGGCCCACGGAGGTGAGGCGCGCGGTAGCAACGGCACGCCGTCGGCTGTCGGTGTCACCAGCCATCCCGGTGAAACCGTCGCGGCAAGCAACCCGTGGCGGGCTCGCGGTGCTGATCCGCGCGCTCCAGCTGCAGCAGCGAAGTCTGCGCGCCCGCCGGACTGGAGCGGCCGCAACGGACGGGACGTGAGGCCAGCAACCGTTTACGACCGCGCTCCGGCAAATGACAACGTTCGTTTCGCTAGCGTTCGGCCATTCGGAGGCTGCGATTCGCTTCTCTTGGAGGGAAATTCACAGGTTGGCGGTGGCATCGTTGGTGGACGGCGGCCGTGGGGCCACGACATCCCAGCTCGTCGCGCAGGCACGCTCCAGGTTCGGTGCTGCGCTGACGAAAATCCCTGGGGGCGGCGGGCGCGGTCGCCGGGTTGCCGGTAGCGTTGGAGGCGGTATTGCGGATCGGGCCGGGGAAACGGCTGGGGCCAGAACCGCAGCCATGACTCACATCCCGACGGGGATCCCCGCGAAGCCCATCGGCACGCGCGTCATGTCGGTGGGCGGGTCGACGCACTGGTCAAAATGGCGGCCAATCCTGAAGCACTGCACGCGGTTTCACGCCGCGCGCGACGCCCATGCAGTTCGCATCTTCGGTGTAGGAGGTGGTCCGTTGCGGCTCGACGAAGGCGACGGCGAATTTATCGCGGTAGTCAATTATCTGGACCGACACAGCCCGTCGCCGGCTCCGTCGAACAGAACCGGCCCGACACTCGTCTCAAGAGCATGCGCAAAGCGCTTCCCGCTCCTAGTTTGTGATGTATAGACCGCCTAGGTATGAAGGACCGGGTGGGGCTTTGGGGGGAAATTAGTGGAACTCGGTGACCGCGCGCTTCCGCTGACGCGGGCGCAGCTGGACATCTGGCTGGCGCTGCAGACGGGTCACTTCGATGTGGCGTGGCAGCTCGGCGTGCTGGTCCACATCGACGGCGCAATCGACCGCGCCCTGTTCGAGCAGGCCATGCGCAAGGTGGTGGGGGAGGCCGAGAGCCTGCGGGCCCGCTTCTTCGAGGTGGACGGCGAGGTCTTCCAGAGGGCGATCGACAACCCGGATGTTGATCTGGACTTCTACGACCTCGCCGGTTCCCCGGATCCCGAGCGCGACGCCCGTGAGATGGCCTCGTCCATCCAGCGAACGCCGATGTCGCTCGCCGGCCCGATGATCACCTTCCACCTGTTCCAGACCGGGCCCGCCGAGTACTACTGGTTCAGCCGCTGCCATCACATAGCGATGGACGGCTTGGGCATCGCCTTGATCGGCCGCCGGATCGCGGCCGTCTACTCCGCCCTCGCCGCCGGGTCGCCGATTTCTCCGGCCTTCTTCGGCTCGTTGCGCGACCTGGTCAGCAGCGAGTTGGAGTACGCGGCGTCCGCGGATTACGTTGCCGATCAGGAGTATTGGGCCGAGCATCTTCCTTCGGCCAGCGAATCGGACTACCGGCTCACCGACGCCTCCAGTGCGCGCGATCCCTATGCCCCCTCGGTGCCGGTCCAATTGGACTCGTCGGTGGTCGATGTCGTCAAGCGGCTGTCCAAGGCGTTGGGCATCCGCCGATCGTCGGTCCTCACCGCCGCCTGCGCGCTCCTGGTACGCGCCTTCCGCGCCGACAACTCGGACGAAGTGGTGCTCGACTTCCCGGTGAGCCGCCGGTTGGACCCGGCGTCCAAGACGCATCCCGGCATGCTCGCCGGGGTGGTGCCCCTGGTCCTGAACGCACCGCCGACGGCCACCGTCGCCGACTTTCTTCGGCAAGTCGACACCCGGTCGCGAGAGGCGATGCGGCA
The DNA here is from genome assembly GCF_001667275.1 of Mycobacterium sp. ACS4054. Lineage (GTDB taxonomy): Bacteria > Actinomycetota > Actinomycetes > Mycobacteriales > Mycobacteriaceae > Mycobacterium. Next base: position 131,954 of record NZ_LZHV01000055.1, read on the forward strand.
CCAGCGGTTCCCCGTGCACATGCTCGGTAGCGACGGCGGCTTCCGCGGCGCACCCCAGGCGTCCAATCGGGTGGTCGTCAACTTCGTCCCCGCCCGGATGACCCTGAGCCTCGGCGGCGTCCCGGCCACCGCGACCTACACCACCTTCGGCCCGGTGGGCCACTTCGGGCTGTTCTTCCTCGGATTCGGCGACCAGCAACTCCTCAGCACAGTCGGTGTCGGACAACCCTTTTCGAACTTCGACGCCACGGACCTGGTGGCGCGTCTGCAGCGGTTGTTGATCGCGATGGCGGACGACCCGGCGCGGGTGTTGTCGTCGGTCGATGTGGTGGCTTCGGGCGAGCGGGCTCGGCTGGAAGCGCTGGGTAATCAAGGGGTTTTGACGCGGCCGGTGTCGGGGTCGGTGTCGGTGCCGGGGTTGTTTGCCGAGCGGGCGGCGGCGGCACCGGGGGCGGTGGCGGTCTCGGGTGCCGGTGTGTCGGTCAGTTATGCCGAGTTGGATGCGGCCTCCACGCGGTTGGCGCGGTATTTGATGTCGCGTGGGGTGGGCCCGGGTCAGGTTGTGGCGCTGATGTTGCCGCGGTCGGCCGAGGCGATCGCGGCGATGCTGGCGGTGCTCAAGGCCGGGGCGGGGTATGTGCCGATGGATCCCGGGTCTCCGGACGCGCGGATCGGGTTCCTGCTCGCCGATGCCGGTCCGGTGGCGGTGCTCACGACCGCGGATCTGGCCGGGCGGCTGGCTGGGCGCGGCGTGCCGATCATCGATGTGGATGATCCCCGCGTTGACGATGCGCCCGACGTGGTGCTGCCCGAGCCCGACGCCGAGGGGCTGGCGTATGTGATCTATACGTCGGGGACCACGGGTGTGCCCAAAGGTGTTGGGGTGAGCCATCGCAACGTCACGGCGTTGATCGCCTCGTTGGATGCGGGGTTGCCCGCACCGGGGGTGTGGTCGCATGCGCATTCGTTGGCCTTCGATGTGTCGGTGTGGGAGATCTTCGCCCCGTTGTTGCGTGGGGGCCGAGTGGTCGTGGTCGGTGCGGACACCGCGCGGGCGCCAGAGGAGCTGCACGAGGTCCTGATCGCTGAGGGCGTGACGGTGTTGACCCAAACGCCGTCGGCGGCGGCGATGCTGGATCCGGCCGGCCTGGACGGGGTGGCGCTGGTGGTGGCCGGGGAGGCCTGCCCACCGGAGGTGGTGGATCGCTGGGCGCCGGGTCGGGTGGTGGTCAATGCCTATGGGCCGACCGAGACCACGATGTGTGTGGCGATCAGCGCGCCGTTGACTGCGGGGTCGGGGGTGCCGCCGATTGGGGTGCCGGTGACCGGGGCGGCGTTGTTTGTGCTGGATGGCTGGTTGCGTCCGGTGCCGGCGGGGGTGGTCGGTGAACTCTATGTGGCCGGTTCCGGGGTCGGCGTCGGCTATCTGGGCCGGGCGGGCTTGACCGGTGCGCGGTTTGTGGCGTGTCCGTTCGGCGGGGTCGGTGCGCGGATGTATCGGACCGGGGATTTGGCCTGTTGGGGTGCCGACGGGCAGTTGCGCTATCTGGGCCGGGTTGATGAGCAGGTCAAGATCCGCGGGTATCGCATCGAGCTGGGTGAAATCCAAACGGCGCTAGGCGCTTTGGATGGTGTCGAGCAGGCGGTGGTGATCGCCCGGGAGGACCGCCCCGGTGATAAGCGCGTGGTCGGCTACATCACCGGCACTGCCGACCCGGTCGCGGTGCGGGCCGGGCTTGCCCACCGATTGCCGGGGTTCATGGTGCCCACCGCGATCGTCGGGCTGCAGGCGTTGCCGTTGACCGCCAGCGGCAAGCTGGACACCCGCGCCCTGCCGGCCCCGGACTACGCCGGGACCGACTACCGGGCGCCGCACACCCCCACCGAAGACCTGCTGGCCACCATCTACGCCGAAGTCCTGGGGCTGGACCGCGTCAGCGCCGAGGACTCCTTCTTCGAACTCGGCGGCGACAGCATCCTGGCGCTGCAGGTGGTCTCGCGAGCTCGCGCCGCCGGCCTGACGTGCCGGCCCCGGGACGTCTTCGTCGAGCAGACCGTCGCCCGCCTGGCCCGGGTGGCCGGGGTGACCGACGGCGAGCCCGCGGTCGTCGGCGCGGGCCTCGGGCCGGTGCGGGCCACCCCGATCATCCGCTGGCTGGAAACGGCGAGCGGCCCGATCGATCAGTTCAACCAGACGATGGTGCTGCAGGCACCCGCCGGAGCGCAGGAGGCCGACGTGGCGGCCGTGCTGCAGGCCGTGCTGGACCGGCACGCCGTGCTGCGGGCGCGCGTCGACGACGGCGACGGGTGGTCCTTGTGGGTGCCCGAGCCCGGATCCGTCGACGCTGCCGGGTGCCTGCGGTCGGTGGATGCGTTGTCCGACGCGGCGTTGCTCGAGGCGCGATCGCGGCTGAACCCCGCCACCGGGGCGATGCTCAGCGCGCTGTGGGTCCGGCCCACCGGCCAGCTGGTCTTGATCGTTCACCATCTGGCCATCGACGGCGTGTCGTGGCGAATCCTGTTGGAGGACTTGAACATCGCCTGGGTCCAGCAGCGGGACGGACACCCACCCTCCTTGCCGGCGGGTGGGACGTCGTTCGCGCGATGGGCGAGGCTGCTCGACGAACACGCGCGACGGCCCGGGGTCGTCGAACAGGCGGCCGCCTGGAAGCGGATCGCGGCCACCCCGCCCGCCCTGCCGGCGCCCCGTCCCGACGCCGATACCTACGCCACCGCCGGGAAGTTATCGGCGGCTTTGGATGTCGAGGCGACGCGCACGCTGCTCGGCGAGGCGCCCGCGGCTTTTCACGCCGGCGTGCAAGACATTCTGCTGATCGCATTCGGGTTGGCGTGGGCGGAGTTCCTGGGGGATGGTGCCGGCCCGGTCGGCATCGACGTCGAGGGCCACGGCCGTCACGAGGAACTCGCACCCGATGTAGACCTGTCCCGCACGGTCGGCTGGTTCACCACCAAATACCCTGTGTCGCTGGCGATCAGCGGGCCGTCCTGGGACCAGGTGCTGGCCGGCGAGCCGGCGCTGGGCACCGCGATCAAGGACGCGAAGGAACAGCTTCGCGCGGTGCCGCACCCGCTGACGTACGGCGTGCTGCGTTACCTGAACGGCGATGTCGCGCTGGACGGCGCCGACCCGTCGATCGGGTTCAACTATCTGGGGCGCCTCGTCGCGGGGACCGAACTGTCCGATGAACTGTGGCGGCTGGACCCGCAAAGCCTGTCCCTGACGGAGGCCGCCGCCGCGATCTCAATGTCGTTGGCGCACACCGTCGAACTCGACGCCGGCACCGTCGACACCGACGAGGGGCCGCAGCTGCACGCCAACTGGACCTGGGCGTGGTCGGTCCTCGACGAGGCAAAGGTCGGCCGGCTGAGCCAACTGTGGTTCGACGCCCTGCGCGGCATCTGCGCGCACGTGCGGGCCGGTGGCGGCGGGCTCACGCCGTCGGACATCGCGCCCGCCCGCCTCAGCCAGCGGCAGATCGACGAGCTGCACCAGCGCTACGACGTCGCCGATATCCTCCCGCTGTCCCCGCTGCAGCAGGGCCTGCTGTTCCACTCCAGCACCGGCGGCGACGAAATGTACGCGGTGCAGCTGGATTTCACGCTCGAAGGCCCCCTCGACGCCGAGCGCCTGCACGACGCGGTGCGCACGGTGATCAACCGGCACCCGCACCTGGCGGCCCGGTTCTACGAGCGGTTCGACGAGCCGGTGCAGATCATTCCCGCCGATCCTGTGGTGCCGTGGCGATACGTCGCCCTCGACACCGAGCAGCAGATCGAGCGGCTGTGCGCCGACGAGCGCGCCGCGGTCCGCGACCTGGCCGACCAGCCGCCGTTGCGGGTCGCGGTGGTGCGCACCGCGGCGACGCGGCATCGGCTGGTGCTTACCAACCACCACATAGTGCTCGACGGCTGGTCGCTGCCGATCCTGCTGCGCGAAATCTTCACGACCTACTACGGCGAGCGCCTGCCCGCGGCCGCGCCCTACCGCAGCTTCGTCACCTGGCTGGCCGATCGGGACCTCGACGCGGCCCGCGCGGCTTGGGCCGCCGTGCTCGCCGACTTCGAGACGCCCACATTGGTCGCCCCCACGGATCGACTGGGGCAAGGGCAGCGCGGCGCCGCGGTGTTCCGCGTGCCGGAGGAAACCACCAGCGCCCTCGCCGATTTGGCGCGCTCCTGCCACACCACCGTCAGCACAGTCCTGCAGGGTGCGTGGGCCTTGCTGCTGACCTCGCTGACCGGCCAGCGCGACGTCGTCTTCGGCACCCCACGGTCTCGCGTGGGCCAGCTCGAAGTGGCGGAATCCATGGTGGGGCTGCTGATCAACACCGTGCCGGTGCGGGCCAACATCACCGCGACCACCACCGCCGCGGACCTGCTGCGCCAGCTGCAGGACGCCAACAACGACACGCTCGAGCATCAACACCTGGCGCTCAGCGACATTCATCGCCTCACCGGCCACGAGCAGCTCTTCGACACCCTGTTCGTCTACGAGAACTACCCGATCGGCGACGGCATGCAGCTGGGTCCGGACGGGCTGTCGATCGCCGACTTCACCAACCGCGAGTACAACCACTACCCCCTGACCATGGAGGCTCTGCCGGGCCGCGAACTCGGCCTGCACGTCGAGTTCGACACCGGCGTGTTCGACGCCGCGAGCATCGAGGCGCTCGTCGACCGGTTCCGGCGGGTGCTGGCGGCGATGACCGCGGATCCCAACCGGCGCCTATCGGCCATCGAACTGCTCGACCGCGACGAGCGAGACCTGGTACTGGCCCGGCTGTCCGGCGCCGGTGTCACCGCACCGGTCGCGGTGGCGCCGGAGCTGTTGGCGGCGGCGGTGGCGACCAACCCGGACGCGGCGGCGGTGATCGACGGTGAACGACAGCTGTCGTACCGCGAGATCGACGAGTGGTCGACGCGACTGGCGCGGACGCTGATCGACGCCGGCGTGGGCCCACAGCGCGCGGTGGGGGTGGCCATCGATCGTTGTGTCGAATTGGTGGTCGCTTGGTGGGCGGTGGCAAAGGCGGGCGGCGTGTACGTGCCGGTGGACTCCGACCACCCCGTCGAGCGCGTCGCCACCGTGCTGGACGCCGCCGGGGCGGTCTGCGTATTGACCTGTGGCACCGACGAACTGGCGGGCGCCGGGGGCCGTCCGGTGCTGCGCATCGATGCGCTGGACGTGTCCGGGCGCAGCGCCCAGCCGATCACCGAAGCCGAACGATCGGCGCCCCTGACGGTACGGGACACCGCCTATGTGATCTTCACGTCGGGCTCGACCGGCGCCCCCAAAGGCGTGGTGGTCAGCCACTCGGGCCTGCTGGGATGGGCTACGGCGCAACGCGATTCGTGCGGCCTGACCGCCCACACGCGGGTGCTGATGGTGGCCTCGCCGACCTTCGACGCGTCGATCGGTGAGATGTTGTTGGCGGCGAGATCGGGGGCGGCGCTGGTGGTGGCACCGCCGCAGGTATACGCGGGGGAGCCGTTGACCGCGTTGCTGCAGAGCCAGCGCGTCAACGCGGCTTTTTTGACCCCGACGGTGCTCTCGTCGCTGGATCGAGCCCGGCTGGACGGCTTCGACAGGCTGATGGTCGGCGGCGAGGCCTGCCCGGCGGAGTTGGTGGCGGCCTGGGCGTCGGGTCGGCGCTTGTTCAACGTCTACGGTCCCACCGAAGCCTCCATCTGGATCACCTCGAGCGCGCCGCTGTCGGCCGACGGCCCGGTGCGCATCGGCCGCCCCATCCCGGGCGTGTGCGCCATGGTGCTCGACGCCTGGCTCAGACCCGCCCCGATCGGGGTGGTGGGCGAGCTGTATGTGAGCGGTCCCGCGCTGGCGCACGGCTACATGGGGCGGGTCGACCTGACCGCGGAACGGTTCGTCGCGAATCCCTATGGGGCCGTGGGGGAACGGATGTACCGCACCGGCGACCTGGTGCGCTGGACCCGCGACGGGGACCTGGACTTCGTCGGCCGCGCCGACGCCCAGATCAAGCTGCGGGGCCAGCGCATCGAGCTCGGCGAGATCGAAAACACCCTGCTGGCCTGCCCGCACGTCACCCAGGCCGCCGTGACCGTCCGCGACGGCGCCGCCGGTTCGCATCTGGTCGCCTACGTCACGCTGGATCACAACACCAGCGCCGACCATGACGCGGACAACGTCGAAGAGTGGCAGGACCTGTACGACGACCTGTACGGCGCGGAACTCGAATCCGGCTTCGGCATGGACTTCCGCGGCTGGAACAGCAGCTACACCGGCGACCCGATCCCGCTCGAGGAGATGATCGAGTGGCGTGCCGCGACCGTGGATCGCATCATGGCCCTCCAGCCGCGGCGCGTGCTCGAGATCGGCGCGGGTTCGGGATTGTTGCTATCCCAGATCGCCCCGCGGACCGAACAGTATGTCGCCACGGATTTCTCGCCGGTGGCCATCGACAACCTGGCGCGCTCGCTGGAGCAATTACAACCCCAGTGGCGCGACCGGGTCGAGCTGCTGACCCAGCCGGCCCATGTCACGGATCACCTGCCGCGGGGACACTTCGACACCATCGTCGTCAACTCGGTCGTCCAATATTTCCCCAACGCGGGCTATCTCGCCGAGGTGATCGATAACGCGATGACTCTGCTGGCGCCGGGCGGGGCGTTGTTCATCGGCGACGTGCGCAACCACGCCCTGCAGGGCGCGTTCCAGACCGCGATCGTGCTGACCCGGGCCGGCGAGGCCGCCGGTGACACCGACGCCGCCGAAATTCGCCAGCGTGTGCGCCACGCCGTGCTCGGTGAGACCGAATTGCTTTTGGCGCCGGAGTTTTTCACCACCTGGGCCCTCACCTGCCCGGCCGCAGGCGGGCTCGACATCCAAGTCAAACGCGGATTGGCCGACAACGAACTGAACCGGTTCCGCTACGACGTGGTCATCCACAAGGCGCCCGCCGCGGTCCGCTCGGTGGCGACCGCACCCACCTGGCCGTGGGCCCGGCGCGCGGGCCTGGCCGGCCTGCGCGACGAGTTGGCGTCGCGGCGTCCCGCCGTCGTCCGCGTCACCGACATCCCCCAGGCGGGAGTGGCCACCGACGTCGGCGTCGAATCCGCGCTCGCCGCGGGCCAACCGGTGGCCGACGCGCTCAGCCAAGCCGCCCCCGACGCCGCCGTCGCCGAGGAACTACACCGCATCGGCGAGGCCATCGGTTATCGGGTCGCGGTGACCTGGGGCGCTCAGCGCGGCACGCTCAGCGCGGTCTTCGTCGACGACGGCGACCAGCCGGGCGCGCCCATGACCGACCTCTACCTGCCGCCGTCCGGCACCCGGCACCGCACCAGCCACGCCAACGACCCCCGCACCAACACCAAGATCGGCGAGGTGCGCGATCGGCTGAACGCGTGGCTGCCCGAGTACATGGTGCCGACACACATTGTGGCGCTTGAGGAATTCCCGCTCACCTCCTCGGGCAAGCTCGACCGCAAGGCCCTGCCCGAACCCGACTACCAGGACGTGGACCGCTACCGCGCCCCGGCCACCGCCCTCGAGGAGATCCTGGTCGGCATCTACGGTCAGGTGCTCGGGCTGGAGCGGGTCGGCGTCGACGACTCGTTCTTCGACCTGGGCGGGGACTCGCTGTCGGCGATGCGATTGATCGCCGCGGTCAACAGCAGCCTGAACGCGAACCTCGGCGTGCGGGCCGTTTTCAACGCGCCCACCGTCGCCGAGTTGGTGCTGCTCATCCGCGACGAAGCGAACCGCCCGCAGCCGCTGGCGGCGGGGGAGCGCCCCGAGGTTATTCCCCTGTCCTTCGCCCAGAGCCGGCTGTGGTTCATCGACCAATTCCAGGGCCCCTCACCGATATACAACGTCACGGTCGCGCTGCGCCTGCGCGGACGCCTGGACGCCGGAGCCCTCGGTGCGGCGCTGGCCGACGTGGTGGCCCGCCACGAAAGCCTGCGCACGGTGTTCGCGGCAACCGACGGAACCCCGCGGCAGGTGGTGGTTCCCGCCGAGCGAATCGGCTTCGCCTGCGACCTCGTCGATGCCCGCGGCTGGCCGGAAGACCGGTTGCGCGAACGCATTGCCGAGGCGGCCCGGTACACCTTCGACCTGGCAAACGAAAGTCCCTTGCACACGGTGCTTTTCACCGTCAGCGCCGACGAACACATCCTGGCCGTCGCGGTGCACCACATCGCCGCCGACGGTTGGTCGATCACCCCGTTCGCGCGCGACCTCGGGGTGGCATACGCCAGCCGGTGCGCGGGGGAGGCGCCCGACTGGGCCCCGCTGCCGGTGCAGTACGCCGACTACACGCTGTGGCAGCGCGCGCATCTCGGCGACGTGGAGGACGACGGCAGCCGCATCTCGGCCCAGTTGAACTTCTGGACGGACGCGCTCGCCGGCCTGCCGGAACGCCTACAGCTGCCCACCGACCGGCCCTACCCGCCGGTCGCCGACCACCGCGGCGCCCGCCTGGCCGTGGACTGGCCGGCGGAGTTGCAGCAACACCTCCGTCGGGTCGCCCGCGAGCACAACGCGACCAGCTTCATGGTGATCCAGGCCGCGTTCGCGGCGCTGCTCGCGCGGGTGAGCTCCAGTGACGATGTGGCAGTGGGCTTCCCGATCGCCGGGCGCTCCGAGCCCGCGCTCGATGACCTGATCGGATTCTTCGTCAACACGTTGGTGCTGCGGGTCCACCTGGCGGGGGACCCGACGTTCGCGGAGCTGCTGGCGCAGGTGCGCCGCCGCAGCCTGGCCGCCTTCGAACACCAGGACGTCCCCTTCGAACTGCTGGTGGAGCGGCTCAACCCCACCCGGAGCCTGACCCATCATCCGCTGATCCAGGTGCTGCTGGGCTGGGAGAACTTCCCCGGGGAGGCCGCCGCCCCCGCCGGCGGGCTGGCCCTGGGCGACCTGCAGGTCACCCCAATGCCGTTGCACACCAACACCGCTCGCATGGACCTGACGTTCTCGCTGGCCGAGCGCTGGACCGAATCCGGTCAGCGCGCCGGCATCGCCGTGACGGCCGAGTATCGCACCGACATCTTCGACGGCAAGACCGTCGAGGGACTGATCGAGCGGCTGCAGCGGCTGTTGACGGCGGTCACCGCCGAGCCGCAGCGCAGGTTGTCGTCGGTGGACCTGCTCGATGCCGGCGAGCACGCGCGCCTGCAGGAGTGGGGCAACGCGGGCGTGCTGGGCCGGCCGGCCACGCCGGTGTCGGTTCCGTCGCTGTTCGCCGCGCAGGCGGCCCGCACGCCCGACGCGGTGGCGCTGGTCTGCGAGGGCCGGTCAATGACCTACCGCGAGCTGGACGAGGCGGCAAACCGCTTGGCGCGGCTGCTCATTCACCACGGCGCGCGGCCGGGCGAACGGGTGGCGCTGCTGTTTTCGCGGTCGGCCGAGGCGATCGTGGCGATCCTGGCCGCGCTCAAGTCCGGGGCCGCCTACCTGCCGATCGACCCGGCCCTACCCGCGGCCCGGCTGGAGTTCATGCTCACCGACGCGGCGCCGATCGCGGCGGTCACCACCGCCGCGCTGGCCGACCGGCTGGACGGGTTCGACCTGACGGTCGTCGACGTGCACGACCCCGCCGTCGACGACCAGCCCGGCACGGCGCCGCCGGCGCCGGCACCCGACGACCTGGCGCACATCATCTACACGTCCGGCACCACCGGCGTGCCCAAAGGCGTTGCGGTGACGCAACACAACGTCGCCCAGCTGTTCGACGCCCTGGAGATCGGCATCGAGCTGGGGCCGGAACAGGTGTGGACCCAATTCCACTCGTACGCCTTCGACTTCTCGGTGTGGGAGATCTGGGGCGCCCTGCTGCACGGCGGACGCCTGGTGGTGGTGCCCGAGCCGGTCTCGCGTTCACCGGAGGATTTCCACGCCCTGCTGGTGCGCGAGGGCGTGACGGTGCTGACCCAAACCCCTTCGGCGGTGGGCATGCTGCCCACCGACGGTTTGGACGGGACCGCGCTGGTGATCGGTGCCGAGCCCTGCCCGCCCGAGTTGGTGGATCGCTGGGCGCCCGGGCGAACCATGGTCAACGTCTACGGTCCGACCGAAACCACGATGTGGGCGTGCAAGAGTGCGCCGTTGCGGGCGGGATCGGGCTTCCCCCCGATCGGCTCGCCCGTCACGCGCGCGGCCTTCTTCGTGCTCGACGAATGGCTGCGGCCCGTGCCGGCCGGGGTGGTCGGCGAGCTGTACCTGGCCGGTGACGGGGTGGGCGTCGGCTACTGGCGCCGATCCGCGTTGACCGCGTCCCGCTTCATGGCGTGCCCGTTCGGTGCGCCCGGAACCCGCATGTATCGCACCGGCGACCTGGTGTGCTGGGGTCCCGACGCGCAGCTGCGCTACCTGGGCCGCGCCGACGAGCAGGTCAAGATCCGCGGCTACCGCATCGAACTCGGCGAGATCCAAGCGGCGCTAAGCGGTTTGGCGGGCGTCGAGCAGGCGGTGGTCGTCGCCCGCGAGGACAGCCCCGCCGCCTTGCGCCTGGTGGGTTACGTCACCGGAGCGGTCGACGTCGCGACGGCCCGGGCCGCGCTGGCCGAGCGACTCCCGGCTTACATGGTCCCGGCGGCGATCGTCGCGCTGCCCGCGCTGCCCATGACGGTCAACGGCAAGCTCGACACCCGCGCCCTGCCGGCGCCGGACTATCGAGACGTCGACAACTACCGGGCCCCGACCACCGCGGTGGAGGAGATCCTCGCCGGCATCTACGCCGACGTGCTCGGCGTCGACCGCGTCGGCGTCGATGACTCGTTCTTCGACCTCGGCGGCGATTCGCTTTCCACGATGCGCCTCGTCGCGGCGATCAACAGTTCCCTGGACACCGAACTGCCGGTGCGCGTGGTGTTCGAGGCGCCGACGGTCGCGCAGCTGGCGCCGCGCATCGACCAGGGCGTCGGCCGCCTGCAGCCACTGGTGGCCGCCGAGCGGCCGGCGGTGATCCCGCTGTCGTTCGCCCAGAGCCGATTGTGGTTCATCCAGCAGTTGCAGGGGCCGTCGCCCATCTACAACATGGCGGCCGGGCTGCGGCTGACCGGAAGCCTCGATGCCGACGCGCTGCGCGCGGCCCTGGCCGACGTGGTGCGCCGCCACGAGAGCCTGCGCACCGTATTCCCCGCGCGCGAGGGAACGCCCCAGCAGGTGGTAATCCCCGCCGACGACGTCGATTTCGGCTGGGACGTCGTCGATGCCACCGCATTCTCGGCGGGCGAGCTGGACGAGGCCGTCGAGGCGACCACGCACTACGCCTTCGACCTGGCCACCGAGGCCCCGCTGCGCGCAAGGCTTTTCGCCCTCGGCGAGCGGGAACACCTGCTGGTGATCGTCGTGCACCACATCGCCGCGGACGGCTTGTCGCTCACACCGCTGGCCGCGGACTTGAGCGTGGCGTACACCAGCCGGTCCGCGGGGCGGGCCCCCGGTTGGGCCGACCTGCCGGTGCAGTATGTCGACTACACGCTGTGGCAGCGCGCGCAATTCGGCGAACTGGACGACACCGTCAGCCCCATCGCCGCCCAGCTGGCGTACTGGCAGGACACCCTGGCCGGCATGCCCGAGCGATTGCAACTGCCCACCGACCGGCCCTACCCACCCATCGCCGATCAGCGCGGCGCCAGCGTCGCCGTGGACTGGCCGGCCCAGCTGCAGCAGCAGGTCCGCCGGGTGGCCCGCGAACACAACGCCACCACCTTCATGGTGGTGCAGGCCGCCCTGGCGGTGCTGTTATCGAAAATCAGTGCCAGCGCCGATGTTTCGGTGGGCTTCCCGATCGCCGGCCGCCGTGACCGTGCGCTCGACCCACTCGTCGGCTTCTTCGTCAACACGCTGGTCCTGCGCATCGACCTGGCCGGCAACCCCAGCTTCACCGAACTGCTGGGACGGGTTCAGACACGCAGCCTGGAGGCCTTCGAACATCAGGACGTGCCGTTCGAGCTCCTGGTGGAACGGATCAACCCGACCCGAAGCCTCACCCATCACCCGCTCGTGCAGGTGATGTTGGCCTGGCAGAACTTCGCCGGGCACGACGATCCCGCCGCCGGTTTGGCCCTCGGCGACCTCGAGGTGAGCTCCGTGCCGCTCGACAGCGATTCCGCCCGAATGGATTTGGTGCTCTCCCTCGCCGAGCGCTGGGACGAGAACGGCGAGCCGGCCGGCATCGGCGGCCGGGTGGAGTTCCGCACCGACGTGTTCGACACGCACACCATCGAGGCGCTCGTCGACCGCCTGCAGCGCGTGCTGACGACCGTGACCGCCGACTCCGGCCGGGTGTTGTCGTCGGTGGACGTGCTCGACGCCGCTGAGCGCGCTCGGTTGGATCTGGTTGGCAATCGGGCGGTTTTGACTGCGCCGGTGTCGGAATCGGTGTCGGTGCCCGGGTTGTTCGCCGCGCAGGCGGCCCGCGCGCCGGAGGCGGTGGCGCTGGTCTGCGGGGGCGTGTCGGTGACCTACCGCGAGCTGGATGCAGCGTCGAACCGGTTGGCGCGCCTGTTGACGGACCACGGTGCGGGTCCGGGACAGACGGTGGCACTGCTGTTTTCGCGGTCGGCCGAAGCGATCGCGGCGATCCTGGCGGTGCTCAAGACCGGGGCGGCCTACCTGCCGATCGACCCTTCGTCCCCGGATACCCGGATCGAGTTCATGCTCGGTGACGCGGCCCCGGTGGTCGCGGTCAGCACCGCTGATCTGGCCGGGCGATTCCAGGGCCACGGTGTGCCCGTCGTCGACGTCGACGATCGGCGCCTCGACGCACTGCCCGGCACCGTGTTGGCGGAACCGGACGCCGAGGGGTTGGCGTATGTGATCTACACCTCGGGCACCACTGGTGCGCCCAAAGGCGTTGGGGTGACGCATCGCAACGTGACGGCGTTGATCGGATCGATGGATGCCGGGTTGCCGGCGCCGGGGGTGTGGTCGCACGCGCACTCGCTGGCCTTCGACGTGTCGGTGTGGGAGATCTTCGCCCCGCTGTTGCGGGGTGGGCGGCTGGTTGTGGTGCCCGAGTCGGTGGCGGGTTCACCGCCGGACTTCCATGCCGTGCTGGTCGCCCAGGGCGTGAGTGTGCTGACCCAGACCCCGTCGGCGGTGGCGATGCTGGACCCGGCCGGTTTGGCGGGTGTGGCGTTGGTGATGGCCGGGGAGGCCTGCCCACCGGAGGTGGTGGATCGCTGGGCGCCCGGGCGGGTGCTGGTCAACGCCTATGGGCCGACCGAGACCACGATGTGTGTGGCGATCAGCAGCCCCCTGCGAGCCGGTTCTGGGATACCGCCGATCGGGTCCCCGGTGTCCGGCGCGGCGCTGTTCGTGCTCGACGAGTCGTTGCGCCCGGTGCCCGAGGGGGTGGTCGGGGAGTTGTACGTGGCCGGATCCGGCGTGGCTACCGGGTATCTGGGTCGGGCGGGACTGAGCGCCTCGCGATTCGTGGCCTGCCCGTTCGGCGGGGCCGGCACGCGGATGTATCGCACCGGCGATTTGGTGCGTTGGAACAACGACGGGCAACTGCAATACTTCGGCCGCGCCGACGAGCAGGTCAAGATCCGTGGGTATCGCATCGAGTTGGGGGAGATCCAGGCCGCGCTAACCGGTTTCGACGGTGTCGAGCAGGCGGTGGTGATCGCCCGTGAGGACCGCCCCGGTGATAAGCGCCTGGTCGGCTACATCACCGGCACGGCCGACCCGGTCGCGGTGCGCGCCCGGCTCGCCCAGCGGTTGCCCGGGTTCATGGTGCCCACCGCGATCGTCGGCCTGCAGGCGTTGCCGTTGACCGCCAACGGCAAACTCGACACCCGCGCGCTGCCCGCCCCCGAATACAGCGCCGGTCATTACCGGGCCCCACACACCCCCCCCCAAGACGTGCTGGCCGGCATCTACGCCGACGTCCTGGGCCTCGAGCGCGTCAGCACCGACGACTCCTTCTTCGAACTCGGCGGCGACAGCATCTCGGCCATGGGCCTGGTCGCCGCGATCAACAGCAACCTGGGCGTGGCCCTCCCGGTCCGCGTTGTGTTCGAGGCACCCACGGTCGCCCAGCTGGCGCTGCGGATCGGCGAGGGCGCCCGCGGGCTGGAGCCGTTGGTGGCCGCCGAGCGGCCCACCGTCATCCCGTTGTCGTTCGCGCAGAACCGACTGTGGTTCCTCGACCAATTGCAAGGCCCGTCACCGGTTTACAACATGGCGGCCGCGCTGCGGCTGAGCGGACGGCTCGATGCCGAAGCGCTCGGGGCGGCCCTGGCGGATGTGGTGGCCCGCCACGAGAGCCTGCGCACGCTGATCGCCGCGCCCGAGGGAACGCCCCAGCAGCTGGTGCTCCCCGTCGAGCGGGCCGACTTCGGTTGGGAGATCGTCGACGCCCGCGACTGGTCGGCCGGCCGGCTCGAGGAGGCCATCGGCACGACGGCGCGCTACACATTCGACCTGGCGGCCGAAATCCCCATGCGGGCAGCGCTTTTCCGTGTCGGCGAGGACGAGCACGTGCTGGTGGCCGTGGTGCACCACATCGCCGCCGACGGGATGTCGATCACCCCGCTGGTGCGCGACCTGGGCATGGCCTACGCCAGCCGGCGCTCCGGGCAAGCCCCCGGCTGGTCGCCCTTGGCCGTTCAGTACGTGGATTACACGCTGTGGCAGCGCGCGCAGCTCGGCCAGCGCGACGACCGCGAGAGCCCCATCGCCGCCCAGCTGGCCTACTGGCAAGAGGCCCTGGCCGGCATGCCCGATCGGGTGCCGCTGCCCACGGACCGGCCCTACCCGCTGGTGGCCGATCAGCGCGGCGCCACCGTCGAAATCGACTGGCCCACCGAACTGCAACGCGGCGTGGGCGAGGTGGCCCGCCAGCACAACGCCACGAGCTTCATGGTGGTCCAGACGGCCCTGGCGGTGCTGCTCTCTAAGATCAGCGCCAGTCCCGATGTGGCGCTGGGCTTTCCGATCGCCGGGCGGCGCGACCCCGCGCTCGACGACCTGGTCGGGTTCTTCGTCAACACCCTGGTGCTGCGGATCGACCTGAATGAGCTAGGCGGCGACCCCACCTTCACCGACCTGATCGCCCAGGTGCGGCAGCGCAGCCTGGCCGCCTACGAACACCAAGACGTGCCCTTCGAGGTGCTCGTCGAGCGGCTCAACCCGACCCGAAGCCTGACGCACCATCCCCTGGTCCAGGTCCTGCTGGCCTGGCAGAACTTCGCCGGGCACGACAGCGGCCCGGTCAACGGCCTGTCCCTCGGCGACGTCGACATCGCGCCGATGCCGGTGGACACCCAAACCGCCCGCATGGACCTGACCTTCTCGTTGGCCGAGCGCTGGACCGAGGACGGCGACCCCGCCGGCTTCGCCGGCACGGTGGAGTTCCGCACCGACGTTTTCGACGCCGAAAGCATCCTGTCCCTCGTCGGGCGGCTGCAGCGGGTGCTGACGGCCATGACCGTCGACCCCACCCAGGCGTTGTCGTCGCTGGATCTGCTCGACGAGGCCGAGCACGCCCTACTCGACGCGATGGGCAACCGGGCGGCGCTGGCCGGCCCCGCCGCCGCGCCGGTGTCCATTCCGGCGCTGTTCGCCGCGCAGGTGGCCCGCACACCGGAGGCCGTGGCGCTGGTCTGCGACGGCCGGTCCATGACCTACCGCGAGCTCGATGAGGCCGCGGACCGGTTGGCCCACGCGCTGGCCGGCCACGGGGCGCGCCCCGGACGGTCCGTGGCCCTGCTGTTTTCGCGCTCGGCCGAGGCGATCGTGGCGATCCTGGCCGTACTCAAGTCGGGGGCGGCCTACCTGCCGATCGACCCCGCGCTGCCGGAGTCGCGCATCGGATTCGTGCTTGCCGACGCCGCCCCGATGGCCGTCATCACCACCGCCGAACTCACCGACCGGCTCGCCGACCACGACGTGCCGATCATCGACATCAACGAAACCCCCCGGCCCGGAACGACATTGACGGCGCCGGGGCCGGCGGACCTGGCCTACCTGATCTACACGTCCGGCACCACCGGTGTCCCCAAGGGCGTCGCGGTCACCCACCAGAACGCGACCCAACTGCTGGCGCGCATGGACGCCGGCCTGCCCCGCGCCGGGGTGTGGTCGCAATGGCATTCGCTGGCCTTCGACGTCTCGGTCCACGAGATCTTCGGCGCGCTGTTGCACGGCGGGCGGCTGGTCGTGGTGCCCGAGTCGGTGGCCCGCTCGCCCGAAGACTTCCACGAACTGCTGGTCGCCGAACGGGTCAGCGTGTTGAGCCAAACCCCTTCTGCGGCGGCGATGTTGGGGCCCGAGGGGCTGGAGTCCGTCGCCCTGGTGGTCGCCGGCGAGGCGTGCCCGGCCGAACTGGTGGACCGGTGGGGGTCGGGCCGGGCGATGATCAACGCCTACGGCCCGACCGAGGCCACCGTGTACGCGGCGGTCAGCGAGCCCCTGACGCCGGCGTCGGCGGAGTCCGGGGTCGTGCCCATCGGGTCGCCGGTGCCCGGGGGCGCGCTGTTCGTGCTCGACGGGTGGCTGCGGCCGGTGCCCGCCGGGGTGGTCGGTGGGGCGTACGTGGCCGGCGCCGGTGTCGCCAGCGGATATTGGAAACGGCCGGGCCTGACCGCGTCGCGGTTCGTGGCCTGCCCGTTCGGCGGGGCAGGCGCCCGGATGTACCGCACCGGGGACCTGGTGCGCTGGCGCGCCGACGGGCAGCTGGACTACCTGGGCCGCGCCGACGAGCAGGTCAAGATCCGCGGGTACCGCATCGAGCTCGGTGAGGTGCGCGCGGCGCTGGCCTGGCTCGACGGGGTCGAGCAGGCGGTGGTGATTGCGCGGGAGGACCGCCCCGGCGATAAGCGCCTCGTCGCCTACATCACCGGAACGGCCGATCCGGCCGGGGCGCGCGACGCGCTGGCGGAGCGGTTGCCGGCGTACATGATTCCCGCCGCCGTGGTCGCGCTCGACGCGCTGCCGCTCACACCCAACGGCAAGCTCGACACCCGCGCCCTGCCCGCCCCGGAATACGCCGACGGCGACCGCTACCGCGCGCCCGGCAACGCCGTCGAGGAGATCCTGGCCGGCATCTACGCCCAGGTGCTCGGGCTCGACCGCGTCGGCATCGACGACTCGTTCTTCGACCTCGGCGGCGACAGCATCTCGTCGATGCAGGTCGTCACCCGCGCGCGGGCGGCCGGCCTGATCTGCCGCACCCGCGACATTTTCGTCGAACAGACCGTAGCCCGGCTGGCCCGGGTGGCCGAGGTGGCCGACGGGGGAGTCGCCGTGATCGACGAGGGCGTCGGGCCGGTGCCGGCGACCCCGATCATCCGGTGGCTGCAGGGGGTGGACGGTGCCGTCGATCAGTTCAACCAGGCGATGCTGGTGCAGGCTCCCGCCGGCGTCACCGAGGCCGACGCGCTGGTGGTGTTGCAGGGCCTGCTCGACCGGCACGGCATGCTGCGCCTGCGGGTCGGCGACGACTGGTCGCTGACGGTGCCCGAGCCCGGTTCGGTCGATGCCCGCGACTGCCTGCACACCGTCGACGAGTTGTCCGACGCCGCGTTGGTCGAGGCCCGGTCGCGGCTGAACCCGGCCACCGGGGCGATGCTCAGCGCGCTGTGGGTCGCCCCCACCGGCCAACTGGTGGTGATCGTCCACCACCTGGCCGTCGACGGGGTGTCCTGGCGAATCCTGTTGGAGGACTTGAACATCGCGTGGGCCCAGCACCGGCAGGGACAGCCGGTGGCGCTGCCCGCGGCGGGGACGTCGTTCGCCCGATGGGCGGAGCGGCTTGCCGAGCGCGCGAGCCACCCGGACGTGGTGGACCAGCTGGGTGCCTGGCAGCGGGTGGCGGCGACTCCCGCGGCGCTGCCCGCGGTCCGCCCCGAGGCGGACACCTTCGCCACCGCCGGACAGCTATCGGTCGAGCTGGACACCGAAACCACCGGCATGCTGCTCGGTGCGGTGCCGGCGGCCTTCCACGCCGGCATCCAGGACATCCTGCTGATCTCGTTCGCCCTCGCGCTCACCGAATTCCTGGGCGGAGCGCCGGTCGGCATCGACGTCGAGGGCCACGGCCGCCAGGAGGAGCTGGGCCGCGACGTCGACCTGTCCCGCACGGTGGGATGGTTCACCGCCAAGTATCCCGTGTCGGTGAACGTGGGCGGCTTGTCGTGGGCGCAGGTGGTGAACGGCGAGGCCGCGCTGGGCGCGGCGGTCAAGGGCGCCAAGGAGCAGCTGCGCGCCCTCCCGGACGCGCTGACCTACGGGCTGCTGCGCTACCTGAACGCCGACGCCGACCTGGACGCGAACGACCCGCCGATCGGTTTCAACTACCTCGGGCGTCCGGGCGGCGCCGCCGCCCTCTCCGACGAGATGTGGCGGCCAGTGCCGGGCCCGGTCACCGCCGCGGCCGCGGCGATCCCCATGCCATTGATGCACACGCTGGAACTCAACGCGGCCACCGTCGACACCGATGCGGGCCCGCGCCTGCACGCCAATTGGACGTGGGCGCCGTCCGCGCTGGACGACGAGCAGGTCGCGCGGCTCAGCCGGCTGTGGTTCGAGGCCCTGGCCGGGGTCTGCGCCCACGTGCGATCGGGCGGCGGCGGGCTGACGCCGTCGGACATCGCGCCCGCCCGCCTCAACCAAAAGCAGATCGACCAGCTGCAGCGCCACCACGACATCGCCGACGTGCTACCGCTGACCCCGGTCCAGCAGGGGCTGCTCTTCCACGCGAACACCGTGCGGGGCGGCGGCGAGGACTCCAGCGACCTCTACGCCGGACAGCTCGACATCACCGTCACCGGCCCGCTCGACCCCGAGCGCCTGCGCGACGCGGTGCGTGGGGTCGTCAAACGGCATCCGAATCTGGTGGCCCGATTCTTCGACCAGTTCGACGAGCCGGTGCAGGTCATCGCGGCCGATCCCGCGGCGGCCTGGCAGTACATCGAACTCGAGGACGAGGCGGGCATCGCGCGGCTGTGCGCCGCCGAGCGGGCCGCGGTCTGCGACCTGGCCAACCAGCCGCCGTTCCGGGTCGCCTTGATCCGCACCGCGACCGACGAGCACCGGCTGGTGCTGACCAACCACCACATCGTGCTCGACGGCTGGTCGATGCCAATTCTGTTGGGGGACATCTTCGCCGGCTACTACGGCCAGCGCCCGCCCGCGGCGGCCCCCTACCGCGGCTTCGTCAGCTGGCTGGCCGACCGTGACCGCGACGCCGCCCGCGCCGCCTGGGGTGAGGTGTTCGCCGGCTTCGACACCCCGACCCTGGTCGGCCGCCAGGACCGAATGACGCTGGGGGAGCAGGGTATTCGAACGTTCGCGCTGCCGGCCGACCTCACCCGGGCCGTCAGCGACCTGGCCCGCTCGTGCCACACCACCGTCAACACGGTGCTGCAGGCCGCCTACGCGCAACTGCTGTGCTGGGTTACCGGTCAGCACGACGTCGCGTTCGGCACCACCGTCTCGGGCCGGCCGGCCGAGGTGCCCGGCGCGGAGGCGATGGTCGGCCTGTTGATCAACACCGTTCCGGTGCGGGCGAACATCACCCCGGCGACCACGGCCGCCGATCTACTCGAGCAGTTGCGGGACGCCTACAACCACACGCTCGACCACCAACACCTGGCGCTCAACGAAATTCACCGAATCACCGGTCAGGACACGCTGTTCGACACCCTGTTCGCCTTCGAGAACTACCCGATCGACGCGAGCGCCCTGTCGGGCGAGCACGAGCTGGCCATCACCAACATCGCCACCCGCGAATCCACCCACTACCCGTTGACTTTCCAGGCCCAGCCGGGAACCGAACTGCGGCTGCGCGTCGAATACGACACCGACGTCTTCGACGCGGCGTCCGTCGACACGCTGATCGATCGGCTGCAACGGCTGCTGGCCGCCATGACCACCGACCCGCGCTGCCCGCTGTCGGCGGTCGACGTGTTGGACGCGGGCGAACACGTGAGGTTGGACGAGTTCGGTAATCGGGCGGTGTTGGGCCAGCCATGGACGCCGGTGTCGATTCCGGCGTTGTTCGGCGCGCAGGTGGCGCGTCGCCCGGAGGCGCCGGCGGTGTCGTTCGGGGGGCGGTCGTTGTCTTACCGCGAGCTCGATGAGGCGGCGAACCGGTTGGCGCACGCGTTGATTGAGCGCGGCGCGGGCCCGGGGGAAGCCGTCGCGTTGGTCCTTCCGCGGTCGGCCGAGGCGATCGTGGCGATCCTGGCGGTGCTCAAGGCGGGCGCGGCGTATTTGCCGATCGATCCGGCGCTGCCGGGGGCGCGGATTGCTTTCATGCTCACCGACACCGCCCCGATCGCCGCGGTCACTACCTTGGCGCTGACCGAGAAGCTGGCCGGTCATCACCTGCCGGTCATCGATGTGGCCGATCCCGCGCTGCACACCCGGCCCGCGACGGCGCCTGCGGGGCCGTCCCCGCAGGATGTGGCGCACATTATTTACACCTCGGGCACCACCGGGACGCCCAAGGCGGTGGCGGTGACCCACGCGAATGTGACCCGGCTCTTCGATGCGCCCGCGGTCGGGGTGGCGTTGGCGGCGGGGCAGGTGTGGACCCAATTCCATTCGTATGCCTTTGATTTCTCGGTGTGGGAGATCTGGGGGGCGCTGCTGCACGGCGGCCGGTTGGTGGTGGTCTCTGATGCGGTGGCCCGCTCACCCAAGGACCTGCATGCGCTGGTGGTGGCCGAGAAGGTGACGGTGCTCAGTCAGACCACGGCGGCGGTGCGGATGCTGTCGCCGCAGGGGTTGGAGGGCACGGCCCTGGTGGTGGGGGCCGAGCCGGTGGGGGCGGAGTTGGTGGATCGCTGGGCGCCGGGGCGGGTGATGGTCAACGTCTATGGGCCGACCGAGGCCACCATCTTCAGCACCGCCAGCACCCCGTTGGCGGCCAAGTCGGGGGCGCCGCCGATCGGGGCGGCGGTGCCCGGGGCGGCGCTGTTCGTGCTGGACGGGTGGTTGCGGCCGGTGCCGGTCGGGGTGGTCGGGGAGCTGTATGTGGCCGGGCGCGGGGTGGGGTTGGGCTATCTGCGCCGTCCTGGGTTGAGTGCCGCCCGGTTTGTGGCGTGCCCGTTCGGGCAGCCGGGTGCGCGGATGTATCGCAGTGGGGATTTGGTGCGCTGGGGTGCTGATGGGCAGTTGCAGTACGTGGGTCGCGCTGATGCGCAGGTCAAGATCCGCGGGTATCGCATCGAGTTGGGCGAGATCACCGCCGCGCTAACCGCGCTCGAGGGGGTGGGCGAGGCGGTGGTCGTGGTGCGTGAGGACCGCCCCGGCGACAAGCGCCTGGTCGGCTACCACACCGGCACCGCCGAGCCCGCCACCATCCGCGCCCAACTGGCCGACCGGCTGCCCGGCTACATGGTCCCCACCGCCCTGGTACCGCTCGACGCCCTGCCCCTGACGATCAACGGCAAACTCGACACCCGCGCCCTCCCGGCGCCCGACTACCAGGACGCCGATCGCTACCGCGCCCCCGCCAGTGCCGTCGAAGAGATCCTCGCCGGCATCTACGCCCAAGTCCTCGGCGTCGAGCGCGTCGGCATCGATGACTCCTTCTTCGATTTGGGCGGGGATTCGCTGTCGGCGATGCGGGTGGTCGCGGCCGTCAATAGTGGCCTGGATACCGCGCTTTCGGTGCGTGCGCTGTTCGAGGCCCCCACCGTGGCACAGCTGGCGCCCCGCATCGGCACCTGCGGGGGCGGGCTGGCGCCGCTGACGGCTCGGGAACGGCCGGCGACCGTGCCGTTGTCGTTCGCCCAGAGCCGGTTGTGGTTCATCGACCAGCTGCACGGGCCCTCGCCCGTATACAACATGGCCGCCGCGCTGCGACTGAAAGGGCGCCTGGATATCGCCGCATTGCGCGCCGCGCTGGGTGATGTGGTGGCCCGCCACGAGAGCCTGCGCACCGTTTTCGTCGCGCCCGAGGGAACCCCGCAACAGATCGTCCGACCGCCCGGCCAATGCGCCGTCACGTGGGACGTGGTGCGGACGGACGGTTGGTCGCCGGGTCGGTTGGCGGAGGCGGTTGAGTCGGCGGCGTGTTATTCGTTTGATTTGGCTGTGGAGATTCCGTTGCGGGCGACGGTTTTTCGGGTGGCGGCTGATGAGCATGTGTTGGTGGCGGTGGCTCATCATAT
>NZ_LZHV01000056.1 GCF_001667275.1 Mycobacterium sp. ACS4054
GGGCCGCCCGCCCCCCCCCCCCGGGGGGGGCGCGCCCGGGGGGCCGGCCCCCCCGCCCCCGGGGGGGCGGGGCCCGGCGGGCCCGCCCCCCCGTGGGGGGGGCCGGGGGGGGGGGGCCCCCCCCACGGTCGGCGAACCAACCTCCCGGCGTAGCGCCTTTGCGCCGCGCGGACTACCGCTGAACGGCACAATATGCTTTCGTCCTTTAATGGTCGCTGAAGGGCAGTCGCCCGAACCACGTGCGGCCGACGAGCGAGCCGCACTGCGGAGCATTCCGATATTCGCCGAGATCGACGACGAACAACTCCACCTGCTAACGAAGACCGTAGGTCGCCAGCACGTACCCGCCAACGAATGGCTCTTTCACCTGGGCGACCCGTCGGACGCCATCTATGTAATCGCCTCGGGACGATTCGCGGCCATCGGCCTCGACGGACAGGTGCTTCGTGAGATGGCGTCAGGTGACTCGATCGGAGACCTGGGCGTCATCACCGGCGCCCCTCGCTCGGCGGGGGTACGAGCCCTTCGGGACGGCGTCGTCTGGAGGATCGCCGCCGACACGTTCAGCGAGGTGCTCGCCAAGGCCCCGCAATTGCAATCGGCGATGTTCCGGGCGATGGCGGTAATGCTTCGCGAGTCACGAGCCGCCACCGTCTCTCGCGGTCGCCGGGTCGTCGGCGTGGTGTCGAGCGGGGATGCGGTCGCGATGCCGATCGTCGACGCGATCATGACTCGGCTGCGATCGCACGGTCGGGCCGCCGTCGTCGCGCCGCCCGTCGAAACCACGGCTGCGGCCAATCATTACGGCGAGCTCGTCGAAGCGTTCAGCGAAACCCTCGACCGCGCCGAGCGAAGCAACGATTGGGTCTTGCTGGTGGCCGATCGGGGCTCGGGCGACAGCTGGCGACGCTACGTCACCGCGCAAAGCGACCGAGTCGTGGTCGTCGCCGACCAAACCCATCCGCCGGAGGCGCTCGAACCACCCGTGACGCAAGGGCCGGTCCACCTCGTCACTTGCGGTGTCGTGCCGGACCCGAGCTGGTGGGATCTGCTGCAGCCGGTCTCGCATCACCCCGCCGACGACGATGGCATCGGCGCGCTGGCCCGCAGAATCGCCGGCCGATCTCTCGGTCTCGTGCTGGGGGGTGGGGGCGCTCGGGGCCTGGCGCATTACGGCGTCTACGAAGAGCTCACGCGGGCAGGCGTCGTCATCGACCGGTTCGGCGGAACCAGTTCCGGCGCCCTCGCTGCCGCCACCTTCGCGCTGGGGCTCGACGCGCGAGATTGCACCGCGGCGGCACGGAAGTACGTCGCGGAGACCAGGCCGGTCAGCGACTACACGATCCCTGCGATAGCCCTCACGCGAGGCCGCCGCGTCGACCGTCTGATCGAGGGATTCTTCGGCGGCACCACCCTGATCGAGCGCCTGCCGAGGGAGTTCTTCTCCGTCTCCACCGATATCATCACGGGCGATCAGATCATCCATCGCCGTGGATTGCTGTGGGTCGCGGTGCGCGCATCGATCTCGATACCCGGGCTCCTGCCGCCGGTGCAGCATGGGGAACGGCTGCTCGTCGACGGCGGACTGATGAACATCCTCCCGGCCGACGTGATGTGCGCCGACCCGGACGGCGAGGTGATCTGCGTCGATCTGCGCACGACGTGGGTGCCATCGAAGGGATTTGGCCCGCTGCCGGCGAAGCTTCAACCCCCCGCGTTCGTGCGTCGGCTCGTGACCGGCACGGATGTAGCCCTGCCGCCGCTGCAAGACACGTTGCTTCGCAGCGTCGAACTCGCGGCCCCCAAGTGGAACCTGCGCGAGCTCCCCCGAGTCGCGGCGATCATCGAGCCGGACGTCTCGGCGATCGGCCCGTTGGACTTCAAAAACATCGATGCGGCCCTGAAGGCCGGGCGGGTCGCAGCCCGCAGAACCCTCGAAGCGCAGCCGTCGCTCGTTCGCTGAGCCTGTACGATTACGCTGCAGCAACGGCTCAGCATCTTCAGGTGGCAGACGCTTAGTGTGTGCACAGGGTGGTCAGGGCGAGCGGGGCAGACAACGACGAGTCTCGCTCGCGCACGCGGCCGTTCGAGTGCGGCGAGGCCGTTAATCCATGGGCTCCGATTGGTGGGACAAGCCGCTGGCCAATCTGGTCATGCACTCCAATGGCGGCGAGAAGATCGTGCCCATCTTCGATCAATTATTCGTCGGCCGTCAGTGCGCGGGCATCGACGAACAGCGCCGACTGGTCATTGCCGATCCGAACATCTCCCGCAACCACCTCGAGATTCGCTTGGACGTCAGCACCGACCGGGCTTACCTCATCGACACCAGCACCAACGGGACGTTGCTCAATGGCATGCCGCTTGAGCGCGCCGTCCAGGTCCCCATCAAGCCCGAGGACCGGATCTCGATAGGCGACGTCGTGCTCATCTTCCGATCGGACCGGTTCACTGCCGCCGGGGTAACCAACACGAGCCCGACCCTGACCCGCATCGTCGAGGAGACCATGGTCATGGTGGTCGGGGACATCACCAACTACTCGACGATCTCCGAAGTGACCGACAACCGGGTGATCGCCCAGAG
The DNA here is from genome assembly GCF_001667275.1 of Mycobacterium sp. ACS4054. GTDB lineage: Bacteria > Actinomycetota > Actinomycetes > Mycobacteriales > Mycobacteriaceae > Mycobacterium. The sequence continues at coordinate 2,585 of NZ_LZHV01000056.1, forward strand.
CCTGAACTATCTCTGGCACGAGCTCAACCTCGTGCTGCGCGCCCATCGCGGCACGCTCAACCATTACGCCGGCGATGCGCTGTATGCGGTCTGGGAACCGCGGACCATTCCGAACGCCAACGAGCTCGCGATCGACTTCGCGCTCGCCGCGAACCGGAGGGTCGAGGAGCTCGGGCCCACGCTCCCGCTGCGTAGCCCGGACGGGTCGCCGATCCGCATGGGTTGGGGGGTGGTGCAGGGCCGGGCCGCGATCGCCGCCATGACACGAACGGTCACGGCCGTGATCGGCGACGCGACCAACGTGGCGTTCCGGTTGGCCGGCATTGCCGGACGGGGCGGGCGCCCGGTCGTAATGGTCAGCACCGGCGTTCACGCAGCCGTCGAGGCGCAATACATTTGGGGCCACTCCGAGCAGGTGGAGATCAAGGGCCGGCGCGGAATGGAGACCGTCTTCGGTGTTGTCGCACGCGCGTAGCCCTTTGCGCCGAGCGTGCGGCTAGCCGCACAGTCGAGACCGAGCGTGCGGCTAGCCGCACAGTCGAGACCGAGCGTGCGGCTGGCCGCACAGTCGAGACCGAGCGTGCGGCTAGCCGCACGCTCGCCGGGCCAATGCGGCCCGAACGCGGCCAACGACCTCGGCGGGCCGGTCACCTGCCAGCACTCTCACGACAATCCACCCGAGACGCTCCAGCATTTCCAGTCGCCTTACGTCCCAGGTGTATTGCCGGCGGTCGCTGCGGTGCTGTTCGCCGTCGTACTCGACGGCGACTTTGACCTCTTCCCAACCCATATCCAGATACGCGAACACGCTGCCGAACTCGTTGAGCACCGGGATTTGTGTTTGCGGCCGCGGCAGGCCGGCCTCGATCAAGACGACGCGGAGCCACGATTCTTTCGGCGACTGGGCGCCCGGGTCGAACAGGTCTATCGCTTGGCGTGCTCGCGCGATGCCTCTGCGTCCGACGTATCGACGAGCCAACAGCTCAATATCGACGGCCTTGATTTCGATGACTCTGGCGAGCGCGTCGATCCCCGCCACAGCGGTCATCGTCGGGTACCAGCAGCCGAGGTCCAGTGCCGTCCGGGCCGGCGAGGTGACCCGCATGCCGGCCACCAGCTCGATCTCGTCCTCCTCGATGCGGTCCCCGTGTGCCTGGATACCAGGTGGACTGCGCCGATTGTCGTGAATCAACTCCACGACGCGCGCATCATCGACCCACTTGCTGCCGTGCAGCGCGGATGCAGCGAACCCTGCGACAACACCTCGGCGGCCGCTCCACAGCCAGCCGGCTTTGGCGCGTAGTTCGGCAGTGATGCCGACATCACGCTCCACGTAGACGTCTGGGAACAACGGGCGAAAGCGAGCCAGCTGCGACTTAGACATCACCCCTGCAGAGATGGCCTCGCTGCCAATCATCGGCTCTCGCACCGTGGCAGCCTCGCAGGCAACGCCATCATCGTCACTTCAACTATCAACACTCCGCCGAACGTGCGGCTGGCCGCACACTCGAACGCGAACGTGCGGCTGGCCGCACGTTCGGCACGAAGAGAAGAGCTAGCCGAGGATTAGGCCCGACGTGGGCACGCCGGTTCCCGCGGTGACGAGCACGTGCTCGACGTCGGGGACCGGATTCACCGACGTTCCCCGCAGCTGCCGCACACCCTCGGCGATGCCGTTCATGCCGTGGATGTAGGCCTCACCGAGTTGACCGCCATGCGTGTTGATCGGAAGCCGGCCACCGACCTCGATCGCACCGTCGGCGATGAAGTCCTTGGCCTCGCCCCGACCGCAGAATCCCAACTCCTCCAACTGAATCAGCGTGAAGGGCGTGAAGTGGTCGTACAACACGGCGGTCTGGATGTCGGACGGCTGCAGACCGGACTGCTGCCACATCTGCTGACCGACCAGCCCCATCTCGGGCAGGCCGAGCTCGTCGCGGTAGTAGCTGACCATCGTGTACTGGTCGGGGCTGGAGCCCTGCGCCGCGGCCTCGATGATCGCCGGCCGCTGCTTGAGATCCTTCGCCCGCTCCGGGGAGGTCACCACGATCGCGACCGCGCCGTCCGTCTCCTGGCAGCAGTCCAGCAGCCGCAGCGGCTCGGCGATCCACCGCGAATTCTGGTGATCCTCAATGGTTATCGGCTTCTCGTAGAAGTACGCCTTCGGGTTCTTGGCCGCGTGCTTGCGGTCGGCCACCGAGATGGCGCCGAAGTCCCGGCTGGTCGCGCCGGACCAGTGCATGTACCGCTGCGCGATCATCGCGACCTGCGCGGCGGGCGTCGACAGCCCGTGCGGATACGAGAAGGAGTTGTCGGCCGCCGTCGAATCGGCCTGCACGCCGGCGCTTCCCACCAGCCGGGTCTGGACCTGACCGAACCGCATGCCCGACCGCTCGTTGAACGCCCGGTACGCGACGACGACGTCGGCCACCCCGGTGGCGACGGCCATCGCCGCCTGCTGCACGGTCGCGCACGCGGCGCCGCCGCCGTAGCCGATCTGCGAGAAGAACTTCAGGTCACCGATGCCGACCGCGCGCGCCACCGCGGTCTCGTTGTTGGTGTCCATCGTGAAGGTGGTCAGCCCGTCGACGTCCGACGGCGAAAGGCCGGCGTCGTCCAGCGCGTCCAGGACCGCCTCGGCGGCCAGCCGCAGCTCGCTGCGGCCGGAGTCCTTGGAGAAGTCGGTGGCGCCGATCCCGGCGATGGCGGCCTTACCCGAGAGCATCAAGCGTCCCCCATCGTCAGCGTCACCGTCGCGATCACATGATCGCCAAGGCTGTTGCGGCCGAACACCTTCAACGCGATCACGCCGTCGTCGATACCGGTCACCTCGCCGGAGAAGGTGACGGTGTCGTAGGCGTACCACGGCACGCCGAGCCGCAGCCCGATCGATTTGATCCGTGCGGCCGGGCCCGCCCAGTCGGTGACGTAACGCTGCACCAACCCGGTGTCGGTCAGGATGTTGACGAAGATGTCCTTGGAACCCTTGGCCTGCGCCAGGTCCCGGTCATGGTGCACGTCCTGAAAGTCCCTGGTAGCCAGCGCAGTCGAGATGATGAACGTCGGGTCGCCGTAAATCTTCAGTTCGGGCAGGGTGGTACCCACCTCAACAGCAGGCGCGCTCATGCTTGATCTCCCAAGTGCTCCCACGCGTAGAGGCTCCACTCCGGGCCGGAGTCACCGGCCGGGAAGTCGATATAGGTTGCGCGAACCGGCATTCCGATCTTGATCTCGGCGTGGTCGACGCCGCGCAGCTCGCCGAGCATACGAACACCCTCTTCCAGCTCGACGAGCGCGATCACGAACGGCAGCGTGCGTCCGGGCACCTTCGGCGCGTGGTGCACGACGTAGCTGTACAGCGTGCCGCGGCCGCCGGCCAAGACGTAGTCGATGGGTTGGACCTTGTCCTGCCACACCGCCGGCACCGGCGGATGCTGCAGGCTGCCGTCGGGCCGGCGCTGAATCCGCAACTCGTGTGCCTTGACGCCCTCCCAGAAGAAGGCGGTGTCCCGCGACGACGCCGGGCGCATCATGGTGTCGGGATCCAGGTCCTCGGGCACCGAGGACGGCGCGGCTTCGCGGGGCTTGAACTTCAGGATCCGCCAAGCCATCTCGGCGACGGCTTCCTCCCCGACCCGCCAGGTGATGTGCTGGTTGATGAAGTAACCCTCACCTAGGCCGGTCTGCTTGGGGCCGACCACGTCGCGCATCTCGGAATGGATGGTGACCTGCTCGCCGGGACGCAGATAGCGGTGATAGGTCTGCTCACAGTTGGTGGCGACCACCCCGATGTAGCCGGCATCGTCGAACAGCTTCATGATCGGGCCCATTGGATCGTCGGTGGGGCGTTCACCGCCCTGCCCGAACATCGTCCACACCTGAATCATGGCCGGCGGCGCGACGATCCCGGGGTGACCCGCGGCCTTGGCGGCATCCTCGTCCACGTAGATCGGGTTGCGGTCGCCGAGGGCCTCCACCCAGTTGTTGATGATCGGCTGGTTCACCGGATCCCGGCCCGCGCGCGGCGCTGCCACGACGGTGGCGGTGATCTCCGCGACCGCTTGGGCGATATCCGTCATCGAGGCACCCTCGGCACCTTGAGGCCGGCCGCCGCGATCATCTCTCGCATCACTTCATTGACGCCGCCACCGAAGGTGATCACCAGGTTGCGCTTGGTTTGCGAATCCAGCCAACGCAGCAGCTCGGCGGTCTCCGGTTCCGCCGGGTTGCCGTACTTGCCGACGATTTCCTCGGCCAGCCGGCCGATGTACTGAATGCGCTCCGTGCCAAACACTTTGGTCGAGGCGGCGTCGGCGACGTTGATGTCCTCGCCGGCGGCGGCCACCTGCCAGTTCAGCAGCTCGTTGATCCGCCACATCGCGTGGATCTCACCGAGCGCCCGTTTGACGTCGGCGTGGTCGATCGGCGTGACGCCGTCGGCGCCCGGCTTGGACGCCCACGCGTGGACCCGGTCGTAGATGCCCGCGGTGCGGCCCGCCGGGCCCAGCATGACGCGCTCGTTGTTGAGCTGGGTCGTGATCAGCCGCCATCCGCCGTTCTCCTCGCCGACCAGCATGTCGGCGGGCACCCGCACGTCGTTGTAGTAGGTGGCGTTGGTGTGGTGGGCACCATCGGACAGGATGATCGGCGTCCAGGAGAACCCGGGATCCTTCGTGTCCACGATCAGGATCGAAATGCCCTTGTGCTTCACGGCATCCGGGTCGGTGCGGCAGGCCAGCCAGATGTAGTCGGCGTCGTGCCCGCCGGTGGTCCACATCTTCTGGCCGTTGACGATGTACTCGTCACCCTGGCGGACGGCGGTCGTCCGCAGGGACGCCAGATCGGTGCCCGCCTCGGGTTCGCTGTAACCGATCGCGAAGTGCACCTCGCCCGCCAATATCGCCGGCAGGAACTTCTTCTTCTGTGCCTCGCTGCCGAACTGCTGCAGCGTCGGACCGACGGTCTGCAGCGTGACCGCGGGCAGCGGAACGTCGGCACGATGCGCCTCGTTGACGAAGATCGACTGCTCGATTGGGCCGAAGCCCAAGCCGCCGAACTCCTTTGGCCAACCGACGCCGAGCTTGCCGTCCCGGCCCATCCGCCGGATCACCGCGCGATAGGCCTCGTTGTGACGGTCCTCCTCCATCGCCTTCATCTCGTCGGACGAGATCAGGTTCGAAAAGTATTCCCGCAGTTCCGCTTGCAGCTGACGCTGCTCCGGAGTCAGGTCTATGAACATTGCGCTCCCACCAGATCGAGACGATGAGAAGGCCCGCCCAGCAGCCGGGTCAGGTCCTTGATCGTGGAGTAGTACCGGTGCATCGGATAGGTGATGTCCATGCCCATGCCGCCGTGCAGGTGGTGGCAGAGCTGCATCACCGGCGGCGCCTGCGACGTGATCCAGTAGCCGAGCACGTCGAGATCGTCGTCGGCGTCCCGCCCTTCGGACAGCCGCCACACGACCGACTTCGCCGCCAAATCGATGGTGCGCGAAGCGATGTAGACCTCGGCGAGCTGCGCGGCCACGGTCTGGAACGTCGACAGCGGCCTGCCGAATTGTTTGCGGTTGGCCACGTAGTCCGCGGTGAGCCGCAGCGCGCCCGCCACCAGGCCGTCGGTGTAGGCGCCGATGGCCGCCAGCGCCAGCTGGTTGACCCGCGGCGCCCCGGCACCCGACAAAACGGCGGCGTCTTCGACCGCAACGTCGGCGAAGGTGACCGTGTACTCGTCGGAGCCGTTGGATGTCGGGGTTTGAATCACCTGCACGCCATCGGCCTTCGGCGACACCACGACCACCGCGTTGTCGGCGGTCACGACCATCCAGTCGGCGGATTCGGCATACGGCACAGCCACTTTCGTGCCCGACAACCGGCCGTTGGCGAAGGTGGTCGACGGCCGGTCGGGCAACGCGGTGCCGGGCTCGTTGAGCGCGGCCGTCAGCACGCCGCCCTTCGCGACACCGGCAAGGAACCGGTCCTGCTGTTCGTCGGTCGCCAGGTCAAGCAGCGGCAGCACGCCGAAGCCCAGCGTGGCCAGCGCCGGCGTGATGGCGCCGTGGCGACCCACCTCGGTGAGGACGGTGGCCACCTCGGGCAGCCCCACGCCGTCACCGCCGAGACGCTCGGGCACCGGGAGCGCCGTCACGCCCCCGCCGACCAAAGCCTCCCAGCTCAATTCGCGGTCGAGCACCGACGTGACGACGTCGGCGACGGCCTGTTGCGTCGCGGTGAGATCGAAGTCCATGTCAGTTGGATTTGCCGCTGTAGTCGACCTGCCAGTGCTTGATCCCGTTGAGCCAGCCCGACCGCAGCCGCTCGGGCTCGCCGATGGGCTTGAGGTCCGGCATGTGGTCGGCCACCGCATTGAAGATCAGGTTGATGGTCATACGGGCCAAGTTAGCGCCGATGCAGTAGTGGGCGCCGGTGCCGCCGAAGCCGACGTGCGGGTTCGGGTCGCGCAGGATGTTGAAGGAGTGCGGGTCGTCGAAGACCTCTTCGTCGAAGTTGGCCGACCGGTAGGACATCACCACCCGCTGCCCCTTCTTGATCTGCACGCCGGACAACTCGGTGTCCTCGCTGGCGGTGCGCTGGAAGGCCGACACCGGGGTGGCCCACCGGATGATCTCGTCGGCGGTGGTCGACGGGCGCTCCTTCTTGAACAGCTCCCACTGGTCGGGGTTGTTCGCCATGGCGATCATGCCGTGGGTGATCGAGTTGCGGGTGGTCTCGTTGCCCGCCACCGCGAGCATGACCACGAAGAACCCGAACTCGTCGTCGGAGAGCTTCTCGCCGTCGATGTCGGCCTGGATGAGCGTGGTGACGATGTCGTCGGTGGGGTTCTTGCCCCGCTCCTCGGCCATCGCCATCGCGTAGGTGATCAGCTCCATCGACGACTGCGCGGGGTCGACGTGGGCGTACTCGGGGTCGGTGCCACCGGTCATCTCGTTGGACCAGCGGAACAGCTTGTCGCGGTCCTCCTGCGGTACGCCGAGCAAGCCCGCGATGGCCTGCAGCGGCAGCTCGCACGAGACCTGCTCGACGAAGTCGCCGTGGCCCTCGGTCGCCGCGGTCTTGGCGATGTTCTGGGCGCGCTGGGCCAGTTCGGCCTCCAGCCGTCCGATGGCCCGGGGCGTGAACCCGCGGGAGATGATCTTGCGCAGCCGAGTGTGGTGGGGCGCGTCCATGTTGAGCATGACGCTGCGCTGCAGTTCGACCTGCTCGCGCTTCATCTCCGGCGGCCACGTCGGGATGGCGCCGTTCATCCAGCTCGAGAAGATGTCGCTGCGCTTGGACACCTCCTTGACGTCGGCGTGCTTGGTGACGAGCCAATATCCGTGGTCCTCGAAGCCGCCCGCGCCGCCCGGAATGTCGACCCAGTGGATCGGCTCCGCCTTGCGCAGCAGGGCGAGTTCCTCGACGGGCAGCCCGGCGAGGTTGACGTCAGGGTCAAGGAAGTCGAAGTCAGCGGGAATGTTGGGGGGTGCCATGATGTGTGCGCTCCTCAATTGCAACGTGTTCTAGTGCCAGTAAAACACGGCTCCTGCGCAGATAAAAGGCAGGTCATCATCCTCGCTTGTCAGACTAATGAAACGTGTTCTAGCCTGACGGAATGGGTAACCCGGTAATCGTCGAAGCCACCCGCAGCCCGATCGGCAAGCGCAACGGATGGCTCTCAGGATTGCACGCCACCGAGCTGCTCGGTGCGGTGCAGAAGGCAGTCGTGGAGAAGGCCGGCATCGACGCCGGCGACGTCGAACAGGTCATCGGCGGCTGCGTGACGCAGTTCGGCGAGCAGTCCAACAACATCACCCGGGTTAGCTGGCTGGTCGCCGGGCTGCCGGAGCACGTCGGCGCCATGACCGTGGACTGCCAGTGCGGCAGCGGCCAGCAGGCCAACGGTCTGATCGCCGGCCTGATCGCGGCGGGCGCCATCGACATCGGCATCGCGTGCGGAATCGAGGCCATGAGCCGCGTCGGACTCGGCGCCAACGCCGGCCCCGACCGCAGCATCCTGCGGCCGGCGTCGTGGGACATCGACCTGCCCGACCAGTTCACCGCGGCCGAGCGCATCGCCAAGCGGCGCGGCATCACCCGCGAGGACATCGACGAGTTCGGCTTCGGATCGCAGGCCAAGGCCAAGCAGGCGTGGGAGGAGGGCCGCTTCGACCGCGAGATCTCCCCGATCGACGCCCCCGCGCTGGACGAGAACAAGCAACCGACGTCGGAGCGGGTCACCATCTCGCGCGACCAGGGCCTGCGCGACACCACGCTGTCGGGCCTGTCCGCGCTGAAGCCGGTCATCGAGGGTGGGATCCACACCGCCGGGACGTCGTCGCAGATTTCCGATGGGGCCGCGGCCGTGCTGTGGATGGATGAAGACAAGGCCAAGGCCCTCGGGTTGCGGCCGCGGGCCCGCATCGTCAGCCAGGCGCTGGTCGGCGCCGAGCCCTACTACCACCTGGACGGCCCCGTGCAGTCGACGGCCAAGGTGCTCGAAAAGGCCGGGATGAAGATGGGCGACATCGACATCACCGAGATCAACGAGGCCTTCGCTTCCGTCGTGCTGTCCTGGGCGCGGGTGCACGACCCCGACATGGCCAAGGTCAACGTCAACGGCGGGGCCATCGCGCTGGGCCACCCGGTGGGCAGCACCGGTAGCCGGCTGATCACCACCGCCCTGCACGAGCTGGAGCGCACCGACCAGAGCACCGCGCTGATCACCATGTGCGCGGGCGGCGCCCTGTCGACGGGCACCATCATCGAGCGCATCTAGCCCGGCACTTGACCGTCTCCGAGGAGAGCCGCATCGCCGCGGCGCAGTCCTACATCGATGCGCTCGTCAGCCATGACGGCGACTCCGTTCCGTTCGCCGCCGGGTGCACCCGCATCGAGCAAGGGATCAAGAACGGCTTCTCCGGAAACCACCTGCGCCGCAGCCTGAATCGCGGAGCCCAGTACCGGTTGCTCGCGGACACGACGCCGCCGGCCTACCGGATCGACGGCGATCGGGTGCACGCGTCATACGACGTGCTCACCAAGGCGGCGTTCGGCGGTCGGCGGCTGGGCGCACGGGTGGACGAGACGTTCGTGATACCCGCCGAAACCTCAAGCGGACGAGCCGAAATCCACCACATCAAGGTTCGCTTCCAACCGTTCATCCAGCGGCGGCGGTAACGCCGCGGCGCCGGCCAGACACAGAGGAGCATGATGCCCAAACCCAAGCCAAAGTCACTGAACGCGCCCTGGGTCGGCTTCATCATCAAATGGATGGCCAAGGGCAACACGTGGATCTATCGACGCAGCAACGGAAAACTGGGTGGCACCTTCGGCAACGCTCCCGTCGCGCTGCTCACCACGACGGGCCGCAAGAGCGGTGAACCGCGGGTCAGCCCGCTGCTGTACCTGCGCGAAGGGAACCGGGTGGTGCTGGTCGCATCGAAGGGCGGCAGCGACAAGAACCCGCTGTGGTACCTCAACCTCAAGGCCAATCCGAAAGTCTCCGTGCAGATCAAGGACGAGGTGCTGCAGCTACAGGCCCGCGATGCCACCGAGGCCGAGCGTGCGCAGTACTGGCCCAAGCTGGATGCCATGTACCCGTCGTTCGGCGACTACCGGTCGTGGACCGACAGGGTCATCCCCATCGTCATCTGCGATCCCTGACGTTTCCTTCCCCGCGACGGCCACAGCCGCTGAGCGGGAACGCTATGGCCGCCGCTGAGGCGCGCCCTCACCGCAAGTACCGCGACGCCACCGACCGAGTGATTCCGCTCGTGGTGCGCGAGCCGCGCCAGGCCCGCCGGCCCCGTTCGGAAATGACCCTCAATTCTGACGGCCCCGCCGTCAGCGCTTGACTGAGCATATCGCCGTGTGTGACGATTTCGTCAGAAAGCGCGCCATTGCCGGGCAGCGCGCTGTTAGGAGAACGATGCGTCGCACACCGGCCGGTGTCCCGGTATACGAGCCAGACCTCTATTCCACCGAGGCCATCGTCAATCCCTACCCGCATTACCGGCGCCTGCGCGACCTCGGCCAGGTGGTCTGGTTGGCCAAGCAGAAGGCGTATGCGCTCCCCCGCTACGCCGAGTGCAAGGCCGTCTTGCGTGACGACAAGACGTTCCTCTCGGGCAGGGGCGTCTCCCTGAACCCGATCACCAACCGCTTGTCGCGAGGCACCACGCTGAACAGCGACGGCGACGAGCACGACCAACGCCGAAAGCTGGTGGCGCACCGGCTGTTGCCGCGCGTGCTGCGTGCGATCAGCGACAGCGTGGACGCCACCGCCGCGGCGGTGGTCGATGCCGCGCTCACCCAGGGCGCCGTCGACGGCGTAAACGACCTGGCGGCCGCCCTGCCGCTGGCCGTGGTGCCTGACCTCATCGGTTGGCCGCGCGATCAGCGTGATCACCTCATCGACTGGGGCGGCGCCACTTTCGATGTCCTCGGTCCGCTGAATTGGCAGGCGATCAAATCGACGCCTCGCGCGTTGCAAATGCTGCGGTTCGCGCGCCGCGTGGTGCGCCAGCGGGCCGTTCTCGAGGGCAGCATGGCACACGAGCTCCTGATGGCCGCCGACGAAGGCAAGCTGCCGCACCGCGAGTGTTCGCCGCTGATGGTCGACTACCTCGCGCCGTCGATCGACACCACGATGAGCGCCATCTCCAACGCGTTGCATTTGTTCGCCGGCCACCCCGAGCAATGGCGGCTCCTGAAAGAGGACCCGGCCCTGATGACCAACGCCGTCAACGAAGTGGTCCGGTATGAGCCCCCGCTGCGTGCATTCGCACGCTGGGTGCCAAGGCAAACCGAAATAGAGGGCACCCCAATACCATCCGGTGCTCGAGTCCTCGTGATATACGCCTCGGCCAACCGCGACGAACGCGAGTGGGAGGAACCCGACCTCTTCGACATCCGCCGCGACGCCAGCCGTCAAATCGGATTCGGGCAGGGTGCGCATGCCTGTGCCGGCCAGGGCCTGGCGCGGTTGGAAACGGCGGCCATGCTGCGCGCGCTGCTTGAACGCGTCGACCGCATCGAGGTCACCGGCGCACCAAAATGGGCTATTAACAACATCATCCGCCGTCATGAAGCGCTGCCGCTCAAGCTGGTTGCCGCATGAGACTCTTACCCTTGGCCGCCGAGCCATTCACCCCGCCGACCGCCCGCGACATGCTCCCGTCGGAGCGCCGCGAATTCGTCCGCACGCACCGGACGTGTGTCTTCGGGTACCGCCGCCGCCATGACGGCCCGGCCATGTCGATCGTGTATTACGTCCCGACCGATGACGACGAGCTGCTGGTGTCCACCATGGCCGGCCGCGCGAAGGCGAACGCCGTGGCGCGGGACCCGAAAGTGAGCATTTGCGTGCTAGACGAGCGCTGGCCGTTCTCGTTCTTGCAGGTGTATGCCGACGCCGTCATCGATCGAGACCCCGACCTCGTCGTCGACGTCATGATGGCCGTCGGCTGGCGGATGTCCGGGCAGCAGGCGGGCGCGGAGGCGCGGCCCGTCGTCAGGGAAATGGCCGAGCGCGAAGACAGACTGGTGATCCGCTGCCGTCCCTACGCGACGTTCGCCACGCCGCCGCGTCATCTACATGCGAACGAGGAAGCGTCCGAGCTGACGCACTGGGGATCATCGTCGCTCCCGTGGGACGCCCCGGATCCCGTTGCGCGATAGGGAAATCAGGCCCCGTATACGGGAACCGGCGGCCGGGCCTTGGCGAGCAGGTCCGCGACGACGGGCCCCAATTCCGCGGGATCCCACCGCGCACCCTTGTCGATCTGCGGCCCATGGGCCCAGCCCTCGGCGATGCGGATCTTGCCGCCCTCGACCTCGAACACCTTGCCGGTGACGTCCCGCGACTCGGCGCTGCCCAGCCACACCACCAGCGGCGAGACGTTCTCCGGCGCCATGGCGTCGAAATCCTGGTCCTGCGTGGACATCATCTCGGCGAAGACGGTTTCGGTCATGCGGGTGCGCGCCGACGGCGCGATGGCGTTGACGGTCACGCCGTAGCGGCCCATCTCCGCCGCACCGACGAGCGTCATGGCCGCGATGCCGGCCTTGGCCGCGCTGTAGTTGCCCTGCCCGACGCTGCCCTGCAGCCCGGCGCCCGAGCTGGTGTTGATGATCCGCGCGTCCACGGCCTTGCCCTCTTTCGACAGGCCCCGCCAGTACGACGCGGCGTGCCGCATCGTGGCGAAGTGGCCCTTGAGGTGCACGGCGATGACGGCGTCGAACTCCTCCTCGCTGGTATTGGCCATCATCCTGTCGCGGACGATGCCGGCGTTGTTCACCAAGACGTCCAGCCCGCCGAAGGTGTCGACGGCGGTCTGGATCAGGCCGGCCGCTTCGTTCCAGTCGGCGACGTTGGAGCCATTGGCGACGGCTTCCCCACCGGCCGCGGTGATTTCGTCGACCACGCCCTGTGCCGCGCTGCCGCCGCCCGCCGGGGAACCGTCGAGTCCCACGCCGATGTCGTTGACCACCACGCGCGCGCCCTCGGCCGCGAAGGCCAGCGCATGCGCGCGACCGATACCGCCGCCCGCCCCGGTGACGATGACGACGCGGCCGTCAACCACTCCCATTGTTCGTGTCTCCTCTACTTGATCGCGCTGGCGTTCGTGGTGGCCAGGTAGTGCGGCGGTTCACCGCCGCCGTGCACCTCCAGCGAGGCGCCGCTGATGTAGGACGCCGTGTCCGACGCCAGAAATGCTGCGGCCCAACCGATGTCCTCGGGCTGAGCCAGCCGGCCCAGTGGCACGTTCTTGGAGATCGCGGCGATGGACTCGGCGTCGCCGTAGAACAGTTCGGACTGCTCGGTTTCCACCATGCCCACCACGCAGGCGTTCACCCGGACCTTCGGCCCCCACTCCACCGCAAGCGTCTGCGTGAGGCTCTCGAGGCCGGCCTTGGCCGCCCCGTAGGCGCCGGTGCCCGGTGACGGCCGTCGACCGGACAAACTGCAAATGTTGACGATCGACCCGCCGCGGTCCTGGCCTTGCATGTGCGCGTTGGCATGTTGCGAAACCGACAGCGCGCCAATCAGGTTCAACTCAATGATCTTACGGTTGAACTTCGCGCTGGACTCCGCGGTCAGCACGTACGGCGAACCGCCCGCATTGTTGACCACGACGTCGAGCCGGCCATGCGTGTCGACGATGGAATCGATCAGCGCCTTGACGGCGTCGTCGTCGCGGACGTCACAGGAGTGGAACTCATAGGGCAGGCCCTCGACGGCCCGCCGCGCGCAGGTGATGACGGTGGCGCCCTGCCCGGCGAAAACCGAGCTGATGCCGGCGCCCACCCCGCGAACCCCGCCGGTGACCAGAACCACCCGCCCGGCCAGCCCCAAGTTGATGGCGTCGGGTGCTTCGGCGCGAGTCACTGTGCTAGCGTACCAAGCAAGTGCTTGCTTAGGTAGTTACCCCACAAGGAAGTGGCACCTTGCCCATCACATCCAAAACCACCGAACCGGGCATCGTCGCGGTCACCGTCGACTTTCCCCCGGTCAACGCCATCCCGTCGCGCGGCTGGTTCGAACTGGCCGACGTCATCACGGCCGCCGGCCAGGATCCGCAGACCCATGTCGTGATCCTGCGGGCGGAGGGCCGCGGCTTCAACGCCGGGGTCGACATCAAGGAGATGCAGCGCACCGAGGGATTCACCGCGCTGATCGACGCCAACCGCGGCTGCTTCGCCGCCTTCCGCGCGGTCTACGAGTGCGCGGTGCCGGTCGTCGCCGCCGTGAACGGATTCTGCGTCGGCGGCGGCATCGGCCTGGTCGGCAACTCCGACGTCATCGTGGCCTCCGAGGACGCCACCTTCGGGCTGCCCGAGGTGGAACGCGGCGCGCTCGGGGCGGCCACCCACCTGTCGCGGTTGGTGCCCCAGCACCTGATGCGGCGACTGTTCTTCACCGCCGCGACCGTCGACGCCGCCACCTTGCACCATTTCGGCTCGGTGCACGAGGTGGTGCCGCGCGACGAGCTGGACGAGGCCGCGCTACGGGTTGCCCGCGACATCGCCGCCAAGGACACCCGCGTCATCCGGGCCGCCAAGGAGGCGCTCAACCTAATCGACGTGCAGCGAGTCAACTCGAGTTACCGTATGGAGCAAGGCTTTACGTTCGAGCTCAACCTGGCCGGGGTGGCCGACGAGCACCGCGACGCGTTCGCCGGGACGGCTAAGGGCAAGAAAGCATGAGCGACAAGAGAACCACGTTGGACGACGCCGTCGCGCAGTTGCGCAGCGGCATGACGATCGGCATCGGCGGCTGGGGCTCGCGCCGCAAGCCGATGGCCTTCGTGCGGGCGATGCTGCGCACGGACCTGAAGGACCTGACCGTGGTCACCTACGGCGGCCCCGACCTCGGGCTGCTCTGCTCGGCGGGCAAGGTCAAACGCGTCTACTACGGCTTCGTCTCGCTGGACTCCCCGCCCTTCTACGACCCCTGGTTCGCCAAGGCCCGCACCAGCGGCGCCATCGAGGCCCGCGAAATGGACGAGGGCATGTTGCGCTGCGGTCTGCAAGCCGCCGCCCAACGCCTGCCGTTCCTGCCCATTCGGGCCGGGCTGGGCAGCTCGGTTCCCGACTTCTGGGAGGGTGAGCTGCAGACGGTAGCCAGTCCGTACCCCGCGCCCGAGGGCGGCTACGAGACGCTGATCGCCATGCCGGCGTTGCGCCTGGATGCGGCCTTTGCGCACCTGAATCTCGGGGACTGCCAAGGCAATGCGGCCTACACCGGGATCGATCCCTACTTCGACGACCTGTTCCTGATGGCCGCCGAGAAGCGCTTCCTGTCGGTGGAGCGCGTCGTCTCGACCGAGGAGCTGGTCAAGGCCGTTCCCCCGCAGGCGCTGCTGGTGAACCGGATGATGGTCGACTCGGTGGTTGAGGCGCCGGGTGGCGCCCACTTCACCACCGCCGCACCGGATTACGGCCGTGACGAGAAATTCCAGCGGCACTATGCCGAGGCGGCCTCGACCGATGAAGGCTGGCGGCAGTTCGTCCAGACCTACCTTTCGGGTGACGAGGACGACTACCAGGCGGCGGTTCGCGCGTTCGCAGAGGAGGCGGCCAAATGAGCAGCACCCGCGCCGAGGTGTGCGCAATCGCCTGCGCCGACTTGTTCGAAGGAGCCGGCGAAATCATGGTCAGCCCCATGACCAACATGGCCTCGGTCGGCGCGCGGCTGGCGCGGTTGACGTTTTCCCCCGACATCCTGCTCACCGACGGCGAGGCGCAGCTGCTGGCCGACACCCCGGCTTTGGGCAAGACCGGACCCGTCGAGGGCTGGATGCCGTTCGGCCGGGTGTTCGAGACGCTGGCCTGGGGCCGGCGGCACGTGGTGATGGGCGCGAATCAGGTTGACCGCTTTGGCAATCAGAACATTTCGGCGTTCGGCCCGCTGCAGCACCCGACCCGGCAGATGTTCGGCCTGCGGGGCGCACCCGGCAACACGATCAACCACGCGACCAGTTACTGGGTGGGCAACCACTCCAAGCGGGTGTTCTGCGAGGCCGTCGACGTGGTCTGCGGCATCGGCTGGGACAAGGTGGACCCCGACAACCCGGCGTTCCGCTTCGCCAACACCTACCGGGTGGTGTCCAACCTCGGGGTGTTCGACTTCGGCGGCCCGGACCGGACGATGCGCGCGCTGACACTGCACCCCGGGGTGTCGCCCGACGACGTCCGCGAGGCCACCTCGTTCGAGGTGCACGGCCTCGACGAGGCCGGCGAGACCAGGCTCCCGACCGACGAGGAGCTGCGGCTGATCCGCGAGGTGATCGACCCGAAGTCCCTGCGCGACAGGGAGATCCGTTGATGAAATTGCGCACGCCGCTGACCGAGCTGGTCGGTGTCGAGCACCCCGTCGTCCAGACCGGGATGGGCTGGGTGGCCGGCGCCCGGCTGGTGGCCGCAACGGCCAACGCCGGCGGCCTGGGCATCCTGGCGTCGGCCACCATGACCCTGGACGAGTTGGCGACGGCCATCGGCAAGGTCAAGGCCGCCACCGACAAGCCGTTCGGGGTGAACATCCGCGCCGACGCCGCCGACGCCGGCGACCGCGTCGATTTGATGATCCGCGAGGGCGTGAAGGTGGCGTCATTCGCCCTGGCGCCCAAGCAGGAACTGATCGCCCGGCTGAAAGAGGCTGGCGCGGTGGTGATCCCGTCGATCGGCGCGGCCAAGCACGCAAAGAAGGTGGCGGCCTGGGGTGCCGACGCGATGATCGTGCAGGGCGGCGAGGGTGGCGGGCACACCGGGCCCGTGGCGACGACGCTGCTGCTGCCGTCGGTGCTGGACGCGGTGCAGGGCACCGGGATTCCGGTGATCGCCGCGGGCGGCTTCTTCGACGGGCGCGGGCTGGCAGCCGCGCTGAGCTACGGCGCCGCCGGCGTGGCGATGGGCACGCGCTTCCTGCTGACCTCCGACTCGACCGTGCCCGACGCGGTCAAGCGGCGCTACCTGGACGCCGCGCTGGACGGCACGGTCGTCACCACGCGCGTCGACGGCATGCCGCACCGGGTGCTGCGGACCGGGCTGGTCGAGAAGCTGGAAAGCGGCTCGCCGGTAAGGGGTTTGACAGCGGCGGTGCGTAACGCCGCGAAGTTCAAGAACATGTCGCAGATGACCTGGGCCTCGATGATCCGCGACGGCCTGGCCATGCGCCACGGCAAGGAGCTGACCTGGTCCCAGGTGGTGATGGCGGCCAACACCCCGATGCTGCTGAAGGCCGGGCTGGTCGAGGGCAACACCGACGCCGGGGTGCTGGCCTCCGGGCAGGTGGCCGGGATCCTCGAGGACCTGCCGTCGTGCGCCGAGCTGATCGACTCCATCGTGCGGGACGCGATCACGCATCTGCGGGCGGCGTCCGCACTCGTCGAGGGCGACGACTAAAGACCCTGGCTTGCGTTGCGGCCCCGGGTCCATCGTGGGGTCATGAGTGCGCTGACACCCGAGGCATGGCCCAAGCCATTACTGGGCGCGGTCCGTGTTTCCAACAGATACCTGCTCAACCCGCTGATGTTGCGCCTGGCCGGCCGCAAACACTGGTACGCATCGGCCATCCACCACAACGGGCGACGGTCGGGCAAGCAGTACGCCACGCCGATCGTGGCGGACCGGACGGACGACGGGTTCGTCATACCGCTGCCCTACGGCACCCGGGTCGACTGGTTGCAGAACGTCCTTGCGGCCGGGGGCGCAAGCATTTCCTCGGCCGGCGAGAGCTACCAGGTGACGCGGCCCGAGGTCATCGACGCGGCGGTCGCCATGCCCATGCTGTCGGCCGAGCGGCGACGCACGTTCGCGCGCGTCGGCATCCAGCACTACCTCAAAGTCCGGGACGCCGCACCGCGGAATTGAGCACCGCGAGACTGCAACCACGCACACGCTGCGCGGCGTGTCGCCTGCGTGGTTTCAGTGTCGCGCCGAAACACGAGACGGCGCAGGGCGTTACAGCCGCTCGATGATCGTGACGTTCGCCGTGCCGCCGCCCTCGCACATGGTCTGCAGGCCGTAGCGGCCGCCGACGCGCTCGAGTTCGTTGAGCATGGTGGCGAACAGCTTGGCGCCGGTGGCGCCCAGCGGGTGCCCGAGCGCGATCGCGCCGCCGTTGGGGTTGACCTTCTCGGGGTCGGCCTTGATCTCCTTGAGCCAGGCCAGCACCACCGGCGCGAACGCCTCGTTGATCTCGACGGTGTCGATGTCGTCGATCGACAACCCCGTCTTCTCCAGCGCGTAGCGGGTGGCCGGGATGGGGCCGGTCAGCATGAATACCGGGTCGGCCGCGCGGGCGCTGATGTGGTGGATGCGGGCGCGCGGCGTGAGCTTGTGGTCCTTGACGGCCTGCTCCGAGGCCAGCAGTACCGCGCTCGCCCCGTCGGAGATCTGGCTCGCCATTGCCGCCGTCAGCTTGCCGCCCTCGACCAGCGTTTTGAGGCCGGCCATCTTTTCCAGCGATGACTCCCGGGGACCCTCGTCCACCCGGAACGGCCCGGATTCCGTTTCCACGGTGATGATTTCGTTGTCGAAGTGGCCGCCGCGGATCGCGGCGAAGGCGCGCTCGTGGCTGGCCAGCGCGAACCGCTCCATCTCCTCGCGCGACAGGTTCCACTTCTCGGCGATCAGCTCCGAGCCGCGGAACTGCGAGATCTCCTGGTCGCCGTAGCGGTGCAGCCACTGCTTGGACTCGTTGGTCGGCGAGGTGAAGCCGAACTGCTCGCCCACGGTCATGGCCGAGGAGATCGGGATCTGGCTCATGTTCTGCACCCCGCCGGCCACGATGAGGTCGGCCGTGCCGGCCATGATCGCCTGTGCGCCAAAGGAAATCGCCTGCTGGCTGGAACCGCACTGGCGGTCCACGGTGACGCCGGGCACCTCTTCGGGGTAACCGGCGGCCAGCCACGAAAGCCGCGCGATGTTGCCGGCCTGGGCGCCGATGGCGTCGACGCAGCCGGCGATCACGTCGTCGACGGCGGCGGGATCGACGTCGACCCGGTCGAGCAGGCCGCGCCACGCATAAGCACCCAGGTCGACCGGATGTACCCCGGCGAGCGATCCACCGCGCTTGCCGACCGCGGTGCGCACAGCGTCGATGACGTACGCCTCAGCCATAGTGTCGCTCCTCCTCATCGCTTCGCTTTGCATCGTCGCCGACACGAGCCATCTTCAGACTCCTTCTTTGGTAATCCCACCGAGCACGATGGCAAGGTATTGCTGACCCACCTGCTGGGCGGTCAGCGGTCCGCCGGGTTGATACCAGCGCACCGACACCCACGTGGTGTCACGAATGAAACGGTAGACGAGGTCGACGTTGAGGTCGGGCCGGAAGTAGCCCTCGTCGACGCCCTGGTTGATGACCTCGACCCACATCTTGCGCTGCTGCCGGTTCATGTCCTCGATGTAGGAGAACCGGGGCTGCGACAACAACCGTTGGGCTTCGTCCTGATAGATCACCACCTGGGCGTGCCGATGCTCGATCGCCTCGAACGACGCCATGAACAGCCCCTTGAGCCGCTCCAGCGGGTTGGCCTCGCTGTCGACGATCTCGCGGTAGCGGGCGAACAACCAGTCCAGGAAGCTGCGGAGCACCTCGTCGACCATCTCCTCCTTTGAGGAGAAATGGTGATAGAGGCTGCCGGAGAGGATGCCGGCACTGTCCGCGATGTCTCGCACGGTCGTGGCGCGCAGGCCCCGCTCGGCGAACATGGTCGCGGCGAGTTCCAACAACTCGTCGCGTCGGCTGTTCGCCTGACCGGCCACTCGGTCCACCCGGCCACCATATCAACCAAGCGCTTGCTTGGCCAGCTAGCCGGTCACGGATGCTGGCTGGACACCGAGATGACCTCGCCGGTGAGATAGCTGGAGTAGTCACTGGCCAGGAACGCGATGGTGGCCGCGATCTCCCAGGGCTCGGCGGCGCGGCCGAACGCTTCGCCCGCGGAGAGCCGGTCAAGCAGGTCGGCCGAGGTGGTCTTGTCGAGGAACTTGTGTCGCGCGATGCTCGGGGACACGGCATTGATGCGCACCCCGTACTCGACGGCTTCGATTGCGCTGCAACGGGTCAACGCCATCACCCCGGCCTTGGCGGCCGCATAGTGCGCCTGGGAGTGCTGCGCCCGCCAGCCCAGAACGCTCGCGTTGTTGACGATCACCCCGCCGTGGTTCGCTTCGCGGAAGTACCCCAACGCCGCCCGGGTCGCCCGGAACACCGAGGACAGCGTCACGTTCAGCACGCGGTCCCACTCGTCGTCGGTCATGTCCACCACCGGCGTCTGACCGCCCAGCCCGGCGTTGTTCACCAACACGTCGAGCCGGCCCATCCGCGCGGTGGTCGAGGCGATCAGCGCCTCCACCTGCGCGGTGGAGGTCACGTCGCACAGCACGCTTTCGACCCGGCCCAACCCCAGCGCGGACAGCTCGTCGGCGGTCTCCCCCAGCCGTCGCTCGTGGTGATCGGACACCACCACATCGGCGCCCTCGGCCAGGGCCCGCCTCGCGGTCGCCGAACCGATGCCGGTGCCCGCCGCCGCCGTCACGACTACCACCTTGCCTTCCAAAAGCCCGTGCCCGGCAACCTCTTTCGGAGCTTCGGACAGGCTCATCCCTTTACCTCCCGGGGCAGGCCGAGCACCCGCTCGGCGATGATGTTGCGCTGGATCTCGTTGGATCCGCCGTAGATGGTGTCCGCACGGGTGAACAGGAAAAGCCGCTGCCATTCGTCGAACTCGCCGTCCGACAACACCATGCTCGACTTACCGACCACGTCCATGGCGAGCTCACCCAGACTGCGATGCCAGTTGGCCCACAACAACTTTGACACGTTGTCCTGGCCGGGCTGCTCGACGTCCATAGTGGCCAGCGCGTACGAACGCATCGCCCGCAGCCCGGTCCACGCCCGGGCCAACCGCTCCCGGATGAACGGGTCGTCGGCGGCGCCGTTGCGCTGCGCCAGCTCGGCGAGGTTGGAAAGCTCACGGGCGTAGCGGATCTGCTGGCCCAGGGTCGAGACTCCACGCTCGAAGGTCAGCGTGCCCATCGCGACGCGCCAGCCGTCGCCGGGTTCGCCGACCACCAGTGTGGCCTCGGTGCGGGCGTCGTCGAAGAACACCTCGTTGAATTCCGAGTCGCCGGTCAGCTGGATGATCGGGCGGATCTGCACGCCAGGCTGGTCCAGCGGCACCAGCAGATACGACAGCCCGGCGTGCCGCTTGGAGCCCTTCTCGGTGCGCGCGACCACGAAGCACCACTGCGCCCAGTGCGCCAGCGACGTCCACACCTTCTGGCCGTTGATCACCCACTCGTCGCCGTCGAGTTCGGCGGTGGTCGCCACGTTGGCCAGGTCGCTGCCGGCGCCGGGCTCCGAATACCCCTGGCACCACAGCTCGGTGACGTCGAGGATCTTGGGCAGGAAGCGCTGCTGCTGCTCGGGCGTGCCGAAGGCGATCAGCGTCGGGCCCAACAGCTCCTCGCCGAAGTGGTTGACCTTGTCGGGCGCGTCGGCCTTGGCGTACTCCTCGTAGAAGGCCACCCGGTGCGCGGTCGACAGCCCGCGCCCGCCGTGCTCGACCGGCCAGCCCAGGCAGGTCAGTCCGGCCTTGGCGAGATGCTGGTTCCAGGCCCGGCGCTCTTCGAAGGCCTCGTGCTCACGTCCCGGTCCGCCGAGCCCCTTGAGGGCTGCGAATTCGCCGACCAGATTGTCGGCGAGCCAACCGCGGACCTCCGCCCGGAACTCCTCGACGTCCTGCATGCCCTGTAGGCTAACCTACCAAGCACTTGCTTTGTTAGGAGCATCCCGATGACTGGCGACCGGCGTACCGTGCCCGCGGCGCTGGATCGTTTCGTGCACCAGTTGCCCGACCAGCCCGCGTTGGTCACCGACGAGCGTTCGTTCACCGCCACCGAGCTGCGCGACGAAGTTCACCGCGCGGCCGCCGCGCTGATCGCGCTGGGCGTGCAGCCCGGCGACCGCGTGGCGATCTGGTCGCCGAACACCTGGCACTGGGTGATCGCGTGCCTGGCGATCCACCACGCCGGCGCGGCAATGGTGCCCCTGAACACCCGCTATACCGCCGAAGAGGCGGGCGACATCCTGGCCCGCACCGGCGCGCCCGTGCTGTTCGCGATGGGCAGGTTCCTGGGCAACGACCGCGTCGCCGACTTGGGTCGCTTGGGCTCTGGGGCCCTGCCCGCCCTGCGGCACGTCGTCCGAATCCCGATCGACGCCGACGATCCTGTCCCAGGGACGTGGGACGACTTCATCGCCAACGGGACCGACACAGCAGCGGTCGCCGCCCGCGCCGCCGCCGTCACGCCCGACGACGTCAGCGACATCCTGTTCACCTCGGGCACCACCGGCCGCAGCAAAGGCGTGCTGTGCGCGCACCGGCAGTCGTTGTCGGCCTCGGCGTCGTGGGCCGCGAACGGCAAGATCACCAGCGACGACCGTTACCTGTGCATCAACCCGTTCTTCCACAACTTCGGCTATAAGGCCGGCATCCTGGCCTGCCTGCAAACCGGCGCGACCCTGATCCCGCACCTGACCTTCGATCCCCTGCGCGCGCTGCAGGCGATCGAGCAACACCGCATCACCGTATTGCCCGGGCCGCCAACGATTTACCAGACGCTGCTGGACCACCCGGCGCGCGGGGACTACGACCTGAGCTCGCTGCGGTTCGCGGTGACCGGGGCGGCCACCGTGCCGGTCGTGTTGGTGGAACGCATGCAATCCGAGCTCGACATCGACATCGTGCTGACCGCCTACGGACTGACCGAGGCCAACGGGATGGGCACCATGTGCCGGGCCGAGGACGACGCGGTCACCGTCGCGACGACCTGCGGGCGCCCCTTCGCCGACTTCGAATTGCGCATCGACGCAAGCACTCCCGGTGAGGCTGGCGAGGTGTTGCTGCGCGGACCGAACGTGATGCTGGGTTACCTCGACGACCCGGAAGCGACGGCCGCGGCGATCGACGCCGACGGCTGGTTGCACACCGGCGACATCGGCGCCGTCGACGCGGCCGGCAACCTCCGCATCACCGACCGCCTCAAGGACATGTATATCTGTGGCGGATTCAACGTGTACCCGGCGGAGGTCGAGCAGGTGCTGGCCCGCATGGACGGGGTGGCCGACGCCGCGGTGATCGGCGTCCCCGACGAACGGCTCGGCGAGGTGGGCCGGGCGTTCGTGGTGCCGCGACCGGGCGCGGAACTCGACGAGCAATCTGTGATCGCTTACACCCGTGAACATCTGGCGAACTTCAAGGCACCCCGTTCGGTGCGGTTCGTCGACGCGTTGCCGCGCAACCCGGGCGGCAAGGTGGTCAAACCACAACTGCGGGAGCTGGCCTGATGGATCTGGACCTAGACGACGAGACCCTGGCCTTCCAGGGTGAGGTGCGAGACTTCCTGGCGGACAACGCCGATGCGATCCCGACGAAGTCCTACGACAACGCCCAGGGTTTCGCGCAGCACCGGCGGTGGGACCGCGTGCTGTACGACGCCGGGCTGTCGGTGATCACGTGGCCGAAGAAGTACGGCGGCCGCGACGCGCCGCTGCTGCACTGGGTGGTGTTCGAGGAGGAGTACTTCCGCGCCGGCGCGCCGGGCCGGGCGAGCGCCAACGGCACCTCGATGCTGGCCCCCACGCTGTTCGCGCACGGCACCGACGAGCAGCTGGACCGCATCCTGCCGAAAATGGCCAGCGGCGAACAGATCTGGGCGCAAGCGTGGTCGGAGCCGGAATCCGGCAGCGACCTGGCCTCGCTGCGATCCACCGCGACCAAGACCGACGGCGGCTGGCTGCTCAACGGGCAGAAGATCTGGAGTTCGCGCGCACCGTTCGCCGAAATGGGCTTCGGGCTGTTCCGGTCCGATCCGGAAGCCGAGCGGCACCACGGCCTGACGTACTTCATGTTCGATCTCAAGGCCAAGGGCGTCACCGTGCGGCCCATCGTCCAGCTGGGCGGCGACACCGGCTTCGGCGAGATCTTCCTCGACGACGTGTTCGTTCCAGACCACGACGTGATCGGCACCCCGAACGAGGGCTGGCGGGCCGCCATGAGCACGTCGAGCAACGAGCGCGGCATGTCGCTGCGCAGCCCCGCCCGCTTCCTGGCCACCGCCGAGCGGCTGGTGCGGCTGTGGAAAGAAAACGGGTCGCAGCCGGCGTTCGCCGACCGGGTCGCGGACGGCTGGATCAAGGCGCAGGCCTACCGGCTGCAGACCTTCGGCACGGTGACCAGGCTGGCCGCCGGCGGCGAGCTGGGCGCCGAATCGTCGGTGACCAAAGTGTTCTGGTCCGACCTCGACGTGGACCTGCACCAGAGTGCGCTCGACATCCTCGCCGCCGACGGCGAGCTCGCGGGCGGCTGGACCGACGGCCTGCTCTTCGCGCTGGGCGGGCCGATCTACGCCGGCACCAACGAGATTCAGCGCAACATCATCTCCGAACGGCTGTTGGGCCTTCCCCGGGAGAAGCGGTAATGGACTTCGCACTAGACGAACAGCAGCGGGACTTCGCGGCCAGCATCGACGCCGCGCTCGGCGCGGCCGACCTGCCCGGCGCCGTCCGAGCGTGGTCCGCGGGCGACACCGCACCCGGCCGCAAGGTGTGGGGGCAGCTGGCCGACCTCGGCGTCACCGCGCTGGCGGTCCCGGAGAAGTTCGACGGCATCGAGGCGCACCCGGTCGACCTCGTCGTGGCGCTCGAACGCCTGGGACGCTGGTGTGTTCCCGGCCCGGTGGCCGAATCCATCGCCGTGGCACCGGTTTTGCTCGCCGACGATGAACGCTGCGCCGCCCTGGCCTCCGGGGAGCTGATCGCCACCGTCGCACTGCCGCCGCACACCCCGCGCGCGGTCGACGCCGACACCGCCGGGCTGGTGCTGCTGGCCACCTACGACGGCGTGAGCGAAGCGGAGGCCGGTGAGAGGCACGAGTCGGTGGATCCGAGCCGGCCACTCTACGACGTGTCCCCCACCGGACAAACCTGGCGCGCGGACCTGCAGCGCGCCTACGAGTTCGGGGCGCTGGCCACCGCGGCGCAGCTGATCGGCGCGGCCGAGGCGCTGCTGCGCGACACCGTCGACTACGCCAAGCAGCGGTCGCAGTTCGGCCGGGTGATCGGTTCGTATCAGGCGATCAAGCACAAGCTCGCCGACGTGCACATCGCTATCGAGCTGGCCCGGCCGCTGCTGTACGGCGCGGCCCTGGCGCTGGCCGATCGTCCGAGCGAGAGCGCCCGGAACGTCAGCGCCGCCAAGGCGGCCGCGTCCGAGGCGGGCCTGCTGGCGGCGCGGTCGGCGCTGCAGACCCACGGGGCGATCGGGTACACCCAGGAACACGACCTGTCGCTGTGGCTGCTGCGCGTGCAAGCATTGCGTTCGGCCTGGGGTACCCCCGAGGCGCATCGGCGGCGGGTGCTGGAGGCGCTGTGAGTCGCGCCGCGACGATGCAGAAGCTACGCGATGTGGGGGCACCACCCGCTTGCGGGGGAGAGGAGTGGCGCCCGTGAGTGAAGAACGGGAGATGCTGCGGGATACCGTCGCGGCCCTGGTGGCCAAGCACGCGAACCCGGCGGCGGTGCGCGTTGCCATCGAGTCCGAGCGCGGCTACGACGAGTCGCTGTGGCAGCTGCTGTGCGAGCAGGTGGGCGCCGCCGCGCTGGTCGTCCCCGAGGAGCTGGGCGGAGCTGGCGGCGAATTGGCCGACGCCGCAACGGTTTTGCAGGAGCTGGGGCGGGGCCTGGTCCCCTCCCCGCTGCTCGGCACCACCCTGGCGGAGCTGGCCCTGCTGGCCGCCGCCGAGCCCGACGCCGAGACGCTCGGAGCGCTCGCGGAGGGCGCCTCGATCGGCGCGCTGGTGTTCGACGCCGACTACGTGGTCAACGGTGACACCGCCGACGTCGTCGTCGCCGCCACCGACGGCCAGCTCGCACGCTGGACGCGCTTCAGCGCTCAACCCGTCGTGACCATGGACCCGACCCGGCGGGTCGCCGCGGTTTCGCCGGAGGAAACCGAGACGATCGGTGCCGACCCCGGCATGGCCGACGCCGCGGCCATTCTGCTGGCCGCCGAGCAGATTGGCGCGGCCGAACGCTGCCTGGAACTGACCGTCGAATACGCCAAGAACAGAGTGCAATTCGGCCGGCCCATCGGCAGCTTCCAGGCACTCAAACACCGAATGGCCGACCTCTACGTGGCGATCGCCGCCGCGAAGGCCGTCGTGGCCGAGGCGTGCGACGAGCCCACCCCGACCAACGCGGCCATCGCGCGGCTGGCGGCCACCGAGGCGCTGTGCGCCGCGTCCGCCGAGGGCATCCAACTGCACGGCGGGATCGCGATCACCTGGGAACACGACATGCAGCTGTATTTCAAGCGTGCCCACGGCAGCGCGCACCTGCTCAGCCCGCCGCGAGAGCTGCTTGGCCGCCTGGAATCCGAGGTACTCGAGACGTCGTGAACGACCATGTCGCGCTGCGGGGCGCCATCCCGCCGTTCCATGTGATGGACGTGTGGCTGGCGGCCGCCGAGCGCCAGCGAAGCCACGGCGACCTGGTGAACCTGTCCGCCGGCCAGCCCAGCGTCGGGGCGCCCGAGCCGGTGCGCGCGGCCGCGGCCGCCGCCCTGCACCACAACGAGCTGGGTTACACCGTGACCCTGGGCATCCCCGAGCTGCGCGCGGCGATCGCGGCCGATTACCGACGCCAAGGGCTGCGCGTCGAACTCGACGACGTGGTGATCACCACGGGCTCCTCGGGCGGGTTCCTACTCGCGTTCCTGGCCTGCTTCGACGCCGGCGACCGCGTGGCGCTGGCCAGTCCCGGATATCCCTGCTATCGAAACATATTGTCCGCGTTGGGATGTGAGGTGGTGGAACTGCCGTGCGGGCCGGAAACCCGCTTCCAGCCCACCGTGGCGATGCTCGCCGAACTCGACCCGCCGCCCCACGGCGTGATCGTCGCCAGCCCGGCCAACCCCACCGGAACCGTGATCGCGCCGGCCGAATTGGCGGCGATCGCGTCGTGGTGCGAGGCCTCCGGGGTCAGGCTGATCAGCGACGAGGTCTACCACGGCCTGGTGTACGAGGGGGCGCCGCAGACCAGCTGCGCCTGGCAGACGTCACGGGATGCCGTGGTGGTCAACAGCTTTTCGAAGTATTACGCGATGACGGGCTGGCGGCTGGGCTGGATGCTGGTGCCGCCCGTGCTGCTGCGGGCGGTGGACCGCCTGACCGGCAACTTCACCATCTGTCCACCGGTGCTCTCGCAACTCGCCGGGGTGGCGGCCTTCACCCCGGAGGCGACCGCCGAAGCCGAGGGCAACCTGCACCACTACGCCACCAACCGCACGCTGCTGCTGGGCGGGCTGCGCGGAATCGGCATCGACCGGCTGGCCCCCACCGACGGCGCGTTCTACGTCTACGCCGACGTGTCGCAGCACACCGACGACTCGATGGCCTTCTGTTCAAAGCTGTTGAACGACACCGGCGTTGCGATCGCACCCGGTATCGACTTCGACACCACGCACGGCAATTCGTTCGTCCGGCTGTCGTTCGCCGGACCGACGGGCGACATCGAAGAGGCCCTGCGGCGGATCGGCGCCTGGCTCTAGGCGTCCAAGACCTTGTCCAGGCGCGCCTCGAGCGCGCCGCGGTCGCCGACGTCGGACACGTCGATGCCGAACCGGTCTCTGAGCGTGTCGACCACGGCCGCCGCGTCGTCGAGGCGGATCTTCTCGCTGGCATCGGCGCGGTGGATGGACAGGTTCCGCCCGGCCAGGTTCAGCCGGGCGTCGTCGGTGACGCACGCGGCCATCAGCCCGGTCACGAAGTGCGACGACGGGTGCGTCGAAACGAACCAGCTGCCCACCACCAAGTCGACGTCCGGTGCGGTCCGGGTACCGAATTCGTAGAGGGGTTGCCACTCGCCGCGAACCTGCGCCTGCAGGATCAGGCCGTCGCCGCGGTCGTCGAGCCGGTACGGCTCGTGCGTCGTCTGCTGCACGGTGCCGGTCTCGATGCGCAGGGGCGACGTCGGGGTCTGCCCGCCGAAGCCCACATCAACGAGGTAGGAACCGTGCGAGCCGGGAAACGTCACCGCCAGCACGGTGTGCGTCTGCGGCGGCGGCGACGGGGCGTCGGGCGGCCGCATCCACACCACCCGGCCGGCCAGGCGGCGCACCCGAAAGCCGAGATCGGCCAGCACGTAGCCCATCAAGCCGTTGTTCTCGTAGCAATAGCCCCCGCGGCGCCGACGAACGAGCTTGCCGGCGAGCGCCTCCGGGCTCAAGTCGTCGACCGGCACGCCCATCACCGGATCGAGGTTCTCGAAGGGAATCGCCCTGGTGTGGGCGCTCACCAACGCCTGCAGGACCTCGAGGTTGGGCGCCGTCGCGCCGCCATAGCCGATCCGATCGAAGTACTCGCCCAGGTTCAGCGTCATGACGCCATTGTGCTGCCAAGGCCATCGGCAGGCGTGCGGCGGCCGGTAGCGGGTATGCGTCGCAATAGTTCGGTCCCCGACGCGAAGGAGGATCCCGTGGCCGACGTCGACCTTTACCTCGACCCTGTCTGTCCTTTCTCCTGGGTGACGGCGCGCTGGCTGCTGGACGCCGCGCCATCGACGCACACTCGGGTCACCCTGCGGCAAATGAACCTGGCCATCCTCAACGAGGGCGAGGACACCGACGAGAAACACCAGCGAATGATGGAGCGGTCGACGCGGCTGGGCCGGTTGTTCGCCGCGGCCGTCGGCGAGCGCGGACCCGACGCGTTCGCCGGCCTCTATGACTCCATCGGCCGTCGCATCCATGTGCAACAGGAAGGCTTGACCCCGGCCACGATCCGCGAAGCCCTGGCCGAAAACGGCCTCGAGGAACGCCTTGCCGAAGCGCTCGACGACAGCGGCTACGACCAACCCGTCAAGCAGGCGCACCAAGCCAGCCAGGACGCGCTGGGCGACGAGGCCGGCAGCCCGATCATCGCGGTCGACGGCCGGGCGTTCTCCGGACCGGTGCTGACCCGAACACCGAAGGCGCAGGACGGGGTTCGGTTGCTGGAGGCCGTGCTGACGATGGCCGGCGCCCCCGAATTCGCCGCGCTGCAGCGGCCGTATCAGGGTCCGCCGACCATCGACGCCTGAACGCGGCCGCCCACTCGGATCCCGACCGGGCGGACGAAGGTTGCCGGAAAAGCACATCCGTGAGGTTCTGGGCGCTACTCTTGACCTCGCCAATCACACACTTCGCGGAGGGTTGAGCGCCAGCAAATGCCTGAAGAGCCACGGCCCGACAGTGTCGCACCGGTACCGGCTGGCATCGCCGCGGAGCTGGCGGCCGCCGGGTTCGAAGACGCGCGACAGGTAGCTCGGGGCGGGGCGGGCGTCATCTACTGCTGCTACGAGACCGCCCTCGGGCGAAACGTCGCGGTGAAGGTGCTGCCGTCGCACATCGACGATGACAGCCGCGAACGCTTCCTCCGCGAGGGCTACGCGATGGGCGGGCTGTCCGGGCATCCGAACATCGTCAACATCCTGCGGGTGGGCGTCACCGGGAGCGGCAAGCCGTACATCGTGATGCCCTACCACTCGGCGGATTCGCTGGCGGTGCGGCTGCGCCGGGAGGGGCCGGTGCCCTGGCCCGAAGCCTTGCACATCGGCGTAAAGCTTTGCGGCGCACTGGAAACCGCGCACCGGACCGGGACCTTGCACCGCGACATCAAGCCCGCGAACATACTCGTCAACGATTACGGCGAGCCGCAATTGAGTGATTTCGGGATCGCCCACATCGAAGGCGGGTACGAGACGGCGACCGGATTCTTCTCCGGCACCATCGACTTCACCGCGCCCGAGGTGATGACGGGCAATCCCGCCACGGTGGCCTCCGACATGTACTCGCTGGGCGCCACGCTCTACGCCCTCATCGCGGGCAATGCCGCGCACGAGCGCAAGAAGGGCGAGGACCTGATCGCGCAATACCTGCGGATCAGTACCGCCGGGATCCCGGATATGCGTCCCGACGGCATCCCGGACGCGGTGTGCTCGGCGATCGAGAAGGCGATGTCGATCGACCCGGCGGAGCGGCCCGCCTCGGCCGAGGAGTTCGGCCGCGAACTGCAGGCCGCCCAGCGCCGCAACGGTCTGAAACCCGACGCGATGGCCATCACGGGGCGCGCCTCTGCCGTGGCGACCGAGGTACCGCACGCCGCCCCGGTCCCGCCCGGGCCGCACAGCGAGGTGGCGCGCCCAACGGGCCTCAACACGTCGAGCATGCCGCCCCCACCGCGGTTGCCGACCGGGCACGACGACCCGACGTCGGCGATCAGCGCCCAGATCGACCAGCAACATGCGCGGGAGACCGCGCCATTCCCGCATGCCGGGCCCGCCGAGGTGCCGGACGCGGCCAGCCTGCTGCGCGCCGCACAAGCGTCGTCGACGCAGCCCACGGCGCGGCCTCCGCAAGCCGCCGCGCCGCCGGGCCGGGGCGGCGCCCAGGGCCCGCCGCAGGGTCCCCGGGCCCGGGCGGCGGCATGGTTCGCCGAGCCGGGCAAGAAGCGGAACCGCATCGCGTTGGTGGCCGCCGCCCTCGCCGCGGTCCTGCTGCTGGTCATCGGCGGCGTCTTCTTCGCGCTTTCGCCCGACAACAAGCACGGTTCGAAGGGCGCGTCCGGGCAATCGACGGCGCAGCCGCCCATGCAGTGGAAGCCGATCACGAACGCGCGCATCTCGCGGGACGCGGCGGCCACCACGCAGGCCGACGGGACCATCTGGATCTTCGGCGGAATCCGCAGCGACGGCACCCACACCGGACTGCAGGAGGGCTACGACCCCGTCATCGACAGCTGGAAGGGCGGCGACGATCTACCGGTCGCCGTCTCCCACGCGATGGCGGTCACCTGGCAGGGCAACCCCGTCGTGCTCGGCGGCTGGAAATACGAAGGCGGCAAAAACGTTGCCACCGACCAGGTTTGGCGTGTCGTCAACAGTCGCTGGGTGGAGCTGCCGCACCTGCTGCAGCCCCGGGCCGCCGCGGCGGCAGCCGTGGTGGGCGACCGCCTTATCGTCACCGGCGGCGTCGACGCCAGCGGGGCGCTGCTGAACACCACCGAGGTGTTCGACGGCAACACCTGGACCCTCGGCGCGCCCATTCCGACCCCGCGCCAGCTGCTGGGCGCGGCGTCGGACGGCAAGCTGGTGTACGCGGTGGGCGGCACCAACGGCAGCGCGGACCTGGCGGCGGTCGAGGCCTACGACCCGGCCGCGAAGACCTGGGCGTCGCTGCCCGCGCTGAGCCAGCCGCGCAGCGACCTCGGCGTGGCGATCGTTGACGGCCGGCTGGTCGCGGTCGGGGGCATGTCCGCGGGCCAACCGCTCAAGAGCGTCGCCGCGTACGACCTGATGACGAAGGTCTGGTCCGCCCTGCCCGACATGGCGACCCCACGGCACGGCATGGCCGTCGACGCGGTGGAGAAGTCCGTGTACGCGATCGGCGGGTCGACCGCCCCCGGCGACGGCCAGCTCACCTCGTCGGCCGAAGCGCTGAAGCTGCCGGCCCGCCGGATCCAGCCGGCGTCGCAGTGGCGCTCGCTCCCGGACGCACCGACCCCCCGGCTGATGATGGCGTGGGCCGTCCAGGGCGACAAGATCTGGGTACTGGGCGGCCTGCGCAACGGGGTCGCGCTGCAGACCGTCGAGAGCTACGACCCGCACACCGGCGTTTGGCAGACCGGTCCGCCGCTGCCCATCCCGCTGCATCACGCCGCGGCGGCGACCTACCGCGACGAAGTGGTGGTGCTCGGCGGTGCGAGCGATCAACTCGCCGACGCCTCGGACAAGGTGTTCGCGCTGCGCGGCGGCAATTGGGTTGAGCTGCCGCATCTCACGCACGCCCGCGCGGCGCCGGCCGCGGCGGTGGTGGGCGACAAGCTCGTCGTGGTGGGCGGGCAGAACGCCAAACAGCTCGTTCCGCAGACCGAGGTCTTCGACGGCAATTCGTGGACCGACGCCGCCGACATGCCCACCCCGCGCGAGCATCTGGCCGCGGTGTCGGACGGGACCTACGTGTACGCGATCGGCGGTCGGTTCCTTTCCGCCGACAAGAACTCCGCCGCGAACGAACGCTTCGACCCGCAGTCGGGCGCCTGGACCAAGCTGGTCGGCATGCCCACCCCGCGCGGGTCCTACGGCGCGACCTACATCGACGGCCGCATCGTGGTGGTCGGCGGTGAGGAACCGACGATGGTGCTGAACGTGGTCGAGATGTACGACATCGCCGACGCGAAGTGGAGCACGTTGGCGCCGATGCCCACCGCGCGCCACGCCGAAGTGGTGGCGACGGTCGGCAACACCGTCTACTGCATCGGCGGTGCGAACCGGCCGACCCACGAGGGCCCGATCGCGACGGTCGAGGCGCTGGACTTCATGTAGCCAACCGAGACCATGAGCGCCCGGCGAGGGGTCGTCGACTGGTTGTACGGCGCCAAGCGGTGGATGTATCGCGGTGGCAGACCGGGCTTTCCGGCGCGGGTATTGAATCGGCTTTCCGCACTCCAGTATTCGGCCGGTGTCCTGTCCCCGGCGCGGGCGATGACCCTCGAGGTGCGTGGCCGGCGATCCGGACGAACGGTAGCGGTACCGGTCGTCGTGGTCGATTACGACGGCGGGCGTTACCTGGTGTCGATGCTCGGCAACAAGGCGAATTGGGTGCGCAATGTCCGCGCCGCCGGCGGCCGGGCCGTCCTGCGCCGCGGACATCCAGAAGCGGTGCGACTGGTCGAGGTCGTCGTCGAGGACCGCGCGCCCGTCTTGCGCCGCTACGTTGCGGTCGCGCCCGGAGCACGCCCCCACATCCCCCTGCCCAGCGACGCGCCGTTGACGGCATTCGAACGGATCGCCGGCGGCTACCCCGTCTTCCGGATCACCCTTGACGATCCGCCTCACCGGCAAGGGCACGGGCGCGCCGGTAGGCGGTGAGGAACAGCACCGTCAGGCCCAACTGGACCGCGAAGACGGGCGCCAGGTAACCGGCGCGCACGAGGCCGCTGCCGATCGCGTAAGCACCCGCGGCGGCGAGCCCCGCAAGCACCGGGAAAACCGTGAGCAGCAATACCCCTCGCCGGTCGACAGGTGCGCGGCTGGCCCACACCAGCAGCGCCGTCCACCCGGCCATCAGGGCCGCACCCACCGCCGCGGCGTAGCGGTAATCGGGGGCCGGGGCGAACCCGTGCAGACCCAGCATCGCGGCGGCCGCGCGGGGCACCAGCAGCGGTACCACCATGACCGTATCCAGCGCGGCGCCGGCCCAGTACGCGAAACGCAGCGTGTCACAGCGACCCGCCATCGACCTCACCTGCCCTCGACTCACGCGGTCTCATGATTTCGGCGCAGACGGTGACCGGGTAGAGGCCAAGGTCACCTGGCCAAAGCCGCCGATCCCGCCCCGGTTGTTTTACTTGCGCCAGATACGGGGATCCCACTACGAGCCGGCGCCTGCGCCAGGCGAAAACCGAGATCTGATGGGAGCCCATGATGAATAGCAGCGCTATCTGGATCGTGGTCGCCGTGATCGCGGCAGTTCTGGTGATCGCCGTGCTGCTGCTGGCGGTCAACAAGACGAGAAGCCGGCAGCGGCAACGGCAGGCGGAGGAGATTCGCGAGCAGGCCAAGCTGGAGACCGCGAAGGTAGAACGGCGCGAGGCCCTCGCCCAGGAAACCGCCGCTAAAGCCCGCGCCGCCCAGGCCGAGGCGGAGGCCAAAGCGGCCGAAGCCGCGCGGCTGCAGGAGCGGGCCGCCAACCACCAAAGCGAGGTCGCGGCGTCGCGCGAACAACTCGATGAGCAGTTGAAGCGCGCCGACGAACTGCACCCGCAAGCCGCCGAAAGGCCGGCGGGCGAGCATGACGATCCCGGCATTGCGCGATCCGCGGAGTCCCACGATCCCACGACCGACGTCGAGGGTATCCACCACGAGACGTACCGCGGGACGCGCTAGAGCCAGGTGTCCTGGGTGGTGGCGGTGAGGAACGCTTCCAGGTCGTCGCGCCATTGCGCCGGGGTGGTCTTGTCCGGTTCGATCCCGGTGTACTCGCCGCGATAGAACAGCAGCGGTCGCGGCTTGATCTTCGGTGCCTCCGACAACGATTGGACCGCGCCGAACACCACGAAGTGGTCGCCGCCGTCGTGCACGGACGCCACCGTGCAGTCGATGTGGGCCAGCGACCCGTCGATGATCGGCGAGCCGAGTTCGGATGCGTGCCAGTCGATTCCGGCGAACTTGTCGGGTTCCTTCGATCCGAATCGCGCGGACACGTGCTTCTGCTTCTCGGTCAGCACGTTGACGCAGAACCGGCCGCTGGCCTCGATGGCCTGCCAGGACCGCGAGACCTTGGTCGGACAGAACAACACCAACGGCGGGTCCAGCGAGAGCGCCGCGAAGGATTGGCAGGCGAAGCCGATCGGGACCTCGTCGTGCATTGTGGTGATGATCGTGATGCCGGTGCAGAACTGGCCCAGCACCTGTCGAAAGGCGCGCGGATCGATCGGCGCGGCAGTCATCAGCCCTTGAAGCCGACGCTGAAGTCGTGGCCCCACAGGCTGATCGCGGTGCTCTCCCGGGCGATCCAGTCGTCGTCTTCGACTTGCCTTCCCTCGCAACCGAATTCGACGTCGAATCCGCTCGGCGTCTTCATGTAGAAGGACAGCATCAGGTCGTTGACGTGGCGGCCCAGGGTCGCCGACATCGGCACCTTCTTGCGCAGCGCCCGGTCCAGGCACAGCCCGACATCGTCGGAATTCTCGACCTCGACCATCAGGTGGACGATCCCGCTGGGGGTCTGTCCGGGCATGAAGGCCAGGCTGTGGTGGCGCGGATTGCAGCCCAGGAACCGCAGCCAGGCCGGCGGTCCGTCGGCGGGACGGCCGACCA
The DNA here is from genome assembly GCF_001667275.1 of Mycobacterium sp. ACS4054. Classification (GTDB taxonomy): domain Bacteria; phylum Actinomycetota; class Actinomycetes; order Mycobacteriales; family Mycobacteriaceae; genus Mycobacterium. Next base: position 37,010 of record NZ_LZHV01000056.1, read on the forward strand.
CCTGGGGCGGCAGCCGCATCGAGTCGCGCAGCTTGAAGCCCAGCACGTCCCGGTAGAAGTGCAGGGTCTCTTCGTCGTCGCGGGTGGTCAGCACCACGTGCCCCAGGCCCTGTTCCTCGGTGACGAACTTGTGCCCGTACGGGCTCACCACCCGACGGTGTTCGAGGGCCGCGCCGTGGAAGACCTCCAGGCAGTTGCCGGACGGGTCGGAGAACCGGATCATCTCGTCGACCCGGCGATCCGCCAATTCGGCGGCGGTGGCCTCCTTGTAGGGCGTGCCCTCGATGTCGAGCCGGTTCCGAATCTCTTGCAGGCCGGCGGCATTCGCGCATTCCCAGCCGGCTTCGATGAGCCGGTCCTGCTCGCCCGGAACGATTACCAGCCGGGCCGGGAAATCGTCCATCCGCAGATACAGGGCACCTTCGGTGCTGCCCTTGCCCTCCACCATGCCGAGCACCTTGAGGCCGTACTCGCGCCAGGCCGCCATGTCGGTGGCCTCGATGCGCAGATACCCCAGCGACCGGATGCTCATCACGCACCTCCCAGGAAATCAACGGTCAACTTGTTGAACTCGTCGAACTTCTCCACCTGCGCCCAGTGTCCACATTGCCCGAAAACGTGAAGCTGCGCACGCGGGATGGTCTTCAGCGCGACCAGCGCGCCGTCCAGCGGGTTGACCCGGTCCTCGCGACCCCAGATCAGCAGTACGGGCTGGCGCAGCCGGTGCACCTCGCGCCACATCATGCCCAGCTCGAAATCGGCCCCCGCGAACGACATTCCCATCGCCCGGGTCGCGGTCAGGGATTCCGGCGTGCTGGCCAGCGCGAACCGCTCGTCGATCAGCTCGGGCGTGATCAGCTTCTGGTCGTAGACCATGACCCGCAGGAACGCCTCGAGGTTTTCCCGAGTGGGTTCGACGGAGAACTTGCCCAACCGCTTGACGCCCTCGGTGGGGTCGGGGGCGAACAGGTTGATGCTCAGCCCGCCGGGACCCATCAAGACCAGCCGGCCGGCCCGGTCGGGGTAGTCCAGGGCGAACCGGACCGCGGTGCCGCCGCCCAGCGAATTGCCCACCAGCGGAACGCGTCCCAGCCCCAGCTGATCGAACAGACCCTTGAGCGCTCGCGCGGCGTAGTGGTTGAACTGCCCGTGCTCGGCGCGCTTGTCGGAAAGCCCGTAGCCGGGCTGATCGACGGCCAGCACGTGAAACCGCTGCGCCAGCACGGGAATGTTGCGCGAGAAGTTCGTCCAGCTGGCCGCGCCCGGACCGCCACCATGCAGCAGCACCACCGTCTGGTCGTTGCCGACACCGGCCTCGTGGTAGTGCAGCTTCAGCGGTCCGTCGACGTCGACCTCCGCGAACCGCGAGGTGGACTCGAAAGTCAGCTCTTCGGTAGCGGTCATCTACTAGACCATGGTGTCGCCGGGCGGCAACCCAAATTCGTTGTTCCCAAAGATCTGGTAGGCCCGCTCGGGGTCGTTGGCCGCGTGCACCCGGCCGGCGTGCGCATCGCGCCAAAAACGTTGCACCGGTTGGTCATTGCCCAACGCGGTGGCGCCGGAGGCCTCGAACAGCCGGTCGATGGAAGCGATCGCGCGGCCGGTGGCGCGCACCTGGTCGCGGCGGGCGCGGGCGCGCAGCTCGAACGGGATCTCCTTGCCGGCACTCAACAACGCGTATTCGTCGGCGACGTTGCCGCTCAGCTGGCGCCACGCCGCGTCGATATCGCTGGCCGCCTCGGCGATGCGCACCTTGGCGAACGGGTCGTCCTTGGCCTTCTCCCCGGCGAACGCCGCGCGCACCCGCTTGCCCTGGTGCTCCACGTGTGCGTCGTACGCGCCGTAGGCCATGCCGACGATCGGGGCGGAGATGGTGGTGGGGTGCATTGTGCCCCAAGGCATCTTGTAGACCGGCGCGGTGTTGGTCTCGTACCCGCCGGCGGTGCCGTCGTTCATCGCCTTGTAGGAAAGGAAGCGGTGCCGGGGCACGAAAACGTCCTTGACGACCACGGTGTTACTGCCGGTGCCGCGCAGGCCGACGACGTGCCACACGTCGTCGATGCGGTATTCGCTGCGCGGGATCAGGAAGCTGCCGAAGTCGACCGGGCGGCCGTCCTTGATCACCGGACCGCCGAGGAAGGCCCACGTGGCGTGGTCACATCCCGACGACCAGTTCCACGAACCGTTGACCAGATACCCGCCGTCGGTCACCACGCCCGCGCCCATGGGCGCGTACGACGACGACACCCGCACGTTCGGGTCCTCGCCCCAGACCTCTTCCTGGGCCTGCTGGTCGAACAACGCCAGGTGCCAGTTGTGCACGCCGATGATCGAGCTGACCCAGCCGGTGGAACCGCACGCGCTGGCCAGCCGCCGCACCGCCTCGTAGAACAGGGTCGGATCGCATTGCAATCCGCCCCACTGTTCGGGCTGCAGCAGCGTGAAGAAGCCGATGTCCTGCAGCTCCTGAACGGTCTCGTCGGGCAGCCGGCGCAAATCCTCCGTCGCCTGCGCGCGCTCGCGAATCCGCGGCAGCAGGTCATCGATACCGGCCAAAACCGACTGCGCGTCGCGCTGTTGAATGGACGTCACTAGGTTTGCCTCCTGGGCCAAACTTAATCAGTGGACTTACACCAGAGACTAGAACACGTTCCGATTTGTGTCGAGCAGGGTATTCCTGCGGCTGGTAGCGATACGAATCGGCTTTTCTGTAACATGTTCTAGTTGTGACGAGAGGGAGGATGGGTCGTGGCCGAGGCCAATCTCGACGAGCCGCTCGGTGACCACGTCCTGGAGCTGCAGATCGCCGAGGTAGTCGCGGAAACCGACGACGCGCGATCCCTGGTGTTCGCGGTGCCCGACGAGCCGGGCGACCCAGAGATTCCGCCCGAACGGCTGCGCTACGCGCCCGGCCAATTCCTGACGCTGCGCGTTCCCAGCGAACGCACCGGCTCGGTGGCCCGCTGCTACTCGCTGTGCAGCTCGCCGTTCACGGACGACGCGCTGACGGTCACGGTCAAGCGGACCGCGGACGGGTACGCGTCGAACTGGCTGTGTGAGCACGCGCGGGCGGGCATGCGGATCCACGTGCTGGCGCCGTCCGGCAACTTCGTGCCCAAGACGCTCGACGACGACTTCTTGCTGATGGCCGCGGGTAGCGGCATCACCCCGATCATGTCGATCGCCAAGTCGGCGCTCGCCGAGGGCAGCGGCCAGGTGACGCTGCTGTATGCCAACCGCGACGACCGCTCGGTGATCTTCGCCGAAGCGCTGCGCGAGCTGTCGGCCAAGTATCCCGACCGGCTGACGGTGGTGCACTGGCTGGAATCGCTGCAGGGGATGCCGAGCGTGCCCGCGCTGGCGAAGCTCGCCGCCCCGTTCACGGATCGGCCCGTGTACATCTGCGGGCCCGGCCCCTTCATGGATGCGGCCCGCGAAGCGCTGGACTCGCTGAAAGTGCCTGCGCCGCAAGTGCATATCGAGGTGTTCAAATCGCTGGACTCCGACCCGTTCGCGGCGGTCAAGATCGACGACACCGCCGCGGGCGACCAGCCGCCGGCCACCGCGGTGGTGGAGCTGGACGGTGAAACCCACACGGTGTCGTGGCCGCGTCACGCCAAGTTGCTCGACGTGTTGCTCGCGAAGGGTTTGGATGCGCCGTTCTCGTGCCGCGAGGGCCACTGCGGCGCGTGCGCCTGCACCCTGAAGGGCGGCAAGGTGAGCATGGAGGTCAACGACGTGCTCGAGCAGCAAGACCTCGACGACGGCCTCATCCTGGCCTGTCAATCTCACCCGGAATCTGATTCGGTAGAAGTCACCTACGACGAGTAGTCGCGGGGTTAGGTTCACCCTTAGGGTTGGCGAACCGAGAGGGGAGCGGCATGAAGCGGCTGATCACCGGGTTTGCGGTGGCCACAACGGCCTTGGCGTTGCTGCCCGGACCGCCCGCCGGCGCGGCCAGCAACACCGCCACCACGTTGTTCCCGCTGGACGGACCCAACCAGCTGGAGACGCGCACCATCCTCAATTGCTTCAAGGCCGACGGGCACTGTGACTTCACCGCCGGGGCCGACATGCTGACGCCCGACGGGGTGACCGGCTTCCCCCACGAGCTGTGGGCCCGGCAGACCACCGAGATCCGCTCGTCGAACCGGCTGGCTTATCTCGACGCGCACGCCACCGGTCAGTACGAGCGGGTGATGAAGTCGATGGGCTCCGACGAGATCACCACGGTCTACTTCGGCGAGGGACCGCCGGACAAGTACCAGACGACGGGGCGCATCGACTCCACCGATTGGCAGACGGGTCAGCCCAAGACGGACAACAACGTCATCGTCTGCACCCACATCCAGGTGGTCTACCCCGGGGTCAACATCACCTCCCCCAGCACCTGCGCGGTCACGACGTTCTCGTAAGCCCTTGTGGCGCGCCGAGATTGCGCCCATGGCTGCGATTCCGTGAAATCCACGACCGTGGCGGCAATCTCGGCGCGAACGACCTAGCGCGGGAGGCCGAGCAGCCGCTCGGCGGCGACGGTGAGCAGGATCTGCTCGGTGCCGCCGGCGATGGTGAGGCAGCGGGTGTTCAGGAAGTCGTACACCGCGTGGTTGCGAACCAGCCCGCCGCCGTCGGCGACGTCCATCATGTATTCGGCCAGCGCCTGCCGGTAGCGCACCCCGATGAGCTTGCGGACGCTGGACTGCGCCCCCGGGTCCTGCCCGCCCACGGCTAGCTGGGCGATCCGCTGGTCCAGCAGCGCGCCGGTTTGGGCGATGACGATCAACCGGCCGAGCCGGTCCTGCTGCGCGGCGTCGAGGTCGAGCTTCTCCAGCACCTTGAGCAGCTCCTCCATCGGATTGCCCAGCGCGGTGCCGGTGGCCATCGCGATCCGCTCGTTCGCCAGCGTGGTGCGCGCCAGCCGCCAGCCGTCGTTGACGTGCCCGACCACCAGCTCGTCGGGAACGAACACGTTGTCCAGGAAGACCTCGTTGAACAGCGAGTCACCGGTGATCTCGCGCAGCGGGCGGATCTCGATGCCCGGCGAGCGCATGTCCACCAGGAAGTAGGTGATGCCCTTGTGCTTCGGCGCGTCGGGGTCGGTCCGCGCCAGGCACACGCCCCAGCGGGCTTTGTGCGCGGCCGACGTCCACACCTTCTGCCCGGTGAGCAGCCAGCCGCCCTCACCGCGCACGGCTTTTGTGCGCAGCGACGCCAGGTCCGACCCGGCTCCCGGCTCGGAAAACAGCTGACACCAGAGGAATTCACCGCGCAGCGTGCCCGGGACGAAACGCTCGATCTGTTCGGGCGTGCCGTGTTCGAGGATCGTCGGCGCCGCCCACCAGCCGATCACCAGGTCCGGACGAGCCACGCCGGCCGCCGCGAGCTCCTGATCGATCAGCAGCTGTTCGGCGGGTGACGCACCCCGCCCGTGCGGCGCCGGCCAGTGCGGCGCCTGCAACCCCGCCTCGGCGAGCGCCGCCTGCCGCTTCTCGGCGGGCAGCGCGGCGATCTCGGCGACGGCCGCGGCGATCTCCGCGCGCTGGCCCTCGACCTCGGTGAGGTCGATCCCCAGGCGGCGCCGCACCCCGCCCTGGGTCAGTTCGGTGACCCGGCGCAGCCACCGTTCGGCGCCGCCCAGGAACCGGCCGATGGCGTGCGCCCGGCGCAGGTACAGGTGCGCGTCGTGTTCCCAGGTGCAGCCGATGCCGCCGAGCACCTGGATGCAGTCCTTCACGTTGGCCTTCACGGCGGCGATGCCGGTGCTGGCCGCCAAAGCGGCCGCGATCGAAAACTGGTCGGCGTCGCTGTCCGCGGCGGCGCGCGCGGCGTCGGCGGCGGCCACCTCGGCCTGCTCGGCGCGGCACAGCATCTCCGCGCAGAGGTGCTTGACGGCCTGGAAGCTGCCGATCGGCTTGCCGAACTGCTCACGGACCTTCGCGTAGTCGACGGCGGTGTCCAGCGACCACCGGGTCACCCCGGCCGCCTCGGCCGCCAGCACGGTCGCCGTCAATTCCTCGACGCGCCGGCGCGACGCCGTGATCACGGTGGCCGGCGCGGACGTCAGCACCACCCGGGCCAACGGCCGGGAGAAGTCGGTGGCCTCCAGCGCCTCGACCTGCACGCCGTCGCTGTCGGTGTCCACCAGCAGCCACTCGTCGCCGGCCGGCAGCAACAGGACGCCGCCGTCGGCGGCGCCCAGGACCAACGGCAGGACCCCCGACGCCCGCGAAGTCTCGCTGTCGAATTGGGCGTCACCCTCGAGCGCCAGCCCCGCGAAGCGCTCGCCCGCCGCCAATTGCGCCAACAGGCCGGGGTCGGTGACGACGAGCGTCGCCAGCGCGGTGGTGGCGACCGGCCCGGGAACCAGCGCCTTGGCCGCCTCCTCGACCATCGCGCACAGGTCCTCGACGCTGCCGCCCGCGCCACCGTGCTCCTCGGGGATTGCCACGCCGAAGATGCCCAGCTCGGCCAGGCCTGCGAACACCGGGCGCCACGCGTCGGCATCGCCCTGCTCGACCTCGCGGATCGCCGTGGTCCCGCCGGGGCCCGACGCCGAATTGCGGGCCCAGTCGCGCACCAGGGCGCGCGCGGCGAACTGCTCGTCTGTGACGGTCGCTACCACCGTTGGGACCTCCGCGTCCTTCGCGTCGACGTGACGTGGGGCCTACGACCCCTAGCTCTCGATTCTCCTGCGTGCATCGGGTCGCTGCGCAACCCTCCTCTTCGCAGACTAGAACGTGTTCTAATAGTGCCAGCGATCGACCGTCAAGTCGAACGCCATCACAGCAGCACACGCCGCTGTCCCGGCGGTACGGAGGTGGGAAATTCACACTCAGCATGCGTATCGTTTGCAAGCGAGCCGCCAGGAACAGGAGCAACCCGTCACATGCCAGCCAGTGCCAACTCGAGCCGCGCTTCCGACTCGCAGCCGCGCGAGGTGATGAACGTGGCGGTATTGGCAGAGTCCGAACTTGGCTCGGAGGCCCAGCGGGAACGCCGCAAGCGGATCCTGGACGCCACCATGGCCATCGCGTCCAAGGGCGGCTACGAGGCGGTGCAGATGCGGGCCGTCGCCGACCGCGCCGACGTGGCGGTGGGCACGCTGTACCGGTACTTCCCGTCCAAGGTGCACCTGCTGGTGTCGGCGCTGGGCCGGGAATTCAGCCGCATCGACGCCAAGACCGACCGCTCCTCGATGACCGGGGGCACGCCGTTCCAGCGGCTGAACTTCATGGTCGGCAAGCTGAACCGGGCGATGCAGCGCAATCCCCTGCTCACCGAGGCCATGACGCGCGCCTACGTCTTCGCCGACGCCTCCGCGGCCAGCGAGGTCGACCAGGTCGAGAAGCTCATCGATTCGATGTTCGCCCGCGCGATGGCCGACGGCGAACCGACCGAGGATCAGTACCACATCGCCCGGGTCATCTCCGACGTCTGGCTGTCCAACCTGCTCGCCTGGCTCACCCGGCGCGCCTCGGCGACCGACGTCAGCAAGCGACTGGATCTGGCGGTGCGGCTATTGATCGGCGACACCGAAAGCGGCTAGGCGGCGATCGCAAGCGCGGCTTGACCGGGCGAAGCGGGTCGCCGCCAGATTGTTACGCGGGCGGCCCCGCCGTGCGGCCCCGGATGAGCTCGGTGTCCAACACCTCGACGACCGGCAGGCCCGACCGCGGCGGACGCAACAACAACTCGCCCGCCCGGCGGCCCTTCTGCAGGCTCGGCTGCGCCACCGTGGTCAACCCGCGGCCGATCGCGTCGGGCACGCCGTCGAAACCGGTCACGGTCATCTGCCCAGGCACGTAAATGCCATGTGCGCGTAGATAATCCATGGCCGACAGGGCCAGGATGTCCGCCGTGCACATCAGCGCGGTGATCCGCGGATTGGCCTCCAGCGCGGCCTTGGCGGCGGTGCCGCCGGAGTCCGGCAGGTGCTCGTAGCTTTCCACCACGGTCAGCGCGCCGGGGTCGACGCCGGCGGCCGTCATCGCCTCCCACACGCCGACGATGCGTTCGCGCTGCACGTCGAAGGCCGGCGATCGCAACCGGTCGGCGTCCACCAGTCCCTGCCGGCGGTCGCGGCCCAGCCGCATGGTCAGCAGCCCGATCTCGCGATGCCCCAGCCCCAGCACGTACTCCGCCAGCTCACGCATCGCCGCCCGGTCGTCGATGGCGACCCGGGACACACCGGCGAGGCCCTTCGGTTGGTCGACGACCACCACCGGCAATCGGCGCTGCAAGACGACCTGGAGGTACGGGTCCTCTTCGCAGACCGAATACACCACGAAGCCGTCCACCCCGGCGCCGAGCACCGCGCCCGTCCCGTCTTCGATGCTGCGGCCGGGGCCGACGGCCACCAACAACAAGCCCTGCCCCAGCTCCTCGCAGGACTGCGCGACCCCGGCTACGAAATCCCGCGCCGCCGGGTCGCTGAAGAAATAGGTCAGCGGCTCGGCCATCACCAGCCCGACCGCGCCTGCCTTGCGGGTGCGCAACGACCGCGCCACCGGGTCGGGACCCGGGTAACCCAACCGCTTGGCCGTCGCGAGGACGCGTTCACGGAGATCGGCGGAGAGCTGATCCGGCCGGTTGAAGGCGTTCGAGATCGTGGTGCGCGAAACCTTCAGTTCGTCCGCCAACGACGCCAGCGTCGCACGCCGGCGTGGTGCGGGACTCACAGTCGGTGACGCTACAGCGAATCCGCGTGCGCGGGTGCGCGGCGTACACCAGTCACTTTGTAATGGAAACGATTTTCATTAGTATTGTGGGTCGGCCGACCGGCCGGCGAGAGGACATCGAACGTGCGCATGGGGCGGATCCCGATGGCCGGGCTGCGTTGGCTGCCCGCCGCGTTGGTCTTGCTGGCCGCCGTCGGCTGTGGCGGCGTCGCGCACCCGCGGGCGGCCACCGTCGTCGCCTCCACCGGCGTTTGGGGCAGCGTGGCCAGCGCCGTCACCGGCCGTCACATCGCGGTCAAGTCCATCCTGACCGGGGGCGACACCGACCCGCACTCCTACCAAGCCAGCCCGTCGGACGCGGCCGCCATCACCGACGCCACCCTGGTCGTCTACAACGGCGGCGGCTACGACCCGTGGGTGGAGCAGATGCTGGCCAGTCACCCCGGCGTGAAGTCGATCGGCGCCTACTCGTTCCTGAAGCCAACCGCCACCGGGGAGCAACCGGCCAACGAGCACGTCTTCTACGACCTCGACGTCGCCAAATCGGTCGCGTTCGCCATCGCGGACCGCGTGGCCGCCATCGACCCGGCGCACGCCGCCGACTACCGTGCCAACGCCGCCGAGTTCTGCCGCGGCGCGGACGCGATCGCCATCTCCGAACACGCCATCGCCAACGCCTACCCGGGCACCGCGGTCATCGCGACCGAACCCGTCGGGCACTACCTGCTTTCGGCGTCCGGCTTGATCAACCGCACGCCGCCCGCCTTCACCGCGGCCAACGAGAACGAGACGGATCCCTCGCCGTCCGACATGGCGTTCGTCCTCGACCTGATCAACCACCGTCAGGTGGCGGCGCTTCTGGTCAACCCGCAGACGTCCACGGCCGCGATCAACGGCGTGCGCGACGCCGCGCGGCGCGTGGGGGTGCCGGTGACCGAGCTGAGCGAGACCCTGCCCGAGGGCACGGATTACCTGACGTGGCAGCGCAATACGGTCAACCAGTTGCTGGCCGCGCTGCAATCACGCCGGTCAGTGCAGCCGTGACGCTCGACGCGGTCCACGCCGTCGACCGCCACCCGGACACCGTCTCGCTGCGCGGCGCCCGCCTGGCGTTCGGTGACCGGGTGCTGTGGGACCACCTCGACCTGTCGGTGTCGCGCGGCGAATTCATCGCCGTCCTCGGCCCGAACGGCAGCGGCAAGACGTCGTTGCTCAAGGTGCTGCTCGGGCAGCTGCCGCTGTCCGCTGGAACCGCGCTGGTGGACGGGAAGCCGATGACTTCGAGCAGCGGGCGCGTGGGCTACGTGCCGCAGCATCGACCGATGGACCACGAGGTGATGCTGCGGGGTCGCGACCTGGTGCGGCTGGGTGTCGACGGCCATCGCTGGGGCGCCATGCCCCTGCGATCCGCCGACCGCGCCCGCCGCCGGGCGGCCGTGGCCGAGGCGCTCCGGCAGGTCAACGCCGAACACCTGGCGGATGTCCGGGTGGGCGTGATGTCGGGTGGCGAGCTGCAGCGGATACGCGTCGCGCAGGCGCTGGTGAGCGACCCGATGCTGCTGCTGTGCGACGAGCCGCTGCTGGCGCTCGACCCGGCGAACGCGAAGCTGGTGTCCGCGCTGATCGACCGCCGCCGCCGGGACGCCGCGACCACCGTCATCGTCGTCACCCACGACGTCAACGCGATCCTGCCGTACGTCGACCGGCTGATCTACCTGGTCGACGGGCGGTTCCGGATCGGCACGGTGGAGGAAGTGATGACCACCCAGACACTGTCGATGCTGTATCGGGCCGACATCCAGGTGGTCAAGGTCAAGGACCGCTATGTGGTGGTGGGCGATACGACCGACGGGGCCCACCCGTGAATCACCGGCTCACCGACGTCCTGGCCCACCTGCTCGACTTCGACATCACCGCCCACCTGCTCGGCCACGACTTCGTCCAGCAGGCGCTGATCGCGGCCGCGCTGCTGGGGCTGGTGGCCGGGCTGATCGGGCCGTTCATCGTCATGCGCCAGATGTCGTTCGCCGTCCACGGTTCCAGCGAACTGTCCTTGACCGGTGCGGCTTTCGCGCTGCTGGTGGGCATCGAAGTGGGGGTGGGCGCCCTGGTCGGCAGCGCACTGGCGGCGGCGCTGTTCGGCGTTTTGGGCCGGCGGGCCCGCGAGCGTGATTCGGTCATCGGGGTGGTGCTGGCCTTCGGGCTGGGCCTGGCGGTGCTGTTTCTCTACCTCTACCCGGGCCGGACCGCGACCAGCTTCGCGTTGCTCACCGGACAGATCGTCGGCGTCGGCTACACGGGGCTGGCCATGCTGGCGCTGGTGTGCCTGCTCGTGATCGCGGTCATCGCGACGTGCTACCGCCCACTGCTGTTCGCGACCGTCGATCCCGACGTCGCCGCGGCCCGCGGCGTGCCCGTTCGCGCGCTCGGCATCGTGTTCGCCGCGCTGGTCGGCGTGGTGGCCGCCCAGGCCGTACAGGTGGTCGGCGCGCTGCTGGTGATGTCGCTGCTGATCACGCCCGCGGCCGCGGCCGCCCGGGTGGTGACCTCGCCGGCGGCGGCGCTGGTGGCCTCGGTGATCTTCGCCGAGGTTTCCGCGGTCGGGGGCATCGTGCTGTCGCTGGCACCGGGGGTCCCGGTGTCGGTCTTCGTGGCGGGGATTTCGTTCCTGATCTACCTGGCCTGTTGGTTGCTGGGGCGCCGGCAGGAGTTCGCCGCCTAAGCTTGTCGACACCGATCAGCCCGCGTCCGAAAGGGTCTGGTGCGTAGGCAATTCGCGAGCGTCCTGCAGGCGGCGGTGTGTGCCCTGACGGCCGGCTGCACCACCACCGTCGGCGGCAGCGCCGCGCCCGCGGACAACCACGGTCCGCTGTCTCAGGCCCCGGTGGCCGTCACCGCCCTGGACGGGCTGCTGCTCGATGACAGGAAGATCTACGACATCCTGGGTGCGGCACTGCGGATCCGGTACCGCACGCAGGACATGTGGGACTCCAGCGGCACGTTCAGCGACAAGAGCTGCCTGGCCATGGCCGGGCCCGCCCAGCAGGCCGTGTACGCGGACACCGGCTGGACCGCGGTGCGCGGCGAGCGACTGGACGACAGCTACGACAACCCCATGGTGCGCAACTATTCCGTCGACCAGGCCGTGATCGCCTACCCCACCGCCCGGCAGGCCAACGCGTTCTACGAGGCATCGGTGCGCAGGTGGTCCGCCTGCGCCAACCGCCGATTCGTCGACCATCCCCCGGGGCATCCCGAGGTCGCGTGGGCGGTGGCCGATTCCCACACGGTCGGCGGCACGCTCAGCACGTCCGAAGAGCAGCAGGGCAGCGAGGACGGCTGGCGGTGCCAGCGAGCGCTGACCGCGCGCAACAACATCGTCATCGACGTGGCCACCTGCGGCTCCTTCCTGCCGGGTGGGTCCGCGGTGGACATCGCCCAACAAGTCGCGGCGGCGGTCGTCACCCGGTAGCCACAGCCGCCCCATAAGCTGGGCGGGTGGCCCGCATCGACCTCAACGCCGACCTGGGCGAGGGCTTCGGCGTCTGGCGCCTGGGCGATGACGACGCCATGCTGCAGATCGTCACCAGCGCCAACGTCGCGTGCGGATTCCATGCCGGGGACCCGGCCGGCCTGTTGCGCGTCTGCCGGTCGGCCGCCGAGCGCGGCGTCCGCATCGGGGCGCAGGTGAGCTATCGAGACCTGGCCGGGTTCGGCAGGCGCTTCATCGACGTCTCCGCCGACGACCTCGCCGCCGACGTGGTCTATCAGATCGGCGCGCTGCAGGCGATCGCGCGCGCTTCCGGCTCCGCGGTGTCCTACGTCAAACCCCATGGGGCGCTGTATAACTCGATCGTCGCCAACCGCGATCAGGCGGCCGCGGTCGCGGAGGCGGTGCGGATGGTGGACCCGGGGCTGCCGGTGCTGGGCATGACGGGTTCGGTGTTCTTCGACGAGGCCTCGACCCGTGGCCTGCGCACGGTGGCCGAAGCTTTCGCCGATCGCGCGTACCGGCCGGACGGCCGGCTGGTGTCCCGCCGGGAGCCCGGCGCGGTGCTGCACGACGCGGCCGCGATCGCCGACCGCGTGCTGGGCATGGTGACCACCGGCCGGGTCACCGCCGTCGACGGCACATCGGTCGCGGTCGCGGCGGAATCGGTTTGCGTGCATGGCGATTCGCCCGGTGCGGTGCAGATCGCGACCGCCGTGCGTGACCGGCTCACGGCGGCCGGCGTCGAGATCGGGGCGTTTCGCTGATGCGGCTCAAGCCCGGTCGACCCGACATCGCGCGGTACGCGGACCGGTTCGACGCGCCCGCCGCCGAACCCGGGTCCCTGTCGGTGACGTGGATGGGCGTGGCGACGCTGCTCGTCGACGACGGCTCGTCGGCGCTGCTCACCGACGGCTACTTCTCCCGGCCCGGCCTGCCGCGGGTGGCCGCTGGCAAGGTGGCGCCGTCACCGGCCCGCGTGGACGGTTGCCTGGCCCGGGCCAAGGTGTCCCGGCTGCAGGCCGTGATCCCGGTGCACACCCACATCGATCACGCGCTGGACTCCGCGCTGGTGGCCGACCGCACCGGCGCGCGGCTGGTGGGCGGCTCCTCGGCGGCCAACGTCGGGCGCGGATACGGGCTGCCCGAGGACCGCATCGTAATCGCCGCCAGCGGTGAGCCGATCGCGTTGGGGGCCTACGACGTGACGCTGGTGGAGTCCCATCACTGCCCGCCGGACCGATTCCCCGGCACGATCGACGAGCCGCTGACGCCGCCGGTCAAGGCGTCGGCCTACCGTTGCGGCGAGTCATGGTCCACGCTGGTGCACCACCGACCCTCGGGCCGCCGGCTATTGATCCAGGGCAGCGCCGGGTTCGTCGAGGGCGCGCTGGCCGGCCGGCGCGCCGACGCCGTCTACCTGTCCGTTGGGCAGCTCGGGCTGCAACCACGGTCCTATTTGACCGACTACTGGAACGAGACCGTGCGCGCGGTGGGGGCGCGCCGGGTGATCCTCATCCACTGGGACGACTTCTTCCGGCCGCTGTCAAAACCGCTGCGGGCCTTGCCGTATGCGGGTGACGACCTGGACGCCTCGATCCGAGTCCTCGACGAGTTGGCCACGGCCGACGGTGTCGCGGTGCACCTGCCTACGGTGTGGCGACGCGAGAACCCTTGGGCCTGAAGCGGTTACATTGACCCTGACCCTTGCGCTGGTGCTGCTCGCTGCCGTGCTGGCCTTCGCCGTGGTGCGCCCGCGGGGCTGGCCCGAGGCGGTGGCGGCGGTTCCGGCGGCCCTGATCCTGATCGCAGTCGGCGCGATATCGGTGCATCAGGCGGTCGAGGAGGTGGCCGGGCTTGCTGGGGTGGTCGGGTTCCTCGGTGCCGTGCTGGTGCTGGCCAAGCTGTGCGACGACGAGGGCCTGTTCGAGGCGGCGGGTGCGGCGATCACGCGCGGGCGCGTCGGATCGGGCGGTCTGTTGCGCCGGGTGTTCGTCGTCGCCTCCCTGATCACCGCCGTGCTGAGCCTGGACACCGCGGTGGTGTTGCTGACCCCGGTGGTGCTGGCGGCCGTCCGCCGGCTGCGAACCCCGGTGCGGCCGTACGCCTATGCCACCGCACACCTGGCCAACGGCGCCTCCCTGCTGCTGCCGGTGTCGAACCTGACCAACCTGCTGGCGTTCCACGCCGCCCACCTCTCGTTCACGCGGTTCACCCTGCTGATGGCGTTGCCGTGGGTGGGCGTGGTGGTCACGCTGTACGCGGTGTTTCGCTGGTTCTTCGCGCGCGACCTGCGGGTGCAGCCGCAGCCGGAGCAGCCGGGACCGGCGCCGCGGCCGCCGGTGTTCGTGTTGGTGGTGGTGGGGCTGACGCTCGCGGGGTTCGCGGTGGCACAGTCCATCGGGGTGGCGCCGGCCTGGGTGGCGCTCGCCGGGGCGGTCGTGCTGGCCGCGCGCAGCCTGAACAGGGGGCACACCTCGGTGGTCGACATCGCCCGCTCGGTGCACGTGTCGTTCCTGGTGTTCGTGCTCGCGCTCGGTGTGGTGGTGCGGGCGGTCATGGTCAACGGCATGGACAGGGCGATGTCGGCGGTGCTGCCCTCCGGCTCGACGCTGCCCGCGCTGCTGGCCATCGCCGCGGTGGCCGCCGTGCTGGCGAACGTCGTGAACAACCTGCCCGCCACCCTGGTGTTGCTGCCATTGGTCGCGCCGAGCGGACCGGTCGCCATCCTGGCCGTCCTGCTCGGCGTCAACATCGGCCCCAACCTGACCTACGTCGGATCGCTGTCGAACCTGTTGTGGCGGCGCGTGCTTCGCCAGCACGATGTCGACGCCGGCGTCGGCGAATACAGCCGCCTCGGGTTGTGCACCGTGCCCGTCTCCCTGGTGATCGCGGTGCTCGCCCTGTGGGCTTCGGTGCGGCTGCTCGGCGCCTAGCCGATCGCCTCCCGGAATTCCACCCCCTGCTGCAGCGCCCGCGCCGCTTCGGCGATGTCGACGACGGGATAGATCCGGTAATCCAGGACGGTGGCGAATTGGCTTGTGGTCTCGACCAAATCGGCCGGATTGTCGGATTCCAGCACCGCGAACCCACCGCCGCCGTCGATGCGGCCGACGAACTGGTGATACGTCGTGGTCAGCGGTTGCGACCACTTCGAGTACGCGGCCAGGCCGCGGCGCAAGCTTTCGTCGTTCTCGGCCGCCGTGCCGTTCAGCCGATATGTCCAAGCCACCACGTATTTCATCGCGATCTCCTTTTCTCGTCGGGATCGCAACGCTAGGGCCGGATTACGTTCGGCGCATGAGTAGGCGCCTACTCGAAACGGGGTCAGCCGCACCCGGCGCCCGGCCCCGACCGGATGATGGTCGCCAATTCCTCGCGTGACTGGGCGCCCACCCGCTGGCAGGCCCGATAGATGTGGCCCTCCACCGTGCGCACCGACATCACCAACTTCTCCGCGATCTGGCGGTTGGACAGACCGGCCACGGCGAGTTCGATGACGTCGCGCTGGCGACCCGACAGCTTGAGGCCCGCGGGCGTCCGCAACGCCGGTGTGCACAAGCCGCCACATTCATCGGCCAATTCGCCGGCCAACGCCGCGGCGTACAGGCCGCGCTTGTGCTGCTGGCCGTCGATGAACGCCGCGGATGCCTGCGCCGCCGCGTCGGCGCCGGCGGCCCGGTCACCGATCGCCCGATACGCGGCCGAAACCGCCAGCAGGCCCTCGCCATTCGCGGCCAGCAGTGCCTGCGCGTGCGACGCGATGGCGTCGGCCAGCGGCAGCGACAACGCCCCGGCCAGCTCCCGGGCCCGCGACGCCCCGGAGGCGTCGCCCCATTGCGCCGCGGCCTGAATGCAGGCCAGTTCGTGGGTCGGCTGCCCGCGCTCGCGCGCGAGCCGCGCCGCGCTCTGCGCGGTCGCCACCGCCTCGCCGAGGCGACCGCTTGCCGCGAGCGCCCACCCGTTGGCCAGCGACAGGCCCGTGTGCATGAACAAGTAGTCGGCCGGCACGCAGGACCGCGCCCCGGCGACCGCGTCGTTCGCTTCGGCCGGGTGGCCGAGCTTGCCGTGCGCCTCGGCCAGGGCGAAGTAGCTCGCCGGCCGCAGACCGCTTGTGGTGGCGTGTATTTGGGCGCCCGCGAGGGCTTCGTGGACCAGCCGGGCCGCTTCGGCGACGGCGCCGCGGGCGAGGTCGGCATTGCCCAGCAGCAGGGCCAGGTTCGCGTAGGCCAGACCCGGAACGTCGCGCGCGGCGTCGGCCATTGTCTTTGCCAGGCTGACGAACTCGTCGATGCGGCCCGTCAACCGGCAAGCCCGCCCGTAGACGGCGCCGAACCAAAATCGCATGTGCGAGGCCTCGAACGATGTGGTCGCCCGGCGCAGCGCCTGCTCGGCCTCGGTGGCGAGGCCGTCGACCCGTCCCAACGCCCCCATCGCCATGATCAAGGCAAGCGACGCCATCATCGCGTGGAAATCCGGAAGACCAGCAGAATCCAATGCAGCCCTTGCCCTTTCGGCCGCCAGCTCACAGCGCGCGGCCACCGCATCCAGGCAAGCCTGCACCGCCAACCGCGCGGCCACCTGGGCCGGCGTCTCGGACACCTCGCTAAGGCCGTCGAGGATCACCGCGGCGTCGGCCGGCCTGCCCAGCATCCACACCAGGTTGGCCGCGCGCAGGGTCGCCCAGTAATGGCCGTCCGCCGCATCGCCGCCGGGGCCGTCGGTGATCGCGCGCAACGCCTCCTCGGCCTGCTCGCCGCGACCGAGCAGCACCAGGTTCGTCGCGCGCACGCCCGCCGCCCCCGGTGCCCCGGCCTGCGCGGCGGCGTTGGCAAGCCGGTCGGCCAGCTCGAGGTCCAACAGCGACATCGCGTGCCGCGCCGATTCCAGATACAGCTGCGGTTGCGGGTCCAGATCCGACTCCAGGACCAGCAACGCCCGGCGCACCGTGGCCTGCATGTCGGCGTCGCCATCCTGCGCCAGCCGCGTCGCCAGCCTGCCCCGGATCTTCGACAGATACATCTCGCCGGCGCCCGCGCGGCGAAGTTCCCCGAACAGCGGGTGCGCGAGCCTGGCCACCAACCCGCCTGCGGTGCGTTCGACGTTCACCAGGCCCATCGCTTCGGCCGCCACCAAGTCCTCGCGAGAAACCAAGTCGCACAACAGGTCCACCGGGAGTGGCTCGCACTGCGACAGCGTGTCGACAACCAGCGCCAGCGGCGGGGTCAGGCGGCCAAGCTGGCGCCCCACCGTTTCGGACAGGCTGGCCGAGACCGCGACGTCGCCGTCCCACATCCACACCCCGGCCACCTGCCGCACCCGTCCGGCCGCCATCTGATCGCTCAGCAGCTGCCGAAGAAACAAAGTGTTGCCGCCGGTGAGCCGCCGGAACCGGGCCGCGCAACGCGCGTCGACCGGACCGCCCAGCGTTCGCTCGATCACCTCGCGCGTCGCCGCGGCGGAAAGCGGCTCCAGGTCGAGGCGACTCAGCAGGCCGTCCTTCCACAACGCCGTCACCGCGTCGGGCTCTTCGCCGCCGGTGCGCACCGTGACCACCAGCCGGGCCCCGCCGGACTGGGCCAGCTGGTGAATCACCAGCGCCGACAACCCATCCAGCAGGTGCGCGTCGTCGACCCCGATCACCACGCGGCCGCGATGCTGGCGCGCCACGAACGACTCGATCACGCGTCGCACGTTGGTCAGCGGATCGGACATCGCGTCACCGAGGAGGCCGATGAAGGCTCCGAGCGGCAGAGCGCGGGCCGACTGGGTGCCGACAATCCATTTGATGCGCTCACCCGACGCCGCGGCGCGCCGCAGCGCTTCGCGGGCCAGCCGGGTTTTGCCCACCCCGGCGGCGCCCGCGATCAGCACCCCGGAGTGCTGGTCCGCCCCGCTCAGGGCGCGTCGAATGGTTGCCAACTCGTTGTCGCGCCCAATCAGCAGATCGCCGCTGATCACGCGGCGACTATAACCGCGCGGCGGCACCGGCGGGGCGGATTGCCGGCGTTTCGGTGCGCCGTGCCGGGTCCGCTCACCCAAGTCGCGTAGCGGACTACGCTATCGGCGCCCAGCGCGCGCCGTGAGCATGGCTTTTGTCAGCTTGCGGGTCAGAAAGGCGGAGGCCATGTCCGACATGAAGGGCAGCATCGGTAACCACGCGGTGGTATTGGGAGCGAGCATGGCCGGTTTGCTGGCCGCGCGGTCGCTCGCCGACTTCTTCGACACGGTCACCGTCGTGGAGCGCGACCCGCTCCCCGACGCCGACACCGCCCGACGGGGCGTGCCCCAGGGCCGGCACCTGCACGCGCTGTTGGCCCGAGGCGCCCAGGTGATCGAGGGGATGTTCCCCGGCGTCCTCGACGAGATGATCCTCGACGGCGCGCAGTACTTCGACGGCCAGGATCTGTCCGGGCTGTACTACGACGTGGGCGGCCACCTGTTGGCGCGGCGCGGCAGCGCGACGGGGTTGACGGCCTACAGCGCGACCCGGCCCTTCCTCGAGGATCACGTCCGCGTCCGGCTGCGTCAGATCCCCAACGTCACGCTGCTCGACGACCACAGCATCTTGGGCCTGATCTCAACGGCGGACCATCGCCGCGTCACGGGGGTGCGGGTCGTCGGTCAACACAGCGGCGAACCCGTCACGCTGCACGCGGACCTGGTCGTCGACGCCACCGGGCGCGCCGCCCGCACCCCCACGTGGCTGGAAAGCCTGGGATACGAGCGCCCGCGCGAGGATCGCATCGTCGTCCAGCTGACGTATGCCAGCCAGGCGCTGCGGATCACGTCGGACGCGCCGCGGGAGCTCGGCTTCCTCGTCGGGATCGTGCCGGGCCGGCCGAGGGGTTGCGGCCTGCTGCACTGCGAGAACGACACCTGGCTGCTCACGGTGATGGGGGTGGCCGGCGAGGAGCCGAAGACTCTCGATCTTGCGACGTTGTGTGATTTCGTGGCGGACTGCGCGCCGGCCCATCTGCTGGCCGCGGTGCGCGCGGCCGAACCGATCGGGGAGCCGGTGCGGCACCGGGTGCCGTGCAGCCGGTGGCGCCGCTACGACAGGATGCGGCGCTTCCCCGAGGGCCTGCTGGTTACCGGCGACGCGATCTGCAGCTTCAACCCGGTCTACGGCCAGGGCATGACGGTCGCCGCGCTCGAGGCGTTGGCGCTGCGCGACTGCCTCTCCGCCGGCGGCGACGACCTGGCGCGGCGCTTCTTCCGTGCCGCGGCGGCGCCGATTCGCCAGGCGTGGCAGCTGTCGACCAACCCCGACCTCGCCCTGCCCGAAATCGAGGGCACCGCACCGCTGGCGGCGCGGCTGTTCAACAGGTACGTCGATCGCGTGCTCGCGGCGGCCGAAAGCGACACCGTCGCGTTCAATCAGTTCATCAGAGTGACCTCGCTCGTCGACCCCGCGACGAAACTGTTGCGCCCGAACATGATCTGGCGCGCCGCCCGCGGGCGCCGGCACGGTGTCGAGCAACATGACGCGCCCGCCGACGTTCTGGCGAAGGCGGTGCCCTGACCTACCGGCGGTAGGCCGGCGGCAGCGGCATCCCGAGTTCGCCCAGCACGCCGCGCAGCAGGGTCGGGAAGTCGGTGATGATGCCGTCGACGCCGTAACCGATCTGCTCGCGCATGGCGCCGGCGTCGTTAACGGTCCAGGGAATGACCTTGAGCCCCAGCGCATGCGCGTGGTCGACATAGGCCGCACCGGTGACCAGCGTGTAACGGGGCGAGACGATGCTGGCGCCCACCAGCAGCGCGCCGAGCATCGGATCGCCGACGGCGCCGGCGTCGACGCCGGCCAGCCACGGTGAGCCGGGGGACCACGTCTGCCCGTTGTACAAGGCGACCAACGGAATCGACGGCTCGGCACGGTGAACCAGTGGCAGCGTCCGCCAGTCGAAGCTTTCGATCTCCACCCGGTCGACCTTGCCCGCCGATCTGACCGCCGCCAGGATCACGTCGACGAACTGCTGGGGGTCGGCCGACGTGCCGGGCCGGTCGGCCGCCACCTTGGTCTCGATGTCGTAGCGCACGGCGGCGTGGTAGGAGTCGGCGAGCGCGAACACCTCCGGCAGGACAGCTATCTTGTTGCCGCGCACCACTTCGGCGCCGGGGAACTCGGCCAGCGGTCGCCCGCAGTCGAGCGTGCGGATCTGGGTCGCGGTCAGCTCGTGGACCAGCTTGCCGACGTAGGGGTACTGCGGGTCGCCGGTGAACGCGGGTCCGGTGTCGGCGCATTTCTCGGCGTCGATCGTCGGGTCGTGCCACACCAGCGGTTGCCCGTCCCTGGTGATGTTGACGTCGAGTTCGAGTGTGTCGACGCCCAATTCGAGCGCTTTGGCGAAGGCGCGCAACGATTCCTCGGTGGTCTCCCCGCGCCCGCCACGGTGGGCCTGCAGGTCGAAGTCGGCGGGTTGCGCCGAGGCGGTCGACGCACAGAGCAGGCTCAGCCCCAGCAGCGCGGCGACGAGGCGTGCTATCAATTAATGCCTGCGCTGGCGGGCGATTTCGGCGAGCACCACGCCGGCGGCCACCGAGGCGTTCAGCGATTCGGCGTGCCCGGCCATCGGGATGGACACCACCTCGTCGCAGTTCTGCCGCACCAGTCGCGACAGCCCCTTGCCTTCAGATCCGACGACCACCACCAGCGGGTCGGCGCCGTCCACGTCGTCGACCACGGTGTCGCCGTCGGCGTCCAGGCCGATCACCCGGATGCCGCGGTCGGCCCAATCCTTCAGCGTCCTGGTGAGATTGGTGGCCCGGGCCACCGGGACGCGGGCCGCGGCGCCGGCGCTGGTGCGCCAGGCCACCGCGGTCACCGACGCCGAACGCCGCTGCGGGATCAGCACGCCGTGACCGCCGAACGCCGCGACCGACCGCACGATCGCGCCCAGGTTGCGGGGATCGGAGATGTTGTCCAACGCGACCAACAGCGCGGGCGGGGCGTTGAGCGCGGCCGTCAACAGATCGTCGGGGTGGGCGTAGTTGTACGGCGGCACCTGCAGGGCGATGCCCTGATGCAGGTGGTTACTGGTCATCCGGTCCAGGTCGGTGCGCGGCACCTCGAGGATCGAGATGCCCGAATCCGCCGCGCGGGCAACGCTTTCGGTGACCCGTTCGTCGGCGTCGATGCCCAGGGCCACGTAAAGGGCGGTCGCCGGCACACCGGCACGCAGACATTCCAGCACCGGGTTGCGGCCGAGCACGGTTTCCGTCTCGTCGGTCGGGCGTTTGGCGGGCCGGCGCGACTGGGACTGGGCGCGCTTGGCGGCGGGATGGTTGGGACGCAGGTGTGCCGGCGGGGTGGGCCCGCGACCCTCCAAACCCCGGCGGCGCTGGCCGCCCGAGCCGACGGTGGGCCCCTTCTTGCTGCCCGCTTTGCGGATCGCCCCGCGGCGCCGCGAATTGCCCGCCATCTAGTCGGTGCGCTTTTCTTCGCCGGCCTGCAGCGACCACTGCGGCCCGTCGGCGGTGTCGGTGACCTCGATGCCGGCGATCTTCAACCGATCCCGGATCTCGTCGGCGAGCGCCCAATTACGTTGCTCGCGGGCCTTTTCCCGGTTTTCCAGTTCGGCCCGCACCAGCACCTCGACGGCGGCCAGCGCGGCCGACGTCTCGTCGCGGGTCTCCCAGCGCTCGTCGAGCGGGTCGCAGCCCAGGATGCCCATCATGGCGCGGATCGCGCGGGCGTGCTGCAGCGCGCCCTCGTGATCGCCACTGTCGAGCGCCCGGTTGCCCTCCGCGCGGGCGTGGTGCACCTCGGCCAGCGCGGCCGGGACCGCCAAGTCGTCGTCGAGCGCCTCGGCGAAGCGCGGGGTCGGATCGCCGGGCTCGACGGCGCCGACGCGAACGCGGACGCGGTGCAGGAATTCCTCAACGCCCACATAGGCTTTCACCGCGTCCTGCAGGGCGGTGTCGGAGAATTCCAGCATCGACCGGTAATGCGCGCTGCCCAGGTAGTAGCGCAGCTCCGCCGGCCGCACCCGCTCCAGCAGCGCCGGGATGGCCAGCACGTTGCCCAGCGACTTGCTCATCTTCTCGCCGCCCATGGTGACCCAGCCGTTGTGCAGCCAGTAGCGGGCGAACCCGTCGCCGGCGGCGCGGCTCTGCGCGATCTCGTTCTCGTGATGCGGGAACACCAAATCCATTCCGCCGCAATGGATGTCGAATTCCGGTCCCAGGTAGGTGCGGGCCATCGCCGAGCACTCCAGGTGCCAGCCCGGACGGCCGCGGCCCCACGGCGAGGGCCACGACGGTTCCCCGGGCTTTTCGCCCTTCCAGAGCGTGAAGTCGCGCTGGTCGCGCTTGCCGGTGGCCACGCCCTCGCCCTGATGGACGTCGTCGACCTTGTGCCCCGACAACTGTCCGTACTCGGGATAACTCAGCACGTCGAAGTAGACGTCGCCGGCGGCCGCGTAGGCGTGGCCGGTTTCGATCAGGCGGTCCATCAATTCGACCATCTGGGTGATGTGCCCGGTGGCTCGCGGTTCGGCCGATGGCGGCAGGACGTCCAAGGCGTCGTAGGCGGCGCTGAAGGCGCGCTCGTAGGTGGCCGCCCACTCCCACCACGGGCGGCCGGCCGCGGCGGCCTTGGCCAGGATCTTGTCCTCGATGTCGGTGACGTTGCGGATGAACGCGACGTCGCAGCCGCGCGCCATCAGCCACCGGCGCAGGATGTCAAAGGCCACGCCGCTGCGGACATGCCCGATGTGCGGCAGGCCCTGCACGGTGGCGCCACACAGGTAGATGGAGACGTGGCCCTCGCGCAGCGGGACGAAGTCACGCACGGCACCGGCCGCCGTGTCGTGTAGCCGCAGACGGGCGCGATCGGTCACGACGTGCCAGCTTACCGGGTGGTTCCGCGCCGCCCGGTGCTGCGCGCCTCAGCCGGCGGGAACCACCAATGCGGTGGCGATGGCGGCGCGTCCCTCGCCGCGGCCGGTCAGCCCCAAACCGTCGGTCGTCGTCGCCGATACCGACACCGGCGCGCCCAGCAGCTCGGCGAGCACCCGCTGCGCCTCGTCACGGCGGGGACCGACCCTGGGCTGGTTGCCGATCAGCTGCACCGCGGCGTTTCCGATTCGAAAGCCCGCGCGCGCCACCAGGTCGGCGACGTGGCGCAGCATGTCGGCGCCGCTGACGCCCTGCCAGCGCGGGTCGTCGACCCCGAAGACGGCGCCGAGATCGCCCAGCCCCGCGGCCGACAACAGCGCGTCGCACAACGCGTGCGCCCCCACGTCGCCGTCGGAGTGGCCGGCGCAGCCGTCGGCCCCGTCGAACAGCAACCCCACCAGCCAGCACGGCCGCCCGGGCTCGATCGGATGCACGTCGACGCCCAGGCCGACCCGCGGCAGCTCGCTCACCCGCGCACGATCGCTTCGGCCAGCAGGAGATCGAGCCGGGTGGTGATCTTGAAGGCCAGCGGGTCGCCGTCGACCACCTGAACCTGGCCACCGACGTGCTCGACGAGCGATGCGTCGTCGGTGAATTCCGCGGTGCCGGCGCGCTGGTAGGCCCGCAGCAGCAGCTCGCGGGCGAACCCTTGCGGGGTCTGCACGGCGCGCAGGCCGGCCCGCTCGGGCGTGCCCAGGACCACACCGTTGGCGTCCACGGCCTTGATGGTGTCATGCAGCGGCAGCGCGGGCACGACCGCGCCGTGCCCGGCCCGCAGCGCCTCCACCACCCGCACGATCAGCGCGGGGGGCGTCAGGGCACGGGCGGCGTCGTGGACGAGCACGAACTCGGGGTCACCGGTCAGCGCCGCCAGCGCCAGGCTCACGGATGTGGTGCGATCGGCCCCGCCGGCGACGACGGTCGCCCGCTCGCCCAGGGCCCGCTTGGCCTCGTCGACCCGGGCCGCCGGAACGGCGACCACCACGTGGTCGACGACGGAAGAATCCAGCAAACCGGCTACGGCGCGGTCCAGCAGGGTGCGCCCGTCGACCTCGCAGAATGCCTTGGGAATGCCGGCGCTCAATCGCTCCCCCGACCCTGCGGCCGGGACCACTGCGACGACCGTGCCCGTGACCACCGGAGCGTCAGGGCCTTCAGGAAGCGGCGGCGAGAACCTCGTCGAGGATGGTTTCCGCTTTGGCGTCGTCGGTGCTCTCGGCCAGGGCCAATTCGCCGACCAGGATCTGGCGGGCCTTGGCCAGCATGCGCTTCTCGCCGGCGGACAAACCGCGTTCCTGGTCGCGACGCCACAGGTCGCGCACTACCTCGGCCACCTTGTTGACGTCGCCGGAGGCCAGCTTTTCCAGGTTGGCCTTGTAGCGGCGCGACCAGTTCGTCGGCTCTTCGGTGTGCGGGGCCCGCAACACCTGGAACACCTTGTCCAGGCCTTCCTGGCCCACGACGTCGCGCACACCGACGTATTCGGCGTTGTCAGCGGGCACTCGAACGGTCAGGTCTCCCTGCGCCACCTTCAAGACGAGATATTCCTTTTGTTCCCCTTTGATGGTGCGGGTTTCAATCGCCTCGACTAACGCAGCACCGTGATGCGGGTAAACAACGGTGTCGCCGACCTTGAAGATCATCTGATTCGAGCCCCTTTCGTTACGTCAATCCTAACACGGCCGCCCAATCGCGTGCGGAGCAACGATGCAGGTCAGGGGCACAACACGCGCAGATTAGGGGTTGACAGGGCGAGCAGAACGTGCAGTGACGCACATTACCAATGCCGTCATTCGGCCCCGAGGGCGGCCCCGACGGACCCCGCCGGAGGGCTTCCGGGCTGGTCTTACGCCCCGCGCTATCGCACGGGAAACCTTCCTACTACTGTGCATAGTTGCATCCGTCGAACCGGCCCAGCAGGAGGCATTGAGTGAACCGCTTCGAGATGAGCCTCCCCGTCCGCCCCGCGCTGAGGTTGCTCGCCGGCCTGGTGCTCGCGCTCGTGCTCAGCGGCTGCGGCGCCGGCCAGGTCTCGCAGATGGCCGTCCAGGAGCCCGCGATCAACGGCAACAAGGTCACGTTCAACAACGTGGCGCTGCGCGACATCCGCATGCAGGCCCAGCAGACCAGCGCCTCCATCCAGCCCGGGCAGGCGGTGGAGCTGGTGCTGGTGGCCATCAACCAATCGCCGAGCGTGCCGGACAGGCTGGTGAGCATCACCAGCGACGTCGGCTCGGTGACCCTGAGCGGAGACGGTCGGCTGCCCGCCGGCGGCATGCTGTTGATCGGCACCCCGGAGGGCCAGAAGGTGGCGCCCGGGCCGATGGGCTCCAGCAACGCGGTCAGGGCGACCGTCAACCTGGCCAAGCCGATCAGCAACGGGCTGCTGTACAACTTCACCTTCAACTTCGAGAAGGCCGGTCAGGCCACCGTGCAGGTGCCGGTTTCGGCCGGGCTGGATCAGCCGCAGCAAAGCTAGCGGGGCGTAACCGCCTGTCATAGCCGGGATTTGTCGTACCGGCTCGATACCGTCATGGCGTGGCAAATCCGCGCTCCCAGTACCGCTGCTCCGAATGCCAGCACGTCACCGCCAAGTGGGTGGGCCGCTGCCTGGAGTGCGGCACCTGGGGCACCGTCGACCAGGCGCCGGTGCTGAGCGCGGTCGGCGGCCGCCGCGCGGGGCCGGCGTCGGCCTCGGCTTCGCGCCCCGTCCCGATCACCTCCGTCGAGCCCAACGCCAGCCAGCACCGCTCGACTGGCGTCGGGGAGCTCGACCGGGTGCTCGGGGGCGGCGTGGTGCCCGGTTCGGTCACGCTGCTGGCGGGCGATCCGGGCGTGGGCAAGTCAACGCTGCTGCTCAAGGTGGCCCATCGCTGGGCGCTTTCGGGCCGGCGCGCGCTGTACATCTCCGGTGAGGAGTCCGCCGGGCAGATCCGGCTGCGCGCGGACCGCATCGGCTGCGGCTCCGACGAGGTCTACCTGGCCGCCGAATCCGACGTGCACACGGTGCTGGACCACATCGCCACCGTGCGGCCCGCGCTGGTCATCGTCGATTCGGTGCAAACCATGTCCACGACGGAGGCCGACGGCGTCGCCGGTGGGGTGACGCAGGTCCGCGCGGTCACCGCGGCGCTGACGGCGGCCGCCAAGGCCAACGGCGTCGCGCTCATCCTGGTCGGCCATGTCACCAAGGACGGCGCCATCGCCGGGCCGCGGTCGCTGGAGCACCTGGTGGATGTGGTCTTGCATTTCGAGGGTGACCGCAACGGGTCGCTGCGGATGGTTCGCGGGGTCAAGAACCGGTTCGGCGCGGCCGACGAGGTGGGTTGTTTCCTGTTGCACGACAACGGAATCGAGGACGTTTCCGACCCGTCGAACCTCTTTCTGGACCAGCGGCCCGCGCCGGTCGCGGGGACCGCGATCACCGTGACCCTGGACGGCAAGCGGCCGCTGATCGGGGAGGTCCAGGCGCTGCTGGCCATGCCCGGCGGCGGTTCGCCGCGCCGCGCGGTCAGCGGCATCGACCACTCCCGGGCCGCGATGATCAGCGCCGTGCTGGAAAAGCACGGCAAGCTGACCGTCGGTGTCCACGACATCTACCTGTCCACGGTGGGCGGCATGCGGTTGACCGATCCCTCATCGGATCTGGCCGTCGCGATGGCGCTGGCGTCGGCGTACTCCGACCTGCCGTTGCCGACGACGGCGGTGATGATCGGCGAGGTCGGGTTGGCCGGTGACCTGCGGCGGGTCAGCGGCATGGAGCGGCGGCTGGGCGAGGCGGCGCGCCAGGGATTCACCATCGCGCTCATCCCCGACGGCGACGATCCCCGCCGCGAGATCGTGCCGAGCGGGATGCGGGCGCTGCGGGCGCCGACGATCGCGGCCGCGCTGCAGCACATGAAAGCGATCGCGGGTCCCCGCAATGGCTGGACGCATAACGCGCTGGGGCCGCACAATGACACGCTGTGACTCGTCCGACACTGCGTGAGACCGTCGCCCGCCTGGCGCCGGGCACCGGCCTGCGCGACGGCCTGGAGCGCATCCTGCGCGGCCGCACCGGCGCGCTGATCGTCCTGGGCAACGACGAGAACGTCGAGGCCATCTGTGACGGCGGCTTCGCCCTCGACGTCCGGTACGCGCCGACCCGGCTGCGCGAGCTGGCGAAGATGGACGGCGCCGTGGTGCTGTCCACCGACGGCAGCCGCATCGTGCGGGCCAACGTCCAGCTGGTGCCGGACCCGTCGATCCCCACCGACGAATCGGGCACCCGCCACCGCTCGGCCGAGCGGGCGGCGATCCAGACGGGTTACCCGGTGATCTCGGTGAGCCACTCGATGAACATCGTGACGGTCTACGTCGGCGGGGAACGCCACGTGGTGGCCGATTCCGCGACCATCCTGTCCCGGGCCAACCAGGCGATCGCGACCCTGGAGCGCTATAAGACCAGGCTCGACGAGGTCAGCAGGCAACTGTCGCTCGCCGAGATCGAGGACTTCGTGACGCTGCGCGACGTGATGACGGTGGTGCAGCGGCTCGAGCTGGTCCGGCGGATCGGCCTGGTGATCGATGACGACGTCGTCGAGCTGGGCACCGACGGGCGCCAGCTGCGGTTGCAGCTCGACGAGCTGCTGGGCGGCAACGACATCGCGCGCGAACTGACCGTGCGGGACTATCACGCCAGCCCGGAGCCGCTGTCGAAGGCGCAGATGACCGCAACCCTCGACGAGCTGGACTCCCTCTCGGACACCGAGCTACTCGAATTGACCGCGCTGGCAAAGGTTTTCGGTTATCCGACGACGGCGGAGGCGCAGGATTCGGCGGTCAGCCCGCGCGGTTACCGCGCGCTGGCCAGCATTCCGCGGCTGCAGTTCGCGCACTCCGACCTTCTGGTCCGTTCCTTCGGGACGCTGCAGGGCCTGCTGGCGGCCAGCGCCGGCGACCTGCAATCGGTCGAGGGTATCGGCGCGATGTGGGCCCGTCACGTGCGAGAGGGGCTATCGCAACTGGCGGAGTCGACTATCGCCGACCCGCTGAGCTAACCAGCGGGAACCTGGGCCGGCGGTGCCTCCGGCGGGGGCGCGGCGGCCGGCTGGCCCGCCCCGGGCACGGGTCCCGGCGGCGGTGGCGGCTGGTTCAGGATGAACGGAACCGGCTGCGAACGCAGGTTGCCCAGCTGGACGACGAGGTTGTAGGTGCCCGGCCCGATCGCCGGCCGCGGCAGCGGGCAGTGCGGCGCCGACCCCATCCCCGTCCACGTCACCGCGGTCGTCACCTGCTCACCCGGGGTGAAGGTCTTGACCAGCGTCTCGTTGGACGGCGCGCAGTCCAGGTTCGACCACAACCGCTTGTTGTCCAGCGAGTACACATAGGCGGCCAGCACCGCGGCCCCCACGTCCCGCTTGCACGACACCAGGCCGATGTTGGTGACGACCATGGTGAATTTCGGCTGATCCCCGATGAAGTATTGCGGCGCATTGGTCAGGCCCTTGACGGCCAGCGTCGCATCGGGGCAGTCGTCGCCCTCCTTGAGCACCGGCGGCGGCTGCACCGCGGCGGTCGGGGTGGGCATCTCGGGGTTCTGCCCCTGTTGCGGCGCCACCGCGGTGGGCTGCTCGCCGGGCGCGGCCGGCGGCGGCGCCTGCGGCGCGGGCGAACCGGGCTTGCCCTGAGCGGAATTGGACTTGTCGGCACTGGCGGGCTTGGCGCCCCCGGTGTGCCCCATGAAGGCGATGACCGCGGCGACCGCGATCCCGACGACGACGACCGCGACGCCCACGGCCAGGCCACGGCGCCGCCAATAGATCTCGGTGGGTAGCGGGCCACGCGGTTCCAGATCCAGCACGTTTGCAGCGTAGGTCCAGGTCACGCCGAGTTGCCTGACCCGCCCCGGCGTGTCGCGGGGTTTGCTGGCTGACCGCCGTGTTAGTGCCGGCCGCTATTCGCCGACTATTCGCCCGCTATTCGCCCGCTACTCACCAATGTCACCGACGTGATCGACCAGCGCGGCCCGCCCGTCCGCGAGGTGATAGGTCGCGCCCGCCACCGCCAGGGTGCCCGCGGACACCCGCTCGGCGATGGTGGACGAACGCGACATGAGCTGGGCGATCGTTTCGCGCACGTGCCGTTCCTCGAACTCGTCGACGCGGCTGAGGCCGTCGCGGCGGCCCATCAGGATCGACGGCGCGACCCGCTCGACCACGTCGCGCACGAAGCCACCCGGGATCGCGCCGTCGTTGATGGCGGCGAGGGCGGCCTTGACGGCACCGCAACTGTCATGGCCCAGGACGACGATCAGCGGCACGTCGAGGACCGCCACCGCGAACTCGATGGAGCCCAGCACCGCCGAGTCGATGGCCTGCCCGGCGGTGCGCACCACGAACATGTCGCCCAGACCCTGGTCGAAAATGAGCTCGGCCGCCACCCGGCTGTCGGCGCAGCCGAACACGACCGCGGTGGGCTTTTGACCGCCGGCCAGGCTGGCCCTATGTTCCACACTCTGGCTGGGATGCTGGGGCTTCCCGGCGACGAATCGCTCGTTACCCTCTTTGAGTGCTTTCCACGCGGTTACCGGACTGGTGTTAGGCATGGCTGACATCATGCCGCATCCGCCGGTTAACGGGCGGCCAAATATTTCGGCCGATGAGTTACTCGAGTGGTACGAACGGTCCCGCCGCGACCTGCCCTGGCGCGAACCCGGCGTCAGTGCCTGGCAGATCCTGGTCAGCGAGTTCATGCTGCAGCAGACGCCGGTCTCGCGGGTGTTGCCGATCTGGTCGGACTGGGTGCGGCGCTGGCCTACCCCGTCGGCGACCGCGGCCGCCGCCGAGGCCGACGTGCTGCGCGCGTGGGGCAAGCTCGGATATCCCCGACGGGCCAAGCGCCTGCACGAATGCGCGACCGTCATCGCGCGCGACCACAACGACGTGGTGCCCGACGACGTCGAGGTCCTGCTGACGCTGCCCGGCGTCGGCAGCTACACGGCGCGCGCTATCGCCTGTTTCGCCTACCGGCAACCGGTCCCGGTGGTCGACACCAACGTGCGCCGGGTGGTGGCCCGTGCCGTGCGGGGGCTGGCGGACGGCGGTTCGGCGTCGGCGGTGCGGGACATGGCCGAGGTCTCCGCGCTGCTGCCGAAAAACGGCACCGCCCCGACGTTTTCGGTTGCCCTGATGGAGCTCGGTGCGACGGTGTGCACGGCGCGATCCCCGCGCTGCGGGTTGTGTCCGCTCACCCGGTGCGCGTGGCGGGACACCGGCTACGCCCCGGCGCAGGGTCCGGCGCGGCGGGTGCAGACCTACGCCGGAACCGATCGGCAGGTGCGCGGACGCCTGCTGGACGTGTTGCGCGGCAGCGATTCCCCGGTCACCCGGGCGGCGCTGGACGTGGCGTGGCTGACCGATACCGCCCAGCGCGACCGCGCACTGTACTCGCTGCTGGCCGACGGCCTGGTCGCGCAGACGGCCGACGGCCGATTCGCCCTTGCGGGCGAAGAGTAGTCGCCGGCGATCAAAGGTCGTTGCCGGCGTAGGACTGGTTGAAGCTCTTGTTGGCCAGTGGAAAGTCGGGAACGATGGTGTCGGCCATCGCAACGGGCAGTGCGGGCCAGTTGAACCACGACGGGTCGACGATCTTCGCGCGAGTGATCCGATTGGCGGCGTCGATTTCGACGCGGTGGACGATGGTGCCGCGCCAACCCTCGACGATGCCGATGCCACTGCAGGGCCGAGGATGCGCCGGCACGGACTCCGTGTATTCGGTTGGGCCGCTGTGCGATTCGATCAGGTGACCGGCGAGCTCGGTGGACGCTGCGAATTCGTCTCGGCGCGCGGTGTAGCGGGCCAGCACGTCGCCCGCGGTGGCGTCGATCTCGGTGACCGGCAGTGCGGCGGTGGGGTGTTCGAGTCGGGCGTCCGTGCGTATGCCGCTCGCGCGCGCGACATAGCCCAGGCACCCGAGCGCGTGAGCGTCTTCTCGATGCAGGACCGCGGTCCCTGCGAACCGGTCATACACCACGGTGTTGTGCAGGGTCAGTTCGGCGACCTCGGCGATGTCGGTGGCGATGCGTCGCAGCGCGCCGGCATCCGGGAGCGCCCGCAGCGCGACCCCGCCCGGGCGCACCGCGCCGCGCAGCAGCCGATGACCGGTGATCGCGTCGTTGAGCCGCAATAGTTGTTCGCGGATGCGTTGCGCGTGCGCGTAAGCGAGTCCGAATCCCACGTCGTTGGCCAGCGCGCCAAGGTCGGCGGCGTGGTTGTAGAGCCGTTCCAGTTCGAGCAGCAACGCCCGCAACCGGTGCACCTCGCCGGAAATCTCCATCCCGAGCGCGTCTTCGATGGCGAGGCAATGGGCCAGCGCGTGCCCGACGGAGGTGTCGCCGCTCACCCGCTCGGCCAACTCGACCGCGCCGCCGGCCGGCCGACCCTCGAAGAGCTTTTCCAACCCGCGATGGACGAACCACAGCCGGGCCTTCAGACGGATCACGGTTTCACCGGCGACGGAAAAGCGGAAGTGGCCGGGCTCGATCAAGCCCGCATGCACGGGGCCAACGGGGATCTCGTACACCCCGGGCCCCTCGACCGTGACGAACGGGAAGTGGCCGGTGCCATCCAGTTTGGGTGGGGGTGGCGCCGTGCGGCGCATCGGATACCAGTCCTCGGGCCAGTGCGCATGCCGCACCAGGCGGCGAGGTTTGGGATGGCCCAGGCACCGGATCCCATACAGGTCCGCCATTTCGCGCTCGAAGCGGCTGGCCGTGAACGACAGGCCGGCCAGCGATAGCATCGTCGGATCGTCTTTCGGCACTGAGCATTCAAGCTCGACGCGGCGATCCGGCCAACCGGCAAGGAAAAGATAGACGATCCGGTAGGCGGCGGAGTCGTCGTGGGCTGCCACCAGGGCCAAGCGAAATCCCTTGCCCAGCAGGTCTTCCGCCGCCTCCGCCAGCCTGTCCTGCGATAGCCCGTGGCGTTGCCATTCGGGCCTCATCGCGGTCCCCCGACGGCGCTCGCCGCGGCGGTGAACAGCTCGGTGAGCGGGCCCGCCGTCACGCCGAGCGCGAGCGATGCGGCGATGCCGACGACCAGGGCGGCCGACACCGTTCGCGGCACGGCGATCTGGGGTGCGCCGGCCGGGCCGCCCAGCAAGATGCGGCCCGCGTTGCGCGCCAACGCGGCGAAGGCGATCGCAACCAGCAGCATGCCCGCGGCGAGCACCCAGGTCAGCCGGGCGTCGGCGAGTGACCGCACGATCGCCAGTTCGCTGGCGAACATCGCGAACGGCGGAAGGCCGAGGAGAACGATCACCCCGACGGCGATCGACACGCCGATGAGCCGGGAGCGCCGCAACACGGCGGCGATGTCGGCGATCGCGGTCGAGTCGTGCGCCGCCTGCAGCGGGCCGCTCGCCAAGAACAGGACCGTCTTGCCGATCCCGTGAGCCAGGACGTGCAGCAGCAGCGCGGTGATGGCCAGCGAGGTTCCGACCGCGGCGGCGATAGCGATCAAACCCATGTTCTCCATCGAGGAGTACGCGAGCATGCGCTTGAGATCCGGTGTCACGGTGAGCATCAGGGCCGCGACCACCAATGTCGCGAGTCCGATGACCAGCAGGCCCGAGCGCATGAAAGCGGGGCCGGTGGCGGCGCCGATGATCGGCTTGAGGCGAATCAGCACCGAGAGGGCTACGGAGAGCAGTACGCCGCTCATCAGCGCGGAAACCGGTGCCGGCGCCTGGCTGTGGGCGTCGGCAAGCCAGGTGTGGAACGGAAACAACCCGGCCTTGGCGCCGTAGCCGATGAGCAGCAGGCCGCCCGCCAACCGGGCGATGCCGGGGTCGAGCGCGCCGGCGTGTGCGGCCAGCACGTCGAGGTTCAGCGCGGCGGAGGCAGGGGCGCCGGTATGCTCGGCGGCGTAGTAGAGCAGCACGGTGCCGAGGAAGGCGACGGCGATCCCGACCGAGCAGATCACGACATACTTCCAGGTCGCTTCGAGCGCCCTGCGGGTACGGCGGTGCCCGACCAGGAAGGCGGTGATGACCGTGGTCGCCTCGATCGCGATCCAGACGACGCCGATGTTGTTGGCGCACACCGCGACAACCATCGCCGCCAGGAAGCCTGCCGTGAGGGCCCCGTACACCCGTGCGCCGCGCGTGTCGGTGTGGCCGCGTGCGAGTTCGGCATCGACGTAGCCGATGCTGGCCCAAGTGGCCAGCGTGGCAACGATTCCGATGACGATCAGCATGGTGACGCTGAGCGCATCGAGTCTCAATAACCCACTCAAGGCGAGACGGGCGCCGGTTCCGACACGGACCGCGAGCGCCGCACCACAGCCGAGGACCGTCACCGCCGCGAGCACGATCAGTGTCGCGGTCGTGCGTCGCCATCCGGCGATCAGGACGGCGACCGCGGCACCTATCGGGGTGAGGATCGCGGCGAGCAGTAAGGCGGTCATCCGTCGTGCAGCTCCTGTAATGCGTCCAGGTCGGCGCCGCCGAAAGCCTGGGCCAACCTGCCGGTCAGGACGCCGATCACGATGACGGCGAACAACACGTCCAGCGAGGCGCCGAGTTCCACTATCAGCGGCACGCCCGCCGTGAGCAGAAACGCGGTGGCGGCAATCCCGTTGTCCAGCATCAGAAATCCCGCGGCCTGCGATACGGCGTGCCGCCGCGTGACCATGACGAGCAGCGCGATCAGCACGACCGCGGTCGCGGCGGGCACCGCGGAAGTGGTCGCGGCGGGCTGCAGACTCACCAGCGGCCCGGTGGCGGCGAACGCGGCGAGCGTCAGCGCCGCCGTGATGAGCAGCGACGTGGCGGTGTTGATCACCGGGGTGGCCTCCCGGCGGGATCGCGACCCGGCGCCGCCCGCGCGGGCCAGCAGCCGTGGCAGCACCGCAACCCGCAAGGCCAGCACGGCGACCCCGACTCCGATCAACGCAGCGTCACCGTCGTACGCCCCGCGCAGCAACGGGATGGCCGCCAACGCAACGCCCTGCCATGCCAGCAACCGGATGATGGCGGTGAGGTCGCGCCGCCACACGATCAGCACGGCGGCCAACAGCAGCCCGCCGGCGGCCAGGTCGACCAGGACCGAAAACGTCCCGTAGGTCATGTCGCCACCACGAAGAAGTTGGCCGCGACGACAGCGAGCAACGCCAACAGGAACGATCCGGCCAGCAACTCGGGCACCCGGAACAGGCGCAGCTTGGCGACGAACACCTCGACGGTGGCCAGCGACACCGCGAGCACCGCGACCTTGGCCGCCACCGCTGCGAGTCCGATCACGATGCCGACGCCACCGGGCCGCTCCCCCGCAATACCCCATGGCGCGAACAGGTTTGCCAGCAGCGCCAGGAGCACGGTGAGCCGCATTCCGGCCGCCCACTCGACCAGGGCCAGCTTCGGGCCGGCGTATTCGAGAACCATCGCCTCGTGAACCATCGTCAGCTCGAGATGGGTGGCCGGGTTGTCCACCGGCAGTCGCCCGGTCTCGGCGACGATCACGATCACCAGCGCCGCGAACGCCAGCACCGCGGCCAGCGACACCACCTGCCCGGGATGGGTGACCGTATGCGCCACCAGCGCACCGAGATTGGCCGAGCCCACCGGCATGGACAGGGCGAAGACCGCCAGCAGGATGGTGGGTTCGACGAGTGCGGCGATGGTGATCTCGCGGCTGGCGCCCATGCCGCCGAACGAGGTGCCGGTGTCGATGCCGGCCAGGGCCAGGGCGACGGTGCCCACGAACAGCAGGCCGACCACGGCGAACAGGTCGGCGCTGGCGTCCAGTGGCGACCCGGTTGCGACCAGCGGCGCGATCGCGGCGATCAGCAATGTCGATCCCGCGATCACCGCGGGCGCGGCCGCGAACACCACCGTCGTCCCGGCCGGGGTAATCTGTTGCTTGCCAAGCTGTTTGACGATGTCGCGCCACGGCTGCAGGATTCCGGCGCCGGCGCGGCCCTCCCAACGGGCGCGCACCTGCCGGGTCAGGCCGACCACCAGCGGCGCTCCGGCCATGACGCCGGCGACCTGGACCGCGCCCGCGACGTAAGACAAGACATTCATCGTGCCACCACCAGCACGACGAGCACTCCGAGCGCGCCGTAGGCCAGGTACAGGTGCACGCTGCCGGTGTGGGCGCGCCGCACGATCTCCGCCGCGGCGGCGACCGCCCGGATCACCGGGGTGTAGCAGCGTTCCTCGATGGCGTCAGTGATGCTGCTGCGGTAGATGATCTTTTCGGCGAGATACCGCGATTCGGCGGCGTGCGTGACTTCGATGTCGGTGTCGGGGCGCAGGACGTCGTCGAACACCCGTTGCAGCGGCTCGGCGAACGACGTTGCGGTGTACTGCATTCGCGCGGTGAGATCCTCCGCGCCACAAGCCCACAGCGGCAAGGCGGCGGGCGCAGGACGCCCGCTTCGGCGCCAGAGCGTCAGCATCGCCGCGATCACCGTGGCCGTCACGACGCCGATGGCGATCGCGCCGGGGGCGATCGACCCCGGCAGGCCGGGCAGCCGCACGACGGCCCCGAGGCTGGTGAAGCCGATCGCCCGCGCGGCCGGTAGTGCGGCGACCGCCTGGCGCAGCGCGGGTGCCACAACCGCGGGCGCGACCGCCAACATCAGGCAGGCCGCTGCCGCGATTGCCATGGCGGCCAGCATGGTGCCCGGCGCCTCCCGGGCGTCGGCGGCCCGCTTCGAACGCGGCCGCGCCAAAAACCCGATCCCGAACGCCTTGACCATTGCCGCCACGCCCAGACCCGCGGTGAGCGCGACGGCACCCACCGCCAGCGGCGTGGTCAACGCCAAGACGGCGGAATGCCCTCGTGCCGTGTGGATCAGCGACTGCACCAGCAGCCACTCGCTGACGAATCCCGCGCCAAGCGGCAGCCCGGACGAACCGAGCGCAGCGACCGCGAACAGCGTCGTCGTCGCCGGCATCCGCCGGGCCAAGCCGCCCAGCCGGTCGAGATCGCGCAGCCCGGTCGCGGCCAACACCGATCCCGCGGCGAGGAACCCTAGGCATTTGAACGCCGCGTGCGCGACGAGGTGCAGCATGGCGGCGGCGGCGGCGATCGTGGCCGGGCCGCTCGCTCCCGTGGCCGCGAAGAGGGTGGCGGCCCCAAGGGCCAGTGCGATCAGACCGAGGTTCTCGGTCGTCGAATAGGCAAGCAGCCGTTTGAGATCCGTGGCCACCGAGGCCTGCACCACGCCATAAAGCGCCGACACCCCGCCGACGACCATCAGGGTCAGCCCCCACCAGCGTGGTCCCGGCCCGAGCAGCTGCAAATCGAAGCGGCAAATGCCATAGACCCCGAGGTTGATCATCGCCGCGCTCATCAGCGCCGACACCGGGCTCGGCGCCTCCGGATGGGCTCGCGGCAACCACGCGTGCAACGGCACCAGGCCGGCCTTGGAGCCGAATCCCGCCAGCGTCAACAGAAACACCGCGGTGCCCGCGCCTTGCGATATGCGGTGCAAGTCGGTGAACCGGTCGGCGCCGCCGGCCGCCGACAACACCATCAGGCCGACCAGGATCGCTACGAAGCCCAACTGGGTCATCACCGCGTACACCAGCGCGGCGGAGCGAACCTGCGGGCGCGTGTGGTGCGCCAGCACCAGAACCAGCGACGCGACCGCCATCAACTCCCACGCCAGCAGGAAGGTGGTGACCGACGCCGCCGCGGGCACCACCAGCATCGCCCCGACGAACGCGGGCAACACCGCGAGCGTGACCGGTCCCAAGCGCTCGCGCCGGGCATAGCCGATCGTGTAGAGCCCGACCACGACCGCGACCGCCCCCGTGAGCGCCATGAAGAAGCCGCCCAGCGGATCGAGGCCCAACTGGACGCCCGCCAACGGCAGCAACCAACCGATGCGCACGTCGCGCGCCGAACCGAACATCCCCGCGGCGCCCGCCCAGACCCCACAAGCGCCAAGCAGCGAGGTCAGCAGGCCCGCCCAGATTGGGCCGGATCCTCTGCCGCCCAGGGTTTTCGGTTCGGGCGCCGCACGGGTTGCCAGCGCCGCGGTCACTTGCCGGTCACCGACCGCAGCGCCGCGACGATCTGGCCCGGTGTCGGCGGGCACCCCGGGATCTCCACGTCCACACCCACCATCTCGCCGACCGCGCCGGCCACCCCGTAGCCATCGCCGAAGACCCCGCGGTTGACGGCGCAGTCGCCACAGGCGATCACCCGACGCGGCCGCGGCGTGGCCTCGAGCGTGGCGCGCAACGGGCCGGCCATGTTGTGCGTGACGACGCCGGTCACCAGGAGCGCATCCGCATGTCGCGGGGAGGCCACCAGGCGGGCACCGAACCGCTCGGCGTCATAGACCGGCCCGAACGCGCCCGCGATCTCCACCTCGCACCCATTGCACGATCCCGCGTCAACGTGCCGAATCTGAAGTGAGCCACGTACCCCG
Source organism: Mycobacterium sp. ACS4054 (assembly GCF_001667275.1). Taxonomy (GTDB): domain Bacteria; phylum Actinomycetota; class Actinomycetes; order Mycobacteriales; family Mycobacteriaceae; genus Mycobacterium. Next base: position 74,509 of record NZ_LZHV01000056.1, read on the forward strand.
GCGGGCGGCTCGGTTACCGGCTCCGGCGCGGGTGGCGCAGGTTCGGCGATCCGGCCGACGCGCAGGGCCTTGCTGATCCAGCCCACGGCGCTACCCCGCACCGCCGGCGCGCAGGCCTTCCAGCATCGCCACGCGATCGCTGAGCACCCCGGTGAGAACCTTGCGCGCCACCATCAGCAGTTCGGCGATATCCGGGGAGGCGATCGAGTAGATCATCGTGTTGCCGCCCCGGAGCGCGTCCACGACACCGGCTCGGCGTAGTACACCGAGCTGCTGCGAAAGGTTCGACGCCTCGAGCCCCACCTCGGGCAACAACTCGGCGACCGACTTCTCGCCCGTCACGAGCAGCTCCAGAATCCTGATCCGTGCGGGGTGCCCCAGCGTCTTGAAGAACTCCGCCTTGAGCTGGTACAGCGGCTCCGTCACGATAGATCTCCTGAAGACTACAAAGTTTCTATGCTTTAGCAATTGAAGAATTTATCATATGTTTCGGCGGGCTTCAGCCGGGCTGGTCAGACCAGGCTCAGTCGGCGGCGGGCAGCGTCGCCAAGAATGACTCGACGGCGTCGCGATACACCTGCGGCGCGTCATCGTGAATCAGATGACCGGCCTGCGGTACGTGCAAATACGTTGCCGCCGAATTTGTTTCGGCCATTTCCCGCATCTGCCCCGGCGGGGTGACGGAGTTGCCGGCCTCGATGAGCAACGCGGGCGCGCGCATCGCCCGCCACTGCTGCCAGTAGTCGCGGGTACCCCACTCGGCGGCGATCTCGATCCACCGCGCGGTGTCACCGTGCAGGCGCCAACCGGTAGGGGTGCGGTCGAAGGCCTCCAGGAAATACTGCCCCGCGACGGGCCCGAACTCGTCGAATACCCGCTGCGCGGAATCGAATTCGACCGGAAGGGCGTGCAGCCACGGCTCCCAGGGGCCGGTGGTGCGGCCGCGGAAGTCCGGGGCCATGTCCTCGACCACGAGCGCCGAAACCAGTTCCGGACGCTGGGCGGCCAGGCACCACGCGTGCAGGCCGCCCATCGAGTGGCCGATCAGCGTGGCCGGTGTTCGCAGCGTGTCCACCGCCTCGGCGAGGTCGGCGACAAACCGTTCGGTGCTGATCGGGTGCGGGTCATCGACCCCGCGGCCCCGATGCCACAACGCGTCGTAGGTGTACACCCTGCCCAGCGCGGTCAGCCAGGGCAGCTGCCGCGACCAGGTGCTGCCCCGCCCCATCAGGCCGTGCACCAGCACCAACGGCTCGCCTTGCCCCCCGCGGCAAGTCAGCAGATCACCGGGCATGTCACCATCCTGCGTGCCCCGCCCTGCAGTCGGACAGGACGGGCGAAGGGGTAGCCTAGCGGCATGTCGCCAGTGGTGAAGATCAACGCAATCGAGGTACCCGCCGACGCCGGGCCGGAGCTGGAAAAGCGGTTCGCGCACCGGGCGCACGCGGTCGACAACCAGCCGGGCTTTCTCGGGTTTCAGCTGCTGCGCCCGATCAAGGGCGAAGACCGCTACTTCGTCGTGACGCAGTGGGAGTCCGAAGAGGCGTTTCAGGCGTGGGCGCAGGGGCCCGCCATCGCGGCGCACGCCGGCGAGCGGGCCAACCCGGTGGCGACCGGGGCCACGCTGTTGGAATTCGAGGTTGTGATGGACGTTGCCGGCAACAAGCAGGCTGGCTAGCGGGTTCTCGGCCCGACGCCGCGTGGTGGCGTTGAGCGCCGCCACCGCACTGGTAGTCACGTTCGCGCCCGGTTGCACCTCGTCCCCGTCACCGCAGGCGAACGCCGCGAATCCGGGCCGGCAGATCGACGTCCGGACGCCGCCGGGCATCCGGGCGCAGCAGACGCTGGACATGCTCAACTCGGACTGGCCCATCGGCCCGGTCGGCGTCGGCACGCTGGCCGCGCCCGACATGGTCAAGCCGGTGGAGAACACCATGGAGGCGCTGTGGTGGGACCGCCCGTTCACCCTCGACGGCGTTGATCTGGGCGCCAACGTGGCCACGTTGCACCTGACGTCGTCCTACGGTGCGCGACAAGACATCCGGATCCACACCGACGACGGTGGGTGGGTGGATCGGTTCGAGCTGGAGACCCAGGCGCCGAAGATCAATTCGTGGCGCGACATCGATGCGGTGTTGAGCAAGACGGGCGCCCGCTATTCCTATCAGGTGGCCAGGGTCGACGACGGGCGTTGCGACCCGGTTGCGGGCACCAACACCGGTGAATCCCTGCCGCTGGCATCGATTTTCAAGCTCTACGTGCTGCACGCCCTGGCGGGCGCCATCAAGGATGGGACGGTCTCCTGGGACGATCAGCTGACCGTCACCGACAAGAGCCGCGCGGTGGGCTCGTCCGGTCTGGCGCTGCCCGCCGGAGCCCAGGTCTCGGTCCGGACGGCCGCCGAGAAGATGATCGCGACCAGTGACAACATGGCGACCGACCTGCTGATCGGAAAGCTCGGCACCCACGCCATCGAGCAGGCGCTCGCCACGGCGGGCCATCACGACCCGGCCAGCATGACGCCGTTCCCCACGATGTACGAGCTGTTCTCGATCGGCTGGGGCAAGCCGGACCTGCGCACCCAATGGCAGCATGGGTCACCGGAAACGCGCGCCCAGCTGCTGGCGCAGGCGAATTCGACTCCCTACGAGCCGGATCCGACTCGCGCCCACACCCCGGCGTCGTCCTATGGCGCGGAGTGGTACGGCAACGCCGAGGACATCTGCCGCATTCACACGGCGCTGCAGGCCGACGCCGTCGGCAAGGCCGCACCGGTCAAACAGATCCTGTCCGCGGTGTCGGGCATCGCGCTGGACCGCAACGTCTGGCCGTACATCGGCGCGAAAGCCGGTGGCCTGCCGGGTGATCTGACCTTCAGCTGGTACGCCGTCGACAAGATGCAGCAGCCGTACGTGGTCAGCTTCCAGCTCAACTGGCCGCGCGATCACGGGCCGAACGTGACCGGGTGGATGCTGCAGATCGCCAAGCAGGCCTTCGCGTTGATCGCACCGCGCTGATCGCCACCGCTAGCCGGCTTGGGATATGGGCGACAGCGATCCCACGACAGCGACGAGTGCGTCGGCACCTTCCCAATTCAGCAGATGGCCGGCGTCCGGCACCGTGACGAGCCGTGCGCCGGGTATCCCGGCGGCGAGCCGTCGCGAATGAATCGGCGGGGTGCTGCGATCGGCTGAACCGACCATGACGACCGTCGGAATAGAAATCTCCCCCAAGCGGGGGTACCGGTCCTCACGCCCGAACGCACGCAGGATCGGCGTCAGGGGCCCATGCTCGCGCATGTGTCTGTCGAAGAACTCGATGAACACCGAAATCATTGCCGGAGAAGGGTTTTTGCCGCACTGGGCCGCGCCGAAAAGCACACCGCCGACCCGCGTTCGCACCAGCCAGCCCATGAGCCCCGACTCCATCAGCGGGATCTGCAACCTGTTCTGCGGCGCGCCGTCGTGAATCCGGCCCGCCCAGGTCGCGAACAACACCAACCCCCGCAGACGGCCTGCGACGTCCTCGTGGTCGAGCACCGCGCGGACCGCTATGAAGCCGCCCATGGAGTGGGCTACCAGCACGCCGTCCTCGACGCCGAAGTGCCGCAGGACCGCCGCGTAGTCTTCGGCCATGGGCGCGGACCCCACGCCCGCTGAACCGAGCGTCGAGCTACCGTGTCCTCGTTGATCGAAGGCGATGAGGCGGTAGCCCCGAGCCGCCAACTGATCCCAGACGATGTTCCACTCCCCAAGCGTGCCGCCGTAGCCGTGCGCGAAAACGACCGCGGGACCCTCGCCGGCGGTGATGGCGCGCAGCACCGTCCCGTCGGCACGGCCGATGAAGTGTTGCTCGCCGTGCTGTTCGCTAGCGAGGCGCTCACGAGGATACGGGTCGGGATTGTTCTCGATTCGCGCGACGACCGATAGGGCGGCATAGCGGGCGGCCAGCGCGAGTACCCCGAACAGCGTTGCGACGCCGGCCGGCTTCGTCAGGGCGCGTGGGATCATAGGGCCCCTTTTCCTCGCTTGAAACCCGGAGACTGTCTCCGGAACTATACGGAGGTAGTCGCTTTCAGCGCCCTATTCGGCCACGGGCTGGGCGAGCAGCCTGACCGACCTCCAGATCAGCGCGCCCGGCACTAGTTGTTCGTCGGCGGCGGCTGGGGTTGGAAGGGGTCGTACCACCACCAGTCGGCGCGTTCGCCGGTGGGTCCCGGGCAGGGCGCCACCGCGGGCCTTGGCTTTGTCGGTGGCCGCGCCAGGGATCCCGGACTCAGTGTGCGCCCGGCGCCGTCGGTGACGGTCACATCGTGTGCGGGTCCTACGATCGTGATCCCCCCGGAGTGGTGCAACCGGTGGTGATATGGGCAGAGCAGCAACAGGTTTGCCAACTCGGTGGGTCCGCCGTCTTCCCAGTGTCGGATGTGGTGGGCGTGCAGACCGCGGGTGGCGCCACAGCCGGGAACCGCGCACGAGGGCTGGCGGTGCTCCAGTGCGCGGCGAAGGCGCCGGCTGATCAGACGGGTTGCCCGGCCGGCGCCGATGACCTCGCCCTGGCGTTCCAACCAGACTTCGCCCGTGGCGTCGCACGTCAAATATCGACGCTCGGCGTCGGTGAGCAGCGGACCCAAATGCAGTGCCGCACTGCGCTTCTCAGCGTCGACGTGCACCACCACGGTGGTGTGCTGTCCGTGGGGCCGACGCGCCGCCTCCGCGTCCCATCCGGCCTCGACCAGGCGCATGAAGGCCTCGACAGTGCCGGGCAGGGGCGGCGCGCTTTCTGAAGCTCCGCCGGCGCGGTCGTGCTTCCATTCGGCGATCAGCGCGTCTCGATGAGACTGCAAGGCGGCGTCGAACTTGGCGGCGTCCGGAGGCGGCAGGGTGATCCGGTAGCAGCTGCCCTGCTCGGTGGAAGTCTTCGTGAACGAGTGCTCGGGTTCGCGTCGGGGCTCTTGGTCAGGACGCGGTTCCAACTTGATCGCGGTGCGCAGCTGGTTAACCGTTGCCACCCGCGCCAACTCCGCATAGTGCCCATCGGACCCCTCGCCGGCACGTGCCGCGATGACGCCGACCTGATCCAGCGACAGCCGGCCCTCCCGCATGCCCTGGGCGCAGCGTGGGAACTCCTCGAGCCGGCGCGCGACTGTGGTGACCGCGTGGGCGTTTGCCGACGACAGGCCGGCCTTCCAGGCCACCAACGCCCGCACCGACCGCGCGCCGGTGACGCCGCACAGCTCGTCGCGGTCGATCTCGGCCACGATCTCCACGATGCGCCCGTCGATGGCGTTGCGCTGACCGGTCAACTCCGCCAGCTCTTCGAACAGCACCCCAAGACGGTCGCTGGGCGTCACCACCACAGACCCGGACGATGCGGTCGAAGACATGGACCCATCATCGCAGGGGGGTACGACAAGTTTGGCAGCCCAAACCCGCTGCCGGTCTACACCGCGAACGTCACAGCCGTAACGTCCAGCGGCCGTCGCGCAGGTGCATGACGGTATGACTGACGGGCGCAATGTCGATGCGCCAGAACGATTTCGGCGGTGCCGCCAAGGCGAGCAGGATCGCCACCCGGATGACCGCGGGATGCGTCACCGCTACGGTCGGCTGGCTCACCGACTTAAGCCATCCCGCCACCCGTTCGATCAGATCGACGATCGACTCGCCGCCGTGCGGCGCCCGGTCCGGATCCGTCAGCCACGCCTGGAGGTCCCGTGGGTCGATCGCCCCCCACGCTTGCCCGCGCCATGTCCCGCAATCGATGTCGGCCAGCCGGGGCTCGACGCCGGCGTCCAACCCCAGCAGCTCCGCGGTTTCGCGTGTGCGCCGCTCGGGCGCGGCGAGGTGCTTCTTGGGTTTGCGGCCAACCTTTTTCACCTGCCCACGCCCGACGTCGCTGAGCGGTTCGTCGAGCGGAAATCGCCCGGCGGCCATGGCGTCGGTCATCGCGTGCGACACCATCGTCAGCCGCACCACACCGGTCACGCGTTGATGCTCGGCGCACGCTCCCCGAGAACCCGGCCGGCGAGCGCCCCGAACAGCACGCCGATGGTCGCCCACAGCACCACCTGCGTCGCCAGGGACACCAGCCTGAATTCGTAGAGGACGTCGGCGGGGAAGCCCGGATAGACGATCGCGCCGGACGCGTCGCGCAACGGGCCCGGTGTCTCGTCCACGCCCGGCAGCGCCACCATCACCACCGCAACCGCCGCGACGTATCCGCCCGCGGCGAGCAGCCGCCCGTTCCACGCCCCGAACCGGGCCGTCAGTGACCGCGCCAGCCAGACCGCGGCGAAGGCGAGGGCCACCGACGCCAGCACCATCACCAGATACCAGGCTGTGCGCGCCCCGATCGTGTCCGCCTGCCCCACCGCCGGCGGGTTCGGCGGATACTTCACGAACGGCACCAGGTACACGGCGACGAACGCGGCCGCTGCGAGCAGCAGCGAAAGCGCGCGCGCCCCAACGGTTGTCACGCGCGCCGCAACCACACAGAACAGCACGGCGAACAGCGCGCCCATCGCCACACCGAAGATCAGCACCCCGAAGCCCAGCCCGGCGTTGGACTGCACCCCGCGGCTGAACAACTCGGCGCCGTGCTCGTGCACGCCGTGAGCGTTCTCGGCGTCGGTTCGGCCGTCCTCGAAAGCGATCGCGCGGCCGATCGCCGGCTCGGCGCACAGGCGGGCGAAGGCGAACGCCAACACCGCCCCGAACGCGCCGGCAAGCAGGCCGCGTCCGATCAGACGCTGCTCCACGCGATCAGTGGCAGGGGAAGCCGAGCAGGTGCCGCGCGTCGTGCACGAACTCGTGCACGTGCGAGTCGGCGCCGAACAGCGACACCGCGCCCTGATCCACGCCGACGAAGTACAGCGCCAACAGCGCGAGGAAGACGGTTGCCGCCAACCAGGCCGCGGCCTTGGCCGCCGACAGGTCAACTTGGGCACGGGCGCCGGGCAGCTGAGGATTGGACACATCGACTCCTTCTGGGGATAACCGCGTCCCCGCTGGTGATGACGGGCGATGGGTCTGACTATCTACAGTGGCGCGACCGTTCTGGACTTTCACCAGATTCCGTTGCCCGTCAGGACGAACGCCAGTGTAAACCGCCGCTCACTGCTGCGGGGGCGCGGAGCCGTAACCCAGTTGGCCGGCCGTGTATTTGGCGGCCTCGGTGACCGGGGTGGCCTGAACCGCCGTGCCGTAGGCGCAGATCTCGGTCCACACGTCACCGATTTCGGTGGTGTCGAATCGCATGGCGACGATCGCGTTGCCGCCGCGATTGCGCGCCTCGACGATCAGCCGCCCCATCGCCTCGTTGCGGCTCTCGGCCAGGTTCTTGGTCATGCCGGCCAACTCGCCGCCGAACATGGCCTTGAAGCCGGCACCCATCTGGGAGAACGCGTTGCGCGAGCGGACGGTCAGCCCGAACACTTCGCCGCAGACGCGCTGGATCTCCCAGCCGGGAAGGTCGTTGGTGGTGACGATCAGCACAGGCGGACCCCTTACATGCGAAACGGGCGGTTAATCCCGCCAGAGATTAGTCCCATGGTGGCGACCCGCTTCGCCCGGCTACGCCGCGCTTGCGATCGCCACGCCGCCCGTTTGCTGCTACCGCTAGGGCGTTTCCGGAGCCGCGTGCGCTCCGGCCTTCGCCAGGTCCGGCTCGGCCGGCGGCTTGCGCGTCCCGGTGAAGGTGAACACCGCGTCCTCGCCGGCGCTCTCGCCGTCCCAGTTGTCCACGTCGACCGTGACGATCTGGCCCGGCCCAACCTCCTCGAAGAGGATCTTCTCGGACAGCTGGTCCTCGATCTCGCGCTGGATGGTGCGCCGCAACGGGCGGGCACCCAGTACCGGGTCGAAGCCGCGCTTGGCCAGCAACGCCTTCGCCTTGTCGGTCAGCTCGAGGGCCATGTCCTTGGCCTTGAGCTGCTTGCCGACGCGCTCGACCATCAGGTCGACCATCCGGATGATCTCGTCGCGAGTCAGCTGGTGGAAGACGATGATGTCGTCGATGCGGTTGAGGAACTCCGGGCGGAAGTGCTTCTTCAGCTCGTCGTTGACCTTCTGCTTCATCCGCTCGTAGTTGTTCTCACCGCCACCCTGGGTGAAGCCCAGGCCGACCGGCTTGGAGATGTCGGACGTGCCGAGGTTCGAGGTGAAGATCAGCACGGTGTTCTTGAAGTCCACCGTGCGGCCCTGCCCGTCGGTGAGCCGGCCGTCCTCGAGGACCTGCAACAGGCTGTTGTAGATCTCCTGGTGGGCCTTCTCGATCTCGTCGAACAGCACCACGGAGAACGGCTTGCGGCGCACCTTCTCGGTGAGCTGGCCGCCCTCCTCGTAGCCGACGTATCCCGGCGGGGCGCCGAACAACCGCGACGCGGTGAACCGGTCGTGGAACTCGCCCATGTCGATCTGGATGAGCGCGTCGTCGTCGCCGAACAGGAAGTTGGCCAGCGCCTTGGACAGCTCGGTCTTACCGACACCGGACGGGCCGGCGAAGATGAACGAGCCCGACGGGCGCTTGGGGTCCTTCAACCCGGCGCGGGTGCGGCGGATCGCCTTGGAGACGGCCTTGACGGCGTCCTCCTGGCCGATGATCCGCTTGTGCAGCTCGTCCTCCATGCGCAGCAACCGCGTGGTCTCGGCCTCCGTCAGCTTGAACACCGGGATGCCGGTCCAGTTGCCCAGCACCTCGGCGATCTGCTCGTCGTCGACCTCGGCGACCACGTCGAGATCGCCCGAACGCCACTGCTTTTCGCGCTCGGCACGCTGGGCGACCAGGGTCTTCTCCCGGTCACGCAGGCTGGCCGCCTTCTCGAAGTCCTGCGCGTCGATCGCGGACTCCTTCTCCCGGCGCGCGTCGGCGATCTTCTCGTCGAACTCACGCAGGTCTGGCGGCGCGGTCATCCGGCGGATCCGCATCCGCGCGCCCGCCTCGTCGATCAGGTCGATCGCCTTGTCGGGCAGGAACCGGTCGTTGATGTAACGGTCGGCCAGGGTGGCGGCGGCCACCAACGCCGCGTCGGAGATCGACACCCGGTGGTGCGCCTCGTAGCGGTCGCGCAGGCCCTTGAGGATCTCGATGGTGTGCTCCACCGTCGGCTCCCCCACCTGGACCGGCTGGAAGCGGCGCTCCAGGGCGGCGTCCTTCTCGATGTACTTGCGGTACTCGTCGAGCGTGGTCGCGCCGATGGTCTGCAGCTCGCCGCGGGCCAGCTTGGGCTTAAGGATGCTCGCGGCGTCGATCGCGCCCTCGGCGGCCCCGGCACCGACGAGCGTGTGCAGCTCGTCGATGAACAGGATGATGTCGCCGCGAGTGTTGATCTCCTTGAGCACCTTCTTCAGTCGCTCCTCGAAGTCACCGCGGTAGCGCGAGCCGGCCACCAGCGAGCCGAGGTCAAGCGTGTAGAGCTGCTTGTCCTTCAGCGTCTCCGGCACCTGGCCGTGCACGATCGCCTGCGCCAGGCCCTCGACGACGGCGGTCTTGCCGACGCCGGGCTCGCCGATCAGCACCGGGTTGTTCTTGGTGCGGCGGCTGAGCACCTGCATGACCCGCTCGATTTCCTTTTCGCGGCCGATGACCGGGTCGAGCTTGCCCTCCATCGCGGCGGCCGTCAGGTTGCGACCGAACTGGTCGAGCACCAACGAGGTGGACGGGCTGCCCGATTCGCCGCCGCGGCCACCGGTGCCGGCCTCCGCGGCCTCCTTGCCCTGGTAGCCGCTGAGCAGCTGGATCACCTGCTGGCGCACCCGGGTAAGTTCGGCGCCGAGCTTCACCAGGACCTGGGCGGCCACGCCCTCGCCCTCGCGGATCAGGCCCAGCAGGATGTGCTCGGTGCCGATGTAGTTGTGGCCGAGCTGCAGCGCCTCGCGCAGGCTCAGCTCGAGAACCTTCTTGGCGCGCGGGGTGAAGGGGATGTGGCCCGACGGCGCCTGCTGGCCCTGGCCGATGATCTCCTCGACCTGGCTGCGGACACCCTCCAGCGAAATGCCCAAGGACTCCAGCGACTTCGCCGCGACGCCCTCGCCCTCGTGAATCAGACCCAACAGGATGTGCTCGGTGCCGATGTAGTTGTGGTTGAGCATCCGGGCCTCTTCTTGCGCCAGGACGACGACCCTGCGGGCACGGTCGGTAAATCGTTCAAACATCGCCTGCTACCTGCTCTCCCTCACATCGGTACAAGCCTGTTAGTGGCCCACCGGCCCCCGTTGGGGCCGGACTCGCGTACCTGTCATCCACTGTAATGGTCGGTCTGCCAGGGGGCATAACCTTGCGGTCCCTTGCTGTTCAAGGCCCGCCGGCCCGTCTCGGGCAATCTCCCCTGTGCTTACAGCGCCGTACTTGGAGCAACGTGGCCGGGCGCCAATTGGTTTCCTTCGGTCACGGCTGATTCTTTCGCGGCCAGCGAACGACAAACCGGCGCCCAGGCCTGTGCGGCCCGGACGCCGGTGAGAGGTTTCTTAGGTGGCCGCGTGGAAGGCGTCGATGACGTCGGCCGGGATGCGGCCGCGCGTCGACACGTTGTGGCCATTGCGGCGGGCCCATTCGCGGATCGCCGCGCTCTGCTCACGGTCGATCGCGCCACGACCGCGACCGGAGCCCGAACGCCCGCGCCGCCGGCCGCCCACCCGGCGACCGGCCTCCACCCACTGCTTCAGGTCGTTGCGGAGTTTGGCGGCATTCTTCGACGAAAGGTCAATCTCATAGGTAACCCCGTCAAGCCCGAATTCGACCGTTTCGTCGGCTGCGCCGGCACCGTCGAAATCATCGACCAAGGTGACGGTCACTTTTTTCGCCATTAGCTTATCCTCGCATTTCGTCCTGAGCAGTTGCTGAGCAGTTTGGGTGAGCCTCCCCGGGTCACCAATCTGCCATAACAACGCAGCATACTCAATCCGGCCGCGAGGCGCACAGTTGCACTTTTCAAGTGGAGTGCGGCCGAACAATCGGGAACAAAACTGTCTCTCGAATTGACAGGCCAGTCAAAGTCATCAACAACCGATCGATACCCATTCCCGTTCCGGTGCACGGCGGCATCCCATACTCGAGGGCGGCGAGAAAATCTTCGTCGAGCACCATGGCTTCGTCGTCGCCGGCCGCCGCCGCCCGCGCCTGTGCGGCGAATCTCTCCCGCTGCACCACCGGGTCGTTCAATTCGGAATACCCGGTGGCCAGTTCGACCCCGCGAATGTAAAGGTCCCACTTCTCGGTGACCCCCGGGATGCTGCGGTGCTGGCGCGTCAAAGGCGTTGTCTCGACGGGGAAGTCCCGCACGAAAGTGGGCGCGGTCAGCGTATTGCCCACCGTGTGCTCCCAGAGCTCCTCGACCAGCTTGCCGTGCCCGTAGCCGCGGTCGGTGGGCACCTCGAGCCCCAGCCGATGCGTGATGGCCCACAGCCGCTCGACCGACGTCTCGGGGGTGATCTCCTCCCCGAGCGCCGCGGACAGCGACGGGTACATTTGAATCGACGCCCATTCTCCGTCTATGTCGTAGACGGTCCCGTCGGGCAGGGGTAGTTGTCTGGTTCCGATCGCCTCATCGGCGACCTCTTGAATAAGCTCGCGCGTGACGACTGCCGAATCGTCATAGGTTCCGTAGGCCTGGTAGGTCTCCAACATGGAAAATTCCGGAGAATGCGTGGAATCCGCGCCTTCGTTTCGGAAGACGCGATTAACTTCGAAGACCTTGTCGAAACCGCCGACGATGCAGCGCTTGAGGAACAGTTCGGGTGCGATCCGCAGGTAGAGATCGATGTCCAGCGCATTAGAATGCGTGACGAACGGCCGCGCCGCCGCGCCGCCGGCCAGCGTCTGCAACATAGGCGTTTCGACTTCGAGAAACCCGCGCCGTTCGAGGGCGTTGCGGATCGCGCGGACCACCGCGATTCGCTGCCGCGCCACCGTGCGCGCCTGGGGCCGGACGATGAGGTCGACATAGCGCTGCCGCACCCGCGCCTCTTCGCTCATCTCCTTGTGCGCCACCGGCAGCGGCCGCAATGACTTGGTCGCGATCTGCCACGAATCGGCGAGCACGGACAATTCGCCTCGGCGTGAGCTGATCACGTTGCCGTGCACGTAGACGATGTCGCCGAGGTCGACGTCGGCCTTCCACGCGTCCAGCGATTCCCGGCCGACCTTGTCGAGACTCAGCATCACCTGCAGGGTGGTGCCGTCACCCTCCTGGAGTGTCGCGAAGCACAATTTGCCGGAGTTCCGCGCGAAGATCACCCGGCCCGCGATGCCGACGACGTCGTCGGTCGCGGTGTCGATCGGGAGGTCGGGGTGCTCGGCACGCACCTGGGCCAGCGTGTGGGTGCGTTCGATGGCGACCGGATAGGGCTCCCGGCCCTCGGCCAGCAGGCGAGCGCGCTTGTCCCGGCGGATGCGGAACTGCTCGGGCAGGTCCGCGGCTGCATCCTCGGCGTCACTCACGACGTGCCAGCTTAAATGACCTGGCATCGCCGACGGTCACGGCATCGAGCGCGCGGTCAAGGCGCACAGTCGATGCGGTTTCGCTGTCAGCGCGCGGTCTTCAGCCGGCCGCGCTGGGCGTCCCGGTTGCGTTCGAACACCAGCCGCAGCCCCTGCAACGTCAGGTGTTGGTCGTAGTGGCTGGGCGTGTGCAACTCGGGCAGCAGCAGGGGTGCCGTGTGCCCCGTCGCCACCACGGCGACGTCGTCGCCGGCGAAGCCGTCCACGTCCTGGCGGATGCGTCCGACCAGCCCGTCGACCAGACCGGCGAAGCCGAACACCGCCCCGGCCTGCATGCATTCGACCGTGTTCTTGCCCACCACCGAACGGGGGCGCGACAGCTCCACCCGGCGCAGCGCCGCGGAGCGCGCCGCGGCGGCGTCCGACGACACCTGCACGCCCGGGGCGATCGCGCCGCCGAGGAACTCCCCCTTGGCCGACACGACGTCCACGCAGATCGAGGAGCCGAAGTCGATGACGATGGCCGCGCTCTGGAATCGGTGAAAAGCCGCCAGGCAGTTGACGATTCGGTCGGCGCCCACTTCTTTCGGATTGTCCACCAGCAGCGGGATGCCGGTGCGCACGCCCGGCTCGATCAGCACGTGCGGCACCGAGGGCCAGTACTGGTCGAGCATGATCCGCACCTCGTGCAGCACCGACGGGACGGTGGACAGGGCGGCGGCCCCGGTCAGCCGCTCGGAGTCGTCGCCGATCAGCCCGTCGATGGTCAGGGCCAGCTCGTCGGCGGTCACCTCGGACTCGGTCCGGATCCGCCAGTGCTGCACCACCTTCGCGTGCTCTTTGGACCCGGAGATCAACCCAACGACGGTGTGGGTGTTGCGGACGTCGATCGCCAGCAGCACGGCTACCGCGCAACGATTCGGGGATCGAGTAACTCGGCGGCGTCGGCGGGCACGAAGGCCGGGTCGTGGCCGAGGTCGATCGGCTTGTTGTCGGCGTCGACGAACACGATCCGCGGCTGGTAGGCCCGGGCCTCCGCCTCTTCCATGGTGCCGTACGCGATCAGGATCACCAGATCGCCAGGGTGCACGAGATGCGCTGCGGCGCCGTTAATTCCGATAACCCCGCTGCCGCGTTCCCCGGTGATCGCGTAGGTGACCAGGCGGGCGCCGTTGTCGATGTCGACGATGGTCACCTGCTCGCCCTCGAACAGGTCGGCGGCGTCCATCAGGTCGGCGTCGATGGTCACCGAGCCGACGTAGTGCAGGTCGGCCTGCGTGACGGTGGCGCGGTGGATCTTCGACTTGAGCATCGTCCGTAACATCAATTCCTCCAATGTGATTGGGCGAGTCCGTCCGGCCCCACGGGTGCCGGCGAATTTTCGATCTCGATCGCGATGTTGTCCAGCAGCCTGGTGGTGCCCAGGCGGACGGCAACGAGCAGCCTTGCGGTTCGGTTGCCCCGCAACGGGCCGAGCTCCGGGTCACGCAACTCGAGGTAGTCGACGGTGAGGTCGGGCACCGCGTCGAGCACCGCGCGCGCCGCGTCCAGCGCGGCCCGCGGCCCGGCGTCGGCGGCGGGCGCCGCCGCCGTCAATGCCGCCGAGACCGCCACGGCCGCCTCGCGCTGCGCCGGGTCGAGGTAGCGGTTACGCGAGGACATGGCCAACCCGTCGGCCTCGCGGACGGTGGGCACGCCGACCACCGCGACGTCGATGTTGAGGTCGGCGACCATCTGCCGGATCAGCACCAGCTGCTGATAGTCCTTCTCGCCGAAGAACACTCGGTCGGGGCGCACGATCTGCAGGAGTTTGCACACCACGGTCAGCACGCCGGCGAAGTGGGTCGGTCGCGGACCGCCCTCCAGGTCGGCGGCCAGCGGGCCGGGCTGCACGGTGGTGCGCAGGCCGTCGGGGTACATCGCCGCGGCCGTTGGCGCGAACACGATTTCGACGCCTTCACCGCGCAGCAGCGCCACGTCGTCGTCCAGGGTCCTGGGGTAGGCGTCGAGGTCTTCCCCGGCGCCGAACTGCAGCGGGTTGACGAAGATCGAGACGGCCACCACCGAACCCGGCACCCGCTTGGCCGCGCGCACCAACGCAAGATGACCGTCGTGCAGCGCGCCCATGGTGGGCACCAGCATCACCCGGCGACCGGTGTGACGCAGCGCGCGGCAGACGTCCGCGACGTCGCGCGGGCGGGAGTACACGTTGAGTTCGCCGGCGTTGAACGCGGGCGCCTTTCCTGGCCTCATCCCGCGAGGACCTCGACGACGTCGGCGGGAGCGTGGGCGCGCCGGGCCGTCCGCAGCGCGTTCACCCGGTAGGCCTGCTCGAGTTCCGGGTCGACCCCGTTGAGCGCGGCCAGATGCCCGGCGACCGCGGCCGCGTCACCGCGCGCGACGGGGCCGGTCAGCGCGGCCTGCCCGCGTTGGAGGGTGTTTTCCAGCGCGGCCCGGGCCAGCGGCCCGACGATGCGTTCGGCGATGCCGCCCGGGGAGTCGTCGACGGATTGCTGTCCGAGCAGTTCGCTGCCGCGCAGGGCCGCCCGCAGCGCCTCGAGCGCGTCGGCGAGCACCGTCACGAGGTGGTTGCCCGCGTGCGCCAGGGCGGCGTGGTAGAGCACTCGCGCCTCTTCGCGCACGCAGAACGGTTCACCGCCCATTTCCAGCACCAGCGACTGCCCGATGGCGTAGCCCACCTCGTCGGCCGCGGTGATCCCGAAGCAGGTGTCGGGCAGCCTGCTGATGTCCTCGTCCGAGCCGGTGAACGTCATCGCCGGGTGGATCGCCAGCGGAATGCAACCGTCCCGGGTCAGCGGCTCGAGGATGCCGACACCGTTGGCGCCGGAGGTGTGGACGACGATCGTGCCCGGGCGCACCGACGAGGTCGCGGCCAACCCGGACACGAGCCCGGCCAGTTCGCTGTCCGGGACGGCCAGCAGCAGCAGCTCCGCGGCGGCGGCGACGTCCGGCGGGGGCATGACCGGGGTGTCGGGCAGCCGGCGCTGGGCGCGCTGCCGCGACGCGTGGGAGATGGCGCTGCACGCGACCACGACGTGGTCGGCGCGCTCCAGCGCGACACCGAGCGCGGTGCCCACCCGGCCCGCCGAGATGACTCCCACCTTGAGCCTGGCCGGGCGCAAACCGTCGAACTGCACCATCGCAGACGACCTCACAGATTTATTCGTTCGTTCCGGTCCCACCGCGTGGGTACCGTTCGGTCACTAAAACTGTAGTCGATCAGGGCGCCAAGCCCAATGTGAGGAAGCTCCCAGCTCAGCCGTCGCGGCTAGTCACGTCTGCGGCGGCGGCCACCCTCGGACGGCTGGACCTGCAACCGCGCCAACAGCTCGGCAACCGACTGACCGCCGGTGGGCGCGCCGTCGGCCGGACCATCGGCGCCCTGCGCCAACGGGTCCCCGCCCCCGTGCCGGGGAGTGTGCTCCGGTGGTGGCGGCGGGGCCAACCGTGGCGGTAGCGGCTCGGCAGTGGGGGCCGGCGCCGGTGGCGGGGTCGTTGACGGGGG
>NZ_LZHV01000057.1 GCF_001667275.1 Mycobacterium sp. ACS4054
CGGGGGCCTCGGTGGCCGCGATCGCCTCGGGTGCGGGTTCGGGGGCGGGTTCGGGGAGTTCGACCTCCGAGATGGTGCGCCGCGGCGCGTCGCGGGGAACGGTGGCGTCGTCGCCCACGGCGGGCAGCCCCGTGGTGTCGAGCCGGTCGGCCGTCGCCGTCTGGCTGAAGGCGATGCCGGACGACGCGGTGTAGCCGCCCGACCGGTCGATCGCCCCCGGCTCCGGCTTGGCGGTGAAGCTGATCCGACGGCGGCGGTACCGCACCAGGCCAAAGGCCAGCGCGACCAGGACAGCGAGAACTATCAGGACCGCGATGGCAATCCAAAGACCTTGCGACACGCTGACATTGTTTCAAGCGGCCCGGCGCTCGCGGGGCATCGGGTGTGCGTCCTGGGCCTCGAGTGTGCGTCCCGGGCGAATAATTCGCCGTAATCCCGCCGTCAGTACACGCTGGACGCCGTCAGTTCACCTCGAGCGTTCGGACGTCTAGGAAGAAGTCGAAGCCAGCTGCTCCACCTGCTGCCCACGCATCCGCTGCGAGATGACCGCTGTGATGCCGTCGCCTTGCATGGTCACGCCGTACAGCGCGTCGGCGACCTCCATCGTCGGCTTCTGGTGCGTGATGATGATCAGCTGCGAGCGCGCCCGGAGCAGCTCGAACAGGCTGATCAGGCGCCGCAGGTTGGTGTCGTCGAGCGCGGCCTCGACCTCGTCCATGATGTAGAACGGCGACGGGCGGGCCCGGAAGATCGCCACCAGCATCGCCACCGCGGTCAGCGCCTTCTCACCGCCGGACAGCAGCGACAGCCGGGTGATCTTCTTGCCCGGCGGGCGGGCTTCCACCTCGATGCCGGTGGTGAGCATGTCGTCCGGGTCGGTCAGCCGCAGCCGGCCCTCGCCGCCGGGGAACAGCACGGTGAAGACTTCGCGGAACTCGCGCTCCACGTCGACGAAGGCGTCGCTGAACACCTGCAGGATGCGGGCGTCGACGTCGGCGACGACGTCGAGCAGGTCCTTGCGGGCCGCCTTGACGTCCTCGAGCTGAGTGGACAGGAAGTTGTAGCGCTCCTCCAGCGCGGCGAACTCCTCCAGCGCCAGCGGGTTGACCCGGCCCAGCTCGGCGAGCTCACGCTCGGCGCGTTTGGCCCGGCGTTCCTGGGTGGGCCGGTCATAGGGCATCGGTGCGGGCGCGACCACTTGCTCGCCGCGCTCGCGGGCCTGCTCGAACTCGGCCATCTCCAGCTCGGTGGGCGGCAGCGCCACGTCCGGCCCGTACTCGGCGATCAGGTCCGGCGGTGACATCCCGAACTGTTCGAGCACCATCTGCTCGAGCTGCTCGATGCGCATCGCCGCCTGCGCGTTGGCCACCTCGTCGCGGTGCAGCGAGTCGGTGAGGGTGGCCACCCTGGCGCTCAGCGCGTTCACCTCGTCGCGCACCGCCGCCATCGCGGTCGCGCGGTCCTGGCGTTCGGCCGCCAGCGCGTCGCGGATCGTCGACGCCGCCGGCGCCACCCGGTCCAGCCGCTGCGCCAGCAGCCGCCCGGCGTCGGCCACGGCCGCGGCGACGGCGGCCGCCCGCAGCCGCGCCTCGCGCGCCTGCTGGGCCCGCAGCCGGGCCTCGCGTTCCGCGGCTGCGGCCCGGCGCAACGAATCCGCCCGCCCGCGCACCGCGTTGGCCCGCTCCTCGGCGGTCCGCACGGCCAGCCGCGCCTCCACCTCGGCGCTGCGGGCGGCCTCGGCGGCGGCGGCGATCCGCTGGCGAACCTCCGCGTGGTTCGGCTCTTCGGCGTTGACGTGCTGCGTCTCCTGGGCGTTGCGCAGCCGGTTCTCCAGCTCGGTGACTTCCTCGACCGTCTGCGCGCGACCCGCTTCGAGCTCCTCGCGCTGCCGCAGCAGCCGGCTCCACTCGTCCTCGGTGGTGCGGGCCTCCTGCCCGAGCCGGCCCAGCTGCTCGTACATCGCCGAGATGGCGGTGTCGGATTCGTTGAGGGCGGCCAGCGCCTGTTCGGCGGAGTCCTGGCGGGCGGCCTGCTCGGTCAGCGCGCCGGACAGCGCCGCCGCCAGCTGGGCGACCTGCGATTCCGCGGCGGCCAGCTCGCTCCCGGCCTTGTCGATCTCCGAGGTCACCTCGAGTGTGGAGAGCTTGCGGTCCGAGCCGCCGCTCACCCAGCCGGCACCCACCAGGTCACCGTCGAGGGTGACGGCACGCAGCTGGGGGCGCGCGGCCACCAACTCGAGCGCCTGATCCAGGTCGTCGACCACCGCGACGCCCGACAGCATCGCCGTGATGGCGCCGCGCAGCCGCGCGGGCGCGTCGATCAGATCCAGCGCCCAGCGGGCGGTGCCGGGCAGGGCGTCCCGCGCGCCGGCCTCGTCGGCGGGCCAGTCGCCGAGCACCAGCGCGGCGCGGCCCCCGTCGGCCCGCTTGAGCGCGGCGACCGCGGAGCGGGCCGCGCCGAAGCTTTCGGCGGCCAGCGCGCCGGCCGCCGATCCCAGCACCGCGGCCAGCGCCGCCTCGTAGCCGGAACGCACCTTGACCAGCTTGGCGATCGGCCCGAAAAGGCCTGTGCCGGCGTGGTTTTGGGTGAGCCAGGCCGCGCCGTCCTTGCGTTCCAGCCCGACCGATAGCGCGTCGATGCGGGCCCGCAGCGAGGCCACCCGGCGCTCGGCGTCCCGCTCGGCGGCTTGCAGTTCGGCGACGCGTTCGTCGGCCAATCGCAACGCGGCCACGGTCCGCTCGTGGTGCTCGTCCAGGCCCACCTCGCCCTGGTCGAGCTCGCCGACGCGTCCCTGCACGGTCTCGAACTCCGCCTTGGACTGTTGCGCGCGGGCCGCGGCCTGCTCGATGCGTTCGGACAGCCGCGCGACGCTGTCGTCGATGGACTCGACGCGCGCCCGCATGGTCTCCACCTGGCCGGCGAGCCTGGCCAGGCCCTCGCGCCGGTCCGCCTCGGCCCGCACGGCGGCCAGGTGCGCCCGGTCGGCCTCGGCGGCTTCGCGTTCGCGCTCGCCCAGCTCGGCGCGGGCGGCGTCCAACCGCGTGCGCGCCTCGGCCAGTTCGGCCAGCAATTGCCGCTCGGCGACCGCGACCCGCTCGGCCTCGGCCTCCAACGCGTCGGGGTCGGTGTCACTGGGCGGCGCCGGCTCGACGTCCAGATGCTGCGCGCGCTCGCTGGCGATGCGCACCGTCGCGGCCACCCGCTCGGCCAGGGCGGACAGCCCGAACCAGGTGTGCTGCACCGATTCCGCGCGGGTCGACAGCTCGGCGACGGCCGCCTCGTGGGCGGTGAGCTCCTCCGAGGCCACGGCCAGGCGGGCGGCGGCCTCGTCGTGCTCGCGGCGGATGGCGGCCTCGGCCTCGAAGATGGCGTCGCGCTCGGTCTGGCGGTTGACCAGGTCGTCGGCGGCCAGGCGCAGCCGGGCGTCGCGCAGGTCGGCCTGGATGGTCTGGGCGCGGCGGGCCACTTCGGCCTGGCGGCCCAGCGGTTTGAGCTGGCGGCGCAGCTCGGTGGTCAGGTCGGTGAGCCGCGCGAGGTTGGCCGACATCGCGTCGAGCTTGCGCAGCGCCTTTTCCTTGCGCTTGCGGTGCTTGAGCACCCCGGCGGCCTCTTCGATGAAGGCGCGACGGTCCTCGGGCCGCGACTGCAGGATCTCGTCGAGCTTGCCCTGCCCGACGATGACGTGCATCTCCCGGCCGATGCCCGAGTCGCTGAGCAGCTCTTGCACGTCCATCAAACGGCAACTGGCGCCGTTGATTTCGTATTCGCTCGCGCCGTCGCGGAACATCCGGCGGGTGATCGACACCTCGGAGTATTCGATCGGCAGCGCGTTGTCGGAGTTGTCGATGGTGACGGTGACCTCGGCGCGGCCCAGCGGGGCGCGGGACGAGGTGCCGGCGAAGATGACGTCTTCCATCTTGCCGCCGCGCAGCGTCTTCGCCCCCTGCTCCCCCATCACCCAGGCCAGGGCGTCGACCACGTTGGACTTGCCCGAGCCGTTGGGCCCGACGACCGCGGTGATGCCCGGCTCGAAGCGCAGAGTCGTCGGCGAAGCGAAGGACTTGAAGCCCTTCAGCGTCAGACTCTTGAGGTACACGGCGAGCCAGACTACCGCCCAAATCGCCCGCGTCCCCCGCACCGAGGGGTGTCGGGAGGCGCGAAATACGGCCGTTGTGTACACCTTGCCGCACTGGCCACAATGGCCACATCAGTCACGACTCCGGCGGGGGCTTCAGCGCTCGACGAACCCCTCGAAGCCGTCCTGCGGCTGCGACCAGTCGGCGACCACCTTGTCGACGTGGCCCGGCCTGGGCGGCCAGGCCTCGCCGCCCTGCAGCAGCGCCAGCAGTTTCTCGCCGGCCCCGCGCGGCCCCTGCGCCACCACCAACACGCGGCCGTCGGCCTGGTTGGCCGCGTAGCCGGTAAGCCCCAGCTCCAGCGCCCGGCTGCGCGTCCACCAGCGGAAGCCGACGCCCTGCACCTGCCCGTGCACCCAGGCGGTGAGCCGGACGTCAGGATCCGACATCGGCGACCTCGAACTTGACCTGCGTGCCGGCCTTCAGCGTGCGCCCGACGGTGCAGACGGCGTCGATCGCCCGGTCGACCACCACCAGCAGCCGCTCCTTGTCCTGTTCGGACAGCCCGGACAGGTCGAGCTCGAGCGTCTCTTCCAGCAGCGGGTAGACCTCGCGCTCGCGGTCGGCGGCGCCCGACACCCTGACCACCGCCTTGTAGTCGTCGCCCAGCCGGCGGGCCAGCGGCTGATCGCTGGACATCCCGCTGCACGCGGCGAGCGCGATCTTCAGCAGCTCGCCGGGGGTGAACACGCCCTCGACGTCCTCCGAGCCGACGAGCACCTGCGCACCGCGCGAGCTATGTCCGGTGTAACGGCGCGATCCCGTGCGCTCAACCCACAGTTCGGTCATGTCCTACTTTTTACCGGGCCGCGCGCCTCGTCCCCCGCCGAGTGTGCGGCCAAGCGTTTCAGCGGACGATCAACGACAGCAGCTTCTTACCGAAAGAGATTGCGGCCGAATTGTTTTCGCTTACGACAACCACCCGCGGGCCGACCCGTTGCCGCAGCTCACGCTCGAAGACGTCCCGCAGGGTCGACGACGCGGCCGGACACCCGTCGCAGGCGCCGACCATCCGCACCGTCACGGTGTGGCCGGCCACCGAGACCAGCTCGATCGACCCGCCGTGCGACGCGGCAAGCGCGCCCACGGGCCCGGCAAGCAGTTCCGCGGCAACGGTTTCCAGATCGGGGCCGGACGACTCGTCGACCGTCCAAGCGCCCGGTTCCCCCAGCGCGTCGCCGAGCGCCTCGCGGACGTCGTCGCCGAGTTCGCGCCAGCTGCCGCCGGCTCCGAGCGTGATCAGGACGTCGCCGGCGCCGACCACGACCTCGGCCAGCGTCCCGGCGTCCAGCAGGGCGCCGAGCCTGCCGGGGGCGTGCCGAACGGTGCCGCGCGCCGGGAGTCGATCGGGCGGGACCACCCAGCGCAGCCGGCGCGGGTCCGCGGTGGCGGTTGCGTGGATCGGGATCATGCGCCCACCCCGACCGCGATCGAGCGGGCCGCGAACGCCATCGTCCAGGCGAGCACGAACATGTAGCACCAGGCGAACGCGGGCCATCGCCACGAGTTGGTCTCGCGGCGCATCACCGCGACGGTCGACATGCATTGCAGCGCGAAGATGAAGTACACCATCAACGCGATGACGGTCGGCGCGGTGAACACCTTGTGGCCGTCGTCGGCGCTCATGGTGACCAAGGCCTCGTGCGGATCGTCCGGGTTCGTCGCCGCCGACACCTGACCGAGGGTTGAGACGAAGACCTCGCGCGCCGAGAACGAGCCGAGCAGGGCGACGTTGATGCGCCAATCGAAGCCGAGCGGTGAGAACACCGGCCCGATCGCCTTCCCGACGTCCGCGGCGTAGCTGTGGTCCATGACGTAGGCGGTGGTCTCCGTCGGCGTCATGCTCGCGGTTTCGGATTGGCGCGCCGGAAGATTCAGCAGCACCCACAGCACCACTGAGGTGCCCAGGATGATGGTTCCGGCCTTGCGCAGAAACACCTTGGCCGAATCCCACATGGTGATCAGCACGTTCTTGGGCGACGGGAAGCGGTACGGCGGTAGCTCCATCGTGAACGGGAGCAGATCGCTGCGCAGGATCGTCGACTTGAACAACGACGCGGCGATCAGCGCCGAGGTGCCGCCGCACAGGTACAGCAGGAACATCGCGACGCCCTGCGCGCTGAAGCCCCACCACTGGGTCTGCGGCGAAACCAGCAGCCCCACCAGCAGGGTGAACACCGGAAGGCGGGCGGAGCAGGTCATCAACGGTGCCGTGATGATGGTGGCGATCCGATCGCGCGACGACGGCAGGGTCCGGGTGGCCATGATCCCCGGGATGGCGCACGCGAACGACGACAGCATCGCGACGAACGCGCGGCCCTCCAGGCCCGTCGCGGCCATCACGCGATCCATCAAGAACGCCGCCCGCGCCATGTAGCCGATGTTTTCCAGCAGCGCGATCAGCAGGAACAACAACACGATCTGCGGGATGAACTGGAGCACCGTCCCCACGCCGCCGATGAGGCCCTGGCCGAGCAGACCGCGCACGACGTAGTTGCCGACGTGATCGCTGACGAGCGCGCCGAGCCAGCCCAGCCCTTGGCTCACGCGGTCCTGCAGCGGCGCGGCCACGGTGAAGACGACCTGGAAGAAGCAGAACATCACCGCGAAGAAGATGATGGTCCCCCACAGCGGGTGCAGCACGATCGCGTCGATGCCGCGTGTCCGCTTATCCGGTTGTGGCGCAACATATTTGGCCGCGCCTAACACCGATTTGCCCCAGGCGTCGATGGCGTCGTTGCCGCCCGGGGGCAGGATCGGGGGCCGCTGCCAGGCGTCGAAGGACGCCAGCTGGGCGCGCAGGGTGTCGATGCCCCCGCCGCGGTGCGCGATCACCGGGATCACCGGAATGCCCAGCGCCGTCGACAACGCGTCGACGTCGATGCCGCCGCCGCGCGCGGTCAACTCGTCGGTCATGGTCAGCGCCAAGAGGCACGGAACGTCGAGCCGCATCACCTGGGCCACGAGCGTGATCGAGCGGTGCAGGGTGGTGGCGTCGGCCACCAGGACGATCGCGTCGGGACGGCCGGCGTCGGCGAAGTTGCCGGCCAGCAGGTCGGCCACCACCTGTTCGTCCGGGCTGATGGGCTCCAGGCTGTAGGTGCCGGGCAGGTCCTCGACCGCGATCTCGGCGCCGTCCACCTTCGTGACGCCGACCCGGCGCCCGACGGTGACGCCCGGGTAGTTGCCCGTCTTGGCGCGCAGCCCGGTGAGGTGGTTGAACACCGAGGTCTTGCCCGCATTGGGGCTGCCCACCAGCGCGACCCGCGCCGCACCGACCACCGCGACGGCGGCGCCTTCCTCGTGGCAGGACGTCATGCGACGCTCCCCGGATCGACCTGGATGAGCCGCGCCTCGCGGCGGCGCAGGCACAATTCGGTGTCCTGAACGCGGTAGATGGTCGGGTCGCCCATCGGGGCGCGCCGAATGACCTCGACGTCGGACGACGGACGGAAGCCCAGCTGGCGCAATCGCCCCGCGACCACGGGGGATGCGGCCGGCGCCACGCCCACGATGGTCGCCCGCTGGCCCGGCGTGAGGTTGGCCAGCACGGTTGGAGAACCCGATCGCCGCACTAGCCGACCCGACTCCACGCGTACACCATGTCGACCAGGATAACGATGCCAGGTGAGGATAACCTCACCTTTCTTGCAAACGGTGCCGAGCCGCCGCGTCGCGCACACCCGTCAAAGCCCTGTGCACGCTCAAAGCCGCGGCCGTGGCTGGCATTTCGGGCAATAGAACGACGACCGGTTCATGAACTTCTCCCGGCGTATCACGGCGCCGCAGCGCCGGCAGTTCTGCCCGTCGCGGCCGTAGGCATTCAGCGACCGGTCGAAGTACCCCGATTCGCCGTTGACGTTGATGTAGAGCGAGTCGAACGAGGTCCCGCCCTGCGCCAGCGCGTCGCGCATCACGTCGGCCGCGGCGGCCAGGACCTCCCCCAGCCGCCGGCGGCTCAGCGAGGCCGCTATCCGAGCACCGTTGACCTTGGCCCGCCACAGCGCCTCGTCGGCATAGATGTTGCCGATACCCGACACCACCGTTTGATCGAGAAGCTGCCGCTTGATCTCGGAATGCTTGCGCCGCAGCACATCCACCACGGCGTCGCGGTCGAACAGCGGGTCGAGCGGGTCGCGCGCGAGGTGCGCGACGGGCGCCGGCACGACGCTGCCGTCCACGCTCACCAGATCGGCGAGCATCCAGCCGCCGAAGGTGCGTTGGTCGGCGAAGCTCAGCACGGTCCCGTCGTCGAGCAGCGCGGAGATGCGCACGTGGTCGGCGCGCGGCACCGTCCCGAGCAGCATCTGCCCGCTCATGCCCAGGTGCACGACGAGGGCGGTGTCCGGATCGCCCGGGCCGTCCAGCAGCAGCCACAGGTACTTGCCGCGCCGATCGGTGCCGGTGATCTTGGCATCGAGCAGCCGGGCGGTGAGGTCGGCGGGCCCGGCCTCGTGCCGGCGCACCGCGCGGGGGTGGTGCACCCGCACGGCGGTGATGGTTTTGCCCACGACGCGGCCCTGCAAGCCGCGGCGCACCACCTCGACTTCGGGGAGCTCGGGCATTCAGTGATGATCGCAAGCGCGGCGCAGCCGGGCGCAGCGGGTCATCACCATCGATCTAGTTGCCAGGAACGGCGGTGTCCAGCACGTCCAGGGCCTTCCACGTCGCGGCGGCGGCCTTCTGCTCGGCCTCCTTCTTGGAGCGCCCCACCCCGGACCCATACTCGGTGTCCATCACGACGACGACCGCGGTGAACTCCTTGTCGTGGTCAGGGCCGGTGGAGGTGACGACGTAGGACGGCGCGCCCATCCCGCGCGCCGCCGTCAGCTCTTGCAGGCTGGTCTTCCAGTCCAGGCCGGCCCCCAGGGTCGGCGCGGCGTCCAGCAGCGGGCCGAAGATCCGCAGGATCACTTCGCGGGCCGTGTCGATCCCGTGCTGCAGGTAGATGGCGCCGAGCAGGGATTCCATGCCGTCGGCCAGGATGCTCGACTTGTCGGCGCCACCGGTGTTGGCCTCCCCGCGCCCCAAGAACAGGTGGGCGCCCAGCCCGTCGGCGGACAGCTTGCGTGCGACGTCGGCCAGCGCCTGGGTGTTGACCACGCTCGCCCGCAGCTTGGCCAGGTCACCTTCGGAACGTTCCGGATGCCGGTGGTAAAGCTCGTCGGTGACGGTCAGGCCCAGCACGGCGTCGCCGAGAAACTCCAGCCGTTCGTTGGTCGGCAGCCCGCCGTGCTCGTAGGCGTAACTGCGGTGCGTCAGCGCCAGCGAGAGCAACTCGTCGGGCAGCTCCACGCCCAGCGCGTCGAGCAGGTCCTGGTGCGACGTCATCGGTCACCCCGCGACGCGTCCGGCTCGGGAAACATGCCGGCCAGCTTGGCCCACCGCGGGTCGACGCGCTCGTGCTGATGACCCGGCTCGGCCGCCAGCGCCACCCCGCATTCGGGGCACAGGCCGGGGCAATCGTCGGTGCACACCGGCGAAAACGGCAGCTCCAACCCCACGGCGTCGACGATCGACTGCTCGAGGTCGATGGTGTCGTCGACGATGTGACCGACCTCGTCCTCCTCGGTGGTCGCCTCCGTCGTGCTGTCGGGATAGGCGAACAATTCGGTCAACCGGACCTGCACGCGGCCGTCGACCGGCGTCAGGCAACGGGAGCATTCGCCGACAGTGGGCGCGTCGACCGTGCCGGTCACCAACACGCCTTCGGAAACGGACTGGACCTGCAGGTCCAGCTCCAACGGCGCGCCCGCCTCGATCGCGATCATGTCCAGGCCGATGCGCGACGGGCTGGGCACGGTTTTTCGCAGGGTCACCATCGCGCCAGGCCGCCGCCCGAGGCGGGTGATGTCAATCGTCATCGCCGAGCTCGAATGGCGCTGCGAGGTGGTGCCGTGCTGCCGCGTCATAGGGGAAATCCTACGGCGCGAACCGCATATTTCCAGGGCGCGGCCGCCCGGTCGACGGGCTAGCGCACCGCGTAGTCGTGCGTGCCGGCCGCCGTCCGGAGCTGGTGACGGCCGCGCCCGACGGAGCGCAGCGTGCCGTTGAGGAATTCCTCGAACTCGGCAAGCTTGTTGTCGACGTAGATGTCGCATTCGCCGCGCAGCCGGTCGGCCTCCGCGTGCGCCGAGTCGATGAGGCGGGTGGCCTCGGCGTTGGCGGCCTCCACCACGCTGTTCTGCGACACCAGCCGCTGCTGCTCTTTAATGCCCTCTTGCACGGCCTTCTCGTAGGAGATGTTGCCGTTCTCGAGCAGCCGGTCGGCTTCGGCCTGGGCGCGGCCCACGCTGGCCTCGTACTCGCGTTTCGCCGCCGTGGCGATGCGCATCGCCTCCTCGCGGGCCTCGCCGACCATCCGCTCGCTGTGCTGGCGCGCCTCGCTCACCATGCGGTCGGCCTGCGATTTTGCGTCGGACAGCAGCCGGTCGGCCTCCGCGCGGGCGTGGTTGAGCATCGACTCCGACTCGGTCGTCGCCGAGGAAACCATGGATTCGGCGTGCGACTTGGCGTCCTGCAGCATCGAGTCACGGGCATCGAGCACATCCTGGGCGTCGTCCAGCTCCCCGGGGATCGCGTCCTTGATGTCGTCGATCAGTTCCAGCACGTCACCACGGGGCACCACGCAGCCCGCCGTCATGGGGACGCCGCGTGCTTCTTCAACGATGGCGCTCAACTCGTCGAGCGCTTCAAAGACTCGGTACACGGCCACTTCCTCCTGGCGTCTGCATAAAAACTGTTGTTACCAGTGTGCCTGGTGTTGCCTTTGTGACAGCGGTGGCGACGCCGGTGTGTCGGACATTCGCCCGACCCGGGCCCCGGTCGCCGGCCGCCGCCGCCACCGCGCGGCAAAGCGGGTTGCGTGGCAAACGGAACACGACACCGATTGTTCCAGCACTTCTGCGGCGGCACTCACGCAGGCGGTGGGGCGAATATCGGGCCGGCGATATCGGGGGGCCGAAATTCGCATCGGTATAGGGTGACGCGGTGAACACGGACCGCGATGGCGGCGGCGCGCCGACGCTTTATATATTTCCGCACGCCGGCGGATCGGCGACCTATTACGTTCCGTTCGCCAGGGCGTTCTCCGCGGATATCAAGCGCATTGCGGTCCAATACCCCGGGCGGGAAAAGGGACTGACGCAGCTCCCGAGCATTCCCGCGCTGGCCGACGAAATCTATTCGATGATGGCGCCTTCCGCTCCGGCGAATGCGCCGGTGACCTTTTTCGGCCACAGCATGGGCGGCCTGTTGGCCTTCGAGGTCGCGCTGAGGTTTCAAGCCGCCGGGCAACCGATCGCCGCCCTGTTCATCTCGTCGAGCGCGGCCCCGGGTCACATCCGCTACAAGGAACTGCAGGGATCGGACCGCGACATCCTCAAGGTCGTCGCCCAGGTGACCGACACCAATCCCGAGCTGCTGGCCAACGACGAATTCGCCCTGACGATCCTGCCCACGCTGCAAAGCGTCCGGGCGATCGCGGGCTACACCCATCCGCCGGAGGTCACGGTGTCGTGCCCGATCTACGGGTTCGTCGGAGACAACGACATCATCGTGGCCGAGGACAACATGCGGGCGTGGTCCGATCGCACCACCGACGATTTCGGTCTCCGCGTGTTCCCCGGCGACCACTTCTACCTGTGCAACCATTTGCCAGAACTGGTGAAGGACATCGAGGAGAAGGTCCTCGATCGTTGCTCCACGAGTTAGCTGTCGCGCCGACGCCGACCAGTTGGCCGATGCGATCGACGAGGCGCGACCACCCCGATCGGCTATTTGCCACGAATCCCTTCCAAGAGCGCACGCGGCGCGCGGGGCCCGGCGCCGGACAGCCGCCGGCCGTGCGGGATCCCGTTCGACGCGTGGCCGGACCGCCGGGATCGCCATGGGCCAGGGCCGCCGGAAAGGCGCGCCCGTACCAGAACCGACCGGGAGACGTCGCGCGGTGCAAAGCCCGCGCCCGGCCCCCGACCTGCCACTATTCGTCACTCGTATAACAGCCGCACCACTAGCCACGCGCCCGTACTACCTATATACGGTGCAAGATCGACGGTCCGCGCCATGCCCCAGGGGACCGGGCGTGGCACGAGCGGCACTGTGGGCTACATCTCGTTTTGATTTTGTAAATCGGAAGTCGCCACCCGCAAAGAATGCTTAGGTTGCTTCACGAGAGTGGTTGTCGGTAACCGGGGAAGCCGCTCGACGCGCGGCACGCACGTTGCGTGCGGGCACCCAACGGCGTCAGCGCACGGGAAGGTAAGCAAATGCCGGTGACCGACATCTCCATTCCTGCGTTGCTGCAGGACCGGGCCGAGCACCGGCCCGACGCGACGGCGTTCACGTTCATCGACTACGAGCAGGACCCTAGCGGGTTTGCTGAACACCTGACCTGGGCGCAGGTTCACCGCCGCGCTCGCATCGTTGCTGAGGAGCTGGCGCTTTGCGGCTCCCCCGGTGATCGGGTGGCGATATCGGCGCCCCAGGGCCTGGAGTACGTGGCCGCCTTCTTCGGGGCGCTGCAGGCGGGCTTCATCGCGGTTCCGCTCTCGACGCCGCTCTACGGCGTGCACGACGAGCGGATCTCCTCCGTGCTGCGCGACTGCAACCCGGTCGCCATCCTCACCACGTCGGCGGTCGTCAGCGACGTCAACAAGTACGCCTGCGGCCAGGACGGCCACCCCGCGCCGTTGGTCATCGAAGTCGACCTGCTCGACCTCGATTCGCCCCGCGAATTCCCGCCCGCTCGGCGATTCTCCTCGGGTGCCGGTTATCTGCAGTACACCTCCGGGTCCACGCGCACGCCGGCCGGCGTGATCGTGTCGCACGACAACGTCGTCACCAACGTGTCGCAATGCATGTACGCCTTTTTCGGTGAGCCGGACCAACTCCCCGACAATTTGTCCTTGGTGTCGTGGCTGCCGCTGTTCCACGACATGGGCCTGATCCTGGGCGTCTGCGCCCCGCTGGTGACCAATCGCAGCGCGGTATTGATGAGCCCGATGGCGTTCCTGCAACGCCCGGCCCGCTGGATGAAAATGCTTGCCACCAACGGCCAGTGCTTTTCCGCGGCGCCGAATTTCGCGTTCGAACTGGCCGTGCGCAGGACGTCGGACGACGACATGGCGGGTCTGGACCTTGGTGACGTGCACACCATTGTCAGCGGCAGCGAACGAATTCACGTGGCAACCGTGAAGCGCTTCAGCGAACGCTTCGCCCCGTTCGGCCTGCGCCCGACGACCGTCCGCCCCTGCTACGGGCTCGCCGAGGCGACGCTGTACGTGGCCGGTCCCGAGCCCCACACCATGCTCAAGACCGTCCGTTTCGACTATGAGCACCTGACCTCCGGTCGGGCCACGCCATGCGGAACCGAGGGCACGGTGGGCACGGAGCTCATCAGCTACGGTTCGCCCGATCCGGCCGCCGTGCGAATCGTCAACCCCGAGAGCATGACCGAGAGCCCGGCGGGCACGGTCGGAGAGATCTGGGTGCGTGGCGACCACGTGGCCCTGGGGTATTGGCGCAAGCCGGAGCAGACGTCGCGGGTGTTCCACGCCGAACTGACCGATCCCGCGCCGGGATCCCCGGCTGGCCCCTGGCTGCGGACGGGCGACCTGGGCGTCATCTCCGACGGCGAATTGTTCATCATGGGCCGCATCAAGGACCTGCTCATCGTCGACGGGCGCAACCACTACCCGGACGACATCGAGGCGACCATCCAGGAGATCACCGGCGGCCGGGTCGCGGCGATATCGGTGCCCGACGACATCACCGAGCAGCTGGTGGCGATCATCGAGCTGAAGGGGCGCGGCGCGTCCGAGGAAGAGGCCCTGCTGCGGCTGCGTTCGGTGAAACGCGAAGTCACCTCGGCGATTTCGAAGTCGCACAGCGTGCGAGTCGCCGACCTCGTGCTGGTGTCACCGGGCTCGATACCGATCACCACCAGCGGCAAAGTCCGGCGTTCGGCGTGCGTCGAACGCTACCAAAGCGACGGATTCCAAAGGCTGGACGTGACGGTATGACGTCAGGCATCGGTGGCGAAGCCGACTTGCGCCACTGGTTGGTCGACTACCTGGTGACCAACATCGGCTGCACGCCCGACGAAGTCGACCCCAACCTATCGCTGGCCGACCTCGGGGTGAGCTCCCGCGAAGTGGTGGTGCTGTCCGGAGAGCTGTCAGAGTTGTTGGGCAAGAAGGTATCCCCGGTCGAATTCTGGCAGCATCCGACGATCAACGCCCTGGCCGCCTACCTCACCGCACCTGAGCCCGAGCCGGAGGCCGACGCCACACTCAAGCGCCCGGGTCGCAACTCGCTCGACGAGCCGATCGCCGTCATCGGGATGGGCTGCCGCTTCCCGGGCATATCGGGGCCCGAGGCGTTCTGGCAGTTCCTGTGCGCGCGGGGTTGCTCGATCGGCCAGGTGCCGCCGGAACGGTGGCGACCGTTCGAATCCGGCGAGCCCGACGTGGCGGCGGCGCTCGCCCGCACGACGCGGTGGGGGTCGTTCCTGCCCGACATCGACGCCTTCGACGCCGAGTTCTTCGAGATCTCCCCGAGCGAAGCGGACAAAATGGACCCCCAGCAGCGCCTGCTGCTGGAGGTGGCGTGGGAAGCGTTGGAGCACGCGGGGATTCCGCCGAGTTCCCTGCGCCGGTCGCAGACGGGCGTCTTCGCCGGCGCGTGCCTGAGCGAATACGGCGCCATCGCCTCCAACGACTTCTGCGGTGTCGACGGCTGGAGCAACACCGGCGGTGCGATGAGCATCATCGCGAACCGCCTGTCGTACTTCCTCGACCTGCGCGGCCCGTCGGTGGCGGTCGACACGGCGTGTTCGTCGTCGTTGGTCGCCATCCACCTGGCCTGCCAGAGCCTGCGGACCGAGGATTCCCACCTGGCCATCGCGGCCGGTGTGAATCTGTTGTTGTCTCCGGCGGTGTTTCGCGGCTTCGACCAGGTGGGCGCGTTGTCGCCGACGGGCAAGTGCCGCGCGTT
The DNA here is from genome assembly GCF_001667275.1 of Mycobacterium sp. ACS4054. Taxonomy (GTDB): domain Bacteria; phylum Actinomycetota; class Actinomycetes; order Mycobacteriales; family Mycobacteriaceae; genus Mycobacterium. Next base: position 15,132 of record NZ_LZHV01000057.1, read on the forward strand.
CGACGCGGCGGCCGATGGGTTCGTGCGCGGTGAGGGCGCGGGCGTCGTGGTGCTCAAGCGGTTGACCGACGCGCAGCGCGACGGCGACCGCGTGCTCGCGGTGATCTGCGGCTCGGCGGTCAACCAGGACGGCCGCTCCAACGGCCTGATGGCCCCGAACCCGGCGGCGCAGATGGCGGTCCTGCGGGCCGCCTACAGCAACGCGGGAATGCAGCCGAGCGACGTCGACTACGTCGAAACCCACGGAACCGGAACGCTATTGGGCGATCCCATCGAAGCGCGCGCCCTCGGCACGGTGCTCGGTCGGGGGCGCGCCGAGGATGCCCCCCTGCTCATCGGCGCGGTCAAGACGAACCTCGGCCACACCGAGGCGGCGGCGGGCATCGCGGGTTTCATCAAGGCGGTGCTGGCGGTGCAGCGCGGCCAGATCCCGCCCAATCAGCGCTTCGAAAGCCCGAACCCGCACATCCCGTTCGACGAGTTGCGCATGAAAGTGGTTCGCAGCCAGACCAGTTGGCCGAAGCGGGCGCATCCGCGCCGGGCCGGGGTGTCCTCGTTCGGGTTCGGCGGGACGAACGCGCACGTGGTGATCGAGCAGGGTCAGGACATCGCCCCAAGCGCTCCCGCCGATCCCGCGGGTGGGGTGTCGACGTTGGTGGTGTCGGGTAAGACGGCGCAGCGGGTGGCGGCCACGGCGGTGGTGTTGGCCGAGTGGATGGACGGTGCCGGGGCCGGGGTGGGGCTGGCCGAGGTGGCCCACACGCTTAATCATCACCGCTCGCGGGCGGCGCGTTTTGGCACGGTGGTGGCCCGGGATCGGGACGCGGCGGTGGCCGGGTTGCGGGCGCTGGCCGCCGGCCAGCACGCCCCGGGGGTGGTGGCCCCGGCCGAGAACGTCGGCCCGGGGACGGTGTTTGTGTATTCCGGTCGCGGTTCGCAGTGGGCCGGCATGGGCCGGCGCCTGTTGGCCGAGGAACCCGCGTTTGCTGCCGCGCTGGCCGAGCTGGACCCCGATTTCGTGGCCCAGGCCGGGTTTTCGCTGCACGAGGTGATCGCCACCGGCACCGAGCTGGTCGGTATCGAGCAGATCCAGCTCGGGGTGTTCGGCATGCAGCTGGCGCTGAGCGCGCTGTGGCGCTCCTATGGCATCACCCCCGATCTGGTCATCGGCCACTCGATGGGCGAAGTCGCCGCCGCCGTGGACGCCGGCGCCCTGACCCCCGCCCAGGGCCTGCGCGTGACCGCCACCCGTTCGGCGCTGATGGCCCCGCTGTCCGGCCAGGGCGCCATGGCCCTGCTCGAACTCGACGCCGCCGCCACCGAGGACCTCATCGCCGCCCACCCCCAGGTCACCCTGGGCATCTACAACTCCCCCCGCCAAACCGTGATCGCCGGGCCCACCGCCCACATCGAGGCACTCATCACCACCGTGCGCGCCCAGAACCGGTTCGCCAGCCGGGTCAACATCGAAGTCGCCCCGCACAACCCGGCCATGGACCCCCTGCAACCTGTGATGCGCGCACAACTGGCCGACCTGACCCCCCAACCCCCCACCCCCACCCAAGAACCCCCCACCAGAAAAGAAAGATATGGGTTT
>NZ_LZHV01000058.1 GCF_001667275.1 Mycobacterium sp. ACS4054
GGGGGACGCGCGGGGGCGGGGCCCCCGGTGTTGATCCGCTCGGTCGGCCGCTCGGTGGGGGGCTGGCCGAACGGGCCTTGGTTGCCGGGACGGCCCCACGTCGAAGGGTCCTGGTTCGGTGGTCCTTGTGGGTTCGTCACCCGACCGATTCTGCACTATCGAGCTGAACGAAATCTGAGTGGTTGCGCAGCACCGCGATGCTCTCCCGGGCCTTGGCGACCCGATCGACGTCGATGTCGGCCACCACCAACTGGGGCCCGGAGCCGGCCGACGCCACGACGCCGCCGAACGGCGAGGCCACCAGGCTGCCGCCCACCCCGGTCGGCGCGCCCGAGCCGGTGAGGGGCTCGCCGGGATCGGCCTGGCCGGCCGCGGCGACGTAGCTCATCGAGTCCAGCGCGCGGGCCCGCGCCAGAAGCGTCCACTGGTCGAGCTTGCCGGGGCCCGAGCCCCACGACGCGCAGACGGCGATCAGCTGGGCGCCGCGGCGGGCCAGCTCGGTGTACAGCGCCGGGAAGCGGATGTCGTAGCAGACGGTCAACCCCACCCGGACGCCGTCAACCGTGATCACCACCGGCTCGCGGCCGGGCGCAACGGTGCGCGACTCGGTGAAGCCGAAGGCGTCGTAGAGGTGGATCTTGTCGTAATGCGTGTCCAGACCGCCCGGGCCGGCCGCGATCAGCGTGTTTTTCACCCGGCCGTCGCCGGCCGGGGTGAACATGCCGGCGACCACCGCGATCCCGCTGTCGGCCGCGATGCGCCGCACACCCGTCGCCCAGGGACCGTCGACCGGCTCGGCGATCGGCCCCAGCGGAACCCCGAAGCGGCACATGGTGGCCTCCGGGAAAACCACCAGCTTGGCGCCCGCGTCGGCGGCCTGGCCGCTGTAGGAGCGGACCAGCTCCAGGTTCGCGCCCGGATCGGTGCCGCTCAGTATCTGCGCCAGCGCGATTCGCATGGCCGCCAGCTTAGGCGCGGCGCCCTCAAGGCATTCTGGCGATCCACTCCGTGGTGAACCGCTGCTCGGCGGCCATCAGTTCGGCCAGCCGGCCGCCGATGAAATTCTCCAGCTTGCCGCCGATGATCGGGACGCGGACCTGGACGGTGGCCCGAAAGGTCAGCCGGGCGCCGCCCGTCCGGGCGACCGGCGACAGCACGGCGGTGCCGTTCAGATTGACCGGGGCGTCCAGGATCGAGCCGACGACACAACCCTGCGCCGCCCCGTCGGCGACCGGGCCCCAGGTCTCCTCGCGCCGGATGCGCAGGTCGCCGCTGTGCAGCTGCGTGACCATCCCGGGCAGCTTGTGGCTGTGGATCACCTGGACGGTGACCACCTCGACGGTGTCGTCGTCGCCCGTTTCGCCACCCACCCGCATCGACTCCAGGGTGGCGACGTCGACACCGGATCCGGCCAGGCGAGCCCGCCAATAGGTCTCGTCCGTGAACGCGCGATGGACTGCTTCAACGCTGCCGTCGTAGTCGGCCGACAAGTCGAATGAACGCGGCATAGCAGGTGAGGCTACCGTTACGGGCCATGAAATCCAGCGATGCCGGTTCGACATTCGCCGGCGCGCATGTCGCCGAAGCGGTGTCGCTCGCGCCGCTGACGACGTTGCGGGTCGGGCCGGTGGCGCGCCGCCTGATCACCTGCACCAGCACCGAACAGGTGGTCGCGGTGCTGCGGGAGCTGGACGCCGAAAGCGGTGGGGGACAACAACCCCCGGTCCTGGTGTTCGCCGGGGGCTCCAACCTGGTGATCGCCGAAACCTACGCCGACCTCACCGCGGTGCGATTGGCCAACAGCGGCATCACCGTCGACGGCAACGTGGTGCGCGCGGAGGCCGGCGCGGTGTGGGACGACGTCGTGGTCCGCGCCATCGAGCGCGGCCTGGGCGGGCTGGAATGCCTGTCGGGGATACCGGGTTCGGCCGGGGCGACCCCGGTGCAAAACGTCGGGGCGTACGGCGCCGAAATCGCCGACACCATCACCCGGGTCCGGATACTGGACCGCCGCAGCGGACAGGTCCGCTGGGTGCCGGGCGCCGAGCTCGGCTTCGGCTACCGCACCAGCGTGTTGAAACGGGCCGGCCACGAAACCCCTTGGGTGGTCCTGGAAGTCGAGTTCGCGCTGGACCCGTCGGGCCGCAGCGCGCCGCTGCGCTACGGCGAGCTGGCGGACGCGCTGGGCGCGAGCGGCGGGGAGCGCGCCGAACCGGAGAAGGTCCGCCAGGCGGTGCTGGCGCTGCGGGGCCGCAAGGGCATGGTGCTCGACGACGACGACCACGACACCTGGAGCGTGGGATCGTTCTTCACCAACCCGGTCGTCGCCCCCGAGGCGTACGAGCGGCTGGCCGCGGGCGTGGACGGGCCGGTGCCGCACTACCCGGCACCGGACGGCGTCAAGCTGGCCGCCGGCTGGCTGGTGGAGCGGGCCGGCTTCGCCAAGGGCTACCCCGACGATCCGGCGGCCCGCTGCCGGCTGTCCACCAAGCACGCACTCGCGTTGACCAACCGCGGCGGTGCCACCGCGGAAGAGGTGATCGCCCTGGCCCGCACGATCCGTGACGGGGTCCACGCTGTGTTTGGTGTCACATTGCAACCGGAGCCGGTCCTGCTCGGCTGCAGGCTGTAGCTCCGAATCCCCCCGACCCCGATTTGTCGCGGCGGGGTCGATGGATTTTCCCCGGTATCTTTGACTTTCGTGAACACGTCGCGCAATCCGCAGCCGGTAAACCGGCGCGTGGCGCTGGCGACCCTCGGACTGGGGGTTTTCGCCCCCAGCGTGCTGGCCGCGTGCGGCGGCCCCGCGGCCAAACAGGCCGAGAAAAAGGAGCAGCCCGCCGCCAAGCTGAAGTTCCAGCCGGCCGATGCGACCGAGAACGTGGTGCCCATCGCGCCGATCAGCGTGGAGATCACCGACGGCTGGTTCCAGCACGTCGCGCTGACCAATTCCGCGGGCAAGGCCGTGGCGGGCAAGTTCAATTCCGATCGCACCGTCTACAGCACCACCGAGCCCCTGGGCTACGACGCGACCTACACCTGGAGCGGCTCGGCCGTCGGGCACGACGGCAAGGCGATCCCGGTCGCGGGCAAGTTCACCACGGTGTCGCCCACCAAGAAGATCGGTGGGTCGTTCCAGCTGGCTGACGGCCAGACCGTCGGGGTGGCGGCGCCGATCATCATCCAGTTCGACGCCCCCATCGCAGACAAGGCCGCCGTCGAGAAGGCGCTGACCGTCACCACCAATCCGCCCGTTGAGGGCAGCTGGGCGTGGCTGCCCGACGAGGTCGGAGGGGCGCGCGTGCACTGGCGCACCCGCGAGTACTACCCGGCCGGCACCACCGTCAACGTCGACGCCAAGCTGTACGGCCTGCCGTTCGGCGACAGCGCCTACGGGGCCGACGACATTTCGCTGAACATCCAGATCGGTCGCCGGCAGGTGGTCAAGGCCGAGGTCTCGTCGCACCGCATCCAGGTGGTCAGGGACGAGGGCGTCATCATGGACTTCCCGTGCAGCTACGGCGAGGCCGACAAGGCGCGCAACGTCACCCGCAACGGCATCCACGTGGTCACCGAGAAGTACGCCGACTTCTACATGTCCAACCCCGCCGCCGGCTACAGCCACGTGCACGAACGCTGGGCGGTGCGGATCTCCAACAACGGCGAGTTCATCCATGCGAATCCGATGAGTGCGGGCGCGCAGGGCAACACCAACGTGACCAACGGCTGCATCAACCTGTCGACCGGCGACGCGGAGCAGTACTACCAGAGCGCGATGTACGGCGACCCGGTGGAGGTGACGGGAAGCTCCATCCAGCTGTCCTACTCCGACGGCGACATCTGGGACTGGGCCGTCGACTGGGACACCTGGGTGGCCATGTCCGCGCTCCCGCCGCCCACTGCGCACCCGCCGTCAACGCAAATCCCGGTCACCGCGCCGGCCACGCCATCGACCGCGCCGTCCCTGTCCGGGACGCCCACGACGACGGCCACGACTTCCAGCCCCGGGGCTAACCCCGGCGGTTAAAGCGGGTCGCGGAGGCCTGGTCGCGCGGCTTCATGACGATCAGGTCGAGGTCGACGTGCGGGGGCCGGGATGCCACGAATCCGATCACCTCGGCGACGTCTTCGGCAACCAACGGCGTGATGCCGGTGTAGACGGCGTCGGCGCGTTGCCGGTCGCCGCCGAAGCGGACAAGCGAGAACTCGGTCTCCACCGCGCCCGGCGCGATCTCGGTCAGCCGCACCGGCTTGCCCAGCAGTTCGCCGCGCAGCGTGCGGTGCAACGCCCCCTGGGCGTGCTTGGCCGCCGTGTACCCGGCGCCGCCGTCGTAAACCTCAAGCGCCGCAACGGAAGTCACCGTGACGATCAGGCCGTCGCCGGAGTCGACGAGCTTGGGCAGCAGCGCCCGGGTGACCCGCAGCGTGCCCATCACGTTGGTCTCCCACATCCAGCGCCAGTGCTCGAAGTCGGAATCGGCCACCGGTGCCAGCCCGCGCGCGCCGCCGGCGTTGTTGACCAGGATGTCCACCCGGCTCAGTTCCTCGGCCAGCGACGCGACCTCCGCGTCGTCTGTGACATCGGCCACAATGGCCGTTCCGCCGATTTCCCTCGCCAGGGCGTTGATCCGGTCCGCCCGGCGCGCCACCGCGACCACGTGAAAGCCCTGAGCAGCGAGGGTCTGGGCGGTCGCCGCGCCGATTCCGGAGCTGGCGCCCGTGACCACCGCGACCCGTTCATTCCTGACATTTCCAGCCATCGAAACAACCTTAGTGAACGTGCTAAATTTTCGGGGTGCACCACAGCGCCCTGTCCAGCACCACCACCGCGTGTCTTTGCGCGGCGGGTGCGTGTTGTTGTCGCGCACTTCGCCGCTCCTGACTTTCAGGTGTGGCCAGTGACGGCCAACAAAAATCGGACAGAAGGACGCTCGTGCGCTCGAATACCCTTACCCAGACTCATCATTCGCCCAGCCGTGCCAGCTACAAGGGCCACCGCTCGGTGCGCCGCCAGATCGTGCCTCCGGCACTGCACATCGCCGACTCGGCGGCGGCCTCGGTCTTCCGGGCCGTCCGGTTGCGTGGGCCCGTCGGGCGTGACGTCATCGCCGGCGTCACCTCGCTGAGCATCGCCACCGTCAACCGCCAAGTCATCGCCCTGCTCGACGCCGGCCTGCTGCGGGAACGCGCCGACCTGGCCGTCTCCGGGGCCATCGGCCGCCCCCGCGTGCCGGTCGAGGTCAACCACGAACCGTTCGTGACGCTCGGCATCCACGTCGGCGCCCGGACCACCAGCATCGTGGCCACCGACCTGTTCGGCCGCACGCTGGACACCGTCGAGACGCCGACGCCGCTCAGCCCCGCCGGGCCCGCGCTTGCCTCGCTGGCCGAAAGCGCCGCCCGCTACCTGCGGCGCTGGCATCGACGCCGCCCGCTGTGGGTGGGCGTCGCGATCGGTGGCACCGTCGACAGCGCCACCGGTCACGTCGATCACCCGCGCCTCGGCTGGCGGCAGGCGCCCGTCGGCCCGGTGTTGGCCGACGCGCTCGGGCTGCCCGTCTCGGTGGCCTCACATGTCGACGCCATGGCGGGGGCCGAGCTGCTGCTCGGGTTGCGGCGCTTCGTGCCCAGCTCGCCCACCAGCCTGTACGTCTACGCCCGCGAGACCGTGGGCTACGCGCTGGTGATCGGCGGCCGGGTGCACTGCCCGGCCAGCGGTCCCGGCACCATCGCGGCGCTGCCCGCCCACTCCGAACTGCTCGGCGGCACCGGCCAGCTGGAATCCACGGTCAGCGACGAGGCGGTGCTGGACGCCGCCCGCCGGCTGCGGATCCTGCCTCCGGTGCCCGCGGGCCGCGCCAACGCCTCGGCCACCGGCATCGCCGACCTGCTGCGGCTGGCCCGGGCCGGCAACCAGCCGGCCCAAGAACTGCTGAACGAGCGGGGGCGGGTGCTCGGGGAGGCGGTGGCGTTGCTGCGCGACATGCTCAACCCCGACGAGCTGGTGGTCGGCGGTCAGGCCTTCACCGAGTATCCCGAGGCGATGGAGCATGTGGAGGCGGCGTTCGCCGAGCGCTCGGTGCTGCCACCGCGCGACATCCGGGTCACCGTCTTCGGCAACCGGGTGCAGGAGGCCGGCGCGGGAACCGTGTCGTTGGGCGGGCTCTACGCCGATCCGCTCGGCGCGATGCGCCGCGCCGGGGCGCTGAGCCCGCGCCTGCGCGACATCGACGAGCCTTCCGCTTAGCGCGAACCCCTGTCCTGGGCGCTGGGCCGGTGAGCGCGGCGTCCTGTAAAGATGACAGAGTGCGGCACGATGACGTCTTCCGGTTGAAACCGCGCCGCGTCGCAGTGCTGGCGGTGCACACCTCGCCGCTGGCCCAGCCGGGTACCGGGGACGCCGGGGGCATGAACGTTTACGTGCTGCAAACCGCGTTGCACCTGGCGCGGCGGGGTATCGAGGTGGAGATCTTCACCCGGGCCACCGCGTCGGCCGACCCCCCGGTCGCGCGGGTGGCGCCCGGCGTGCTGGTGCGGAACGTGGTGGCGGGGCCCTTCGAAGGCCTGGACAAATACGACCTGCCCACCCAGCTGTGCGCGTTCGCCGCCGGGGTGTTGCGGGCGGAGGCGTCGCATGAACCGGGCTACTACGACATCGTGCACTCGCACTACTGGCTGTCCGGCCAGGTCGGCTGGCTGGCCCGCGACCGCTGGGCGGTGCCGCTGGTGCACACCGCGCACACGCTCGCCGCGGTGAAGAACGCGGCGCTGGCGGTGGGTGACGCGCCCGAGCCGCCGCTGCGCACGGTCGGCGAGCAGCAGGTGGTCGACGAGGCGGACCGGCTGATCGTCAACACCGATGACGAAGCGCAGCAACTGATTTCGATCCACCGCGCCGACCCGGCGCGCATCGACGTCGTCCACCCGGGGGTGGATCTCGAGGTATTCCGCCCGGGTGATCGCCGGGCGGCCCGGGCCGCGCTGGGCCTGCCGCTCGACGAGGACGTGGTCGCGTTCGTCGGCCGGATCCAGCCGCTGAAGGCGCCCGACATCGTGCTGCGCGCCGCCGCCAGGCTGCCCGGCGTGCGCATCGTGGTGGCCGGGGGACCGTCGGGCAGCGGGATGGCCTCCCCGGACGGCCTGCGGCGGCTGGCCGACGAGCTCGGCATCGCCGCGCGGGTGAGCTTCCTGCCCCCGCAGTCGCGCACGGACCTGGCCACCCTGTTCCAGGCCGCCAGCCTGGTCGCCGTGCCGAGTTATTCGGAGTCGTTCGGCCTGGTGGCCGTCGAGGCGCAGGCGTGTGGCACGCCGGTGGTGGCGGCCGCGGTCGGCGGCCTGCCGGTGGCCGTGCGCGACGGGGTCACCGGGACGCTGGTGTCCGGCCACGAGGTCGGGCAGTGGGCCGACGCCCTGGACCGGATGCTGCGCCTGAGCGCGCCGCAGGCCGAGGCGATGAGCCGCGCGGCAGCCGCGCACGCGGCCACGTTCTCCTGGGATAACACCACGGACGCGCTGCTGGCCAGCTATCGCCGCGCGATTCGCGAGTACACCGCCGAGCGTCGCGGGGTGGGCGCGTGACGTCCACCGTCGAGCGCGTCATCGAGGACGCGCTGCGCGCCAGCGGCCTGGAGTACTCGAAACACGATGGCGCGCACGGTGGCTTGTCGGGGCTGGTGGTGGCGCTGCCCGGCGAGCGCAGGCTCAAGACCAACACCATCCTGAGCATCGGCGAGCATTCGGTGCGCGTCGAGGCGTTCGTGTGCCGCAAGCCCGACGAGAACCACGAGGGTGTCTACCGCTTCCTGCTCAAGCGGAACCGTCGCCTCTACGGCGTGGCCTACACGCTGGACAAGGTCGGCGACATCTACCTGGTGGGCCGCATGTCGCTGGCATCGGTGGACGCCGAGGAGATCGACCGGGTGCTCGGGCAGGTGCTCGAAGCGGTGGATGCGGACTTTAATACGTTGCTGGAGTTGGGTTTTCGCTCGTCGATTCAGAAAGAGTGGGAGTGGCGGGTGTCGCGCGGGGAGTCGCTGAAGAACCTGGAGGCGTTCGCCCATTTGATCGACGAAGACGACGATGCAGAGCGCGAAGCGCGATGAGGAGAAGTCGAGCAGGTATCGACGAAGACGACGAATAAGCTAGCCGGCATGGGAGATACCGGCACGTTGGTGCTGCTCCGCCACGGCGAGAGCGAATGGAACGCAAGCAACCAGTTCACCGGTTGGGTCGACGTGGACCTGACCGAAAAGGGCCGGGCCGAGGCGGTGCGCAGCGGCGAGCTGCTGGCCGAGCACAACCTGTTGCCCGAGGTGCTCTACACGTCGCTGCTGCGCCGGGCGATCACCACTGCGCACCTGGCTCTGGACGCCGCCGACCGGCTGTGGATCCCGGTGCGGCGCAGCTGGCGGCTCAACGAGCGCCACTACGGCGCGCTGCAGGGGCTGAACAAGGCCGAGACGAAGGACCGCTACGGCGAAGAGCAGTTCATGACCTGGCGGCGCAGCTACGACACGCCGCCACCGCCGATCGAACGGGGCAGCGAGTTCAGCCAGGACACCGACCCCCGCTACACCAACATCGACGGCGGCCCGCTGACCGAATGCCTGGCCGACGTGGTGGCCCGGTTCCTGCCGTATTTCACCGACGTCATCGTCGGTGACCTGCGCAGCGGCAAGACGGTGCTGATCGTCGCGCACGGCAACTCGCTGCGCGCCCTGGTCAAGTACCTCGACGAGATGTCCGACGACGACGTCGTCGGGCTGAACATCCCCACCGGGATTCCGCTGCGCTACGACCTGGGCGGCGACCTGCGGCCGGTGGTGCCGGGTGGCACCTACCTCGACCCGGAGGCGGCCGCGGCGGGTGCCGCGGCGGTTGCCAGCCAGGGCCGCCGCTAGCCGCCGAGCGCTCCCATCGGGAGTTTTTGAAGGCCTGTTTGCCGAACATCACGTGAACGGGAGTGGAACACCTGAAGCGCAAAGTGTGACTTGTCCGATTTTGGCCTCGTTCCGCTAGGGCGGTGTTTCCGAAGATTTGTAGGATTTGCTATGTGACTGTGTTCTCGGCGCTGTTGCTGGCCGGGGTCTTGTCCGTGCTGGGGCTGGCCGTAGGTGTTGCAGCCGGGACCCGGCTGTCGTCGAAAGCGGCCGACCGCAGGCAGCGCGTGAGCCCGGACTGGACCGGGATCACCGTCGCGCAGATGCTGCAACGCATCGTCGCCCTGATGCCGCTGGGGGTCGCGGTGGTCGATTCTCACCGCGACGTCGTCTACCTCAATGACCGGGCCGCCGAGCTCGGCCTGGTGCGCGACCGGCAGCTCGACGACCAGGCGTGGGAAGCGGCGCAGCAGGCGCTGAGCGGCGTCGACGTGGAATTCGACCTGCGGCCGGCCAAGCGGGCGGCCGGCCGGTCCGGCCTGGCGGTGCACGGGCAGGCGCGGCTGCTCAGCGAGGAAGACCGCCGCTTCGCCGTGGTGTTCGCCCACGACCAGTCCGACTACGCGCGCATGGAAGCGACGCGGCGCGACTTCGTGGCCAACGTCAGCCACGAGCTGAAGACCCCGGTGGGCGCCATGGCCCTGCTCGCCGAGGCCCTGCTGGCGTCCTCGGACGACTCCGAAACCGTCCGCCGGTTCGCCGAGAAGGTGCTCGTCGAGGCCAACCGGCTCGGCGACATGGTCGCCGAACTGATCGAGCTGTCCCGGCTGCAGGGTGCCGAGCGGTTACCCAATGTGACCGAGGTCGACGTGGATACCGTTGTGGCGGAAGCCATTTCACGCCACAAGGTGGCCGCCGACAACGCTCAGATCGAGATTCGCACCGACGCGCCCAGCGGTTTGCGGGTGCTGGGCGACGAAACGCTTCTGGTCACCGCGCTGGCCAACCTGGTGTCGAACGCGATCGCCTACTCACCGCCCGGTTCACCGGTCTCGATCAGCCGTCGCCGCCGCGGCGAAAACATCGAGATCGCCGTCACCGACCGCGGTATCGGGATCGCACTGGAAGACCAGGAGCGAGTCTTCGAGCGGTTCTTCCGGGGGGACAAGGCACGCTCGCGCGCCACCGGCGGCAGCGGGCTGGGCCTGGCCATCGTCAAACACGTCGCAGCCAACCACAACGGCAGCATCGGGGTGTGGAGCAAGCCGGGGACGGGATCCACGTTCACGCTGTCGATTCCGGCCTACAAAGACACCGACGACGAACCCGAGCCACCGCAGGGCCGTGAAGTGCGGCCCAACAGGTCACAACGAGAGGAAGAACTGAGTCGATGACTAGCGTCTTGATCGTGGAAGACGAGGAGTCGCTGGCCGATCCGCTGGCATTCCTGTTGCGTAAGGAGGGCTTCGAGGCCACGGTGGTGACCGACGGCCCCGCCGCACTCGCCGAATTCGACCGCGCCGGCGCCGACATCGTGCTGCTCGACCTGATGCTGCCCGGCATGTCGGGGACCGACGTGTGCAAGCAGTTGCGCGCCCGTTCCGGCGTCCCGGTGATCATGGTGACCGCGCGGGACAGCGAGATCGACAAGGTGGTCGGGCTGGAACTCGGCGCCGACGACTATGTGACCAAGCCGTATTCGGCGCGCGAGCTGATCGCCCGCATCCGCGCGGTGCTCCGCCGTGGCGGTGACGACGACTCCGAGATCAGCGACGGGGTGCTCGAGTCGGGACCGGTGCGGATGGACGTCGAGCGACACGTCGTCTCGGTCAACGGCGACACGATCACGTTGCCGCTCAAGGAGTTCGACCTGCTCGAGTACCTGATGCGCAACAGCGGCCGGGTGCTCACGCGCGGACAGTTGATCGACCGGGTATGGGGCGCCGACTACGTCGGCGACACCAAGACCCTCGATGTCCACGTCAAGCGGTTGCGGTCCAAGATCGAGGCGGACCCGGCCAACCCGGTGCACCTGGTGACCGTGCGGGGGCTGGGCTACAAGCTGGAGGGCTAGCCCGAGTCGGCGAAAGCGCGGATTTATCGCGCCTTGGCGGCTTCGCGATGACCCTTCTTTTTCGCACGGGTCGAGCAGCAATGCGACATGTCGCAATGGAACTGATCGCTGCATTCATGCGAACAATAAATTGACGCGGCCGGAAGCCACTCGGGGTCGGACAGGTCGCGCGGCCGGTCATTGGGATCGAACGTGTGGCCGCAATGCACGCAGGTCCTGACCTTGGTAGCCATGTCGTCAGGGTACGCGCAGAGGCGCTCAGTCGCTGCCCGTTTCTGCATTTCGCGGCATCGCCAAGTGTGCAATTCAACCGGAAATCGCCGGCGCCAGCGAATTACTTTTTGTAACTAATTCGGCCGTCGGCCGATGTCGACCGCGCCGTGGTTCGAGGCGACCGGTGCGGCCATCCCGATGAATTCGACAGGGCGGCAGGCCAATAGGCGCAAGTTCGGCACTGGGCGGCGAAATCGACTGCGGCGCAGGCCGTTCCAGAGCTGTGATGCCGGCCGGCATCGGCGAGTGGCCCCAGGCGGCTTTCGGCAAGCGGTGCGGTCACGGGGCCCGGGCGACGATGTGGCCCCGAACACACTGCGCACCGCAGGAATTAATTCGGCAGCCATGACGTTCGGGGTAGCCGTGGCGCGCGACGAAATGCTCGAACGGGTGAACTGTCTTAGCATCAGCCCATTGGTCGACCGTGATCGGGGGGAACGGTGTTGACGCTTCTCAAGCGGGCATGGGTTCCCCTGGTCGTGGTGGTGGCGTCGGTCATCGGCGGCGTCGCGGTGGACCGCCTCAACGGCGTTTTCCCGGGGCCCGGCCTGCCCAAGCCCGATCCGCGGGATGCGACCCCGCCCTACGCCGCCAAGACCGCCGTCTACGAAATCCTGGGGCCACCCGGGACCACCGGCGTCGTCAACTGGATGGATGCCGACGCGCAACCGCAAAAGGCCAACTTCACCACGTTGCCGTGGTCGACGACGATCGTCGCCCAGATGCCCGGCATCTTCGCCTACGTCGTCGCGCAAGGTGACAGCCCCTCCATCGGCTGCCGGATCACGGTCGACGGCAAACTGGTCGATCAACGGCAAGCCGAGACGCGCAATGCGCAGGTCTCCTGCCTGGACAAGTCCGCATGACCGACAACACCAGCGACACCGACGAAATACCCGTCGCACAACCCACCGAAGTCGAGCACAAGCCGCGCATTGCTCGCGCCGTCCGCGTCCTGGCGCTGCCGATCGTCGTCTGCTGGGTGCTGATCGCGGTCGGCGTCAACGTCTTCGTCCCACAGTTGGAGAAGGTCGCCGAGGAGATCTCCGTTCCGCTCTCGCCGTCCGACGCACCGTCGGTCACCGGGATGAAGCACATCGGCGAGAAGTTCAAGGAGTACGACTCGGACAACCTCGTCCTAGTCACCCTGGTCGGTGATAAACCGCTCGGCGAGGACGCGCACCGGTTCTACGACGACCTGGTCAAAAAGATCCAGGCCGACCACGAACACGTCGAGCACGCGCTGAACTTTTGGGGACAGCGCTTCACGTCCTCAGGTGTGGAGAGCTACGACCATAAGGCCGCCTACGTCCAGGTCAACCTCAAAGGCGATCAGGGAGGGGCGGTCGGCGACGAATCCGTTGCCGCGGTGCGCAAGATCGTCGCGGACTCCAAGCCGCCCGCCGGCGTCAAGGCATACGTCGCGGGCCAGGGAGCGCTGACCGCCGACGTGATCGTTGTCGGTGACAAGAGCCTGGCCAAGATCACCATCATCACGGTGGTCATCATCGCGATCATGCTGATGTTCGTTTACCGGTCCATCGGCACCGTGTTGCTGACCATGGTGATCCTCTTCGTGGGACTCGCGGCCGGCCGCGGCGTGGTGTCGCTGCTGGGCGAAACCGGCGTCATGGGGTTGTCGACCTTCGCCGTGAACCTGCTCACCTCACTCGCGATCGCGGCGGGTACCGATTACGCGATTTTCATGGTGGGCCGCTACCAGGAGGGCCGTGAACGCGGTCTGGACCGGGAAGCCGCCTATTACGACACCTTCGCCGGTGTCAGCAAGGTGGTCCTGGGCTCGGGTCTGACCATCGTTGGGGCGCTGGCCTGCTTGAAGTTCACCCGGCTGCCTTACTTCAGTTCGCTGGCGTTCCCGTGCGCGGTGGGTCTGCTGGTGGTGGTGGCGGCCGGGGTCACGCTGACGCCCGCTCTCATCGCAGTCGCCAGTGGCTTCGGTCTTCTGGACCCCAAGCGCAAGTTCAACTACACCCGGTGGCGCCGCCTGGCGACGGCCATCGTGCGCTGGCCGGCGCCCATCCTCGCGACCTCCGTCATCCTGGCGATCGTTGGCGCCCTTGGTCTCGCGGGCTTCACCCCGCGCTACAACGACCTCTACTACCTGCCGCATAGCGCCGCCTCGGTGCAGGCCTACGACGCGGCCGATCGGCACTTCACCCAGGCCCGTCTCAACCCGGACCTGCTGATGATCGAATCGGACCACGATCTGCGCAATCCCCGAGACATGCTGGTGCTGGACAAGGTTGCCGGTGCCATCTTCCGGGTGCCGGGCATCGAACGGGTGCAGAGCATCACCCGACCGCTTGGCCCACCGATCGAAGACGGGTCAATTCCGTTCCAGCTCAGCGTGCAAACCGCGCCGATCCGTGACAACCTCAACTACCTGAGAGACCGCGTCGGCGACATCAAGAAGATCACCGGGTTCCTCGACACCCAGATCTCCCTGCTGGAACGCCAGTACGCGATCACCCAGAAGCTCGCCAACGCGACGGACGACAGCGCAAAAACCACGGCGGAGACCGCCGCCATCACCGACGAAATTCGCGACCACATCGCCGATTTCGACGACTTCTGGCGACCGATCCGCAGCTACTTCTACTGGGAGAGGCACTGCTACGACATCCCGATCTGCTGGTCGCTGCGTAGCCTGTTCGATGCCTTGGACGGGTTTGATCAGCTCGCCGAGAAGTTCCACGCCCTCACCGGCGATCTCACCAACACGGCCGCGGCCACGCGCGAATTGTTGGCGATCATTCCGGAGAACATCGCCGTGTCGAAGGCGATCCGGGATACGACGCTGAACATCTACAGCTCGTTCGACAGTCTGATCGACCAGTTCGACCGGCTCACCGACACCAATGCTGTGATGGGTAAGTCGTTCAACGACGCTCGGGTGGAGAGCCTGTTTTACCTGCCGCCGGAGATCTTCCAGAACTCCGATTTCCAGTTCGGGTTGAGCCTGATGGTGTCGCCCGACGGAAAGGCCGCGCGCTTCATCATCACTCACTCCCTGGACCCGGCAACCGCGGAAGGGATCAAGTCCGTCGAGCAAGAGCGCAACGCGGCAAAGGAGGCGCTGAAGCTCACCTCGCTGGAGAACGCCGACATCTACCTCGGCGGCACCGCCGCGACATTCAACGACATCGCCACCGGCGCCTGGTACGACCTGCTGATCGCCGCGGTGGCGTCGATCGTGCTGATCTTCATCATCATGGTGATCGTCACCCGCGCTCTGGTCGCGGCGGGCGTCATCGTCGGCACGATCGTGCTGTCGCTGGGAGCGGCGTTCGGATTCTCGACGCTGATCTGGCAGCATTTGGGCCACTTCCAGTTGCACTGGGTGGCAACGGAATTCGCGCTGATCGTGCTCTTGGCGGTGGGGTCTGATTACAACTTGATGCTGGTGTCGCGGATCGAGGAGGAGATCGGGGCCGGCCTGAACACCGGACTCATCCGCGGCGTCGGCGTGACGGGCCCGGTGGTGTCCGCGGCCGGTGTGGTGTTCGCCGTGACCATGGCCGCGATGCTCTCCAGCGATCTGCGGGCGATCGGTCAGTTCGGTACGACGATCGGTATCGGCCTGATGTTCGACACCTTCGTCGTTCGGACGCTGATCACGCCGTCGATCATGACGCTGATGGGCCGCTGGTTCTGGTGGCCGAAGCGGGTGCGGGTCCGTCCGGCGAGCCAGATGCTTCGGTCCGTCGGCCCGCGCCCGCTGGTTCGTGCGCTGCTGTACCAACCGCGGCACGCGGTCGCGCGGGATGCGCAGACGTAGCACGCAGAGACCAGGCGTGCGTTGAGGGCGATCAGCGGGCGCGGATCGCCTCGTCGGCCACGCCCAGCGCCAGCGCCATGATGGACACCTGCGGGTTGACCTCAGGGCAGCTCGGCAGGATCGAGGCGTCGGCCACCCACACCCCGTCCACGCCGCGCAGCCGCCCCGTCTCGTCGACCGGGCAGAGCTGATCGTCGGCGCCGGCGGCCGCCGTGCCCGTCGGATGAAAAGCCGCCAGGTGCAGGCTTCTCGGGTCGCTGCGCCGCAGCGCATCCTGCAGGGCGGGCAGCGACGTCACCGTCATCGCGCCGGGCAAACCGGTCAGCACCTCGCTCGCCCCCGCCGCGAACAACAGCCGGCCCATCGCCTCGAGCGCCACCACGAGCTTGCCGACGTCGGCGCGCGCGATGTTGTAGCGCACCAGCGTCTCGCCGCGCACGGTGGACACCGAGCCGACGCCGCGATCGGCCACCATGGCGCCGAACGTCGCCACCCGGGGCGCGGCATCCAGCCAGCCGAGCAACTCGGCGCCGTAGCCCGGGTACACCATCGAGCCCATCCCCGGCGGGGTGGAGGTCGCTTCGATGAGCACGCCGTGCGACTCGTGCAACTCGTGAACCGCCGCGCTTTGCAGCACCCCGTGCCAGGCCACGACGTCGTCCTCGAAGCGGCCCGCGAGCATGGTCGCCGGATGCAGCGCCAGGTTGCGGCCGAGCCGCGGATGCGCGCCAAAGCCGCTGCGCCGCAACAACCCCGGCGTTTCGGTGGCGCCGGCCGCGACGATGACCGTGTCGGCCAGCACGTCCAGCGCGGTGCCGTCGGGCCGGCGGGCGCGCACCCCTCGTGCGCGCCCGTGCCCGTGCAGCACCCGCTCGACGCGGGCGTGGGAGATGATCCGCGCGCCCGACGCGCACGCCTCGGGCAGCGCGTTGAGGTGCACGCCGAACTTGGCGTTGCGGGGGCAGCCGATCGCGCACTGGCAGCAGCCCTCGCAGCCCGGCGCGTTGCGCGGGATGGGCGCCGCCCGCCAGCCCAGCGTGGCGGCGGCCTCCAGCAGCAGGCGCCCGTTGTGGCCCATGACCTCGAGTGGCACCGGGGCGACTCGCAGCGTGCGTTCGACGTCGTCCAGGCGCGCGGCCAGCCGGTCGGGATCGGCCAGCGCGAGCCCGAAGTCGTTGCGCCACCGCCGTTGCACGGCCGCCGGCGGGCGGTAGCAAGTGCCGGAGTTCACCACCGTCGTGCCGCCGACCGCCCGGCCGATGGGCAGCACCACCGACGGGCGGCCCAGGGCGACGGTGGCGCCGGCACCGCGATACAGCCCGGCGTAACGGTCGATCGGGTGGGTGGTGCGGAATTCCTGGACCGTCCACCGGCGTCCCTCCTCGAGGACGACGACGTCCAGGCCGGCTCGGGCGAGCGTGCGGGCCGCCATCGCTCCACCGGCGCCCGACCCCACGATCACCGCGTCGGCGGTGACGACGGAGGTCTCATCGGCCGACGACACGATGTTCAGCGCGGCGTCGGGCCGGGCCGTCGCGTGCTGGCCGGCATGCGAAATCAATTCCGTCGCATAGGTTTCCGCGCCATTGGCCAGCAACACGATCGCCTTCATGGCCTCGACGGCCGCCCCGGCGTCCGGACTCAGCGCGGCGACCCGGCGTAGGACCTGCTCCCGGCGGTCGGGGCCGAGCCGCGACAATGGCCGGCCGGTGGTGGCGTAGCTCGCCGCGGCCAGCGTGAACAACCCGGCGCGCACGGCCACGCGTGATGTCGTCGGCAGCTGCCGCAGGTAACGCTCGACACGGCCGGTCAGCTCGGGTGGCGTCGGGCCGCCGTATTCCTGCGGCAGCAGGGCGGTTCCGAACGAGGCGACCAGGCTCATGTCGTCCGCGCGAGCCGGCGGCCCAGCTTGATGAAGAAGGGATAGGTGGCGAAGATGGCGGCGGCCGCCGCGTGCAGGGGCCAGTCCGCCTTTGCGGTGTTGACGCGGAAAACCCCGCTGTTCCACATGAAGTCGCGGCCGTTGCGGGCGCGGAACGGCCGCCACAGCAGCCCGAGCCCGGGGACGTTGTTGTACAACCCGAACGAGCCGCCGAAGAACACGCCCAGGGTGGCGGCCTCGGCGGCGTCGCGCTGCTCGGCGGGCAGCCGCCGCTCGATGAGCAGGCCGGAGGCGAACAGCAGCGGTGGGTCGAGCAGAAAGCTCATGAAAGGATCCTTTCGTTGACCTCGGGTGCCGCGCGGCCGCGCAGGCCCACTTCGGCGTGCCCGGTGCCCAGCACCGACCACCGCCGGTCGTCGATCTCGATGTGGACGTCGGCCTGTTCGGTGTTGGTGCACACCGCTTTTCCGCCGTCGGGGTCGGTGTACTCCAGGCTCACGCACCGCTGCGCGGGTTGGTCCACGCGGATCAGCACCCGGCGGCCGCCGATGCGGCCCTCCAGCTGCCAGTGCGCCAGGCCAAGGGTCGTCCGCATCCGCAGCGACGGCAAAGGGCTTGCGGGCCAATCCTTTCCATCGATGCGAAACCGCACGAACGCCAGCGGGGCCAGCTTGTTCAGGCCCGGCCTATTGGAGACCGCCGCAACAACTTCCATGACGTCGCCGTTGCCGAGGTCGGCGTGGACCCAACCCCAGCGCTTGGCGTTGCCGTGCCCGTAGATGTGCGCGACGCCGCCACGCCAGCCGTCGATGCGCGACGCGGTGCCCGCGACGGTCAGCGAGCCGGTGAAGTCGGCGGTGGGGGCGATGACCACCTGGGCGCCCGGCAACACCTCACGGTCCCAGGCCGCGCGGGGGAACGTCCACAGCGGTGCGCGGGTGTCCGTCCACGCCAGGTCCCAGGCGAGCGACCCGGCGCGTCCGCTGAGCTGGCGATCGCCCACCCGGACGCCTTCGGCGTCGAACCACCAGGGCCCGCTGGCGGGCCGGGTGGGGGCGGGACCGAACCGCTCGGTGCGGGGCGGGCCCTCGGGCGGAAACCAGGTGGCCCAGCCGTGCGCGTAGGCGGCGTCGGCGCCGGCGAGCGGGGCGACCGTCTCGCAGTGCACCCACAGCCCGGCGCGCGTCGCCGGATCCGACAGGGTGGCGTACCAGACTTCCAGGCGGCCGGCCTTGCCGCGCCAGCGTGGATTCGCCGCCGATTGCGTGTCGCCGTCCATTGCTCAACCTCCCGAGGGTTAATCCACTATATTGGTTGAGCCAATGAACCAGTCAAATCCGCTGCGTCCGCCGGACCGCCAACGCGTCGACGAACAGATCGCCGCGTCGATCACCGACGCGATCCTCGACGGCGCGTTTCCGCCGGGCTCGGCCCTGCCGCCCGAGCGCGAGCTGGCCGAACAGCTCGGCGTCAACCGCACGTCGCTGCGCCAGGGCCTGGCCCGGCTCCAGCAGATGGGCCTGATCGAGGCCCGGCACGGCAGCGGCAACGTGGTCGCGGACCCGCAGGGGCTCACCCACCCCGCGGTGGTCGAGGCGCTGGTGCGCAAGCTGGGGCCGGAGTTTTTGGTGGAGCTGTTCGAGATCCGGGCGGCGCTGGGCCCGTTGATCGGGCGATCGGCGGCCCGACGGCGCGCCCCCGAGGATGCCGAGGCGCTGCGCGCCGCGCTGGCCGCGGTCGGTGAGGCCGACAGCGCGGCGGCGCGCCAGGCCGCCGACCTCGCCTACTTCCGGGTGCTCATCCACCACAGCCGCAACCGCGCGCTGGGGTTGCTCTATCGCTGGGTCGAGCACGCCTTCGGCGGCCGGGAGCACCAGCTCACCGCGGCGTACGACGACGCCGCGCCGGTGGTGGCCGGGCTCACCGCGATCACCGAGGCCGTGCTGGCGGGCGACGAGGCGGGGGCCGCCGCGGCCGTCGAGGCGTACCTGCACGCCAGCGCGCAGCGAATGGTGTTGTCCTACAACAAGACCGAGGCTATTCCGCGAGGCGAGTCGCGGGATGAACCGCGATGAGGCCCAACTTGGCGCGGCGCTTGCACATGGCCGCCAGCTCCGCGTAGGCCTTGGCGCCGAGCAGCTCGGTGAGCTCGTCGGCCATGCTCTCCCACACCTGCTTGGCGCCGACGTGGGCGCCCGGATCACCCGTGCAGTACCAGTGCAGGTCGGCGCCCCCGGAACCCCAGCCGCGCCGATCATATTCGGTGACAGTGGTTTTGAGGATCTCGGTGCCGTCGGGCCGCGTCACCCACTCCTGGCTGCGCCGGATCGGCAGCTGCCAACAGACGTCGGGCTTCATGGTCAGCGGCGCGACGCCCAGCTTGAGGGCCTTGCTGTGCAGCGCGCACCCGACACCCCCGGGGAAGCCGGGCCGGTTCAAGAAGATGCAGGCGTCCTTGTGTTTGCGGGTGCGGTACTGGGCCTGCCCGTCGTGCTCGTCGAGTTCCAGGTATCCCTTGCGGCCCAAGCCCTTTTCGCGGAATTGCCAGTCGTCGTCGGTCAGGTGCTTCACCGCGTCGTCGAGCCGGGCGCGGTCGTCGTCGTCAGACAGGAACGCCCCGTGCGAGCAGCAGCCGTCGTCCGGGCGGCCCGCCACCGTGCCGTGGCAGGCGGGGGTGCCGAACACGCACGTCCACCGCGACAGCAGCCAGGTGAGGTCGGCCGCGATCAGGTGCTCCGGATTGTCCGGGTCGTAGAACTCCACCCACTCACGGGCGAAGTCCAGCTCGACCTCGTGTCCCGGCTCAGGGTAGGAATTCGCCACGGCGTCCACGTTAGACGACGCATCCGGCTCTTCGACCCGCTGACACTCGGGGCCCGACCGAACATCGTCGGCAACTTCCTTTGCGGGCCGCACGCGAGGTCCGCCCATATCCGACTAGGTTGTTTTCCGTGCGATTGGGCGTTCTCGACGTGGGCAGCAACACAGTTCATCTGTTGGTGGTTGATGCGCACCGTGGTGGGCATCCCACGCCCATGAGTTCGACGAAGGCCACCCTGCGGCTGGCCGAGTCGATCGACAGCTCGGGCAAGATCACCAAGCGCGGCGCCGAGAAGCTGATCTCCACGATCGACGAGTTCGCCAAGATCGCCGACAGCTCCGGTTGCGCCGAGTTGATGGCCTTCGCGACCTCCGCGCTGCGCGACGCGGTGAACTCCGACGACGTGCTGACCCGCGTCCGCAAGGAAACCGGCGTCGAGCTGGAGGCGCTGAGCGGGGTCGACGAGTCGCGGCTGACCTTCCTCGCGGTGCGCCGCTGGTACGGGTGGAGCGCGGGGCGGATCATCAACCTCGACATCGGCGGCGGCTCGCTGGAGATGTCCAGCGGCGTCGACGAGGAGCCGGAGGTGGCGCTGTCGCTGCCGCTGGGCGCCGGCCGGCTGACCCGCGAGTGGCTGCCCGACGACCCACCCGGGCGGCGCCGGGTCGGGATGCTGCGCGATTGGCTGGACGCCGAGCTCGCCGAGTCCGCCGTGACGTTGCTGGAAGCCGGCGCTCCGGACCTGGCGGTGGCGACGTCGAAGACGTTTCGCTCACTGGCGCGGCTCACCGGTGCGGCGCCGTCGGCCGACGGGCCGCGGGTGAAGCGGACGCTCACAGCAAACGGCCTCAGGCAACTCATATCTTTCATCTCTAGGATGACGACCGCCGACCGGGCAGAACTGGAAGGAGTGAGCGCCGAGCGGGCGCCGCAGATCGTGGCGGGTGCGCTGGTGGCGGAGGCGAGTATGCGAGCGCTGTCGATCGAATCGGTGGATATCTGCCCGTGGGCATTACGGGAAGGTCTCATCTTGCGCAAACTCGACAGCGAAGCCGACGGAACGCCCCTCATGAAGCGATCCGTGCGCGATGCTGGAGGCCAGGCAGGTGATCGGGACGGCAACCGATCGAGAGGCGACAAAGCATGACCGGACCACACTCCGAGACCGAGACCGAGGGCGCGGGCACTCGGCCGATCTCGGTGGCCGAACTTCTGGCCAGGAATGGAACCATCGGCGCCCCGGCGGTCACCGGGCGGCGCCGCCGACGGCGCGGTGACAGCGACGCGGTGACCGTCGCGGAGCTGACCGGCGAAATTCCGGTCATCCGGGACGACGACGAGGACCCCCGCCTCGCCGAGCAGCCCAGCGCCGAACCCGTCGCCGCCGCCCCGCAGCAGCAAACCGAAGCCAAGCCCGCCAGCGCGTACTGGTCGCAGCCGGAGCCGCGCTGGCCCAAGTCGCAGCCGAAGAAGCCGTCCGGGCCGGAGCGCAGCGAGTACCCGCGCCCGCTGAGCCATGCCGAGGCGACGAACGGCACCGGCCAATCCGGCGCCGAGGACATGAATCCCGACCCGCTGGACCATTACAGCGACCTCCCGGTCGACGTAATGGATTCGGAGGTGCGCGAGGCCGAAACCGCGCAGGAGGATTCCGCGTACGTGCGCTCCTACCTGCAGACCGAGACCGACGAGGCCGAGGAGGACGTCGACCCGCTGGCCGCCGGATACGTGCCCGAGGAGGACCTCGACGAGACGAGGCACGCGGACGCGGCCACCGACACCCACGCACCGGGCCGGTTCGAGGGGATCTGGCGCGGCAGCCTGGTCGTTTTCCAGTCGATCCTGGCCGTCGCTTTCGGCGCGGGATTGTTCGTCGCCTTCGACCAGTTGTGGCGCTGGAACAGCATCGTGGCCCTGGTGCTCTCGGTGCTGGTGATCCTGGGCCTGGTGGTCGGCGTCCGGGTGGTGCGCAAGACCGAGGACATCGCCAGCACGTTGATCGCGGTCGCGGTGGGGGCGTTGATCACCCTGGGCCCCCTGGCGCTGTCGCTGCAGTCGGGCTAGGCGGACCCGGGAC
The DNA here is from genome assembly GCF_001667275.1 of Mycobacterium sp. ACS4054. Classification (GTDB taxonomy): domain Bacteria; phylum Actinomycetota; class Actinomycetes; order Mycobacteriales; family Mycobacteriaceae; genus Mycobacterium. Next base: position 21,806 of record NZ_LZHV01000058.1, read on the forward strand.
CACACAGACCGTTGCGCCCAGCTATCAAAGTCGGACTCTCAACGGCTTCGGTGTACCCATTGCGGGCCGAGGCCGCGTTCGAGTACGCCGCCCGGCTCGGCTACGACGGGGTCGAGCTGATGGTGTGGGCCGAAACGGTCAGCCAGGACATCGACGCCATCGCCAAACTGTCCCGGCGCTATCGGGTACCGGTGCTGTCCGTGCACGCGCCCTGCCTGCTGATCTCGCAACGGGTGTGGGGCGCCAACCCGATCCCCAAGCTGGACCGCAGCGTGCGCGCCGCCGAGCAGCTCGGCGCGCAGACCGTCGTCGTGCACCCGCCGTTTCGCTGGCAGCGGCGCTACGCCGAGGGCTTCAGCGAGCAGGTCGCGGCGCTGGAGGCCTCGAGCGACGTGATGGTCGCGGTGGAAAACATGTTCCCGTTCCGCGCGGACCGGTTCTTCGGATCGGGCCAATCGCTGGAGCGGATGCGCCGGCGTGGCGGCGGCCCGGGCCCGGCCATCTCGGCGTTTGCGCCCTCCTACGACCCGCTGGACGGCAACCACGCGCACTACACGCTGGACCTGTCCCACACCGCGACCGCGGGCAGCGATTCGCTGGACATGGCCCAGCGGATGGGCGAGGGCCTGGTCCACCTGCATCTGTGCGACGGCAGCGGCCTGCCCGCCGACGAGCACCTGGTGCCCGGGCATGGCACCCAGCCCACCGCGGAGGTCTGCCAGATGCTGGCCGGCAGCCACTTCGGCGGCCACGTCATCCTGGAGGTGTCCACGTCCAGCGCGCGTTCGGCCAACGAGCGCGAAAGCATGCTCGCCGAATCGCTGCAGTTCGCCCGCACGCACCTGCTGCGCTGATCAATCCAGGAGACCATGAACGCGTTATTCACCACCGCGATGGCATTGCGGGAGGTTGACCCCGGCGTCTTTGAAGGCGAGCTCAACAAGCACTGGACCATCGGTCCGAAGGTGCACGGCGGCGCGATGCTGGCGCTGTGCGCCAACGCCGCCCGCAGCGCCTGCGGCGGCCCGTCGGCCGGCTTTGAGGCGATCCAGCAGCCGGTCGCGGTGTCGGCGAGCTTCCTGTGGGCCCCCGACCCGGGGCCGATGCGGCTGGTGACCTCGATCCGCAAGCGTGGCCGGCGGATCAGCGTGGTCGACGTCGAGCTCACCCAGGACGACCGCACCGCGGTGCACGCCGTGGTCAACCTCGGTGAGCCGGAGCACTTTCCGCCCGACGGTGACGCCAAGCCGCTGCTGTCGGCCAACCCGGTGGTGGACCTGATGGCGCCCGAGCCGCCCGACGACATCGCGCCGATCGGGCCCGGCCACCCGCTGGCCGGCCTGGTGCACCTCGGCGAGGGCTGCGACGTGCGGCCGGTGTTGTCGACGCTCGGGCCGACGGCCGACGGGGGACCGCCGGTGATCCAGATGTGGGCGCGGCCCCGGGGCGTGGCGCCGGACGCGCTGTTCGCGCTGATGTGCGGGGACCTGTCCGCGCCGGTGACCTTCGCGGTGGAGCGCACCGGCTGGGCGCCCACCGTCCAGCTGACCGCCTTCCTGCGCGGCTTGCCCGCCGACGGGTGGCTCCGGATCATCGCGACCTGCACCGAGATCGGGCATGACTGGTTCGACGAGGACCACACCGTCGTCGACAGTCTGGGCCGCCTCGTCGTGCAGGCCCGCCAACTGGCGCTGGTCCCTGCCGCCGGGTAGCCGCCGGTGTCTGCGATGCTGTCGGGCATGGCAAGAATCGCGATCATCGGTGGCGGCAGCATCGGGGAGGCACTGCTGTCGGGTCTGCTGCGCGCGGGCCGGCAGGTCAAAGACCTGGTGGTGGCCGAGCGGGTCCCGGAGCGCGCCGAGTATCTGGCCGCCACCTATTCGGTGCTGATCACCTCGGTGGCCGATGCGGTGGAGAACGCGTCCTTCGTCGTGGTGGCGGTGAAGCCGGGCGATGTCGAGCCGGTGATGGCGGAGCTGGCCAAGGCGGCCGCCGCGGCCGAGACCGACAGCGCCGAGCAGGTGTTCGTCACCGTCGCGGCCGGAATCGGCCTCTCGTACTTCGAGTCGAAGCTGCCCGCCGGGACGCCGGTGGTGCGCGCCATGCCCAACGCGGCGGCGTTGGTCGGCGCGGGGGTGACCGCCCTGGCCAAGGGCCGGTTCGTCACCGTCCCGCAGCTCGAGGGGGTCTCGGCCCTGTTCGACTCCGTCGGCGGCGTGCTGACCGTGCCGGAAGCCCAGATGGACGCGGTGACCGCGCTTTCCGGGTCGGGCCCGGCCTATTTCTTCTTGATGGTCGAGGCCCTGGTGGACGCCGGGGTGGCCGCGGGCCTGAGCCGCGAGGTGGCCACCGACCTGACCGCGCAGACCATGGCCGGGTCGGCGGCCATGCTGCTGGAACGGATGGACGCCGAGCGGCGACCGGCCGAGGGGGAGGCGCCGGGATTGCGGGTGGACGCCACCGCGACCCAGCTGCGGGCCACCATCACCTCGCCCGGCGGAACCACCGCCGCCGGGCTGCGCGAACTGGAACGGGGCGGCCTGCGGGCGGCCGTGGATGCGGCGGTTCAGGCCGCCAAAATGCGCTCTGAGCAGCTAAGAATTACATCGGAGTAATCCAAGATTTTTGAACTGATTGTCCCCCACCAGTACCAGTAACCCCATTAGTCCCGCTATTCTCCTCTTTGTATGCACGTGTGGGTGCCAGCGGAGGGGAAGCCGCTGGCATTGCGGGTGCCTGACACGATTGGGTTGCGATGACGTCTACGAACGGGCCATCGGCGCGCGATTCTGCTGGTAAGCGGGACACCGGTTCCGGCGAGGGCCAGCCGGGCAGGACACAGTTCCTGACCGTCGCCGAGGTGGCGGCGTTGATGCGGGTCTCCAAGATGACGGTGTACCGGCTGGTGCACAACGGCGAGCTGCCCGCGGTCCGCGTCGGGCGGTCTTTCCGCGTGCACGCCAAGGCGGTGCACGACATGTTGGAGACGTCCTACTTCGACGCGGGCTGAGACGAAACCGGCCGCCCGCTGACTGCGCGCGCGGCCGGCCATGCGCTCCGCGGCGGGCGCCGACGCCGGTTTGGTGTTCGGTGCGTCCCGCCGGGTAAAGTGTCCGGGTCAATCGGAGCAAGCAGGTCACGGGTCAGATAGCGGAGTTCATGGGTTCAGTAATCAAGAAGCGGCGCAAGCGCATGTCGAAGAAGAAGCACCGCAAGTTGTTGCGCCGCACTCGGGTGCAGCGCAGAAAACTCGGTAAGTAGGGCCCGCCCGCGGCGTCCTGCTGCGGTCTCTGAAGAGTCGATAGGCTGTTTGGGTGGATCAGTCGACTGGGGATGGCGCCGGAACCGGCGACACCGCGAGCAACACGGTGCATTACCCCAAGGTTGTGCTGGTCACTGGGGCGTGCCGGTTCCTGGGCGGCTACCTGACCGCTCGGCTCGCGCAGAATCCGATGATCAACGCGGTCATCGCGGTTGACGCGATCGCGCCCAGCAAGGACATGCTGCGCCGGATGGGCCGCGCGGAGTTCGTTCGGGCCGACATCCGTAATCCCTTCATAGCCAAGGTGATTCGCAACGGCGATGTCGACACGGTGGTGCACGCGGCGGCCGCCTCGTACGCGCCGCGCTCCGGCGGCACCGCGGCGCTGAAGGAAATCAACGTGATGGGCGCGATGCAGCTGTTCGCGGCCTGTCAGAAGGCGCCTTCCGTGCGCCGCGTCGTGCTCAAGTCGACGTCCGAGGTGTACGGCTCCAGCGCGCACGATCCGGTGATGTTCACCGAGGACAGCACCAGCCGACGGCCCCTGCGCGGCGGCTTCGCCAAGGACAGCCTCGACATCGAGGCCTACGCCCGCGGACTGGGGCGGCGCCGGCCCGACATCGCCGTGACGATCCTTCGCTTGGCTAACATGATCGGCCCCGCGATGGACACCACGCTGTCGCGCTACCTGGCCGGACCGCTGGTGCCCACGATGTTCGGCCGCGACGCGCGGCTGCAGTTGCTGCACGAGCAGGATGCGTTGGGCGCGCTGGAGCGCGCGGCGATGGCAGGCAAGGCCGGCACCTTCAACGTCGGCGCCGAGGGCATCATCATGCTGTCGCAGGCGATCCGCCGGGCCGGCCGTATTCCGTTGCCAGTGCCCGGTTTTGGCGTCTGGGCGCTGGATTCACTGAGACGGGCTAACCGTTACAACGAGATTAGCCGCGATCAATTCGCCTACCTGAGTTACGGCCGGGTCATGGACACCACCCGGATGCGGACGGAACTCGGCTACCAGCCGAAATGGACGACGGCCGAGGCGTTCGACGACTACGTCCGCGGCCGTGGCATGACTCCCATTATCGACCCGCATCGGGTACGCTCCTTGGAAAGTCGCGCCATATCCTTAGCCCAGCGCTGGGGTAGCCGAAATCCAAGTTCGTGGGGTGGGGTCAGGTAGGAATCGTGGCGGGTGAAACCAGAGCGAATGTCATTCCACTGCACACGAATCGGGGTCGGGTAGCGGCGCGTCGGAGATCCGATCAGCGCGCGGAGTCGGCTCGCCAGCATCCTTCCTTGCTTTCGGACCCGCACGGCCGGGCGTCGGCGGAAGAGATTGCCGCCGTCGTCCGCGAGATCGACGAGCACCGCCGCGGCACGGGCGCCGGCTCCGCCGACGTACCCCTCAACGAACTCGCGCAGCGGGTCGCCGCGGTGGCCGGCTTCATGCGGCAGCGGATCACGGGCGACTACAGCGTCGATGAATTCGGCTTCGATCCGCACTTCAACAGTGCGATCGTCCGGCCGTTGCTCCGGTTCTTCTTCCGGTCGTGGTTCCGGGTCGAGGTCAGCGGCGTCGAGAACCTGCCCAGCGAGGGGGCCGCGTTGGTGGTCGCCAACCACGCCGGCGTGCTGCCGTTCGACGGCCTGATGCTGTCGGTGGCCGTCCACGACGAGCATCCCGCGCAGCGGGACCTGCGGCTGCTCGCCGCCGACATGGTGTTCGACCTGCCCGTGGTGGGCGAAGCCGCCCGCAAGGCGGGCCACACCATGGCCTGCACCACCGACGCGCACCGGCTGCTCGCCGCCGGCGAACTCACGGCCGTGTTCCCCGAGGGCTACAAGGGACTGGGCAAGCGCTTCGAGGACCGCTACCGGCTGCAGCGCTTCGGCCGCGGTGGCTTCGTCACGGCGGCGCTGCGCACCAAGGCGCCTATCATCCCGTGCTCCATCATCGGTTCGGAAGAGATCTACCCGATGCTGACCGATGTGAAGCTGCTGGCCAGGCTGTTCGGCCTGCCGTATTTTCCGATCACGCCCCTGTTCCCGCTGGCGGGGCCGGCGGGCCTGGTCCCGCTGCCCTCGAAGTGGCGCATCGCGTTCGGCGAGCCGATCTACACCAGTGACTACGCCGTCTCCGACGCCGACGACCCGATGGTCACCTTCGAGGTGACCGACCAGGTTCGCGAGACCATCCAGCAGACGCTGTACCGGTTGCTCGCCGGCAGGCGCAACATCTTCTTCGGCTGAGCTCTTCGTTTCCAGGCCCGGCCCGTTTCGCTTTCCGGCGCTTCGCCGACGCGAAAACGCCCCGGAGCCAACGGCTTCCGGGGCGTTTGTCGGGTCGAACTACTTGACCATCGTGAACTGGCAGACGTTCGTGTAGCCGTCGCGGAACAGGTCCGAGCAGCCCCGCAGGTACTTCAGGTAGATGTCGTAGGTCTCCTGGCCCTTCAGGGCGATCGCCTCTTCCTTATGCGCCTCGAGGGCATCGCCCCAGGCCGTCAGCGTGGGCACGTAGTTCTTGCCGATGAAGTGGTGTCGCTCGATCTTGAAGCCCGCGTCCGTCGCGTACTTGTCGACCAGGTCGACCTGGGGCAGCTTTCCGCCCGGGTAGATCTCCTTGAGGATGAAGCTGATGAACCGCAGCAGGGTCATGTTCACCTGCAGGCCCATCTTCTTGCCCTCTTCGGCGCTGGGCACCACGATCGAGTGCAGCAGCATGCGGCCGTCGTCCGGCAGCAGGTCGTAGTACTTCTTGAAGAACGTGGCGTAGCGCTCGTATCCGGCGTCACCGGCGCCGTCGGCGAAGTGCTCGAACGCGCCCAGCGACACGATGCGGTCGATCGGTACGTCGCCGGGGAATTCCTCCCAGCCCTGGATCCGCACCTCCTTGCGGCGCGGGCTGTCCATCTTCTCGAACTCGGCCACGCAATGGGCGTACTGGTTTTCGCTGAGCGTCAGACCGATGACGTTGACGTCGTACTCGTCGACGGCGTGCCGCATCGTCGAACCCCACCCGGAGCCGATGTCGAGCAGCGTCATGCCCGGTTCCAGGTTGAGCTTGTCGAGGGCGAGCTTGCGCTTGGCGTACTGCGCCTCTTCCAGCGTCTTGGTCAGGTTCTGCGGGTCCGGATTCTCGTCGAAGTAACCGCAGCTGTACGTCATCGACGGGTCAAGCCAAAGCTTGAAGAACTCGTTCGACTTGTCGTAGTGCGACCGGACCTTCTCGACCGGCGGCTTCAGCTGGGTGCTACCCGTTTCCCCCTGTGACGTCATAGATTTGAACCTACTTTCCCGCTGATATGGACGCGACTGCCGCGACGGTGGCTTCGTGGTCGGCTTCGTGGCTTGCGGCTTCCCCCAGCATCGTGACTGTACTGGTGATCACCGGTTTGCCCTCGGCGTCCGTGACCTCGCTGCGGATCTCGGTGATCACGGCGCCATGGGACTCAATGACCGAGTCTAGATAAGTGTCGAAGTAAAGCCTATCCCCGGCGACGATCGGCCGGTGGAACTTGAATTTCTGGTCGCGGTGCATGACCCGCGCGATGTTGATCGGAATGCTGAACTTGGTGAAGATCTCCAACTGCACGCGCCGACCCGCGATGGCGAGGAAGGTGGGCGGGGCCACCAGCGCGTCATATCCGCCCGCGGCGGCGGCTTCCTCGCTGAAGTGCATCGGGTTGTCGTCCTTGAGCGCGAGCGCGAACTCGCGGATCTTCTCGCGGCCGACCAGGAAGTAATCCGGCGCCCGGTAGTGGCTGCCGATGAGCCCTTCGGCTCCCTTGGGGACTGTCATACCGCTATCGCTCTCCGCTTCGAATAGGTCTCAGCGGCGCAGCCTATCAGCGGGATTGCCGCCGGGATGCGACCGCGGCCAGGGCGCCGCCGGCCGCCCCCAGCGCCAGGGCCGACGGCACGCCGATCCGGGCGGCCTTGCGGGCGGTGCGAAAGTCCCGGATCTCCCAGCCGCGCTCGCGCGCCAGGGTGCGCAGGCGCGCGTCCGGGTTGATGGCGACCGCGGTGCCCACCAGCGACAGCATCGGCACGTCGTTGAAGCTGTCGGAGTACGCCGTGCAGCGTTTGAGGTTCAGTCCCTCCCGGATCGCAAGCGACCGCACGGCGTGCGCCTTGCCCGTGCCGTGCAGGATCTCGCCGACGAGCCGGCCGGTGAACACGCCGTCGACCGACTCCGCGACGGTACCCAGGGCGCCGGTCAGGCCGAGCCGCCGCGCGATGGTCGCCGCGAGTTCGTAAGGGGTGGCGGTGATTAGCCAGACTTGCTGGCCGGCGTCGAGGTGCATCTGTGTGAGCTCGCGGGTGCCGGGCCAGATCTTGTCGGCGATGATCTCGTCGTAGATCTCCTCGCCCAGCGCGACGAGCTGCTCGACGGACCGGCCCTCGATGAAGGCGAGGGCTTTGCGGCGGCCGGCGGCGACGTCGTTGCTGTTCTCCTTGCCGAGGACCTGGAATTTGGCCTGGGCGTAGATGAAGCCGAGCACGTCGCGATAGGTGAAGTAGTGCCGCGCCGCGAGCCCGCGACCGAAGTGCACCGCCGACGAGCCCTGCACCAGCGTGTTGTCGACGTCGAAGAAGGCGGCCGCGGTGAGGTCGATGGGCGGCTGGGGGCGGTCCTCGCCGGCGGTCTCGGCTTGCAGGCCCTCCAGCGCGCGGGCGGCGCTGGCGTCGGCGGGCAGCGATTCCAGGTCGTCGCGACTGACGTCGCCGTTGACCGGGTCAGAGGAAGTCATCGCCAAACCTCCTAGATCGCTGTGTTGCCTGGCGACCCAGTGGGTCCCGGTACTCAACCCTATCCGGCGGGGTGGGGGGAGAGCGGGCGTGCTCGGCAAGCTCACAGTCGGGTGTTGGGCGCGCGAGCGTGACGCTGGCGTCACGCTCGGCGCCGAGTGTGACGGTGGCGTCACACACGGGCTGGGAGGCGTTGTGTGCGTGCTGCTAGGCGCTTCGAATGTTGAGCGTGAACCAATCCGGCGGGACACCTTGGCGCAGCACGCAATCCAGTTCCTCGAAACTTAGAACGATCAGATGTGACGCGGCGATCGCATCATGCTCTGGCATCCATCCCCGATCACTCGGTTCGTGATCGGCCGTCATGCTGACGCGCCCAGGATAATTGGCCGGATCGGGCTTACTGAGCGAGACCATGGGATTAAGACCCTCTTGATACCACCGGAAGCTGGGAGAATCGCTGTACTTCCCGGGACGGGCCATCTGGCTAATCAAGAAAGCGAGATACTTCTCAGCGTCATCGTAGCTTTTAAACATCCAATAGGTGCGTCGCGAGCCTCGTTCTTCGCTATCAATGAAAAATTGTCCGCCCTCCCACGTCAGATAATAGGAAACGTCGCCATCGTCAATGAAGGCTAGCTCGTGGCTCCCCATCATTTCGGGCGGCCGTCGTCCCCAGAAGACTTGCTCTTGAGATTCCCGGCCCCTTGGCTCTCGCCGAGAGTCACCGGGCGAACGCCCTTGCCGTCGCAGATAAATTTCCTGCCACGCATACCAGTACTTTACGAGTCGATGCAGGAATGGTGGGATCGTGGTGAGGTCGAGCTTGCAGTCAACCATAAGTTTGGTATCCGCTCAAGCCCTATTATTCGTGGGATCTAGCGATTGAAGCGATGTCTTCAGGCATACCTTCGAGCAGGGCCGCGGTCAACTCATCGAACGTTAAAAGAAGGATTTGCATCCTTGGCTCGTCTTCGGGAAATGCAAATGCGTAAGAATCTGGCTGCGTTGTGAGCGTGTAGCGTTTCAGATATTGCTCCGAAAACCCGTCTGCAAGGGCGGGGCACCGGCTTTTGAAAAAATCGATGACATTCAGGTCCGCAGCCGCGATTGCTATACCAGAGTCGATGCCGCGGTCGTCCCACTTGACGAATTGCGTTTGCAAGCTGAGGTTCACGCGGGCGCCATCTGCAAGGCGCATGATGATGTATTTTCCTGCGTCTGAGAACTTTGAAAACAAGACTTTGATGTCCTCATCCCGCTGCGCCGCTCGTTCATGCTTCAGCGAACTTAACACGCTGAAGTAGCCGAGTTTTGTGCCCGAAATTATCCAAGCTCCCCAGTCGCCTTGCTCGGCCCATTCGGGCCATTTCTTGACTTTACCGGAGTAGTCAGAGCGGAAATATAGACGGTCTTCGTGTATCTCCACCGCGTCGTAGGGCCCGCTGCCGACGCTGTTCGCAATATTGCGCCAGATGCTGTAATGGTCCATGAACTCACCATATCCGTCTTCTGCGCTAAAGTTTGTTGCCAAACCTGAACACCCCTTCTTGGTTGCCACGCTATCCCTTTGCTAGGTAACCGTTTTCAAGTAACCATTTGATCAGAACAGTCTTGCCGTTCTTGTCAACAACCACCCATTGTGTTCCACCGCCCGGCTGTCCGAATGCGTCACCCACTTTTCCATGTCGGACTTGCCATCCTTCCGGCAATTCCTTACCGGTGCCGTGAAACCTATTGTAGTCACCAGATGAACCGGGGGCCAATCCGCGGTCAGGATAGGGGTCACCCTCCGCGGCCATGTAATCGCCTCGATCGCCGCTAACCTCTCCGATTCTATCTAGCCATGTCTCCTTCGGAATGCTGCGAGCTATTTCATACCTGCGATCCGCGAAACCGTCGACTTTCGGCCAATCCCACGTCCTCCTCGCGGGATCCCAGTACCTTTCGAGTATTTCCTGAGCGGTCATTCCCTCGTAAGGGCTCTGCGCCGCTGATTCGGCGATTTCTGGGGGGCATCCGTGCTCCAACAGATCCTTTACGAGCCGCTCGGGTGATTCGGCGAGCGCCAACTGCGCCTGGTGCCACGGCTTCAAATCCGCGACGGAGGGGACTTCTAGCCGATGCTCGTCGGCGTCGTCATCGGGTGGTGTGCCGTCGTGAGGCAGATGTGACCCGGGCGATTTGTCGCCGGCTGCGGGTTCGGGGGGCCCGTCACTCGGCGGGTGTGGTGCGTCTCCACCGTCCCCGGGCGGCGCACCGTCGTGGGGTAGCTGCGGTTCGGGCGGGCGAGCGCCCGGTTCCCCGGCGTGCGGCGCATCTTCCAAGGGCAGTGATGCTTCGGCGGGGGCGCCGCCCATGGGGGCGGACGGCGGCGTCGGCAGGTGCGGCGCCTCCGGCGGGGATGGAAGGCCCGCACTAGGAACGGGCGCGCCGCCGGGCGACGGTGGCACATGGGCGGGTGCCGGCTCGGCCGGTTTCGGGTGGGGCAGTGGCGCCTGCTCGGCCGGCGCGGATGCACCCGGCTTGCCCGCGGCCTCCGGCGGCGCGGCGATCGGCTTGGGCGCCTCACCCGCGGGGTGCTTCTCGCCCACTGGTGGCTTGGACTCAGTCGGGCTGTGCGGCAGGGGGCCGTCGGCGGGCGCGGGTGCCGGCTTGCCCGATGCTGGTGGCGCGGGTCGGCCCGGCTCCGGCTTGCCTGGAGGCGCCGGTTGACTCCCTTCCGGGGGTTTCGGACCGGCCGGCGGGGGCTCCGTCCGGGGCGGTTCTGAGGGCGGTTTCACCCCTTCCGGCAGTCGCCCCTCCCGCAAGCCCCTCAGCGCGTCGCGCATACCGCGGCCCCACTTGCCGAGCTTGGACAGCGGCCCGCCCGGCACCGCCAAGGTGGCGATGTCGAAAAGGCTCTTTCCGAATGCTTCGTCAGGGTGCGAGGCCCACTCGTCCCAGTGAGTGACCTGCTTGCCCAGCGCTTTCCAGGCCTCGCCGGCCCCGTGTAGACCATCGGGGCCCAAGCCCGCCAGGGTGGCTTCCCCTTCGACCATGCCGACCGTGTCTTTGACGAAGCCCACCGGATCGGTTTGGAGGCGGGTCAGGCTGAATTGGTTGAGGCCCTCGAGATAGTCGTAGCCCTCCACGCCAACACCCTTGAGCGTCTGGCCCACGTGATTGAGGACCCTGCCCACCTGGGTGCCGTGCAAGAAGTGGTCCCACTCGTGACCCGCCCAGCGCGCCATACCCTCTGCCGCGGCGGCCGCCGCGGAGATGGTGGCGTTGATTTGATCGCCCAGTGTCTCGGCTTCGTGGGCAAAGTTGTCGACCACCGTGCGGATGTCGTCGGCGATTCGCTTGATCTCGTCTTCGTCCTCGTCGGTCAGCAGATCCCAGACCTCTTTGATCCCGGTCAACGGGTCGCAGATACGCGACAACAGATCCAGAATCGCGGCGTGCACCTTGTCGACCTTCGCCGCATAGCTGCTGAGCTGCGCGGCGATGGTCTGGCACTGGCGTGCGACGTCGATGGTGGCCTCGGACGCATCGAGCAGCGCCTTATTGATGGCCGTGCCCTCGGGGATCTGCTGGGCGCCGATTGCGGCCATCGTCCCACCGCCCGCCGCGGTCTCGGTGGCCATGAAGTTGGCGCCCGCGGCGGCCCAGGCCGCGGCGGCGGCCCGCAATTTCGCCGAATCGCCACTGGGCCAGATCATTCCGATGTAGGGGGCCACCCAGCCCCACCCGGCCGGCGCGCCGGTACCGGCACCCACCGCCGACGGAGGCTTGGGCCCGACGATCAACGGCGCGGTCACCTGCGGTGTGGGGAGACCCCCGGCCCGGCCCGTGACATCCGACAACGCCTCGGCCAGCGCGTAGTTGTGTGCCGACACCCGCACCCCGTCGCCGATGCTGCACAACCCGTTGCGGATGTTGGTCATCGCGTCGATCAGCTTGGCCGCCGCGCCGTCGTACGACCGGCCCACCGTCGCCCCCACCGGATCGTCACCGGCCATGCCGGCGCTGCCGGCCAGCGCCGCGGTCAACCCAGAGATCACCGATCCCAACGACTCACCGGCGGCCAGCACCGTGGCGCCTGCGCGGTCTAGGGCAGTCGGATCACACGCCAGCGGCGCCATGTGCTCACGACCACATGCCGAGATTCGTCGACATCGCGCCCGTGTAGTTGCCGTGCGCGGTCGTGGCCACCTTCTCGAGTTGCGCCAGCGCCTCGCGCATCATCGCCTCGCCGCGCACCCAGTGCTGGTGCGCCTCGGCGTGGGCCGCCGCGGCCTCGCCCGTCCACGCGGCGTGCAAATGCGTTACCCGCGAATCGATTTCGGCGATCATGTCCTCGGCGTAGCGCTGAAAGCCCGCCATCCGCTGCACCGCATCGGCCAACGCCTGCGGATCCACCCGAAACGCCTCAGCCACCACGCACCGCCCGCTCCGCTTGGGCCGACCGGGCCTCGTTGCCCGCATAGGCACCGCCGGCCTCGCCCACCAGGTGCGCCAGCATCGACAACCCAAGCTCCACCTCGCGGGCGCCCCGATGCCACAGCTCCCACGCCGCCCCGTAGGCGGAGCCCGACGCGCCCCGCCAGCCGCCCAACAACCGTCCCACCTGATCGTCCAGCTGGGCGAGCTGGCTCGAAAGTTGCTCGGCCGCACCGCTGAGCGACGCGGCGGCGCCCCGCATCACTGCGGGATCGACCCGCACTGTCGCCTCGGCCATGACCGGAACATAACGCCTGGTAAATAGGCCCACAAGTCACCGATGCCAGACTGGTGCCCATGACCGAAGCGACCGGCCGCCCGCGGGTGGAACTCCTGACCCGCGACGGCTGCACCATCTGCGAGCGGGTGCATGCCCGGCTGGGCGAACTGGCGGCCGAGCTGGGCTTCGACCTTTCCACCACCGACGTCGACGCCGCCGCGGCGGCCGGCAACCCGGCGCTACGGGCGGAGTTCGGCGACCGGCTGCCCGTGATCCTGCTCGACGGCCGCGAGCACAGCTACTGGGACATCGACGAGGCGCGGCTGCGCGCGGATCTCGGGAGATGAGGACCACCGGGCAATTATTTGGTAGCCCACCTGATAAACGATTACCGTGGAAACCAGTTCAATTACTGGAGAAAGCAAGGGAGCTGGCCAGGTGATGCTGCCGTGAGCGTCTTGCTTTTCGGGGTTTCGCACCGCAGTGCGCCGGTCTCCGTCCTGGAACAGCTCACCATCGACGAATCCGATCAGGGCAAGATCGTCGACCGGGTGCTGCAGTCGCCGCTGGTGACCGAGGCGATGGTGCTCTCGACGTGCAACCGGGTCGAGGTCTACGCCGTGGTGGACGCGTTCCACGGCGGGTTGGCCGCGATCGGGCAGGTGCTGTCGGATCACTCCGGAATGTCGATGGGGGATCTGACCAAATACGCCTACGTCCGCTACAGCGAGGCCGCCGTCGAGCACCTGTTCGCGGTGGCCAGCGGGCTGGACTCCGCCGTGGTGGGTGAGCAGCAGGTGCTCGGCCAGGTGCGCCGCGCCTACGCCACCGCGGAAACCAATCGCACCGTCGGCCGGGTACTGCACGAACTGGCCCAGCGGGCGCTGTCGGTGGGCAAGCGGGTGCACTCCGAGACCGCCATCGACGCCGCAGGCGCCTCGGTGGTGTCGGTCGCCCTCGACATGGCCGAACGCCGGCTGGGCGGCCTGGAGGGCAAGACCGCCGCGCTGGTCGGCGCCGGCGCGATGGGCGCCCTGGCCGCGGCCCACCTGACCCGGGCCGGCGTCCGGCACGTGCACGTGCTGAACCGGTCGTCGTCCCGGGCGCAGCGGCTGGCCCGCAAGATCCGCGAATCGGGTGTGCAGGCCGACGCGATGTCGCTCGACCGCTTGGCCGAGGCGGTGGCGGACGCCGACGTCATGGTCAGCTGCACCGGCGCGGTGAGCCCGGTGGTCACCCTGGCCGACGTTCACCACGCGCTGGCCGCCGCGCGCCGCGACGAGTCGACGCGTCCGCTGGTGATCTGCGACCTGGGCATGCCGCGCGACGTCGACCCGGCGGTCGCCGGCCTGCCGGGGGTGTGGGTGGTCGACGTGGATCGCGTGCAGCACGAGCCGTCAGCGCACGCCGCGGCCTCCGACGTGCACGCCGCGCGCCACATCGTGGCGGCCGAAGTCGCCGCCTACCTGGCGGGGCAGCGGATGGCCGAGGTCACCCCGACCGTGACCGCGCTGCGCCAGCGCGCCGCCGACGTGGTGGAGGCGGAACTGCTGCGGCTGGACAACCGGCTGCCCGGCCTTCAGAGCGCCCAGCGCGAGGAGGTGGCGCGCACCGTGCGGCGGGTCGTGGACAAGCTGCTGCACGCGCCCACCGTGCGGATCAAACAACTCGCCAGCGCGCCGGGTGGTGACAGCTACGCCGAGGCGTTGCGCGAGCTCTTCGAACTCGACCAGACCGCCGTCGACGCCGTAGCCGCGGGCGAATTGCCCGTTGTGTCAACGGGATTCGACGCCGGAACCCAAGAAGTGGCCGAGTAGCCGATTGGCGAACGTGATCCGGATAGGCACCCGGGGCAGCCTCTTGGCCACCACCCAGGCCGGCGTAGTCAGGGACGCCTTGATCGCCAATGGCCACCCCGCGGAGTTGGTGATCATCACCACCGCCGGCGACCGCTCGTCGGCGCCCATCGAGACCCTGGGTGTCGGGGCCTTCACGACCGCGCTGCGCGAGGCCATCGACGACGGCCGGGTGGACGCCGCGGTGCACTCCCACAAGGATTTGCCGACGGCGGACGACCCGCGGTTCACCATCGCGGCGATACCGCCGCGCAACGACCCGCGCGACGTGGTCGTGGCCCGCGACGGGCTGGTGCTCGGGGAGTTGCCGCCGGGTTCGCTGGTGGGCACGTCGTCCCCGCGCAGGGCCGCGCAGCTTAGAGCATTGGGTCTCGGTTTGGAAATCCGCCCCCTACGAGGCAACCTAGATACCAGGTTGAACAGGGTAAGCAGTGGTGATCTTGACGCGATCGTGGTAGCTCGGGCCGGACTGGCCCGGCTCGGTCGCCTCGACGATGTCACCGAGACGCTAGAGCCGGTGCAGATGTTGCCAGCACCGGCTCAGGGCGCGCTCGCCGTCGAATGCCGCGCCGGTGACGATCTGGCGGCGGTGCTGGCGGAGTTGGACGACGCCGACACGCGCGCGTCGGTCACCGCGGAGCGAGCCCTGCTGGCCGAACTGGAGGCCGGTTGTTCCGCACCGGTGGGCGCGATCGCCGAGGTGGTCGAGTCCATCGATGAGGACGGCCGGGTCTTCGACGAGCTGTCGCTGCGCGGTTGCGTGGCGGCGCTGGACGGGTCCGACGTGATCCGCGCATCCGGGATCGGCTCCGCCGACCGGGCGCGAGAGCTGGGGGTCTCGGTCGCCGCAGAGTTGTTCGAACTCGGCGCCCGAGAACTCATGGCCGAGGCGCGGCAGGACCCTGCACGAGGAAATTAATTGCGAGTGACGTGGGAGCGACAATGACGACGCGAGGGCGTAAGCCGAGACCCGGCCGCATCACGTACGTGGGTTCCGGGCCAGGGGACCCGGGACTCTTGACCACCCGGGCCGCCACGGTCTTGGCGAACGCCGCCCTGGTGTTCACCGACCCCGACGTGCCGGAGGCCGTGCTGGCGCTGATCGGCAAGGACCTGCCGCCGGTTTCCGGTCCGGCACCGGCAGATGCCCCGGCCGGCAACAGTGATGCAGCCACCGGCCCGGATCAACCCGCGGTGATAACGGCCGGCCCCGATGTGCGCCCGGCCCTCGGCGAGCCCGCCGAGGTGGCCAAGACGCTGACCGCCGAGGCCCGCGCCGGCGCCGACGTGGTGCGGCTGGTGGCCGGCGACCCGCTGACGGTCGACGCGGTCATCACCGAGGTGAACGCCGTCGCGCGCAGCCACCTACACCTCGAGATCGTGCCCGGCCTGGCCCCCACCGGCGCCGTGCCCACCTACGCGGGGCTCCCGCTGGGCTCGTCGCACACCGTCGCCGACGTGCGCGACCCGCACGTCGATTGGGACGCGTTGGCCGCGGCGCCCGGCCCGCTGATCCTGCAGGCCACCACGTCGCATCTGGCCGACGCCGCGCGCACGCTCATCGAGCACGAGCTGGCCGAGACCACCCCGTGCGTGGTGACCGCGCACGGCACCACCTGCCAGCAGCGGTCGATCGAGACGACGCTGGGCGGTCTGACCGACTCCGCCGTGCTGGGCGGGACGGACCCGGCCGGCCCTCTGACCGGGCCGCTGGTGGTGACCATCGGTAAGACGGTGGCCAGCCGGGCGAAGCTGAACTGGTGGGAGAGCCGCGCGCTGTACGGCTGGACCGTGCTGGTGCCGCGCACCAAGGACCAGGCCGGCGAGATGAGCGAGCGGCTGACGTCCTACGGCGCGCTGCCGATCGAGGTCCCGACCATCGCCGTCGAGCCGCCGCGCAGCCCCGCTCAGATGGAGCGGGCCGTCAAGGGCTTGGTCGACGGCCGGTTCCAGTGGGTGGTCTTCACCTCCACCAACGCGGTGCGCGCGGTGTGGGAGAAGTTCGGCGAGTTCGGTCTGGACGCGCGCGCGTTCTCGGGCGTGAAGATCGCCTGTGTGGGCGAGTCGACGGCCGACCGGGTGCGCGCGTTCGGCATCAGCCCCGAGCTGGTGCCCGCCGGCGAGCAGTCGTCGCTGGGTCTGCTGGACGACTTCCCGCCCTATGACAGCATTTTCGACCCGGTGAACCGGGTCCTGTTGCCGCGGGCCGACATCGCCACCGAGACGCTGGCCGAGGGGCTGCGCGAACGCGGTTGGGAGATCGAGGATGTCACGGCCTACCGGACGGTGCGGGCCGCGCCGCCGCCGGCGGAGACGCGGGAGATGATCAAGACCGGCGGCTTCGACGCCGTGTGCTTCACCTCCAGCTCCACGGTGCGCAACCTGGTCGGCATCGCGGGCAAGCCGCACGCGCGGACGATCATCGCCTGCATCGGTCCCAAGACCGCCGAGACCGCGGCCGAGTTCGGTTTGCGGGTGGACGTCCAGCCGGAGACGGCCGCCGTCGGTCCGCTGGTCGACGCGCTGGCCGAACACGCCGCGCGGTTGCGCGCCGAGGGCGCGCTGCCGCCGCCGCGTAAGAAGAGCCGCAGGCGCTAGTGGGTCGCCGCAAAAGGAGCTAGCCAATGGCTTATCCGCGGCAGCGCCCGCGCCGGCTGCGCTCCACCCCCGCGATGCGTCGCTTGGTGGCGCAGACGTCTTTGGAGCCAAGGCATTTGGTGCTGCCGATGTTCGTCGCCGACGGTATCGACGAGCCACGGCCGATCGCGTCGATGCCCGGCGTCGTGCAGCACACCCGCGATTCGCTGCGCAGCGCCGCCGCCGATGCCGTCACCGCCGGCGTGGGCGGGCTGATGCTGTTCGGTGTGCCCCGCGACGAGGACAAGGACTCGACCGGGTCGGCCGGCACCGACCCCGACGGCATCCTCAACCTCGCCCTGCGGGACTTGGCCAAGGATCTCGGCGACGCGACGGTCCTGATGGCCGACACCTGTCTGGACGAGTTCACCGATCACGGCCACTGCGGCGTGCTGGACGCCAGGGGCCGGGTGGACAACGACGCCACGTTGGCCCGCTACGTGAAACTCGCTGTGGCACAGGCGGAATCGGGCGCACACGTGGTGGGGCCGAGCGGCATGATGGACGGCCAGGTGGCGGCGATACGCGACGGCCTGGACGCCGCGGGTTACACCGACGTCGTGATCCTGGCCTACGCCGCGAAATTCGCGTCGGCGTTCTACGGGCCGTTTCGCGAGGCGGTCAGTTCCAGCCTGTCCGGGGACCGGCGCACCTACCAGCAGGAGCCGGGCAACTTCCGCGAGGCGCTCCGCGAGATCCGGCTGGATCTCGACGAAGGCGCGGACATCCTGATGGTCAAACCCGCCTTGGGTTACCTCGACGTGGTGGCCGCCGCGGCGGACGTCTCGCCCGTGCCGGTGGCCGCCTACCAGGTCTCCGGTGAGTACGCCATGATTTGCGCTGCGGCCGCGAACAATTGGATCGACGAACGCGTCGCGGCGCTCGAGTCGTTGACGAGCATTCGCCGCGCCGGAGCCGATATCGTGCTGACGTACTGGGCCGCGGACGTGGCCGGTTGGCTTTCGTGAGATGGGGCTTGCTGTGAATTCCGAGACTACAGGCAGGGACGCCGAACCGAAGCCGTTGTTCCACGAATCGGGCGCCAGCTGGATATGGGTGCTGTGGGGCCCGGTGGCCGCGAGCGCGATGATCCTGATCGAGGTCTGGAGCGGCGCCCCGGTGTCGTTCCTGATTCCGGTGATCTTCCTGGTGCTGGTGTCGGGTTTCGTCGGGTTGCAGGTGAAGGCGGCGCGGATCCACGTCTCGGTGGAGCTCACCGAGGACGCCCTGCGCCAGGGCACCGAAACCATCCTGGTGCGCGAGATCCTCAAGGTCTATCCCGAACCCGAGAACCACGAGGCCTCCGGCAAGGAGCTGGCGCGGTGGCAGTCGGCGCGCGCCCTCGGCGAATTGGTCGGGGTGCCCCGCGGCCGGGTCGGCATCGGTCTGAAGCTGACCGGGGATCGCTACGCGCAGGCGTGGGCGCGACGGCACCGCGAGCTGCGGGCGGCGCTGACCCCGCTGGTTCAGGAGCGGGTGGAACCGGCCGGATCCGACATCGCCGACGACGACGCCGGCACCGAACAGTGAGCACCCGTTCCTGGAGCACCAGGGCCCTGATCGAACTGGCCGCCGCCTGCGCGGCGCTGGCGGGCGCCGGGGTGAGCTGGTTTCGTTCGCACCACACGGTGGCGGTCGCGCCGATCGCCGACGGGCAGCCGTTCACCACGTCGTTGGTGTACGACCCGCAGTTGCTGTTGCTGACCCTGCTGCTGCTGACCAGCGCGGGGGTGCTGGCGGTGGTCGGAACCGCCAGGCAGCGCCGTGCGCGGCGCGCTAAGACGTCCTGATCAGCGGCAAAGCCAACCGGCGGCGCGTGGCGATGGCATCGGCCACGTCGTGCAGCGCCTCGTGCACCGATAGCGCGTAGGGGAAATCGCCGTCGTCACCCAGGAGTTCGGCGACCGCCGGGCTCGCGACCAGGGTCCACTGCACGCCTTCCGCGCGGCAATCCTCGTCGAAGGTTTGCAAGAGCGAAAGGCCCGCCGGAGCAAATTGGCTCACCTCGCCCATGTCGAGCACCACGTGGTCCTCGCCGAGGATGAAACGCCGAATGTGGTAGCCGACCTGTTCGGCATTGACGGCGTCGATTTCACCCCGAATCGTCACCACGGTCGCCAGCTGGCGGCGGTGGGCCCGGACCCAGGCGCCGCCGCAGCGGAAGATGCCATTTTGCTCGCGCGTCAGGATGTCGGCGATCGTCATGAACACCCCTCGCTCTCCGTGGCGTTCGCTACGCCTCCCGACGCTAATCCGCAAGGTTAAGGAGGGGGAAAGCCGCACCTAACGGTTCGGTAAGAAGCGATTTTCGCCGCCGTTTTCGCGGTCCCCGAGCAAACCTGTGGCGTGGAAAACACTCGCCGAAAGACCGCGTGCCACACCACAACCGTCCGCGCGTCGGGGCTATCGCGCTGCTAGGCTGCCAGGGCTACCGGTTGCGCGGCGGGGGCGGTGAAACCGCGTGGTCGCCCGGTGGGCCGAGTTGGCAGGCGAACAGCAGAGTCCAGGCAGAAAGAGCATTTGTGCGCGGCGCAGAGATCAGGGGAGAGATCAAGGCCCTGACGGGACTGCGCATCATCGCCGCGCTGTGGGTCGTGCTGTTCCATTTCCGGCCGATGCTGGGCGACGTGGGGCCCGATTTCCGTGACGCCCTGGCCCCGGTGCTCAACTGCGGCGCCCAGGGCGTCGACCTGTTCTTCATCCTCAGCGGGTTCGTGCTGACGTGGAACTACCTCGAGAAGATGGGCCGGTCCTGGTCGACGCGTGCGACCCTGCACTTCCTGTGGCTGCGCCTGGCCCGGGTGTGGCCGGTATACCTGGTCACCCTCCACCTCGCCGCGCTGTGGGTGATCCTCACCCTGCACGTCGGCCACGTGCCGTCGCCCGACGCCGCCGGGCTCACCGCCATGAGCTACGTCCGCCAGATCCTGCTGGTGCAGCTGTGGTTCGTGCCGTTCTTCGACGACTCCAGCTGGGACGGGCCGGCCTGGTCGATCAGTGCCGAGTGGCTGGCCTACCTGCTGTTCGGCTTCCTGGTGCTGGTGATCCTGCGGATGAAGCAGGCGACCCGGGCGCGCAGCCTGATGGTGCTGGCCTTCGCGGCGGCGTTGCCGCCGGTGGTCATGCTGCTGGCCAGCGGCCACTTCTACACGCCGTGGAGCTGGTTGCCCCGCATCGTCACGCAATTCACCGCCGGCGCGCTGGCCTGCGCCGCCGTGCGCAGGCTGCGGTTGACCGACCGCGGCCGCCGCGTCGCCGGGTACCTGTCGCTGCTTGTGCTGGCCGCGATGGTGGGCATCCTGTATTGGTTTGACGCGCACCCGATCTCGGGTGTGGTGGAGAACGACAGCGGCGGGGTGGTCGACATTCTGTTCATCCCGCTGGTGATCACGCTGGCGATCGGCGTGGGCAGCCTGCCGCGGGTGCTCTCAACCAGGTTGATGGTCTACGGCGGGCAGATCTCGTTCTGCCTGTACATGGTTCACGAGCTGGTGCACACCGCCTGGGGATGGTCCGTCGAGCAGTTCGAGCTGCGGCCGCAGGACAATCCGTGGAAATGGAATGTCATTGGGCTGCTTGCCATCGCGGTGGTCATCTCGGTGCTGATGTATCACTTCGTCGAAGAGCCCGCCCGCCGGTGGATGCGCAAAATGGTCGACGTGAAAGCCGTCACCGCGAGAAGCGAGCCCGACGAGCCGCCGAGCGGCAAGGTGCATCCGATCGACCGTTCGCGGGAAGCGATTTCGGCCCGCGCGGTGTGACGGACGCCGCGGCGCGGAAGGCGCAAGCCGGATAATCGATGACAATGCAGTGGCACATGACGATGCCGTGGGAGGGGAGGTAGTAGTGAGTCGTCTGGCCACTTTCGTCATCGGCCTGGCGTTTCTGGTGGGCGTCGGCATCGCCTATCCGGCTCAGGTGCGTACGTACGACACCCTGACGCTGGATTTCCGGTTGAACCACCTCGCCGTCATCGGGGACTCCTACACCACCGGCACCGGCGAGGGCGGGATCGGCCCGAGGTCATGGCCCGCCCGGGCCTGGGACGGGCTCGCCGCGCGGGGCGAACGGATTTCGGCCGACGTCGCGGCCGAGGGCAGGGCCGGCTACGGCATGCCGGGCGACCACGGCAGCGTCTTCGAGGACCTGACCGGCAGGGCCGTGCAGGGCGACGACGTGCTGGTGGTGTTCTTCGGCTCCCGCAACGACGAGACCGTCGATCCGTTCGTGGTCGGCCAAAGGGCCCGCAGCACATTCGATTTGGCCCGGCGGCTGGCGCCGTCCGCACGGTTCCTGGTGATCGGGCCGCCGTGGCCGACCGCCGATGTGCCCCTGCCCATGCTGCAGGTGCGCGACGCGCTCTTCGGCGCGGCCGCGTCTGTGGGGGCGACGTGGGTGGACCCGATCGCCGAGCATTGGTTCGTCGGCAGGCCCGATCTGATCGGCGCGGACGGCGTGCACCCGAACGACGCGGGGCATCAGTACATGGCGGACAAGATCGCGCCGCTGATCCGTACGCAGCTGTCGATCTGACCCTGGGGCGGTTCAGTCCTCGGCGTGGCGCTCGTAGTCCCATCGCTCGAGGCGGGCTTGCAAGTTCAGCAAGCCGAAACCGGCGACGGGAGTGGCGGCTGCAATGCAGACCAGCAGCAGCTGAGTCATCCCCGAAACCTCCCAAAACCCTTCCCTAGTATGACGTTCCTCGGTGACAAGAAGTTCATTTCCGCTCGCGCACACGCCGACGAGTTCGGGCGAATTTTCGTCATCGCTTCTCCCTAGGTCGCCATCCAGGCGAGTTCGCCGGGCAACATGAGACGCCACCAGGTCATGTCGTGTCCGCCGACCGTGAAGCTGACCGTCGGTGGCGTTTTGAGTTGGTTCACGAATTGCCGCGTGGCGGGATAGAACCGGTCGAAGGTGCCGCAATCCACCCGCAGCGGGATCTGTGACAACGCCGGCAAGCCCAGCACGCTGTTCTTCGTCCAGTCGTCTTCGCTGTCGAAGGCCTTCGGCGCGGTTTCGGCGAACGAGGTGTACAACGCCGGGCTGATGGCGCAGATCCCCGCGGTCCGCGCCGGGCCCAGCTTGGCGCCCAGGTGCAACGCCCCGTATCCGCCCATCGACCAACCCATCAAGCCCACCCTCGACGTGTCGAAACCCATCGACGAGAGCATCGGCAACAGCTCGTCGAGCACCATCGCACCGGAGTCGGTGCCGTCGGCCCGTTTGTGCCAGTAGGAGTCGCTGCCACCGTCGACGCCCACCACCGCGAACGGCGGCTTGCCCTCCTTGACCAGCTGGGCCAGGCCCTGCTCGACACCGCAGTCGAGCATCATGTTCGCGTCGCCGTCCTTGCCGTGCAGGGCGATCACGGGGCGCAGCATTCCGGTGTGACCGGGCGGCAAGGCGATCACGTAGTTCGTTTTCACGCCCCCACGGGCGGCGGAGACGAACGAACCGGTGATCCTGGTCGGCAGGTTGCTGCTCGCCGCAGATGGCTCGAACGGCGCGGGAGCCTGCGGCAACGTCGCGGCCAGCGGTCTGACCGGATCGAGCAGGGCACTCAAGGCGAACACGCCAGCGGCGCCCAGGCCGGTGCCGGCTCCCCGCAGCACCGCCCGGCGTGTCAGCTCAGGCATGATCGCAATGATGCCGCGCTGAGTGCGCATTGCCGCCCGAGCCAGGCTGAAATGGAAGCATTGTGTGACCTGGCGTGACCGATCGGTCTCCAACCGGTTACCTGCGCGACCATGCTAGGGGCCGTTCCGTCGGCCCGGCTGCCCCGACGGCACCGTGATGTCCGGCCGTATTCCTCTCTGCCACAACGAAAGACCAGCCGAGCGCGGCCGGGGGCGCGCGCCCGACCCGCCCGCCGGACCGGGTTCCCGCCACCCCGCCGCACGGCCCGGGTGGGATGCAATCTCGACGGTTTCAACCCTCCCGCGCCGGGCGCGATTTGCGCAGGATGGAACCTCGTGTCGCGCGTCGTGGATTCGAAAGAGGATTGAGGATGAGTCTGGCGTTCCATTGGTTTCTGCCGACCTACGGGGATTCCCGCAACCTGGTGGCGGGCGGGCACGGCACGCCGATGTCCGGCGACCGGCCCGCGACGCTGAAGTACCTGCACCAGATCTGTGCGGCCGCCGAGGACAACGGTTTCGAGGCGGTGCTCACGCCGACCGGATTGTGGTGTGAGGACGCGTGGTTGACGACGGCGATGCTGGTCGAGGCGACCGAGACACTGAAGTTTCTGGTGGCGTTCCGGCCCGGGCTGCTGAGCCCCACCCTGGCCGCCCAGATGGCCGGAACGTTCCAGCGGCACTCGGGCGGGCGGCTGTTGCTCAACGTCGTCACCGGCGGCGAACCGCACGAGCAGCGGGCCTACGGGGATTCCCTGGACAAGGAGGCGCGCTACGCGCGCACCGCCGAGTTCTTGCACGTGGTGCGCCAGCTGTGGACCTCACCGGAGCCGGTCACCTTCGCCGGTGAACACATTCGCGTCGAGGGCGCGCAGCTGAACAACCCGCCCGACCCCATACCCGCGGTGTTCTTCGGCGGATCCTCGGCGTCGGCCGGCCCCGTCGCCGCGAAGCACTCCGACGTGTACCTCACCTGGGGCGAGCCGCTCGCGGCGGTCGCCCAGAAGCTCGACTGGATCCGTGGACTGGCCGTCGACGCCGGCCGAATCCTGCAGTACGGCTTGCGAATTCACGTGATCAGCCGCGACACCGCCGAGCAGGCCTGGGCCGAGGCCGACCGGTTGCTGGCCGCCGTCGACCCGGCCGACGTCGAGCGGGTGCAGGCCAGCCTGGCCCGCAGCGAGTCGGAGGGGCAGCGCCGCATGCTGGACTTGCACGGCGGCGGCAGCGGCCGGCTGCTGGTCGGGCCCAACCTGTGGGCCGGTGTGGGCCTCGTGCGCGGGGGAGCGGGCACCGCGCTGGTCGGGTCGCACGCCGAGGTCGCCGAGCGGCTGGCCGAATACGCCAAACTCGGCATCAACCACTTCATCCTGTCGGGCTATCCGCACCTGGAGGAGGCCTACTGGTTCGGCGAGGGCGTGCTGCCGCTGCTGGAGCGGATGGGCCTGTGGCGTCATCCCAACCGGCGTCAGTCACATCCGGTATCGGCGACGCCGTTCGCGGTCGCCTCGGCCCACTAACGCCATGGCGGCCACCTTGCCGGCGCCCGCCACCGGCGCGGGTCTGGACGCGATCGCCGGCCCGGTCGACGAATCCGCCGCGCAGCGACGCCATCGCCTGCGGGTCGTCGTCGCGGCCAGCCTGGTGGGCACCACCGTCGAGTGGTACGACTTCTTCCTCTACGCGACCGCTGCGGGCCTGGTGTTCAACAAGGTCTTCTTTCCCAGCGAGAGCTCGCTGGTCGGCACGCTGCTGGCGTTCGCGACGTTCGCCGTCGGGTTCGTCATGCGGCCGATCGGCGGGCTGGTGTTCGGCCACATCGGGGACCGGATCGGCCGCAAGCGCAGCCTGGCGCTGACCATGCTCATCATGGGTATCGCCACGGCGCTGATCGGGGTGTTGCCGACCGCCGCCCAGATCGGGGTGTGGGCGCCGCTGCTGCTGCTGGCGTTGCGGATCCTGCAGGGTTTCGCCCTCGGCGGCGAGTGGGCGGGCGCCGTGTTGCTCGCCGTGGAGCACAGCCCCGCGGGCCGGCGCGGACGCTTCGGGGCGATTCCCCAGATCGGCCTGGCGCTCGGGTTGGCTTTGGGCACAGGCATATTCGCCTTCCTGCAGATCGCCCTGGGCCCGGCACGCTTCCTCGCCTACGGCTGGCGCATCGGTTTTCTGCTGAGCCTGGTGCTGGTGGTGATCGGCGTCGTGGTGCGGTTGCGGGTCGAGGAGACCCCGGCCTTCCGCGAGCTGCGCGAGGCGGAGGCCACCGCCACCGTGCCCGTGCGCGAGATCGTCCGCGAGCCCCGGTCGCGGCGAAACACCGTGCTGGGCTTGCTGTCTCGCTGGGCCGAAGGCTCGGCGTTCAACACCTGGGGCGTGTTCGCCATCAGCTACGCCACCGGGGCGCTGGGCTTCAATCGGGTGTCGGTCCTGGTGGTGGTGACCGCCGCGGCCCTGCTGATGGCGGTCCTGCTGCCGGTGTCCGGCGCGCTGACCGACCGGTTCGGCGCGCGCCGGGTGTATCTGACCGGCGTCGCCTGCTACGGCCTCGCGGCGTTTCCCGCCTTCGCGCTGTTCGGCACGCGGAATTTGGTCTGGTTCGGGGTGGCCCTGATCATCGTGTTCGGCGTGGTGCACGCGCTGTTCTACGGGGCGCAGGGCACGTTGTACTCGTCGCTGTATCCCACCAGTACCCGCTACACCGGGCTGTCGTTCGTCTACCAGTTCTCCGGCATCTACGCCTCCGGCGTCACCCCGATGATCATGACCGCGCTCATCGCCGCCCTCGGCGGCGCCCCGTGGCTGGCGTGCGGCTACCTGGTGGCGACGGCCGCCATCAGCGTGCTCGCCACGGCGCTGATCCGCGACCAAGACCTGCACCTCTGAGCCGTCCGCGCAGTAGTCTCGTTCGCAGTCGTCAGGCGCGAGGAAGCGAGAAGACATGACGGACGCGAACGTCGCCGGTTTCGAACCGCTGTACGACGAGGCGGAACACACCGACCGGCGGATCCCCTGGGACATCGGCGGCCCGCAGCCCGCCGTGCAGCAGTTGGTGGCCTACGGCGGGATCCGCGGCGAGGTGCTCGACCCGGGCACCGGCCCGGGCTATCACGCCATTCACTTTGCGGCGCATGGGTATTCGGCAACAGGGATCGACGATTCGCCGTCGGCCATCGAGCGCGCCAAGCGCAACGCCGAGCGCGCCGGGGTGCAGGTCGATTTCCAGGTGGCCGACGCCACCAAGCTCGACGGCTTCGAGGGCCGATTCGACACGGTGGTGGACAGCGCGTTCTATCACGTCTTCCTCAACGACGGAGTCGTCCAGACGCGGTACGCCCAGGCGTTGCACCGGGCCACCAAACCCGGGGCGCGGCTGTACATGTTCGAGTTCAGCCCCCACAACGTCAACGGCCTGCAGTGGACGGCCATCCCCGCCGACAACTTCGAGCGGGTGTTCGGCGCCAACGGGTGGCGCATCGACTACCTGGGCAGCACGACCTACCAAGCCCGCTTTCTCAAGGAGACGTTCGACGCCATGAAGACGTTCGCGTCCGAGCAGCAGGGCGAAATTCTGGAGCGGATGCGGCCGCTGGTGCACCGGCTGGGCGTCATCGACCCGCTGCTGGAAGACCACCGGGTGCACCTGCCGGTGTGGTCCGTGGTGGCCACCCGCCTGGACTGACCGCGGCCCACACCGCCATCGATGGCCGGCACTGGACAACTGCGCCAAGGACTGTCGCAGCGTCAGCTCAGCATGATCGCGCTCGGCGGTGTCATCGGTGCCGGGTTGTTCGTCGGCTCCGGTGTGGTGATCAAAGACACCGGCCCCGCGGCGTTTCTGACGTACGCGCTGTGCGGTCTGCTGATCGTTTTGGTGATGCGCATGCTGGGCGAGATGGCGGCCGCGAACCCGTCGACCGGATCCTTCGCGGACTACGCGGGCAAGGCCCTGGGCGGCTGGGCGGGGTTCTCGGTGGCCTGGCTGTACTGGTACTTCTGGGTGATCGTGGTCGGCTTCGAGGCGGTCGCCGGCGGCAAGGTGCTCAACTACTGGTTTCACGCCCCGCTGTGGTTGCTGTCGCTGGGCCTGATGGTCTTGATGACCGCCACCAACCTGTTCTCGGTGTCCTCCTTCGGCGAATTCGAATTCTGGTTCGCCGGAATCAAAGTCGCGACCATCGTGATCTTTCTCGGGGTGGGCACGGTGTTCGTCCTGGGACTGGTGCCGGGCCACCCCGGCGGACTGGGCAACCTCACCGCTCACGGCGGGTTCTTCCCCAAGGGCGTCGGGGCGGTCTTCGCCGCCATCGTGGTGGTGATCTTCTCCATGGTCGGCGCCGAGATCGTCACGGTGGCCGCCGCCGAAAGCCGGGATCCCGAACTCGCGGTTCAGAAGGCGACCCGATCGGTGGTGGCGCGCATCGGTGTCTTTTTCGTCGGTTCGGTGTTCCTGTTGGTGGTGATATTGCCTTGGGACTCCGTGGAACTCGGTTCCTCACCGTACGTGGCCGCCCTCAACCACCTGGGGCTGCGCGGCGCCGATCAGGTGATGAACGCGGTGGTGCTCACCGCGGTGCTGTCCTGCCTGAACTCGGGCCTCTATACCGCATCGCGGATGCTGTTCGTGCTCGCCGACCGGGGCGAGGCGCCGACGCGGTTGGTGCAGTTGAGCGGGCGAGGCGTTCCACACATCGCCATCCTGTGCTCGTCGGCGGTCGGGTTCGGCTGCGTCGTCATGGCGCGGGTCGCGCCCAACACCGTGTTCCTCTTCCTGCTCAACTCGTCGGGCGCGGTGATCCTGTTCGTCTACTGGCTGATTGCGTTGTCGCAGATCGTCCTGCGCCGCCGCACCCCAACCGAAAAGTTACGGGTGAAGATGTGGTTCTTCCCGGTGTTGTCGATCCTCACCCTGGCCGGAATCACCGCGGTGCTGGTGCAGATGGCGTTCGACCGCTCGGCCCGCAGCCAACTCTGGCTGAGCCTGCTGTCGTGGGGCGTGGTGATCGGGATGTACTTCGTGGCCCGCAGGCGAATCGGTAATCGCCGCGCGATCGCCGCGGAAGAGTGATTTTGCCATGACAACCGACGAGCGCCGCGCCGGTGTCGATTTGACCAACCTGGACCAGCCGCTGAGCCCGGACGCCGGAGCCACCAAGCGCGACCTGATCGATTACCTGGACGCGGTGGCCGACCGATTGTTGCCGGTCCTGGCCGGTCGCGCGCTCACTGTGCTGCGTGTGCTGCGGGGGCAGGCCCCGTTCATGCAGAAGAACGCGCCGAAATACGCACCGGCCTGGGTGCGGACCGTCCCGGTATGGGCGGAGGCATCGAAACGTCAGGTGCACTATGTCGTCTGCGACGACCTGCGGACGCTGTTGTGGCTGGGCAATCAGCGCGCCGTCGAATACCATCCATCCCTCGGTCTGGTCGCCGATCCTCGTCGGCCGACGCATCTGGTGCTCGACCTCGACCCGCCGGGCGACGACGACTTCACCGCGGTGGTCCCCATCGCCCACGCGGTCCGGCAGGCATTGGCCGACAGCGGCTTGGCGGGCGCGGTTAAGACGAGCGGCGCCAAGGGGGTCCACGTGTTCGTGCCGGTCGACGGCGCCGCCGCGGTGGACGACGTCGCGGCCGCGACCAGGGCGCTCGCGGCTCGCACCGAGGCGCTCGATCCGCAAAGGGCGACAACGGCTTTCATCGTCGCCGACCGCGCCGGCAAGGTGTTCGTGGACTCGACCCGCGCCGGCGGGGCGACGGTCGTCGCCGCCTACAGCCCGCGCCTGCGCCAGGGCATGCCGGTGTCGTTTCCGCTCGCCTGGTCGGATCTCGATTCCGTGCGCCCGGGCGACTTCACCATTCACACGGCCATCGATGCCCTTGCCGGGAGCGACCCGTGGGCCGAGCACATGCCCCCTCCGCAGCGGCTGCCGGACGACCTCATTGAGCAGGGCCGCGCGATTCCGATCGCCCGGGTGGCGGCGATGCACGAGGGCAAACGGCGCGCCCGGGCCCGCCGGGACGACCCCGAGGCCTGACGTCGGCGCGCCCCGACCGGCTCAGCCGGTTTTCGTCAGCAACACCGCGTCCTCGAACGGCAGTCTCGCGAAAACCGTTCGCGTTCGGGGCTTTACGTGCGCGGCCGCCTCGGCCTTGGTGACCACCTGGGGATCGGCGATGCCGAAGCTCTTGCCGTTGCGGCGCATCCGGCCGCCGCCCGCGGCCTTCAGGTTCTTCAGCCAGTCCCGGTCCGGGCCGTAGGTCAACAAGATCGCCACCCCGGGCTTGCCGTCGACGTCGGCGCTGAACACGTTCACCGGTGTGCGGTAGGGCTTGCCCGAGCGGCGGCCGACGTGTTCGACGATCCCGAACGGTGGCAGCCAGCCGGCCCACAGCCGCTGGATCGGATTGGTGACGTGACGGTTGAACCGGGCGAGCCCCTGCGGCATCTGCATACCCTCATCCAACTCGCCCGCGCCGCCCGGCAGCAACCAAACATTTCTCGGGCGAGCGGGTCTACTGTTTGAACATGGCGGACTCGGCGGGTAACCAAGCGGCGCGGCGGGCCGACGAGCTGCTGCGCCGGGGGCGCGAGCTCGCCGCCGGCAAGGCGATCACCTCCGAAGACCTGCGGCGTGCCGCCGAGCGGGCCGAGGTCGCCCACGAGCGCGACGAGGAGGCGCACCGCCGGGAGGTGCACCGCCACTACGAGGCGGGCGCCGCGCACGAGCGCGCCGCCGAAGTGCACGAACGCGCGGTGGCGGAGGGCTTCGGGGACGTCGACGCGCATCAACGCGCGGCGGACAGGGAACGCGAGGCCGCCCGCCGCGACTACCAAGCGGCGCAGTCGGCCGACCGGCAAGACCCTTAGCAAGCTGCGTCCGGGCCGGCTGCTACACCCTGTAGTTGAGCGGGCCGCGAAGGCTGGGACACTGGTCTCCATGGGAAGCAGTGATCAGGCGACCGCGCACGCCGCGACGACGGCGGCGTCGGCCCGGCTGTTCTCCGACGCCTGCGCCGTCATCCCCGGTGGGGTGAACTCGCCGGTGCGCGCGTTCACCGCGGTGGGCGGGACCCCGCGGTTCATCACCGAGGCGCGCGGGTGCCGGCTCACCGACGCCGACGGCAATCGCTACGTCGACCTGGTGTGCTCCTGGGGCCCGATGATCTTGGGGCACGCCCATCCGGCCGTGGTGGACGCCGTCACCCGTGCCGCCGCTTCCGGCCTGTCCTTCGGCGCGCCCACACCGGCGGAGAGCGAGCTGGCGCGCGAGATCATCGGACGGGTGCCGCCCGTCGAGCGGATCCGGCTGGTCAACTCCGGCACCGAGGCCACGATGAGCGCGATCCGGCTGGCCCGCGGCTTCACCGGCAGGCCCAAGATCGTCAAGTTCTCCGGCTGCTACCACGGGCACGCCGACGCGCTGCTCGCCGACGCGGGATCCGGCGTGGCGACGCTGGGCCTACCATCCTCGCCCGGCGTCACCGGAGCGGCGGCGGCCGACACGATCGTGTTGCCCTACAACGACATTGACGCCGTGCGGCACACCTTCACCGAGCTCGGCGACCAGATCGCCGCGGTGATCACCGAAGCCAGCCCCGGCAACATGGGCGTCGTCCCGCCCGCGGACGGCTACAACGCCGCGCTGCGCGCGATCACCGCGGAGCATGGGGCGCTGCTGATCGTCGACGAGGTGATGACCGGATTCCGGGTCAGCCGAAGCGGTTGGTACGGAATCGATCCCGTCGACGCCGACCTGTTCACCTTCGGCAAGGTGATGAGCGGCGGCCTGCCGGCCGCCGCGTTCGGCGGGTGCGCCGAGGTGATGGAACGGCTGGCACCGCTGGGGCCGGTGTATCAGGCCGGCACGTTGTCGGGCAACCCGGTCGCCGTGGCCGCCGGCCTGGCGACCCTGCGCGCCGCCGACGACGCCGTCTACGCCGCGCTGGACACCAACGCCAACCGGCTGGCCGCCCTGCTCACCGAGGCGTTGACGAATGCCGGTGTAGCGCACCAGCTTTCGCGAGGCGGCAACATGCTCAGCGTGTTCTTCACCGACACGCCGGTAACGGACTTCGCGTCCGCGCGGGCCAGCCAGACGTGGCGGTACCCGCCGTTCTTCCACGCCCTGCTCGACGCGGGCGTCTACCCGCCGTGCAGCGCCTTCGAGGCCTGGTTCGTCTCGGCGGCGCTGGACGACGCGGCGTTCGACCGGATCGCCGAAGCCTTGCCCGCCGCGGCCCGCGCGGCCGCCGGAAAGGACAAGCCCTGATGGCCGAGCAGACCCGGGTGCACGTGGTGCGCCACGGCGAGGTGTACAACCCCAGCGGCGTCCTCTACGGCCGGCTGCCCGGGTTCCACCTGTCCGACAAGGGCAAAGCGCAGGCGGCCGCGGTCGCCGACGCGCTGGCCGGCCGCGACGTCGCCGCCGTGATCGCCTCCCCGCTGCAACGCGCCCAGGAAACCGCCGAGCCCATCGCCGCCAAGCACGGCGTCGCCATCGACACCGATCCCGATCTCATCGAGTCCGCGAACTTCTTCGAGGGCCGCCGCGTCGGCCCGGGCGACGGCGCCTGGCGCGACCCGCGGTTCTGGTGGCAGCTGCGCAACCCGTTCCGGCCGTCGTGGGGCGAGCCCTACACGGAGATCGCCGCGCGCATGACGACCGCGGCGGACAAGGCGCGCGCCCGCGCCGCCGGCCGCGAGGTGGTGTGCGTCAGCCATCAACTGCCGGTGTGGACGCTGCGGCTGCACGTGACCGGCCAGCGGCTCTGGCACGACCCGCGGCGGCGGCAGTGCGGGCTGTGCTCGATCACCACGCTGGTGTACGAGGGCGACCGGCTGGTCGACGTCGAATACCAGGAACCGGCGGGCTCGTAATCATGCGGCGGCTGGCGGTGGCCGGGGCGGTGGTGGCCCTGGTGGCGGGCTGCTCTTCCGGTCACGACGCGGTGGCCCAGGGCGGCACCTTCGAATTCGTCTCCCCGGGCGGGAAGACCGACATCTACTACAACCCGCCGTCCGCGCGCGGCCGCCCCGGCCCGCTGTCGGGGCCCGACCTGGCCGACCCCGCCCACCCGTTGTCCCTGGACGACCCGATCTTCGCCGGCCGGGTCGTCGTCATCAACGTCTGGGGGCAGTGGTGCGGGCCGTGCCGGGCCGAGGTCGCCCAGCTGCAACAGGTGTACGACGCCACCCGCGACACCGGGGTGTCGTTCCTGGGCATCGATGTGCGCGACGGTAACCGGCAGGCGGCGCTCGACTTCGTCAACGACCGCCACGTGACCTACCCCTCGATCTACGACCCGGCGATGCGCACCCTGATCGCGTTCGGCGGCAAATACCCGACCACCGTCATCCCGTCCACGCTGGTGCTGGACCGTCAGCACCGGGTCGCGGCGGTGTTCCTGCGCGAACTGCTGGCCGCCGACCTGCAGCCCGTCGTCCAGAAGCTGGCCCAAGAGCGATGACCGGCTTCACCCAGATCGCCGCCGCCGGGCCGCTCCTGGTGGCGCTCGGCGTCTGCCTGCTGGCGGGGCTGGTGTCGTTCGCCTCGCCGTGCGTGGTGCCGCTGGTGCCCGGCTATCTGTCCTACCTGGCGGCCGTCGTCGGGGTGGACGAGCAGCCGCCGCCCGGCGCCGTCAAGGCCCCACCATCGGCGCGGTGGCGGGTCGCGGGCTCGGCGGCGCTGTTCGTCGCGGGCTTCACCGCGGTGTTCGTGCTGGGCACCGTCGCCGTCCTGGGCATGACCACCACGCTGATCACCAACCAGCTGCTGCTGCAGCGGGTCGGCGGCGTGCTGACGATCGTCATGGGGCTGGTGTTCGTCGGCCTCATCCCCGCCCTGCAACGCCAGGCCCGGTTCAGCCCGCGGCAGGTGACGACCGTCGCCGGGGCGCCGCTGCTGGGCGCGGTGTTCGCGCTGGGCTGGACGCCGTGCCTGGGGCCCACGCTGGCCGGCGTGATCACGGTGGCCTCGGCCACCGACGGCGCGAGCGTGGCCCGCGGGATCGTGCTGGTGATCGCGTACTGCCTGGGCCTGGGCATCCCGTTCGTGCTGCTGGCCTTCGGCTCGGCGGGCGCGGTGGGGGCGCTGGGCTGGTTGCGCCGCCACACCCGGGCCATCCAGGTCTTCGGCGGCGCGCTGCTGATCGCCGTCGGCGCCCTGCTGGTCACCGGGGTGTGGAACGACTTCGTCTCCTGGCTGCGCGACGCGTTCGTGTCCGACGTGAGGCTGCCGATTTGAGCCGGGCAATCGCTGGCCTCGTTTCCAAGGGACGCAACACCTGGCGCGCGTTGACGTCCATGGGCACCGCGCTGGTGCTGCTGTTCCTGCTGGCGCTCGGCGCGATACCCGGGGCGCTGCTGCCGCAGCGCAGCCTCAACGCCGGCAAGGTCGACGACTACCTCAAGGCGCACCCCGTGATCGGGCCGTGGCTGGATCGGCTGCAGGCATTCAGCGTGTTCTCCAGCTTCTGGTTCACCGCCATCTACGTCCTGCTGTTCGTCTCGCTGGTCGGCTGCCTGACCCCGCGGATGATCGAGCACGCCCGCAGCCTGCGCGCCACCCCGGTGCCCGCCCCGCGCAACCTGGCCCGGCTGCCCAAGCACGCCGGCGCCGAGCTCTCCGCCGACGCCGCGGACCTCAACGCCCTGGCCAACAGGATCACCCGACGGCTGCGCGGCTGGCGCACGGCCATCCGGCACGAAGGCGAAGTCGTCGAGGTGTCCGCCGAGAGGGGCTACCTGCGCGAGTTCGGCAACATCGTCTTCCACTTCTCGTTGCTGGGCCTGCTGGTCGCGGTGGCCGTCGGCAAGCTGTTCGGCTACGAGGGCAACGTCATCGTCATCGCCGACTCCGGCCCGGGCTTCTGCTCGGCCTCGCCGGCCGCGTTCGACTCCTTCCGCGCCGGTAACACCGTCGACGGCACATCGCTGAACCCGATCTGCATCCGGGTCAACGACTTTCAGGCGCACTACCTGCCGTCGGGGCAGGCCACCTCGTTCGCCGCCGACATCGACTACCAGGCCGGCCGCGATGTGGCGGCCAACAACTGGCGGCCCTACCTGCTGGAGGTCAACCACCCGCTGCGGGTCGGCGGCGACCGGGTGTACCTGCAGGGCCACGGGTACGCGCCGACCTTCACCGTGCGGTTCCCGGACGGGCAGACGCGCACGTCGACCGTGCAATGGCGGCCCGACAATCCGCAGACCCTGCTCTCGTCCGGGGTGGCGCGCATCGACCCGCCCGCCGGCACCTACCCCAACGCCGCCGAGCGCCGCCAGCACGAGATCGCGATCCAGGGCCTGCTGGCGCCCACCGAGCAGCTGGACGGCACGCTGTTGTCGTCGAGTTTCCCGGCCCTCAACGCCCCGGCGGTGGCCGTCGACATCTACCGCGGGGACACCGGCCTGGACACCGGGCGGCCCCAATCGCTGTTCACGCTCGATCCGCGGCTGATCCAGCAGGGCCGGCTGACCAAGGAGAAGCGCGTCAACCTGCGGGCCGGCCAGGAGGTGCGGATCGATCAAGGCCCGGCCGCCGGCACCGTCGTCCGCTTCGACGGCGCCGTGCCGTTCGTCAACCTGCAGGTCTCCCACGACCCCGGGCAGGCCTGGGTGCTGGTCTTCGCCATCACCATGATGGCCGGCCTGCTGGTGTCGCTGCTGGTGCGCCGCCGCCGGGTGTGGGCCAGGCTCACCCCCGGGGCCGGTACGGTGAACGTCGAACTGGGCGGGCTGGCGCGCACCGACAACTCCGGGTGGGGCGACGAGTTCGAGCGGTTGACCGAGCGGGTGCTGACCGGTCTGGGCGAGCCCGATGTGGCGCCGTCAGCCAAGCCCCCCGCGTCCAGAAGGAGTTCTCAGGTGGACGTCAAATGAACACGCTGCACGTCAACATCGCGCTGGCGCGCTACTCCGACTGGGCGTTCACCTCGGCCGTGGTGGCCCTCGTCATCGCGCTGCTGCTGCTGGCCTACGAGCTGGCGTACGCCGGCGGCCGCCGGGTCGACCGGCGCGAGCGCGTCCACGCCGGCGCGGTCGCCTCGGACAGCGTCACCCCCGGCATCGTCGAGGAGGCGCCCCGGCGTCCGTTGGACGAACGCGTCGGGCGGGCCGGGTTGGCCGTCGTCTACCTCGGCATCGGGCTGCTGTTGGCCTGCATCGTGCTGCGCGGCCTGGCCACACTGCGCGTGCCGTGGGGCAACATGTACGAGTTCATCAACCTGACCTGCATGTGCGGGCTGCTCGCCGGGGCTTTCGTGTTGCGCCGCCCGCAGTACCGACCGCTGTGGGTCTTCCTGTTGGTGCCGGTGCTGATCCTGCTCACGGTGTCCGGGCGCTGGCTGTACACCAACGCCGCGCCGGTGATGCCCGCGCTGCAGTCCTACTGGCTGCCCATCCACGTGTCGGTGGTCAGCCTGGGCTCCGGGGTGTTCATGGTCGCCGGCATCGCCAGCATCCTGTTCCTGTTGCGCACCTCGCGCCTGGGCGAACCGGACGCCGAGGGGACGCTGGCCCGGATCGTGCGGCGCTTCCCCGACGCGCAGACGCTGGACCGGGTTGCCTACCGGACCACGATCTTCGCCTTCCCGGTGTTCGGTTTCGGCGTCATCTTCGGCGCGATCTGGGCCGAGGAGGCCTGGGGCCGGTACTGGGGCTGGGATCCCAAGGAGACGGTGTCCTTCATCGCGTGGGTGATCTACGCCGCCTACCTGCACGCCAGGTCGACCGCGGGATGGCGGGACAGGAAGGCGGCCTGGATCAACGTCGCGGGGTTCGTGGCCATGGTCTTCAATCTGTTCTTCGTTAACCTGGTGACCGTGGGCCTGCATTCGTATGCGGGCGTGGGGTGACCGCCAGCAACCGACCCGAGTGAAACAAGGGGGAGTGCACGTGTCCGACCAACCATCCACGGGCGTGGGGGCGCCCGATCAGCCGACGACGCAACTGCCCCCACAGGGGACCGAGGGCGCGCCGGCCGGCGCCGACGAGTCAGCGGCCGATGGCGGCGAAGCGCCCACCCGCGCCTTCGCCGGATTCCGCACCGAACGCCGGGTCCCCGGTGCCGAGCGCCGCGACGCCCCGCCGCCCGCCGCGCCCAGGCCCGCCGGGATGCCGCCGTGGGACGCCACCCCGGTGACCGGCATCCCGCGGGTCGACCCGACGGCGTACGGCGCCTACTACGCCCCGCCCGCCGACGCGCCGCCCACCCAGGTCCCGCCGCGGCCCGAGCCGCTGCCGCACACGCCGTACCCGGAGCTGTCCACCGGCATGTTGCTGCGGCCCGTCAAGCCGCCGCCGTCAGAGGGCTGGCGCCGGCTGCTCTACGAACTGTCCGGCCACCTGATCAACCTCGGGGAGAGCCCGCGAGCCGCCCGCTACAACAACCTGGTGGCACAGGTGAACCGGCCGTTGCGGGGCTGCTACCGGATCGCGATGGTGTCGCTCAAGGGCGGCGTCGGCAAGACCACGATCGCCGCGACGATGGGCGCCACCTTCGCCACCATCCGCGGCGACCGGGTGGTCGCGGTCGACGCCAACCCCGATCGCGGCACGCTGAGCCAGAAGATCCCGCTGGAGACGGCGGCGACGGTGCGCCAGCTGCTGCACGACGCCGGGACCATCGAGCGCTACAGCGACGTCCGCCGCTACACCTCGAAGGGCCCAAGCGGCCTGGAGGTGCTGGCCTCGGAAACCGACCCCGCCATTTCGGAGGCGTTCAGCGCCGAGGACTACACCCGGGTCTTGGACATCCTGGAGCGGTTCTACGGCCTGGTGCTCACCGACTGCGGGCCGGGGCTGCTGCACTCGGTGATGGCCTCGGTGCTCGAGAAGGCCGACGTTCTCGTCGTCGTCAGCTCCGGGTCCATCGACGGGGCCCGCAGCGCGTCGGCGACGCTGGACTGGCTGGACGCGCACGGCCACGAGGAGATGGTCCGCAACTCGGTCGCGGTCATCAACGCGGTGCGCCCGCGCACTGGCAAGGTCGACATGAACAAGGTGGTCGAGCACTTCTCGCGGCGCTGCCGCGCCGTCCAGGTGGTGCCGTTCGACCCGCATCTGGAAGAGGGCGCCGAGATCGACCTGGACCGGCTGAAGCGGTCGACCCGCGAGGCGCTCACCGAGCTGGCGGCCATCGTCGCCGACGGCTTCCCGGGCGACCAGCGCAACCCCGGGGTCGCGTAGCGCGAGGGCTACTTGTCGCCGTGACCTAACCGCCGCAAGAACTCTGGATCGTCGTCGGGCCCGATGACGCGCGTCTTCGCCCGATGGGTCTGCGACCGCGCCGTCCGCCAGCCAACGTAGATCAGCGTCCCCAAAATCAGGACGAGCAGCAGGTAGAGCACTCAACACCTCCTTCGACGAATATACCCGCGCCGTAGGCTCTTCCTTGTGTCAGAAGGAGCCAACGACAACAACACTGGCGACCCCGGGCACGGGACGCCGGGCGCCGGGCGTCGGGCGGCCGTTGACGTGTTGCTCTACGCCGCGGCGCGGCTGGTGCTGGCGGTGGTGCTGGCCGCCGCGATCTACGGGGCGGCGTGGCTGATGGGGGTCAGCCAGTTTCCGATCGTGGTCGCCGCGTTGTTCGCTCTGATCATCGCCATGCCCCTGGGCATCTGGTTGTTCGGGCCGCTGCGCCGGCGCGCCACCGCGTCGCTGGCGATCGCCGGTGAGCGCCGGCGCCGGGAACGCGCGCAACTGCGGGCGCGGCTGCACGGCGACGGGGACGGCGACGACGGCGGCGATGACGCGTGAGGTCCGGTCAGAAGTTGGGCATCCGCACGACCTGGGCGGCGTAGCTGAGGCCGGCGCCGTAACCGATCAGCAGGGCCAGGTCGCCCGGCTTGGCCGCCCCGGTGGCCAGCAGCTCGGCCATCGCCAGCGGGATGGAAGCCGCCGAGGTGTTCCCGGTGTGTTCGATGTCGTTGGCGACGACGGCGTCCGGCCGCAAGTCCAGGCTCTTGGCGAGCACCTCGTTGATCCGGCTGTTGGCCTGGTGCGGCACGAACACGTCGATCTCGTCGGGCCGCACACCCGCCGCGTCCATCGCCTGCCGGCCGACCTTGCCCATCTCGAATGCCGCCCAGCGGAACACCGCGCTGCCCTCCAGCCGCAGGAAGGGGCGGGGGCCCGTGGGCTCGTCCATGTAGTCGATCCAGTCGATGTCCTGCCGGATCGCGAGGGCCTGTTCGCCGTCACTGCCCCATACGGTCGGGCCGATGCCCTGATCGGGCGTCTCGCCCACCACCACGCCCGCCGCGCCGTCGGCGAAGATGAAGCAGTTGGTGCGGTCTTGCATGTCGACGGTGGGGGACAGCTTCTCCGAACCGAGGACCAGCACCTTCGCGGCGGTCCCGCCGCGGATCATGTCGGCAGCCACACCGAGCGCGTAGCCGAAGCCGGCGCATCCGGCCGAGACGTCGAACGCGGGCACACCAGTGGCGCCCAGCGCCGCGGCGACCGCCGGGGCGCACGCCGGGGTCTGCAGGAAGTGCGTGCTGGTCGCCACGATCACGCAGTCGATGTCCGACGGCGTCAGCGCGGCGGTCGCGATCGCCTGCCGCCCCGCCTCGGTGGCCATCGACGCGGCGGATTCGTCGCGCGCGGCGAAGCGCCGCGTCTTGATCCCGGTCCGGGAGAAGATCCACTCGTCGGACGACTCGATGTTCTCGCATATCTCGTCGTTGGTGACCACCCGCTCGGGGCGGTACGCCCCGACGCTGAGCAATCCGATGTTCTTCGGTCCACTGGTCGCGGCGATCTGCGTCATTGCTGTCCCCGATCGGTGTTGGCTCGGTGGGCGTCTATGGCCGTCAGTCGCGACGCCGGTCCCTCATTGTTATCCCATCGCCCGCCGCGCGCACGGCCGATCAGCCGGCCAGCCCCAAAGCGGCGGCCACCGCGATCGCCCACCCGACCATGGCCAGGCCGGTGTCGCGCAGGACGGGAATCAGCTCCGGGCCGCCGCGCCCCGAGCGCACCGGCCCGGCCGCGCGCAGCGCCAGCGGCGTGGCCACTAAGCCCACGGCGCACCACGGCGTCGCGGCCATCAGCACCAGCGTCAGCACGCCCGCGGTCGCCAGCAGCGCCTGGTACAGGACGCGCGTGCGGCCATCGCCCAGCCGCACCGCGAGCGTGATCTTGCCCGACTGGGCGTCCGTGGGGATGTCGCGCAGGTTGTTGGCCACCAGCACCGCGGACGACAGCGCCCCGATCGCTACCGCCAGCGCCAGCCCCACCCAGTCGACCCGCAACGCCTGGGTGTACTCGGTGCCGAGCACGGCGACCAGGCCGAAGAACACGAACACGGCGATCTCGCCGAAACCGGCGTAGCCGTAGGGCTTCGAGCCGCCCGTGTACAGCCAGGCGCCGGCGATGCACACCGCGCCCACGGCGATCAGCCACGGCGCGCTGACGAGCGCGAGGGCCAGGCCGGCGGCCGCCCCGACGGTCAGGCTCGCCACCGCGGCGGTGAGCACCGCGCGCGGGCTGGCCAGCCGCGAGCCCACCAGGCGCATGGGGCCGGCGCGGTCGTCGTCGGTGCCGCGAATGCCGTCGGAGTAGTCGTTGGCGTAGTTGACGCCGACGGTCAGCGCCACCGCGACGGCCAGCGCCAGCAGCGCCTTCCACCACACGGCGGATCCCAGCCACGCCGCCGCGCCGGTACCCGCCACCACCGGCGCCACCGCGTTGGGGAGCGTCCGCGGCCGCGCGCCGGAGATCCACTGCCCGAAATTGGCCACGCACGCATCCTGCCAGGAGCCGTGCGCGGGCCCGCACCCGCGATCGGGCCGGGGGCATGCACCACAATGGGCGGATGCTCGGAGTCATCGGCGGCAGCGGCTTTTACACGTTCTTCGACTCCGGCACCCGCACCATCGAGGTCGACACGCCCTACGGCCCGCCGAGCGCCCCGGTGACGATCGGCGCCGCCGGGGGGCACGAGGTCGCATTCCTGCCCCGGCACGGGGCCGGCCACGAGTTCTCGGCGCACACCGTGCCCTACCGCGCCAACATGTGGGCGCTGCGCAAGCTCGGGGTGCGACGGATATTCGGCCCGTGCGCCGTCGGCAGCCTCAAACCGGAGAACGGTCCCGGCGCCGTCGTGGTGCCCGACCAGCTGGTCGATCGCACCCGAGGCCGGCCGGACACCTATTTCGACTCCGGCGGCATCCACGTCGACTTCGCCGACCCGTACTGCCCTACGCTGCGCGCCTCCGTCACCGGGCTGCCCGGGGTGGTCGACGGCGGCACCATGGTGGTGATCCAGGGGCCCCGGTTCTCCACGCGCGCCGAAAGCCAGTGGTTCGCCTCGGCGGGGTTCTCGTTGGTCAACATGACCGGCTATCCGGAGGCGGTGCTCGCCCGGGAACTCGAAATGTGCTACGCGTCAATCGCATTGGTCACCGACCTGGACGCCGGTGTCACGGCCGGCGAGGGGGTGACGATCGCCGAGGTGCTCGCCGAATTCGAGAAGAACATCGGGGGATTCAAGGAGCTGGTGCGCGACGCGATCGGCCGGGTCGACAGCGAACGCAACTGCACCCACTGCCTGCCGCACACCGGCGTCACCCTGCCCGTCGAGTTGCCATGAGGGTGTTGCTGACGGGGGCGGCCGGTTTCATCGGCTCGCGGGTGGACGCGGCGCTGCGGGCCGCGGGCCACGACGTCGTCGGCGTCGACGCGTTGCTGCCCGCGGCGCACGGCCCGAATCCGGTGCTGCCGCAGGGATGTCACCGCGTCGACGTCCGCGACGCCGACGCCCTGGCGCCCCTGCTCGACGGCGTGGACCTGGTCTGTCATCAGGCGGCGATGGTGGGCCCGGGCGTGGACGCCGCCGACGCCCCGGCCTACGGCGGCCACAACGACTACGCCACCACGGTGCTGTTGGCGCAGATGTTCGCCGCCGGGGTGGGCCGCCTGGTGTTGGCGTCGTCGATGGTCGTGTACGGGCAGGGCCGCTACCACTGCGAGCGGCACGGGCACGTCGACCCCCTGCCGCGAGGGCGCGGCGACCTGGACGCCGGCATCTTCGAACACCGCTGCCCCGTCGGCGGCGAGGAACTGCAGTGGCGGCTCGTCGACGAGGACGCCGCGCTGCGGCCGCGCAGCCTCTACGCCGCCGGCAAGACCGCGCAGGAGCACTACGCGCTGGCGTGGTCGGAGTCGACCGGCGGCTCCGTGGTGGCGTTGCGCTACCACAACGTGTATGGCCCCGGGATGCCGCGCGACACCCCGTACTCGGGGGTTGCGGCGATCTTCCGGTCATCCCTGGAAAAGGGGGATGCGCCAAGGGTTTTCGAGGATGGCGGGCAGATGCGCGACTTCGTCCACGTCGACGACGTGGCCGCGGCCAACCTCGCGGCCGCGGCGTCGACGCTGGGGGGCTTCACCGCGGTCAACGTCTGTTCGGGGCGGCCCGTGTCGATCCTGCAGGTGGCGGCGGCGCTGTGCGAGGCCCGCGGCGGTGGGCTCGCGCCGGTGATCACGGGCCAGTACCGCAGCGGCGACGTGCGGCACATCGTCGCCGACCCGTCCCGGGCGGCGGAGGTGCTGGGCTTTCGCGCGGCCGTCGACCCGGCCGAGGGCCTGCGCGACTTCGCGTTCGCGCCGCTGCGCTGAGCGCCTTACGCCTGCGGCGGCCGGTAGATCTTCGGTTTTTGCTGGGGGATCTGTGGCGTCGCGGAGTCGTCGCCGCGGAAGATCCGGGGGCCGGTGCTGATCCGGGTGGTCTCCGCGGCCGACGGCGGGGCGTGGCCCACCGGGACGCGCGCCCGGGGCGCGGCGGGCGCGGCCGGGGCGGCCGGCCTGCGGGCGGCGCGGCGGCGGCGCGCGCGGCGGCCGCGCAGCTGCCCGGTGACGATGGCGGCCCCCAGGATGCTTAAGCCCAGGCCGCATAGCGCCACGTCGAAGGTGCTGGTGATCTGCTGGGCGAGGTTGTTGCCGTAAACCGGGTGCTGCGCAGGCGAATTGGGTGAATCCGCGAACCGGGGCGCCAGCACCACACCGACCACGACGCGGGCGACGCTCAGCGTGGCGACCAGCCCGCACAGCGACGAGATCAGTCGGGCGGAGCGGGTGGCGTCGGCCAGGTTGATCCGCAGCCAGATCGCGAGAAGCGCGGTAGCCAGGTCGAATCCGGCCAGCACCACGCTGTCGTACCGGGAGAACGGGTAATCCAGGCTCACGGCGACGAAGAGGTCGGTCAGCCGCATCAGCATCGAGCCCAGTCCCCATACGGCTATGAGCAGCAAGCCGTTTCGGGCCGCGGCCCGCCAGGAGCTCTCCTCGGCGCGGATCGTGTTGCGGTGCCCGAACAGGGTCCGCGGCGCGAAGATCGCCGCCGCCGCGGCCCACGCCAGGTAGCCCTCGAACCCCACCCCGGCGGTCGAGGTGTTCTGCGCGATGCCGTGGAACGCGTCGACGTCGCGGCCGATCGGCAGGGCCCACACCAGGATCCCCGCGACCAGCGTCGAGGCGCCGAGCGCGACCGTGGCCAGCCGGGCCGCCCGGGTGCCGCGCAGCAACCACCGTGAGGCGAGCAGCACGGCGACCAAGGCGACCACGCCGTACACCACGGCCGTGACGATGACGTCGATGTTCTGCTTGCCGAAGTCGCCGGAGGTTTGCAGCGCGTAGCGCACCCGCCAGTACAGGTTGAAGCCGAAGCTGAGTACCGCCAACGCCATCGACGCGTAGCCGATCAGACGGGCTGACCTCAGCCAGGCGGTGTGTTCGCCGCCCTCGGGAACCGGTCCCGAGCGGGCGCCGGCGGTTACCGCCTGCGCGCTCAGCAGGGAGCCGGCGATGCCCACCCACGCCCCGGGCCCGACGCCGCCCGGCACGTTCACCGTGCCGCCGAAGCGGACGGTCTCGAAGGCGTCGAATCCGACGAACGCCAGCACCAGCAGCGCGTAGGGGACATTGAGCGCCAGCCGCAGCCGGCCCGTGGTCGCCGGGTTGAACCGGGCGCCGGACGACCGCCACGAACCGGCCACCGCGACGGCGATGAGGGACAGCACGGTGACCGCGACCAACACCGCGAACAGGGCGCCGCTGCTGCCGGGAATCCCGACGCCGAAGTACAGATTCCACGGCAGGAAGACGGCGGCGACGAGCAGCGCGGCGGCGGTGAGGTCGCTGACGGCGTGCCAGCGCCGCGTCGGATCACCGGCCGCCTCGGCGGGCGGCCTGGGGATGCGAGTGGTTTGCTGGGCCTGCTCCCGGATGGGGCCGGTAGGGGCGTCGTCGCTGCTCTGGCTCACCATGCCCCCCGGGAATCAAGGACGGACGCCGTGGCAGATTCCCCTGCGACCGTCCTGTCGTTGGAGAAGCTGGTTACGCTGCGGTAGAGGCAAACGTTGTTCGCCCGAATAACGGATACTGCCAACGGTATCGCAAGTGTAATGATGCGGGGACATTGCTGACCGTGGGGTGGCCAGCCGAAGGAGAACCGGGATGGACGTCGTGTTGGGGGTCGCGGTCACGGGCCCGGTTGCCCGCTTGGCGCTCGTCGGGCCGGGCGCGGATGTGATCGACCAATCCGTCGTCGACCTGGAGGAGAACCCGGTCGGGAAGCTCGCCGAGACGGTGGCCGGCACCAATCGGCTGCTCGCCGACGAGAACCACCGGTTGGTGGGCACCCGGGTGTGCTGGAGCGACGAGCCGCGGGCCGGCCAGCTGCGCCAAGCCCTGGAAGATTCCGGTGTCTCGAACGTCGCGGTGCTCTCGGAGTCGCAGGCGGTGACAGCGCTGATGCGCGCGGCCGGCCGGCCGGGCGCCGCGCTGGTGATCACCGACGCGACGGCGACGCTGTCGGTGCCGGCGTCCGCCGATGACCAGAACGCCCCGCCGACCGTGCTGGCCAGGGAGCCACTCGCGGGCGACGCGACCGCGACGTTCAACACGATGATGGCCCAACTCAGCGGCCGGCCGGACGCGCCGGGTGAGGTGTACCTGGTGGGCGCATCCCCGGAGCTGGCCCAGGCCGCCGGCCAGTTCCACGACGCGTCGACCATGCGGGTGCAGGTCGCCGACGACCCCGAGTTCGCCCTGGCCCGTGGCGCGGCCATCGTCGCGGCGCAGGCGCTGTCCGCCGGCGACGCCACCGCCATGGCGCCGGCCGTGGGGCTCACCGGCGACGAGACCGCGATGGCCCCGGTGGGGGCAACCGGCGACGAGACGACGATGGTGCCCCCGCCGCACGCGGATGAACCCCAGCTGGCGTATTCGATGGCCGACGAGCCCGAGCCGTTCGCGGGCGAGGAGTACGACCCCGAATACGACGACTACGACGAGACCGAGGCCATCCCCACGCGGCTGAGCCGCCGGTCGCTGCTGGTCGGCAACGCCGTGATCGCGTTCGCGGTGATCGGGTTCGCGTCGCTGGCCGCCGCGGTGGCCATCGCGGTCCGTCCCACCGCGAGCCAACAGCCGGTGGTGGGCCACCAGAACGCCGCCCCGGGCAAGTTCATGCCGCTGTTGCCGACGCAG
The DNA here is from genome assembly GCF_001667275.1 of Mycobacterium sp. ACS4054. Taxonomy (GTDB): domain Bacteria; phylum Actinomycetota; class Actinomycetes; order Mycobacteriales; family Mycobacteriaceae; genus Mycobacterium. Next base: position 66,153 of record NZ_LZHV01000058.1, read on the forward strand.
CAGCAGGCGCCGGTGCCACCACCGCCGGTCGACCAGCCCAACGCCGGCTTCCAGGGCGGCGTGATCCCGGACGCGAACGGTCTCCTTCCCGCGCAGGGCACCTCGCCGGGCGGCGCAGGGCCGGCCGTCCCGGCCGCGCCGGTGTCGCCGGGCACCCCCGGCTTCGTCCCCAACCCGAATCCCGTTGTGCCACTGCCTATTCCGATCATCATTCCCTACCCCCCGTACAACCCGCCGACGATCACCACCACGACGCCGACGACCACGACCACCACGACCACCACGACGACCACGACGACGACGACCCCCTCAGGGCCGTCCACCACGACGCCAACCACCACTACGGAGACCAGCTCGACGCCGACGACCACGACGACGACACCGCCGCACGTGACGACGACGACGCCGCCGACGGTGACCAAGACCCCGTTGACCGAGACACAGACGCCGACGACCGCGGCGCCGCCGCCCAGCACGCATCAATCGACGGTGGCGCCGCCGCCGCACACGCAGACCCAGCAGACGCTCGTCCCGCAGGAACCACGCACCCGCCACGGGTTCTGAGCCGTCCATGCCCGACGCCGTCACCGTGGTGCTGCCCTGCCTGAACGAAGAGGAGTCGCTGCCCGGTGTGCTGGCGGCCATCCCCGATGGCTATCGGGCGCTGGTCGTCGACAACAACTGCACCGACGGCACGGCCGCCGTCGCGCGGCGGCACGGCGCCCGCGTCGTGGCCGAGTCCCGCCCCGGATACGGCGCCGCGGTGCACGCGGGCGTGATGGCAGCGAGCACGCCGATCGTGGCGGTGATCGACGCCGACGGCTCGATGGACGCCGGCGACCTCCCGCGACTGGTCGCCGCGCTCGAGCAGGGCGCCGACCTGGTGATCGGGCGGCGCCGGCCAGTGGCGGGGCTGCACTGGCCGTGGGTGGCGCGGGTGGGCACCGTGGTGATGAGCTGGCGGCTGCGCACCCGGCACGGCTTGCCGGTGCACGACATTGCGCCCATGCGGGTGGCCCGGCGTGAGGCGCTGCTGAATCTCGGGGTCGCCGACCGGCGTTCGGGCTACCCGTTGGAGCTCCTGGTGCGCGCCGCGGCCGCCCGCTGGCGGGTGGTCGAACTCGACGTCAGCTACGGCCCCCGCACCGGCGGCAAGTCCAAGGTCAGTGGTTCGCTGCGGGGGAGCGTCACGGCGATCCTCGACTTCTGGAAGGTGATCTCGTGACGCCGCCGGTGACGCTGCTGGTGGTCGCCAAGGCGCCCGAGCCGGGCCGGGCCAAGACGCGGCTCGCGGCGACGGTCGGGGACCTCGTCGCCGCCGAGATCGCCGCCGCCGCACTGCTGGACACGCTGGACGCCGTCGCCGCCACGCCGGCGGCCAAGCGGGTGGTGGCGATGACCGGTGAGCTGGACGCCGCCGCCGGCGCCGACGAGATCCGGCAACGGTTGCGGTCCTTCACGGTCATTCCGCAGCGCGGCGACGACTTCGCCGATCGCCTCGCCAACGCCCACGCCGACGCGGCCGACGGTTACCCGGTGGTGCAGATCGGGATGGACACCCCGCAGGTGACCGCCGACCTGCTGGCCGACTGCGCCCGCTGGCTGCGCGAGGCGCCGGCCGTGCTCGGGCCGGCCGTCGACGGCGGCTGGTGGGTGCTCGGTTTACGCGACCCCGCGGCGGCCGAATGCCTGCGCACCGTTCCGATGTCGCAGCCCGACACCGGGTTGCTGACGTATCGGGCGTTGCACGACATGGGAATCGAGCCGTACGCGGCGCCGCGGCTGGCCGACTTCGACGTCGTCGACGACGTGGCCGCGGTGCGTGACGCGTGCGGGTCGGCCAGTCGGTTCGCGCAGGCCACCCGCGCCGCCGGCCTGTGACCCGGTAGGCGCCCTCAGTTCACCCGCTTTACCAGTTGGTGACGATCAGCGTGTTGAGCAGCAGCGCGCCGGCGGCGTTGAGCGCCAACCACACTCGGTGCGATCGGACGGGCAGCAGCGCGGGGGCGGCGGTGAGCCAGACGGTGAAGGGCAGCCAGATCCGCTCCACCTCGGCCTTGCTCAGCATGCTCAGGTCCGCCAAGGCGATCGCGGCCAGCATGGCCAGCAACACCAGGTGAAAGCCGGAGCGGCGACGGATGGCCGCCACGTCGAACACCCGGCTGACCCCGGCGACGCCGCCCAAACCGATCGCGCACACCACCGAGGCCAGGTTGGCCCAGCCCCAATACGGAAAGGGGCGGTCCTTGGCGATGCCCTGCCAATAGCGTTGCTGCACAAGGGTGTAGCCGTCGAACCAGTAGAACCCCGCGACCGCGAAGGCCGACGCCACCAGCACCGCGACCAGCGCCGCCGGGCCGAGCGCCCGCAGCGCCGCCCGCCAGTCGGCGGCCGAGGCCAGCACCGCCAGCGCCGGCAGCCCCATCAACATCAGGCCGTAATTGCAGAACACGCCCCAGCCCAGCAGCAGGCCGGCGGCCGCGGCCGTCAAGGCGGGGAAGCGAACCCGTCGGTGCACCGCCACCGCCAACAGCGCGAGGCCCCACGCCGCCACCCCGGCGAAGTATCCGTCCGCGGAGACGGCGACCCAGATCGCCGTCGGCGCCACCGCCACGAACGGCGCGGCCAGCCGCGCGGTCCGCTCGTCGGCCGGCGCGCGCACCGCGATCAGCACCGCGGCCGCCGCGCTGGACCCCGCGAGCAGGCACAGCAGCCCCGCCCAGGCGCCGCCGTGCAGGCCGATCCGGTCCAGCCACACGAACGTCAGCAACGCGCCGGGCGGGTGACCCGAGACGTGCGTGGTCCAGGAGTTCGGTTGGTAGTCGACGATCCGGCTCGCGAACGTGCGCACGGTGGCCGGGATGTCGGTGATGCCCGGCACGGCTGACAGGTACTCGTCGCGGGTGGTCAGCCGGCCGGCGAAGCCGCGCTGCCAACCGTCGATCATCGCCAGCGCGAAGGCCCACCCACAGGCGGTGGCCCAGCTGACAAAGGTCAACAGCCGCCACGAAAGACGTTGTGCCAGAATCGATCCCCACCACACGGCGGAGACCGCGATGGCGATCGCGGGTCCGGTACCCCAGCTGGCGTGGATCTCCCAGGCGCCGAAGATCGGGGCCGCCCCCGTGTGCGTGCCGAACCGCTCCTGGCCGACGTCGGTGCGCGGCCGCACACCCCAATGCAGCCTCGGCAACACGAACGCCGCGCACACCAACAGCGCCGCGGCCGCGACGGCCGGTAACTCGCGACGTGCCACCCTCACGACCGAACAGCCTATTGATCGGCCGGGCCGGTGAACCGGCGCACCAACGCCGCCCGGTCGACCTTGCCGATGCCGCGCCGCGGTAGCGCGTCGACGACGTGCACCTCGCGCGGGGCGGCGCTGGCGTCCAGGGTGCGCGCCACGTGGGCGCGCAACACTTCCAGCGTCGGCGCCGAGTGTCCCTGGGCCACCACGATCGCGGCGACGACCCGCTGGCCGAGCCGGTCGTCGGCGACGCCGAACACCGCGCACTCCCCGACGGCGGGGTGGGTGCCGAGCGCGGCCTCGACAAGTTGGGGTTGCACGGTCAGCCCGCCCGTGCTGATCGCGTCGTCGGCGCGTCCGGTGACGGTCAGCACGCCCGCCGCGTCCACGACGCCGAGGTCGTCGGTGCGGAACCAGCCCGGCTCGGCGAACGGGTCGGGATCGACCGGGTTGCGGTAGCCCTTGGCCAGGGTCGCGCCGCCGAGCGCGATGCGCCCGTCGGGCGCCACCCGGACCCGCACGCCGTCCAGCGCAACCCCGTCGTACACGCAGCCGCCCGCGGTCTCGCTCATCCCGTAGGTGCGCACCACCCTGATGCCGGCCGCCGCCGCGGCGTCGAGCACGCGGTTCGGGGCCGGGCCGCCGCCCAGCAACACCGCGTCCAGTTCGGCGAGCGCGGCCGCGGCCGCCGGGTCGGCCAGCGCCTTGGCCAACTGCGCGGCCACCAGCGATACGTAGCGCCGCCCGGCGCCCAATCGCCTTGTCGCGCCCGGCAATTCGGTGACGTCGAAGCCTTCGGAGATGTCCAGCTCGACGGGCGTGGAGCCGGCCAGAGCGCTGCGGATCAACACCTGCAACCCGGCGATGTGGTACGGCGGCAGCGCCAGCAGCCAGCTGCCCGGGCCGCCGAGGCGGTCATGGGTGGCCGTCGCGCTGGCGGTCAACGCGGCCGCCGTCAGCAGGGCTCCCTTAGGCACACCGGTGGTGCCCGACGTCGTCGCCACCAGGGCCACGTCGTCGTCGATGTCTTCCCCGACCCGCAGGCCCGCCCGCAAGGCGTCGGAGCCGGGGGCGAGGGCCACCAGCGCGGGGTCGCGCCCGTCCAAAACCCGTTCCAGGGCGGGTAACAGCGACGAGACGGCCGAGCCCGGCGGGACGGTGAGCGCGCGCAGTACGGCTATGCGGGGTCCTCGACCTCGTCCGCGTCGTCGAACGGCCAGCCCTGGGCGGCCAACCGCACCCGCACCCGCTCGACGTCCTCGGGCGAGGGCAGGTTGTCGGTGATCTGCGTGATCAGCACCCCGATGTCGACGTCGTCGAACTCGCCCCTGCTGATCAGCTCGCAGGCGACGGCCTTGACCTCGTCGTTGGACAGCCTGCGGGCGAGCAGCGCGAGCACCGGGAAGGTGTCCGTCGCCGGGACGCCTTCGGGATATCCCGCGCGCAGCCACGAGACGATCGAGTTGAGAAATCCGTTCACGCTGGTGCAGCTCCCCCCGGTGTCCGGCTCGGTAACGCGGTGGGCATCATTCGATGCTACTTGGGTTTGGCTCCGAGGAACGCGACGCCGGTGTGGTGGGCGATGAAGTCCCGGGAGATGTACGCCAGGGCGAAGGCGATCACCACGATGACCACCGCGTAGATCGCCCAGGCGAGCGCCAGCAGTGCCGGGTTCTTCTGCGTCGAGTCGCGGTCGGTGCCGGCCTGTCCGGCGCCCACCGCGTGAAACCGGAGCCCCAGGGCGAACAGCCCGGGCAGTGCGGCCCCGGCCAGCATCGAGAAGACCAGGATCTTGAGGGAAGCCTGGTAGTTGAACCAGTCGCCGAAGTGACTCATCAAGCGTTCGCCTTCATCGTCGGGTCATCGGAGTCGTAGCGGCCGGAGGAGCCGCTACCGTTGGTCGGGTGCACGTCCGAGGGCGGTCGGTGCTCGGCGGAGTCCTCCAGCCCGGCCGTCAGGTCGCCCTTCCATTCGGCGTTGACGTTGTTGTGGTCGACCTTGACCTTGCGCGACCGGATGTAGATGGTGGCCGAGACCGCGATCAGCAGCGCGAAGCCGACGATGGCGCCGGGGTAGCCGCCGATCAGGTGCACGATCCAGTAGGTGACCGCGCCCACCAGGCCCGCCAGCGGCAGCGTCACCAGCCAGGCGACGCCCATGCGGCCGGCGACGCCCCAGCGGACCTCACCGCCGGGCTTGCCCAGCCCGCTGCCCAGCACCGAACCCGTGCAGACCTGGGTGGTCGACAGGGCGTAGCCGAAGTGGGCGGAGAGCAAAATGACAGCGGCCGAAGACGATTCGGCGGCCATGCCCTGCGGCGACTGGATTTCCACCAGCCCCTTGCCCAGGGTGCGGATGATGCGCCAGCCGCCCAGATAGGTGCCCAGCGCCATCGACACGGCGCAGCCGACGATGACCCACAGCGGGGGCATCGAGGCGTTCTTGCTGACCGAGCCGTAGGACATCAGCGCCAGGAAGATGATGCCCATCGTCTTCTGGGCGTCGTTGGTGCCGTGTGCCAGCGAGACCAGCGACGCCGAGCCCCACTGGCCGTACCGGAAGCCGGCCTCGGTGCGCTTGGCCGAGATGCCGCGGGTGATCCGGTAGACCAGCCAGGTCGCCACGGCCCCGACCACGATGGCCAGGATCGCCGATACGACGGCCGGGATGATCGCCTTGGACACCACGCCCTTCCAGATCACCCCGTGCGCGCCGACGGCCGCGATGGTGGCGCCGACGATGCCGCCGATCAGGGCGTGCGAGGAACTCGAGGGGATGCCCAGCAGCCAGGTCAGCAGGTTCCACACGATGCCGCCGACCAGGCCGGCGAAGACCAGCTCCAGCGTCACGATGTGCCCGTCGATCAAACCCTTGGCGATCGTGGCGGCGACGGCGGTGGACATGAACGCGCCCACGAGATTGAGCACCGCGGACAGCGCGACGGCCGCCTTGGGCTTGAGCGCCCCGCTGGCGATCGAGGTCGCCATCGCGTTGCCGGTGTCGTGGAAGCCGTTCGTGAAATCGAAAGCCAGTGCCGTGATTACGACAATGATCAGAAGGAACAATTGGATGTTCACAGCGCCCGATTCTGGTGGTAGGGGGATTCCATTGTCGAATGCAGCGGGAGCCTAATCGCGGGTGTATCTAGACTCGTCGCCAGATGTTACCTCTCAGTTAACCGGACTTTCCCTGTCGTTCACCCCGGGTGTCGCGGCGCAACGGGTGGTCGGGCGGGATCTGCACGAAGATCAGCGTGATGCCGTCGGGGTCGGTGACATGCATTTCGAATAGGCCCCACGGTTCTTGGCGCGCCTCGCGGGCGATCTCGACGCCGCGGCCTTGCAGCTCGGCCTGGGTGGCTTCGATGTCGCGGACCTGGAGCCACAGCGCGCCGGGGAACGGGCCCCGCGAGTGATCCGGGGAGCCGTAACCCGCAAGCTCCAGCAGCGACTGGCCGGCGAAAAACACTGTGCCCGCGCCGTATTCACGGGCGATCGCCAGGCCGATCAGGTCCCGGTAGAAGGCCAGCGACTGCTCGTAGTCCGCCGGTCGAAGCAGCATCCGGCTGGCCAAAATCTCCATGACGTCGTGTCTATCACGTTGGTCTGGGCTCAGTCGCCTTCCGCGCGATTCGGCTGAATCCGCTGCCGCTGCATGAGCGTGTTGACCAAGCGGGGGCCGAACGTGTCCAGCGCCTTGGCGGCGATCGCCATTCGCGGGGCGATCCGCACGGGTCGGGTGCGGGCGGCGGTCAGCATCCACTCGGCGGCCTCTTCCGACGTCAGCGCCGGCATGCCCTCGTAGGCTTTCGTCGGCGCGATCATCGGCGTGGCCACCAGCGGGTAGTACAGCGTCGTCGAATGCACGCCCCTGGGCCCCCATTCGGTCTCCACGACGCGGCTCACCGCCGACAGCGCCGCCTTCGACGCGTTGTAGACCGCGAACAGCGGCGACGCCTCCGACAGCACGCCCCACGTGGAGACATTGATGACGTGGCCGTCGCCGCGCTCGAGCATCCCGGGGGCCAGCCCGCGGATCAGCCGCAGCGGCGCGTAGTAGTTGAGCACCATGGTCCGCTCGACGTCGTGCCAGCGATCCAGCGACTCGGCCAGCGGCCGGCGGATCGAGCGGCCGGCGTTGTTGATCAGGATGTCCACCCCGCCGAGTCGCTCCCGAACGTCGGCGACCAGCGCGTCGACGGCGTCCATGTCCGAGACGTCGCACGGCATGGACAGCGCGGTGCCACCCGCCGCGGCGATCCGGTCCGCGAGCGCGTCCAGCAGGTCTTTGCGGCGCGCGCTGACGGCCACGGTCGCGCCCGCGCGGGCCAGCAGTTCGGCCCCGGCCTCGCCGATGCCCGACGACGCCCCGGTCAGCAGGATGCGCTTGCCCCGCAGGTCGACCGGCTTCATCGCGGGCCGGTTGACCAGCACCTGCGGGGCCATCGGGGGGCGCATGGTGGCCAGGACGAGCTGGTCGGTGAAACGGCGAAGCGGGCTCTTGCTCACGTGGGGAGTCTAGGGGCGGCCCACCGAGCCCCTAGAAGTAGCGGGGGAACCGGCTCCAGTCGGGCGGGCGCTTCTCCAGGAAGGCGTCGCGGCCCTCGACGGCCTCGTCGGTCATGTACGCCAGCCGGGTCGCCTCGCCCGCGAACAGCTGCTGACCCACCAGCCCGTCGTCGAGCAGGTTGAAGGCGAACTTCAGCATCCGTTGCGCCTGAGGGGACTTCGCGTTGATCTCGGCCGCCCACTCGATGCCCGCCCGCTCCAGGTCGGCGTGGTCGATGACCGCGTTGACCGCGCCCATCTGGTGCATCTGCTCGGCCGTGTACGGCCGGCCCAGGAAGAAGATCTCGCGGGCGAACTTCTGGCCCACCTGCCGCGCCAGATACGCGCTGCCGTAGCCGCCGTCGAAGCTGCCGACGTCGGCGTCGGTCTGCTTGAAGCGGGCGTGCTCGCGGCTGGCCAGCGTGAGGTCGCAGACCACGTGCAGGCTGTGCCCGCCACCGGCGGCCCAGCCGTTGACCAGGCAGATGACCACCTTGGGCATGAACCGGATCAGCCGCTGCACCTCGAGGATGTGCAGCCGGCCGGCGCGGGCGGTGTCGACGGTGTCCGCCGTTTCACCGCTGGCGTACTGGTAGCCGCTGCGCCCGCGGATGCGCTGATCGCCGCCGGAGCAGAACGCCCAGCCGCCGTCCTTGGGCGACGGGCCGTTGCCGGTCAGCAGCACCACACCGACGTCCGGGGACATTCGCGCGTGGTCGAGCACCCGGTACAGCTCGTCGACGGTGTGCGGCCGGAACGCGTTGCGCACCTCGGGTCGGTCGAACGCCACCCGCACCGTCGCGTCGGCGACATGCCGGTGGTAGGTGATGTCGGTCAGGCCGTCGAACCCGTCCACGGGCCGCCATTGGGCGGCGTCAAAGGGGTTGTCGGTCATGGCGTTTCAACCGGCTCGAAACGAAAGACCGCGCAGCGGCCGGCGAGGGCCTCGAACTCCTCGGGGCGGCCCTCGGTGACCAGTCCCGCCCGCTTCATGAAGCCGACGCCCGTCGGCACCTCGGTGGGGAAGAGCCGCAGGATCGGCCGGGCGTCGTCGACGGACAGCTCGGCCATCCGCACCCGCTGGACGTGGCGGCCACGCGCGATCGTCGCCTCACCGGCGGCCCGCACGTTGGCCACCCAGTCGGCGCCCGGGAACCCGGCGACGACGTACTGGTGGCCGTCGACGGTCATCGGAGTTACCGGCGTCGAGCGCGGCGCCCCGGACTTGCGGCCCTTGACCGTCAGCACGACGGGGCTCTCACCACCGAAACTCATTCCCAGCCGCGACATCTGGATGAAGACCTTGTTGGCCGGCTTCAGCCACCACGGCGGCTTGATCGGCTTGCCGCTTCCCATACCCAGCGACGTTACCTCTCAAAGGGTTCGACGCTGAGCGCCCGGGGCTCCGTTGAACCGACGGCGGCCAGCCTTTCCAGCGACTCGGCGTCCAGGGTGACGTCGCCCGCGCCGAGGTTCTCCTCGAGGTGCTCGACCGATCGCGTGCCGGGAATCAGCAACGTGTTCGGCGCGTGCGCCAGCAGCCACGCCAAGCCGACCTGGGCGCCGGTGACGCCGAGTTGGCCGGCGATGTCCACGACCACCGGGTGGTCGGCGACCTTCGGGAAACCCGGAAACGCCGATCCCAGCGGGAAGTAGGGCACCCAAGCGATGCCCTCCGACTTGCACAGGTCCAGCGTGGCTTCCTGCGAGCGGTCGAACAGGCTGTAGGCGTTCTGCACGCAGACGATCCCCGCCGGCAGCGCCCGCCGCACCACGTCGAGCGGCACGCTGCTGATTCCGATCGCGCCGATCTTGCCCTCGTCGCGCAGCGCGATCATCTCGGCGGCCTGGTCGTCGACGTCGACGATCTGATCGCCGTCGGCGCCCACGGCGGGACCCAGGTCCATGCGCCGCAGGTTGACCACCGGGACGCAATCCAGGCCCAGCTGGCGCAGGTCGTCCTCGACCGCGGCGCGCAGTTCCGCGGGCTTCTGCGCCGCCGCCAGCGGTATCGGCTGTTCGCCGGTGTAGCGGGCCCCGACCTTGCTGACGATGACGAGGTCGTCGGCGTAGGGGAACAGCGCCGCGCGAATCCGCCGATTCACCTCGCCGGGGCCGTAGAACGAGGCGGTATCGATGTGGTTCACGCCGAGTTCGACCGCGCGGCGCAGCACCGCGGCGGCGTCTTCCGGCGCGGTCTCGAACAGCTGCATCGCGCCGTAGCCGACGCGGGCGACGGTCGACGCGCCGATGTTGCCGGGACCGCCGGGCTGTGGTGTGTCCGTCATGGTTCTCCCTGGTGTCACAATGGACTGGATGCGGAGGATCCTCCGCTTATCCGACGGTAGCAGAAACGGAGGTGCCTCCGCTTGGCTGGGATCCGATCGGACGCCCGCCGGAATCGGGAGCGCCTGCTCGAGGTCGCGACGGCGGCGTTCGCCGCCGCCGAGGGGCGATCCGTGTCTATGGAGGCCATCGCGCGCGACGCCGGCGTGGGAATTGGCACGCTATACCGCCATTTCCCGAATCGGGAGGCGCTCGTCGAGGCGATCTACCGCGCCGAGCTCGCCGAGGTGGCCGCGACGGCGGAACGGCTACTCAAGCGGCATCCGCCCAGGGCTGCGCTGCGCCACTGGATGGACCGCTATGCCGCCTTCGTGGCCGCCAAGCGCGGGATGGCCGAATCGTTGCACGCGATCTTCGACTCAGGCGCCATGCAGGCCAGCCAGACTCGGGACAGCATCGTCGGAGCCGTGGACCTGCTGTTGCGCGCCGGCGCCGAGGACGGCAGCCTGCGCACCGATGTGCAGGCCGACGATGTGGTGACCAGCCTGATCGGCATCTTCATGGCCAGCGGCTCGCCGGAACAGACGGGCCGCATGCTCGACCTGCTGGTCGCCGGGGTGACTGCGGTCTAACCGAGTGTGCGGCCAGCCGCACGTTCGAGCGCGACCGTGCGTCCAGCCGCACGCTCGCCACAGCACCGCCTAGCCCACGGCGCGCTCGGCGCCCTCCCAGAACTGGGCGCGCACGGCCTTCTTGTCGGGCTTGCCCAGCGCGGTCACCGGCACCGAGTCGACGACGATCACCTGCTTGGGCGATTGCACCGAACCCTTGCGTTCCTTGACGGCGGACTGGATCTCGACGGTCACCCGCGCCACCGACTCCTCGTCGGAGGGATGGTCGGGCCGCAACACGATCACGGCGGTGACGGCCTCGCCCCACTTCTCGTCCGGAGTGCCGATCACGCAGACCTGCGCGACGGCGGGGTGCTCGGCGACGACGTCCTCGACCTCGCGCGGGAACACGTTGAAGCCTCCCGTGACGATCATGTCCTTGACCCGGTCGACGATGAACCAGAAGCCGTCCTCGTCCTCCCGGGCCATGTCACCGGTGTGCAGCCAGCCGTCGGAGAACGTCTTGGCCGTCTCCTCCGGCAGGTTCCAGTAGCCGCCGCTCAACAGCGGCCCCGACACGCAGATCTCGCCGACCTCGCCCTGCGGCACCGGGTTGCCGTCGGCGTCCAGCAGTGCCGTGCGGGCGAACAGGGTGGGCCGGCCGCAGGAGGTGAGCCGCTTCTCGTCGTGGTCCTTCTTGGCCAGATACGAGATCACCATCGGGGCTTCGGACTGCCCGTAGTACTGGGCGAAGATCGGCCCGAAGCGACGAATGGCCTCGGCCAGCCGCACCGGGTTCATCGCCGAGGCGCCGTAATAGACGGTCTCCAGCGAGGACAGGTCGCGGGTGTGCGAATCGGGGTGGTCCATCAGCGCGTAGATCATCGACGGCACCAGCATGGTCGCGGTGATCTTCTGCTCCTCGATCACCCGCAGCACCTCGGCCGGGTCGAACTTGGTCAGCACCACCAGCTCGCCGCCCTTGATGATGGTCGGCACGAAGAACGCCGCCCCGGCGTGCGACAGCGGGGTGCACATCAAAAAGCGCGGGTTTTCCGGCCACTCCCACTCGGCGAGCTGGATCGTGGTCATCGTGGTGATCGACTGCGCGGTGCCCAGCACGCCCTTGGGCTTGCCGGTGGTGCCGCCGGTGTAGGCCATCCCGCCGATGTGGTCGGGCGGAAGGTCGGCGGCCACCAACGGCTTGGGTGAATACTTCGCGGCCTCGGCCACCAGGTCCACCGCGGAGTCGCCGAGCGCCTCGGGGACCGGGCCGATGGTCAGGATCTGCTTGAGGCCGGGCACCTTCTCCAGCAGGCCCAGCGCCCGATCGACAAACATCGGGTTCGGGTCGATGATCAGCGACGTCACCCCGGCGTCGCCCAGCACGTAGGCGTGGTCGTCCAGGGAGCCCAGCGGGTGCAGCGCCACGCGCCGGTAACCCTGGGTCTGGCCGGCGCCGATGATCATCAGCACCTCGGGCCGGTTCAGCGACAGCAGCCCGACGGTCGCGCCGGTGCCCGCGCCGAGCGCCTCGAACGCCTGGATGTACTGGCTGATCCGCTCGGCGAGCTGGCCACCGGTCAGCGTGGTGTCGCCGAGGTGCAGCACCGGCTTGTTCTTGTTGCGCTTGAGCGCACCGACGGTCAGGTGTCCGGAATGAATGGGATGGCGCAGTAGCTCGTCACTCATGAGGCCAAGACTAGAACGTGTTGCAGTTTTAGTCAGCCACCCCCTCGGTGGCGGCGCGTGCCGGTCTAGGGATCGGGCCAGGCCAGGATCCGCTCCCACCGCTCGCGTCCCTGCGGGGTGAGGCCGACGTCGCGAGTGTCGGGCCATTCCTCGATCTCTCGGATCGTCCGTTCGCACCACTCGATCACGTTCCGGTAGAACTCGGCGATGAACGTCGATTCGGGCTCAACCAGGTGCAGCCGATTGGGAAACGGGCCGCCGGAGCCCAGCAGCTCGGCGATGAGCGCCCTGCCCTTGGCATAGAGCTCGCGCGCCTCGCGCGCGGTGCCTTCGAGCGACGAGCGCAGGTCCTCGACGGTCGCCTGGTCGCCGAGGAACAACCGAAGAAATCCCTCGGCCTCGATCACGGGCGCGGCCGGCTCGCTGCCGAACCATTCCTCAAGTGCCGCACGGCCTTCCGGGGTGATCGTGTACAAGGTGCGTTGGCGTCGGCGGCCCTCGACTACTTCTGCGGTCGCGTGACCGCGCTCGACGAGCCGCTTCAGCTCCGCATACAGGTGAGCATCCGATCGCGGCCAAAAGAAGTGCACCCCGCGTTTGATCTGAGCGACGATCTCGTAGGCCGTCCACGATTTGATGGCGAGCAGGCCGAGAAGCGCGAAGGAGGTGGTCGTCGGTGCGGAGGCCATCCCTTGACAATACTCAAACGTGGAGTAACTTAAAGCTCCATAGTGGAGTATGGAGGTCCATCATGAATGACACCGACTACGTAGCGATCGTCGACACGAACAGGGACGAATTGCGGGATCGCATCGGGCGGGCGCGGGTCCGCTTCGACCGGTTGGTCCGTTCCGCGGACCCAGATCTGTGCGTCCCCGGTCTGGACTGGACCGTTCAACAGGTTGTCGCCCACGTGCTGTCCATGGCACATCGCTTTCAAGCGCTCGCCGAGGGACGCGACTTTCACCGCGCCACCTATGCGCGAGACTTGGACGACATCAACCGCGCAGAGCTCGAGGCGCTGATGGCGCCGATCCCCGAAATCGCCGACCAGATCAACGATCTCGCACCGGTCATGGACGCGTTTTTCGACGGCGGTTCGAATGACCGGGTATACGAGGCCCATGGCGGTGCCATGCTGGACATCATCGCGGGGCAGGCGGTCTGGCTGGGCGAGTTGATTCTCCACGGGAGGGACGTCGCGCGAGCGATCAGAGCGCCCTGGCAGATTGACGAACGCGACATGCTGCTCATCGCGCGGGGCCTGATGCAATACGGCGAGGGGCCGGGGTATCTGCGCACGGGGCTGCCGCCCGGCACCGATCTTTGCGTCGCTTTCACGCTTCCCGGCGCCCGCCCTTACGTCATCCACATTCACGACGGGGTGGCGGACATGCGCGAGCGCCGGCCCGCCGACCGCCCGGACGCCGTGCTACAGATGCCCGCCTCGACGCTGTGCGACCTGATCTACCAACGCATCGGGCCGGTCACCGCCGCACGACGGGGGCTGAGGATCGTCGGCGGCCGGCGGCCGTGGAAGGCGCTCAAGCTCCACTCCTACTTGGAACGTCCCTAAAGCGGTATTGACCACTAGCATCCCTGCACATGGCCGCCGCAGATCTCGTCGTCACCGGAACCGTGCTGACCGTCGACGAGAACCGGCCCACCGCCGAGGCGCTCGCGGTCGCCGCCGGCCGCATCATGGCCGTCGGCACCCGCGCCGAAATCGAAGCGCACCTCGGCCCGGACACCCGGACCATCGACGTCGGCAACGGCTGCGTCATGCCGGGATTCGTTGAGGCGCATGGCCATCCGCTGATGGAGGCGCTGGCGCTGAGCGACCGGATCGTCGACATCCGGCCCGTCACGCTGCCCGACGCCGACGATGTCGTCGCCGCGGTCCGCCGGGAGGTCGCCGCCCGGGGTTCCGCCGGCGCCTACCTCAACGGCTGGGATCCGCTGCTGCAGCGCGGGTTGCCGCAGCCGACGCTGGACTGGCTCGACGAGACCTCGCCCGACGGGCCGCTGGTCATCATCCACAACTCCGGGCACAAGGCCTACTTCAATTCGCATGCCGCCCGGCGGTCCGGGCTGACCCGCGACACCCCCGATCCCAAGGGCGCGCGATTCGGCCGCGACGCGCGCGGCGACCTGGACGGCTCCGCCGAGGAGACCGGCGCGGTGTTCCCGCTGCTGGCCGGGGCCATCGCGCCCGAGGACTATCCGGCGATGCTGCTCGCCGAGTGCGCCCGGCTCAACCGCGCCGGCCTGACCACCTGCTCGGAGATGGCCTTCGACCCGGCGTTCGGGCCGGTGGTCGAGCGGCTGCGCGGCGACCTCACGGTCCGGCTGCGCACCTACGAGATCTCCAACCCGCAGATGCGCACCGACGCCACCCCCGGCCAGGGCGACGACATGCTGCGCCAGGTCGGCATCAAGATCTGGGTGGATGGCTCCCCGTGGGTGGGCAACATCGCCCTGTCCTTCCCCTACCTCGACACCGACGCCACCCGCACCATCGGGGTGCCGCCCGGCTCCTGCGGGCACGCCAACTACACCCGCGAACAGCTCAGCGAGATCGTCGGCGCCTACTTCCCGCTGGGCTGGCCAATGGCCTGCCACGTGCAGGGCGACGCCGGCGTCGACACCATCCTCGACGTGTACGAAGAGGCGCTCAATCGCCACCCGCGCGACGATCACCGGCTGCGCCTCGAGCACGTCGGCGCCATCCGGCCCGAGCAGCTGCGCCGCGCCGCCGATCTCGGCGTCACCTGCAGCATCTTCGTCGACCAGATCCACTACTGGGGCGACATCATCGTTGACGGCCTGTTCGGTCCCGAGCGCGGATCCCGTTGGATGCCAGCGGGTTCCGCGGTGGCCACCGGCATGCGGATCTCGTTGCACAACGACCCGCCGGTCACCCCGGAGGAGCCGCTGCGCAACATCAGCGTGGCCGTCACCCGCACGGCGCCCAGCGGCCGGGTGCTGGCGCCCGAGGAGCGGTTGACGGTCGAGCAGGCGATCCGCGCGCAGACCATCGACGCGGCCTGGCAGCTGTTCTCCGACGACGTGGTCGGCTCGCTGGAGGTGGGCAAGTACGCGGACCTGGTGGTGCTGTCGGCCGATCCGCGGACCGTCCCGCCGGAGCGGATCGCCGACCTCGAGGTGCGCGCGACGTTTTTGGCGGGCCGCCAGGTCTATGGCCAGTGACGCCCACGCGCCCGCCCCGCCTGCAAGACCTGTTGGACCGCATGCATGTGGTCGCGCTGCCGATGCGGGTGCGGTTCCGCGGCATCACCACCCGAGAGGTCGCCCTCATCGAGGGCCCCGCGGGCTGGGGGGAGTTCGGGGCCTTTCTGGAGTATGAGCCGCCGGAGGCCGCGCACTGGCTGGCCGCCGGCATCGAGGCGGCCTACCGCCCCCCGCCGCCGCCGCTGCGCGACCGCATCCCGATCAACGCCACCGTGCCGGCCGTCGCCGCCGCCCGGGTGGGTGAGGTGCTGGCCCGTTTCCCCGGCGCCCGGACGGCCAAGGTGAAGGTCGCCGAGCCCCGCCAGACGCTGGCCGACGACGTCGCGCGGGTCAACGCCGTGCGCGAACTCGTGCCGACCGTGCGGGTGGACGCCAACGGCGGCTGGAGCGTCGAGCAAGCGGCCAGGGCGGCGGCCGCGCTGACCGCCGATGGCCCGCTGGAGTACCTCGAGCAGCCCTGCGCGACGGTCGGCGAACTCGCCGCGCTGCGCGCGCGGGTCGACGTGCCGATCGCCGCCGACGAAAGCATCCGCAAGGCCGACGACCCGCTCGCCGTCGTACGCGCCCGCGCCGCCGACATCGCGGTCCTCAAAGTCGCTCCGCTGGGCGGCATTTCGGCCATGCTGTCGATCGCCGCGCAGATCGACATCCCGGTCGTGGTCTCCAGCGCGATCGACTCGGCGGTGGGAATCGCGGCCGGCCTGGCCGCCGCGGCGGCGCTGCCCGCGCTGCGCCATGCCTGCGGCCTGGGCACCGGGGGGCTGTTCGTGCAGGATGTGGCGGACGTCGCCCCGCCCGTCGGGGGCGCCCTGGCGGTCGCGCCGGTGACGCCGGATCCGGGGCGACTCCGCGCGCTGGCCGCGGCCCCGGAGCGGCGGCAGTGGTGGATCGACCGGGTCAAGGCCTGCCACCCGCTGCTTGTACCGTCGTCCGAGTGATCAACCTGGCTTACGACGACCGCGGCTCCGGCGAGCCGGTGGTGTTCATCAGCGGCCACGGCGGTGCCGGTCGGACCTGGCACCCGTATCAGCTGCCCGCGTTCCTGGCCGCCGGCTACCGCGTCATCACCTTCGACAACCGCGGAATCGGCGCCACCGAGAACGCGCAGGGTTTCACGACGCAGACCATGGTTGCCGACACCGCGGCGCTGATCGAGGGCCTCGACGCCGCGCCGGCCCGCGTCGTCGGGATGTCGATGGGGGCGTTCATCGCCCAGGAACTCATGCTCGCCCGCCCCGAGCTGGTGAGCTCCGCGGTGTTGATGGGCACCCGGGGCCGGATGGACAAGGCGCGCCAGTTCTTCCGCGACGCCGAGGCCGAACTCAGCGACGCCGGCGTCCAGCTGCCGAACTCCTACGACGCGAAAATCCGTCTGTTGGAGAACTTTTCGCGCAAGACGCTGAACGACGACGTCGCCGTGGCGGACTGGATCGCGATGTTCTCCATGTGGCCGATGAAGTCCACCCCGGGCACTCGCTGCCAGCTCGACGTCGCCCCGTACACCAACCGGCTGCCCGCTTACCGCGCCATCGCGACCCCGGTGCTGGTGATCGGCTTCTCCGACGACGTGCTGACGCCGCCCTACCTGGGGCGCGAGGTCGCCGACGCGCTGCCCAACGGTCGGTACGTGCAGATCCCCGACGCCGGCCACCTCGGCTTCTTCGAGCGCCCGGACGCCGTCAACGAGGCCGCGCTGAAGTTCTTCGCCGGCAACTGAGCCACGCGCCCGGTCGGCGGGTTGTGACAGGCTGTAGGAGTGAACCCCTCGACGACACAGGCCCGCGTCGTCGTCGACGAGCTGATTCGCGGCGGCGTCCGCGACGTCGTGCTCTGCCCGGGGTCGCGCAACGCGCCGCTGGCGTTCGCGCTGCAGGACGCCGACCGCTCCGGGCGGATCCGGCTGCACGTCCGCATCGACGAGCGCACCGCCGGCTACCTGGCCATTGGGCTGGCGATCGCCGCCGGCGCCCCGGTGTGTGTCGCCATGACGTCGGGCACCGCCGTGGCCAACCTGGGACCGGCCGTGGTGGAGGCCAACTACGCGCGGGTGCCGCTGATCGTGTTGTCGGCCAACCGGCCCTACGAGATGCTGGGCACCGGGGCCAACCAGACCATGGAGCAGCTGGGCTATTTCGGCACCCAGGTCCGCGCCGCCATCAGCCTGGGCCTGGCTGAGGACGCACCCGAGCGGATGGACGGGCTCAACGCCACCTGGCGATCGGCCACCTGCCGAGTCCTGGCCGCCGCCACGGGATCTCGCACCGCCAACGCCGGGCCCGTGCAGTTCGACATCCCGCTGCGCGAACCCCTGGTGCCCGATCCCGAACCCCGCGGCGCGACCTTCCCGCCGGGACGGCCCGACGGGCGCCCGTGGACCTACACCCCGCCGGTCACCTTCGACCAGCCCCTGGACATCGACCTGTCGCCCGACACGGTCGTCATCGCCGGGCACGGCGCCGGCACGCATCCCAACCTCGCCGAGTTGCCGACCGTCGCCGAGCCCACGGCGCCGGCCCCCGCCAACCCCCTGCACCCGCTGGCCCTGCCGCTGCTGCGGCCCAAGCAGGTGATCATGCTCGGCCGCCCGACCCTGCACCGGCCGGTGTCGGCGTTGCTGGCCGACCCGCAGGTGCCGGTGTACGCGCTGACCACCGGGCCGCGCTGGCCGGACGTCTCGGGCAACTCCCAGGCCACCGGGACACGGGCGGTCACCAGCGGCACGCCGAATCCGGCCTGGTTGAGGCGCTGCGCGGAGGTCAACCGGCACGCGATCGAGGCCGTGCGAGGGCAGCTGGAGGCGCACCCGCTGACCACGGGTCTGCACGTGGCGGCCGCGGTGGCCGACGCGCTGCGGCCCGGGGACCAGCTGGTGCTCGGGGCGTCGAACCCGGTCCGCGACGCCGCCCTGGTCGGGCTGGACACCCACGGCATCCGGGTCCGCTCCAACCGCGGGGTCGCCGGCATCGACGGCACGGTCTCCACTGCGATCGGGGCCGCCCTCGCCTACGAGGGCCGCACCGTCGCGCTGATCGGGGACCTGACATTCGTCCACGACAGCTCCGGGCTGCTGATCGGCCCCACCGAGCCGACCCCGCGCCAGTTGACCATCGTGGTCTCCAACGACAACGGCGGCGGCATCTTCGAGCTGCTCGAGCAGGGCGACCCGCGGTTCTCCGACGTGTCCTCGCGCATCTTCGGCACGCCGCACGACGTCGACGTGGGCGCGCTGTGTCGCGCCTATCACGTCGAGAGCCGGCAGATCGAGGCCGAGCAACTCAGCGCGGCGCTCGACGAACCGTCCACCGGGATGCGGGTTTTGGAGGTCAAGGCCGACCGGTCGTCGCTGCGACAGCTGCATGCCGCCATCAAGGCCGCCCTGTGACGAGCCCAAAAGCGTTACTGCGCATCCTGATTCACGGGCGCAGTGACGAGCCGCCGCAGACCCCGGCGAGGATCGCGTTGCGCTGGGCCCGGATCGCGGTGCTCATCGTCACCGGCTTGGTCACGCTGCAATCGGTCCTGTTGGTCGCCGGGGCGTGGCGCGACGACCTTGCGATTCAACACAACATGGGGGTGGCGCAGGCCGAGGTGCTCAGCGCCGGGCCGCGCCGCTCCACCATCGAATTCGTCACCCCCGAGCGGGTCACGTATCGTCCCGAGCTCGGCGTGCTCTACCCGTCGCACCTGGCGACCGGGATGCGGATCTACGTCGAATACAACAAGAACGACCCCAACCTGGTTCGCGTGCAGCACCGCAATGCCGGGCTGGCCATCATCCCGGCGGGGTCCATCGCGGTGGTGTGCTGGCTGGTGGCCGCCGTCCTCCTGGTAGGGCTGGCGCTGCTGGACAAGCTGCTGGATCGCCGGCCCGAGGCGAAGATCACACCCGCCTAGCTGGGGTTCACTGCGCCCGACCAGCAGATTTCGCGCGACGTATGCCCGCAGGCAACCTTCGCGACAGCCGGTGCTGAGACCGTAGTGTTGTGCGCGTTGCCATCGTCGCCGAATCGTTCCTGCCGGAAGTCAACGGTGTCAGCAACTCGGTGATCCGGGTCCTCGAGCATCTGCGTCGGACCGGTCACGAAGCCCTGGTCGTCGCGCCCGACACCCCTCCCGGTGCGGCTCCGGCGGATCGTATCTACGACGGGATTCGGGTGCACCGAGTCCCGTCGCGCATGTTCCCCAAGGTGACCACGCTGCCCTTGGGCGTGCCGACACCGCGGATGGTGAGCGTGTTGCGCGGATTCGACCCGCACGTCGTGCATTTGGCTTCGCCGGCCTTGCTCGGCTACGGCGGTGTCAAGGCGGCCCGCTGGCTGGGCGTGCCGACGGTCGCCGTGTATCAAACGGACGTACCGGGTTTCGCGGCAAGCTATGGCATCCCGATGACGCAACGGGCGGCGTGGGCCTGGTTCCGGCACCTGCACAGCCTCGCCGACCGCACGCTGGCACCGTCCAGCGTCACCATCGAATCCCTTGTGGCGCATCGTTTCCCGCGGGTGCACCACTGGGCGCGCGGTGTCGACGTGCTGCGGTTCGCCCCGTCGGCCCGCGACGAGGCGCTCAGGCGGCGATGGTCGCCGCACGGCAAGCCGATCGTCGGGTTCGTCGGCCGGCTGGCGCCCGAGAAGCACGTGGAGCGGTTGGCCCCGCTGGCGGCGCGCGACGACGTGCAACTCGTCATCGTCGGTGACGGTGTCGACCGGAACAAGCTGCAGAAGGCAATGCCGACAGCGGTTTTCACCGGCGCGCTGTACGGCCAAGAGCTCGCCGTGGCATACGCCAGCATGGATGTCTTCGTGCATCCCGGCGAACACGAGACGTTCTGCCAAGTCGTGCAAGAAGCGCTGGCGTCGGGGTTGCCGGTGATCGCCCCCGACGCCGGCGGCCCACGCGACCTTGTCACGCCGTGGCGCACCGGTTTGTTACTGGGCGTCGACGAGTTCGAGGCGAGGCTGCCCGCGGCCGTCACCCACCTGATCGACGAACGCCATCGCTACGCGCTCGCGGCCCGGCGCAGCGTGCTCGGCCGCAGTTGGCCCGTTATCTGCGACGAGCTGCTCGGCCATTACGAGGCGGTGCTGTCGCCGTTCGCCCGCAGGCGGATGTTCGCCAAGCGGTACGCCCAAGGCGGGTAACCGACTCTCAGCCCTCGGTGGGCAGGGCTCGAGCGCGTGTTTTTCGGCTCAGCGGGCCGTTCTCCGGCCATTTCCTCAGTCGTGGGGTCAGAATGGGCCTGATAGGAGGGGCCCATATGTCGTCCCATTTGGAAGTTTTCAGGCCGTCGGGGCGGGAGCTGGTCGCGCTGAGTGGTGAACGAATGACCCTCGGCAAGTCCTTGACCAATGCGGTGGCGTTGGAGCACGACCCCACCGTGTCGCGCGTACACGCCGTCTTGGAGAACTTCGGGCAAGCCTGGTCCGTGCGGGACCTGGGTAGCCGCAACGGCACATATGTCAACGGGGAAAAGATCGCTGCGGAACGGATCCTGCGGTCTGGCGACGAATTGCGGCTGGGCAGTTCACGGTTGGTCTTCTGGATGACGAAAGGGGCCGACGACGCACCGGGTGATCAAGAAACCGAAACCGGCAAGTCCATCCTGCGTCCGCCCCGGATGACCGCACGCGAACTCGAGGTCCTCAAGGTCTTGTGTCGCCCCTTCGCCGCGGATGACCCGTTTCCCGAGCCGGCATCGGTTCGCCGGATGGCCCAAGAGCTGTTTGTCACGGAGGCGGCGGTCAAGCAACACCTGCAACACCTGTACGACAAGTTCGGCATCACGGCAGAGGGGGATCGCCGAGTGCGGCTGGCCAACGCGGCCATCCGGCTCGGGGCCGTCAACCGCTCCATGTTGCGTGACCGTCGTACGCAGAATTGAGCTCAGGGACTACCTGGACAGCTCGTTGAGTACCCCGCCACCGAGCATGGCAACGACATTGAGGGCGCTGCGGCGGTATTCGTCACAACTGGGGCATGACTCGATGTGGCGCGCAATGCGTTTCCGCATCAGGACGGTGAACTGCTGGTCCCAGCCGGACAGGTCCGCGGCGAGCCGCGGGCATCCGTGCGCCGAAGCGCGGCGGGCCACCAACAGTGCCCCCAACGAGCGTTCGACGGTGTCGCGCAGCCGCTGCAGGACCTTCTTGGTGGACTCGTAGCTGATGCCCAGCGCTTGTGCGAGCTCGGTTCCGGTCACGCCGTGACGGTAGGCGAGTTCCAGTACCTGGCGGTCGCGCTCGGACAGTCCGCCGGCCGCCTGGGTGATGAGTTGACGGAGTTCGTTCTGGGCCGTCAGCGTAAACGGCCCCGGACCGGTCGCCGCGTTGTCGGGCAGCTCGTCACAGGCGGCCTCGCGGCGGCGATCCGACAGGGCCCGCAGCGCGCTGCGGCGGGCGATGGCGTAGAGCCACGACCTCAACTTGTCCGCGTCACGCAGCTTCGGCAATTCTGTCGTGGCGGTGCAGAAGACATCCTGCACGCAGTCGGAGGCGGCGTGGCGATCACGCAGTATGCCGACGCAGTAGGCGTGCAGTGGGGCCGCATAGCGGTTGTAGATAACGGCCAGCGCCGCGCGATCACCGGCCGCCGCGGCCCGGGCGAGGTCCGCGTCGCTGACGATGCGGTGGTTCGACAGTGTGGTCATGGAAGTCATGACTGAAATGCTCGGGGATTATCGCTGCTCTGGTAATTACCGCGAGGGCCAGTTTCTTCTCCCGGAAGGGAAGGGTTTCCTACCCATTTGGTAAGGGTCGACAGCAAAGCGAGTATTGCCGTACTCAAGACAGCCGCTGGGTGTGGCGGGATCATCAGACGATGACCGATACAGCCAGCACAGACCGGCTGCGGCCGGACGTCGACGTGGTCGTGGTGGGCGCGGGCATCGCGGGCCTGTACCTCGCCTACCGGCTAAGTCGGTCCGGTTACCGATTCCGCGTCCTCGAAGCGGGCGACGACCTCGGCGGCACCTGGTACTGGAACCGCTACCCGGGCGCCCGGGTCGACGTGCCCAGCGTCGACTACATGTACAGCTTCGATCCCGACTGGCGCCGCGACTGGCAGTGGTCGGAGAAGTACGCCACCCAGCCGGAAATCCTGCGCTATCTCAATCACGTCGCGGACAAGCACGACCTGCGGCGCCACATCACCTTCTCGACGCGGGTGCAGCGGGCGAGCTGGGACGACGATGCCTCGTTGTGGCGGGTCAGCACCGGCGCGGGGGATCAGGTCACCTGTCGTTTCGTCGTGATGGCCACGGGTTGCCTTTCCGCGCCGAAGCCGCCCGAGGTCGACGGACTCGAGCGGTTCGCCGGCGACGTGTACTTCACCAGCAACTGGCCGCACGAGCTGGTGGATTTCCGCGGCAAGCGGGTAGCGGTGATCGGCACGGGTTCCTCTGGCGTTCAATCGATTCCGATCATCGCCCAGCAAGCGCGGGAACTGGTGGTCTTTCAGCGGACCCCGAATTTTTCGATCCCGGCGCGCAACGGCCCGTTGTCGGCCGAGAAGCTTGCGCAAACGGAGAATGAGGCGGAATACCGTGCGGCGGCAAGGATTTCACCGGCCGGCATTCCGATGGAGCGGAGCATCACCCCGACCTTCAGCGTGTCGGAGGCCGAACGGCAACGACGCTACGAGCAAGTCTGGAGCGGCGGCCTGCTGTTCGAATCGGTGAACGCATTCTCCGATGTGATGAGCAATGCCGCGGCCAACGCCCACTTCGCAGAGTTCTTCCGCAACAAGATCCGCTCCATCGTCGAGGACCCGCAGACGGCGGCCGATCTGTGCCCCACCGATCACCCCGTCGCGGCGAAACGGCCCTGCCTGGACACGAACTACTACGCCACCTACAACCTGCCGAACGTCCGCCTGGTCAACGTCCGCAAACACCCCATCCGGCAAGTCACGGAAACGGGCATCGACACCGTCGACGAGTCCTTCGCCCTGGACGCGATCGTCTTCGCCACCGGTTTCGACGCCGTCACCGGCGCGCTGACCGCGGTCGACTTCCGGGGCCGAAACGACTTGGCGCTGAAGGACAAATGGGCGCACGGCCCGCAGACGTACCTCGGGTTGAGCACGGTCGGCTTCCCCAACCTGTTCTTCATCACCGGCCCGGGAAGTCCCTCGGTGCTGACGAACATGGTCGTGTCGATCGAACAGCACGCGGACTGGGTGCTCGACTGCCTCGGTTACCTGGGCGCGGAAGGTTTCGAGGTCATCGAGCCCACCGAGACGGCCGAAGCCGGGTGGACGCAACACGTCAACGACTGCGCCGACATCACGCTCTACCCGGCGGCCAACTCGTGGTACATGGGCGCCAATGTGCCCGGAAAACCGCGGGTTTTCCTGCCCTATTGCGCCGGCCTCGACTTCTACCGCGCCGGCTGTGACGAGGTTGTCGCCCGAGATTATCTGGGGTTCCGCCTGTCCGGCCCCGGCGGATCTCGATGCAACGACGGGGTGGTGCGCCGGTTGCAACCGGACGTTGAGATGGTCCTCAACGCCGTGGCGGAGATGAACCTGCCGCCAATGGAATCGATGGCCGTCCAGGACGCCCGCGCGATGTATGCGCAGATGTCGATGGCCCGGCCGCCGGGGCCCGACGTCGGCGAGATCGTCGACGGTGTACTGCCCGGCGCCGCGGGTGATTTGGCGTACCGGCTTTACCGGCCCGCTACCCCCGGCCCGCACCCGGTGGTCGTGTATTTCCACGGCGGCGGCTACGTTCTCGGTGACGCCGCCTCGGACGATCCGCTGTGCCGCGACCTGTGCGCGCGAAGCGGCGCCATGGTGGTCTCGGCGGACTACCGCCATGCGCCCGAGCACCGCTTTCCCGCGGCCGTCGACGACGCGATGGCCGCGGTACGGTGGGTCGCCGACAACGCCGAGGCGCTCGGTGGGATCCCAGGTCGGTTGGCGGTGTGCGGCTGGAGCGCGGGCGGAGGCCTCGCGGCGGTGGTATGCCGGCTGGCGAGGGACATGGACGGGCCGGCCATCGCGGGACAGGTGTTGTTGACGCCCTTGACATCCGGCGACATGACGCGCGCATCGTTCACCGAGAATGCCGACGGATACGGCCTGACGACGCCGCTACTCCGATGGTGCTACGACCACTACATCGACGCGGCCGACCGCGACGATCCACGATTCGCGCCCTTGAATGCCGATGACCTCTCCGGGCTGCCGCCGGCCCTCGTGGTGACCGCCGAGTTCGATCCCCTGCGTGATATCGGCAAGGCCTACGCCGCCGCGCTGCGCGCCGCGGGCGTGCCGACCGAGCACGTCGGCGCACGCGGTCACACCCACCTGTCGGTGCCGATGGTCGACGTGGTCATCTCTGGCGCGCCGGTGCGGGCGCGGATGGCGGATGCGCTGCGCGAATTCTCTGCCGCGAAACCGATTTCGCATTCGATGGCCTGATGGCCGAGGCGGCGGTCAGCTGTATTCGTCGAATTTGATCGTCAACGTCGCCGGCCCGCTGAGCCCGGTGAGGGGCTTCCACGGGGCGGGTCCGGTGCGGTGGGCGTTGGGCATGCGCCGCGTGATGACGGCCAGGGCCTCGGAGAGCTCGAGCCGCGCCAGGTTGGCGCCCAGGCAGTAGTGCATGCCGGCGCCGAACGTCTGCATCGGCGGGGCCCCCACCCGGGTGATGTCGAGGCGGTCGGGTTCGTCGTAGACGGCGGGGTCGCGGTTGGCGGCGGCGGTGTTCGCGATGACCAGGGTGCCGGCGGGGATTGCGACCCTGGCGATTTCGACGTCCTCGAGTGCGATGCGCAAGGTGGCGGCCGCGATCGGTGAATGCCGCATGGTCTCTTCGACCGCGCCGTTCGCGAGTTCGGGATGCTCGGCGAGCAATGCCCACTGGTCGGGGCGGTCGCACAGCGCGTGTACCGAGGCGGCCAGCTGGTTGCGGGTGGTGTCGGTGCCGGCCACCAGCAGGCCCGCCGCCAGCATCCGCAGCTCGTCGGCGGTGAGGTGGTCGCCCTCGTCCTCGGCGCGGATCAGGTCGGAGATCAGGTCGTCGGTCAGGTTGTGGCGGCGCTGCGCGACCATGCCGTCGATGTAGGCGTCGAGCTCGTCCCACGCGGCCAAAATGGTGCGCTGGTGTGCGGCGACGTCCCAGCTGAAGGCCTTGAAGATGTCGTCGGTCCACTCCGAGAACAGCTTCCAGTCCTCGGCCGGGGCGCCCAACAACGCGCAGATGATCGGGATGGGGTATTGACGGGCGATGTCGACGACCACCTCGCAGCGCCCGGCTGCGATGTGGTGGTCGATCAGGTCGTTGATCACGTCGGTGATCGTCGTACGCAGTCGCGCGGTGGCTCGTGGGGTGAAGGCTTTGGACACCAGTCGGCGCAGCCGGTGGTGCGCGGCCCCGTCGAGGCTGATCAGGTTGGTCGCGACGCGCTCCCACAACGGGCCGGAGGTGATGCCCTGCGAGGCAAGGAACATGCCCTGCGGCACGCGGAACCGCGGGTCGCGCAGGACGGTTCGAACCAGTTCATAGGTCAGCAATTCCGGCCCGTGCGGGCCGATGGCGATCGACGCCTGCTGGCGCGCGCCGCGGATGATCGCGTGGGCCTCCTCGATGTTCTGGCAATGCTCGTAGTCGATCGTGGGAAGGCCGGCATCAAACACACTCGGGTAGGTCGGCGCGTCAACCGTGATGGTCATGGTGGTCCCCGTGAGTCGTCGGTGGTGTGCTTCCACCACCGAGTCTCAGGGGCGTGAGAGCCCACCACATGCGTAGCCGACTACCTGTCTTTGCGCATTGATGACAGTTGAGCCTGCGGCTGGCGATGAAGTCGCGACCGGAGCAGCGGGTCAGTGCCGCATGGTTAATTCAGCCTCTGTCGGGGCCTGCCAAATAAGTGTGTGGTCGGGGTCGTTAGCTGGGCGGCTCACGCAATTGTTGTGCTTCGGTTGCGCCCGCCGTCCCCACGAGTCGTCGCCCATCCAGGGCGGCAGGCCGAATGGAAGATCCGCTGACGGGATCCGCTGGTAGTCAGCTTCTTCGAATGAATCGCCATAGTTGGGCAGTGTTGTGTCGCCGTCCTCGTCGGGCGTTATCACGTTGCGAAGTTCAGGGACGGACGCGCGCCACTTGTTGAGCAAAGTTGTGGCGTCATGGCTCGACGGGTGCGGCACTTGGAACGTTGGTACGTCCGGTTTCGTCGTCCATAGTTCAAGCGCTGCCGAGGCATTCGCGCCGAACGCGACAACGGCCTCAAGATTGGGCCCAACGAGCATGTCATAGAAGCGATTTCGCCAAGCGGTTTGTTGTGGGTCTGCCAGCACGGGCTTGGCTTCACTGACGTTTGAGGGATGCACTGCCACCGGGTAGGCGTTGACCAGAACGTAGGAGTGGGTCAGACCCAGCTTGGCCACAAATCCTTGGACGCGTTGACCGGCGTCGCCGACCAGGGTCCGTCCAACAAGGCGTTCGGTAGGTCCCGGGTCGGATCCGATACCGATCAATCGCGCGTCTCCGGTCAGACGGCCCCGGTAGAAAACCGGACCCCAGTCGTACCAGAAATATTTTCGGTATTCCTCGGCGATTTCCGGGAACTTCGCGAAGTGCTCGGCGAATGCCAATGGTGGGCCGCTGTCGAAGCTGATCATGTTTCCCCTCAGTCCTCGGTCGCATCAAGATCGAGCGCATCAGTTTCGTCCATTATCCGCCGAGGAGACCCATTCCGGATTAAGACTGATTACGTCTCAGGTGGAGGAAGACATGACACAAACACGCAGATCCAATCTCTTTATGGACGCCTACCTGCAAGGCATGCCCGACGCGTTGGAGATTCCCGAGCCGCGGCCCGGTTGGGGCTTGGACGGCATCGATGTCCGCGGGTTCGCGCTGCCCGATCAGGCTGTCGCGATCGGCGGAACGCTGATCACGCCCGACGGCACCCAAGATGGCTGGATAACGGTGGCAGGCGGGGTAATTACCGACATCAGCACCAAACAGCCGGAGGGCGTATTTTCGTGCTTGCAGACGGACGGTGTGATTCTGCCCGGAATGCTAGATCTCCACGGCCATCCTGAGTTCAACGTCTTCGCTCCGTGGGAGCCGCCAAAGACCTACGTCAATAGGTACGGGTGGCGGAGCAGTAAGCCATATCAGGAATTGATCCGGGGACCGCAGAACGATCTGCTCAGCACGTTGCCGACGGGTTATCAGCTGCGCTATGCGGAGATACGGGCCCTCGTCGGAGGCGTCACCGCGATCCAGGGCGCGAGTCTGAAGACACAAGGGTCCGAGGAGTCGATGGTTCGCAATGTCGACGGAACGATTTTCGGCGAGCATCGTGCGCGCGCGGTGATCGACCTGCCGTCAAGCCTCGACTCACCGCGCGGCGGCCCCGCTTTCAAGAAGATCGTCGAGTCGATCGGTGCCGGCGAAGTAAAGGCGCTGTACGTGCACCTGGCCGAGGGGCGTGCTGACAATCAGCGGTCGCGGGACGAGTTCGACCACTTGGTGGGGTTGGGTGGGCTGACCGCCGCGACCATCATCATTCACGGCACCGCGCTGAGCCGCGAACAGTTCGAGCAGGCCAACGCGGTGGGGGCACGGCTGGTGTGGTCGCCGCAATCCAATCTGAGGCTCTATGACCAGACGACCTCTGTCGCCGATGCTCTCGAAATCGGCATGCCCGTGGCCCTCGGGGCGGACTGGCTTCCGAGCGGCTCGCAGAGCCTGCTCGCGGAAATGAAAGTCGCTCGTGAGGAGCTGAAAAATCAAAATCATCCGATCACGGCCAAAGAGTTGGTCACGATGGTCACCTCCGGGGCCGCGGATGTCGCGGGGCTGGGAGACAAGTTGGGGCGCTTGGAGGTCGGCCGCGCTGCCGACCTGGTGGTGATGGCGCGCCAAGATCACGACCCGTACGAGTCGATTTGCCAGTCGACCCCCGCGGAGGTGGAGCTGGTCATGATCGGCGGCGATGTTGTCTACGGTCAAGTGGGTTTTGTGACCGTACTGTTCGGCCACATCGACCAGGAGTACGAAAGCGTTCGCGCCTGGGGACGACAAATGCTTCTGGACACGAGGTACGCGATTCGACCGGGGAAAGACCGTGCCCCCAAACTGTCGGCCATCCGGCAGGCGCTGACGAACGTCTACCGGCCCGTCGGACCCATTTGGGCTTGATTCTTTGCGACCCTCTCGCTACCCCTGCGCCAGCTCCGCGACGGGCTGCCATTCCTCCCAGGTGCGCAGCCGGCTCTCGTAGTCCGCCTTGGCCGTCTCCAGCGGTGACGCGCCGAAAAACACTCGCAGCGGCGGCTTTTCGGCGTCGACCACCTTCAGCAGCGCCGCGGCCGATGCCTCCGGATTGCCCGGGCTGACCCAGCGCCTGCTGCGCTCGGCCTGCACGGCGGCGCGAACCTCGTCGTACGCCGGCAGCGGGTCGGCGTGCATGGCCGAATCCCCGGCCCAGTCGGTGTCGAAGCCGCCCGGCTCGATCAGCGTGACGTGCACGCCGAACGGGGCGACCTCTTGCGCCAGCGCCTGCGAAAAGCCCTCCAGCGCCCACTTCGACGCGTGGTAGATGCCGACCAAGGGGAATGCCGTGATGCCACCGATCGAGGACACCTGGATGATGTGGCCGCTGCCCTGATCGCGCAGGTATGGCAGCGCGGCCTGGGTGATCCACAGCGCCCCAAAGACGTTCGTCTCGATCTGATCGCGCGCGTCGCTCTCGGAGAGCTCCTCGACGAACCCGAACTGCCCGTAGCCGGCGTTGTTCACCACGATGTCGAGGCGCCCGAAGTGGTCGTGCGCCTGCTTGACCGCGGCGAAGTCGGCGTCGCGATCAGTGACGTCCAACCGGATCGGCAACAGCGCGTCGCCATATTGCTCAACCAAGTCGTCCAGCGATGCCGTGTTGCGCGCCGTCGCGGCGACCTCGCCGCTGCGCTGCAGCGCCGCTACCGCCCACGCCCGTCCGAAACCCCGCGATGTACCGGTGATAAACCAAACTTTTTCAGTCACGCACCCCTACAACGCCGATGTGGGCTTCTCATTCCCGGCAGGTAGCGTTTCCATCGTGAGTCGCGCGGCGTTGGACAAGGACCCCCGGGACGTCGCGTCGATGTTCGACGGCGTCGCCCGCCGCTATGACGTGACCAACACCGTGCTGTCGCTGGGCCAGGACCGCTACTGGCGGCAGGCCACCCGGTCGGCACTGTCGATCGGCCCGGGCCAGAAGGTGTTGGACCTGGCCGCGGGAACCGCGGTGTCCACCGTCGAGCTGGAGAAGTCGGGGGCGTGGTGCGTGGCGGCCGATTTCTCGGTCGGCATGCTCGCCGCGGGCGCCGCCCGCAGGGTGCCGAAGGTGGCCGCCGACGCCACCCGGCTGCCGTTCGGCGACGGCGTATTCGACGCTGTCACAATCAGTTTCGGACTGCGCAACGTCGTCGACCCGCAGGCGGCCCTGCGCGAGATGGCGCGCGTCACCCGGCCGGGGGGCCGGTTGGTGGTGTGCGAATTCTCCACGCCCACCAACGGGCTGTTCGCCACCGCCTACAAGGAGTACTTGATGCGGGCGCTGCCCCGGGTGGCGCGCGCGGTGTCCAGCAACCCCGACGCCTACGTCTACCTCGCGGAGTCGATCAGGGCGTGGCCCGACCAGACGAGATTGGCGCACGACATTTCGCGGGCCGGCTGGGCCGCGGTGCGATGGCGCAACCTGACCGGCGGCATCGTGGCCTTGCACGCGGCCTACAAGCCGCTGCGTTGAAGACTGTTTAGTGAGTGCCGGCGCGCTGCACGAACCCGACCTGGTCCGGGCAGTAGTGGTCGACAGCGGCACCGAGGAACTGGAACGCCTGGCCCTGGGTGGTGCCGCGCGGCAGGTTGTGCTGAATGAAGTTCGCCGACTTGTACGGGTCACCATCCACGCCGCGGCCGATCCGGTCGCAGGTGATCTTGCCCAGCCACGCGAGCTGATCCTGCGGTTGGTAGATGCCGAACCCGTTGACGGTGTTCTTGAACGGCGCGTCGTAGTCGTTGGACGGCGGCGGCGAGGCCAGCGCCGGCGCGGCCAGCGCGATGGCGGCGGCGGCCAGGCCGCCAATAGTAGCCAGCTTCGTTCCCTTCATTAGCCGGACTATACACCTCTCATCTGGGGCGCGGGGAAAAACAGCAGGCCGGACGGGGTAGGGCTCAGCTGAACGGCACCCGGCGATCCAGCAGCCGGGACAGCCGTCCGCCCCCCCGCCAGGCCCGCGCCACCCAGTCGGCGTCGTCGTCGGTCACCAGGTTCGCCATCACCCGCACGGCGATCGTCATCAGCCGGGGGGAGCGCATCGCGATGGGACCGGTCGCGGGCAGGAACCGCTGAAAGGTCAGCAGCAGGGCCAGCCGGCGCGCGACCGAGAACCCCCGGCCGTAATGCTGTTGCAGCAGCGACGGCCACACGCGCGACAGGTCGCGACACTCCAGCAGCTCGGCGGCCAGCCGGCCCGTCTCCATCCCATAATCGATGCCCTCGCCGTTCAGCGGGTTGACGCAGGCCGCCGCGTCGCCGATCAGCATCCAGTTGGGCCCGGCCACCCCGGACACCGCGCCGCCCATCGGCAGCAGCGCCGACGACACGGCCCGCGGCGCCCCCGTAAAGCCCCACTCGTCCCGGCGCAGGTCGGTGTAGTAGTCGATCAGCGGTCGCAACGCCAGGTCGGCCGGCCGTTTGGACGTCGACAACGCCCCGACGCCAATGTTCACCTCGCCGTTGCCGAGCGGGAAGATCCAGCCGTAGCCGGGCAGCACCGCACCGTCCGGGGAGCGCAGCTCCAGGTGCGACGTCAGCCACGGGTCGTCGGCGCGCGCGGTGGTCAGGTACCCGCGGGCGGCGACCCCGTACACCGTCTCCTGATGCCAACGCCGGCCCAGCTTGCGGCCCAGCGAAGACCGGGCCCCGTCGGCCACGATCAACTGCCGGCAACCCACCTCGGTGCCGTCGGCAAGCGTCAGCGACACCACTCTTCGGGACGAATCATGATGCACCGCAACAGCTTTCGTGCCGAGCATCATCCGCGCGCCGGACTCCTCGGCCACCTTGCGGATTCGGTCGTCCAGCTCGAGTCGGGCCACCGCGCTGCCGGTCGAGGGAAACGACGGGCCCGGCCAGCCGACCTCCACCTCGCCGCCGAACCCGCTCATCCGCAGGCCCCGGTGCCGGATTCGGGTGTCCAGCCAGTCGCCCAGGCCGAGGCGCTCGCACTCGGCGACCGCACGCGGGGTCAACCCGTCCCCGCACGCCTTGTCGCGGGGGAAGCTGGCGGAATCGACGACCAGCACGTCGGTGCCCGCGCGCGCGGCGCACGCGGCGGCCGCCGAACCCGCGGGTCCGGCACCCACGACCACCACGTCGGCTCCGGTCAACACATCCACCAGTATGTTGGTCGCGTGAGGACTCCGGCGACGGTGGTGGCGGGCGTTGACTTCGGCGACGCCGCATTCGCGGCGACCGTGCGCGACGGCGTCGGGCGGGTCGAGCAGCTCATGGACACCGAGCTGCGCGGCGCCGACGACGTGATGATCGACTCGCTGACGCACCTATTCAAGGCCGGGGGCAAGCGATTCCGCCCGCTGTTCACCGTGCTGTCCGCGCAGCTGGGGCCGAATCCGGACGCGCACGAGGTGACCATCGCGGGCGCGGTCATCGAGCTGGTGCACCTGGCCACGCTCTACCACGACGACGTGATGGACGAGGCCGAGGTGCGCCGGGGCGCGCCCACCGCGAACGTCCGCTGGGGCAACAACGTCGCGATCCTGGCCGGCGATTACCTGTTTGCCACCGCGTCGCGCCTGGTCTCGCGGCTGGGCCCGGAGGCGGTGCGGCTGATTGCCGAGACCTTCGCCCAGCTGGTGACCGGGCAGATGCGGGAGACCCGCGGCCTGACGGGACCCGCCGAAGGGGCGGACCCGATCGAG
This sequence comes from Mycobacterium sp. ACS4054, assembly GCF_001667275.1. Lineage (GTDB taxonomy): Bacteria > Actinomycetota > Actinomycetes > Mycobacteriales > Mycobacteriaceae > Mycobacterium. Next base: position 98,727 of record NZ_LZHV01000058.1, read on the forward strand.
CATTACCTGAAGGTGGTGTACGAGAAGACCGCCTGCCTGATCGCCGCGGCGGGCCGGTTCGGGGCCATGTTCTCGGGCGCCGACGGCGAGCAGGTCGAGCGGCTCAGCCGCCTCGGCGGCATCGTCGGCACCGCCTTCCAGATCTCCGACGACATCATCGACATCGACAGCGACTCGCACGAGTCGGGCAAGCTGCCCGGCACCGACGTGCGCGAAGGCGTGCACACCCTGCCGATGCTCTACGCCCTGCGCGAAACCGGGCCCGACGCGGCGCGGCTGCGCGAGCTGCTGGCCGGGCCCATCGAGGACGACGACGCGGTGGCCGAGGCGCTGGCGCTGTTGCGGGCGTCCCCGGGGATGGTGCAGGCCAAGGAAACGTTGGCCGGGTACGCCGCACAGGCCCGCGACGAGCTGGCCCTTTTGCCCGATCTGCCCGGTCGGCGGGCGCTGCAGACGCTGGTCGAGTACACCATCAGTCGGCACGGCTAGCGCGTCGGGGGAACCTTGGCCGCCGTTTCAGGCGTTCAATGAGCGATAGTTGATGCTCCAAGGAGGACACCGATGACCTGGCATCCCCATGCCAACTGGCTGAAGACCTTCGCCTTGTTGGTCGGTATGTCCGCGTTGATCGTGTTCGTGGGCTCGCTGTTCGGCAGGACGGCGATGTTCCTGGCGGTGCTGTTCGCCGTCGGGATGAACATCTACACGTACTACAACAGCGACAAGCTTGCGCTGCGGGCGATGCACGCGCAGCCGGTATCGGAGCTGCAGGCGCCGGCGATGTACCGGATCGTGCGCGAGCTCGCCACCGCCGCGCACCAGCCGATGCCGCGGCTCTACATCAGCGACACCAACGCGCCCAACGCCTTCGCGACCGGGCGTAACCCGCGCAACGCCGCGGTGTGTTGCACCACCGGCATTTTGGGGATCCTCAACGAGCGCGAGTTGCGCGCGGTGCTGGGACACGAGCTGTCGCATGTCTACAACCGAGACATCCTCATTTCGTGCATCGCCGGCGCGATGGCGTCGATCATCACCGCCCTGTCCTACATGGCGATGTTCCTCGGCGGCGACCGCGACGACGAGGGCAATCCCTTTGCGCTGCTGTTTGTTTCGCTGTTGGGCCCGATCGCGGCGACCGTGGTGCGGCTGGCGGTGTCCCGGTCCCGGGAGTATCAGGCGGACGAGTCGGGCGCGGCGTTGACGGGTGATCCGCTGGCCCTGGCGTCGGCGCTGCGAAAGATCTCCGGCGGTGTGCAGGCCGCCCCGCTGCCCCCGGAGCCGCAGCTGGCCAGCCAGGCGCACTTGATGATCGCCAACCCGTTCCGTGCGGGTGAGCGAATCGGCTCGCTGTTCTCGACGCACCCGCCGATCGAGGACCGCATCCGCCGGCTGGAGGCGATGGCGCGGGGTTGATATCGCCCGCGCTAACCCCCAATCACGCAGCCGCCTCGGGCCTTTCGGTTTCCACCAGCTCACCCTCGGCCTTGCGCGCCGAGTGACCCGTCTCGAGTGCGCCCTGGATGCGGACCGTGCCGCCGTTGGCCTCGTGCTGGCGCTGCCAGTCGCTGATCGTCTGGTGTGCCGCGTGATCCAGGTAGTGCACCGCAACATGCACGGTGACAACGGTTCTGGCCGGGATGGACGCCAGCACCCGTGTCAGGCGGGGGAGCGCCAGGAACGTGCATGCGGCGCCCTCGATGGTCACCTCCCATTCGTCGTCGACCGGCTTGGCCTCGACCTTGGCCCGGATCACCCGCCACCCGGTCAGCGCGATGGCCAGCGCGAGCCCGATCAGCACCCCGTGCAGCAGATTGAGGAAGACGACGCTGACGGCGGTGACGACGTACACGGCGAGATCGCCGTGCTTCGAGGCGGTTTCGATGTGGGCCGGCTTGAGCAGCTGGACGCCGATGACGATGAGCAGCCCGGCCAGCGCCGCCGTCGGGATCTCTTCGACCAACTCCGCGAACGGGACGGTGAACAGCAGGATCCACACGCCGTGCATGAATGCCGAGGCGCGCGATTTGGCGCCCGCGTTGACGTTGGTCGAGCTGCGGACGATGACGCCGGTGACCGGCAACCCGCCGATGGTGCCCGACACAATGTTGGCGGCGCCCTGACCCACCAGCTCACGGTTGAAGTCGGTGCGCGGACCGTTGTGCATCCGGTCGACCGACACCGCCGACAGCAGGCTCTCGACGCTGGCGATCAGCGCGACGGTGATCACCCCGATGGCCACCGCGCCCCAGTTGTCGTGCGGAATGTCGGGCAGCTGCAGCGCATCCAGCGGCGAGCCGTCGAGATCGATCCGCCGCACGTGGAACGGGAAGACGACGGACACCAGCGTCACGACGACGATGGCGACCAGGGGGCCCGGGACCCGGCGCACCTTGGCCGGAACCCAGCGCCAGGCGACGAGGATGGCGATCACCAGCACGCCGAGGAGGACCCCGGGCCGGTGCGAGTCGATGATCTGGCCCGGCAGCCCGATGAGGTTGTGCCAGGCCGTGCTCTTGGATTTCCCGCCCAGCAGCACGTGCGCTTGCTGCAGCGCGATCGTGATGCCGATGCCGGCCAGCATCGCGTGCACCACGACCGGCGAGATCGCCAGGGCCGCCCGCGCGACACGGCTGATCCCCAGCAGCACCTGCAGGACGCCGGCGGCCACGGTGATCAAACACGTTACGCCCCAACCGAAGTCGGATACCAGGTCGGCGACGATCACCGTCAGCCCGGCCGCCGGCCCACTGACCTGCAGCGGTGACCCCCCGATCGCGCCGACCACGATCCCCCCGACGATCGCGGCGATCAGGCCGGCGAGCACCGGTGCGTTGGAAGCGATCGCGATCCCCAGCGACAGCGGGAGCGCGACCAGGAAGACGACGAGCGACGAAGGAAGGTCGTGCCGGATGATCGATCGCACCCGATCTTTCCGCGAGTTGGTGCCCTGGTCTTGAGGTTGATTGCCGAGCTTTTCGATGTTTTGCATCGGTCTCGTCCCTCGTTAGGAGTTAGCGGGGGATGTTCCGAGATCCGCCCCGTATTGCGTTGTATTACGTCGGCGTAACACCTTGGCGCACAGTAGGTTACGAACCGGGTGGACCCACAGGAACATGGCCGGGAACCCCTGGCTGCCTGATTGACGGTATTTTGCTGGCAAACCGAGGGTCAAGCGGACGGGCCGGGCCCATAGAGAATGCAAAGATTTGAATTTGGCCGGCGCCAGATGGCGACGTCAGAAACCCGAGCCGTGCACCTCGTGTCCGGGCATCTCGACCATCAGGCCGCGGTAGGCGTCCTCGACCGTCGAACCGTGGTTGATCACCGCGTCGACTTCGCGGGCGATCGGCATGTTCAGGCCGAACTCGTTGGCGAACTCCATGATCACGCTGGCGGCTTTGACGCCCTCGGCGACCTGGTTCATCGAGGCGATGATCTCGTCGATCGGCTTGCCGGCGCCCAGTTGCTCGCCCACGTGGCGGTTGCGGCTGCGCTGGCTGGTGCACGTCACGATGAGGTCGCCCAGGCCCGCCAGGCCGGGGAAGGTATCGGGATTGCCGCCCACGGCCACACCCAGCTTCGTCATCTCGCGCAGCGCGCGGGCGATCACCAGCGCGCGGGTGTTCTCCCCGATGCCCAGCGAGTAGCCCATTCCCACCGAGATGGCATAGACGTTCTTCAGCGCCCCGGCCATCTCCACCCCGATGACGTCGTCGGTGGTGTACACCCGGAAGCGCCGGGTGCGAAACAGCCCGGACAGCCTGGTTGCCAGATGCTGGTCGGGCATGGCCAGCACCGCCGCGGCGGCGTAGCCCTCGCCGACCTCGCGGGCGATGTTCGGTCCCGCCAGGATGCCCGCCGGATGACCCGGCAAGACCTCCTCGATGATCTGCGACATCCGCATGTTGGTGCCCTGCTCTAGCCCCTTGACCAGTGACACCACCGGCACCCAGGGCCGCAGTTCCTTCGCCAGCTCGGTCAGCACCCCCCGGAACCCGTGCGAGGGCACGCCCATGACCACGACGTCGGCGCAGCTCGCCGCCTCGGCGAAGTCGGTGGTGGCGCGCAGGGTGTCGCTCAGCACCGCCTCGTCGCCGAGGTAGCGGCTGTTGCGGTGATTCTCGTTGATGTCCTTGGCGGTCTCCTCCGAGCGCACCCATTGCAGCGTCGGCCCTCGTCGCGCGCAGATGGAGGCCACCGTGGTCCCCCAGGAACCGCCACCGAGGACAACGACCTTGGGTTCGCGCATCTCAGCTGCCATGGCGATCAGCGTATTGCCGTCACCGGACATTTAGTAGGAGTTCACGAACTTCCGCCGGCGGCCGCATGGCGCTCAGCCCGCCAGGGGTGCGCGCTCGGCGACCCGGCCGAACACCATGGCCTCCTCGATGCGGTCGAAGCGGTAGTCGATGGCATCGGCGAGGTAGTTCTGCCGCACGTTCCACGGCCGCTTGGTTCCCGATTTCGGCAGCGCATGCACCGACCGCAACACGTAGCCGGCGTTGATGTCCCAGGACGGCTTCTCGGTCATCGGCTCGTTGCCGCGATGCGGGTAGGCGTGCGTGTAGCCGTGAGCGGCCATGTGCGCCAGCAGCTTTGCCGTGGCCCGGGCGGTGATGTCGGCGCGCAGCGTCCACGACGCGTTCGTGTAGCCGACACACCAGAACAGGTTGGGCACGTCCTCGAGCATGTGTGCCTTATAGACGAAGCGGTCGTTGGTCTTGATCTCGTTGCCGTCCAGGCTGATTGCCGTCCCGCCCAGTGCCTGCAGCTGCAGCCCGGTGGCGGTGACGATGATGTCGGCGTCGAGGTGTCCGCCGGACTTGAGCGCGATGCCGGTGGCGTCGAAGTGGTCGATGTGGTCGGTGACCACCTCGGCTCGGCCGGCGGCGATGGCGTTGTACAGGTCGGCGTCCGGGATCAGGCACATCCGCTGGTCCCACGGGTTGTAGCGCGGCTTGAAGTGGGTGTCGACGTCATAGCCGTGGGGCAGGCTGCTGATCGCCTTGCGGCGCAGCAGCCAGCGCACCAGGCCCGGCGCCTTGCGGGACAGGGCGAAGAACACCGCTTCGGTCAGCGCGCTGTACATCCGCACCACCAGGTGAGCGGGCTTGCGCGGCAACACCTTACGGGCGACCGCCGCGACCTTGCCGTACTTGGAGGCCGAGATGAGATACGTCGGCGAGCGTTGCAGCATGGTCACTTTGGCGGCCCGGTCCGACAGCGACGGCAACAGCGTGACCGCGGTGGCCCCGCTGCCGATCACCACGACCTTCTTGCCGGTGTAGTCCAAGTCTTCGGGCCAGTGCTGCGGATGCACCACGGTGCCGCCAAACGCCTCGATGCCGGGGAAGTCGGGGGTGTAGCCCTCGTCGTAGTTGTAGTAGCCGCTGCCGAAGAACAGGAACCGGCCGCGGTAAAGCTTGCGCACGCCGTCCTGCTCGACCGTCACCGTCCAGGTGTCGGTGGACGAATCCCAGTCGGCCGAACGGACGTAGCTGTTGAACCGGATGTGGCGATCGATGCCGTACTTGCCCGCCGTGGCGGCCAGGTACTCGCGGATGTGGACGCCGTCGGCCACCCCCTCCTTGCGGGTCCACGGCTCGAACGGAAAGGACAGGGTGAAGATGCTGCTGTCCGAGCGAACCCCGGGGTAGCGGAACAGGTCCCACGTGCCGCCGATTCGCGCCCGCCGCTCCAGGATCGTGTAGCTCAGCTGCGGGTTGCGCTCGCCGATCCGATAGGCCGCGTCGATGCCGGAGATGCCGGCGCCGACGATGATGACGTCGGAGTAATCGGCCTCGGTAGGGGTCATCGTGAACCTCGCTCACATCGTGGACTGGTCACCAGATTAGGCACCCACCGGTTGGCCGGGCCAGCAATCCCTATGCCGGCTCCATCAGCACGTCGACGTGCAGCGGCGCGCACCGGTCGATCAGCCAGAGCTGGTCGGCGGGGCTGGCGAAGATCCGCGCGTGCGTCGGGTCCTGGTCGAAGGCTTTACCGCACCTGTCGCCGAAGAAGACGTAGGCCTTGGTGTCGTTGCACTGCCGCGACATCCACACCAGCCCGTCCAGCCCGGCGCCGTGCGCGGCTTCGGCCCAGCGCACGGTCGTGGCGTAGCTGGAGGCCGGGCTCGCCGTGAGCTCGGCGGCGGTCACCTTCAGGCGCCGGAGCCCGGTGCCGTGCAGTACGCCCAGGCGCACCGGTCGGGTCACCTTGAGGCGAACGAGCACCTTGTCGGCGTATTGGTCGTAGGGCAGCAGCCCGCCCTCGGCCGGGATGTCGTGCAGCAGCGTCTCGGCGATGGCCGCGTCCTCGGTGTCGGCGGCGTACATGATCGGCACCACGGGGTCGCCGAAGAAGCCGAAGCGGGTGCGCGCGCCGATCCCCGGGTTGAAGTCGGTGGCGGTGCGCGCCGCCGAGAGCACGCGGTAGAGCAGGTGGCCCGCCGGCAGGGTGGCGGTGGCCGGGTCGAACGGGTCGGGTGGTTGTTTCACCACGAAACGGCCATGGCCTCCGCGGCGACCGCGACGACGCGGTCCGGATCGGTGCCGAGGCGGTCGACGGGGCGCTCGGAGTCCAGATAGGTGGTGGGGGAGCACAGCCACTGCACCAGGCCGGCCTCCGACCAGCCGTTGTCCTCGGCGACCTCGCGCAGCCGGGCGATGACCGGCAGCGGCTTGCCGTCCGGGCCGAACTGGAACCCGGGGTAGGCCAGGTAGTTGCCGCGCCGCACGGCGACCAACGCCCCGTTGCGGTGCGCGGTGGTGGCCAGGTTGCGCGGCGCGCTGGACCGCGACCCCATCCGTTTGCCGGCGTCGGTGCTGCTCAGCATCCCGAACTCGTCCTCGATGCGGGCGTACAGGTTCTGCTCGGCCTGCACGGCACGCGCCACGGCGGGCTCGGTGTACACGGCGACCGACGACAACGCGTCGCCCACGGCGCGGGCGCTTTCGCGCAGGCGTTCGTGCGCGGTGGCCAGCTCGGCGACGGTGGTCATGGGATTCGCTCCAAAGTTCGGTTCGTGCAGTTCATTCTACTGCACGAACCGAACGTATGGGGCTACCGGTAGTTGACGAATTGCAGGGCGACGTCCAGGTCGGCCTGCTTGAGCAGCGCCTGGACGGCCTGCAGGTCGTCGCGCTTCTTGCTGCTGACCCGGATCTCGTCGCCCTGGATCTGCGTCTTGACGGATTTGGGGCCCTCGTCGCGGATCAGCTTGGTGATCTTCTTGGCGTTCTCGCTGGTGATGCCCTGCTTGATGGTGCCGTTGACCTTGTAGGTCTTGCCGGACGCCTGCGGCTCGCCGGCGTCGAAGGCCTTCATCGAGATGTCGCGCCGGATCAGCTTCTCCTTGAAGACGTCGACGGCGGCCTTCACGCGCTCCTCGGTGGACGACGTCAGCTCGATAGCCTCGTCGCCCTTCCACGCGATCGTGGTGTCGGTGCCGCGGAAGTCGAAGCGAGTGGCCAGCTCCTTGGCGGCCTGGTTGAGTGCGTTGTCGACCTCTTGGCGCTCGACTTTGCTGACAATGTCGAACGATGAGTCCGCCATTCGATCCGTCCCTTCATCCGGTGATGGCCGTTTGTGCTTTGTCTACCCCCTCGTTGTAACCTGTCTGGCGGCAGGTTGCCCGAGCGGCCAATGGGAGCGGACTGTAAATCCGTCGCGAAAGCTTCACAGGTTCGAATCCTGTACCTGCCACCAAGGTCATCGAGACTCTTGTGAGTCGTTTCTTTGGAGACAACGGCTTGGAAGTCCCTGCAGGATCACGGTTTGAAGTTTTGGAGCATCGCTTCGGCCACCCGTTCGGCATCTGGGACCACCCACGCGAGGCTCGGAGCATCTGGTGGTGTGGTCAGAGTCGGGGCTTCACAGGTCCGGACCTCAACGACGACATTTCCACGCACGCCCAACGCCTGCTGGCAAGCATCAGCTCCATTAGTCGGACCCACATTGGTCGTGGATGCCATTCCAAGCGTGATCATTTCGTTTTGGCTGACTACCCTGCCTAAGACGAATCCCGCACCGCTTTCGTAGCCGAAGCTCGCGTAAACCCTAACGCCTGCACAGCCTTTCCACTTGCCTGCTGCGGTGGTTAAAAGCTGCTGAGCCCCTTCGGGGGAAGCGAACACTGCCGCAGTCTGCTGCACGAGGTGAGGCGTACCGGGGTTTATCCCATTCGGGCTTCCGAAGGTCTGAGTCTTGATAGCCGCTGGGTCAGCGTCGGCGTACACGTCATGCTCGCCTGTGAAAACCGCGCCGACACATGCCGGAGGGGTGACATGGTCAGAGTGATCCGCCATCCCGTAAGACGAGGAGTTTAGTCCGGGACCACCTGGTCCACCTTCAGATGGGTCCTTGGTGACATTGGTCCCGAGCAATTTTGTCAATTCGGCAGGGCTCAGCAAGAGCTGATCAATTGCCTTGGGGGACAACGTCGGTTGTGGTGGCGGCGCAACGGCGGTCGTGGTGGTTACCAGCGGCGGAGCCTGAGCTAGAGAGGTCGGAGAACCAGTAGGTTCCCGTGGCACCGATGCAGCCTGTCGCTCCCAGGGCCGCCAGATGAAGACGCCAGAGGTGACGATCACTGCACCAACTGCCACAGCGACGGCGATCAAACGAGGCATTCTTGACTTTGTGTAGGCCGAGTGGGTTTGCGGTGACCCCGGTGCCGATTTGGTAGGGGCTGCCTGGGTGTCAGCCATGCTGGCGTCGGCCTGCGGCTGCTTTCGAGTGGTTAATGCCGCCCGCGCAGCCTGAGCCAGATCCTTGGCCGTTTGGTACCGCTGATCGGGATCTTTGGCCATTCCGGTCGTTATTACGTCGTCCATCGCCTGAGGAACGCCCTGCTGCACCATCGAGGGCAGCGGGGGCGGCTCGAACATGTGGGCAGTGGCGAGCTGCTCAAGGCTCTCGCCCGGAAAAGGGTGTTTGCTAGTAAGCGACTGGTAGAGCACACACGCCAGTGCGTAGATATCGGAACGGGCATCGGCGACACCCTTGAAACGCTCTGGGGCCATGTAAGCCCAGGTACCGACCGTGATGCTGCTGCTAGTCAAGGACGTCTCACCGGCGGCCCGTGCGATCCCGAAGTCGATCAGGTAAGCGAAGTCGTCTCCGGTGACCAAGATGTTGGAAGGCTTCACATCTCGGTGCACCAATCCAATCTGGTGAGCGGCATGTAGTGCAGTGGCAATCTGCTCGATGATCTCAACCGCATAGGCAGGTTGGAACGGGCCGTCGCCGAGCAGGTCTTGCAGGTCACGTCCTTGGATCAATCGCATAGCGACGTACAGGCGACCGTCGATTTCCCCGAAATCAAAGATGGGCACTACGTGGGGCTCGTCGAGCCCGGCTGCCGCCCTGGCCTCACGCCGGAACCGCTGCTGGAATAGGTTGTCGTCGGCGAGATGTGTTGGCAAGACCTTTATTGCCACGGTCCGCTCGGTGACAGTGTCAAACGCCCGCCAGACCTCGCCCATGCCGCCACGGCCGAGCAGATCCACCAGGCGGTATCGCCCGAACGGCGTGCCCTCCACGTGAGCCTCCCCGCCAACTCAGTTAGCGACACAATAGGACCCTGCGATAGCACACCGGCAGAACGCGTATCGTTTCGCTCGTCAGTGAGCCCAGTCAGCGCGAGTCTGGTTTGACAGCTGCGTCTTGTTTTTGAACGAAGTCGGCAGGTGCCAGTGTGTCAGCTGCGCCATAGAATTCCAGCATCAGCCGCTTTCGTCTGTTTCCGGCAGCGCTGGTTCACTATGAGCAGGCTGAGGGAAAGCCCCTAACGGCTTGCTGAGGCTGCATATGGCATCAGGCCACAACAGCACCGCACGGGGCTATTGCCCACCTCACCACAGGATGACTACGGCATCGTTGCCGCCTACACAACGAACCGCGTCTACGGTCCTGCCAGTGCTTAAGTGAGCTGTATAACCAACAGCGCACACCATGTCGTAACTCTGCCCGGTTACCGGGCTGTATGCAGTCACCTCAGGACCACCCTGGCTGAGGTAACTGCTACGGACATTCATTGCAAACTGCCGAGTGCGCAGACCAAAAAATTCCCTTGACTTGGGGGAGCTGCCACCGGTGGCGGAGCTGCCACCGTCGCAGGTGGAGGTGCCGCTTGCGTAAAGGTGGCGGAAGGTGGTGCTGTAACGGTCACCGGCGGCGGGGTGGCGACAGAAGTCGGTGTCTGAACTCTTGAGGGTTCTGGTGCTGGCGGCTTGCGGGGCTCTCGCAACCACAAACCGATGATCACAACGAGCGCCGTAAGAGGGACGAAGATCGCCGCAGCGATCAAGCCGACCTGCTTCCAAGATTGGCCCTCCCGAACCGGCTGGTCCTCTCGCTGCTCGTCAGACCAAGCTGCGGATCTCACTTCGGTAGGAGGCGCAAGCTGTTCGGTTTCATCACCCCCGGCCCCATCCTCGGACCAAACCCCGGTCTCTTCCTTCACCGGTTCAGCGTAAAAGCCCAAAAACGGTGGCATGCGGCGTTTGGGACACGACTTTTCCAGTTACCACCTGGGCCACGTAGAAGCTCAGAGGCCGCCCATGCAATGCAGTCCTCACGTGATCAGTCAGCTGTTCCGGCCAAGCGGCAAGAAATCTCTCAAGCACGATGTTTCCTGTTCGCCCGAAGTACGGCTGATATCACGCGATCATCGAACGGCAGCGCCAGCATCCTGGACTGGTCTCGTCTCAGCTCGAGCCCGAGCGGCCAATGGGAGCGGACTGTAAATCCGTCGCGAAAGCTTCACAGGTTCGAATCCTGTACCTGCCACCAAGGTTCGCTAGAGCGGAGACACCTTCGGCTCGTCGCCGATTCTGACGTCACGCCCGGCGCCCGCGGACACCGTCGCCGCCTCGCCGCGGGCCAGCCCCACCGTCGCGACGATCACCAACACCGCCGCCACCGCGAGCACCACCCAGTCAAAGCCGTGGGCGTCCAACGTCTCGCCGAGCACGGTGATCCCCAGCACCGCGCCCACGATGGGCTTCGCGGCGATGATCGTCGGCAGCGAGGCCGTCAAAGCGCCTGCGCGGTAAGCCGATTGGTGGATGATCATGCCGGCGGCCGCGCAGAACACCCAGCCGTACACCTCGGGCCTGGTCCAGAACTGCTCGGGGTTGTGCTCGATGATGTCGACAACGCCCTTCATCAGCACCGCGAACACCGCGAGCAGTGAACCGGCGACAGCCGCGAGCAACAGCGCGGCCACCGGGCGATCCGACCAGATCCGGGCGCCCACCATCGCCAACAGCAGCGGCGGGGCCATCGCCACCGCGACGATCAGCCAGACCTGGCCCTCCGCGCGTTGCTGGCCGCCGGTCGGATCACCGACCGCGATGACGACCACCAACGCCGCGGTGAGCAACACCGCCCACGTCCACTCCCCGCGGGTGACCGGGTGGCGGCTCATCCGCGCATAGATCGGCAGGGCGAACAGCAACGAGGTCACCTGCAGCGACATCACGAGCAGCACCGAGCCCTTGTCCAGGGCCGCGGCCAGCAAAACGTAGCTGGCGATGTCGCCCAGTCCGCCCAGCAACCAACGCTTGTCGCGCAACAACATGCCGAACAGCGCCAGGTGACCGACCGGCTTGTCGGTGACCTCCTGCGCGGACCGCTGGCGGACCACGTTGCCGATCGCCGACGCGAGCGCGGCAAGGAGGGCAAGGATCGCCGCCATATCAGTGTCCGACATGGGTTACCTCCTCGCGTGGGCGTCGCTGCATGGATTTGCTCACCAATCTAGTCGGGCTACGGCGAAGCGCCCGCCGAGCGCGTCATCAGAGCGGGAACGCGGTGCCCGTGAGCCGCTCGGAAAGCTCCCACAGCGCCGTCGCCGTGCCCGCCCGCTTGGCCGGCCAGTTACGCCACGTCGGCTGGGTGCGGCCGTACAGGCCGAAGCGTGGACCGACGAAGGTGTCACCCGGCAAATCCTGCGACACCGCGAACAGCGTCTGCCGGGCGCCGAAGTCGGCGTCAGTGGACACGATGCGGTCCACGGCCAACACCGCCGCGTCACCGAATTTGCGGCCCGAGTTGCCCTGCAGGTTCGTGTGCGACCAGCCGGGATGGGCGGCCAGGGCGCGCAGCGCAGAACCGGCGGCCTCGAGGCGCCGCTGCAGTTCGCTGGTGAACAGCAGGTTGGCCAGCTTGGACTGGCTGTAGGCCAGCCACGCCGAGTACGGGCGGGATTGAAAATTCAGGTCTTTGAGGCTGATGTAGCCGAAGTGGTGCATCAGCGAGGACACCGTCACCACCCGGTCGCCGAGCTTGGGCAGCAGCAGGTTGGTCAGCGCGAAGTGGCCCAGGTGATTGGTGCCGATCTGGCCCTCGAAGCCGTCGACGGTGACGGCGTGTTTGGTGGCCATGATGCCGGCGTTGTTCACCAGCACGTCAAGGGCGCCCATCTCGTCGGCGAAGCGCCGCACCGAACTGAGGTCCTGCAGGTCGAGTTGGCGCACCTCGACGTCACCGCTCATCCGATCGGCGGCGGCCTTGCCCTTCTCGGTATTGCGCACCGCCAGGACGACGCGGGCGCCCACCCGCGCCAATTCGCGGGCGGTGGCCTCGCCGAGTCCGGCGTTGGCCCCGGTGATCACGACCGTGCGTCCGGCGAACGAGGGCAGATCCGCTGCGGTCCAACCAGGCATGGCAGCCACCCTAACGACGTGATCCCGCCCACCGGAACGCCGCAGGTATCGTGCGTGGGATGGCCGGCGGGATCCCATCTGAGCGGATGTACCTGGGGGTCATCGTCAATCCGCTCGCGCGCCGCAATCGCCGCGCGCGCGGCGACCGCGTCGCGGAATTGCGCCGCATCGTCGGCCCGTGGGGTGAGGTGCACGAGACCTCCTCGATCGAGGACCTGGGCAAGACCCTCGACGAGCTGCGCCCGCGGGTCACTCACCTCGTCGGGGACGGCGGCGACGGCGCGCTGCACTGGCTGATCAACGAAATCGAGCGCGGGGAAAGCGATTCCGAGCGCTGGCCGACGTTCGTGCCCACCAACGGCGGCAGCGTCAACGCCGTCGCGCGCAAGGCGCGGGTGCGTGGCCGCCCCGACGCCATCGTCCGGGCGCTGGCCGCCGCCGCCGAGGCCGGAAGGCCGCCGGCCGAGCTGCATCTCGACACCTTGCGACTCGACGGCGAAACCGAGGACGGCGCCGCGTTCCATCGCCTGTGCTTCGGGCTGGCCGCCGGCGGAGTCGGAAACCGGTTCTACGACATGTATTACGGAAAAGCCGACCACGGCCGCGGCGAGGTTGTGAAGGTGATCGGCCGCTCGTTCCGCGACTACCTGGCGTCCAAGGTCGGCCGTTCGCAGGCCTCCAGTTACTCGTCGGTGCTGTTCACCCCGACGCGTGCCCGGGTGGTCATCGACGGCGAGGAGGTTCCGTCGCGGACGCACCGCGTGCTCCACGCGGGTGCGATCGACCTGCGAATCGGGGGGCCGTTCCGCCTTTTCCCGAAGGCCGAGAACCCCGGCGCGCTGCATTTTCAGGCCGGCGAAATCCGGCCCTCGAGGATCGTCGTGCAGCTGCCGGCGGCGCTCACCAGCGGCACGCTGCGGGGCCCCGGCGTGCGCGACGTCAACGGTCGCGAAATGGTCATCGAGGCGGAGGGGGAGCCCCTCTCGCCGATCATCGACGGCGAACGGTTCGTCGGGGTCGTCCGGCTGGTGGCCCGCGCCGGCCCGCCGATCCGCGTCGCCCGGGTCGGCTGAGTCCGTACCTCAGTAGTTCCGGAGCGGGGACCGCGAAATGGTGTTCTTGTAAACGGCTCAATGCCCTTTGCGGTGCGGATACGAAATGACACAAGAAACGCCTCGAGGCAAAAGGATAGCCATTCATGATTATCGCAATTGCGTAAGTCAGTATCCACGCCTTTGAGGAGGCCGCCAGGAGAGAACTCCCAGGTAATAGCCGCAACTGAGATACTGAAGTCCGTAGTTGCTGAGCTGACGGGTGCCCATTCGCGGCGGTGGATTGGCCGATGCTGTGAAATTAATGTGTCATGCCGGAAAATGCTCCTCCTCGCTTTGCTTGACGGCCATCTACGGCGTTACATTGGGCGTTATCAATTGATACGAAACTTCTTATGGCTCATAGTGGACCCGGAAGGGGGTGGCTCCTGCCATGGAGACACTCATTGATCACCTGCACATGCGGGAAACGCAGACACCGGAAAAGACCCTCTTCCGCTTCCTCGACGACGAGGGCCGCGAGCAGGAGCACTACACCTACCGCAGTTTCGCGGAGCGCACGCGGGAGCTGGCCGCCTACCTGTCGACGGAAGCCGGTCTGCGCCAGGGCGATCGCGCGCTGCTGGTCTACCCGCCCGGCCTGGAAATGGTCGCGGCGTTCTACGCCTGCGCCCGCATCGGGGTGATCGCCGTGCCGGTCAGCCCCCCGCTGCCGATGTCGTTCGAGTCGGGATTGGCCAAACTCGCCTTCATCGCGCGGGACTGCCAGGCCAAGGCGGTGTTGTCGACCAAGCAGTTCGAGTACGACTACCGCTTGCTGCTCAACCACTTCGACGGCGGGTCGGCCTGGCCGGAGGCCCAGCGGCCGCCGGAACTGCCCTGGTTCGGCACCGACGGCACGCAGGAGTTCGGCGGCGCCCATGTCCCGGACACGCCCGCGCCGGTGCTCTTCCTGCAGTACACCTCCGGGTCCACCAGCGATCCCAAGGGCGTGGTCGTCAGCCACGCCAACGTGATCGCCAACGCTTCGGCGTTCAGGGGCGGCGAGGTGCTGGTCAGCTGGCTCCCGCAACACCATGACATGGGTTTGATCTCCGCCTACCTGTTCATCCTGCTGGTCGGCGGCACCACGCACGCGATGTCGCCGCTGGACTTCCTGAAGCGGCCGTCGGCGTGGTTGCGGCTTATCAGCGACGTGCGCGCCACCCACACGCCGGTGCCGAACTTCGCCCTCGAGTACTGCCTGCGCGAGGACAAGCTGCCCACTTCCGAGCTGGCCGGGGTCGACCTGAGCAGCCTGGAGAGCATCGTCGTCGGCGCAGAACCGTTGCGCGCCAGCACCTTTGCGCGGTTCCGGGAGCGCTTCGCGCCCTACGGCCTGGAGCCCAACGCGCTCACCGGCGCTTACGGCATGGCCGAGAACACCTTGATCGTGTCGCTTCGCGGGCGCCAGACCCTGGCGCTGAACAAGCGCGCGCTGGAGCGCAACCTGGCCCGGGTCGAGAAGGCGCAGCCGGAGAACAGCAACCAGGCGCCGGTGGTGAGCTGCGGCAAGCCCATCGACGGCAACGTGGTGCGCATCGTGGATCCGGAATCCGGGCAGGCCCTCGGCGAAGGCCGGGTCGGTGAGGTCTGGCTGGACGGACCGTCCAAGGGCGGCGGCTACTGGAACCGCCCCGAGCTGACCGCGGAGGCGTTCGCGGCCCGCATCCCGGGTGATACCGAGCGCAGCTATCTGCGCACCGGCGACCTCGGATTCCTGTACGAGGGCGAGCTTTTCGTCTGCGGCCGCAGCAAGGACCTCATCATCGTGCGCGGCGTCAACTGCTACCCGTCGGACATCGAGGCCATCGTGGAGCGGTCGGCCCCGCAGGTCCGCGGCGGCTGCGTCGCCGCGTTCGCGGTGGAGCGCGACGATTCCGAAGTGCTGACCGTGGTGGCCGAGGTGCGCGACCCCGACGCGCTGCCGGACGGTAAGGCGCTGGCGCGGGCCATCCGCCGGCACGGCCATATCGACCCGCACACCATCGCGTTCGTGCCGCCGCACAGCATCCCCAAAACCACCTCGGGGAAGATCAGGCGATCCTCGACGCGGCAGCTCTGGCTGGGCGGCGAGCTGCCCGTGTTGGCGAGCTACACCCATTCCCACCACGACCGGCCGGACGAGAACCCGGGCCCGCTGGACCGGTTCCGCAACCTGATCGAGAGCTACGACCTCACCGGCGACGAGGACTGCTCCTTCGCCGACCTCGGCATCGATTCGCTGGCGCTCGCCGAGTTGCGCGCCGACCTGCAGGCCCTGCTGGAAGAGCACGGCGCCGGGGAGCTGGCCGAGGAGGTCAACACCCGCCTGCTCCAGCGGCTGACGGTCGCCGAGTTCTTCGCGCTCATGCGGCAGTTCGGTGCGGGCTCGGGGCAACCGCTGGACGCGCTGCGTGAGGCGCTGGACAAGATTTCGGCCGAGTACGAGGCGTACGAGACGGCGCGGATGCGGGCCGACGCGCAGCTTCCGCTGCCCGCGCTGCCGCCTTCGCGACCGGGCGCGCCCACCGACATCCTGCTCACGGGCGCGACCGGCTTCCTGGGGCCGTTCCTGGTCAGCAGCCTGCTCGGCCGGACGTCGTTCACCGTCCACGCGCTGATTCGCGCCACGGATCCCGCGCACGGGCTGGACCGCATCGTCGCGTCGCTGCGCAAGGCCAAGTTGTGGTCCCCCGCGCTGGAGGCCGAGGTTCGGCGGCGGGTGCGCGTCGTCTGCGGCGACCTGGCCGAGCCACAGCTGGGCCTCGGCGAGGAAGGGTTTCAGCGGCTGGCCGAGACCGTCGACGCCGTGGTCCACAACGGCGCCCTGGTCAACTACGTCAGGACCTACGACGCCCTGCGACCCGCCAACGTGATCGGCACCCACGAGCTGCTGCGCCTGGCAATGACCGCCCACCGCAAGGCATTTCACCTGGTCTCCAGCACCTTCATCTATGGCTGGAGCGTGAAGCCGGTGGTCGGCGAGTCCGACGCGAACCTGGAGATGAACGCCCTGGACTTCGGCTACTCGCAGACGAAGTGGGTGGCCGAGCAGCTGGCGTTCGCCGCCCAGCGCCAGGGGCTGGACGTGCTCATCTTCCGGCCGTCGCTGATCTCACCGACCAGCGCGGGCTTCGGCAGCGGCGACGACATCCTGGTGCGCACGGTGGCGTTCATGATCGAGCACGGCGTCGCCGCCAACGCGCTCAACCAGCTCAGCCTGCTGCCGGCGGACCTGATCGCCGATCACATCGTCGCCCTGATGGGCCTGCCCGCCGACGCCGGCACTGTCTTCAATATGACCGCGGACGAGTACTACAACATGACCGACATCACCCGGGTCTTGTCCGAGCGCTACGGCTACCGCTTCGAATACCACGACATCTCGTCCTTCGCCGCCGAGATGAACCGCCGGTGCACGCCGCGCGACCCGATCTACCCGCTGGTTGACTTCCTGACCCGCTCGGCGGACAAGATCGCGGCGATGCGGGACAAGCGCTACGGCAACAGCCGGTACCAACGTGCGCGCGAGTTGGCCACGGTCCGCCTGCGTGAGCCGGCGCTCACCGAGACCGTGGAGAATCTCGTCCAGTTCTTGCGAAGTGAGCGCCTAATCACCGAGGCTGAGGCCGAGGCGCAACGCAGCGCCTGACTCAAGGGGGTAGATGATGTTCACCGTCGACGACCAGGCGACCGGTCCGCATGACGCCGCGCTCGACCACGAGCGCATCGTCCTGCAGGCCCGTGACGTCGACTTCGACTGGGCGCAACTGCCGTTCTACTACGTGCCCAACGAGCCCTTCACCACCCACTTCTGCAACGTGCTGCACCTGCTGCTGCCCGCCGGCGAGGAGTTCATCGTCGACGCGTTCAAGAACGCGTTGCCGCTGATCAAGGACGATCAGCTGCGGCTGGACGTGCAGGGCTTCATCAGCCAGGAGGCCATGCACTCCCAGGCCCATTCCGGGGTGCTGGACCACTTCGCGGCCAAGGGCGTCGACGTCACGCCCTTCACCGACCAGATGGCCTGGCTGTTCTCCCAGCTCATCGGGGACCGGCCGGGGTGGGGTTGGCGGCGACGGCAGAGCTGGCTGCTCGAGCGGGTGTCGATGGTGGCGGCCCTCGAGCACTACACCGCGATCCTGGGCGAGTGGATCCTCGACACCCCGCAGCACGACGCGTTCGGCACCGACCCGATGATGCTGGACCTGCTGCGCTGGCACGGCGCCGAAGAGGTCGAGCACAAGGCCGTCGCGTTCGACACCATGAAGCACCTGCGCGCCGGGTACTGGCGGCAGGTGCGCACCCAGCTGCTGATCACGCCGGCGCTGCTGTGGCTGTTCGTCCGCGGCGTGCGGTTCATGTACTCGGTCGACCCGTATCTGCCGCCGGGCACCAAACCGCGCTGGCGCGACTATTTCAGCGCGGCGCGGCGGGGCCTGGTTCCCGGTCCCTTCCAGTTCCTGCGGGTCATCGGCGCCTATTACACGCCGAGTTTCCACCCGTCCAAACTGGGCGGGGTGGGCCGCGCGGTCGACTACCTGGCCCGATCACCGGCAGCCCGCGCGGCGCACTGAGCATCCGGAGCCCACACGAATGACCCAGTCCACCAACGTAATCGCCGCCGACGGCGTGTCCCTGGCCGTCCACGCGCACTCCGCGATCGATCGAGGGCGCCCGACGATTCTGGCGATCCACGGCTACCCGGACAACCACCACGTGTGGGACGGCGTCGCCGACGCGCTCGACGGCCGCTACAACTTCGTGGCCGTCGACGTGCGGGGCGCCGGCGACTCATCCAGGCCCAGACGCCGCGCGGGATACCGCCTGCCGCAACTGGTTTCGGATATTGGCGCGGTGATCGACAGCCTCGGGGTGGACCAGGTCCACCTGATAGCGCACGACTGGGGGTCGATCCAGGCCTGGGCGGCGGTCACCGATGACGCGGTGATGGGCAGGGTCGCCTCGTTCACCTCGATCTCGGGCCCGCACTTGAACTATGCGGGCAAGTTCCTGCGGTCCGCCCGCACGCCCCGCGGCGTGTTCGACGTGCTCAAGCAGGCGTTGGCCTCGACGTACATCTGGTTCTTCCTGCTGCCGGGGGTGCCCGAGGTGGCGATCTGGACCCGGGCCAGCGTGGCGGTGTTCGCCGGGGTCGAACTCATCGGCCGGCCCCGCCGCACCGGCCGGCGGCGCGCGGCGACCACCCGGTCCATCCGCGATTACGTCAACGGGCTCAACCTGTACCGCGCCAACATGCCGCGGCCGTTCCTGGCCCCCGGAAAGCAGTTGCCGCAAACCAAGGTGCCGGTGCAGGTGCTGGTGGCGCGCATGGACTATTTCGTCTCGCCGCCCCTGCAGCGGTTCACCGGCTCGATACCGCCCCACGGCCGGGTCGTCGAAATCGAGGGTGGCCACTGGGTGGTGTCCTCGTACCCCGACGTCATCGCCGCGCTCACGGCCGAGTGGGTCGACCAACACACGGTTGGCGTAGGACAGTAGCCGTGGCACAAGCGATTTGGAGTAGCAGACCCGCCGACCTGTACGGCCGGCCCAGGCGCGATCGCCTCTACACGGCGCTGTGGGGGGTGGGCACCCTCTTCGGCGGTTTGGCGTCGGCCTCGCGGTGGAGCCCGTCGCGGGTGCTGCCGGTGCGGCGGACCACCACCGCGGTGGTGACCGAGCGTGAAGTCCTCACGCCCGACGTGGTCGCCCTGACGCTCGCCGACGCGCAGGGCGGGTTGCTGCCGTCCTGGACCCCGGGCGCGCACATCGACGTCCGGCTGGCTTCGGGCCGCCGCCGCCAGTACTCACTGTGCGGTCCGCCCGGGCGGCGCACCGACTACCGCATCGCGGTGCGCCGGATCGCCGACGGCGGGGGCGGCTCGATCGAGATGCACGACACCTTCGCCGTCGGCGACGCGATCGAGTTCGAGGGCCCCCGCAACGCGTTCTATCTCGTCACCGACGAGCGCGAGGTGCTGTTCGTGATCGGCGGCATCGGCGTGACACCGATCCTGCCCATGGTTCGGCTCGCTCAGCAGCACGGAATCGATTGGCGCGCCGTATATGCCGGACGCAGCCGGGAGTACATGCCGCTGCTCGACGAGCTGCTGGCGGTGGCGCCCGAGCGGGTCACCGTGTGGGCCGACGACGAGCGCGGCCGCATCCCCGCCGCTTCGGAACTGCTTGCCGGCGCGGGGCCGGCGACGGCCGTCTACGTGTGCGGCCCGACCGCCATGCTCGAGTCGGTGCGCGTGCTGCGCGACCAACACGCTGACGCGCCACTGCATTACGAACGGTTCGGCCCGCCGCCCGTCGTCGACGGAGTCCCGTTCGAGCTCGAACTCGCCCGTTCGCGGCGGGTGCTCGCCGTCCCGGCGAACCGGTCGGCGCTGGACGTGATGCGCGACGGCGACCCGACGACCGCCTACTCGTGCCAGCAAGGCTTCTGCGGCACCTGCAAGGTGAAAGTGCTTGCCGGGGAGGTGGATCGGCGTGGCCGCGCCGATGAGGGCGAGGGCGAGATGCTGGTCTGCGTGTCGCGGGCCAAGGGTGATCGCGTGGTGATCGACGCCTAGAGGGGCGGGCCGGAACTAACCGTCCTGACCGTCGTGGTGCGCCGGATAGGCGTGAACGAGCGCGCTGTTGAGTTTTGGCACAGCGTGGGTCAGCTCGTGTTCGGCGTCGTGGGCGATGCGGTGGGCATCCTCGAGGCTGGTGCGGGGGTCGATGTCGAGTTCGGCGTCGGCGTGCAGCTGGTGCCCTATCCAGCGCATCCGGATGCTTCGCACACTGCGGACACCGGGCCGGGCGGCTAGGCACGCTTCGGCGGTGTCCACGAGCTTGGGGTCCACCGCATCCATGAGCCGGCGGAAGATGTCGCGCACCGCGCGGTACAGCACCGCCACAATCGCCACCGTGATGATCATGCCGACGACCGGGTCCGCGATGGGGTAGCCGAGAGCAACACCGATCGCCCCGAAAAGCACCGCCAGCGAGGTGAATCCGTCGGTTCGCGCGTGGAGGCCGTCGGCGACGAGGGCCGCTGAGCCGATGCGGCGGCCGATCCGAATCCGGTAGCTCGCCACGCCCTCGTTACCGAGGAAGCCGATCACGCCGGCCGCGGCAACCCAGCCGACGTGCTCGACGGCAACGGGGTGCATGAGCCGCAGGACGGCTTCGTAGCCGGCGACGATCGCCGACAGGGCGATCATGGTGATGACGAACAAGCCGGCGATGTCTTCGGCGCGCCCGTAGCCGTAGGTGTAGCGGCGGGTTGGCGCGCGTCGGCCCAACGCGAACGCGATCCAGAGCGGGATCGCGGTCAGCGCGTCCGAGAAATTGTGAATGGTGTCGGCGGCCAGGGCGATGGACCCGGACGCGACGACGATGACCACCTGCAAGGCCGCGGTCGCGGCCAAGCCGATGAGGCTGATTTTGACCGCCCGAATACCGGTCGCACTGGATTCGAGGGCCGTGTCGACGCTGTCGGCCGCGTCGTGGCTGTGCGGGACCAAGGCGTGGGTGAGGATGCCGCGAATTCCGTGGCCATGCCCGTGACCATGCTCGCCGTCCGCGCTCATCCGGGTGTTGCCCGCTTACCTGCATGCATACGCAGATAATAAGCCACCCGGGATGGCTCACGCGACCCCGGTCTGGCTAGTCCTCACCTGCGGCGGTAGGCAGCCTGATTGTGATGTTGGCGCCACCGCCAACTCGATTCTCGGCGGTGACCGAACCGTGGTTGCGCTGCGTCAGGGTTTCGACGATGGCCAATCCGAGACCGGTGCCGCCGGTGGTCCGCGCGGTGTCGGCGCGCGTGAAGCGTCGAAAAGCACGGGGGAGGAAGTCGGGCGGGAATCCGGGACCATGGTCACCGACGCGGATCTCGACAATTTCAGCGGTGACGTGGACGCCGATGGTGATCGGCGGCGCTCCGTGCTGGGCCGCGTTGTCTATGAGATTGGTGACGATCCGGTCCAGGTCATCCGGATATGCGCGAACGTATTGTCCTGCGGGGCAGTCTATCTCAAGCCGGTCACCCAGGCTGCGGCGGTAGCGTTCACCGATGCCGGCCAGGGCGGTGCTCAGGTCTGTGGTCGGCGGATCGGCTCTCCTGTCCGTGTCCGCGACCGTGAGCAGATCGCGGGCCAAGCGGGACAGGCGACTTGTCTCTTGCAGGGCGGAGCGCAATGCGGCCACCAGCTCGGGATTGCTGCGTGGGCGCCGCAGGCCGAGCTCGAGTTCGGTGGTCAGCAAACTCAGCGGCGTCCGGAGCTCGTGGCCCGCGTCGATCACGAACTGTCGTTCTCGCTCCAGCGCGTCTTGTAGTCGCCGTAGCAGGTCATTGAAAGTCGTTCCGAGATGTTGAATTTCATCGCGGGCCGGAGGCACGGGCAGCCGGGCCCCCGCATCGCCGACGCTGATCCCGGCGGCCCGGGTGCGCATCCGTTCGACCGGCCGAAGCGCGGCGGCGGCCAAAAGGTAGGCACCGATGGCGGCGGCCAACAGCAGAAACGGGAAACTGACCGCCAGCTCATCGCGCAGGTCCGCGACCGCGGCGTCCCGGTCGGCGAGACTCTGGGCCGCCACGACGACGCGTCCGCCGGGTGCCGGGCCCGCCGCCAGCCGTACCGGCGCCGGGAGACTGCCGAGCCGCTCCTGATCGGTGATCAGTTTCCCGCGGCGGGCGCTGTCCAGTTGGGATGGCGACAGGGCGCTCTTGCCACCCAAATTCGAGGTTGCCGCCAGCACTTGGCCCCCGGGGGCGACGATCTGCTGTGCGGTGTCGGGATCGCCGCCGGCCAGCAGTGGATCGTCGTCCGCTGCGATCGGACCCAGGTTGGCGAGCTGAGTGGAAAGGGACTCGGTGATCGCCGCATCGAGCGATTCCTTGGTGTGGGCGACCGTGAGTGTCGCCACGGCGAATAACACCAGTCCCGTCACGGCGGTGAAGGCGACGGTGAGCCTGATCCGGATCGGCCAGCGCCGGATCATCGGCTCGTTTTCTCGGGCACACCACCGTCGGCGCGCATCCGATAGCCGATTCCGCGGACAGTTTCGATGGAGCGCACCCCGAACGGGCGGTCGATCTTGTCGCGGAGCGCACGGATGTGAACGTCGATGACATTCGAACGCGATTCGTAGGCGAAGTCCCAGCAGTGTTCCATCAACAACTCGCGGGTGAGCACCGTGCCGGGCCGACGCATCAGCAGCTCCAACAGCCCGAATTCCTTTGTCGTCAAGTCGATTTCGACTACACCGCGCCAGCATCGGCGACTGGCCGGGTCGGCGCGTAGCGCTCCGGCGGTCAGTACCGTGGGTCGTGGCGTCGGCCCGCGGCGAATCAGCGATCGCAGCCGAGCGAAGAGCTCGTCGAGGTGAAACGGCTTGGTGAGGTAGTCGTCGGCACCGCCGTCGAGCCCGGTGACTCGGTCGGCGATTGCGCCGCGGGCGGTGAGCATCAACACCGGCACCCAGTTCTGCCGGCGCCGCCATCTCTGGCAGACCTCGAAGCCCGACATCTCTGGCAGCATGACGTCGAGGACCACGGCGTCGTAGTCGCAGACGGTCGCGGCCTGGTAGCCGGTGGGGCCGTTGGAGGCGACGTCGACGGCGTAGCCCTCTTCGATCAGACCGCGGCGGAGTAGGTCTGCCATTTTGGGCTCGTCCTCGACCACCAGCACTCGCACGGCCGCCACCATCCTCTCTCTATCCGGAGATGCCAACAGGCCTTCACCCATCATCGCCTCCAAGCGAGGTAAAGCAGGTGTAATCGGTGTTGATGAAGCTGCGATGAGGACATGCCGCGGCGCCGGGCGGCTTCATCGTGGCTTCATGAAGAAGCGGTAGACCGACGGCCATGGCCTGCGTCAAGCATGCTTTTGTGGGAATCGCGATCGCCGCCACGGTGCTGGCGGGTTGTGGTTCGGGCTCCAGGACGGGCGCTGGGAGTAGCAGCGAGCCGGCCGGCAAGACTCATGCGGCGGCGACGACCACCGACGCCGACTGGAAGCCCGTGGCCGAGGCGCTCGGACGAGGCGGAAAGCTCGGCGACAACAACACCGCCTTTCGAGTCGCACTGGTGCGCAACGACCTTCAGGTCACGACCGACGGTGTGACGATCAAGCCGGGACTGTCGCTGGGCGGATATGCGGCGTTCGCGCGCTATGACGACAATCAGACACTCATGATGGGCGATCTGGTGGTTACGGAGGCCGAGTTACCGAAGGTCACCGACGCGCTTCAGTCGCACGGCATCGCCCAGACGGGGCTGCACAAGCATCTGCTGCAACAGAATCCGCCCATTTGGTGGACCCACGTCCACGGCATGGGTGATGCCGTCCAGCTTGCGCAGGGCCTCAAGGCGGCGCTCGACGCGACGTCGATCGGCCCGGCCACGCCGCCGCCGGCGCAGCAGCCGCCGGTCGACATCGACATTGCCGGCATCCAGCAGGCATTGGGCCGCAAAGGAACTCCCGATAACGGATTGTTCAAGTACAGCATTCCCCGCAAGGACAACATCGTCGAAGACGGGCACGTGCTGCCGCCGGCGTCGCTGAATCTCACGACCGTCATCAACTTCCAGCCCGTCGGCGGCGGCCGGGCGGCGATCAACGGAGACTTCATCTTGATCGCCCCCGAGGTGCAAAAGGTCATTCAGGCGTTGCGCGCCGGCAACATCCAGATCGTCGAGCTGCACAACCACGGACTCACCGAGGAACCGCGGCTGTTCTATATGCACTACTGGGCCGTCGACGACGCGGTTGCCCTGGCGAGGGCCTTGCGACCGGCGCTCGACGCCACCAACCTGGGCGGCTAGCCCGCAGGTGGGTCCTCAAAACAAGACGAGGCCAAGCGCTCCCGTCGCGGCCACGACGTAAGGCTCGTTGACCTTGAATCGCCACAGCACCGCGAGCGTCATTACGGCGATGCCGGCGGTGATCCAGTCGGTGACGGCTTGCCGCGTAAGCACCACAACGGCGCCGCAGAGCGCCGCGCCGGCGGCCGCGGTCGCGCCGGCGACAAAGGCGCGAACCTGGGCGTTTTCGCGGTGCCGCAAGAACCAGCGGCCGGGTACGACGACCCCGAGGTAGATCGGGGTGAAGATCGCGACGCTGGAGACGATCGCTCCGGGCAGTCCCGCGACCAGGTAGCCGATGAAGCCAGCGCTGATCACGACCGGCCCGGGCGTGATCAGCCCGATGGCCACTGAGTCAAGAAATTGGTTGTTGGTAAGCCAGTGATGCTGGTCAACGACGCCCGCACGCATGAAGGGCACGATCGCTAACCCGGACCCGAACACAATGGCCCCGGTTTTCAGGAAGAACAAGGCCAGCGACGCCAGTGTCCCCCCACCGGCGAATGTGCCGATCCCGACCACCAGTGGCATCGATTTCGGCTGGTCCTTGGTGCCGGCCACGTCGTCTGGGGGTTTGCGGCGGCGCAGGTGGATCCGTGGCCGGCCGTCGAGCACGATCATCAACAGACCCGCGCCGACGATGACCAGCACCGGTTCGGAGCCCGTGAGCGCGGTGAGCGTGAATACCGCCGCGCTGATGCTCCACAATCGCCAGTCGTTGCGGTCGGTCAGTTTGATCAATTTGATTGCGGCGATGGTGATGATCGCCATGACCGCTGGGGCGATGCCGTAGAACAGCGCCTGAACGACACGCGAGCCCGAGTAGTGGGAGTAGACGGCGCCCACCGCCACCACGATGACAAACGAGGGTGCCACGAAGGCCGCTGCGACCGCAGCCGCACCAAGCGCGCCGCGGCGCAAGTAGCCGACCCACATCGCGACCTGTGCCGCAAGGGGCCCGGGCATGGTCTGTCCGAGGGCCACACCGTCGAGGAAATCCTTGCGGTCCATCCACCTTCGCTGTTCGACCAGGTCGCGCTGCATGTAGCCCACAGTGGCGATCGGTCCGCCGAATCCGATCGCGCCCAGCTTCGCGAAATACGCGAGGATCCGGCGGAAAGCCACGTCGCTGGTGGGCTCGGCGTCGGACGATTGGTGTTCCCCATCGGGCGACGGGTTCGGGCCTGCCTCACTCATATCGAGTATTTAGCCAGGGTTGCGCCTGACAATCGACTCTTGCACCCGCCGTGCGGCGAAGCGGCAAACCAACGCCGCGTCCGGCGGTCAACGCGGATGTCGCGATCGCCCTCACGGGCAGTGTTGTGGCCCAGAGCATTGCGAGGGCCGCTCAAATGGTGACGACGTTAACGGCTAGCGATATGACGACTGCGATCGTGCGGACTTGGCGATAGCGCCGTTGATCGCTCGGGGACCGAAGGTCGGCATACGCAGACAGGAAGAGATACGTCAGTACGGGTGCGAGCCAGTCGTTGGCAGAAAAGCCGGGGAGTCCGTCGCTGTTCAGTTGTGGCATGTTGGCCGAGATCCGCCACAGGAACACCGCGGCCGCGCTCAGGACACCGACGGCAACGACATCGGGCCAGGCGGTCCGCGAAAGCCGCCACGCCGCCGCGGTTAACGCGAGCAGGCCGGTCAGTGCAGCCGTCAGCGCGATGTGCGTCGCGCTGAATTGACCGGCCTCTCCAGCGAGATCAGTTGACGCACAGACTGTTTGGATCACCCGAGAGCCCTGAATTCCCCAGCGGTCAGTCGTTATCCGGGGCTTCGGTGCCGACGAAGTGGAAGCCTTGGTCCAGGTGTACTTCCACCTGATTGCCGTCGGATTTAGTAACGAGCACCCCGTAATAGGCGGCGCCCTCGTTGGTTTCCTTTTCGACCTTCCCGGCTTTACCCGGTATGGCTTGTACCGCCGCGGCGCGGGCCTGATCTGCGGCTGGCCCGGTGATTTCCTGGTCATCGGCGACAGCGACGCCAACGCCAATGGCCGTGAGCGCGGCGGCGCCGGCTACGCCGATACCGATCATCGTTATAGCCCTCATCGATTCATTCCCTTCCCGATTCGTGAGCTGATTGCGCAAGCGACGCTAGCGCCGGCACATGAAGCCACGATGAAACTGACCAGATGCGTCAACATGGTTCGGTGAGTAGCAATCCGGCCGCCAATGCACGCACGGAAACCCCTGTATCCGAACAGGACTCATAAGGCCCGTGGATCCGGACCGGCGCGTTCCGGGCTACGCACCGCGCATCTCGAGGCGTGAGCCCACGCTGTTGGGGATAAGGCATCGGGCATTGCTTGGGCAAGCGCGTATAGGCGCGCCACCCGGTGCAGTGGGCCGGGAAGACGGTCCCGGCCCCGATGCTGACCAAGGCCTCGACGGTGGTCATATCGCGATACCCCTACGGGGTGGGGCGAGTACGCAGATTGCGGACGGACGATACGCGATGTTGAGAACGTTCGATAAAGTGTGGTGCTGAGCCAATTGGAGGTTGTGGGTGACCGATTGGTCCGGTGAGCGCTTCGAGGATTTGAACCCCGGAGAGGGGACCAAACCGGGTCCGACTGGGCGAACTGAAGACCAACGACCACCCGCGGGCCCTCACCAACAGACGCCTGCCGGTCTGCGGAGTGGCCCGAGGCCGCGCAAGTGTCGGAAGCGGTTAATTCTCGCCCTGGTCGCCGCGGCAACACTGGTGGCGGTGGTCGCCGTTGCTGTAATCGCGATGGTCAGTCGGGGCCGGGAGGGGGCCGGGAGGTCGGCCGGCGACGCCGTCAAACGGTATTTGGAGGCGCTCGCCCGCGGAGACGCTGAGACGGCGCTGTCCTACGGCATCGATCCACCGGCCACCCAGGAGTTCTTGACCGAAGCGACGCTCAAAAATCAAGTCACGCGGTGGCCTATCCGAAACATCCGAGTCCTGCACGACAATTCGTCGGATCCCGACACGACGCTGAGCATGGCACACGTACATGTCGTCGCTTCCTTTGGTGACCAAACGTCCGATGCGGTTCTGAATGTGCGGATGGACCACAACCGTTGGAAACTGCCGTCGGCGGCGATCAAGTTCTTCCCGGGTATGGGTGCATCAATGGGTAATGCCGCCGCGAAGACGATCACACTGTTTGGCAGGCCGATCGGCGACGCAACGGTTTATGTATTTCCGGGGTGGATCGACATCGGTACCGTCAACCCGTATGTGTCGGTGACGGTCCCACCGCTTCTGCTCGACCAGCTCACGATGGCTGCGCCTTATTGGGTTTACCCGACCTTCGCGTTGGCGGATAGGGGACGCGACGCGGTGAGCGCGCAACTGGCCGGGGCGATGGTCCGCTGCCAAGCCTCCAGTCTCCTAGCGCCCCCCGGCTGCCCGGTACACCTGGACTCCTACGGAGTGGCCGAAGGCACGGCCCTTTGGGGTGCGGCCGACCTGAGTGCGATTCGGTTGGACAAGTTCGATCCGTACCGCATGACGCAGTCGTTCTCAGGCCAGATTCGCGTACCGGTCACCGTCAAGACGTCGGGCGGGGTTACTAAACAGCAGGACGTCAGCGAATCCGTATCGGGGATCGCCGATCTGGCCAAGACGCCGCCCGAGCTCACATTCCACTAGTCCGGTCCCCGACGGGCCCGTTGGTCGAGACCCGTCGGGAGCCACGGATCCTCTTGTGGCACTGGCTGATCCGGCGGCTTGCAACGCCTAGCAGTTGGCGTGGGGGATGCAACCGGTGCTACCGCCGGGGACATTGCCGTCGGTGGGCGGCGCGGGAGTTCCGGCGGGTGTGGAAGGTGCGGGCGCCGGCGCCACGGTGGACGTGGGCGTCGCGACGGGTACGGGTGAGCTTGTGTCGCTTAGCAATACGCCGCCGCCGACTCCGGTCGCCAACGCAACCACGGCAGCGCCGCCGATCAGCGCCATCTTGGTCTTGACGCGAGACTTCATGGGATTCTCCATTCTTTTCGGTAATGGTGGTCTGCCGCTAGCAGTTGGCGTGCGGGATACAACCGGTGTCGGCACCACCGCCTGGGGCGTTGAAGTCCCGGCTGGGTGAACCGCTGGCGGGCGTTCCGGGTGCCGCTGGAGGCGGCGTGGGGGCCGCGCTGGTGGTGGGCGTCGCGATGGATTTGGGGGTGGATGCGTCGCCTAACACGACGCCGCCGCCGATTCCGGCCGCTAGAGCGACCATGAATGCACCGCCGGCGAGGGCGATCTTGGTCTTGGGTAGAGATGGCATCGAACTCTCCATTCGTTGTTGCTTTGTGCTGTGCCTCCAGCATTGCGGGACATACCCCCGGGGGGTAGGGACTTTAGACCCTTTCCGCGCAGCACCCGGCTGGTCGTGGCGTCGGGTCAGCTCCGCATGAAGCCGATCGCGGTGTAGTCCACGTCCGCGATACCGCTTGCCCCGAAGTTGGCCACGGAGCTGCGGACCGCGACAACGCCTGCCGATTGGGTCAGCGGCAGGCTGAATCCTTCGGCCCAGATGAGTTTGTCGACTTCGTTGGCCAGCGCACGTGCCTTGCGCGGATCAAGTTCCTCGAGCGTCGCCTCGATCTTGGTATCGATCTCGCGAGTGCCGATCTTCCCGAAGTTGTTCTGTCCGCCCCTCGCATAGATCGTGGCGAGCGGTGCGAGCGGGAAGGCGTCGCCGACCCAGCCGAATTGGGCGATATCGAAAGCTCCGACGTTGATGTAGTTGCTGAAGAAGTCGCTGCCGGCCTTGGGGCGGAGGTCGAGTCTGACGCCGATCTGGGCGAGGCCGTGTTGCGCGATCAAAGCGGTTTGTCGGCTGCTCGGTTCGTCATAGAACAAGTCGACGACGACGAGCTGGTGACCGTTCTTCTCGCGGACGGCCCCGTTGAGTTTCCATCCCTGCGTGTCGAGTTCTCTTTTGGCGGTGTCCGGATCGTAGGGAACGATGGCGCCGTGGTCTTCGTAGCCTTCCTGCCCGGCGACGTAGATGTGGTTGTTCAATGGGATTGGGTCGTCCGTCAGGCCGTGCTCAGTTACTTTCGCGATGGTCTGCCGATCGATCGCCTTGGCAACGGCGAGGCGCAACGCCGGATCGGCCAGGATCGACCCTGGCGCACCGTTGAAGGTGAAGTGATACCAATTGGGTGCCGGCGCACGCCGAATCGAGATCCCCGGGGTGCGACGCGCGATCGTCAATTGGTCCAGTGTCCCCACGATGGTCGCGTCGATCGTGTTGTTCTGCAGGGCGGGTGCTCTGGCGGTTTGATCGAGCACCAGGTACGAAATGCTGTCGAGGAGCGCAGGCTTGCCCCACCATTTCGGGTTGCGGGTCAACACAATTCGCTGCTTCGCCTGATCCAATACGGAGACGATGAACGGGCCGGCCGATGGGCCGGGGCGCTCGAGTTGACCCGTATTGAAAGCCTCGGGCGTAGCGGTCATGCTGGTGGGCAGCAACAAGCTGTTCCCCGAGAACATGCCGCGCCACTCGGCATACGGCTTGGCGAAGGTGACGACGGCTTGGCGGTCGTCGACACCGCGCGTCACCGACGCGACCCGGTCCGCGCCGTTTGGTCCGACGATCGCGAAGGTGGTGTCGGTGCCGCTGAGGGCGTGAATCTGGCTGGCGATGTCTTGCCAAGTGATCGGTTTTCCATCGGACCACACAGCCTTCGGATTGATGGTGTACTTCACCACTTGTGGTGCCGTGCTTGTGAGTTCGATGCTGCTGAAGTAGTCGGTGTTGATCGTCGCCGAGCCGTCCGGGCCGATTATGAACGCTCGTGGCATCGTCGGGTTCATCACCGCGGCGGAATCGGGATCGTTGCCGTCGATATTCAATGTGTTGAAGTTGGACGGGAACTCAGCCAGCGGCAGCCGCAGATCGCCGCCGTTTTGCAGCGTCGCGGGATCTTGCTGATTGATATCGCGGGTGGTGCCGACCTCAGACTTCCCGCCGGCGGAGGGCATAGTTTCGGCGCCCGTCGAACAGCCTGTGACGGTGAGCAGTGCGGCCGCGACCGTGACGAGGCGTCCGCCAACCGAGGCCCAGCGGATCATCTTCGACAACCGCCTCCCGTCGCCGAACATTACGCAGATACGACAGCTTGATCCCGTCGTGAAGAACACGCAAGCGCGGGGGGTGGTTCGGTGGGCCCGCGGATGCTCTAAGCCACAGCGTCTTGCAGGTGCGACTGACAAACGCGACGTGCGACTCAGCTTCCTGATCGCCGTTGAGCGCCCTGCGGGAGGGAGAGACCGTCCCGAAGCCCGCGGGCAATCTGGTCGGAGTTGGCGGGACCGAGGCCCGGCGGCGACTCGCAGGAACAGCTGAGGTTGTTGAAAGTGGCGGGGTCACCCGTGGCCGTGGCCGCGACGCCGGTACCGGCCAGCGCGATCGTGGCGCAAAACAGGGTGTTCGCGATCAATGAACGCGCTGTCGACACGCGGCTTTGCGCGGCATCGCGAGACTTGCGGCCGACGAAATCGCGGCGATGGTTCTCTGCCACGTTCACGGATTTACCATACCCCTGTACCGTACTGGGAGCGCTATAGCAGCGTGCCCAACATCAAGGCCGTGGCGGCCGACGTACACGCCTGATAAAGCGGTTCGAAGTGCCCTAGCCGCCCGCCGTGCCACGCCGCGCTTACCCTGCGCCGAGCCACGTAACGGCATATCCAAAACAGCGCCGCGATCGCGAATCCGGAGGCCACGATCACGTTCACGGCGGCGATCCACTCGGCTGCGGGTTCGGCACGAGACATTTCGTGCGCAGACATGGTCGTCGCGGAGATATCCACGGCAATCGCGGCCGGCTGGGCATGATCGGACGAGTGGCCGAGCCGACCAGGCCCTCCGCCGTCCATCGCCACGAACATCCATGCCATCGTCGCCATCATCACGGCGTAGTAGCCGTTGGTCAGCCGATCACCGCCGAAGGTCGATCTCTGCCCGGCCAAACCGGCGAACCAGGCGCCTCCCAGCAGGAAGAAAATAACTAGGCCCGCGGTGGGTAGATTCATTGAGACGCCCCAGGCCATCAAGATCATCGCAATCGACATCGCGAGATGTAGCAAGTGGTTGACAGTACTTGTCCAGCGGCCACGTTGCGCGAGAAGGACATACACGTACGTAGCGATGCTGGTTCCGAAGATCGTACTGACAATCCATCGTTGAGCGACGTCGCCCATTAAGCCCGAAGACATCGCGTCAACGGTATGCGCCGCGCAAGGGAGAGCAGGCGACGCAACGGTATCGATTCACACCCATCTCTGCCTTTTCGGTCATGCACATCAACAGTCCAGGCCCCGACGGATGGTCGAGGCCTGGACTGAAGCTGGTCAATCGTTGCAGGTGCAGCCGGGGTGTCCACAGGAGCAACCGCTGGCTTGGGTGCAACCGGAGTCGCCGCAGCTGCACCCGGTGGATTTGCAATTACAGACGTGAGTATCGTTCATGTCTGGAACTATACCCCGGTAGGGTATCGAGTTGTCAAGCGCTCGGGTGTTCCTGTCGCCGATCCAGCCACGGGTCGCACAGCCCGGATCCTTACGATCAGGAGCGAACCAGTCGTGCGATCGCCGCGGAGGCCTCGGCGAGCTTCACGTCGGCCTCGCTCCCTCCTTGCGCGAGTGCTTGGCTTACGCAGTGTTCGAGGTGGTCGTCTAACAGGTTCAACGCCACAGATCGCAAAGCGCTGCTGGCCGCACTGATTTGGGTGAGGATGTCGATGCAGTACTTGTCATCGTCGATCATTTTGGCGATGCCCCGAATCTGGCCCTCGATTCGGCGCAGTCGCTGAGCGTAGCGGTCCTTGTTCGCTACGTACCCGTGCCCGGTTTCCATCTGAGCCCCCTGCGCTTGATCATCGAGTCGTTCTCGGCGCTTGCCGCCGGGACGAGTTGGTCTGCCGCCAAAATATTGCTGACAACCAAGTTTACCCCGTGGGGGTACATGAAGACGATTTGCTACCCGCCGCTTCACGTGTCCCATCACCGGGCGATGTGACCCTTAATCGTTAAGCGCTGCCGGCATCAGTCGGACGGTGTCGGCGCCGGCCGCCATGTGCCGCCGGAGGCTCCAGACGCTGTGCCCAACCCCGTAGGTCCGGATCACGGGCTCGAGGTCGACCTTCAGAAAACAGACCCGCGTTTCGCCCGCACGCCGGGACTTCTCGTACGCGCTGAGAATCTGTCGGCCCATCCAGAAACCGCGGAAGACGTTTGCTCCCTCCACGTCGGCCCAGTCGAGGATCTCAGCGCGACCGTGCAACTGGATCGTCGCCGGTGAGACGAATCGGATCACCCGCCGTTGCAGCGGCACCACCAACGACACGTGCGGGTTGTGCGCGATGTTTCGCGCCTTCTTCAGATGACGCCTCGTCATGACATACAGCACCACCGCGCCTCCGCTTGCCGATGCGCCGTAGTTGACGCCCGCCGAGGCGGGCCGGCCATGCTCGTCGACGGTGGAGAGGATCGCGAAGTGGTGGGCCATTAGCTGTCGCACCACGCGCTTGGGTGTCACGGGCCGGTTCATGGGAGGGTAAGCGACTCTCCCGCGCCCGGCCCGACGACGATCGAAGCGGCTGTATGCGCCATCATGTGTTGGCTCCCAAATGAATTGACATCGGCGGTGGGCCCAGCGTCGACCCGCCCAGGGTGCGCGATGTGCGGGCGGCCAGCAGGCGTTGCCGTTCACCGCGAAGCTCTGCCGCGAGGTCGTGCTCGAGCGCCGGAACCGCCAAGCCCCGACGGCGCAACTGCCGATCCAGCGCGGCGATGAACAAGCCCTCACCCGTGCGGCGGCACGCGAGCACGGCGCGCTCGTTCATCACATCGCGAGTCAGGGCTGCGGCCGGACAGGACGCGACCACCTCCAGCGAGGCCCGCATATCCAGGGTCGTCACCACCCCACACGACGGCGAGGCGCCGATGCCCACCATGCCGGCCACCGTGAAGCCGGAACGTTGGTAGTCGGCGACGTCGCGAACCACCCGTCGCGCCAATCGCCAATAGACGAGGCGAGTCCAGGCAACGAACGCGCGTAGCAACAGGCCGCGCAGCGGGTACAGGAACCCGCCCTTGGAGTGGTACAGGGGCAGGCTGTGGGGCTTGAGTACGCCGCCCCAGGCCAGCCGCTCCGGGCAGGGCAACTGGTGAATCCCGTAGCCCGCTGCGATCAGCTCGTCGACCGCCTCAGCCACCGCACCCGGTCGGGTGGCGCCGCCGGCGTAACGCGTGTTCTCGTTCAGCAGGCAGTGCGAGACGAGCATGACTCGTCGACCGCGCTCGTCACGCAATTGGTCGAGCAGCAGCTGCGGTCGCCTGCCACGCATACCGAGAGCATCGACGCCCGCACGCATGTTCAGTAGGGGCCAAGGTCACCGAAGGTCGGGTCCTGTTGGTTCTGGCGGGGTGGCCTCGTCGTGGGACAAAGTGGGACCAAGCTGTATCCACCAGAAGCGGAACCGAAGTGTCAGTGCTGGAGGAAGTGTCCTTCGACTCAAACGGGGTGTCTTGCGCGGCTGACGTCTACCTGCCGGCGGGCGCGAATGACAGCCTCGCCTGCGTGGTGATGGGGCACGGCGGGAGCGCCACCAAGCGCCTCGGGCTGCCCGCGTACGCGGAGAAATTCACCGCGGCCGGCCTGGCGGTGCTGGCGTTCGACTACCGGCATTTCGGAGCCAGCGGGGGCGAGCCTCGCCAAGTGATAGACGTTGCCGAACAACAAGATGACTACCGGTCGGCCGTGCGATACGTGCGCGGCCGCGAGGACATCGATGCGCGCCGGGTCGCTTTGTGGGGTACCTCGCTCAGCGGTGGCCACGTGTTGGCCGTAGCAGCTACGGACCCGGCAATCGCCGCCGTGGTGTCACAGGTCCCGCTCATCGACGGCTGGCACCGCGGCCGCGGGCTACGCGAGCGTCTCGATTGGGATGTGACGCGGCGGACGCTGCAATTCACGCTCGCCGCGGTGCGCGATGTGATTGGCGCAAAGTTGGGTCAAAGGCCCTACCTGGTTCCCGTCGTTGGCGATTCCGGTGGGGTTGCGGTGTTCACCGAGCCCGAGGCCAGATTCGCGTTCGAGGCACTGGGCGGCGAAGCAGTCGGCTGGCGCAATGCGTTGGCTCCCCGCATGCTTTTTGACTTGCCGCGCTACCGGCAAGGTACGGCGGAGAAGTTGCAGATGCCGGTGTTGATGTGCGTGGGGGACCACGACTTGCAGGCCTCGCCCAGGTTCGCGGCGCGGGTCGCGTCGCGAATCAAAAGCGTTGAACTGCATCGCTACCCGGCGGGGCACTTCGATGTCTACACCGGATCGCTCTTCGAAGAGATCAGCGCGGTGGAGACGGAGTTTCTGTGTCGCCACTTGATGCGGTGTGCCTGACGACTTCAGGACCAGGGACCGGGGAAGCGGCCGTCCTGGTCCTGCACCATCACGATGTCCTTGCAGTCGCCGTTCAGGGCGGCGGCGTTCTCGCCCCGGCACACCAGCGTCCAGCCCGATATCCGCGCGAAGGGCCGGACGGACCAGGTGGTCGCGATCGGCTCGGTGGCCGGCAGGGCGAGGACCGCAAACGTGTTGCCGGCGTTGGTGATGTAGAGGTGGTCTTCGAAGAACGCGATCTTGGCAACCGACATCTTCTTCGCCTCATCGTGCGTCTTCAAAAAGTCCCACTGCTGGCTGCGCAGGTTCCACACCCCAAAGCCGAATGGGGTGCCCTCCGATTCGTGGCCGTCGACAAACAATTTCCCGCCGGACAACGTCGCGGACAGCCCGCCGCCGGGAATGCGGTCGGAGTCGCCGACTTTGATGACGGCCTTGGCGTTCAGGTCGTAGAACATGGTCGACAGCGCCGCGGGATTGGCGGGATCCGAATGGGTGATCTTCACGAGTTTGTCGGGCCCATCGGACAATTCGGCGTCCACGCTGCGAATGTCGTTGTCCTGGAAGATCGGCTCCCCGCTGGGCCGGCGCAGCTCGGCGCCCGACGTCTTGGCCGGATCCGAGTTGCGTTGGAACGCCAGGACGTCCTGCCAGGCGCGCCCGGATTGCGGGTCGTTCCACGGCATCGACAGGTCGGTGGGGGAAAGGATCACCGTCCGCGGCGGCGAAGTCGGGGCGTGGCCGTCGGTGAAGGCGTTGATCCACGCCACGCCCGCCGCGGTCGAGGACAGGCCCCAGTCCTTGGCCGCCGTGAGCTTCAGGTCGGGGGTGGGCGGCTGCAGCTCTTTGGTCGCCAGCGGTTGGCCGGCCTTGAAGTCGTAGGCGTATGCCGTCGCCTTGGTGACTTCGGGTTGTTGCGCCTGCGCGGGTTTGACGGTCGTGACGAGGTAGACGACCTTCATGTCGTCGGCCGTGCCCGTCAGCGCGCAGATGGCGCCCGTGAGGTTTTCGCCGGCGGGGACGGCCGGGACCGGCGGCGCGACGTATTGCCCGGTCTTGGTATCGAAGATCTTGGGGCGGATGTCGTCGAGCGCGGATTTGCCGCCCGAATACTTGTCGGGGCAGCCGAAGTACGCCGTGCCGCCATAGGTCTTCCAGTCCTTTTCCAGCGGACCCGTGATCGGCGCCGGCGACGGAACGGCGCTCGGCTTCGGCTTGGCCGACGAGGTGGTGGGTGTCGCCGCGGGCGGGGCCACGGTAGCCGAGCAGGACGCGATGGCCAGGCAGGCGGCCGGCGCCACGAGGGCAAGCCCGTATTTGGGCATGGTTCGCCCAGTTGACGCCCGCATCGAAAACCCCCGTTAAGTTCGTGTAACCAACGAGCGTAAAGCCGCCTCCGCACGCCCGCGACTTAAGGCGGCCTGCGTCACATGGGCGCCGGTTAGCGGTCGAACTCGATGGGCAGGCTCTTCGGGCCGCTCAGGCTCACCATCGGCTTCCACGGCACCGGCCCGGCCGTGCGCGGGTTGAGCAGGCGGCCGGCGATGACGTTCAGCGCCTCGGCGATCTCCCGGCGGGCCAGGTTGGCGCCCAGGCAGTAGTGCACCCCGCCGCCGAAGGTCAGGATGGGCGGCGCCCCCTCGCGAGTGATGTCCACCCGGTCGGGGTCGTCGTACACCGCCGGGTCGCGGTTGGCCGCGGCGGTGTTGACGAGGACCATCGTTCCGGCCGGGAACAGGTAACCGTCCAGCTCGGCGTCCCGCACCACCAGGCGAATGGTTCCGCACGCGATCGGTGAGTGCCGCATGGTCTCCTCGACGGCCCGCATCGCCAGTTCGGGGTGCTCCTTGAGCAGGCCCCATTGCTCCGGGTGCTCGCAGAGGACATGCACCGACGCGGCCACCTGGTTGCGGGTGGTGTCGGTGCCCGCCAGCAGCAGGCCGCCCGCGAGCATCCGCAATTCGGCGGTGTTCAGGCGGTCGCCGTCGTCCTCCGCGCGAATCAGGTCGGAGAGCAGGTCATCGGTCAGGCTGTGCCGCCGCCGCGCGACCATGTCGTCGACGTAGTCGTCGAGCTCGCCCCACGCGCGCATCACGACCGGCTCGACTTCGCGGATGTCGACGCTGAAGCTGAAGGCCTTGAAGACGTCGTCCGCCCACAGCGAGAACTGCCGCCAGTCCTCGCGCGGGGCGCCGAGCAGCGCGCAGATGATCGGGACGGGATAGGGCCGGGCGAGGTCGGTGACGACGTCGCAGCGGCCCGCGTCGATGACCGTGTCGATCAGCCCGTTCATCACCTCGACCATGGTGTCGTGCAGGCGCAGGGTCGCGCGGGGTGTGAACGCCTTGGACGTCAGGCTGCGCAGGCGATGGTGCTCGTCGCCCTCCAGGCACAGCAGGCTGTTGATCACCTTGTCCCACAGCGGGCCCGACGTGACGCCCTGGGCGAGCAGGTTGATCCCGGGCGGGATCTGGAAGCGAGCGTCGCGCAGCACCGAGCGGACCAGGTGATAGGAGAGGACTTCGGGGCCGTGCGGTCCGATGGCGACCGGCGCCTGCCGCTGCGCCGCCTGCAGGCGCGGATAGACCTCGGCGGGCGATTCCTCGGGACCGTACGCCAGCGTGGGCAGGTCGGCATCGAAAACGCTGGTAGGAGCGGTACCGACGGTCATGGCGGTCTCCTAGCGACAACTTTCACACAATGTATGGCCGCCCCGGGGGAGTGTCAACGACATTGGCCTGCAAAACCGTCGGCCGCCATACACAAAGAAATCTATGTGTGGCCAGCCCTGCCCCGGACCAGCTGGCCGCCGATCAGGGCGACCGCGAACGCGCCGCCGGCAATGCCCGAAATAAGCAGGGGCAGTTGACCATTCGAACCCCACAGGAAGCCCGCCCACAACCCGGCCGCCAGCACGGCCAGCCCGACGCCGCCCTGGAACACCCCCTGCGCGCTGGCCTGATGGTCCTCGCCGACCAGCCCCGAGATCCAGGCCTTGCCGACGCCGTCGGTGCAGCCGGTGAACATTCCGTAGGCGCCGATCAGCAGCCACGCCGTCACCGCGTCGGTGGTCAGCCCCAGCCCTATGTAGCCGATCGCGAAGAAGGTCAGCCCGACTCCGAACAACGCCGGCCTGCCGATGCGGTCGGCCAGCGATCCGGCCGGGTAACTGGCCAACGCATACACCGCGTTGTATCCGACATACGCAAGAATCACCCCGACCACCGAGAAGCCGATCTCGTTGAGCCGCAACAACAACAGGGCGTCGGGAAAGTTCACCACGCTGAACGCGACGAGCAGGGCCGTCACCCGCCAGTACGGCCGCGGCAGCGAGCGCACCCCGGCCCACATGGACTCGCGCTTTTCTCGCGTGGCGTGCCGGCCGCGCTCGCGCACGAGGAAGACCAGCGCCACGGACAGCACGGCGGGCACGATGGCGACGTACAGCAACGGCGGGATCCGGTGGTCCAGCAGCTCGTAGCCCGCCAACCCGAGCAGCGGGCCGACGACCGCGCCGAAGGTGTCCATCGCGCGGTGGAAGCCGAACACCCGGCCGCGCAGGGCGTCGGGCACGTCGGCGACCAGCAGCGCGTCGCGCGGGGCACCGCGCACGCCCTTGCCGAGCCGATCGACGACGCGGCCCGCCAGTACGCCCGGCCACGCCCCGGCGACGGCGACGATGACCTTGCCGAGCGCCGCCATCCCGTAACCGGTGGCGATCAACGGGCGCCGCGCGAACCGGTCCCCGAGCGGGCCCGCCGCCAGTTTCGTCAGCGACGCCGCGCCCTCGGCCGCGCCCTCGACGGCCCCCACCACGGACGGTGGCGCGCCCAGCACGGCCGTCAGGTAGATCGGCAGCAGCGGGTACAGCAGCTCGCTGGCGGCGTCCTGCAGGAACGAGACCCCGGACAGCACCGCGACGTTGCGGGTGAGCCAGCGGGGCCTCGCGTCGGTTTCACCCTTGCGCACGAAGCCGCACCATCCGCGTCGTCGACGTCTCGTCCAGCTCGACGACATCGGACCGCGACCGCAGGAAATCACTGAACGAGCGGAACCCCAGAGACCTTTCGCTGAACGACGGGTCCATCCGCTTCATCTGCGCCTTCACCGCGGAGTTGTGCAGCCAGTCAACGTCGTCCTTGTCCAGGCCGATCTGCAGCGCGCGGGTCAGCAGCGCCGTGGCGGCGGCTTGCGGGTCGGGCGGCTCCGGTTCCTCCGGCTGCGCAGCCTTGGCCTTTCCGGTCCGCCGCTTGGCCGGCTTTGGCTCGGGGTCCGCGGGCTCCGGTTCCAGGGCCGGAACCCCGGGCAGCGAGTCGTAGATGACGAACTCGTCGCAGGCAGCCGCGAGCGCCCGGCTGGACGCGCCGGCCACCCCGATGCCCACCACGTACCGCCCGAGCCGCTTGCAGCGCTGCGCCAGCGGGATGTAGTCGGAGTCGCCGGCCACGATCACCACGTGGGTCAGGTCGGGCAGCCGGAACATGTCCTCGACCGCGTCCACCGCCAGCCGGATGTCGGCGCCGTTCTTGCCGTAGGCCGCCGCGGGGAACAGCTGCACCAGGTCGACCGCGCGGGCCACCAGCTGCCCGCGATACCCGGCGTTGATGTCCGCCGACCAGTCCGCGTAGGCCCGGGTGAGCACGAGCGTCCCGAACGACGAGGCGAAGTCGAGGATCGCCGCGACGTCGACGGTGGCCCGGTCCAGCCGGTCGGCGTACTGCTCGAGCCCCTTGGCCTTGTCCCGCTGGAACGAGTTACGGCCGTGCACCTGGTCATATCGCGAGATCACGATGTTGTCGAAGTCGAGGTAGACGGCCACGCGGGCCGCAACCGGTTCGGTCATGGGCTAAATCATCGCTGAGGCGTCCGGCACTGCGGCGCCCGGAAGCGTTTTCCGTCACGATTGGGCCGTAATGCGTGCCGGAGTGGGTATCCCCCGCGCCATGAACGAGTTGAAGTATCTGGAGCTGCACGGCGATCGCGTCGCGTACCGCGACGAGGGCGACGGCGAGGCGCTCCTGCTCATCCACGGCATGGCCGGCAGCTCGGAGACCTGGCGGTCGGTGATTCCGCCGCTGTCGAAGAAGTTCCGCGTGATCGCGCCCGATCTGCTCGGGCACGGCGAGTCGGCGAAACCCCGCACGGACTATTCGCTGGGTGCTTTCGCGGTCTGGCTTCGCGACCTGCTCGACGAGCTCGGCGTGAGCCAGGCCACCCTGGTCGGCCAATCGCTGGGCGGCGGGGTCGCGATGCAGTTCGTCTACCAGCACCCTGACTACGCCAAGCGGTTGATCCTGATCAGCAGCGGCGGCCTGGGCCCGGACGTGGGATGGGTGCTGCGGCTGCTCTCGGCGCCCGGCGCCGAGCTGGTATTGCCGATCATCGCGCCGAAGCCCGTGCTGTCCATCGGCAACCGGCTGCGGTCCTGGATGAAGAGCGCCGGCATCCAGTCGCCGCGCGGGGCGGAGCTGTGGAGCGCCTATTCGTCGCTGTCCGACGGCGACACCCGGCAGTCGTTCCTGCGGACGCTGCGGTCGGTGGTCGACTACCGCGGCCAGGCGGTCAGCGCGCTCAGCAGGCTGCGGCTGCGTCAAGACCTACCGATCATGGCGATCTGGGGCGAGCGCGACGGCATCATCCCCGTCGATCACGCCTACGCCGCGCACGAGGCCCGCACCGACGCCAGGCTCGAAATCCTGCCCGACGTCGGGCATTTCGCGCAGGTCGAGGCGCCCAGCCAGGTCGTGGAGCTGATCGAGGATTTCATCGCCAACGGTGAGCGCCACGAGTCGGAAAGCGAGCGGCTGCACTCGTAGACCCCGGCAACTCGGTTCCGCGCCGTCGCGCAAGGCGGCCGTAGAATTACCGGGATGCGCAAAGCCGCGCGTACCGCCCTTCCGCCGGGGCCGCCACTGCCCCGGGCGCTACAGGCCGCGTTCATGTTGCACCGCGGGTCACACTTCGTGGCCGCCTGTCGGCGCCGCTATGGGAATGTGTTCACGCTTCGCGTCGCGTCGATGGGCACGCTGGTGTATTTGGCCGACCCGGCCGACGTCAAGGCGGTGTTCGCCGGCGACCCGCGCGTCTTCCATGCCGGAGAAGCGAATTCGATCCTGAGCGGGTTGCTCGGCGACAGCTCGCTTCTGGTGATCGACGACGACATCCATCGGGATCGACGCCGCCTGATGCTGCCGCCATTTCATCGCGACGCCGTCGCACGCCAGGCCGCATTGATGGCCCAGATCGCCGCGGACAAGATCGCGGGCTGGCCGGTGGGCAAGAGCTTCGCCGCCGCGCCCAAGATGTCGGAGATCACCCTCGAGGTCATCCTGCGGACGGTCATCGGCGCCACGGACCCGGCCCGGCTCGCCGCCCTGCGCGCGATCATGCCCCAGCTGCTCACCGTGGGACCATGGGCGACGCTGGCACTGGCGAAGCCCGACCTGCAGCGCCACCTCCCGTGGCGGCGGTTGCGTGAGCGGATGGCCGAAGCCGACCGGCTGCTCTACGCGGAGATCGCCGAGCGCCGCGCGGACCCCAACCTGGCCGACCGCACCGATGTGCTGGCGATGCTGGTGCGCGCTGACGATGCCGGGCACACGATGTCGGACGGCGAGTTGCGTGACCAACTGATGACGCTGCTGGTGGCCGGGCACGACACCACCGCGAACGGCCTGTCGTGGGCGCTCGAGCGGTTGACCCGCCACCCCGCCGCCCTGGCCAAGGCGGTGGCTGCGGCCGAGGCCAGCGCCGTCGGCGATCCGGCCGGCGACGAATATCTCGACGCGCTGATCAAGGAGACATTGCGGGTCCGCCCGGTGGTCTTCGACGTGGGCCGGGTGCTCACCGAAC
The DNA here is from genome assembly GCF_001667275.1 of Mycobacterium sp. ACS4054. Taxonomy (GTDB): domain Bacteria; phylum Actinomycetota; class Actinomycetes; order Mycobacteriales; family Mycobacteriaceae; genus Mycobacterium. Next base: position 140,577 of record NZ_LZHV01000058.1, read on the forward strand.
CGGCCGACGTTGCGGGCTACCGGCTACCGGCGGGGGTCATGGTGGCCCCCGGGATTGGGTTGGTGCACACCAGCGCCGCCATCTACAGCCACCCGCAGCGATTCGACCCCGACCGCATGCTGGGCGCCGCCCTGACCCCGACGACGTGGTTCCCGTTCGGGGGCGGCAACCGCCGCTGTCTGGGCGCCGGCTTCGCCTCGGTCGAGATGCGCGTGGTGTTACGCGAGATTCTGCGCCGCGTCGAGCTGTGTACCACGACCGCGGCCGACGAGCGCCAGAAGCTGAAATTCGTTGTCCTGGTGCCACATCGCGGCGCTCGGGTTCGCCTGCGGGCGATCCGGGACGTTTCCGCGGTTAGCGGGCAACCGCAGTTCGCTGGCCGCGGTAGTCCACCTGCCAGTGCTTGATGCCGTTGATGAACGACGACCGCAACCGCTCCGGCTGCGCGAGCGGGGTCAGGTCGGGCACGAGATCGGCGAGCGCGTTGAACATCAACTCGATCGTCATGCGCGCCAGGTTGGCACCGATGCAGTAGTGCGCCCCGGTGCCGCCGAAGCCGACGTGCGGGTTCGGGCTGCGCAGGACATTGAACGAGTACGGGTCGTCGAAGACCTCTTCGTCGAAGTTGGCCGAGCGATAGAACAGCACCACCCGCTGGCCCTTCGCGATCCGGACGCCGCCGAGTTCGGTGTCCCGGCGCGCGGTGCGCTGAAAGGCCGTGATCGGTGTCGCCCAACGGATGATCTCGTCCGCCGCGGTCTTGGGTCGCCGAGCCCTGAACAACTCCCACTGCGCCGGGTAGTCGGTGAAGGCCATCATGCCCTGGGTGATCGAGTTGCGGGTCGTCTCGTTTCCGGCGATGGCCAGCGTGACCACGAACATGCCGAACTCCGCCTCCGACAGGTGCTGGCCCTCGGCGTCGGCCCGGACCAGCGTGGTGACGATGTCGTCGCCGGGATTCTCGCGCTTGCGGGCCGCCAACTGCATTGCGTACCAAATCAATTCGCCGGCGGAGGTGAGCGCGTCGTTGCCGGCGAACTCCGGGTCGTCGCTGCCGATCATGTTGTTGGTCCAGTCGAACAGCTTGTCGTAATCCTCCTGCGGCACCCCCAGCAGCCCGGAGATCGCCTGCAGCGGTAGCTCGCAGGCCACCTGCCGGACGAAGTCCCCCGAGCCCGCCGCCGCGGCCTCGGTCACGACGCGGCGCGCCCGCTCGGAAAGCCCGGCCCGCAGCCGCTCGACCGCGCGGGGCGTGAAGGCCCGCGAGACGATCTTGCGCAACCGGCTGTGCTCGGGGTCGTCCATCATGATCATCGACGCCCGCCCCGCCTCAATCTGCCCGTCCGCCAGGTCTTCTCGGTACCGCGGGACGATCGACTTGGTGGCCGAGGAGAAGACGTCGCTGCGCAGCGAGACATCGCGGACGTCGCGTTGCTTGGTCACCACCCAGTAGCCGCCGTCGCCGAACCCGCCCGCGCCGGGCGCCTGCTCGTTCCACCAGATCGGTTCCGTGGCGCGCAGTTCGGCGAACTCCCGCACCGGGAGGCGGTGGGCATAGATGTCGGGGTCGGTGAAGTCGAAGCCCGGCGGGAGGTTCGGCGTGGCCATCGGCTTCCTCCTCGGACGCGCTTGGGATCGGTAGCAAACCCGACGTGTCTTACTGCCAGCACCATAAAGCCGAGCAATGAAGAAAAGAAGGCTCCATGAAAATCACGGCGATAGTGGCGGCGGGCCTCGCGGCCGGCGCGCTGGCAACGGCCGCTTGCGCGCAGGCCGAGATCACGGCGGCGCCCGCCGCGACCCACTCCTATCCCTTGGCCCCGCCGGCTGACCCCGAAGCGGAAGTCGCGGATTTGCAGCAGCAGGTGTCCGACCTGCACGACAACTGGGACAACCTCACCCCGGCGCAACGCCAGCAGCGGCTGACGCAGCTGCAGCAGCAGGCCACCAGGGTGTCCAACGACACGCAGAACCTGCCGCCGGAGCAGCGGCCCGGGGTGGAAATGCGGCTGCTGCAGACCATGTTCGAGCTGTTCGACCTGGTGCGAAAGGCCCAGGGGCCAAACCAACCCTGCTACTTCCCGGCCTGCCTGCCCGGCCTTTAGCCGGCGTCGATTCGGCTGGGCGGCGCCGCGGTTTCGCGCCCACCGAGGTTGGTGGCCGCCGTCACCACCGCCCGCTCGATCTGGCGCAGCGCGTGCACCGCGGTGAGCAACCGCCGGGTATCGGGCCCCTCGCGCTGCCGCGCCAGGGTCTCTGCGGCGTCGAGGTCGTCGGCCGCGGAGACGATGGTCGGCGCGCGGCCGGTGCCGATGGCGGCGGCCAGCGCGTCGATGTTGCGGCGCGTCTGTTCCGCCGCGGCCGTGAACGCTTGCGCCACGGGTTCCGAGCCCGCCGGGCCCCGGTACTGCTCGCTGCTGCGCGCCAGGCTGCGGCCGTAGCGGTCGCAGGCGGCGAAGATGCGCAGCGCCCGGCGAATGCTGCGCCGGCCCGCGAGCCCGGCGACCCCGGCCAGCAACGGCTTGGCGGTGACCCGGAACTGCTGCAGGTCCCGGTCCAGCTGGCGCGCCCGCTCCGAAGGGCTGACGCCCTCGTCCTCGCCGAACATGTTCGCGGCGGAGGCGTCGATCAGCGCCGACAGGCTGGCCAGGAACGTGCGGGTGTCATCGCGGATCGCGGCGCGGGTGTGTGTCGGCAGCACGACGATGGCCACGGTGGCCCCGATGACCGCTCCGAGCGCGGTCTCTTCGATCCGCAACATCAATACGCCGAACGAGAATTGGCCGAGCAGGCCGTACAGCAACGCCAGCATGGTGGTGATCCAGAAGGTCATCAGGCTGTAGGTGACCGTCATGAAATAGAACGCGCAAAACAGGCAGACGAAGATCCCGGCCAGCGCGGCCGTCTTGTCGCCGGCCAGCACCGAGGCCACCAGCACGCCGCAGGGCACGCCCAGCAAGGTGCCGAGCAGGCGTTGCCAGCCCTTGGTCAGGGTCTCGCCCCACGAGTTGGTGCCGGCGAAGATGACGAACGCGGCGATCACCGCCCAATACCAGCGGGCCGGTGACACCAGCTCGCCGGCGACGATGGCCAGCGACGCGGCGACGGCGACCTGAATGGCCTGCCGGGTGGTCGGCCGGAGGCCCTCGGGCGGCACATCCTCAACGGGCTCGGCGGCAGCGTCCGGGCCGTCGGATGCCGGCGGCCGCTCGCTGTTCGTGCCGTCCGGGGCGCCGGTGGCGGCGTGGTCGACGATGGCCCGGACGTCGGCGGTCGCGGTGGCGGCGTTGATTATCGCCAGGGCGAGGCGGCGCACCGCGGCGCCGCCGGAATCGTCGTCGTTCTGCGCGTCCAGCAGCCGCCGCGCCTGGTCGGCGGCGCGCCGAAGGCCGTCGGGTTCGGGCAGGCGGATCGCCCGCGCCAGCCCCGACAGCGCGCCGACGAGCGCGGCCCGGGTCGGCGCGGGGATGGCGGTCGGGGTCTGCGAGGACAGGGCCGCGGCGCGCCGGCCGGCCGTGGCCACCCACTCGATGGCCAGCTCCGCGTCCAGCAGCCAGGGGGCCAACTGTTCGGCCGTGACGCCCGGCCACAGCATGGCCGGGTCGGCCTTGTCCTCGATCTGGCTCTGCACCATCAGCGCGGTCTCGTTGAGCCGGAGGGTGCGGGCCCGCATCCGGCGCCGGCGCCGTTCATCGAGGCGGCCCGTGCGCACGGCCTCGGCGGTGGTGTCGACGACGATCGCCATCCGCGCCCGCAACGCCCGGATGGTCGCCCGCAGCACGCGCTCGGGCCGGTCGGGCATGACGTAGGTGGTCATCACGAACGTGCACACCGTGCCCACCGCGACCGCCCCGATCATCCACGGCAGCTCCGAGACGCTCGCCCGCAGGTAGAGCGTGAAGAAGTAGGACATGAACGCGACCATGCCCAGCGCCCGGCCGCGCGCGCCGAAGCGGCGAATGTAGGCGGCGGTGAAGACGACGACCACGAACACCGCGTCACTGATCACCGGGTGGGGCGCGAGCGCCGCGGCGCCCGGCGTGGACGCGGCGGCGGGCAAGGGCAGCAGCGCCATGGTGATCCGCTGCTGGCGCGGGTCCGGTTCGTTGACCGATCGCGACGCGACCATGGTGATGACGACGCCCAGCAGGGCGACCGTCAGCGGCTGTCCCGTCGCGCGGGTCAGGAGGTAGAGGGCCAGCAGCGAGCAGGCGAGCGCGGCCGTCGTCCGCGTCGCCATGCGCAGCCGCAGCAGACCGGGATCGGAGCCGATCAGCCAGTTGCGGGCTTGCTCGTAGAGCACGGGCACCCCTTCCCAACCTGCCGAACGCGTCATGGTTACCCGAAGTTCGGCACCAGCTAGTCTTCGACATCGTGACAGCGCCGACGCGGGCCAAGCTGGCCGACGGCCGTGACCTGCTGTTCTTCGCGCTGCCGGGGCACCGCCCGACGCCAGTCGAAGATCGCAGGCCCTTGCCCGCGCGCGACGGGCAGCGCACCGAATTGCGGTTCGACCGGACCACGGGCCAATGGGTGATCGTCGCGGCGCTGCGGCAGGACCGCACCTACAAGCCGCCCCCGGACCAGTGCCCGCTGTGCCCGGGCCCGACCGGGTTGACCAGCGAGGTGCCCGCCCCCGACTACGACGTCGTCGTGTTCGAGAACCGCTTCCCCAGCCTGTCCGGCACCGGCCCGGCGCTCGCGCCCGCCGGTGACGGTTTCGTGTCCGTCCCAGGCCAGGGCCGCAGCGAGGTGATCTGCTTCTCCAGCGACCACACCGGATCGTTCGCGGGCCTGGCACCGGCACATGCCCGGCTGGTCATCGAGGCGTGGCGGCACCGCACCGGCGAGCTGTTGACCACGCCGGGCGTCGAGCAGGTGTTCTGCTTCGAGAACCGCGGCGAGGAGATCGGCGTCACGCTGACCCATCCGCACGGCCAGATCTACGGCTACCCCTATCTGACCCCGCGAACCGCCGCCATGCTCGGGCAGGCCCGCGAACACCGAAACCGCCACGGCACCAACCTTTTCGGTGATCTCCTGGGCGGCGAAGTCGCCGACGGCAGCCGCATCGTCGCGCGCGACGACCTGTTCACCGCGTTCGTGCCGTTCGCCGCGCGCTGGCCCGTCGAGGTGCACATCTACCCGAACAGGTTCGTGCGCAACGTGACCGAACTCGACGGCGACGAGCTGGACGGCTTCGCGCGCGTCTACCTCGACGTGCTGAAGCGATTCGACCGGATGTATTCGGCACCGCTGCCCTACATTTCGGCGTTGCACCAGTACGCCGACACCGACGCCCAGGCGGACGGCTACTTTCACGTCGAGTTGATGTCGATCCGGCGCAGCGCCACCAAGCTCAAGTACCTGGCGGCCTCCGAGTCCGCCATGGACGCGTTCATCAGCGACGTCACGCCCGAAAGCGTGGCCGGGCGACTGCGGGAACTGGGTTGACCGTCCGGTACGCCGCGCCCGGGCGGATCAACCTGATCGGCGAGCACACCGACTACAACCTGGGCTTCGCGCTGCCGATCGCCCTGCCGCAGCGCACGGTGGTCTCGTTCACCCCCGACGACGGCGACGCGATCACCGTGGCCAGCGACCGCGCCGAGGGGCCGGTGCGCATTCCGCTGGACACCGCCCCCGGCGGCGTGGCCGGCTGGGCCGCCTACGTGGCCGGGGTGATCTGGGCGCTGCGCGGGGCGGGCCCCCCGGGCGCCGGCGGCGCGATGCGGATAACCAGTGACGTGGCCATGGGGTCGGGCCTGTCGTCGTCGGCGGCGCTCGAGTGCGCGGCGCTGGGCGCGATCGCGGCGGCCGCCGGCGTGCGCATCGAGGCCAAAGACCAGGCGCGCCTCGCCCAGCGCGCCGAAAACGACTACGTCGGCGCCCCCACGGGCCTGCTCGACCAGCTGGCCTCGCTCTTCGCCCGGCCGGCCACCGCGCTGCTGATCGACTTCCGCGACCTCACGGTCGCGCCGGTGGCCTTCGGCCCGGACGCCGCGGGCGTCGCGCTGCTGCTGATCGACTCCCGCGCCCGCCACAGCCACGCGGGCGGCGAGTACGCCGCGCGCCGCGCATCCTGCGAGCGGGCGGCGGCCGATCTCGGGGCGTCGTCACTGCGGGACGTCCAGGACCGCGGGCCGTCGGCCGTGGCGGCGGTGCACGACCCCCTCGACGCCCGCCGCGCCCGCCACGTGCTGAGCGAGAATCAGCGGGTGCTCGATTGCGTTGGCGCGCTTCGTGATTCGGACTTCGTCACTGTCGGGCAGATCTTCACCGCCTCGCACGCGTCCATGCGTGACGACTTCGGCATCACCACCGAACACATCGATCTGATCGCGGACACCGCGGTGCGGGCCGGCGCGCTTGGCGCTCGGATGACCGGCGGCGGGTTCGGTGGCTGTGTGATCGCGCTGGTGCCGGCCGAGCGCACCGGCGCGGTCGACGAGGCGGTGCGGCGGGCGCTGGCCGACGCCGGCCTCGAACGTCCGGTCATCACACGATCCCGCGCCGCCGCCGGCGCGGGTCCGGCCTGACTCGTCGAAACGGACGCAAATCCCCGGCCATAGCTGCAACGCGCGACGCGATAGCTGTAACGTAACGGCTATGCCTGGGATGACGTGCGCGGTGTGCGGCGCGGGCTTCGCGGCCCGTTCCGACGCGGTGTACTGCTCGTCGGCGTGCCGGCAAAAGGCGCATCGCGCCCGATCGGCGCGCCGGACCGCGGCGCTGCGGGAGACCTTGCTGCGCCGGGACGCCGGGATGCGTCGGGGCGCGGCGTCCGCCGCCAGGTCGCTGCGGCGTTCGGCCGCCGATTCCATGCAGCGCGCGCAGCAGCAGCTCGATCGATCGCGTGAACTGTGTCGCGCGTCGGAGCGGCGGCTGCGGGAAAGCGATGCCATCCGCCGGGCGGCCCTGAAAACGACCTCAAACCCGGAGCGTGCGTTGTGGCCTGGGAACTAGACGGGCAGGCGCCGGCGGTCGAGCGGGCCCTCGCGGGCGGTACCCCGCAGCGCGCCGGCTGGTTTCGCTTCTACTTCGAAGACCAGCGCTGGGAATGGTCCGACCAGGTGCAGCGCATGCACGGCTACGAACCCGGAACGGTGACGCCGACGACCGAGTTGGTGATCGGCCACAAGCACCCGGCCGATCGCAACCAGGTGGCGGCCACCATCGACGACATGATCGAACGGCGGGGGCCGTTCAGCACCAGGCATCGCATCGTCGACACCCGCGGCGACACGCACGAAGTGGTTGTGGTGGGCGATCAATTCTGCGATGCCAGCGGCGACGTCATCGGCACCCACGGCTTCTACGTCGACGTCACCCCGTCCGCCGACCGTGAGCGCGAGGAGGACATCAGCGCGCAGGTGGCCGAAATCACCGAGCGCCGCGGCGCCATCGACCGGACCAAGGGGATGCTGATGCTGGTCTACGGCGTCGACGAGGATGCGGCGTTCAACTTGCTCAGATCGCTGTCCCAGGTGCACAACATGAAGCTGGGCGTGCTCGCCGAACACATCGCGCAGGACTTCTCCGAGGTCGCCAAGGAGGCCATCGCGTCGCGCTCACGGTTCGACCAGCGCCTGCTCACCGCGCACGAACGGGTGTCCGAGGCGTAGTCATTCGGCCGGCGTCAGCCGCACCGCGCCCAGGTGCATGCGGTCGACCGCCTCGGCGAACTCGTCGCGCGTCGGTATGCGTTGATCGCGAAACTTCAGCCCGATCATGCGTTGTGCGCGCTGGACGCCGTACGACTGGGCGCAGCGCAGAAAGAGATCCGACACGATCTCGCGGTCGCGGATGAGCTCACCGCGCATCGTGGTCGTCTTGCCGTCGTAGACGACCTTTGCCGGGGCGCCGTCGCGGAAATTCTGCTTCCACGGAGCGCCGGTGAGCGCGTAGAGCTCACCGTCAATCAGGTGGGCGCTCAACGGAAGTGAAAACGGCCGGCCCGTTTTCCGTCCGGTGAAGCTCAGCACCATAAGCTGCTTGCGGGCGGGACCGGCGAGCGGGGTGCGCAGCAGGAACCCGAGAATCGGGTTGACGAAGCGCAGTAGGGCCGAGGGCGGGTGCCCGGCATCTATCGCATATGACTGCTCTGTCATGCGCTTACCGTACGGCCAATCGCGTTCCTCAGGTGTGATGTCGCCGCGGAGCGGGGGCCCCGCGGCGACATCGCGTACCTCAGGTGGTGATGGTGGTCTGGTCGTCGATGATGTTGGTGGCGTCCATCAACGGGCCTTGATCGGACTGCGGCCCCTCGGCGTTGAGCTGAAGCACGTAGACCGCGCCCTGGCTGGGGATCACCACGGTCTTCTGCGCGATGACCCGGGTGGCGCCGCCCTTCTGATACGTGCCGCTGAGCTGCCAGGCCTGGAAACCGCCGAGCGTGGACGCGACGCCGTCTCCGGAGCCCTGGTAGCCGGGCAGGTTCTGCACCTCTCCCGGCGCGTACTGGATGATCTTCGCCGGGTCGACGTTGCCGGAAAGCCTGGAGAACAGCGCCGAGATGGTCGGCGGGTCGGAGGGGTTGGTGGGCTGGGTCAGCACGATGCCGCCATACGACGTGCCGGCGTTCTGGTTGATCTGCCAACCGTTGGGCACCGGCAGGTCGACGTTCGGCCCGGGGTCGCCGTGGTGCACGGGCGTCTCGGAAATGTTGTTGTCCTTGACGTAGTCCGCGATCGTGTATTTGGCTTTCGCGGCCGGTGCCGCGCTGGTCGCCGACGACGTCGCGGACGTCGACGTGGACGTGGTGGTCGAGGTCGACGATGGGCTGCCGGACTTGTGGTCGTTGCCGCAACCGACGAGCGCCAAACTCAGCGCCACGGAAATGGTTGCTGCCGTCAAATGTTTCATCAATCCAATCTCCCGAAAATTGGGGCCGGTACCAGCGCCGGCCGCGCCGAAATGACAGTAGCCCAAATGGCGTGCGACTTTGCCGATATTTTTTTGAACTTTTTCCGGTGGCCGCCCGGCAAATCGTTATCCAATTCGGCCGGAAAACGCCCACCCGATACCGAGTTGTCCAGTAAGAGACAGGTATGCGGTCACGAAGGGCCCTCGTCGCGCTGCTGGCGGCGTCGGTCGTCTTCATCGCCTTCGTCGCCGCGGCGCCGCCCATCGCGTACGACGGCGACCCCGCATTCGTGACCAATCCGGTCGACCACGTCGCCACGCTCATCGGCACCGGGACGGGCGGCGAGACGGTGGGGGAGATCAACAACTTTCCCGGAGCCACCGTGCCGTTCGGAATGGTGCAGTACTCACCGGACACCGTGGGCAACTACGCCGGCTACAACTACGACAACCCCCGCGCCACCGGCTTCAGCATGACCCACGCGTCGGTGGGCTGCGCCGCGTTCGGCGACATCTCAATGTTGCCGACCACCAACGGAATTGGCGTGCAGCCGTGGAAGGGCTGGGAACGGATCGCCCACGACGACACCGAACAGGGCGTGCCCGGCTACTACACGGTGCGGTTCCCGCAGACCGGGGTCAAGGCCGAACTCACCGCCACCACCCGCACGGGCGTCGGGCGTTTCAGCTACCCGCGCAACGGCCGCCCCGCGCTGTTCCAGGTGCGCTCCGGCGCGTCGCTGGCGGGCAACTCCCGCGCCACCATCCAAATCGGGGAGGACAACACCACGATCACCGGCTGGGCCACCAGCGGCGGCTTCTGCGGCAAGAACAACACCTACACGGTCTATTTCGCCATGAAGTTCAGCCAGCCCTTCACCAATTACGGGACATGGGACGGTTTCTCGGTCTACCCCGGCGCCCGCGGCGCGAATTCCCCGTACAGCGGCGGATACGTGCAATTCCCGGCCGGGACGGTGCTCGAGGTGCGGACGGCGATCTCCTACGTCGGGATCGAGGGGGCACGCGCCAACTTGGCCGCCGAGGGGGCGGGGAGCTTCAACGACGTGCGCGCCGCGGCGGCGCGCGACTGGAACGCCAGCCTGTCGCGCATCTCCGTCGCCGGCCGCAACGCCGACAACCTGAACACCTTCTACACCGCCCTGTACCGATCGCTTCTGCACCCCAACACCTTCAACGACGCGGACGGGCGTTACATCGGATTCGACGGCGTGATTCACACCGTGGCCCCCGGGCGCACGCAGTACGCCAACTTCTCCGACTGGGACACCTACCGGTGCCTGGCCGCCCTGCAGGCGCTGCTCTTCCCGGACCGCGCCGGCGACATGGCCCAATCGCTGGTCAACGACGCCGAGCAAAGCGGCGCCCTGCCGCGTTGGGCATTCGCCAACGCCGCGACCGCCGAGATGAGCGGGGACAACGTGGTACCGCTCATCGTCAACCTGCACGCCTTCGGCGCCACCGACTTCGACACCAAGACGGCGCTGCGCTACATGGTGGACGCGGCCACGAAAGGCGGTGTGGGACTTAACGGTTACGTCGAACGGCCGGGAATCGACACGTACCTGCAATTCGGCTACGCACCGTATTCGTATCAATTCCGCACCGACGGCTGGATCGCCGCCGCCTCGGTCACCCTCGAATGGTCGGTCGACGACTTCGCCATCGCGCGGTTCGCCGATTCGCTCGGTGACACGGTGACGGCCGCGGAATTCCAGGGCCGGTCGCAGTACTGGCAGAACCTGTTCAACCCGACCACCCGCTACATTTCGCCCCGCAACTGGACCAGCTTCTTCCGCGCCGGTCCGGCGTTCGTGGTGTCGCCCTCGGATTTCGGCCAGGTCGGATTCGACGAGGGCAACGCCGCGCAATACGTCTGGTGGGTGCCGCACAACGTCGCGGACCTGGTGACCGCCCTCGGCGGCCGCGATGCCGTCGCCGCACGGCTCGACAACTTCACCAAGAAGCTCAACGTCGGCCCCAACGAGCCCTACCTGTGGGCCGGCAACGAGCCCGGGTTCGGCGTGCCGTGGCTGTACAACTACATCGGTCAGCCGTGGAAGACGCAGCGCACGGTCGACCGCGTGCGGGGCCTGTTCGGCCCGACGCCCGACGGCGAGCCGGGCAACGACGACCTGGGGGCGATGGCCAGCTGGTACGTCTGGGCCGCGCTCGGGTTGTACCCCAGCACTCCCGGAACGTCGATCCTCACCCTGAGCGCGCCGCTGTTCGATCGCGTGGTGATCTCGCTTCCCGGCGGCAAGACCATTCGGATGTCCGCGCCCGGGGCATCCGGACCGCACCCCCTCAAATACATCAGCGGCCTGCGCGTCGACGGCCAGGTCACCGACCAGACGTCGCTGCCCGAGTCGTTCGTCCGCACCGGCGGAGATCTGGCGTTCTCGCTCGCGGCCTATCCCGACAGGGACTGGGGCACAGGCGAATCGTCCGCACCGCCGTCGTTCGGCGCGGGTGGTTCGACGGTGACCGTCAACGCGCCCAACCCCATCGTGACGATCGCCCCGGGAAGCACGGGCACGGTGAAACTCGACGCCCAACGGATGACCGCCGCCGCCGGCGGCTACACCATCACCGGGTCAGGCTCGGACCCCGGGATCACCGTGGCGCCGGTGGCGGGCCAGTTCTCCGCCGACGGATCGGCGTCCATCGACGTACCCATCACGGTCGCGCGGTCGGTGCCCGAGGAGTACTACCTGGTGACGCTGACCTCGAAGGTCGGCGAAAGTGCCCGCACGTCAACCATTCTCGTGGTAGTGCAAGCGGGAAGCGAGTGATCGCTTGGGTCAGACCATCTCGTTCTTGGTCAACCACCGCATCACCGGCCAGCCGACGAACACCGGCAACCAGCAGGTGAGCACCCGATACAGCAGAACGGACGGCACGCCCACGGCGGCCGGCACGCCGAAGGCCGCCAACCCACCGATCAGCGCCGCCTCGACGGCCCCGACGCCGCCGGGTGTGGGCGCGGCGGAGGCCAGCGTCCCGCCGACCATCGTGACCACGGTGACGGTGACGAACGTCGTGCCGCCGCCGAAGGCCTCGACGCTGGCCCAGAGCGCCAGCGCCGCGCCGAGAGTCGTTCCCGCACAACCGAGCAGGATCAGCGCCAGCCGCCGCGGCTCGCGGGCCAGCTTGACCAGGTCGGTGGTCACCTCGTTGAGCTTCGGGCGCACTTCGGTGGCCAGCCATTTGCGCGACTTCGGCACGAACAGCAACGTGCCGATGATGCCCAGCGCCACGCCCCCGATCAGGTAAAGCATCGTGGCGCTCGGCACGAAGTGCGACAGGTGCATCGAGGCGCCCGCGACCACGCTGAACAGGATCAGCAGCAACAGGTGCACGATCACCTGCACGGCCTGCTGCAGGGCGACCGCCGCCGTGGCTCGCATCGCCGACAGGCCGCTCTTCTGCAGATACCGGGTGGACAGCGCGAGCCCGCCGACGCCGGCGGGCGTGGTGGTCGCGGCAAAGGTGTTGGCCACCTGGACGAATGACAACCGCCAGTAATTCACCGACCCGTCGGTGCAGGCCCACAGGGCCGCGGCGGCGCCCAGATAGGTCAGCGCCGACACCGCCAGCCCGAGCAGCGCGTACCACCAGTTCGCGGTCCGCAGTTGGGAGAAGAACGTGGGGGCGGTGCTGACGAAGGGGTACGCGACGTAGACGAGCGCGCCGAAGAGCACCAGCTGGATGATCTGGCCGCGGGTGAACCGGGTAATGGTTTCGGTCTTGATCTGGTCGGCCCCGGTCTGGCGCTTCACCTCCGCGCGGGCGGCCGACAAAACGGCACCCGGGTCCGGGACTGACTTCCGAACATGGCGCGGCACAGCGACTTTCGTCAACCGGCGGGACGCGCTCAGGATGGTGTCCCGGTCGAACGCGTCGATCGCCGCGGCGACCGCCGACTTGGGGTCGTACAGCGCCGACGTCGTCACCAGCAGCTGCGCGATGTCGGACTGCAGCTGCGCCTCGGTGGCGCCGTATTCGGCGTTGTGGAAGCCGCCGAAGAGCACGGCGCCATCGTCGACGGTGATCTCGTGGCCGCGCAGATCACCGTGCGCGATCTGCTGGTCGTTGAGGGCCCGCAGCGATTGCCACACCCGGTCCACCGGTGTGGACTGCGCGCATCGGTCCAGCGGCGAGCCGTGGGGAGGCTTGTGCGAGTAGAGAATCCATCCGCGGTCGAGGGTGGCGACCGCGATCGTGGAGGTGTTGGCCAGGTTCACCTCGCCGACGGCGATCGTCATCAGCGCGCGATGCTCCACGGCGCGGCGCATGGACGTCACCAGGGGAGCGGTCTCGGTATCGCGCAGCCGCAGCTTTATCCAGAGTTGACGCAGCGTGCCGCCGCTGCGCTGATGCGGGCCGTACAACTCGATCACCGCCGCGCGGTCGGACTGCTCGCATCCGGCCGACAGGACGAGGGGGCCGCGGCCCGCCGGCCGGATGACGGTGAGCCTCGAGACGACGAACCCGCGCCGGGCCATGGCGCGCACGGCCGCCTCCAAGGGCACCTCCAGCGCCGGGGTGCCGACCACGAGTACCACCACCGAGCCGACGAGCCAGCCGACGGCCAGGCCCAGCAGGGCGCGGGCCGGCACGATCGCGCTGACCACGAGGTGGATCGGCACGAAGGCCAGCAGCAGCGCCCACCACCAATGCCGCCACCGCGCGGGCAGCCACGGCCCCGAGACGGTCAGCACCGCCGCCAGCATGGCGATCCAGCGCGGATCGTCGAGGAACTGGCCCAACACGGTCTGCAGGCGTTCGGAGAGGTCGAAGTGCCAGCGGGGCGCCGAGAACCCGTTACCGCCAACCGACAGCGGTAGCGCCGCGAGCAGCGCGGCGGCCGCGTAGGCGCCGAGCAGTTTCCATTGCCGCCCGACGATCAGGCCGATCAAGATCATGAACGGCAAGGCCAGGATGGCCACGCCGTACCCGAGGTAGACGAGATCGGACTGCCGGGGGGAGAGCACCCCGACGATCTGGGAGATGGACTTTTCCAGCGCCTCCCATTGCGGCCGGGTGATCAGCGAGCTGGTGATCACCCCCGCGAGGAAGATCACGCTCGCCGCCAGGCGCAGGATGTCGTTGGTGCGCCGGGTCAGCGGCTGCAGCAAGCTGCCGGAAACGCTGATCTCGCGCCCGTCGACTCGCATGTGGTAATGATCCTTCGGATCCGTTCGGCGCCGCTGGCTGACCCCGCTCGCCGGCTCGTCGACAACTTAACGCCGATACCCGGTTGGCGACAGCGGCCACCCGCCCGCCGCGCGTAGGGTCGGGTAGGTAGGCGAGCTAGCGAATCGGAGGGCATGAGCGTGGGCAGGACCGATAACGACAGCTGGGAGATCACCGAGAGCGTGGGGGCGACGGCGCTGGGGGTCGCTTCGGCCCGGGCGGCCGAGACGCGCAGCGAGAACCCCTTGATCACCGATCCGTTCGCACAGGTCTTCCTCGACGCCGCCGGCGACGGGGTGTGGAACTGGCACTCGGCCCCGCAGCTGCCGGACGAACTCGTCGAGGCCGAACCCCAGTTGCCGCTGCAGATGCAGGCGATGGTCGGCTACATGGCTTCGCGCACAGCCTTTTTCGACGAGTTCTTCCTCGCCGCGACGCGGGCGGGCATCCGTCAGGCGGTGATCCTGGCCGCCGGCTTGGACGCGCGGGCGTGGCGGCTGCAGTGGCCGGATGGCACAACCGTCTACGAGCTGGATCAGCCCCGGGTGTTGGACTTCAAGTTGTCCACGTTGGCCGACCACGGGTCGCAGCCCGCGTGCAACCGGATCGCGGTCCCGGTGGACTTGCGCCACGATTGGCCGACGGCGTTGCGGCAGGCCGGGTTTGACCCGTCGGCGCCCAGCGCGTGGTCGGCCGAGGGCCTGATGCCCTACCTGCCGGCCGCGGCCCAGGAGTTGTTGTTCGACCGCGTGCACGCCCTCACCGCCCCCGGTAGCCGGGTGGCCGTGGAGGCGCTGGGGCCGAAGTTCCTCGACCCGGAGTTCCGCGCCAAGCGCCGCGAGCGGATGGACCGGGTGCGGGCGCTGATGGCGCGGGTGGACCCGGACCGGGAGGTGCCGAGGACCGACGAGCTGTGGTACTTCGAGGAGCGCGAGGACGTCGGCGACTGGTTTCGTCGCCACGGTTGGAGTGTCACGGTCACCCCATCCGACGAGCTCATGGCCGGCTACGGCCGCGCGGCAGCCGACGAGGTCAAGGACGCGGTGCCGGGGAACCTGTTCGTGGCGGCCGAGCGGCCGGGCAGCTAGCGGGGATCCGCTTCCTCGCGGTGGCCGGCGCGCCAGTGCCGGTATCCGCGCCGCGCCGCGAACGCGCCGACGATGGCGGTGATGCACCAGACGGCGATCGCCGCGTACGCCAACGCCGACGAGCGGTTCCCGATCGAGGCGCCCAGTGCGGTGTAGACGAACGCCCGCGGGACCGACCCGACGAAGGCGCCAACGGCCATCTGCCACAACGGAACTCCGAACGCCCCGAACGCGTACGAGGCCAGCGCATCGGAGATGCCCGGGACGAAGCGCTGACCGACGACCGCCCACAGCCCGCGGCGCTCGATCAACGCGTCGATGCGGTCGGTCCGGTTGGGCCCCAACAGCGCCCGCGCGCTGTCCCGGCCCGCCCGGCGGCCGATGAGGCTCGCGACGACCGCGGTCCCCACCGTCGCGCCCAGGGTGACGAAGACGCCGAGCAGCGGACCGAACAGCAGGCCGCTGGCCGCGGCCAGCACCGCGCCCGGCACGAACAAGGCGCCCAGGACGGCCGACACCAGGACGTAGGTGACCGGCGCCGCCGGCCCCGTCGCCGACACCACGCGCCGCACCTCGTCGACGTTGATCACCCGCGCGACGGCCACCAGATAGAACAGCACGAGCAGGAACACGACGAACACGCCCAGCCGCACGACGTGCGTGCGCCGCGACGCCGTGGGCTCCGGTGCGGAATCGTCGCCGTCGTCCATGCTGCAAGCGATTCTCCCGCACCCGCCAAACGCCTGACCGCGCGGGCGCGCTCGCCGTAGAGTTCTTCGGTGCCGGCCCGGGAAGGAGCAAACGCCATGGCGCTCAAATCGCTGACCGAGCTCGATCAATTCAAGGCCGCGCCGTTTCCGCCCGGCTATCCCGACACCACCCGAACGTTCTACAGCCCGGTCGACCGGGTGCATGACGCGCTCAAGGCGTTGTTGTCGTCGGCCGCCAAGACCATCGTGGTGGCGATGTACGGTTACGACGACGCGGAACTCAACTCCGTGCTGCAGTCGGCGCTGAACGACGAAAACATCTATGTGCAAATGAGTCTCGACTCCACGCAGGCCGCGGGTAAGTCCGAGCGCACCCTGCTGGCCCCGTGGCTCAACGACAAGATCGGCAACAGCATCGCCATCGGCCACAGCGAGAAGTCGGCGATCATGCACCTGAAGATGGTGATCATCGACGGCGTCGACGTCATCACCGGTTCGACCAACTGGTCCACCGGCGGAGAATCCAAGCAGGACAACCAACTCACCGTGATCCGCGACCCGTACGTGTGCGCGGAAGCGAGGTCGAGGATCGACATCATCCACGACGCGATGCTCAAGCAGATGGCCGCGAAGGCGCACTAGGGCGGCAACGCGCGGCTAGCCGGACGACTGCAACCGCTGCGCCAGCCCGGTCGCCCGCACCGCCCGGCGCTCGATGGCCGCGCGCACCGAAGCCTCGGAACCGGCCACCCGTACCTTGGCCTTCGCGCGGGTCACCGCCGTGTAGAACAACTCGCGCGTGAGCAGCCGCGAATCCTCCGGCGGCATCAGCACCGTCACCTCGTCGGCCTGGCTGCCCTGGCTCTTGTGGATCGTCATGGCGTGCATGGTTTCGATGTCGGTCAGCCGGCTGGTGGCGAAGCCCATCGTCCCGGTGGCCCCGGCGATGACGGCCCGCAGCCCGTCGTCGCCCATCACGACCACCCCGGTGTCGCCGTTGTAGACCTTGAGCCCATAGTCGTTGGCGGTCACCAACACCGGGCGTCCGGCGTACCAGCCCGACCAGCCCGGCTGTCCGGTCTCCTCGGTGAGCCATCGCTCGACCTGCCGGTTCCAGTGCGACACCCCGTACGGTCCACGCCGGTGCGCGCACAACAGCCGGTGCTCGTCGAGTGCGGCCAGCGCCTCGTCGGTGGCGCCGAGCAGCGCGGCCTGGCGCACCCGCAGCGCGTGCGGAACCAGCACCGCGCGCAGCCGGTCGGCCGGGGCGTCGGTGTCCAGCCACTCGATGTGCTCGCCGCCGGCCCGCAGCAGCCCGAGCACGCGGTCCGCGTCGCCGGTGCGGATCGCCTCGGCCAGCGCGCCGATCGACTCGCCGAATCGGTGCGGGGTGCGCAGCGCCGCCACCCGCACGTCGTCGCGGGTGGAGAGCCCGTCCACCAGATCGGCCAGCACCGCGCCGGCTTCCACCGAGGCCAGCTGGTCGGGATCGCCCACCAGGATCAGCCGGGTATCGGGGCGCACCGCCTCCAGCAGGCGGGCCATCATCGTCAGCGACACCATCGACGTCTCGTCCACGACGATGACGTCGTGCGGCAGCCGGTTGCCGCGATTGTGCTTGAACCGCACCGACGTATCCGGCCGGGAACCCAGCAGCCGATGCAGCGTCGTAGCCGGCAGACCGGCCAGCCGCGCCCGGTCCGCCGCGTCGAGCCTGCGCACCTCGGCGGCCACCGCCTCGGCGAGCCGCGCGGCCGCCTTGCCGGTCGGCGCAGCCAGCGCGATCCGGGGCCGCGGCAGGCCGCCGAGCTCGGCCTGCCCGGCCAGCAAGGCCAGCAGGCGCGCCACCGTGGTGGTCTTACCGGTTCCGGGGCCGCCGGTCAGCACCGTAACCGCCTGCGACACAGCGATTTCGGCGGCCTCACGCTGTTCGCCGTAGCCCGGCGGGAACAGTCGCTCGAAGGCGGGCAGCTCGCCGCCGGCCCGCGGGACGGACAGCGCGAGCAGGTCGTTGCACACCTGCTCTTCCTCGAGCCAATACCGATCGAGGTACAACAGCTCGCCGAACAGCCGCAGCACCGGCGGCGAGGAGAGCAACGGACTGGCCCGCACGGCCGCCATCCATTCGTCGGCGCTCGGCCACGGCAGGTCCGCGGCGTCCACCTGCTCCTGCACGGTCCGCAGATCTACGCACACCGAACCGCCCCGCAGCGCCCGCACCAGCAGCGCGACCGCCAGCGCCACCCGCTCGTCGGATTCACCGGCGAGCGCGGTAAGCCGCTGCGCCACATGGACATCGGCGGCCTCGAAGACTCCGGCATCGGTGTACGTGCGCAGCAAGCCCTCGGCGGTGATCGCCTCCAGCGTCACGCGACCACCCCCCCGTCCAGCAGGTCCGACAGCCCTTCGATCAACGACGCGGGCGGGCGCCAGCTGAACACCCCCGAGGGGTGACCGTCGACCACCGGTGTGGCCGCGCCGCACATCCCGCGCAGGAACAGGTAGAGGACACCACCAAGATGGCGGCCCGGGTCGTAGTCGCGCAGCCGCCACCGCAGGAACCGGTGCAGCACAACGCTGTACAGCAGCGCCTGCAGCGGATAATCCGAGTGCAGCATCGCCTCGACCAGGCGCGGCCGGTCGTAATCGGCGGACGTCAACGGGCGGTCGGGATCGCCGAGCCAGTTGGTCTTGTAATCGACCACCAGATAGCGCTGCCCGGCGCCGTCGGGCACCCGCAACACGGCGTCGACCGATCCGGTGAGGTAGCCGCGCAGCGGCTGGTCGCCGAGCGGGCGACCGATCAACCTCTCGGCGTAGGGCGCCAGCGCGTCATCGCCGGGCAGCCGCGCGCGCAGCATGGCCCCCACGTCGGCCAGCCGGATCTCGGGTGCGGCGGTGCGCAGGTCACCACCGGCCAGTGGGAACTCAAAGTCCAACTCGCGCAGCCGATCCGGGAGCCCGATCCGGCGCAGCGTCAGCCCGGACGCCAAGGGGCCCAGGGGCGTGTCGTGCATCGGCACCATGGCCGCGGCGAGCGCGTCGGGGGCCACGTCGACCGGCCACCACACCGAGTGGCCGCGGATGTGCGCTTGGAGCTCGGCGGCCAGATCGGGGGCCAGCGGGTCGGCGGTCTCCAGCACGGCGTGCACCAGGGTGCCGAACTTCGCGCCCACCGGCAGGTCCGCCATCGGCGACGGCAGTTCCGGCCCGGACGCCTTCTGGGACAAGGGCACATCGCCGGACTCGTCGTCCAGCTCGCTGACCTCCGGCTCGCTGCTCACGCCGGCGGACCCAAAGGTTTCCGTCACCCGGATCAGCCCCGAGTAGGAGGTGCGCCGCCACCCCGTGTCGATGGCGCGGTGGAAGTGGCGGCTGTCGAGGTTGGACGGCACCGGCTCGGACGGGACGGACGGCGCCGCGGCCACGATCGACGGTTCGATCACCGGACCGCCCGCGGCCTCCCATTCACGCAATCGGGCCAGGGCGTCGTCGTCGGAGATCTTCGCGGGCTCACAGCGGTCGGGCACGACCGGCTCTCCGGGCCGGCGGCCACGCAGCAGCCGCGACAGCCCCCCGTTGGGCTCGTCGAACGCCGGTGACCACCACGCCACCACCTGGGACTGGGCGCGCGTCAGCGCCACGTAGGTCAGCCGGCTGTCGTCGCTGGCGTCCTCCTTGCGGCCCAATTGCTCGACGGCGTGGAAGTCCGGGGTGTCCTTGCCGCCGATGTGCAGGCAGCGCACGCCCCGGTCGTGGAACAACACCACGTCGCGGTCCTGGGTGTTGCGGTTGAACGCGAACGGCAGGTACACGATCGGGTATTGCAGGCCCTTGCTCACGAACACCGTCATGATCTGCACGGCCGCCGCGTCGCTGTCCAGGCGCCGGTTGCGTTCGGGCGCGCCGGCGCGCTCCTCGCGCTGGCGGCGCAGCCAGTCGCGCAGCGCGGGCAGGCTGGAACGGTCTCGGTGCGCGACCTCCTGCAGCAACTGCGCGATGTGCGCCAGGTCGGTCATCTGGCGTTCGCCGCCGTGCGCGGACAGCACGCGATCCGCCATGCCCGAAAGCTGTGCGGCCTCGAAGATGGCGGCGACGCCGCGTTCGCGGGCGTGGCCGGCCCACTCCCGCAACGTTTCCGCGACCCGATCGGTCAGCGCGTCGCCGCCGGCCGCCAGCGATTCGGCGGTCTCGCCGAAGAACATGGTGGCCGCCGCGGCGCGCACCACACCGGGCCGGTGCGGTTGGTCGAACGCCTCCAGCAGGCAGAGCCAGTCTTCGGCGGCGTCCGAGGCGAACACGTCGGTGTCGCCGGTGTAGACCGCGGGCACGCCCGCGTCGCACAGCGCCCTGAAGCAGGCGGCGGCGTCCTTGTGCTTCTCCACGATCACGGCGATGTCGCGGGCCTGCAGCGGCCGGCCGGCGAACGTGGCGCCGCCGGCGAGCAGGGCGCGGATGTCGGCGGCGAGGTCGTCGCCGATGTGGGCCCGCAGATCGTCGATCGGCAGGTTCGCAAGCCCGCTGCGCCCCAGCGTCTCTCGTCGCACCACCCGCAGCCGGAACGGATCATTGTGCGGGGCGCCGGCGAGCCGGTGACCGCGGTGGTAGGCCTCGACGTCGTCCACCACGATCTCGGGGTCGCCGAGCTGGGCGCCGCGCAGTACCACCTGCAGGCGCTCGATGAGCGCCGCATCGCTGCGCCAATTGGTGCCCAGCGTCTTCTTCTCCCCGGCCGTCTCGGCCGCCCGCAGGTACGTCACGATGTCGCCGCCGCGGAACGCGTAGATGGCCTGCTTGGGGTCCCCGATCAGGATCAGGGTGGAGCGCCCGCTGAAGGCGCGGTCGATCACCTGCCATTGCACCGGATCGGTGTCCTGGAACTCGTCGACCATGACGATCGGCCAGCGGTGGTGCATGCGCACCCGCGCAGGCGAGTCCTCGGTGGCCAGCGCGTCGGCCAGGCGACTCAGCAGGTCGTCGTAGTCGAGGACGCCCATTCGCCGCTTGCGGGTATCCAGTTCCGCCAGAACGTCTTTCGCGAACGCGACGCAGACGGCGGCGCGCGAACCCGGTTCCGGGTGTAGTGGGCGCAGCTCGGTCGACGGGTTCCTGACGACCTCGCGCGCCAGGCGCAGCGCCTCGCGGTAGGCCAGCGCCGGGTCGTCGCGCTCGCGCCCGAAGTGGGCGAGGTAAAGGTCGTCGACGATCTCGACGATCAGCTCGTCGAGGCTCTCGAGCAACGTCACGTTCGCGGCGGTGTCGCCGGCCACGCCCAGCGATTTCAGCACCAGCTGGCAGAACTGGTGCGTGGTGGCGATGGTCGCCGCATCGAATCCGGCCAGCGCGTCGCGCAGGTGCTGCCTGCGCAGCGCGCGTTCCTCCTCGTCGCCGGCCAGCAGGTAGGCGACCAACTCGTTGTCGCCGCACGCCGACGGATCGTCGAAAGCCAGTACGGCTTCGACCATTTGGCCGCGCACGCGCTCGCGCAGCTCCTGGCTGGCGGCCCGGCCGAACGTGATGAGCAGCATCTGGTCCAGCGTCGCCGCGCCCTCGGCGATATAGCGGGTCACCAGGCCGGCCAGGGCGAACGTCTTGCCGGTGCCCGCGCTGGCCTGCAACACCGTGGTGGACCGATCGGCGGGCAGCGGGCCGAGCAGATCGAAGCGCGCGATCACCTGGGTCACGGCTTGCCCTCCGCGCACAGCATCGGCAGCCAGACCCGCGCGGCGTACGCGCCCAGCCGATTGTCTTCGCCGTCGCATTCCTCGCCCGGCCGCACGGGCCGCATCAGGTCGGCCAACCGGGCGTTCTTGCCCCAGGCCCGCAGGTGGGCGGGCTCCTCGCGCTCCCACTTCCACCGATGCTCCGCCTCGCGCAGCGGATCGTCACCGCAGTGCCGCGCGGCCGCCCATGCGTAGGACGTCTTGACGGGCAACGGAATCGGCTCCCGGCGCCCGGCGTCGTAGATGGCCACCAGCTCGCGCAGCGCCGCCGCGGCGTCGTCGTGCGGCCGTCCCAGCGCCTCCACCCGCGGGGCGGTGCCCCGCTTGCGGCGGCCGATGCACACCGCCGACCAGTCGCGGCCGGGGTCGTGAGCGGTCAACGCCAGCAACGGAATCCACGACTCGAGCAGGTGCCTGCCGTCCAGCCGGGAGTAGGTCACCGACACCAGCCGCTCCCCGTACACCGGGGACACGGTGCCCGTGAGCCGCCGTCCCCCGCCGAGATCGATGTCGACGTCGTACGCGCGCGCGTCGGCCCGGCGGTGCTCCCGCGCGGCGGCCGCCAACAGGGCGGCCTGATCGCGGATCTCCGTCGCCGCGCGCCATCCCAGTTGGCCCGGCGGCAGCGTGCCCCGCCGCCACTCGGCCTGCCGGGCGTCGTCTGGGGCCCAGCCCCGCAGCATGTCGCCCAGCATCCGGTCGCCGACCGTCCACTCCTCGAGCCCGTCGAGGTCGACGGGCATGGCGTCCTGCACGCCGTCGACGTCCCGCGGCAGCGTGAACTCCAGGGCGCGGAAGAACCCCTTGACCGGGTCCTTGAAGAAGGCGACCAGGTCGGCGACGATGACGTCGTCCGCGGGAGCGGGCGGCAGCGGTCCGGAAATGAACTTGGGCGCATCCCGACGCTCGCCCGAGGCCACGCGCGCCGCCCGCAGCACCGTCGGGTCGAAGCTGAACGGGACCTCGGGCACCAGCCCGCCGGGGATGACGTTGCGAACGTCGAACGGCTGCAACGGATGCGCGACGACCACGCGGTCGCGCACCTTGCCCATCGTGGTGATGTCCAGGGTGTCCAGCAGCTCGGCCAGCGGCACCGCCGGTGGGCGCGCCTGGCCCGAGTACTCGTTGGCGCCGGTATAGGTGACCACCAGCTTCTCGGTGGCCGCTCCGATGGCGTCGAGCAGCAATTGCCGGTCCTCGGAACGGATGTCGCGATCGCCGGTCATCGGGTCACGGGCCAGCGCGTCGTCACCGTCGACGACGCCGAGCCGGGGGAACACCCCGTCGTCGAGGCCCACCAGGCACACCACCCGGTGTGGCACCGAGCGCATCGGGACCATGGTGCACACCGTCAGGGTGCCGGTGCGGAAGTTGGCCCGCGTCGGACGCCCGGCGAGGCGGCCGTCCAGGAGGGCCCGGATGTCGGGCAGCCGCAACACCGTATCGGCCCGCACCCCCGCGTCGGCCAGGGTGGCGGCGAATTCCCGCTGCAGCTGGCCGGCCTGCCACGAATCGGCGTCGTCGACTTGCGTCAACAGGTCGATGCCGCCGGCGAGCGCGGCCAGCCAGTCGCGCAGCGGCCGCGCGCCCGTCAGTGAGTCGACCACCCGCTGCAGCCGGGCCACGAATTCGGCGAACTGGCCGGCCAATTGGACGCGGTTGCTGCTGACGTCGTCGAGGGGCAGCGTCGCGTCGATCCAGGCGTGCGAGTCGTCGGACATCGCGACGCCGGCCAGCACCCGGTCGATGCCGAAACGCCAAGTGTTGTGCACGAAGTCGACGTGGTAGGGCCGCCGGTGCTCCTGATCGAATCCCCACCGGATGTTGGCCTGCCGGACCCAGCGGGTGATGGCCTCCAGGTCGTCGTCGGTGAAGCCGAACCGGGCGCGCACCGGCGCCGCCTCGGCGAAGTCGAGCACCTCGCTGGCGGTCGCCCGGCTGCCCGCCAGCGCCAGCAACTGCGAGGCGATGCCCAGCAGCGGATTGGTTTGCAGCGGAGAGCGATCCGCCAGCCGCACGCGCAACCGGTGCGCGGGATGGGCGCCGTGCACGACGTCGCCGAGCCCGAAGTCGGCGACGATCAGCGGTGCGTACGTCTCGATGTCCGGACACATCACCAGGATGTCGCGCGGCTCGAGGGTCGGGTCGTCCTGCAGCAGGCCGAGCAGCACCTCGCGCAGGACGTCGACCTGGCGCGCCGGCCCGTGGCAGTTGTGCACCTGCACGGAACGGTCGGTGGAGGCGAGGTTACGGCCTTGGGGCCGAACGGCATTGGCGGCGATGTCGGACTGGAGCCAGCCGAGCAGCGTGTCGGGGCGGTCCGGGCCCGGCAGGTATTCGTCGGTCTGCGGGTCGGCGGGCAGGCCGCGTTGCAGCTCGCGCAGGTCGCGTCCGAGCGTCGCCAGCAGCGGATGACCCACGCCGCGGTGGCTGGTGTCCAGCCGGCGGGGGATCGTGCCGCGGGTGTCGGCCAACGCGCGCCACAACTGGTCGCTGGGATGCGGCAGCCACAGGTGCAGCTCGTGCCGGGCGGACACCGCGTCCAGCAGCTCAATGTCGGTGCGCGCCAACCGGGTGTGTCCGAACAGCGACAGCCGCTCGGGAAGGCCGGTGCGGCCGTCGCGCAGCCGGGCCACGGCCGCCTGATGCCGGATGTGCGGGGGATCGGCGGGCACGGCGGCCACCAGGGCCCGCCAGAGCTCCGGCTGCCAGGCCAGGTCGGGGTCGAGGTCACCGGTGTCGCCGGCGAGCCAGTCGGCGAGCAGCCGCGGACGCTGCCTGGCGTACGAGGCGAACAGGCCGGCCAGCCGGCGCGCCACCGCGTAGCGGCGTCCGAGGCGCAGCTCGGCCTCCGTCTCCGTCGGCGCGAAGTGGCCCAAATGCGTTGCCAGGGTGCGACACCACGGCTCGTCCAGCGAGCAGTCGATGACCCGCAGCAGCGGCCAGGCCATAGCGTCGGCCGACCATGGGTCCTCGTCGGCCGTGCCGGTGAGCTCCGCGATCAGGGAGCCGGGGCTGCGGAACGCCACCCCGCCGCACACCCCGTCGCCGCCGCGGGCGCGGCCGAGCACGTGCGACAACCGCTGACTGAGCCAGCGCTCCACGCCGCGCGCCGGCACCAGCACCAGCTCCTCGGCGAACGGGTCGGTCGGCGGGTTGGCCAGCAGGGCGCCGAGGCCGTCGGCAAGGAGGTCGGTGCGCTCGGCACGGTGGAGATGAAGCGACATCGCGGTGCCACGATAGCCCCGGACACCGACACGAGTGGCTGGTTGGGCCTACTTGGCCAGCGTGAACTGGTTGACGTCGATGTAGCCGTCGCGGAAGGCGTTGGCGCAACCGGTCAGGTACCGCATGTAGCGCTGGTAGACCTCTTCGGACTGGATCGCGACCGCCTCGCTGTGGTGCGCCTCCAACGCCGCGGCCCAGAGGTCGAGCGTGCGGGCGTAGTGCAGCTGCAGCGACTGCCTGCGGGCCAGGTTGAAACCCATCTTCGACGCGTGGAACTCGACCATCTCGATCGGTGGCAGCTGGCCTCCCGGGAAGATTTCGGAGGCGATGAATTCGTTGAAGCTGGTCTGCTCTTCGGTCATCGGCAGGCCCCGTTCGACGATCTGCTCCGGGGGCAGCATGGTGATCGTGTGCAGCAGCATCACCCCGTCGTCGGGCAGGAGGCTGTAGGCCCGCTGGAAGAAATCGTCGTAGCGGTCATAGCCGAAGTGCTCGAACGCGCCGATGGAGACGATCCGGTCGACGGGCTCGTCGAACTGTTCCCAGCCCTGCAGCAGGACCCGCCTGCGGTGCGTGGTGTTCATCGCGTCGAACATCTTCTGCACGTGCGCGGCCTGGTGCTGGGACAGCGTCAACCCGACGACGTCCACGTCGAATTTCTCGATCGCGCGCCGCATCGTGCCGCCCCAGCCGCAGCCGACGTCCAGCAACGTCATGCCGGGACGCAGGCCCAGTTTTCCGAGCGACAGGTCCATCTTGCGCAGCTGCGCCTCTTCGAGGGGGATGTCGCGCATCCGGTCGAAGTAGGCGCAGCTGTAGGTCATCGTGGGATCGAGGAACAGCCGAAAGAAGTCGTCGGACAGGTCGTAGTGCGCTTGGACGTCCTCGAAATGCGGCGTCAGATTTTCTGTCATGCCGGCAAATGCGCCTTCCTGAATTGGGGCCATTCAGCTGGTACACGAGTGGGCGGCGCAGCTGGTTCACCATGGCTTCCCGCAACTGCCGGAATGAAAACTCGAGCGGGCACATCCGGGGAATTCGGACGACCATACCCCCGTTGACAGCGAAACTGGCCAAAAAATAGAGGAGGACGCGCGCATGGAGGCTTGGGACGCGATCCGCGCCCGCCGCAACGTCCGGCAGTACACGCCGGATCCGGTTTCCGAGGACGACCTGAACCGCATCGCCGAGGCCGGCTGGCGCGCGCCGTCGGCCAAGAACCGGCAACCGTGGGACTTCGTGATCGTCACCGACCGCGGCCAGCTGCGGGAGCTGTCGACGGTCTGGCAGGGCGCCGGGCACATCGCCGGCGCGGCGGCCGCGATCGCAATCGTCGTGCCCGTCCCGCCCGACGAGCGCCGGATGATCACCGACAACTACGACGTCGGGCAGGCCACGATGGCGATGATGATCGCGGCCGCGGACCTGGGCATCGGCACGGGGCATTCGTCGGTGGGCGACCAGGCACGGGCGCGCGCCATCCTGGGCGTCCCGGAGGACCGGCTGGTCGCCTTCCTGCTCGGCCTCGGGTACCCGGCCGACCGCCCCCTCGCTCCGATCCGCAAACCGAACCGGCGGCCCTTCTCCGAGGTCGTGCACCACGGTCGGTGGTGACCGCAGCCGTCGTAAGCTCGTTGCCGTGCACGACCACCGCGGTGACTACGGAATAGACGGGTCGTTTCACACCATCTCGGCGCGCGGGCAGCTGATGGGCATCGCCGCCCAAACCGCCGCCCTGGCCGGGTGGTCCGCGATCAGCTGGGCGCGCGGCAAGCGGGTGACGGCGGCCCTGGCGGCGACCTCGGCCCTCGGAATCGCTTCGAGCGCAGCCCTTTACGCGTACGCGACGCGGGCGGGCAAGTTTGTCGTCTGGGACCGGATACTCGACGATCTCGGGTTGACCGGCGCCGAAACGGTGCTGGACCTCGGCTGCGGCCGCGGCGCGGTGCTGATCGCGGCGGCCAAGCGGTTGCCGGCGGGCCACGCGATCGGCGTCGACCTGTGGCGCGCCGACCAGACGGACAACTCCCCGGACGCCACCCTGGCCAATGCGGCGCTGGAGAACGTCGCCGACCGCGTCGAGGTGCGCACCGGCAACATGACCGCCCTGCCGTTCGCCGACGACAGCGTCGACGTGATCGTCAGCAACCTGGCCATCCACAACATCCCGACGCGCGCGGGCCGGCGCAAGGCTCTTGACGAAGCGGTGCGGGTGCTGCGCCCGGGCGGCCGGCTGGCCGTCGCGGACCTGTGGGAGACCCGTCAGCACGCCGCGCAGCTGCGGGAGCTGGGTTGGCGAAACGTGCGGCGCCGCAACCTCGGATGGCGGATGTACTACGGCGGCCCGTGGTTCTCCACCCGCCTGGTCACCGCGACGAAGCCCCGGTGAGACCGCGCGTGCATGCTTGGGGCCATGAACAGACATGAGATCACCGAGCAGATCGTGCTGGCGCGCCTTCGGCTCGGCCTGACCTGGCAGCAGCTGGCGGACGCGATCGGCCGCCCGGTGCTGTGGACCACCTCGGCGCTGCTGGGCCAGCACCCCATCCCCCGTGAGCTGGCAACGATTCTCGTCGAGAAGCTGGGGCTGGACGACTCGGCGGTCACGGTGCTGGCCGCGCCGCCCCTGCGCGGCGGTTTGCCCACCGCGGTGCCGACGGACCCCACCATCTACCGGTTCTACGAGGCGCTACAGGTCTACGGCGGCGCCATCAAGGAGCTGATCCACGAGCAGTTCGGCGACGGCATCATGAGCGCCATCAACTTCAGCGTCGACCTGCAGAAGAAATCGCATCCGTCGGGCGATCGCGTGGTGGTGACCCTGGACGGGAAATTCCTTCCCTACCAATGGGTTTCGGCGGAGTAGCCGATGCCTGCCGGCCCAGCTGACCGGTGCAAGGGGTTCCGGGGAGCGGGGTGAAGTGACGGCACGCCGCACGCGTGTCACACTGGCGACGAGGAGGCGAAGGGAACGCGGTGGCGGCTAGCAGCGGCCACCGCGTTCGAAACGGGTCGTGAAAAATCCCCTACAGGCCGAATTCGGCCTCGATGCCGTCGATCCCGGCGCGAATGGCCTTCAGCGCGTCGGCGCGGGCGCGCAATTTCGTTGCGGCGTGGGCGTGTTGGTGCAGGCCCGCGAATTCGCGCGCGGCCTCCTCGGCGCGGCTCACCACCATCTCCGGCAGCACGATCTCGTCGACGAAGCCGGCGGCCAGCGCGGTCTCACCGAAGAACGTCTTGGCCAGCCCGGCGGCCTGCTGGTACGCCGACTGCGTCAGCCGCAGCTTCATGATCTCCAGCGCCGCGTATGGGATGACCATGCCGATCGCCACCTCGTTGGCCTGAATGTTGTAGGCGTGCGCGGCCACCCGGTGGTCGCCGGACGACAGCAGGAACGCCCCCATCGCGATGGCGTGGCCGGTGCAGGCCATCACGACCGGCTTGGGGTGGGACAACAGCCGGTACGACAGCTCGAAGCCGCCCCGCAGCATGTCGATAGCCGGCTGCGCCTCGCCGGAGGTGAGGATCTTCAGGTCGAACCCGCCGCTGAACACCCGCTCGTTCCCGGTGATCACCAGCGCCCCGGCGTTGTCCGCCTCGGCCTGGTCGATCGCCTCGCCGAGGGCCTGCTGCATCGTGGGGCCCAGGGCGTTGACCTTGCCGTCGTCCATCCGGATGACCGCGATGGAATCGTTGAGGCTGTAGTGGACCGGGCCGCTCATCGGTTGCTGGCTCCTTGCCGTCACGCGTGCTGATTGTGGTGCTTGCCGAGGTCGTCCTCGGCTTCACTCCAGCGCAGGCTGACATCGGTGGGGTCGTCGAGCTGGCGGGTGCGCCACCGGTCCTGCGTTTCCCGCACGGCACCGTTGATCCGTTCGATCTCGCTGCGGAACACCTCGGGACGGGTTTCCTTGCTCGCGTAGTGGAAGTAGGTGAGCAGACCGCGCAGCAGCTCCAGCTTCTGCTTCTCCCGCTTCGCCAGGTCGTGGGTGGTCAGCAGCTCGATGCGCTGGACGGGGGGCAGCGAGTCCCAGTCGAGCACCACCTCGGTTTCCAGCGGGAGGCGTTCGCGCTCCCAGAACCGCCGCCCGCGCTTGGGCTCCGGGGTGTCGAAGTAGCGGATGGTGCCGGTGAAGCGGGACTCGATGCCGCTGCCGATCTCGGCGCGGTCGAGCGCCGAATCCCACACCATGCGCCACTCCTGGCCCGGGGCCAGCACCGGCAACTCGCGGGGGAGCCGCAGTTCGACGACGTCGGCGTAGCCGTCGGTGGCGTTCTCGTATTCGGCGACCGTCGGCGGGTTCATGAAGGAGAACGTGATGTCGTAGGCCGCCCTCTGACCGAAGTTCCTGACCACCAACTCGATCACGTGCCAGTCCGCGGGATGCGGTTCCATGAACATCGCGACCTGTGGCCGCGTCTGCTCCGCGGCGAGCCGACGATTGCGGGTGATCTGCCGGCTGGTGAAGATCAAGGTGATGGCCGCGAGCGCGATCGCCGCCCACGCCGCCCACGCGATCCAGGTGCTGGACCCGACGTTGGTGATTCCGTGCCAGCTGTCCTGGATCCACCCCATGGAATCCACCCTCCGCTTATATCACAGGCCGGTTGCCGCTTCGATTCGATCGGCGGCCTCAGCCGCCCATCAACATTCGCCATTGCGCGAGGTCGCGGGCCCGGTAGACGTAGTTGGAACGCTTGACTTCCGACAGCGTCGCGCTGGGCTCCGCCGAGTACCAGTGCCCGGGGAACACCGTCGGGTCCCCGGGCAATGTCGCGAGTTGCTGCAGGCTGCGGTACATCTCGTCGGAGTCGCCGCCGGGAAAGTCGGTGCGGCCGCAGCCCTCCAGGAACAACGTGTCGCCGGCGACGAGGCGGCCGTCGAGCAGGAAGCACTGGCTGCCCGGCGTGTGACCCGGGGTGTGCAGGAGCTCGATCTCGATGTCGCCGATGCTGACCTTGTCGTGGTTCTCGTGGGCCGTGAGGTCCCCGAGGCCGATCCCGGTGACGCGCGAGACCCATTGCGCCTCAAGGGCATTGACGTGCACCGGCACGGCTTTGCGCTCCAGCAGATCGGCCAGGCCCTGCAGCGAAAAGCCCATCATCGACCCGCCCACGTGATCGGGGTGGTGGTGGGTCACCAGCACGCCGGACAGGTGCATGCCGTCGGCCTCGAGCGCGTCGAGGAGATCACCGGCCGCGTACGCGGGGTCGACCACCACGCAGTCGCCCGTTTGGCGGTCCCCGATCAGGTAGGCGAAGTTGCGCATCTGGGTCGCGAACATGTCGCCGGCGGCGAAGTCGCGCCCGGAGAGCAGTTGCCGAAAGTACAGCCGGTCTGTTGACACGTGATCAGCCTAGGACCTGCCCGTCGGGGGTTCGCGCGGCCGCCGCGAACATCGCCGAGCACCCCCCGCGAGCAGCGCTTGGCCGCCTGTGGCATGGGTATTGTTGGCGCATGAGGAAGAAGGTCGAAATCGAGATCGACGTCGATCTCATTGACGAGGCGATCCGCCGCTTCCATCTGGCCGACGCCCGCGAGGCCGTCAATCTCGCGCTGCGCACCTTGCTCGCCGAAGCCGATGCGCAGGAATCGGACGAGGTGTACGACGAATTCAGCGACCTCAGCGCCTGGCAGCTGCCCCGCGGCGGCGGTGGCACCGCTCCCTGAAGCCCGTTTGGTCCGGTTGTGGGCCAGGTTGTACCCTCTTTTAGGCCCGCGGCACTGCCGATTCGGGTGAACGGCCCCCTTAGCTCAGTCGGTAGAGCGTTTCCATGGTAAGGAAAAGGTCAACGGTTCGATTCCGTTAGGGGGCTCGGCGGACGCCGAGCAGGCGTGGCGGCCCCGACCCCTGGGGTGGTTAGAGGCGATGTAGCTCAGTCGGTTAGAGCGAACGACTCATAATCGTTAGGTCGCCGGTTCGAGTCCGGCCATCGCTACAACACAACAACGCGCGGCGAGAGTCCCGCGAGAAGGAACCGAGAGAGAATCGTCATGGCTTCCAGTACCGACGTACGGCCGAAGATCACCTTGGCCTGTGAGGTGTGCAAGCACCGCAACTACATCACCAAGAAGAACCGCCGGAACGATCCGGACCGCATGGAGCTGAAGAAGTTCTGCCCGAACTGCGGCAAGCACCAGGCGCACCGAGAGACGCGCTAGCGGGAACCCGCGACCGATTATCGAGACTGACTAGGTAGATTTTAGAGCCGTGCCGTTAAGCGAGAGCATCGTCGGGATGCACTACCGCTATCCCGACCATTACGTCGTGGAGCGGGAGAAGGTCCGCGAGTACGCGGTCGCCGTGCAGAACGACGACGCCTTTTTTCTCGAGGAGAAGGCCGCGGCCGACCTGGGCTACGGCGGCCTGCTCGCGCCGCTGACGTTCATCTGCGTGTTCGGCTACCAGGCGCAGACGGCGTTCTTCGCGCACGCGAATGTCGCCGTCCAGGACGCGAAGATCGTGCAGGTCGACCAGGTGCTGAAGTTCATGGCGCCGATCGTGGCTGGCGACAAGCTGTACTGCGACGTCTACGTCGACTCGGTGCGGGTCTCGCACGGCACCCAGATCATCGTGACCAAGAACATCGTCACCAACCAAGCCGGTGACGTCGTGCAGGAGACCTACACGACCCTGGCGGGCCGTGCCGGTGAGGATGGAGAAGAGGGATTTTCTGATGCCACTGCGTGAGTTCAGCTCGGTGAAGGTGGGCGACCAGCTTCCCGAGAAGACCTACCCGCTGACCCGGCAGGACCTGGTGAACTATGCGGGCGTCTCGGGTGACCTGAACCCGATTCACTGGGACGACGAGATGGCCAAGGTCGTCGGGCTGGACACCGCGATCGCGCACGGCATGCTGACCATGGGCATCGGCGGCGGGTACGTCACCTCGTGGATCGGTGACCCCGGCGCGGTCACCGAGTACAACGTGCGGTTCACCGCGGTGGTCCCGGTCCCCAACGACGGCAAGGGCGCTGAGCTGGTCTTCAACGGTCGGGTCAAGTCCGTCGACCCGGAAACCAAGTCCGTGACCATTGCGCTCACGGCGACCACCGGCGGCAAGAAGATCTTCGGCAGGGCCATCGCGTCCGCGACGCTCGCGTAGCCGATGGCGCTCAAGACCGACATCCGGGGAATGATCTGGCGGTACCCGGACTACTTCGTGGTGGGGCGTGAGCAGCTTCGGCAGTTCGCGCAGGCCATCAAGAACCGCCACCCCGCCCATTTCGACGAAGACGCGGCCGCCGAACTGGGTCACGACGCGATCGTGGCGCCGCTGACCTACGCGACCATCTTCGCCAAGCTGGTCCAGCTGGATTTCTTCCGGCACGTCGACATCGGCATGGAAACCCTGGTGATCGTCCAGGTCGACCAGCGGTTCGTGTTCTCCAAGCCGATCAAGGCCGGCGACAAACTGTGGGCGCGGATGGACATCCACTCGGTGGACGAGCGGTTCGGCGCCGACATCGTCGTCACCAAGAACACCTGCACGAACGAGCGGGGCGAGGTGGTCTTGCAGTCCTACACCACGCTGATGAGCCAGTACGCCGACCAGTCGGCGAACCTCAAATGGGACCCGGAGTCCGGCCAGGTCATGAGAACGGCGTAATTAGTATCTGACTCGCGCGTCGATGTACACTCGGACCTCGGGGTTTTCCCAGCATTAGCGCGCTTTCCGGGATTCGAGCAATCGGAGAGCGCGCGTGTCATGTAAGCCCCGGTAGGTAAGCGCAGGTTGGCCTGCCAACCGCGAAGGGGCGTAGCTCAACTGGCAGAGCAGCGGTCTCCAAAACCGCAGGTTGCAGGTTCAAGTCCTGTCGCCCCTGCTGACTTGAAAGTCGTGCCATGGTGGACACTGGAATAGTGGCCTTCACCACTGGGACGGCCCGCGGGACACGAGCAAACTTAAGGAGCATGCGGTGAGCGACGAAGGCGAAGCTGCCAACGACGCCACAAGCGACGGCGCTGACAGGGAGGACGACCGCGCGAGTGGCGGCCGGACCGCTGTGGTGACGCGGCCGCAGCGCCCGAGCGGCAAACGATCCCGGCAGCGGGCGGCCGACGCCGGCGACGACGCCGACGTAGAGTCGGCGGGCGAGGTCGAGGCCGCCAAGGAGGACAAGGGCGGCAAAGCCAAGAAGGCCAAAAAGCCCAAGAAGCCCGGGGACCGTTCGGCCAACCCGTTCGTGTTCGTCTTCAACTACCTCAAGCAGGTGGTTGCGGAGATGCGGAAGGTCATCTGGCCCAACCGCAAGCAGATGCTCACGTACACGTCGGTGGTGCTGGCGTTCCTGGCCTTCATGGTGGCGCTGGTCGGCCTCGCGGATTTCGGCCTCACCAAGCTTGTGCTGCTGGTGTTCGGCTGAGCGAGAAGATAGAGAGGACTAAACCGTGACTACCTTCGACGGTGACACGTCCGCGGGTGAAGCGGTCGACGTAGAAGAGCGCGCCGAGGACACCGAGGCCCAGGAGACGGCCGAAGAAGCCACTTCGGCCGAGGCGCCCGAGGAGTCGGCCGAAGAGGTCGACCCGGCGGCCGCGCTCAAGGCGGAGCTGCGCAGCAAGCCCGGTGACTGGTACGTCATCCACTCCTACGCGGGCTACGAGAACAAGGTGAAAGCCAACCTCGAGACGCGCGTGCAGAACCTGGACGTCGGCGACTACATCTTCCAGGTCGAGGTGCCCACCGAAGAGGTCACCGAGATCAAGAACGGCCAGCGCAAGCAGGTCAACCGCAAGGTGCTGCCCGGCTACATCCTGGTGCGCATGGACCTGACCGACGACTCGTGGGCCGCGGTGCGCAACACGCCGGGCGTCACCGGGTTCGTCGGGGCGACATCGCGGCCGTCAGCGCTGACGCTGGACGACGTGGTCAAGTTCCTGCTGCCGCGGGGCGCGGCCAAGAAGGCCGCCAAGGGCGCCGCCACCACCGCGGCCGCCGCCGAGGCCGGCGGGCTGGAGCGCCCGACCGTCGAGGTCGACTACGAGGTCGGCGAATCGGTGACGGTCATGGACGGGCCGTTCGCCACGCTGCCGGCGACCATCAGCGAGGTCAACGGCGAACAGCAGAAGCTCAAGGTGCTGGTGTCGATCTTCGGCCGGGAGACGCCGGTGGAGTTGACGTTCAGCCAAGTCTCCAAGATCTAACCGGGCGACCAAGCCCAGTCACGGAAGGAATACCGAACACTCATGGCCCCGAAGAAGAAAGTCGTTGGGCTGATCAAGCTGCAGATCCAGGCCGGCCAGGCCAACCCCGCGCCGCCGGTGGGACCCGCGCTCGGCCAGCACGGCGTCAACATCATGGAGTTCTGCAAGGCCTACAACGCGGCCACGGAGAACCAGCGCGGCCAGGTCATCCCGGTGGAGATCACGGTCTACGAGGACCGCAGCTTCACCTTCACGCTCAAGACGCCGCCCGCGGCGAAGCTGCTGCTGAAGGCGGCCGGCGTGGGCAAGGGCTCGGCCGAGCCGCACAAGACCAAGGTCGCCAAGGTCACCTGGGACCAGGTCAAGGAGATCGCCGAAACCAAGAAGACCGATCTCAACGCCAACGACATCGACGCGGCCGCCAAGATCATCGCCGGCACCGCCCGGTCGATGGGCATCACCGTCGAATAGGCGGGCATAGTTCGACCCCGTGGGAGGGCCAGCTTCGGCCCGCCGACCACGACCCAACACCAGATTGGATGAATCAATGAGCAAGAACAGCAAGGCATACCGCGCGGCCGCCGAGAAGGTGGACCGCAACAACCTGTACAGCCCGCTGGAGGCGGCCAAGCTCGCCAAGGAGACCGCGTCGGCCAAGCAGGACGCGACGGTCGAGGTGGCGATCCGGCTCGGCGTCGACCCGCGCAAGGCCGACCAGATGGTGCGCGGCACCGTCAACCTCCCGCACGGCACCGGCAAGACGGCCCGTGTCGCGGTGTTCGCGGTGGGCGACAAGGCCGAGCAGGCGCAGGCCGCCGGCGCCGACATCGTCGGCAGCGACGACCTGATCGAGAAGATCCAGGGCGGCTTCCTGGACTTCGACGCCGCGATCG
Organism: Mycobacterium sp. ACS4054; assembly: GCF_001667275.1. Classification (GTDB taxonomy): domain Bacteria; phylum Actinomycetota; class Actinomycetes; order Mycobacteriales; family Mycobacteriaceae; genus Mycobacterium. Next base: position 175,453 of record NZ_LZHV01000058.1, read on the forward strand.
CGACGCCCGACCAGATGGCCAAGGTCGGCCGCATCGCCCGCGTGCTGGGCCCGCGCGGCCTGATGCCCAACCCCAAGACTGGCACCGTCACCCCGGACGTGGCCAAGGCCGTGGCCGACATCAAGGGCGGCAAGATCAACTTCCGCATCGACAAGCAGGCCAACCTGCACTTCGTGATCGGCAAGGCGTCCTTCGACGAGAAGGCCCTCGCGGAGAACTACGGCGCCGCGCTCGACGAGGTGTTGCGGCTCAAACCGTCCGCCTCGAAGGGCCGCTACCTGAAGAAGATCACCGTGTCGACGACCACGGGCCCGGGCATCCCGGTGGACCCGTCCGTCACGCGCAACTTCGCGGAGGCGTAGTGAGTCGGCGCCTCGGAGCGCCGACGAACGCAGGCAACCATCGATCCGGAGGCCTAGCCGTCGCACTCGGCGATGCGGCGCCGCAGAAACTCGCGGCCCGGCTCGGAGCCGTTGACCGCCAACGCCTTTCGGTACCAGGAGGCGGCGTCGGCCGGCCTGCCCGCGCGCCGCAGTAAGTCGGCGCGCACCGTCGCATGCAGGTTCGAGCGGCTCAACCGGGGGTCGTGCGCCACCTCGTCGAGGGCGGCCAGCCCGGCGTCGGGGCCGTCGCGAAGGCCGACCGCCAGCGCGCGGTTGGCGCGCACCACCGGCGAGTCGGTCACCTGCAGCAGCCGGTCGTAGGCCGCGCAGATGGTGACCCAGTCGGTCTGCTCCCAGGACGGCGCCGTCGCGTGCACCGCTGCGATCACCGCCTGCGGCAGATAGGGGCCCGTCGACCCCTCGGCCCGGCGCAGCCGATCCAGCCCCCGGGCGATGCGGCCGCGGTCCCACCGGCGGCGGTCCTGTTCCTCCAGCGGCACCAGCATCCCGGTGTCGTCGACGCGGGTGGCTCGCCGCGAATCGTGCAGCAACATCAGGGCGGCCAGCGCGTGCGCCTCGGGCTCCTGCGGCATCAGCGCGCACAGCTCACCGGCCAGCCGGATCCCCTCGTCGCACAGCTCGTCGCGAATCGCCGACGGCCCCGCCGTGGACCAATAGCCCTCGGTGAAGACCGAGTAGATGCAGGCCAGCACGTGCGGGGTGCGTTCGGGCAGCAGCTCGGCCGGCGGCACCCGCAGCGGGATGTTGGCGTGCCGAACCTTGTTCTTGGCGCGCGTGATTCGCTGGCCGATCGCGGCCTCGGTCTGCAGCAGCGCGCGGGCGATCTCGGTGACGGTCAGGCCCGACACCAGCCGCAGGGTGAGCGCCAGCTGCGACGGGCGGTCCAGGGCGGGGTGCGCGCAGGTGAACATCATCCGCAGCTCGTCGTCGGGGACGGGGGACGGTTCGGTGTGATCGGTGCGGGCCCGAATGTCGTCGACCACGGCCGCCAATTCCTTTCCTGGGCGGGCGGATTCGCGGCGCAGCCGGTCGCGGGCGCGGTTGCGGGCCACGGTCACCAGCCAGCCCCCGGGATTGGCCGGCATGCCGTCGCGGCCCCAGCTGCGCAGCGCCTCGGCGCAGGCCTCCTGGACGGCGTCCTCGGCGATGGTAAGGTCGCCGGACCACCGCGCGAGCGCGGCGACGGCGGGCCCCCACTCCTGCCGAAAGACGCCGTCCAGGTTGGGCATTCGCGACGGTTAGAGCGCGGAGAGGCCGGCCAGTTGACGCACCTGCACGGTCGAGGCCGGGATCATCGACGCCAGCTTGACGGCCTCGTCGCGATCCGCGGCGCCGAGCAGGTACACCCCGGTGGCGATCTCGGCGCCCTCCACGTAGGGCCCGTCGGTGATCAGGACCTCGCCGTCGCGCACCCGGACCGTCGTCGCGGTGGTCCGGTCGTGCAACGCGGCGCCGCCCAGGATGTGGTCGCCCGCGGCCGCGTGGAGCTCGGCGTGGCGGGCCGCCACGGCCTGCCACTCCGGGGTGCCGGGCGTGTGGGCCGACGCGGGGGGTTCCAACAGCAGCGCCAGCCAGTCGTTTCCGGTGAGCTGGCGGGCCGGCTCGATCGCGTGGACCACCGGCCACAACTCCACGGCCCCGACCTGGGCCAGCGGGACGTCGCGCGCCAGCGCGATCGCCTCGTCCAGGTTTTCGGCCTCGAACACGTAGTAGCCGCAAGCCACCTCGGCGGATTCGGCGAACGGGCCGTCGGTGACCGTCGGCGCGTCCGGGCCGCCGGTGATGACCGCCGCGGCGGCGGCCGGCGCCAGCGCGTCGCCCGCCTTGATCGCCGACCCAGCGTTGGCGTGGAAGTTCTGCCATGCCGCCATCGTGGCGGCCGGGTCGTCGGGCGTGCGGTCTTGCTCCCTGCTGATCAACAAGGCGAAGTACTGCATGGTGTCGTCACCTCCAGGTAGTGAGCGAAGCCCCGTGCTCCACTCTCTACCTATCCGACGAACGACGCAGCCCCGATCCGACAGGCGCGGATTTCTAGGCGGCGGCCCCCGGCTTGAGGTAGGTCACCAGGCTGACGTCAAGCGCCTCGTCGGTGAAGTAGTGCTCGCACCCGCGCAGGTACTTGATGTAGCGGTTGTAGACCTCTTCGGAGGTGACCTCGATGGCCTTGTCCTTGTTCGCCTCGAGGTTGTCGCCCCAGATGTGCAGCGTCTTGATGTAGTGCGGCCGCAGTGAAAGCGGTGCGGGCACAACGAAACCCGCCTTCTCGCCATGGTCGACCATCATCTGGGTGGACGGCAGCCGGCCGCCCGGGAAGATCTCGGTGATGATGAACTTGATGAACCGGGCCGTCTCGAAGGTCAGCTTCTTGCCGCGGGCGGCCAGGTCGTACGGGTGGTAGCTGACGCTGCTCTGCACGGTCATCCGGCCGTCGTCGGGCATGATGTCGAACGTCCGCTTGAAGAAGTCGTCGTAGTTCTCGTGCCCGAAGTGCTCGAAGGCCTCGATCGACACGATCCGGTCGACCGGCTCGTTGAAGTCCTCCCAGTTCTGCAGGCGCACCTCCCGCGAACGGTCGGTGTCGATCGACGCCAGCAGCTGCTCGCAGCGGGCGTGCTGGTTCTTCGACAGGGTCAGGCCGATCACGTTGACGTCGAACCGCTCGACGGCGCGCTTCATGGTGGTGCCCCAGCCGCAGCCGATGTCGAGCAGGGTCATGCCCGGCTTGAGGTCCAGCTTGTCCAGGTTCAGGTCGATCTTGGCGTACTGCGCCTCTTCCAGCGTCATGTCATCGCGCTCGAAGTAGGCGCAGCTGTAGATCCTGGTCGGGTCCTGGAACAAGGCGAAGAAGTCGTCGGAGACGTCGTAGTGCGCCTGAATGTCTTCGGGAGCCGTCCGTATCTTCGTCGGGCTAGCCGGTTGATCAGCCATTTTCGTCTTGTTCTCCTGGATGAAGTTCACTGCTTACTGCCCACGCAGGTGCTCGGGGCATGACGTGCAACGATACCGAAGTCTACGTTTCCAGCGTGAATCGGTGGCCGTCGACGCGGGTCGTGGCGAACCCCGGCCGGCCGGTCGCTACTTGGTGAGCGTGTACTGGGCGACGTTGGAGATGCCCTTGCGGAAGAGTTCGGCGCAACCCGTCAGATAACGCATGAAGCGGTTGTAGACCTCTTCGGACTGAATCGCGATCGCGCGTTCCCGATTGGCCTCCAGATTGGCGGCCCAGGTGTCCAGCGTCCGCGCGTAATGCGGCCGCAGGTATTCGATCTGCTCGATCGCGAAACCGCTGGCTTGCGCGTAGTCGACGATATCGGTCTCGCCGCACATCTGCCCGCCGGGAAAGATTTCCTTGCCGAGGAAATGGAAGAAACGCAGATCCGACATGGTGATCGGGATGCCGCGCTCTTTCCATTGCGACTGCGGGTAGGTGAAGATGCTGTGCATCATCATCCGGCTGTCGTCGGGGAGGGTCTTGTAGGCCCAATCCCAGAACGCGGGCCAGCGTTCCTTCTTGAACGCGTCGAAGGCCTCGAAGCTCATGATCCGGTCGACCTGCTCGTCGAACTCCTCCCAGCCCTGCAGCCGGGCCTCGACGCGGCGCGTGGTTCCGATGGCCTCCAGCCGTGCCTTGGTGCGCGCGTAGTGGTTTCGGCTGAGCGTGATTCCGATGACGTTCACGTCGTACTTCTCGACCGCCCGGACCACGGCCCCGCCCCAGCCGCACCCGACGTCGAGCAACGTCATGCCCGGCTCGAGCTTCAGCTTCTCCAGCCCCAGATCCAGCTTGGCCAGCTGCGCCTCTTCCAGCGTCATGTCGTCGTTCTTGAAATAGGCGCAGGTGTAGACCATGTTGGGGTCGAGGAACAGCGCGAAGAAGTCGTCTGAAATGTCGTAGGTCGCCTGCGACTCTTCGTAATACGGCTTCAGCTTTGCCATCGGGTAGACCCACCTCCTTGGACAACCGTACAACCCGGCGACGTGGACTGAGATCGCAGGGGAAGCGTTTCGTTCGAGTGTTTTTTGACTCAGTTCGCGTTGGCGAAGTTGTTCGTCAGTACGCCGATGACCTGATCCCACAACTGCTGTGGCAGATCATGTCCCATCCCGTCGAATAACACCAATCGAGCGCCGTCGATGGCCCTGGCCACGGCGCGGCCGCCGAACGGCCGCATCAGCTTGTCGGCCCGACCGTGGATCACGACGGTCGGGGCGGCGATTCGCCGGTTGTAGCGTCTGAGGCTGCCGCTGCCCAGCACGGCGTCGAAATGCCTGGCGACGCCCCACGGGTAATAGCTGCGTTCGTAGCTTTCGATGGCCTCGGCGCGCAGCTGCTCCTCGGGCGCCAAATACCGCTGACTGCCGATGATCTTGCTGACCCGGACCGCGTTGTCGACGATCACGTCGCGCGGCGAGCTCGGCGCCGGCCCCTTGATCAGCGCCAGCAATTGGCGAGGGCCGGGCGGCGGCAGGAACGCCGAGTTGTTGCTGGAGAAGATGATTGCCAGGGTTTTCGTCCGCTCGCGGAACCGCGCGGCGAAGATCTGGGCGATCATGCCGCCCATCGACGCGCCCACGATGTGCGCACGCTCGATGCCCAGGTGATCGAGCACGGCCGCGGCGTCGTCGGCCATGTCCTCGAGCTTGTATCCGGCCTGGCTGGGCAGGCCGACCCAGGAGCGGGCCAACCGCGTCAGCAGCGGCTGGCCTGCGCCGCGGTGCCGGGTCTTGGTCGACAGGCCGACGTCGCGGTTGTCGTACCGGATGACGCGCAGCCCGTGGTTGACCAGCCGTTCGCAGAAGCCGGTTCGCCACAGCAGCAGCTGGGCGCCCAGCCCCATGATCAGCAGCACCGGCGGGGCGTCGATGTCGCCCATGTCCTCGTAGTACAGCTTCACCTCGCCGCCCGAGGTGGCGTTCCCGGCGCGGATCTCCATCAGACCTCGATGTCCGACTGGTGCTCGCGGCTCACCTCGACCATGAAGTTGGCGAAGTAACCGGTCAGCTGCGGGTCGGACATCATTTGCCATTTGGGCGCGAGCAATTTCATGTACCGCTCGACGTAGAGGAACTGCTTGCCGATCAAGACCAGTTCCCGGGGCAGCTTGACGTCGTAGGCGTCGGCCAGCGTCGACAGCTGCCGCCCGATGTCGGCGTACGACATGTCGCCCAGCGTCGACATGGTCAGCGGGGTGGCGAACTTCTCGAGGTCCTTGGCCGCCTGGGCCTCGGGCTTCATGGTGCCGACGGCACCCATCAGCACCACGATCTTGCCGGCCGCGGCGTGGTCCTTCTTGACCAGCAGCGCGTACACCAGCTCGCGCAGCAGCCATCGGGTGCGGGGGTCGATGCGACCCATGATCCCGAAGTCGAAGAACACGATGCGGCCCTGATCGTCGACGTAGAGGTTGCCCGCGTGCAGGTCGCCGTGGAACAGCCCGTGCCGCAGCCCGCCCTCGAAAAGCGAGAACAGCAGCGCCTTCACCAGCTCGACCCCGTCGAACCCGGCCTGGCGGATGGCCTTGACGTCGTCGATGCGGATGCCGTGCACCCGCTCCATGGTCAGCACCCGCTCGGAGGTGAAGTCCCAGTGCACCTGCGGCACCCGGATGTTGCGGCCCAGCGGCGAGGCGTGCAGGTGGGAGACCCACGCGTCCATCGACTGCGCCTCCAGCCGGAAGTTCAGCTCCTCAGCCAGGTTGTCGGAGAAGTCGGCGACCACGTCCTGCGCCGACAGCCGGCGACCCAGCTTGGCCAGCTCGACGGCCTGGGCGAAACGCTTGAGGATCTGCAGGTCGGCCGCGACGCGGCGGCGGATGCCCGGGCGCTGGATCTTGACGACGACCTCTTCGCCGGTGTGCAGGGTCGCGTAGTGCACCTGCGCGATGGACGCCGACGCGAACGGCTCCTCTTCCCACTTGGCGAACAGCTCCGCGGGGTCGCCGCCGAGCTCCTCGACGAGCAGCTTGTGCACCTCCTCGGTGTCGGCGGGGGGCACCCGGTCGAGCAGGCCGCGGAACTCGCGGGACAGCGATTCGCCGAACGCCCCCGGGCTGGACGCGATGATCTGCCCGAACTTGACGTACGTCGGGCCGAGGTCGGCGAAGGTCTGCGGGAGCTGCCTGATCACCTTCTGCTGCCACGGGCCCTTGCCCGGCAGCTTGCTGACGACGCGTGCGGCAGTGCGAGTGACCTGCCATCCGGTGACGGCCACCCGGGCCGCTTCGACCGGCAGCGGCACCCGGTCGAGCCTGGCCACCTCGCGATGCTTGGTAGAACTCATTCCAGCAGTCTGCCAAATCGGCGGTGTCAAGCTCCAATTCGCTGTGACGGCGCTCACGGGAAATTGCGGGGCGCCGAGCGTGCATTCACGGCGAAAAACCGGCCCGAATTTCGCCCTGAGTTCACGTTCGGTGCGGGCCTGCGCTCTAGCTCGGCCTCCAGGGCTGCACCCAGCCCTGAATCGCCCAGCCCTCCAGCCCCGCGATCAGCTCGTACATGGTGGCGCCGTCGATGGTTTCGCGGATGATGTCGGCGTGCCCGGCGTGCCGGGCCAGCTCGTTGATCACATGCAGGATCACCCAGCGCACCGACCAGGCCTCCTGATTCTTCGGAAACCAGGGGATGTCCTTGGGAACCGGCACGGCCGCGTCGAGGTCGGCGGTCTCGACCAGCCGCAGCGATTCCGCGTTCTGGGCTTCGAACGCCCGTAGCAGCCCGTCCAGCGTCTCGTCGGGCCGCATCACGTGCTGGTCGGCGAACTCTTGCGAGATCTGCTCGAACGGGCGGGTGTCTTTCGGGGGCGCGTCCGGCGCGGCGGCGACCCGGCTCATCCAGCTGCGCTGCATCCCGGTGGCGTGCTTGATCAGCCCGCCGATCGACAGCGCGCTCACCGAGGGCGTGGACCGGGCCTGTTCGTCGGTGAGGCCGTAGCTGACCGCGAAATACGCGCTCTGGTGAAACGCCAGGTATTCGCGCAGGGCGCTGCGTTCGTCGGCGACGGGCGGGGCGAGGGCGGGCATTAGCAGATCGTAGATCGCCGGCGCGCCGTAAAGTGCGGGGATGCAGCTGGTTTCGGCGCGCTCGACCGAGCTTTTCGTCGGTCCGCCGGACGCGCCGTTGCAGCTGGTCCGCGTCACGCTGGGCGGCCCCACCGGGTCGACGCGGGTCCGCGTGGACGGCGACGGCCTGGCCGGCGAGGCGGTGGCCGCGGGCGAGCTGGTCGAGGTGCCGGTCGCGGTGCGCAACCCCGTGGTCGGCGAGCGGCGGGCGGCGCGGGTGCACGCGGGCGAATTCGTCGAGCCCTTCGAGTTCGTCGTCGGCGAGCCCGGCTGGACCATGTTCATGGTCAGTCACTTCCACTACGACCCGGTCTGGTGGAACACCCAGGGCGCGTACACGAGCGAGTGGGCCGAGGACCCGCCGGGGCGCGCCCGGCAGACCAACGGCTTCGCGCTGGTGCACGCGCACCTGGAGATGGCCCGCCGGGAGCCCGAGTACAAGTTCGTGCTGGCCGAGGTGGACTACCTCAAGCCGTACTGGGACACCCGGCCCGAGGACCGCGCCGACCTGCGCCGGTTCATCGCGCAGGGCCGCGTCGAGGTGATGGGCGGCACGTACAACGAACCCAACACCAACCTCACCGGCCCGGAGACCACGATCCGGAACCTGGTGCACGGCATCGGGTTCCAGCGCGACGTGCTGGGCGCCCACCCGCAGACCGCCTGGCAGCTGGACGTGTTCGGGCACGACCCGCAATTCCCCGGGATGGCCGCCGACGCCGGGCTGACGTCGAGCTCGTGGGCGCGCGGCCCGCACCACCAATGGGGCCCGGCGTTGGGCGGCGGCGACGTGAACCGCATGCAGTTCAGCAGCGAGTTCGAGTGGATTTCGCCGTCGGGCCGCGGGCTGCTCACCCACTACATGCCCGCCCATTATTCGGCGGGCTGGTGGATGGACTCGTCGACCTCGCTGGCCGAGGCCGAGGAGGCCACCCTCGAGCAGTTCGAGCTGCTGAAGCAGGTGGCGCTGACGCGCAACGTGTTGCTGCCCGTCGGCACCGACTACACGCCGCCGAACAAATGGGTCACCGCAATCCACCGCGACTGGGCCGAGCGCTACACCTGGCCGCGGTTCGTCTGCGCGCTGCCGCGGGAGTTCTTCGCCGCCGTGCGCGCCGAGCTGGCCGAGCGCGGCCGCGCCCCGTCACCGCAGACCCGCGACATGAACCCGATCTACACCGGCAAGGACGTGTCGTACATCGACACCAAACAGGCCAACCGGGCCGCCGAGCACGCCGTGCTGGAGGCCGAGCGCTTCGCCGTGTTCGCCGGGCTGCTGGGCGGCGCCGAGTATCCGCAGGCGGCGCTGGCCAAGGCGTGGGTGCAGCTGGCCTACGGGGCGCACCACGACGCCATCACCGGCTCGGAATCGGACCAGGTCTACCTCGACCTGCTGACCGGCTGGCGGGACGCCTGGGAGCTGGGCCGCGCCGCCCGCGACGCCTCGCTGGCGGTGCTGTCGGAAGCCGTCGGCGGTGACGTCGTCGTCTGGAATCCGCTGGCGCAGCCGCGGACCGACGTCGTCACCGCGCGGCTCGAACCACCGCTGACCGCGGGGGCCCGCGTGCTGGACGCCGACGGCGCCGAGCTGCCCGCGCACGTCGAGGAGGGCGGCCGGTCGGTGAGCTGGCTGGCGCGCGACGTGCCGTCGCTGGGGTGGCGGGCCTACCGGCTGGTTCCCGGCGGCGAGCCGACCGGCTGGGAACCGGTGCCCGGCCCGGTGATCGCCAACGAGCATTTCCGCGTCGAGGTCGATCCGGCGCGCGGCGGGGGAGTCGCGTCGCTGGTTCGCGACGGCCGCGAATTGATCGCCGCCGGCCGGGTGGGCAACGAGCTTGCGGTCTACGAGGAGTACGCGTCCCACCCGACGCAGGGCGAGGGCCCGTGGCACCTGCTGCCCAAGGGGCCGGTGGTGTACTCGTCGGAGTCGCCGGCCGCCGCGCAGGCCTACCACGGCCCGCTGGGGCAGCGGGTCGTCGTCACCGGGCGGATCGGCGCCCTGCTGCGCTACACCCAGACCCTGACGCTGTGGCGCGGCGTGCCGCGGGTGGACTGCCGCACCGCCATCGACGGGTTCACCGGCGCCGACCGCCTGGTGCGGCTGCGCTGGCCCTGCCCGGTGCCGGGCGCCATGCCGGTCAGCGAGGTCGGGGACGCCGTCGTCGGGCGCGGGTTCGCCCTGCTGCACGACGGCCCGCGCTCGGTGGACACCGCGCTGCACCCGTGGACGCTGGACAACCCGGCCCACGGCTGGTTCGGCCTGTCCTCGGCTGCGCGGGTCCGGGTGCGCGACAGCGTGCGGGCGATCTCGGTGGCCGAGGTGGTGACGCCGGACGAGGCGGTGTCGGGACCGCTCGCGCGGGAGCTGATGGTCGCGCTGGTCCGCGCCGGGGTGACGGCCACCTGCAGCGGCGCCGCCAAGCAGCGCTACGGCCACCTCGACGTCGATTCGAACCTGCCCGACGTCCGCATCGCGCTGGGCGGACCGGCCCGCAACGCCTTCACCGACGCGGCGCTGGGGCCGTACCGCGAGGAGCTCGACCGCCAGCTGGCGGCGACGGGCCGGGCGCGGGTGTGGGTGCCGGCCGCGACGCCGCTGGCCGCCGTGTGGACGCCCGGCGCCGACCTGCGCGCGCCGTCGGCGCTGCCGGTGCTGGTGATCGCCGGCCGCGACGACGACCGCCTGGCCGCCGCGATCGTGTCGCTGGTCGAGGACCTCGCCGACGCGGAAATCGTCGTCAGCCAGCGGGCGCCGGCGGGCGGCGGCGAGTTCGAGGACCGCACCGTCGCCCTGCTCAACCGCGGTGTGCCCAGCTTCGCCGTCGACACCGACGGCACCCTGCACACCGCGCTGATGCGCTCCTGCACCGGCTGGCCCTCGGGCACCTGGATCGACGAACCGCGCCGCACCGCCCCGGACGGCTCGAACTTCCAACTCCAGCACTGGACGCACGATTTCGACTACGCGCTGGTCTGCGACGACGGCGACTGGCGGCGCGCCCGGATCCCCGCCCGCAGCGCCGAGTTCTCCCACCCGCTGCTCGCCGTCGCCACCGGCCGGGCGCCGGGCCCCTTGCCCGCGGCCGGCTCCCTGTTGACCGTCGAGCCCGCCGGCGCGGTGCAGCTGGCGGCGCTCAAGGCGGCCGGCAACCCGCTGGCGGCGGGCCGCGCCCGGCCGGTCGACCCGCGCGAGGTGGCGCTGCGCTTGGTGGAGACGACGGGGTCGGGGGCCGGCGTGACGCTCGGCTCGGACGTCGGCGCCATCGTCGACCCGCGTTGCGCCGACCTCCTCGAAGCCGACCTGGAAGCCCCGGGCGCGGGGCGGCGCCCGCTCGAGCTGCACGGCTGCCAGGTGGCCACCTTGCTGGCCCGATTCGACGCTCCCCAACCCCCGGCGCGATCCCGCGCGCTGGCCCCCGATGCCGAGGCCGCCCAGCCGTTGTACGCGCGCTACTGGCTGCACAACCGGGGCCCGGCGCCGCTCGGCGGGCTGCCGGCGGTCGCTCACCTGCATCCCGCGCGGGTGCAAGCCGAGCCGGGCGACGAGGTCGTGCTGCGCCTCACCGCGGCCAGTGACTGCAGCGACGCCACCCTGACCGGGACGGTCACCCTGGTGTGTCCGGAGGGTTGGTCGGCCAAGCCCGACGAGCTGCCCCTCACCCTGCGCGGCGGCGAGCACCGCGAGGCCGACGTGGCCGTGTCGGTGCCGGCAGGCGCCGAGCCGGGGCGCTACCCGGTGCGGGCGCAGCTCCGCCTCGGCGGCGACCAGATCCCGGAGGCGTGGCGCCAGACCGTCGAGGACGTGTGCCTCGTCGAGGTCGGCGCCCGCGACGAGGCCGAGCTGATCTACCTCGCCGAGGGGCCGGCCGGCGTGGAGTTGGCCGCCGGCGCCACGGCGGCGCTGACCGTCACGGTCGGCAGCCGCGCCGGGGCGGCCCTGGCGCTGGAGGCCCACCTGATCAGCCCGTGGGGCACCTGGGAGTGGCTGGGGCCCGCCGCGGTGGGCGCGGTGCTGCCCCCCCGCGGCATCGCCCGGCTCGGCTTCTCGGTGACGCCGCCGCCCGGGCTGGAGCCGGGCCGGTGGTGGGCCCTGGTCCGGGTCGGCTGCGCCGGCCGGCTGCTCTACACCCCGGCGGTGGAGGTGCGCGTGACATGAGCGTGGTGGCGACGGTGGCCGGCGCCCCGGTGTTGGTCGACGAGGTCGACGCGGCCGAGGCGCGGCTGCGCGGCGGACCGGGCGCGGCCGCCCTGCCGGCCGGCGGCGGCGGGGAGGGGCGGCAACTGCGGCGCTGGCTGACCCAGCTGATCGTGACCGAGCGGGTGGTCTCCGCCGAGGCCGAAGCGCTCGGCCTCACCGGGCGCGGCGCGCCGAGCGAGGCGCAGCTGTTGCCCGACGCGACGGCCCGGCTGGAAATCGGCAGCGTGGCCGCGGCCGCGCTGGCGGACCCCCGCGCGCGGGCGCTGTTCGCCGATGTCACCGCCGCGGTGCGCGTCACGGATGAGGAGGTGGCCGCGTACCACGCCCGCAACCCGCTGCGGTTCGCCGAGCCGGGCCGCCAGCCGCACGGCTGGCGCTCCCCGTCGCCGGTCTCCCCGCCGCTGGCCGACGTGCGGCCATTGATCGCCGCGCATCTGCTGGGCGCCGCCCGGCGGCGCGCGTTCCGGGTGTGGCTGGACGCGCGACGGGCCGAGCTGGTGCGGCTGTCTCCCGGCTACGAGCATCCCGGCGACCCCCGGCAACCCGACAACGTCCACCGGCACTGATCGCGATGCTCACCCTCTGCCTGGACATCGGCGGCACCAAGATCGCCGCCGGCCTCGCCGACCCGGCGGGCGCGCTGGTGCACACGGTCATCCGGCCCACGCCGAGCGGCGGCGCGGCCGAACAGGTGTGGGCCGCGGTCGACGCGGCGATCGCCGACGCGCTGCGAGCGGCCGACGGTGGCGTGGCCGCGGTGGGCATCGGCTCGGCCGGGCCCATCGACCTGCCCGCCGGCACCGTCAGCCCGGTCAATATCAAAGGCTGGCAACGGTTCCCGCTGCGCGACCGCGTCGCGGCCGCGGTGCCGGGGGTGCCCGTGCGGCTCGGCGGCGACGGCCTGTGCATGGCGCTGGGCGAGCACTGGCGCGGCGCGGGTCGCGGCGCCGGCTTCATGCTGGGCATGGTGGTGTCCACCGGCGTTGGCGGCGGGCTCGTGCTCGGCGGAATCCCGTACACCGGCCGCACCGGCAACGCCGGTCACGTCGGGCACGTGGTGGTGGAGGACGCCGGGCCGCCCTGCGTGTGCGGCGGCCGCGGCTGCGTCGAAGCCATCGCGTCCGGGCCGTCGATGGTGCGCTGGGCGCGGGCCAACGGCGGCGCCCCGCCGCCGACGGCGGGCGCGCGGGAGCTGGCCGCCGCGGCGGCGGCCGGGGACGCGGTGGCGGGCCGGGCGTTCCGCCGGGGCGCCACCGCGTTGGCGGCGATGATCGCCTCGGTCGGCGCGGTCTGCGACCTGGACCTGGTCGTCATCGGGGGCGGGGTCGCCAACTCCGGCGGCCTGCTCTTCGACCCGTTGCGGGAGAAGCTGGCCGAGTACGCCCGGCTGGACTTCGTGGCCGGGCTGCGGGTGGTGCCCGCCGAGCTCGGCGGCCAGGCCGGCCGGGCGGGCGCGGCCCGGCTGGCCGGTCTGGGCTGAGCCGCCGCCGAATGCCGCCGTTTTGGCCGATGGGGGACGGCCAGGCTATCCTGGTTGCCGATCCACCGAAGACCGTCGGTCACCGAGCAATCGGTTGAAGGTCCGGGAGCATCCCGGCGGCCCACGCAGGAGGACGAGGCAGCAGCGCCGGCACGCGCCGGCGTTTTTCACGCCCCGGCCGCATCCTGCGCCGGGGCGTTCGTCGTTTTTCGGGTGATCACAGACGACACGTCGCATGGCTTTCATTTCAGGAGGTACGCATGGCCAAGGCTGACAAAGCCACCGCCGTCGCCGACATCGCCGAGCAGTTCAGGGAGGCGACCGCCACCCTGATCACCGAGTACCGCGGTCTGACCGTGGCCAACCTGGCCCAGCTGCGCCGCTCGCTGAGCGGGTCGGCCACCTATTCGGTCGCCAAGAACACGCTGATCAAGCGGGCGGCGTCGGAGGCCGGCGTCGAGGGTCTCGACGAATTGTTCGCCGGGCCGACCGCCATCGCGTTCGTCACCGGCGAGCCGGTCGACGCCGCGAAGGCCATCAAGACCTTCGCCAAGGACAACAAGGCGCTGGTCATCAAGGGTGGCTACATGGACGGTCGCGCGCTGACCGTCGCCGAGGTCGAGCGCATCGCCGACCTGGAGTCGCGCGAGGTGCTGCTGGCCAAGCTGGCCGGCGCCATGAAGGGCAACCTCGCCAGGGCCGCCGGCCTGTTCAACGCCCCGGCCTCGCAGGTCGCCCGCCTGGCGGCCGCGCTGCAGGAAAAGAAGGCCTCGGAAGCCCCGTCGGCCCCGGCCGAGCCGGTCGCGGAGGCCGCCCCGCCCGAGGCGGCGGAGCCCGCCGCGGAACCAGCTTCGGAAGCGCCCACGGAATCTGCTGAGACCCCGGCCGAAGCCGAATAACCCCAAACCCAAACCAGGAAGGACCCACACACCATGGCGAAAATGTCTACCGACGACCTGCTCGACGCCTTCAAGGAAATGACCCTGTTGGAGCTCTCCGACTTCGTCAAGAAGTTCGAGGAGACCTTCGAGGTCACCGCGGCCGCTCCGGTCGCCGTCGCCGCGGCCGGCCCGGCCGCCGGTGGCGAGCCCGCCGAGGCCGCCGAGGAGCAGTCCGAGTTCGACGTCATCCTCGAGGCCGCCGGCGACAAGAAGATCGGCGTCATCAAGGTGGTCCGCGAGATCGTCTCCGGCCTGGGCCTCAAGGAGGCCAAGGACCTGGTCGACGGCGCGCCCAAGCCGCTGCTGGAGAAGGTGGCCAAGGAGGCCGCCGACGAGGCCAAGACCAAGCTCGAGGCCGCCGGCGCCACCGTCACCGTCAAGTAGCCCGACGTCACGAAACCCCCGGAAGCGACCTTCCGGGGGTTTCGTGCGCTCATCCCGGCCGCAGGGACCGTTTCGCGCGTTCGGGTGAATCGCCCAGAGCGACAAGCAGATTCGACTTCATCGAGCCGAGCACCGAGCCGACCGCCGCGCCGTCGTCGCCGTAGAAGCCGGCGAGCTCGAGCATGACGAACCCGTGCACCAGCGCCCAGAACTGGGCCGCCGTGCTGACCACCGCGAGGTCGTCGTCGGCGGTGCCGACGGTGATCCGGCCCGCCCGCATCGATCGCTGCACCGCCCGCACGACGTGGGCGAAGCTGGGGATGTCCCGCTCGATCTCGGCGACCGTCAGCGCCAAGACGTTGCCCGCCGGCGCGTTGATGCCGTGCGCGCTGGTGCTGCCGAACATCAGCCGATACATGTGCGGGTGCTCGATCGCGTAGCGCCGGTAGGCCGCGCCGGTGGCGAACAGGTCCGCGACCGGGTCGGCGGTCTGCGGCACCGTCAGCGCGGCGTCGAACTGGCGCAGGCCTTCCTCGGCCACCTCGGCGATCAGCCCGCGCATCCCGCCGAAGTGGGTGTACAGCGCCATCGTCGAGGTTCCCGCCGCGCCGGCGATCTTGCGGGTCTGCAACGCGTCCGGGCCGTGTTCGTGCAGCAGGTCGACCGCGGCGGCCAGCATCTCGTCGCGCACGTTGCGCTGCGGCTGTGCAACTTCTGCGGTCATCGTTGCCATCTTCCCATCGGCGGCGTACGGTTCCTATAACAACGTCATATCAATGTTATAGGAGCTCGCAGATGACGTCCACGCAAACCGCCGAAGCCCGGAACCCTTATCTCGAGGGCCTGCTGGCGCCGGTGGCCGCCGAGGTCACCGCGACCGACCTGCCGGTCACCGGGCGTATCCCGGAACACCTCGACGGGCGCTACCTGCGCAACGGACCCAACCCCGCCGAAGAGGTCGACCCCGCCACGTATCACTGGTTCAGCGGCGACGGGATGGTGCACGGGGTCGCGCTGGGCGACGGCAAGGCCCGCTGGTACCGCAACCGCTGGGTGCGCAGCCTGTCGCTGTGCGCCGCCCTGGGTGAGCGGGCGCCGGGCCGGCTCGACCCCCGCGCGGGCATGCTCTCGCTGGGCGCCAACACCAACGCCCTCACCCACGCCGGGCGCACCCTGGCGCTGGTCGAGGGCGGGGTGGCCAACTACGAACTCACCGACGAGCTGGACACCATCGGGACGTGCGACTTCGACGGCACCCTGGCCGGCGGCTACACCGCCCACCCGCACCGCGACCCGCGCACCGGCGAATTGCACGCCGTCTCTTACTCATTCGCGCGCGGGCGGACCGTGCAGTATTCGGTGATCGACACCGCGGGGCGGGCCCGCCGCACGGTCGACATCGAGGTGTCGGGGTCGCCGATGATGCACGACTTCTCGCTGACCGACAAATACGTGGTGATCTACGACCTGCCGGTGACCTTCGACCCGATCCAGGTGTTGCCGGTGCACATGCCGCGCTGGCTGAGCGCGCCGGCCAGGCTGGCCATGCAGTCGCTGATCGGGCGCGTGCGGCTGCCGAGCCCGGTCACGGTTGCGACCAACCGCAACCCCAAGCACTCCGACCGGATGCCGTATGCCTGGAACCCGAATTACCCGGCGCGCATCGGGGTGATGCCACGCGAGGGCGCCAACAAGGACATTCGCTGGTTCGACATCGAACCCTGCTACGTCTACCACCCGCTCAACGCCTACTCCGAGATGCGGGGCGATGCCGAGGTTTTGGTGCTCGACGTGGTGCGCTACGAGCGGATGTTCGATCGCGACCGGCGCGGTCCCGGCGAGACCCCACCCACGCTGGACCGCTGGACCATCAACCTGGCGACCGGGGCCGTGGCCACCGAATGCCGCGACGACCAGCCGCAGGAGTTTCCCCGCATCAACGAGGACCTGCTGGGCGCGCCGCACCGGTTCGGCTACACCGTCGGGGCGTACTTCGCCGGTGGCGCGTCCGCGCTGTACAAGCACGACTACGCGACCGGCGCGCGCGAGGTCGCGCCGCTGGATCCCGACCTTTTGCTCGGCGAGATGTCCTTTGTGCCCAACCCCGGCGCCGCCCAAAAAGAAGGAGCCGAGGACGACGGCGTTCTGATGGGCTACGGCTACCACCGCGGCCGCGACGAGGGCCAGCTGGTGTTGCTGGACGCGGGGACGCTCGAGGCCGTGGCCACCGTGCATCTGCCGCAGCGGGTGCCGATGGGGTTCCACGGCAACTGGGCGCCCACTGGCTAACGCGCGTCGAATAGTCCGTCGGCCGTCGGAGACGGCCGGATCTCAGGTCAGCCAATTTTTCCCGGCTGTGCCACGCAACCCTGATGCCGCGCAGCAAGGGTGCGCTACAGTGACTCATGCCACACAAAAGGGCAGGTGGCGGGCATGAGCGTCGACGGAAGGATCTCCCATGGGTGTCGCTATTGAGGTGAACGGCCTCACCAAGTCCTTCGGATCGTCGAGAATTTGGGAAGACGTGACCCTGGAGATCCCCGCCGGGGAGGTCAGCGTCCTGCTGGGCCCGTCGGGTACCGGCAAATCGGTGTTCCTGAAGTCCCTGATCGGTCTGCTGCGCCCCGAGCGCGGCTCGGTCGTCATCGACGGCACCGACATCCTGCAGTGTTCGGCCAAGGAGCTCTACGAGATCCGCACGCTCTTCGGCGTCATGTTCCAGGACGGTGCCCTGTTCGGTTCGATGAACCTGTTCGACAACGCCGCCTTCCCGCTGCGCGAGCACACCAAGAAGAAGGAAGGCGAAATCCGTGACATCGTCATGGAGAAGCTGCAGATGGTGGGTCTCGGCGGCGACGAGAAGAAGTTCCCCGGTGAGATCTCCGGCGGTATGCGCAAGCGCGCCAGCCTGGCCCGTGCCCTGGTGATGGACCCGCAGATCATCCTCTGCGACGAGCCCGACTCCGGTCTGGACCCGGTCCGCACCGCCTACCTGAGCCAGCTGATCCTCGACATCAACGCCCAGATCGACGCCACCGTCCTGATCGTCACGCACAACATCAACATCGCCCGCACCGTGCCGGACAACATGGGCATGCTGTTCCGGCGCAAGCTGGTCATGTTCGGCCCCCGCGAGGTGTTGCTGACCAGTGACGAGCCGGTCGTGCGGCAGTTCCTGAACGGCCGCCGCATCGGCCCGATCGGCATGTCCGAGGAGAAGGACGAGGCCACCATGGCCGAGGAGCAGGCCGCCCTCGAGGCCGGTCAGCACGCCGGCGGTGTGGAGGAGATCGAGGGCGTGCCGCCGCAGATCGTCGCGTCGCCCGGGATGCCAGAGCGCAAGGCTGTCGGCCGCCGCCAGGCGCGGGTGCGCGAGATCCTGCACACCCTGCCGCAGAAGGCCCAGGCCGCGATCATCGACGACATGGAGGGCACCCACAAGTACCGGGCGCACGAGGTCGGCGACTAGCGCGCCCGGCCCGAGTTTTCGCGCAAACTCCGCGTTAACTCGGCGGCCCGCCCTCTTGACGACGGGCCGTAAACGGGCCAGTCTGTTGGGCAGCATGTATCCAGCGGAAAGTCGAGATGCCAGCCAGCGCCGATGTCCCTGGATGTGTTGTGCTGGACAGTTGAGGAATGCGCCGCCCTGCGCTATTGTTGGACGTTGCGCTGGCTACCTCCTGCCCACCTCACCCGCCACCTGACACCGTGGTCTAAGCCTGAGCCCCTCCTAGCGGCTTAGTTCTTTAATCGTGCGCGTGAGATACGGACAGTTCGTTCGCCGGCCTAACCGACACAATTCGCGGCGAACGCCACCGGTGGTTCCGGTATTCGTGAGTCGCACGAGGTGCTGGAAGGATGCATCTTGGCTGATTCCCGCCAGAGCAAAACGGATCGCCCAACAAGTTCCTCTAATGGAAGTTCCCTAAACGGCTCCGTGCCCGGAGCGCCCAACCGAGTTTCCTTCGCCAAGCTCCGCGAACCGCTCGAGGTTCCCGGCCTGCTCGACGTGCAGATCGACTCCTTCGAGTGGTTGATCGGCTCGCCGCGCTGGCGCCAGGCCGCCACCGATCGTGGCGAGCCCAGCCCGGTGGGCGGGCTCGAAGAGGTGCTCTACGAGCTCTCGCCGATCGAGGACTTCTCCGGCTCGATGTCGCTGTCGTTCTCCGACCCGCGTTTCGACGAGGTCAAGGCGCCGGTCGACGAGTGCAAAGACAAGGACATGACGTACGCGGCCCCGCTCTTCGTCACGGCCGAGTTCATCAACAACAACACCGGCGAGATCAAGAGCCAGACGGTGTTCATGGGTGACTTCCCGATGATGACCGAGAAGGGCACCTTCATCATCAACGGGACCGAGCGCGTGGTCGTCAGCCAGCTGGTGCGTTCGCCCGGCGTGTACTTCGACGAGACCATCGACAAGTCCACCGAGAAGCTGCTGCACAGCGTCAAGGTGATCCCCAGCCGCGGTGCGTGGCTGGAGTTCGACGTCGACAAGCGCGACACCGTCGGCGTGCGCATCGACCGCAAGCGTCGCCAGCCCGTCACCGTGCTGCTCAAGGCGCTGGGCTGGACCAACGAGCAGATCCACGAGCGGTTCGGCTTCTCCGAGATCATGATGGGCACGCTGGAGAAGGACAACACCGCCGGCACCGACGAGGCGCTGCTGGACATCTACCGCAAGCTGCGCCCGGGCGAGCCGCCGACCAAGGAGTCGGCGCAGACCCTGCTGGAGAACCTGTTCTTCAAGGAGAAGCGCTACGACCTGGCCCGCGTCGGCCGCTACAAGGTCAACAAGAAGCTCGGCCTGCACGCCGGCGAGCCGATCACCAGCTCGACGCTGACCGAGGAAGACGTGGTCGCCACCATCGAGTACCTGGTGCGCCTGCACCACGCCCGTACGGATGGCCAGCCCGCGGTCATGACCGTCCCCGGCGGCATCGAGGTGCCGGTGGAGACCGACGACATCGACCACTTCGGCAACCGGCGGCTGCGCACGGTCGGCGAGTTGATCCAGAACCAGATCCGGGTCGGCATGTCCCGGATGGAGCGCGTCGTCCGCGAGCGGATGACGACCCAGGACGTCGAGGCGATCACGCCGCAGACGCTGATCAACATCCGGCCGGTGGTCGCCGCGATCAAGGAGTTCTTCGGCACCAGCCAGCTCTCCCAGTTCATGGACCAGAACAACCCGCTGTCGGGTCTGACCCACAAGCGCCGCCTGTCGGCGCTGGGCCCCGGCGGTCTGTCCCGTGAGCGGGCCGGGCTGGAGGTCCGCGACGTGCACCCGTCGCACTACGGCCGGATGTGCCCGATCGAGACCCCGGAGGGTCCGAACATCGGCCTGATCGGTTCGCTGTCGGTGTACGCCCGGGTCAACCCGTTCGGGTTCATCGAGACGCCGTACCGCAAGGTGGTCGACGGTGTGGTCACCGACGAGATCCACTACCTGACGGCCGACGAGGAGGACCGCCACGTGGTGGCGCAGGCCAACTCGCCGATCGACGCGAAGGGCCGGTTCGAGGAGTCGCGCGTCCTGGTCCGCCGGAAGGCTGGCGAGGTCGAGTACGTGCCGTCGTCCGAGGTGGACTACATGGACGTGTCGCCGCGCCAGATGGTGTCGGTGGCCACGGCCATGATCCCGTTCCTCGAGCACGACGACGCCAACCGTGCCCTGATGGGCGCCAACATGCAGCGCCAGGCGGTTCCGCTAGTGCGCAGCGAGGCGCCGCTGGTGGGCACCGGGATGGAGCTGCGCGCCGCGATCGACGCCGGCGACGTCGTCGTCGCGGACAAGGCCGGGGTGATCGAGGAGGTCTCCGCCGACTACATCACCGTGATGGCCGACGACGGCACCCGGCACACCTACCGGATGCGTAAGTTCGAGCGCTCCAACCACGGCACCTGCGCCAACCAGTCGCCGATCGTGGACGCCGGGGACCGGGTCGAGGCCGGCCAGGTCATCGCCGACGGCCCGTGCACCGAGAACGGTGAGATGGCGCTGGGCAAGAACCTGCTGGTGGCGATCATGCCGTGGGAGGGTCACAACTACGAGGACGCGATCATCCTGTCCAACCGCCTGGTTGAAGAGGACGTGCTCACCTCGATCCACATCGAGGAGCACGAGATCGACGCCCGCGACACCAAGCTGGGCGCCGAGGAGATCACCCGGGACATCCCGAACGTCTCCGACGAGGTGCTCGCCGACCTCGACGAGCGCGGCATCGTCCGCATCGGCGCCGAGGTGCGCGACGGCGACATCTTGGTCGGCAAGGTCACCCCGAAGGGGGAGACCGAGCTGACCCCGGAGGAGCGGCTGCTGCGGGCGATCTTCGGTGAGAAGGCCCGTGAGGTCCGCGACACCTCGCTGAAGGTGCCGCACGGCGAGTCCGGCAAGGTCATCGGCATCCGGGTGTTCTCCCGCGAGGACGACGACGAGCTGCCCGCCGGTGTCAACGAGCTGGTCCGCGTCTACGTGGCCCAGAAGCGCAAGATCTCCGACGGTGACAAGCTCGCCGGCCGGCACGGCAACAAGGGCGTGATCGGCAAGATCCTGCCCGTCGAGGACATGCCGTTCCTGCCGGACGGCACCCCGGTGGACATCATCCTGAACACGCACGGCGTGCCGCGACGGATGAACATCGGCCAGATCCTGGAGACCCACCTCGGGTGGGTGGCCAAGTCCGGCTGGAACATCGAGGGTTCGCCCGACTGGGCCGCCAACCTGCCCAAGGAGCTGCAGAGCGCGGAGCCGAACGCGATCGTCTCGACGCCGGTGTTCGACGGCGCCCGGGAGGCGGAGCTGCAGGGACTGCTGTCCTGCACGCTGCCGAACCGGGACAACGAGGTGATGGTCGACGGCGACGGCAAGGCGGTGCTCTTCGACGGCCGCAGCGGTGAGCCGTTCCCGTACCCGGTGACGGTTGGCTTCATGTACATCATGAAGCTGCACCACCTGGTGGACGACAAGATCCACGCCCGCTCCACCGGCCCGTACTCGATGATCACCCAGCAGCCGCTGGGTGGTAAGGCGCAGTTCGGTGGCCAGCGGTTCGGTGAGATGGAGTGCTGGGCCATGCAGGCCTACGGCGCGGCGTACACGCTGCAGGAGCTGTTGACCATCAAGTCCGACGACACGGTCGGCCGGGTCAAGGTGTACGAGGCGATCGTCAAGGGCGAGAACATCCCCGAGCCGGGCATCCCCGAGTCGTTCAAGGTGTTGCTCAAGGAGCTGCAGTCGCTCTGCCTGAACGTCGAGGTGCTCTCGTCGGACGGCGCGGCGATCGAACTGCGCGAGGGCGAGGACGAGGATCTCGAGCGGGCCGCGGCCAACTTGGGAATCAACTTGTCCCGCAACGAATCCGCGTCCGTCGAGGACCTGGCTTAATCACTTTTAGTTACTAAACCCGCAAGGGGAAAGGGAGTTACGTGCTCGACGTCAACTTCTTCGATGAACTCCGCATCGGCCTGGCCACCGCGGAGGACATCAGGCAATGGTCTTACGGCGAGGTCAAGAAGCCGGAGACGATCAACTACCGCACGCTGAAGCCGGAGAAGGACGGCCTGTTCTGCGAGAAGATCTTCGGACCGACTCGCGACTGGGAGTGCTACTGCGGCAAGTACAAGCGCGTCCGCTTCAAGGGCATCATCTGTGAGCGCTGCGGCGTCGAGGTGACCCGCGCCAAGGTGCGCCGCGAGCGGATGGGTCACATCGAGTTGGCCGCGCCGGTCACGCACATCTGGTACTTCAAGGGTGTGCCTTCGCGGTTGGGCTACCTGCTCGACCTCGCCCCGAAGGATCTCGAGAAGATCATCTACTTCGCGGCGTACGTGATCACGTCGGTCGACGACGAGATGCGGCACAACGAGCTGTCCACGCTCGAGGCCGAAATGATGGTGGAGCGCAAGGCCGTTGAGGACCAGCGCGACGCCGACCTGGAGGCCCGCGCGCAGAAGCTGGAGGCCGACCTGGCCGAGCTGGAGGCCGAGGGCGCCAAGGCCGACGCGCGGCGCAAGGTGCGCGACGGCGGCGAGCGCGAGATGCGCCAGCTCCGCGACCGTGCCCAGCGCGAGCTGGACCGGCTGGAGGACATCTGGAGCACGTTCACCAAGCTGGCCCCCAAGCAGCTGATCGTCGACGAGAACCTCTACCGCGAGCTCGTCGACCGCTACGGCGAGTACTTCACCGGCGCCATGGGTGCGGAGTCGATCCAGAAGCTGATCGAGAACTTCGACATCGACGCCGAGGCCGACTCGCTGCGCGACGTCATCCGAAACGGCAAGGGGCAGAAGAAGCTTCGCGCCCTTAAGCGTCTCAAGGTGGTCGCCGCCTTCCAGCAGTCGGGCAACTCGCCGATGGGCATGGTGCTCGACGCCGTCCCGGTGATCCCGCCGGAGCTGCGCCCGATGGTGCAGCTGGACGGTGGCCGGTTCGCCACCAGCGACCTGAACGACCTGTACCGCCGGGTCATCAACCGCAACAACCGCCTCAAGAGGCTGATCGACCTCGGCGCGCCCGAGATCATCGTCAACAACGAGAAGCGGATGCTGCAGGAGTCGGTGGACGCGCTGTTCGACAACGGCCGCCGCGGCCGCCCGGTCACCGGGCCGGGCAACCGCCCGCTGAAGTCGCTGTCGGACCTGTTGAAGGGCAAGCAGGGCCGGTTCCGTCAGAACCTGCTCGGTAAGCGCGTCGACTACTCGGGCCGTTCGGTCATCGTGGTCGGCCCGCAGCTCAAGCTGCACCAGTGCGGCCTGCCCAAGCTGATGGCCCTCGAGCTGTTCAAGCCGTTCGTGATGAAGCGGCTGGTCGACCTCAACCACGCGCAGAACATCAAGAGCGCCAAGCGCATGGTGGAGCGGCAGCGTCCCCAGGTGTGGGACGTCCTCGAAGAGGTCATCGCCGAGCACCCGGTCTTGCTGAACCGCGCACCCACCCTGCACCGGCTGGGCATCCAGGCCTTCGAGCCGATGCTGGTGGAGGGCAAGGCGATTCAGCTGCACCCGCTGGTGTGTGAGGCGTTCAACGCCGACTTCGACGGTGACCAGATGGCCGTGCACCTGCCGCTGAGCGCGGAGGCGCAGGCCGAGGCCCGCATCCTGATGCTGTCCTCGAACAACATCCTGTCGCCGGCGTCGGGCCGCCCGCTGGCCATGCCGCGTCTGGACATGGTGACCGGGCTGTACTACCTGACCACCGAGGTCGACGGTGACAAGGGCGAATTCCAGGCCGCCGCAAAGGATCAGCCGGAGGTGGGCGTGTACTCCTCGCCGGCCGAGGCGATCATGGCCGCCGACCGCGGTGTGCTGTCGGTGCGGGCCAAGATCAAGGTGCGGCTGACGCAGTTGCGTCCGCCCGCCGAGATCGAGGCCGAGCTGTTCGGTGCCAACGGCTGGCAGCCGGGCGACGCCTGGATGGCCGAGACCACGCTGGGCCGGGTGCTGTTCAACGAGCTGCTGCCGGTGGGCTACCCGTTCGTGAACAAGCAGATGCACAAGAAGGTGCAGGCCGCGATCATCAACGACCTGGCCGAGCGCTACCCGATGATCGTCGTCGCGCAGACCGTCGACAAGCTCAAGGACGCCGGCTTCTACTGGGCCACCCGCAGCGGTGTCACCGTGTCGATGGCCGACGTGCTGGTTCCGCCGCGCAAGAAGGAGATCCTCGACCAGTACGAGGAGCGGGCCGAGAAGGTCGAAAAGCAGTTCCAGCGAGGCGCTTTGAACCACGACGAGCGCAACGAGGCACTGGTGGAGATCTGGAAGGAAGCCACCGACGAGGTCGGTCAGGCGCTGCGGGAGCACTACCCCAGCGACAACCCGATCATCACGATCGTCGACTCGGGTGCCACGGGTAACTTCACCCAGACCCGAACGCTGGCCGGCATGAAGGGCCTGGTGACCAACCCGAAGGGTGAGTTCATCCCGCGTCCGGTCAAGTCGTCGTTCCGCGAGGGCCTGACCGTGCTGGAGTACTTCATCAACACGCACGGCGCTCGAAAGGGCCTGGCGGACACCGCGTTGCGCACCGCCGACTCGGGTTACCTGACCCGCCGTCTGGTGGACGTGAGCCAGGACGTCATCGTCCGCGAGCACGACTGCGAGACCGAGCGCGGCATCATCGTCGAGCTCGCCGAGCGTCAGGCCGACGGCACCCTGATCCGCGACCCGTACATCGAAACCTCGGCGTACGCGCGGACTTTGGGTACCGACGCGGTCGACGAGGCCGGCAACGTCGTCGTCGCGCGCGGCGAGGACCTGGGCGACCCGGAGATCGACGCCCTGCTGGCGGCCGGCATCACGCAGGTCAAGGTGCGCTCGGTGCTGACCTGCACCACGGGCACCGGCGTGTGCGCGACCTGCTACGGCCGTTCGATGGCGACCGGCAAGCTGGTCGACATCGGAGAGGCGGTCGGTATCGTCGCGGCCCAGTCCATCGGTGAGCCCGGCACGCAGCTGACCATGCGTACCTTCCACCAGGGTGGTGTCGGTGAGGACATCACCGGCGGTCTGCCCCGGGTCCAGGAGCTGTTCGAGGCCCGCGTCCCACGCGGCAAGGCCCCGATCGCCGACCTCACCGGGCGGGTGCAGCTGGAGGAGGGCGAGCGCTTCTACAAGATCACCATCGTTCCCGACGACGGGAGCGAGGAGGTCGTGTACGACAAGCTCTCCAAGCGCCAGCGGCTGCGGGTGTTCAAGCACGACGACGGCTCGGAGCGGGTGCTGTCCGACGGCGACCACGTCGAGGTGGGCCAGCAGCTGATGGAGGGCTCGGCCGACCCGCACGAGGTGCTGCGCGTGCAGGGCCCCCGTGAGGTGCAGATCCACCTGGTCCGCGAGGTCCAGGAGGTCTACCGTGCCCAGGGTGTGTCGATCCACGACAAGCACATCGAGGTGATCGTCCGCCAGATGCTGCGCCGCGTCACCATCATCGACTCGGGTGCGACGGAGTTCCTGCCCGGCTCGCTGATCGACCGCGCGGAGTTCGAGGCGGAGAACCGTCGGGTGGTGGCCGAGGGCGGCGAGCCCGCCGCCGGTCGCCCGGTGCTGATGGGTATCACGAAGGCGTCGCTGGCCACGGACTCGTGGCTGAGTGCGGCGTCGTTCCAGGAGACCACGCGAGTGCTGACCGATGCGGCGATCAACTGCCGCAGCGACAAGCTCAACGGTCTGAAGGAGAACGTGATCATCGGAAAGCTGATCCCGGCGGGTACCGGTATCAACCGCTACCGCAACATCCAGGTGCAGCCGACCGAGGAGGCCCGGGCCGCCGCGTACACGATCCCGTCCTACGAGGATCAGTACTACAGCCCGGACTTCGGCCAGGCCACCGGCGCCGCGGTGCCGCTGGACGATTACGGGTACTCCGACTACCGCTAGTTCGGAATTGGGAAAGCCCCGGGTTCGCCCGGGGCTTTTTCATGCGCGGGGTGTTCTCCTGCCGCGAGTGTGCGGCCAGCCGCACGTTCGGGCCCGAGTGTGCGGCCAGCCGCACATTCGCGGGCGTATCCGCTCGCCGCACTACACTGGCCCCCGTGCTCATCGGTTCACACGTTCACAACGACGACCCGCTGGCCGCCGCGCAGGCGGACGGCGCCGACGTGGTGCAGTTCTTCCTCGGCAACCCGCAGAGCTGGAAGAAGCCGAAGCCCCGCGACGACGCCGGCACGCTCAAGGCGTCGGCCGTCCCGCTCTACGTCCACGCGCCGTACCTCATCAACGTGGCATCGGCGAACAACCGCATCCGCATCCCGTCGCGCAAGATCCTGCAGGACACCTGCGACGCGGCCGCCGAGATCAACGCGACGGCCGTCATCGTGCACGGCGGCCACGCCGACGATGACGACATGGAGGCCGGCTTCGAGCGGTGGGTCAAGGCGCTGGACTACCTCGAAACCGACGTGCCGGTGTACCTGGAGAACACCGCCGGCGGAGACCACGCGATGGCGCGCTATTTCGACACCATCGGCAGGCTGTGGGATCACATCGGCGACAAAGGGATTGGCTTCTGCCTGGACACCTGCCACGCGTGGGCCGCGGGTGAGGCGCTGATCGACGCGGTCGACCGGATCAGGGCGCTGACCGGACGCATCGACCTGGTGCACTGCAACGACTCGAGGGATGCGGCAGGCTCGGGCGCCGACCGGCACGCCAACTTCGGCACCGGCCAGATCGACCCCGAACTGCTCGTCGCGGTGGTCAAGGCCGCCGACGCGCCGGTGATCTGCGAGACCGCCGACGAGGGCCGCAAGGACGACATCGCGTTCCTGCGGGAAAAAACCAGCGGCTGAGTCGCGGCCCGTGTTCGGCAGGCTCGCAACCCTTCTCGGGGTGGTCCTCCTGATCGCGGGCTGTTCGCCGGCGCCGCCCTCGGGCTTCGTCAAGGGCACCAGCCTGCACCACATCAACGCGGGCGGGCACGACCGCAGCTACCGGCTCTACGAGCCCGCCGGGGCGCCGGCGTCCGCTGCGCTCGTCGTCGTGCTGCACGGCTACTCCGGGAGCGCCCGGCAGGTCGAAAGGGATTACGGCTGGGACGAATTGGCCGATTCGGCCAAGTTCGTGGTCGCCTACCCGGATGGGCTGGAAAGAGCCTGGAACGTCGACGGTGAGGGCTGCTGTGGGCGGCCGGGACGCGAGGGCGTCGACGACGTCGCCTTCATCCGCGCGGCCGTCGCCGACATCGCCAGGAACGTCGGCACCGACCCGGCCCGGGTGTACGTCACCGGCATGAGCAACGGGGGCATCATGTCCTACACGCTGGCGTGCGCCACCGACATCTTCGCCGCGATCGGTCCGGTCGCGGGCACCCAGCTGACCGGCTGCCCGAGCCCGCGCCCGGCGTCGATCATGCACATCCACGGCACGGCGGATCGGCTCGTGCCCTACGCGGGCGGGCAGGGGTTCAGCGTCATCAACGGCCCGTCGGTGCCGAGCGTGAACACGTTCTGGCGCAACGTCGATCAGTGTGGCAATACCGCCACCACCACCGACGGCCCGATCACCACGCTGACGGCGGGATGCTCGGGCAACCGCGGCGTCACGCTGATTACGATCGATCAGGGCGGCCACGAATGGCCCCCGTTCGCCACCCGGACGCTGTGGGACTTCTTCAGCGCACACCCGCGGTGACGTTCTGTTACACCTCTTGTGCGGCTGTCGCAAAAATGTAACATGAGGGGCATGTCGGATACGCATGTCGTCACCAACCAGGTCCCACCGCTGGAGAACTACAACCCCGCGACCTCGGCGGTCCTCGCCGAGGCCCTGATCCGCGAGGGTGGGGAGTGGGGCCTGGAGGAGGTGAACCAGGTCGGCGCGATCGCCGGCGGCCGCGAAGCCCAGCGGTGGGGCGAGCTCGCCGACCGCAACCGGCCCATCCTGCACACCCACGACAAATACGGTCACCGGGTCGACGAGGTGGAATACGACCCGGCCTATCACGAGCTGATGCGGACGGCGATCGCCAACGGCATCCACGCCGCGCCGTGGGCCGACGAGCGGCCGGGCGCTCACGTGGTGCGGGCCGCCAAGATGTCGGTCTGGAATGTCGAGCCCGGCCACACCTGCCCGATCTCGATGACCTACGCCGTCGTCCCCGCCCTGCGCTACAGCCCCGAACTCGCGGCGATCTACGAACCGCTGCTGACCAGCCGCGAATACGATCCCGAGCTCAAGCCGGCCACCACCAAGCGCGGCATCACCGCCGGCATGTCGATGACCGAGAAGCAGGGCGGCTCCGACGTGCGCGCCGGAACCACGCAGGCGACCCCCAACGGTGACGGCAGCTACAGCCTGACCGGCCACAAGTGGTTCACCTCCGCGCCGATGTGTGACATCTTCTTGGTCCTGGCGCAGGCCCCGGGCGGCCTGTCCTGCTTCCTGCTGCCGCGGGTGCTGCCGGACGGCACCCGTAACCGGATGTTCTTGCAGCGGCTCAAGGACAAGCTCGGCAACCACGCCAACGCCTCCAGCGAGGTCGAATATGACGGTGCGACAGCGTGGTTGGTGGGCGAGGAGGGCCGTGGCGTCCCGACCATCATCGAGATGGTCAACCTCACCCGGCTGGACTGCACCCTGGGCAGCGCCACCAGCATGCGCACCGGCCTGACCCGCGCCATCCACCACGCCCAGCACCGAAAGGCGTTCGGCGCCTACCTCATCGACCAGCCGCTGATGCGTAACGTGCTGGCCGACCTGGCCGTCGAGGCCGAGGCCGCGACCATCGTCGCGATGCGGATGGCCGGGGCCACGGACAAGGCGCTCCGCGGCGACGACCGGGAGGCGCTGCTGCGCCGCATCGGCCTGGCCGCCAGCAAGTACTGGGTCTGCAAACGCGCCACACCGCACGCCGCCGAGGCGCTGGAATGCCTGGGCGGCAACGGTTACGTCGAGGACTCGGGCATGCCGCGGCTGTTCCGTGAGGCGCCGCTGATGGGCATCTGGGAGGGCTCGGGCAACGTCAGTGCGCTGGACACGTTGCGCGCCATGGCAACTCGCCCGGAATGCGTCGAGGTGCTGTTCGCCGAACTGGCCGAGAGTGCGGGCGCGGACCCGCGGCTGGGCGCGCACGTCGAGCGGTTGCGCAGCGACCTGGCCGACCTGGACACCATCGCGCAGCGCGCCCGCAAGGTCGCCGAGGACATCAGCCTGGCGCTGCAGGGGTCGCTGCTGGTGCGACACGGTCACCCCGCGGTCGCCGAGGCATTCCTGACCACCCGCATCGACCATCAATGGGGCGGGGCCTATGGGACCATGCCCGCCGGGCTGGACCTTGCGCCGATCCTCGAGCGAGCGTTGGTCAAGGGGTGACTCACGCGATCAGGCCGGTCGACTTCGACAACCTGAAGACGATGACCTATGAGGTCACCGACCGGGTTGCCCGGATCACGTTCAACCGGCCGGAGAAGGGCAACGCGATCGTCGCGGACACGCCGCTGGAGCTCTCGGCGCTGGTGGAGCGCGCCGACCTGGATCCAGCCGTGCACGTCATCCTGGTGTCCGGTCGCGGCGAGGGCTTCTGCGCGGGCTTCGACCTGAGCGCCTACGCCGATCGCACCGGCTCGGCGGGCGGGACGGGCGGCTATGCGGGCACCGTGCTCAGCGGAAAAACCCAGGCGGTCAACCACTTACCCGATCAGCCGTGGGACCCGATGATCGACTACCAGATGATGAGCCGGTTCGTCCGCGGCTTCTCCAGCCTGATGCACGCCGACAAGCCGACGGTGGTCAAGATCCACGGCTACTGCGTGGCCGGCGGCACCGACATCGCGCTGCACGCCGACCAGGTGATCGCCGCCGCCGACGCCAAGATCGGCTACCCGCCGACGCGGGTGTGGGGCGTCCCGGCGGCGGGGCTGTGGGCGCACCGGCTCGGCGACCAGCGCGCCAAGCGCCTGCTGTTCACCGGCGATTGCATCACCGGCGCGCAAGCCGCGGAATGGGGGCTGGCAGTCGAGGCGCCGGACCCGGCCGACCTCGACGAGCGCACCGAGCGGCTGGTGCAACGGATCGCCGCGGTGCCCGTCAACCAGCTGATCATGGTGAAGCTCGCGCTGAATTCGGCTCTGCTGCAACAGGGTGTGGCCACCAGCCGGATGGTCAGCACGGTGTTCGACGGCGTCGCCCGGCACACGCCGGAGGGGCACGCCTTCGTCGCCGACGCGACCGAACACGGCTTTCGCGAGGCGGTCCGGCATCGCGACGAACCCTTCGGCGACCACGGCCGCCGCGCGTCGCAGGTGTAGCCCATGGCCACCATGACGGCCCGGTCGGTGGTGCTCAGTGTGCTGCTGGGGGCCCACCCGGCGCACGCCCGCGCCAGCGAATTGGTCCGCCTGACGGCCGATTTCGGCATCAAGGAGACGACGCTGCGGGTGGCGCTGACCCGCATGGTCGGCGCCGGCGACTTGATCCGCTCGGCCGACGGCTACCGGCTGTCGGATCGCCTGCTGGCCCGGCAGCGGCGCCAGGACGACGCCATCGACCCGCGGGTGCGCCCCTGGAGCGGGGAGTGGGTCACGCTCATCGTCACCAGCGTGGGCGGCGACGCGCGCACCCGCGCGGCGCTGCGAACGGCCATGCACGGCAAGCGCTTCGGCGAACTGCGCGAAGGCGTGTGGATGCGACCCGACAACCTCGAGCTCGAGCTGGACCCCGAGATCGACGCCCGGGTGCGGGTCCTGCGGGCCCGCGACGACAACGCCGCCGAGCTGGCCGCCCAGCTGTGGGACCTGCCGGGTTGGGCCCGGGCCGGCCGCCGGCTGCTCGACGAGATGGCCGCCGCACCGGACATTCCCGGCCGGTTCGTGGTGGCGGCGGCGACGGTGCGCCACCTGCTCACCGACCCGGTGCTGCCCGACGAACTGCTGCCGGCCGACTGGCCCGGCGCGCGCCTTCGGGCGGCATACCACGACTTCGCCACCGAGCTGCTCGAGCGGCGGGAACCCCTATTTGCGGAGGCAAAATGAACGATCCGGTACGTGTCGAGCGCAATGGCCCCGTGACGACGGTGATCCTGAACCGGCCGTCGGCGCGCAACGCGGTCAACGGTCCCACCGCCGCCGCGTTGTATGCGGCGTTCGACGAGTTCGACCGCGACGACACCGCGTCGGTCGCCGTGTTGTGGGGCGACGGCGGAACCTTCTGCGCCGGGGCAGATTTGAAGGCCTTCGCCACACCCGAGGCCAATGCCGTGCACCGGACGGGGCCGGGACCGATGGGGCCGACGCGAATGGTGTTGTCCAAACCCGTGATCGCCGCGGTGAGCGGCTACGCCGTCGCAGGCGGGCTGGAGTTGGCGGTCTGGTGCGACCTGCGGGTGGCCGAGCAGGACGCCGTGTTCGGCGTGTTCTGCCGCCGCTGGGGCGTGCCGCTGATCGACGGCGGCACCGTGCGGCTGCCGCGGCTGATCGGGCACAGCCGGGCGATGGACATGATCCTCACCGGCCGCGGCGTCAGGGCCGACGAAGCGCTCGCGATGGGGTTGGCCAACCGCGTCGTGCCCACCGGCCAGGCGCGGCAGGCGGCGGAGGAACTGGCGGCCCAGCTGGCCGCGCTGCCCCAGCAGTGCCTGCGGTCCGACCGCCTTTCGGCGTTACACCAATGGGGGGCAACGGAATCCGAGGCGATCGACTTCGAGTTCGCCAGCATCTCCCGCGTCGCCGCCGAGGCGAACGAGGGGGCCGGGCGGTTCGCGGCGGGTGCGGGCCGGCACGGCGCGGCCGCGGGCTGACCGGCGTCCTACGGCGCCAGCCGCACCCTGCCGGGCGGCGTGGGCGGCGCGGGCGGCGTGGCGCCGCCACCGCCGGGAGGGCCCCCCGGCGCGGGAGCCACGGTCGGTCCAGGTTGCGGCTCTTGCGCCGGTGCCGGCGCCTGTTGCCGCGGAGACGGTGGCGCTACCGGCGGGGGCGGCGCCAGGATCTGGGCCGTCGGGGCGGGTGGCGGCGGAAGCTGCGGCGGGTCCGGCTGCGCGGTCTCCCCGGAAGGAAACGGTCCGGCCGCCAGCCGAACGCTGACCGTGTGCACCGTCGGTTCGCTCGGGCCGGGCACGCAATTGGCCACGCCCTGCAGCGAAGCGATCTTCGCCTGATTGTTCGGGCAATAGGCCTCGACCGACGCAGAGATGAATCGGGCGATCGTGCGGGCGACGCGGTCGGCAGGGTACTGGCCGTCGGGCGAGTTGGCTTTGAAGGCCCGTTGCCTCATGTCGTCGACCACACCGTCCACCGGCATGCCACCGTCGAGTTGTCGGCAGATCCGATGGGCCGTGCCAATGAGGCTGGGGATGTTGTCGAGGGCGGGGATTCCCTTTTGGTCGAGCAGCGCCAGGAACTGATCGTCGGGGTTGGGGTCGGCCGCCGCCGAGCCGTGGGGCAGCATGGCGACGCCGACCAGCACCACGATCGCCGCGCCGGCGCGGTTGGTGGTCCTGGTGAACATGGCTGGGTTCCGTTCTGCCGGGATCATCATATGCCCGGGCTGGGTCGACAGCACCCCAAGCGGTTGTGCCGCAACGGGAACGCTCACCTCACCGGCGAACGCCCGTGCGGGCGAACGACTGTCGTCAGCCGCCCTTGGTGATCTTGTTGCCCGAACCCAGATTGTCGACCTTGGGCTCACCGTCCTTGTAGGTGACGGTGTTGTTGAAGCCCACCACGCTGATCCGGGTGTCGACCTTGTCCAGGGTGATCTTGTTGCTCGCCCCGCCGATGGTCACCGTCGCGCAGCTGCCGGTGACGGTGAGGGTGTTGTCCGAACCGCCCACGTTCAGCGACTTGCCACTGGCGCAGTCGAGCGTCGCGGTGGTGCCCATCGATCCGTAGTTGAGCGTGTTGCCGATCTCGACCGACGCGGTGGTGCTGGCGCCGCTCGATCCCGTCGTGGGCGCCGCCGCGCTCGTGGTCGTCGCGCTGCTCTTCGTTGTCGTGGTGGAACCCGAGGGCGGATTGGCCGTCGAACTGCAGCCGGCAATCAACATCGCCGCGACGGCCGGCGCCGCGGCGCACGCGGTCAGCCGCCAGGGGCGGTCAAAGACGTGGGCAGACAATGTTCCTCGATTCCCCTCGGTTGGATGCGGTGTCGGGCTCAGCCGGGCACCTGCTGGAGCCGGTTGGTCATGCCCAGTTCGCGCCCGCGGTCCCAGAGGACCGGCGCGCCGTTGTGGTAGAAGACCGTCTGGTTGTAGCCGTAGACGGTGATGTCGTGCGATACCGAGTCGGCGACGACCGTGTTGGACGAGCCCATCACCGTCACCGCGTAGCAGTTGCCGAGCGCGGTGATGTTGTTGAAGGAGCCGTTCACGAGCAGGGTGGCGTCGTTGCAATCCAGCGTCTGCTCGATGCCCTGCCCGGTGATGTGGGTGTCGCCGTTCTTGGCCTGCGCTACGGGGGCTGGGCTCGCGGCGACGGTGACGACACAGGTAGCCAGCGACCCGGCGACGGTAGTCCAGTTCACTGCGGCCCCCTCCGTGACGGGTGGATCTGCTTGATGAGATTACGTCCATCCGGCCATGGCTGAAATAGTTTCAGGCCCGGCGTCAACTAGAGTCATTAGTTAATCACCCGGATCATCGCTAGCGAAGGGCCCGCCATGGCAGCTCAGCCGGACACGCCGGCGGCCGGGCGCCCGCGCACGGCGAGGACGGGATCGCGCCCGGCCAAGCTGAGCCGCGACGGCATCATCGACGGCGCGCTCACCTTCTTGGACCGTGAGGGCTGGGACGCCCTGACCATCAACGCGCTGGCGACGCAGCTCGGCACCAAGGGGCCGTCGCTGTACAACCACGTGGACAGCCTGGAGGACCTGCGCCGC
Source organism: Mycobacterium sp. ACS4054 (assembly GCF_001667275.1). Taxonomy (GTDB): domain Bacteria; phylum Actinomycetota; class Actinomycetes; order Mycobacteriales; family Mycobacteriaceae; genus Mycobacterium. Next base: position 209,229 of record NZ_LZHV01000058.1, read on the forward strand.
GCGGTGCGGATCCGCGTCATCGACGACATCATCACGATGCTGAACCGGGTCGGCGAGGGCCGGGCCCGCGACGACGCGGTGCTGGTGATGGCGGGGGCCTACCGCAGCTACGCCCATCACCACCCGGGCCGGTACTCGGCGTTCACCCGGATGCCGCTGGGCGGCGACGACCCCGAGTACACGGCGGCGACCCGCGGCGCGGCCGCGCCGGTGATCGCGGTGCTGTCCTCCTACGGCCTCGACGGCGACGAGGCCTTTTACGCCGCGCTGGAGTTCTGGTCGGCGCTGCACGGCTTCGTGTTGCTGGAGATGACCGGCGTGATGGACGACATCGACACCGACGCACTGTTCTCCGACATGGTGTTGCGGCTGGCGGCGGGCCTGGAGCGGCGCGTCGCGCACGGCGGCGCGATAGGTTAACCGCCGCTTTGACCTGCAAGACGGGCGGCGGGTATTGTGGAGGCTCGTGCCTGGCGGCTTACGGCGCCTAACCGTAAGGAAGTGGATGCCGGGCAAATTCGCATGTCCACGATGCATCGGATCTTCATTCCGGTGCGCGGCGCGTGCGACACACCCGGCCGCGGGGTAGTGCGGACGGGCATAACTGCAGTACGAAGACTTGAGAACAGCTAAAAGACGCCCGACACGAACACAGAAAGCCTCCTAGATGCCAACGATTCAGCAGCTGGTCCGCAAGGGTCGCCGCGACAAGATCGCCAAGGTCAAGACCGCGGCCCTCAAGGGCAGTCCGCAGCGCCGTGGCGTGTGCACCCGCGTGTACACCACCACCCCGAAGAAGCCGAACTCGGCCCTTCGGAAGGTCGCGCGCGTGAAGCTGACGAGTCAGGTCGAGGTCACCGCCTACATCCCGGGTGAGGGCCACAACCTGCAGGAGCACTCGATGGTGCTGGTGCGTGGTGGCCGAGTCAAGGACCTGCCCGGCGTGCGGTACAAGATCATCCGCGGTTCGCTCGACACCCAGGGTGTCAAGAACCGCAAGCAGGCTCGCAGCCGTTACGGCGCCAAGAAGGAGAAGAGCTGATGCCGCGCAAGGGGCCCGCGCCTAAGCGTCCATTGGTCAACGACCCGGTCTACGGGTCGCAGCTGGTCACCCAGCTCGTCAACAAAGTTTTGCTGGACGGGAAGAAATCGCTGGCCGAACGCATTGTTTATGGTGCGCTCGAGAATGCCCGTGAGAAGACCGGCACCGACCCGGTGATCACTCTCAAGCGCGCCATGGACAACGTCAAGCCCTCCCTCGAGGTGCGCAGCCGCCGCGTGGGTGGTGCGACGTATCAGGTTCCGGTCGAGGTGCGACCGGACCGCTCGGTGACGCTGGCCCTGCGTTGGCTGGTCAGCTTCTCCAAGCAGCGTCGCGAGAAGACCATGGTCGAGCGGCTGGCCAACGAGATCCTGGACGCCAGCAACGGCCTGGGTGCCGCCGTCAAGCGGCGTGAGGACACCCACAAGATGGCCGAGGCCAACCGCGCCTTCGCGCACTATCGCTGGTGATCTAGCCGGCGACGGAGCCGGCGCAAACAAGACAGCGAACCAAGCAATCGAAAGAGTGGGAAGACTTCTGTGGCACAGAAGGACGTGCTGACCGACCTGACCAAGGTCCGCAACATCGGCATCATGGCGCACATCGACGCCGGCAAGACGACGACGACCGAGCGCATCCTCTACTACACCGGTATCAGCTACAAGATCGGTGAGGTGCACGACGGCGCCGCCACCATGGACTGGATGGAGCAGGAGCAGGAGCGGGGGATCACCATCACCTCCGCGGCCACCACCTGCTTCTGGAACGACAACCAGATCAACATCATCGACACCCCCGGCCACGTCGACTTCACCGTCGAGGTGGAGCGCAGCCTGCGCGTGCTCGATGGCGCCGTCGCCGTCTTCGACGGCAAGGAGGGCGTCGAGCCGCAGTCCGAGCAGGTGTGGCGGCAGGCCGACAAGTACGACGTCCCGCGGATCTGCTTCGTCAACAAGATGGACAAGATCGGCGCCGACTTCTACTTCTCGGTGAAGACCATGGAGGACCGGCTGGGCGCCAACGTCATCCCGATCCAGCTGCCCGTCGGCTCCGAGGGCGACTTCGAGGGCGTCGTCGACCTGGTCGAGATGAAGGCCAAGGTGTGGAGCGCGGAGGCGAAGCTCGGCGAGAAGTACGACGTCGTCGACATCCCGGCCGACCTGCAGGAGAAGGCCGACGAGTACCGCACCAAGCTGCTCGAGGCCGTCGCCGAGACGGACGAGGCGCTGCTGGAGAAGTACCTGGGCGGCGAGGAACTCACCGTCGAGGAGATCAAGGGCGCCATCCGCAAGCTGACCATCAGCTCGGAGGCCTACCCGGTGCTGTGCGGCAGCGCGTTCAAGAACAAGGGCGTGCAGCCGATGCTGGACGCGGTCATCGACTACCTGCCCTCGCCGTTGGACGTGCCCCCGGCCGTCGGCCACGCGCCGGGCAAGGAAGACGTCGAGGTCGTCCGCAAGCCGTCGACCGACGAGCCGTTCTCCGCGCTGGCGTTCAAGGTCGCCACCCACCCGTTCTTCGGCAAGCTGACCTACGTCCGGGTGTACTCGGGCAAGGTCGACTCCGGCAGCCAGGTCATCAACTCCACCAAGGGCAAGAAGGAGCGGCTGGGCAAGCTGTTCCAGATGCACTCCAATAAGGAGAACCCGGTGGAGACCGCCTCGGCCGGTCACATCTACGCGGTGATCGGTCTGAAGGACACCACCACCGGTGACACCCTGAGCGACCCCAACGACCAGGTCGTGCTGGAGTCGATGACCTTCCCCGACCCGGTCATCGAGGTGGCCATCGAGCCGAAGACCAAGAGCGACCAGGAGAAGCTGAGCCTCTCGATCCAGAAGCTCGCCGAAGAGGACCCGACGTTCAAGGTGCACCTGGACCAGGAGACCGGCCAGACCGTGATCGGCGGCATGGGCGAGCTCCACCTCGACATCCTGGTGGACCGCATGCGCCGCGAGTTCAAGGTCGAGGCCAACGTCGGCAAGCCGCAGGTGGCCTATAAGGAGACCATCAAGCGGGCCGCGAACAACGTCGAGTTCACCCACAAGAAGCAGACGGGTGGCTCGGGTCAGTTCGCGAAGGTGATCATCAACCTCGAGCCGTTCACCGGCGAGGACGGTGCCACCTACGAGTTCGAGAACAAGGTCACCGGTGGCCGCATCCCGCGGGAGTACATCCCGTCGGTGGACGCCGGCGCGCAGGACGCGATGCAGTACGGCGTGCTGGCCGGCTACCCGCTGGTGAACCTGAAGGTCACCCTGCTCGATGGCGCCTTCCACGAGGTGGACTCCTCGGAGATGGCGTTCAAGATCGCCGGTTCGCAGGTCCTGAAAAAGGCTGCCGCGCAAGCACAACCGGTGATTCTCGAACCGATCATGGCCGTCGAGGTCACCACGCCCGAGGATTACATGGGCGATGTGATCGGCGACCTGAACTCCCGCCGTGGCCAGATTCAGGCCATGGAGGAGCGGAGCGGTGCACGCGTCGTCAAGGCGCACGTGCCGCTGTCGGAGATGTTCGGCTACGTCGGCGACCTGAGGTCCAAGACCCAAGGCCGGGCGAACTACTCCATGGTGTTCGACTCGTACGCCGAAGTGCCGGCGAACGTGTCGAAGGAGATCATCGCGAAGGCGACGGGTCAGTAAACATCTGCTCGGAGTAATCTTGCCGGGTCATTGCAAAGCCTTGGGCGCGGCACAACTGAAAACACCAACACTGCTTTAACAAGCACCAACAGTCCAGGAGGACAACGAAGTGGCGAAGGCGAAGTTCGAGCGGACGAAGCCGCACGTCAACATTGGGACCATCGGTCACGTTGACCACGGCAAGACGACGCTGACCGCGGCTATCACCAAGGTTCTGCACGACAAGTTCCCGGACCTGAACGAGTCCCGCGCGTTCGACCAGATCGACAACGCGCCCGAGGAGCGTCAGCGCGGTATCACCATCAACATCTCCCACGTGGAGTACCAGACCGACAAGCGTCACTACGCCCACGTCGACGCCCCCGGTCACGCCGACTACATCAAGAACATGATCACCGGCGCCGCCCAGATGGACGGCGCGATCCTGGTGGTCGCGGCCACCGACGGCCCGATGCCGCAGACCCGCGAGCACGTGCTGCTGGCGCGTCAGGTCGGCGTGCCCTACATCCTGGTGGCGCTGAACAAGGCGGACATGGTCGACGACGAGGAGCTGCTGGAGCTCGTCGAGATGGAGGTCCGCGAGTTGCTGGCCGCCCAGGAGTTCGACGAGGACGCCCCCGTCGTGCGGGTTTCGGCGCTCAAGGCGCTCGAGGGCGACGCCAAGTGGGTCGAGTCCGTCGAGCAGCTGATGGAGGCCGTCGACGAGTCGATCCCGGACCCGGTCCGCGAGACCGACAAGCCGTTCCTGATGCCGGTCGAGGACGTCTTCACGATCACCGGTCGTGGCACGGTGGTCACCGGTCGTGTCGAGCGCGGCGTGATCAACGTGAACGAGGAAGTCGAGATCGTCGGCATCCGCCCGGCCAGCACCAAGACCACCGTCACCGGTGTGGAGATGTTCCGCAAGCTGCTTGACCAGGGCCAGGCCGGTGACAACGTCGGTCTGTTGCTCCGTGGTATCAAGCGCGAGGACGTCGAGCGCGGTCAGGTCGTCACGAAGCCCGGCACCACCACGCCGCACACCGAGTTCGAGGGCCAGGTCTACATCCTGTCCAAGGACGAGGGCGGCCGGCACACGCCGTTCTTCAACAACTACCGCCCGCAGTTCTACTTCCGCACCACGGACGTGACCGGTGTGGTGACGCTGCCGGAGGGCACCGAAATGGTGATGCCCGGTGACAACACCAACATCTCGGTCAAGCTGATCCAGCCCGTGGCCATGGACGAAGGCCTGCGGTTCGCGATCCGTGAGGGTGGCCGCACCGTCGGCGCCGGCCGGGTCGTGAAGATCATCAAGTAGGTCCAGCTAGCCATAGAGCCCGGACTGCCGTTCTCGGCAATCCGGGCTTTATGCGTTTTACCGGGTCCGACCGGGACGGCTCCGCTAGGATTCCCCGATAAGGGAGTCGGGGGAGCTGACCGGGAGGTTCCGATGTCCTTCGTATTCGCGACGCCCGAGTATGTGGCCGCCGCCGCGTCCGATCTGGCCAGGATCGGGTGGACGATCACGTCGGCTAACTCGATGGCGGCGGGCGCGACGTCGACCGTCCTCGCCCCGGGCGCGGACGAGGTGTCGACCAGCATCGCGACGCTGTTCGACGCCCACTCGCAGGTGTACCAGGCGCTGAGCGCGCAAGCCGCGGTGTTTCACAACCAGTTCGTCGAGCTGATGAACGGCGGCGCGGCGCACTACCTGGCCACCGAGGCCGCCAACGCGTCGCCGCTGCAGTCCGCCGCGGCGCCCGCGTCGATGGCGGCGCAGCTGCCGGCGGCGACGGCCGCGGGCGGTTCGGCGCCCGGCGTTCCGGCCGCGCCCCTGATGTCGGCGGTCGCGCCGGCTTCGGCGATCGCGGGTGTGCAGGCACCGGCCGCCCCGGCGGCCACCGCGGGGCCTGCGGCGCTGGCCCCGGCCACCACGGCCACGCCGGTGCGGATGGTCGCGCCCGCCTACACCCCGGCCACCGCGCAGCCCGCGGCGTCGGCGCCGTCGACGGTCAGCCCGCTCGCGACGACACCGGCGCAGGTGGAGACGCCGCAGGCCGCCGCGGCCCCGGCGATGCCGGTATCGACCGGCGGCACGCCGGTGAAGGTGGTGTCCGCCCATTCGGCCCCCACCTCGGCGCCGGCCGGATCGTCGGCGCGTCCGGCGCCGGCCGTGATACCCAAGGTGGACTAGCGCGCTTTGCGCGTATGGCGCGCGCGGCGACCCCGCGAGAGCTAACCTGACACGAAAATTCCCAGCAAGGGTAAGGAGACTCTCGTGTTGGCGCGCTACCTGAAGGCACAGTTGGTGGTTTTGCTGTGCGGTGGCCTGGTCGGGCCGATTTTCCTGGTGGTCTACTTCACCCTCGGGTTCGGCAGCCTGCTGCAGTGGATGTTCTATGCCGGTCTGTTCATCACGGTCGCCGACGTGCTGGTCGCGCTCGCGTTGGCCAACTACGGCGCGAAGTCGTCGGCCAAGAACGCGGTGCTCGAGCAGAGCGGCGTGCTCGCGCTGGCCCAGATCACCGGGGTCACCGAGACGGGGACTTGGATCAACAACCAGCAGGTGGTGAAGGTGCACCTGCACATCTCCGGGTCCGGTTTCCTGCCGTTCGACAGCGAGGACCGGGTGATCGCGAGCGTGACCCGGCTCGGCAACCTGTCCGCCCGCAAGTTGGTGGTCCTGGTCAACCCCACCACCAACGAGTACCGGATCGACTGGGAGCGAAGCGCTTTGGTCAACGGCCTGGTGCCCGCGCAGTTCACCGTCGCCGAAGACAACAAGACCTACGACCTGAGCGGGCAGGCCGGGCCGCTGATGGAGATCCTGCAGATCCTCAAGGCCAACAACGTTCCGCTCAACCGGATGGTCGACATCCGGTCGAACCCGGTGCTGCGCCAGCAGATCCAGGCCGTGGTGCGCCGCGCGGCCGAACAGCAGGCGCCTGCCCCGCAACCGGCCGCCGCCGGCGGACCGGCGCCGGTGGTCACGCCCCCGCAGCCGTCGGTCGCCCAGCGACTGCAGGAGCTCGAGACGCTGCGCGCCAGCGGTGCGCTCACCGATCAGGAGTACGCCAGCCGACGGGCCCAGATCATCTCCGAAATCTGACCGCCGGGCGAGTTAGAACAGGTTTCAGTTTCGCTGCTAGCCTGACTGCGTGGCTGGATCACTGCAGGGACGCGTCGCGTTCATCACCGGCGCCGCCCGCGCCCAGGGCCGTTCGCACGCGGTGCGGCTGGCCGCCGAGGGCGCCGACATCATCGCGCTCGACATCTGCGCGTCGGCGTCGAAGAGCCTGACCTACACGCCGGCCACGCCGGAGGATCTCGCCGAGACGGTCCGGCTGGTGGAGGCGCAGGGCCGCAAGGTGCTGGCCCGCGAAGCGGACGTCCGCGACGACGCCGCGCTGCGCCAACTCGTGGCCGACGGCGTCGAACAATTCGGCCGGCTCGACATCGTGGTGGCCAACGCCGGCGTCTTGAGCTGGGGCCGGGTGTGGGAGCTCACCGACGAGCAGTGGGACACCGTGATTGGGGTGAACCTCACCGGCACCTGGCGCACGCTGCGCGCCACCGTGCCCGCGATGATCGAAGCCGGCAACGGCGGCTCGATCGTGGTGGTGAGCTCGTCGGCGGGCCTGAAGGCCACGCCCGGCAACGGACACTATTCGGCCAGCAAGCACGGGCTCACCGCGCTGACCAACACCCTGGCCATCGAGCTCGGCGAATACAACATCCGGGTCAACTCCATCCACCCCTACTCCGTCGACACCCCGATGATCGAGCCGGAGGCGATGATGGAGATATTCGCGCGCCACCCCGCCTTCGTGCACAGCTTTCCCCCAATGCCGTTGCAGCCCAACGGCTTCATGTCTCCCGACGAGGTGGCCGATGTCGTGGCGTGGCTGGCCGGCGACGGGTCGGGCACGGTGACCGGCACCCAGATCCCGGTGGACAAGGGCGCGTTGAAGTACTGATCGGTCATCGTGGTATGAACTGCACGTGACCGCTAGCAAAGGAATCGTGATCGTCGGTGGGGGGCTGGCCGCCGCCCGGACCGCCGAGCAGCTGCGCCGATCGGGGTTCGAAGGCCGCGTCACGATCGTCAGCGATGAGGTGCACGTGCCCTACGATCGCCCGCCGCTGTCGAAAGAGGTGCTGCGCAAAGAGGTCGACGACGTGGCCCTCAAACCGCGGGAGTGGTACGACGAGAACGACATCACCCTGCGCCTGGGCGCGGCGGCCACCGGCCTGGACACCGGGGCGCGGACGGTGACGCTGGCCGACGGCTCGGTGATCGGCTACGACGAACTCGTCATCGCCACCGGCTTGGTGCCGCGGCGCATTCCGGCGCTGCCGGACCTCGACGGCATCCGGGTGTTGCGCTCGTTCGACGAATCGATGGCGCTGCGTGAGCACGCGTCCGCCGCGCAGCGCGCCGTCATCGTCGGCGCCGGTTTCATCGGCTGCGAGGTGGCGGCCAGTCTGCGCAGCCTCGGGGTGGACGTCGTGTTGGTCGAGCCGCAGCCGACGCCCCTGGCGTCCGTGCTCGGCGAGCGAATCGGCGAGCTGGTGGCGCGCCTGCACCGCGAGGAGGGGGTGGACGTCCGCCTCGGCGTCGGAGTGGCCGAGGTGCGCGGCGACGGGCGGGTGGACACCGTCGTGCTGAGCGACGACACCGAGCTGGCGGCCGACCTGGTGGTCATCGGCATCGGGTCGCATCCGGCGACCGGCTGGCTGGAGGGCAGCGGCGTCGAGATCGACAACGGCGTGCTCTGTGACGAGGCCGGACGGACCAGCGCGTCCAACGTATGGGCGCTCGGCGACGTCGCGTCGTGGCGCGATGCGACGGGACACCAAGCGCGCGTGGAACATTGGAGCAACGTCGCCGACCAGACCCGCGTCGTGGTGCCCGCGATGCTGGGGCAGGAGCCGCCGTCGGCCGTGGTCGTGCCGTACTTCTGGAGCGACCAGTACGACGTCAAGATCCAGTGCCTCGGCGAGCCCGAGGCCACCGACACCGTCCACCTCGTCGAAGACGACGGCCGCAAGTTCCTGGCCTACTACGAGCGGGACGGGGTGCTGGTCGGTGTGGTCGGCGGCGGGATGCCCGGCAAGGTCATGAAGGCCCGCGGCAAGATCGCGGCCGGCGCGCCCATCTCCGACGTGCTGGGCTGACCCGCACGAAAGTCATTGCGCCGCAGCGTGTTTCGTCCCGGCGTTCACCACCAGTGCACCGGCGGGCCGTGCGGGTGGCATTCCCCGAGGATCTCGAGTTCGCCGCCCGGCCAGCGCCGCGCCCGCACCAGGAACCGGATCGGGGCGTCCGGCCCCTCGCGCGCCGGCTCCAGCGTCAGGTGCACGAACGGCGATCGCTCGTCGGCCTGCTCGCCCAGCGCGCCGACCCGGGCCCGGACCGCGTCGCGCTCCTCGCCGGACAGGTACTGCCAGGTGATCGAATGCCACAGCACCGTCAGCGCGTCCGCGCGCAGCGTCAGGCCGGCGACCGCGTCGGCGGCCGTCTGGCGCTGCAGCCGGGCCGGCACCTGCCGCGCCACCTCGATCGCGCCGCGCAGCCGCTCGAGCCGGGCGGTCTGGTCGGGCCAGACGTAGCTCAACACGGTGAGCTCCCCGTCGGCTCCGGTCACGTCGATGGGCGCGATGTCGTAGCCGCTGCGCTCGACGATCTCCACCTTGCCGCCCGGCGGCAGCGCGCCGCGCCACGCGTCGTGGATCGTCACCGGCGAACCGTCCGGTCCCCACTGGCCTTCGGCGAACAGGTAGCGGTAGTGGTCAGCGCGCAGGTTCAGCCCCGCGCTCGACCCGATCTCGAAAAGCCTTACCGGCAAACCCGATTCACCGTTGATGCGCAACAGGGCGCCGATCAGCGCGGCGGACCGGCCGACCTCGTTGGTCTGCGGTGGTTGCCGCAGCGCCGCCCGCAGCGCCTCGGAGTGTTCGGCCGCGACGCCCTCGATCTCGGGCCACGCCGCTACGGCGTCCCAGCTGCCGCCGGTGCTGGGATACCACCTTCGTAGTTGCCGGGCGCGGCCGTCGAGCACCAACCGGTGCAGCCCGCCGAGCAGCCGCAGCGGCACGGCCAGGCGCGAGGGGGCGTCCTCGTGCCCGGACAGGATCGCGGCGAAGACGCCGCCGGCCTCGACGTCGGCGGCCACCAGCTCGAAAAGTTCGCCGTACATCGGTGAGCCCGAGCCGGCGCAGAACCGGCCCTGCGCGCGCAGGGTGTGCAGCAGGTGATCCTCGGTCACCGGTCCAGCCCGTCCAGCCCGGCGCCGACCACGTCGAAGGCGTTGCCCAGCGCGATGGGCAGCGGGACGGACTCGTCGCCGAGCCAGTGCTCGTAGGCCGACAGCGCCACCCCGAGCATGGTCCAGGCGGCGGTCTGGGGCACCAGGTCGGTGGTCTTGCGGTCCAGCCGGCGGGCCACGAAACCGGCGATCACCTCGCGCCAGCCGGCGTACATGGTCATCGAATACGCCTGCAGTTCGGCGGTTTGCAGGATCACCCGCATCCGCTGGCGGTGCCGCGCGGTCTCCGACTCGTCAAAGGTGTTGAACGCCAACAGCGCATCGCGTAGCGCCTGGCCCAGCGGCACCCGCGGGTCGACGGCGTCCAGCAGGTCGCGCAGGTGCGCGAGGTGGGTGTCGAAGTCGCCCCACGGGATGGCGTTCTTGGACGCGTAGTAGCGGAAGAGCGTGCGCCGCGAGATGCCGGCGGCCTGGGCGACGTCGTCGACGCTGACGTCGGCGAAACCGCGCGCACCGAACAGCTCGATCGCGACGTCGGTGATGTGGTGCGGCGTGGTCGAGCGGCGACGGCCCACCCGTGGCTGCGGCACCATGAGACCCGCCCTTCCATTTCGGCACTCGATGCCATATTCTGACGAAGCTTGTGCTCGAACCCCATCGTTGTCAAGAACCGACGAAAGGCAATGACCCGTGGACCACGAAACCGAGACCGAGACCCAGCTCGTCGCCGAGACCCTGGTTGAAGAGGTGTCCATCGACGGCATGTGCGGGGTCTACTGAACCGCGTGTTCGACCCCGGCCGCGGCTGGCGGTTGCACCCGCAGGTGGCGGTTCGACCCGAACCATTCGGGGCGCTGCTCTACCACTTCGGCACCCGCAAGCTGTCCTTTCTGAAGAACCGCACCATTCTCACCGTGGTGCGGTCGCTCGCCGACCATCCCGACGTCCACTCGGCCTGCCGCGCGGCGGGTGTGGACGACTCGGACGAGGCCCCCTACTTGCACGCGCTGGGCGTGTTGGCCGATTCGAAGATGCTGGTACCCCAGGAGGTCCCATGACAGCCACCGTCCCGCGGCTCATCGAGCAGTTCGAGAGCGGGCTCGATGCGCCCATCTGCCTGACGTGGGAGCTCACGTACGCCTGCAACCTGGCGTGCGTGCACTGCCTTTCGTCGTCGGGCAAACGGGATCCGCGGGAGCTGTCCACCCGGCAATGCATGGACATCATCGACGAGCTGGAACGCATGCAGGTGTTCTACGTCAACATCGGCGGCGGCGAGCCCACCGTGCGCCCCGACTTCTGGGAGCTGGTCGACTACGCGACCGCGCACCACGTCGGGGTGAAGTTCTCCACCAACGGGGTGCGCATCACCGAAGAGGTCGCCGCCCGGTTGGCCGCCAGCGACTACGTCGACGTCCAGATCTCGCTGGACGGCGCCACCGCGGAGGTCAACGACGCGGTGCGCGGTCCCGGATCGTTCGCCATGGCCGTGCGCGCGCTGGAGAACCTTGCCAATGCGGGCTTCAAGGACGCGAAGATCTCCGTCGTGGTCACCCGCCACAACGTCGACCAGCTCGACGAATTCGCCGCGCTGGCAAGCCGTTACGGCGCCACCCTGCGGATCACCCGGCTGCGTCCGTCGGGGCGCGGCGCGGACGTCTGGGACGATCTGCACCCCACCGCCGCCCAGCAGGTCCAGCTCTACGACTGGCTGGTGGCCAAGGGGGAGCGGGTGCTCACCGGCGACTCCTTCTTCCACCTGGCGCCGCTCGGCTCCTCCGGCGCGCTGGCCGGCCTGAACATGTGCGGCGCGGGCCGGGTGGTCTGCCTGATCGACCCCGTCGGGGACGTGTACGCGTGCCCATTCGCCATCCACGACCGCTTCCTGGCCGGAAATGTGTTGGCCGACGGGGGATTCGACAACGTCTGGAAGCACGCGCCGCTGTTCCGTGAGCTGCGCGAACCGCAGTCCGCGGGGGCGTGCGGCAGCTGCGGCCACTACGACGCCTGCCGGGGCGGCTGCATGGCGGCGAAGTTCTTCACCGGCCTGCCGATGGACGGGCCGGATCCCGAGTGCGTGCAGGGGCACAGCGCCCCGGCGCTGGCCCGCCGGCGAGAGACGCCGCGGCCCCGGGCCGACCACTCCCGCGGGCAACGGGTTCGCCAACCGGTGCCCCTGACGCTGTCCGTGCGGCCACCCGACGCGCCCCCGGCGCGGCTGTGCAACGAAAGCCCCGTATAGCTCATGGCCGGCCAATGGTTTGAAACCGTCGCCATCGCCCAGCAGCGCGCGAAGCGGCGGCTGCCGAAATCCGTCTACTCGGCGCTGCTCGCCGGCAGCGAGAAGGGCGTCACCGTCTCCGACAATGTCGCGGCGTTCGGTGAACTCGGATTCGCCCCCCACGTCGTCGGCGCGCAGGAGAAGCGCGACCTCTCGACTACCGTTCTGGGACAAGATATTTCGATGCCGGTGCTGATTTCGCCGACCGGCGTCCAGGCGGTCGATCCGGACGGCGAGGTCGCCGTCGCGCGGGCCGCGGCGGCGCGGGGAACGGCGATGGGCCTGTCCTCTTTCGCCAGCAAACCGATCGAGGAGGTCATCGCCGCCAACCCCAAGATCTTCTTCCAGGTGTACTGGCTGGGCGGGCGCGACGCGATCGCCGAGCGGGTGGAACGGGCGCGCCAGGCCGGCGCGGTGGGTCTGATCGTCACCACCGACTGGTCGTTCTCGCACGGGCGCGACTGGGGCAGCCCCCAGATTCCCGAAGCGATGAACCTGCGGACGGTCCTGCGGCAGTCTCCGGAAGCGGTCTTCAAGCCCCGCTGGCTGTGGAAGTACGGCAAGACGCTGCGCCCGCCGGATTTGCGGGTGCCCAACCAGGGGCGCCGCGGCGAGCCCGGCCCACCCTTTTTCGCCGCCTACGGTGAGTGGATGGGTACCCCGCCCCCGACGTGGGAAGACATCGCCTGGCTGCGTGAACTGTGGGGCGGGCCGTTCATGCTCAAGGGCGTGATGCGCGTGGACGACGCGAAAAGGGCTGTGGACGCCGGGGTTTCGGCGATTTCGGTGTCCAACCACGGCGGCAACAACCTGGACGGCACGCCGGCGTCGATTCGCGCCCTGCCCGCGGTGGCCGCCGCGGTCGGCGATCAGGTCGAGGTGCTGCTCGACGGCGGCATCCGCCGGGGAAGCGATGTGGTCAAGGCCGTGGCGCTGGGGGCGCGCGCGGTGATGATCGGGCGCGCGTACCTGTGGGGCCTGGCCGCCGCCGGGCAGGCGGGCGTGGAGAACGTGCTCGACATCTTGCGCGGGGGCATCGACTCGGCGCTGATGGGCCTGGGCCACGCGAGCGTGCACGAGCTCGGTCCGGACGACATCCTGGTGCCGCCCGGCTTCACCCGGGCGCTGGGTGTGCCGTCCGCCTGAGCAGCCAATAGTCGTCCTGGAGACGGGATCGTCGGCGATGATTGACGGCCCCGCAACCGGTGGTACTGGCGAGGTGCCCGTGACGAACGAGCACAAAGATCGAACGCCCGATGAACCAGCCAGAAAAAAATCGTTTTCTACAGACAACAATTGGTGCACGCCAGGTGAATTCGTCCTACCATCACCGAGTGCCCGTACTCGGCGAATTAGCGGTGGCTACGTCAAGCCAGCTAGCGGGCACCTCGCCGTCCCTGATCATCCCGCTCGGGTCGACCGAGCAGCACGGTCCGCACCTGCCGCTGGACACCGACACGCGGATCGCAACCGCGGTCGCCCGCGGGGCCCTTGCCGGCCTCGACCGCGACTGGCTGGTGGCACCCGCCATCGCCTACGGGGCCAGCGGCGAACACCAAAGCTTTGCCGGAACGATCTCCATCGGCACGGAAGCCCTGACGACGTTGCTGGTGGAATACGGCCGGTCGGCCGCCGGCTGGGCCCGGCGCCTCGTCTTCGTCAACGGCCACGGCGGCAACACCGCCGCGCTGACCGCCGCGGTGACCCGGCTGCGGGCCGAGGGACGCGACGCCGCCTGGTGCCCATGCCTGTCGGGCGGCGGTGATGCCCACGCCGGGCACACCGAAACCTCGCTGTTGCTGCACATCTCGCCGGGCGACGTGCTGACCGACCGGTGGCTCGCCGGCAATCCGGCGCCGCTGCCCGAATTGCTCCCGTCGATGCGCCGCGGGGGAGTCGCGGCGGTCAGCCCCGTGGGTGTCCTGGGAGACCCGACCACCGCGACCGCCGCCGAGGGTGAGCGCATCCTCGCCGAGATGGTCGAGGGCTGTGTCCGTCGGGTGGACCGGTGGTCACCCGGGCGCGACGGGATGCTGACATGAGCCATCCCCGGCTGCCCGACGGGTTCGCCGTCCAGGTCGATCGCCGCGTGCGGGTGCTCGGCGACGGCTCGGCGCTGCTCGGGGGTTCGCCGACCCGGCTGCTCAAGCTGGCGCCGGCCGCCCAGGACATGCTGTGCGACGGCCGGCTGAAGGTTCGCGACGACGTCAGCGCGCAGCTGGCCCGCACCCTGCTGGACGCCACGGTGGCGCATCCGCGGCCCGCGGGCGGACCCTCGCACCGCGACGTGACCGTCGTAATCCCCGTGCGGGACAACCTTTCTGGCGTGCGGCGCCTGGTCAGCTCGTTGCGCGGCTTGCGGGTCATCGTGGTGGACGACGGATCCTTCCCGCCGATCGAACCGGAGGACTTCGTCGGCGCGCACTGCGACGTCGAGGTGCTGCGGCATTCGCGCAGCAGGGGACCGGCCGCCGCCCGCAACACGGGACTGGCCGCGTGCGGCACCGACTACGTCGCCTTCCTCGACTCCGATGTCGCGCCGCGACGCGGGTGGCTGGAGGCGCTGCTCGGCCACTTCTGCGACCCGACGGTCGCCCTGGCCGCGCCGCGCATCGTCGGTTTGTCGCACAGCGAGAACGTCGTCGCCCGCTACGAGGCGGTGCACTCGTCACTCGACCTCGGCGAGCGCGAAGCGCCCGTGCTGCCCCACAGCACGGTCTCCTACGTGCCCAGCGCGGCGATCATCTGCCGCTGCTCGGCGCTGCGCGCGGTCGGCGGTTTCGACGAGACCCTGCAGTCGGGCGAGGACGTCGACCTGTGTTGGCGGCTCATCGAAGCCGGCGCCCGCCTGCGATACGAGCCCGTCGCGATGGTCGCCCACGACCACCGCACCGAACTGCGGGATTGGCTCGCCCGCAAGGCTTTCTACGGCGGCTCGGCGGCCCCGCTGTCGGTCCGCCACCCGGACAAGACCGCGCCGGTGGTGATCTCCGGCTGGGCGCTGATGACGTGGATCCTGGTGGCGTTCGGGACCAGCCTGTCCCAGCTGGCGTCCGTCGCCATCGCCCTGCTGACCGGTCGCCGGATCGCCAGGGCGATGCGCGGCGCCGAGACCTCGATCACCGACGTGGTGGTGATCGCCACCCGCGGCCTGTGGTCGGCGGCGCTGCAGCTGGCTTCGGCGCTGTGCCGGCATTACTGGCCGCTGGCGCTACTCGCCGCCACGCTGTCGCGACATTTCCGGCGTGTCGTGCTGGTCGCGGCCGTCATGGACGGCGTGGTCGACTGGCTGCGCCGTCGGGACGCCATGGGTGACGATGCCGAGCCGATCGGGCTGCTGACCTACCTCTTGCTCAAGCGCGTCGACGACCTGGCGTACGGCCTCGGGCTGTGGTGGGGTGTGCTGCGGGAGCGCAACCTGCGCGCGCTCAAGCCGCAGATTCGCAGCTAGCCGCCACCTTGACCCCCGCCGCCCCGCACAGCGATGTGCTGATCGTCGGTGCCGGCAGCGCTGGATCGGTTGTTGCCGAACGCCTTTCCAGCGATCCCGGTTGCGCGGTGACCGTCGTCGAGGCCGGGCCCGCCCTCGACGACCCGCAATTGCTCGCGCAAACGGGCAACGGGCTGCAGTTGCCGATCGGCGTGGGCAGCCCCCTGGTGCGGCGCTATGAGACCAGCCTCACCGACCGGCCCACCCGGCGGCATCCGATCGTGCGCGGGGCGACGCTCGGCGGCTCGGGCGCGGTCAACGGCGGTTACTTCTGCCGCGGACTGCCGCGCGACTTCGATCGGCTGTCGCTGCCCGGCTGGTCGTGGCCCGAGGTTCTCGACAGCTTCCGCGCCATCGAGACCGACCTGGATTTCAGTGGCCCCGCCCACGGCGCCGACGGCCCGATCAAGGTGCGCCGTACCCACGAAATGGCCGGCACCACCGAGCGTTTCATCGATGCCGCGCGGAGCGCGGGGTTCGACTGGATCGATGACCTCAACGACGTTGGGCCTGGGCCGGTTTCGGGACTGGGCGCGGTGCCGCTCAACATCGTCGACGGCGTGCGCACCGGGTCCGGTGCCGGATACCTGCTGCCGGCCCTGGGCCGGCGCAATCTGACGCTGCGCGCGCGGACCAGCGCGGTGGGCCTGCGGTTCGCCGGCACCGCCGCGGTGGGTGTCGAGACGATCGGCCCGCACGGGCGCATGACCATGACCGCCGACCGGATCGTCCTGTGCGCCGGGGCCATTCAAACGGCGCAGCTGCTCATGCTTTCCGGCGTCGGCGTCGAGGAGGGGTTGCGGGCGGTCGGCATCCCGGTGCGGGCGCCCCTTCCGGTGGGCGCGTCGTTCAGCGATCACCCCGAGTGGGTGTTGCCCACCGACTGGGCGGTGGCTCCCGGCCGGCCGGTGCTCGAGGTCGTGCTCAGCACCGCCGACGATCTCGAGATCAGGCCCTACACGGGCGGATTCGTCGCGATGACCGGCGACGGCACGGCCGGGCACGCCGACTGGCCGCACATCGGGGTGGCGTTGATGCAGCCGCGGGCCCGCGGGCGCATCACGCTGGCGTCGGCAGATCCCGCCGCGGCGCCCCGCATCGAGCATCGCTACGACAGCGAGCCCAAAGACGTCGCGGCGCTACGCCGGGGAGCGGAGATGGCCCGCGAATTGGCTTCCAGCGCAACCCATGTCGGGACCCCGTCCTGGTCAACATCCCAACACCTCTGTGGCACGGCGCCGATGGGCCCGGAGAGCGACCCGGGTGCCGTCGTCGATCATCGCTGCCGCGTGCACGGCATCGAAAACCTGTGGGTGATCGACGGCTCGATCCTGCCCACCATCACCAGCCGCGGGCCGCACGCCACCATCGTGATGCTCGGGCACCGGGCCGCCGGCTTCGTTCGGTGAATGTGGGGGCGGCCCCATGGGTGAGGCATGGGGCGCGCCCCCGAGTGGCGATTGTTCATGCGATCCACGTAGATGGCCACGACAGTGGCAGTGCGCGCGCGAGTGTGCATCGCGCCGACAATGCGTCGCAATATTCGTGGACGGCACGGCCGCCGGTAGACCTCCCTTCGTGACACCTGAAAGCGTTGGCCGGCTTGATATCACGCCCATACCGGAGGCGAACGCTCTCGCGCCCAGGCCGTGGAGACCGGCCATGCCGGCCCGGCCACGCTCTTAACCGGAATCAACACCACATCCACCTCGCCGTAACAGAGATGACCTGTACCTGTCGATATATATTTCTGATACCAGAATCGGCGGGCGGTTTCAAGCACCCGCGGCCGCTTACAGCTCCTTGAACGTGCTGGGAAACAACGGCATTGGAATCAGCGGGTGCGCCGGGCCAGCAGGCCCCGCACCGGCCGCAGCTGCCGGCCGTCGCGGCCGGGCGCCCATATCCCGATCAGCACCGCGGCGACGGCGACGATCACGGCCATCGCGATGGTGGACGCGTGCATGGCCGCCAGGAACGCGGTCTTGCTGAGGTCGGCCAGCTCGCGGCCCGGGGCCCCGATCCTGCCGGCCACCTCGACGGCCTTGGCCAACGAGTCGGTGGCCGGGCCGCGCACGGGCGCGGGAAAGTCCGCCAGCTTGGGGGCGAGTTCGTGCGAATACCGGCCCGCCAGAATCGAACCGGCCACCGCGATCCCCAGCGCTCCGCCCATCTCCCGGGACGTGTCGTTCACCGCGGAGGCGACGCCCTGTTTCTCGTCGGGCACCGCTCCCATGATCGCCGAGGTCGTCGGCGCCGTGCAGATCCCGATGCCGGTGGCCAATATCAATGTCGGCCAGGCGAATTGCAGATAAGAGGTGTGCAGGGTCAGCAGGCACATGCACGCGAACCCGACCGCCATCAGCAGGGTGCCGACGAACAGCACCAGCCGCAGGCCCAACTTGGGCACGTACCAGAACGACAGCGCCGAGAAAATGCCCAGCGGAACCATGAACGGGCCGAAGGCGACCGACGTCGCCAGCGCCGAGTAGCCCATGATCTGCTGTACGTATTGCATGCCGATGTAGAAGAACCCGAACGTCGCGCCGAACAGGATGACGATCGCGGCGACGCCGGTGGCGAAATTCGGGTCGGCGAACAACCGGACATCCAGCAGGGGCTGCCTGCTGCGCCCGGCGAGCCGCAACTCGACGGCACCGAACGCGGCCGCGAGCACCGCCCCCGCGACAAGCCCGCCCCAGATCAGCGGGTCATCCCAGCCGCGGGTCGGCGCCTCCAGGATCGCGGCCACCGCGATCGCCACCGCGGCGCCGATCAGCACCGCGCCCAGCGAATCGATCCGCGGGGCGCCGCCGTCGCGCGACGAGGACACGGTGCACGCCAGCGCGAAGATCACCAGTCCGGCCGCGCCCAGCGACCAGAAGATCGCGTGCCAATCCCAGAAGCGCAGCAGCAGGCCGGAACCGATCATCCCCAGCACGCCGCCGGACCCGGCGGTGCCGGCCCAGATGCCGACCGCCTTGGTGCGCTCGTCCTTCGGGAAGGCCACGGTCAGCAGCGACAGCGTGGCCGGCATCACGAAGGCCGCGCCGATCCCGGCGACCGCGCGGCCGGCGATGATCTGGGCCGGGCTGTGCAGCAGCGCGGGCGCCATCGAGCCCAGGGCGAAGACCACCAGCCCGAGCAGCAGGGCGCCGCGCCTGCCGTAGCGGTCGCCGATCGCTCCGGCGGGCAACAGCAGGCACGCCAGCGCCACGGTGTATCCGTCGACGATCCAATTCAGCTGCGACTGGGTGGCCGAGGTGGCCACCGCGAGGTCCCCCAGCGCGGTGTTCAGCGCCGTCATCGACGCGACCACCAGCGCCACCCCCATGCAGGCGACGGCCAGCGTCCAGTTCCGGGCGCGGGGGCTACCCCCGATGCTGACTACATCAGTACTCTGGTCAGGCCGGACCAGGGTTTCGACCATGTGCTGCGCCTCCCCACGGTGGCGTTCGAAGATTCGAGACCGACAGTCTTGTAGGTAGACCGATAGTCTCGTTCCCAAACAGGGAGGTGGGTCACAATTACCGGCAGCACCACCGATCCACGCCCGGCCCGCTCGCGGGCCCGCCTGCTCGAGGCCGCCGCGTCGTTGCTGAGTTCCGGGGGGCCCAGCGCGGTGACCGTCGACGCGGTCACCCGCACCGCCAACGTAGCCAGGGCCACGCTATACCGCCACTTCCCGAGCGGAAACGACTTGCTGGCAGCTGCTTTCAACAGCCTCATCCCGCCGTCACCCACGCCGCCGGCCGAGGGTTCGCTGCGGGATCGCCTGGTCGCGGTGGTGCTGGCCCAGGCCGAGTCGGTGGCGCAGGCGCCGGCCCTGATGACGGCCATGTCGTGGTTGTCCATGGGTCGGGACCTGGACGAGATGCCGGAACCCCGCGACTGCGCGACGAACAGCACGGCGATCACCACCCTGCGCGAGCGCATCGCCCAGCAGTACGCGGCGCCGTTCGACGCCATTTTCGACAGCCCCGAGGCCGCCGAACTGGGCGAAGTGGACCGGTCCCGGGCCATCGCGCTGCTCATCGGGCCCCTGGTGCTGGGGCGCCTGTCGACGCTTCCCGACTTCGATTACCGCGAGTGCGCGCTCGCCGCCGTCGACGGTTTCCTCTATGTACAGCGCGCCCACAACCGGGCGGGCGCGGCGAGGGTCGAACCGGCGGGCGCCTGAGGCCCCAAACGCCCAGGTCGGCGGCCATCGCCCGGGATTTGGCCAAACCCATGATCTAGGGCATACTGTTCAGGTTGCCTTGGGCCGGGTTTGCGCCTGGTCGGGCATACGACCAGCGCCCAAAACGGGCGCGTCCGGTCCCATCCTTGGAGCGCGACTTTTCGGCCGCGGTCCAGGCTGCGTGAGGGTGACACACCCGACCGCGGGGGCCGGTGGACCACGACAGGTAAACAGCGGCGCAGTATCCGGCGCGACGCTCGATCGGCCCAGGATTGGCCCGGGCCCGGTCAGCGCGCTGGGAGCACCAGGTCCGGACACGGATTTTTGTAAGTGGAGTGAGGGTAGGAGAAGCGTGGCGGGACAGAAGATCCGCATCAGGCTCAAGGCCTACGACCATGAGGCCATCGACGCATCGGCGCGCAAAATCGTCGAGACCGTCGTCCGCACGGGTGCCAGTGTCGTAGGTCCGGTGCCGCTGCCGACTGAGAAGAACGTGTATTGCGTCATCCGCTCTCCGCATAAGTACAAGGACTCGCGGGAGCACTTCGAGATGCGTACTCACAAGCGGCTGATCGACATCCTCGACCCGACGCCGAAGACCGTCGACGCGCTGATGCGCATCGACCTTCCGGCCAGTGTCGACGTCAACATCCAGTAGGAGATCCAGAGCTCATGGCAAGAAAAGGCATTCTGGGTACCAAGCTGGGCATGACGCAGGTGTTCGACGAGAACAACCGGGTCGTGCCGGTGACGGTGGTCAAGGCCGGGCCCAACGTGGTCACCCGCATCCGCACTCCCGAGCGTGACGGTTACAGCGCCGTTCAGCTGGCCTACGGCGAGATCAGCCCGCGCAAGGTGAACAAGCCGGTGACCGGTCAATACAGCGCCGCGGGCGTGAACCCGCGCCGGCACCTGGCCGAGTTGCGGCTCGATGACGAGGCCGCCGCGAGCGAATACGAGGTCGGTCAGGAGTTGACCGCGGAGATCTTCGCCGACGGCGCGTACGTCGACGTCACCGGCACCTCCAAGGGCAAGGGCTTCGCCGGCACCATGAAGCGTCACGGCTTCCGCGGCCAGGGCGCCAGCCACGGTGCGCAGGCGGTGCACCGCCGGCCGGGTTCGATCGGTGGTTGCGCCACCCCGGCGCGCGTCTTCAAGGGCACGCGGATGGCCGGCCGGATGGGTAATGACCGGGTGACCGTCCAGAACCTGGTGGTGCACAAGGTCGATACCGAGAACGGCGTGCTGCTGATCAAGGGCGCGGTCCCCGGCCGCACCGGCGGGCTCGTGGTGGTCCGCAGCGCGATCAAACGAGGTGAGAAGTAATGGCTGACTCGAAATCCTTGAAGATCGACGTCAAGACGCCGGACGGCAAGGTCGAGGGCTCCGTCGAGCTGCCGGCCGAATTGTTCGACGCCCCGGCCAATATCGCCCTGATGCACCAGGTGGTCACCGCGCAGCGCGCGGCGGCTCGCCAGGGGACGCACTCGACCAAGACCCGCGGCGAGGTCAGTGGCGGTGGGCGGAAGCCGTACCGCCAGAAGGGAACCGGTCGTGCCCGCCAGGGTTCGACGCGGGCCCCGCAGTTCACCGGCGGCGGCGTCGTACACGGCCCCAAGCCGCGCGACTACTCGCAGCGCACCCCGAAGAAGATGATCGCCGCGGCGTTGCGCGGCGCGTTGTCGGACCGGGCGCGCAACGGCCGCATCCACGCGGTCACCGAGCTGGTGTCGGGTCAGACCCCGTCAACCAAGAACGCCAGGGCGTTCCTGGGCACGCTGACCGACCGCAAGAACGTGCTGATCGTGATCGGCCGCAGCGACGAGGCCGGCGCCAAGAGCGTGCGCAACCTGCCCGGTGTGCACATCCTGACGGCCGACCAGCTCAACACCTATGACGTGTTGCGCTCCGACGACGTGGTGTTCAGCGTTGAGGCCCTCAACGCCTACATCAAGGGCAATCCGGCTAGCACCGAGGAGGTTTCGGCGTAGATGGCGACCATCACCGACCCGCGCGACATCATCCTGGCCCCGGTCATCTCGGAGAAGTCCTACGGCCTGCTGGATGAGAACGTGTACACCTTTGTGGTGCACCCCGATTCGAACAAGACGCAGATCAAGATCGCCATCGAGAAGATCTTCGCCGTCAAGGTCGCATCGGTGAACACCGCGAACCGGCAGGGCAAGCGCAAGCGCACCAGGACCGGATACGGCAAGCGCAAGGGCACCAAGCGGGCCATCGTCACGCTGGCGCCGGGCAGCAAGCCGATCGACCTGTTCGGGGCACCGGCGTAGCGAGAGAAAGACTTGATTAGACATGGCAATTCGTAAGTACAAGCCGACGAGCCCGGGCCGCCGCGGCTCCAGCGTGTCCGACTTCGCCGAGGTCACCCGGTCGGAGCCGGAGAAGTCGCTGGTGCGTCCGCTGCACGGTCACGGTGGCCGTAACGCGCACGGCCGCATCACCACCCGGCACAAGGGCGGCGGTCACAAGCGCGCCTACCGGGTGATCGACTTCCGCCGCAACGACAAGGACGGGGTCAACGCCAAGGTCGCGCACATCGAGTACGACCCGAACCGGACCGCCAACATCGCGCTGCTGCACTACCTGGACGGCGAAAAGCGTTACATCATCGCGCCGCAAGGGCTTTCGCAGGGCGACGTGGTGGAGTCGGGCGCGAACGCCGACATCAAGCCGGGCAACAACCTGCCGCTGCGCAACATCCCGGCCGGCACCGTCATCCACGCCGTGGAGCTGCGGCCGGGCGGTGGCGCCAAGCTGGCGCGCTCCGCCGGCTCGAGCATCCAGCTGCTCGGCAAGGAGGGCACCTACGCCTCGCTGCGCATGCCCAGCGGTGAGATCCGCCGCGTCGACGTGCGCTGCCGCGCCACGGTCGGCGAGGTGGGCAACGCCGAGCAGGCGAACATCAACTGGGGCAAGGCCGGCCGGATGCGATGGAAGGGCAAGCGCCCTTCGGTCCGTGGTGTGGTCATGAACCCGGTGGACCACCCGCACGGTGGTGGTGAGGGTAAGACCTCCGGTGGTCGGCACCCGGTGAGCCCGTGGGGCAAGCCGGAGGGCCGGACCCGCCACCCGAACAAGGCCAGCAACAAACTCATCGTCCGGCGCCGTCGCACCGGCAAGAAGCACGGCCGGTAGGAGTAACTCATGCCACGCAGCCTGAAGAAGGGCCCGTTCGTCGACGACCACCTGCTGAAGAAGGTGGACGTGCAGAACGAGAAGAACACCAAGCAGGTCATCAAGACCTGGTCCCGGCGTTCGACGATCATCCCGGACTTCATCGGCCACACCTTCGCCGTCCACGACGGGCGCAAGCACGTCCCGGTGTTCGTCACCGAGGCGATGGTCGGTCACAAGCTTGGTGAATTCGCCCCTACGCGCACCTTCAAGGGACACATCAAGGACGACCGGAAGGCCAAACGGCGATGACCACAACTGAATTCCCGTCGGCGGTCGCCAAAGCGCGGTTCGTGCGGGTGTCACCGACCAAGGCGCGCCGGGTGATCGACCTGGTGCGCGGACGGTCCGTGTCCGACGCGCTGGACATCCTGCGCTGGGCGCCGCAGGCCGCCAGCGAGCCGGTGGCCAAGGTGATCGCCAGCGCCGCGGCCAACGCGCAGAACAACAACGGGCTGGACCCGGCCACCCTGGTGGTCGCGACCGTCTACGCCGACGAGGGACCGACCGCCAAGCGCATCCGCCCGCGCGCGCAGGGTCGCGCGTTCCGGATCCGCAAGCGCACCAGCCACATCACCGTCGTGGTGGAGAGCCGGCCGGCCAAGGACCAGCGTTCGGCGAAGTCGACGAGGGCCCGCCGCGCCGAGGCCAGCAAGGCCGCCGCCAAGGCGCCCGCGAAGAAGGCCCCGGCCAAGAAGGCCGCAGCTGGTTCGGCTGCCAAGAAGGCACCCGCCAAGAAAGCCGCGGCGAAGTCCGCCCCGGCGAAGAAAGCTACGTCTGAGACCTCGGAAGCGAAGGGAGGCTCAGACTAGTGGGCCAGAAGATCAATCCGCACGGCTTCCGGCTGGGCATCACCACCGACTGGAAATCCCGCTGGTACGCCGACAAGCAGTACGCCGACTACGTCAAGGAAGACGTCGCGATCCGCAAGCTGCTGTCCACCGGTCTGGAGCGCGCCGGCATCGCCGACGTGGAGATCGAGCGCACCCGCGACCGGGTGCGGGTCGACATCCACACCGCGCGGCCGGGCATCGTCATCGGCCGCCGCGGCACCGAGGCGGACCGCATCCGCGCGGACCTGGAAAAGCTGACCGGCAAGCAGGTTCAGCTGAACATCCTGGAAGTCCGCAACCCCGAGTCGCAGGCCCAGCTGGTGGCCCAGGGCGTGGCCGAGCAGCTGAGCAACCGCGTGGCGTTCCGCCGCGCCATGCGCAAGGCCATCCAGTCGGCGATGCGCCAGCCCAACGTCAAGGGCATCCGGGTGCAGTGCTCCGGCCGTCTCGGCGGCGCGGAGATGAGCCGCTCGGAGTTCTACCGCGAGGGCCGGGTGCCGCTGCACACGCTGCGCGCCGACATCGACTACGGCCTGTACGAGGCGAAGACCACCTTCGGCCGGATCGGCGTGAAGGTGTGGATCTACAAGGGCGACATCGTCGGTGGGAAGCGCGAATTGGCGGCCGCCGCCCCGGCGGGCGCCGACCGTCCGCGCCGCGAGCGTCCGTCGGGCACGCGCCCCCGCCGCAGCGGTGCGTCGGGCACCACGGCGACCAGCACCGAGGCCGGTCGCGCCGCCGCGGGTGCCGAGGAGCAGGCGGCGGCGGCCGCGGCCGCGCCCGCCGCAGAACCGCAGAGCACGGAGAGCTGAATCATGTTGATTCCCCGCAGGGTTAAACACCGCAAGCAACACCACCCCCGCCAGCGCGGCATCGCCAGCGGCGGCACGGCGGTGAACTTCGGTGACTACGGCATCCAGGCCCTGGAGCACGCCTACGTCACCAACCGGCAGATCGAGTCCGCGCGTATCGCGATCAACCGCCACATCAAGCGTGGCGGCAAGGTGTGGATCAACGTCTTCCCGGACCGCCCGCTGACCAAGAAGCCCGCCGAGACCCGGATGGGTTCCGGTAAGGGTTCGCCCGAGTGGTGGGTGGTCAACGTCAAGCCGGGCCGCGTGCTGTTCGAGCTGAGCTACCCCAACGAGCAGGTGGCCCGGGCGGCGCTCACCCGTGCAATCCACAAGTTGCCGATCAAGGCACGCATCGTCACCCGAGAGGATCAGTTCTGATGGCAGTGGGAATTTCGCCTGGCGAACTGCGTGAGCTCACCGAAGAGGAGCTGACCGAGCGTCTGCGCGAGTCGAAGGAGGAGCTGTTCAACCTGCGCTTCCAGATGGCGACCGGGCAGCTCACCAACAACCGCCGGCTGCGCACGGTGCGTCAGGAGATCGCACGCGTCTACACCGTGCTGCGCGAACGAGAACTGGGCCTGGCTTCCGGGCCCGACGGTAAGGAATCGTGATGGCAGAAGCGAAGAAGGCTGCGCCGAAGGCGGCCGCGAAGGACGCCGGCGCGAAGGACAAGGGCGCCAAGCACACGCCGGCCAATCCGAAGGTGCGTGGCCGCCGCAAGGTGCGCATCGGTTACGTGGTCAGCGACAAGATGCAGAAGACGATCGTGGTCGAGCTGGAGGACCGCGTGCGTCACCCGCTGTACGGCAAGATCATCCGCACCACCAAGAAGGTGAAGGCGCACGACGAGAACAGCACCGCGGGCATCGGCGACCGCGTCTCGCTGATGGAGACGCGTCCGACGTCGGCGACCAAGCGGTGGCGCCTGGTGGAAATCCTGGAGAAGGCCAAGTAGCCCTAAGCCACATCGAAACGCCCGAGACCTTACGGTCTCGGGCGTTTTGCTTTGCCCCGGGGAGCGGCACGGCGAAAAAAGATCGGGAAATTCCCGGCGGCGCTACGCTCGGCGCATGTCGACTGACTCGCGAGGCTTTCAAGGCAGGATCGAGCTGGATATCCGGGACTCCGAGCCGGACTGGGGACCGTACGCCGCGCCCACCGCACCGCAGAACTCGCCGAACATCCTCTATTTGGTTTGGGACGACACCGGCATCGCCACCTGGGACTGTTTCGGCGGCCTGGTCGAGATGCCCGCCATGACCCGCATCGCCGAGCGCGGTGTGCGGCTGTCGCAGTTCCACACGACGGCGCTGTGCTCGCCGACCCGCGCGTCGCTGCTGACCGGGCGCAACGCCACCACCGTCGGCATGGCCACCATCGAAGAGTTCACCGACGCGTTCCCCAACGCCAACGGCCGCATCCCGTTCGACACCGCGCTGCTCTCCGAGGTGCTCGCCGAGCGTGGCTACAACACCTACTGCGTCGGCAAGTGGCACCTGACCCCGCTCGAAGAGTCCAATCTGGCGTCCACCAAACGACATTGGCCGACCTCGCGCGGATTCGAACGGTTCTACGGTTTCCTGGGCGGCGAGACCGACCAGTGGTATCCGGACCTGGTGTACGACAACCATCCCGTCAACCCGCCCGGCACACCGGAGGACGGCTACCACCTGTCGAAGGACCTCGCCGACAAGACCATCGAATTCATCCGCGACGCCAAGGTGATCGCGCCGGACAAGCCGTGGTTCAGCTACGTGTGCCCGGGCGCCGGGCACGCGCCGCACCACGTCTTCAAAGAATGGGCGGACCGCTATGCCGGCCGCTTCGACATGGGCTACGAGGCCTACCGCGAAATCGTGTTGGAAAACCAGAAGTCGATGGGCATCGTCCCGCCGGAGACGCAGCTGTCGCCGGTCAACCCGTACGCGGACGTCAAGGGTCCGCAGGGCGAGCCCTGGCCGCTGCAGGACACCGTGCGGCCCTGGGATTCGCTGAACGACGACGAGAAGCGGCTGTTCGCCCGGATGGCCGAGGTGTTCGCCGGCTTCCTCAGCTACACCGACGCCCAAATCGGCCGAATACTGGACTATTTGGAGGAGTCCGGCCAGCTGGACAACACCCTGATCGTGGTGATCTCCGACAACGGCGCCAGCGGGGAGGGTGGCCCGAACGGCTCGGTGAACGAGGGCAAGTTCTTCAACGGCTACATCGACACCGTGGAAGAAAGCATGAAGCTGTTCGACCACCTGGGCGGGCCGGAGACGTACAACCATTACCCCATCGGCTGGGCGATGGCCTTCAACACCCCCTACAAGCTGTACAAGCGGTATGCGTCGCACGAGGGCGGCATCGCCGACACGGCGATCGTGTCGTGGCCCAATGGAATTGCGGCGCACGGCGAGGTTCGGGACAACTACGTCAACGTCTGTGACATCACGCCGACGGTCTACGACCTGCTGGGCATGACGCCGCCCGAGACCGTCCGGGGGATCGCGCAAAAGCCGCTGGACGGCGTGAGTTTCAAAGCGGCCCTTGCCGATCCGAGCGTTGCCACCGGCAAGCAGACCCAGTTCTACTCCATGCTCGGCACCCGGGGGATCTGGCACCAGGGCTGGTTCGCCAACACCATCCACGCGGCGACACCGGCCGGCTGGTCGCATTTCGACGCCGACCGTTGGGAGCTGTTCCACATCGAGGCCGACCGCAGCCAATGCCGGGACCTGGCTGCCGAACACCCGGACAAACTCGAGGAACTCAAGGCGCTGTGGTTCTCCGAAGCCGCCAAGTACAACGGCCTGCCGCTGTCGGACCTGAACATCATGGAGACGTTGACTCGGGTCCGCCCGTACCTCGTCGGCGAGCGGTCCAGCTACGTCTACTATCCCGACTGCGCGGACGTGAGCATCGGTGCGGCCGCCGAAATCCAGGGCAGGTCGTTCTCGGTGCTGGCCGAGGTGACCGTCGATACCACCGGCGCGGAAGGCGTGCTGTTCAAACAGGGCGGGGCCCACGGCGGGCATGTGCTGTTCATCCAGGACGGACGCCTGCACTACGTCTACAACTTCCTCGGCGAGCGGCAGCAGGAGGTCTCCTCGTCGGGCGCGGTGCCGCTGGGCAGGCACCTGTTCGGTGCGAGCTACACGCGGACCGGAACCGTGCCGAACAGTCACACGCCGCTCGGCGACGTGACGTTGTTCATCGACGACGACGTCGTCGGCACGCTCGCGGACGTGCAAACCCATCCCGGTACGTTCGGGCTCGCGGGCGCCGGCATCACCGTCGGGCGCAACGGCGGCTCCGGGGTATCCAGCCGCTATAAGGCGCCGTTCACCTTCACCGGCGGCACCATCGCTCAGGTCACCGTCGACCTGTCCGGTCGGCCCTACGTCGACGTGGAAGCCGAAATTGCGCTTGCCTTTTCGCGCGACTGAAGCCCTGGCGCTGTGCGTGTTGGCGCTCCCGGCGGTGGGATGCGAGAAGACCACCGCCGGCAACGCCATCGGTGGGACCGCCTCGTCGACGACCTCGACCACGCGGCTGTCCGACCCGGCCGAGCCGGTGCCCGGCGTCGAAACCACGCTGCCCGACCACATTCCACCCAATGCGCTGGTGTGCTTCCCGCCGCCGCCCGCCAGCGGCTCCATGACCAAGGCCTCGGTGGCCGACCCGGTGGCGCCCGTGCTCACGGTCGCCCTTCCGGACGGCTGGAGTTCCGCCCCGGGCAGCGGTGACGTCGCGCTGACGTCGACCGGACCCGACGGCATGTCGGTGCGGGTCAGCATCGCCCGCACGGACCTCGAGCCCGGCGGTGCGTTCCTGCGCTACGCCACCGACTTGCGAACGGCGAAGCCGACAGTGAAGGTCACCGTCACCGCGGCCCAGTTCTGCGGCTACAGCAGCCAGCTGCTCAGCGGCACCGACGGCGGGCCTCCTGCAACCGAATTCGCCGACCGCATCACCCACGTCTGGACGAACACCCAGGCGTACCTGGTGGTCGTCCACCTGGAGGGGCCCGGCAAAGTGCCCGGATTCGACGCGGCCAAATCCACGGTCATGCAGCAATTCGCCGTCATTATCCCCTGAAAAACCGTTGTCCCTGCTAGCATCTGGCGCGTGATGCCAAAATGACCGCCGGGACCCCGGCGCCTCCCGCGCCGCCCCCCCCCCCCGGCTCCCGGGGCCGGCAAATCGCGATAGCTTTCGGCATTGTCGTGGCCGTCATCGTCATCTACGTCCTGTCGCTGATCGCCGTTCACCTGTTGGCAAAGTCGGCACCCCCGTTGCCCCCGGTGGACTTCAGCAAGCTCGAGGCCGAGGACAGCGTGGTGCAGGTGCACCTCGAGAAGCTGGACACCGTCGCCAATCGCTTGACGGTGAATGTGCTTGTCTACCCAAAGGATTCGCTGTACGACAAGAACTTCGGCGTGCTGACCACGGACGCGGCCGTGCGGCTGTATCCGGAGAACGATCTGGGCGACCTGCAGTACCCCGTAGGAAAGGCGCCGGCGCAAGTCAGCACCGGGCTGGCGGCCCACGGCGACCCCGGCAACTGGCCGTTCGACTCCTACAAGACGGAAGTCATCGCGGCCGACGTGTTCACCGGCACCGGCCAGAACCGCGAAAAGGCGCCCGCCCGCGTGGAAGTGACCGGCAAGCTGGACGGCTGGGACGCGACCGTGACCCGCGTCCACGACCCCGAGGACGCCAACCCCGACGTTCAGGACAACGTGATCATCACGTTGCACAGGGCCAAGGGTCCGCTGATCTTCGACCTGGGCATCTGCCTGGTGCTCATCGCCCTGCCCGTGCTGGCGTTGTGGGTTGCCATCCCGGTGGCGCTGGGCAGGACGTCGTTCCTGCCGCCCATGACTACGTGGTACGGCGCGATGCTGTTCGCCATTGTCCCGCTGCGCAACATCTTGCCGGGCAGCCCACCGTACGGGTCGTGGATCGACCAGGCCGTCGTGCTCTGGGTCCTGATCGGTCTGGTCACCGCGATGGCCCTCTTCCTGTACGGCTGGTGGCGGCAACGCGACCGCAGGCGCGCGCACAAGGCCTAGCGGTTACTCCGAATTCGTCGCTCCCGCAGCGCTGATCGAGTCGACGGCGCTCGAGACCCGCGACTGGAAGTCCGGCGAGAGCGGGATGTAGCCGTTGCGGGCGAGGTCGACCTGGCCGGGACCGATCGCGGCCTGCAGGAAGGCCTTGACCGCCTTGGCCGTTTCGGGGTCCGCATATTTCGAGCAGACGATCTCGTAGGTGGCCAACACGATCGGGTACACGTCCGGCTGGGCGGGGTTGTAGAACGACGAGATGTCGAGCACCAGGTCGTTGCCGCTGCCGATGATCTTGGCGCCGGTGATGGTCTTGCCGACGGTGTCGGTGCCGATGCGCACCGGCCGTAACGACCTGCGGCTCGCCGGGGTCTTGATCTCGGCGGCGTAAAGCCCTTGCTGCAGAGCGAAAGACAGCTCGTTGTAACTGATCGCGCCCTCGGTGGACTTCACCAGCGCCGCGGTGCCATTGTTGCCCGCCGCGCCGGTGCCGACGCCGCCGTTGAACGCCTTGCCCGCGCCCTTGTTCCAGGCCCCGCCGGAGGCGGCCTGCAGGTAGGACTGGAAGTTGTCCGTCGTCCCCGACGCGTCACTGCGGTAGATGACCCGGATGTCTTCGGCCGGCATGGACGCGTTGAGCGTGGTGAGGGCCGGGTCGTCCCAGCGGGTGATGGTGCCGTCGAAGATCTTGGCGATGGTCGACGCGTCGAGCACCAACGAGTCGACCGAGCCCAGGTTGTAGGTGATCGCAAGCGGCCCGAACACCACGGGCAGGTTCCAGGCATCGGCGCCGCCGCAGCGTTGCTTGGCCGCGGCGTATTGGTTTCCGGCCAGCGGCGTGTCCGACCCGCCGAAATCCGTTTTGCCGGCGAGGAAGTCGCTGATCCCCGCACCCGACCCGTTAGCGGTGTAATTGAGGGTCTGGCCGGCGCACACCTTGCCGTATGCCGCGACGAACTTCGTCATGGCGTTGGCCTGTGCGGTCGAGCCGCTGGCCGTCAGGGCCTGCTTGCCGCCACAGTCCACCTTGGCGCCCGCGGCATACGCCAGGGTGGGGTGGGGGTCGGTGCTGCATGCCGAGACCGCGACGGCCGCCGCGGCGAGCAGGCCGATGGCGATCGCCGGTGGGGTGCGCTTCACGTTGCTTGGCTCCTGGGGACTGCGGGTTCGCGCAGACGGTGTACGTGCCACCCGGCGGCGACGGCGAGCACTGGGGCGCTGGCCCCGTTTCGACACACGTCGAGACTTACCGCGACCGCGTCAGCCAAGCAAACAAACATCGGGTGAACTGACAGGGACGCCGGCGTGCGCGCCAAGCCGACGAATCGCACCGGCGGCGATTCGCTAACCGGCGGCCTCCCGCCGGCTATGTTGCGGCAACCTACCTGATAGCTCGCATATTGCTCTTCTGGCGCGCGAACGCGAAGGGTTCGCTACCATCACCTCTCGTGCCGCCCAAGCGGCGCACCGGTCGATTCCGACGGAGGTTGGACGATGACCCACCACACGGCGCCGCAACAGCAGCCCACCACCCCGGCAACGCCTCCGCCTGCCGCTACAGCGACGGCGCCACCCGAGACGCCGCCGAAAAAGCCCAGGCGACGCCTCTTCATCGGGCTCGGTACCCTGTTGGGCTTCCTGGTGGTCTACCTGCTCACGCTGTTCGGCTTCCACCTGCTGGCCCGATCAGGGCAGCCGCTCAAGCCGCCGGACTTGAACGCGACCGGCGACACCGTCGTGTTGGTCCGCCTCGAGAAGCTGGACACCATCGCCAACCGTCTGACCGTGAAAGTGCTTGTCATTCCGGAAGATTCGATGTTCGACAAGCGCCTCGACGTGTTGAAGACCGACACCGCGGTCCGCATGGATCCGCCCAACGACCTGGGCGACCTGCAATACCCGGCGGGCAAGTCGCCGGCGCAGGTCGCCACCACGATCGAGGCGCACGGGGACCCCAACAACTGGCCGTTCGACTCCTACCGCACCGATACGCTCTCCGCCGACGTCCTCGTCGGCCAGGGCGACGCGCGCCAATACATCCCGGCCCGCGTCGAGGTCGCCGGGGCCTTGGACGGGTGGGACGTGAGCGTGCAGCGCGTCGGCGAAGCCAGCCAGGAATCGGATCGGCCCGACAACGTGGTCATCACGCTGCACCGGGCCAAGGGGCCGCTGATCTTCGACCTCGGCATCTGCCTGGTCCTGTTCGCCCTGCCGGCCCTGGCTTTCGCGGTGGCCATCCAGATCGCCTTGGGCAAGCGCAAGTTCGTGCCGCCCTTCGTGACGTGGTTCGCCGCGATGCTCTTCGCCGTCATACCGATCCGCAACTTCCTTCCCGGTTCGCCACCGCCCGGGGCGTGGATCGACCAGGCACTGGTGATCTGGGTGCTGCTCGCGTTGGTCGGCGCGATGGGGTTGTACATGTTGACGTGGTACCGGCAGTCCGACTGAGGTGCTCGTACCCTGAACGGGTGCTCACCGAGCTGGTCGACTTAACGGGCGGATCGTTCCGCATGGGGTCGACCACCTTCTACCCCGAAGAGGCGCCGATCCACACCGTGAGCGTTGCCGCCTTCGCGGTGGAGCGGCACCCGGTGACCAACGCGCAGTTCGCCGAATTCGTTTCCGACACAGGCTATCTGACGGTCGCCGAGCAGCCGATCGACCCGGCGCTGTACCCGGGTGCCGATCCGGCGGACCTGCGTCCGGGCGCCATGGTCTTTGCACCCACGCCGGGCCCGGTCGACCTGCGGGACTGGCGGCAATGGTGGCGCTGGGTGCCGGGTGCGAGCTGGCGACACCCGTTCGGCCCGGACAGCGATCTCACCGGTCGGGCCGATCACCCGGTGGTGCAGGTGGCCTACCCCGACGCGGCCGCCTACGCGCGCTGGGCCGGCCGGCGGTTGCCCACCGAGGCCGAGTGGGAGTACGCGGCCCGTGGCGGGAGCGCCGCGACGTACGCGTGGGGGGACGAGCCGAATCCCGACGGGCGGTTGATGGCCAACACCTGGCAGGGCCGGTTCCCGTATCGCAACGACGGAGCGCTCGGCTGGGTGGGCACCTCGCCGGTTGGAACGTTTCCCCCCAACGGATTCGGTCTGCTGGACATGATCGGCAATGTCTGGGAGTGGACGGCCACCGAGTTCTCCGCGCACCACCGCCTCGACCGGCCGCCGAAGGCCTGTTGCGCCCCGGTGGGTCCCGCGGATCCCGCCGTCAGCCAGACGCTGAAGGGCGGCTCGCACCTGTGTGCGCCGGAGTACTGCCACCGGTATCGCCCGGCCGCCCGGTCCCCGCAATCACAGGACACCGCGACCACCCACATCGGTTTTCGCTGCGTCGCACAGCAAACCGGGTCCGCGCCCGGGGACGTCTCCCGAAGTCGAAGCGACTAGCGGGTTACCGCCGCATGACCGGGGGGTGACGGGGCTTTCGTCGGGGCGCGGGGCCTTCGCGAGTTCGCTAGCATCTGACCACGTGTGGCCCTCGACGCGTCCCGAATCCGCATCGGCTTCCCGATGACCGCCGAGGCCCCCGCCGCGCCCGCGCCGCCGCCCCCGTCGGACGCCCCGCCGGCGTCCGCGCCGCCGTCCGGCAAACACATGGCGAAGCGGCCGCGCATC
Organism: Mycobacterium sp. ACS4054; assembly: GCF_001667275.1. Classification (GTDB taxonomy): domain Bacteria; phylum Actinomycetota; class Actinomycetes; order Mycobacteriales; family Mycobacteriaceae; genus Mycobacterium. The sequence goes on from NZ_LZHV01000058.1 coordinate 242,677, forward strand.
GTGATCGGGGTGGCCGTCCTGGCGGTTGTCGTGACGGCCTACATGCTGTCCCTGTTCGGGGTCCACTGGCTCGAGCGGTCGGAGGGGCCGCTCCCGCCGCTGGACCTCAGCCAGGGCGGCGGCGACGCGACCATCGTGCAGCTACAGGTGGAGGAGCTCAAGCCGGTCGCGAAGCACCTCGCTGTGAATGTGCTTGTCTATCCGGGGATTTCGGCGTACGACAACCGATTCGACGTGCTGGGCACAGACGTCGCCGTGCGCCTGTATCCGACGAGCGACCTGGGGGACCTGCATTACCCGAAGGGCAAGGCGCCGGCGCAGCTCAGCACGACGGTCGTCGCGCACGGCGACCCCGGTAACTGGCCGTTCGACTCCTACAAGACCGAGCCGATCTCCGCCGACGCGTTCGTCGGGTCGGGGGACAACCTGAAAAAGGTGCCCGCGCGGGTCGAGGTGACCGGGGAGTTGGACGGGTGGGACATCACGGTCAACCGCGTCCACGATCCCGGGGCGCTGCCGACGCAGCGCGGCACCGACAACGGCAACGTCGTCATCACGCTGAAGAGGGCCAAGGGCCCGCTGATCTTCGACCTGGGCATCTGCCTGGTCCTGATCAGCCTGCCCACCCTGGCGCTGCTGGTGGCCATCCCGATGGCGCTGGGCCGGAGGAAGTTCTTGCCGCCGTTCGCGACCTGGTACGCCGCGAACCTGTTCGCCATCGTCCCGCTGCGCAATATCCTGCCGGGCGCCCCGCCGCCCGGTTCGTGGATCGACCAGGCGATCGTGCAGTGGGTGTTGATTGCGCTCGTGACGGCGATGAGCCTGTACATCTTCGCCTGGGTACGGCAGGGGGATTAGCCGGGGCCGCTTTTGTCGGAGCCCGGTGGCATACTCGAACATATGTTCGATTCGAAGGTGTCGCCCGAGGTGATCGCGGGCCTCGACGAGCACTTCGAGCGGCGGTACCCATCGAAGACGGCCGAGTCGTCCGGGTTCCTCGCCGCCGCGCGCGAATGCGCCCGGAGCGAGAATCGGGCGGCGGCCGGGCAGCTGGCGGCGATCGGGAAGCTGTTCGCCTACCGGTTGTCCCGGGGCGGGGAGCGTGCGGACTGGGCGGTGGACACCGAGGCGGCGGTGGCCGCCGAGGTGGCCGCGGAGCTGCGGATCGGCCCGGGATTGGCGGCCAGCCGGGTGCGCTACGCCCGGGCGCTGCGCGAGCGGCTGCCCAGGGTCGCCGAGGTCTTCGCCGCCGGGGACATCGATTTCCGGATGGTGCAAACCATGGTGTACCGGACCGATCTGATCACCGACCCCGACGTGATGGCCAGTGTGGACGAGCAATTGGCCGCCCGGGTGGCGCGCTGGCCGTCGATGACCTCGGCGCGGCTGGGCGCGCAGGTGGACAAGATCGTGGCGAGAGCCGACGCCGATGCGGTGCGCCGGCGCCGCGAGCGCGCGGCGGGGCGCGAGGTGTGGATCGGCGAAATGGGGGACGGGCTGGCCCGCCTCGAGGGCGTGCTGTTAAGCCCGGACGCCCACGCCCTGGACGCGCGGCTTTCCGCGTTGGCGGTCAGCGTGTGCGGCGACGATCCCCGCACACGTGAGCAGCGCCGCGCCGATGCGCTGGGGGCGCTGGCCGCCGGGGCCGACCGGCTGGGATGCCGGTGCGGGCGACCGGATTGTGCCGCCGGCGCCCGGGCGCCGGCCGGGCCGGTGTTGATCCATGTGATCGCCGAGCAGGCCACCCTCGACGGCCGCGGCGCGGCGCCGGCCTGCGAACTGCGGGCGGACGGGCTGATCCCGCCGGCGCTGATCGCCGAGCTGGCCGCCTCGGCCACGCTGGTGCCGCTGGTCCATCCCGGGGATGCGCCGCCCGAGCCCGGCTATGTGCCCTCGCAGGCGCTGGCCGATTTCGTGCGTTGCCGGGATCTGACCTGCCGCTGGCCGGGCTGCGATTGCCCGGCGGTGGCCTGCGACATCGACCACACCGTTCCCCACGCCGCTGGTGGGCCCACCCACGCGAGCAACCTCAAGTGCTACTGCCGCGCGCATCATTTGGTGAAGACGTTTTGGGGCTGGCGCGAAAAGCAGCTGCCCGACGGCACGCTGATCCTGACCTCCCCGGCCGGGCGCACCTACGTCACCACACCGGGCAGCGCGCTGCTGTTCCCCAGCCTGTGCGCGGCCACCGGGGCGATCGCCGCTCCCGAAGCCGACCCGCCGGACTACTGCGCCGAACGCGCCGCGATGATGCCCCGTCGACGCCGCACCCGCGGCCAGGACCGCGCCTACCGGGTCGCCACCGAGCGCAGATCCAACCGCCGAGCGCGCACCACCGCCCGATACCGGCCACGCGACGCCACCGGCGACGACGACGAGCCACCGCCCTTCTAAAGCGGCGGTCGCGATCAGCAGCCGACCGGGCCGCCGCCCGCGGGGCAGGTGATCACGGTGGGTGTGCAACTCACCGATGTCGTCGAGACGGCGAACGCCAGCAGCAGCGCGAACAGAACCTTCTTCCCCCTGGTCATGGGCGAAATCTTAACGCCCGGCCGGGATTTCCCGCGGCGGTTTCCGCACAGACACAGGATGATTGCTCCATGTCCGCGTCGCTGCCGCCCTTGGCCGGCGAAAATTACGTCTGCGCCGACTGTGGGCTCAGCTATTCCGACACCCCGCCCGGCGAAGCGGTCGGCGTCATCGCCGCCCTGCCGGACAGGGTGCGGGAGGCCGTGTCCGCGATCCCGCCCGACGCTCGACGCGCGCGGCCCGGCGCCGGTGTGTGGTCGGTCGCCGAGTACCTCTGCCATCTGCGCGACGTCTACGTCAGCTTCACCATCCGGCTGCACCGCGTCCGCACCGAGGATCGGCCCGCGTGGGAGCCGATGCTCAACGACCTGCGGGCCCGCCGCTTCCGCTACAACGACTGCGACATCGACGCCACGCTGGGCGAGCTGGCGGCCGCCGCGGCGGGATTTCGCGACGAAGTCGCGCGCATCGCGGACGACGGTTGGGACCGCACCGGGACCCGGTTACCGGGGGAGCGGCGCACCGCCCGCTGGCTGGTTCGCCAGGCGATGCACGAGGGCGTGCACCACCTCGCCGATATCCGGAGAATCGGGGAAACCGCTCGCTGAAGCCGCCTCGCGGCCAGGTCGCTCCCGCTTCGGTCGCGAATTTGGCTCTGAGCTGGTCGTCCCCTAGACTCTAGGGGTTGCCTTGGGCAGACCTCGGCCGGTGCGAATCGGCCCCGCGTGCCTTTCGGTGACAAAGACCGCGCATGTCAGGTTTTTTGGTGGGCTGTGGCTTGCCTCCTGCCGTGCACACGCAACCAGGTCAGGAGATCGAGTGATTCAGCAGGAATCGCGGCTGAAGGTCGCCGACAACACCGGCGCCAAGGAGATCTTGTGCATCCGGGTGCTCGGCGGTTCGTCGCGACGCTACGCCGGTATCGGTGACGTCATCGTCGCCACCGTGAAGGACGCCATCCCCGGCGGCAACGTCAAGCGCGGGGATGTCGTCAAGGCCGTCGTGGTGCGCACGGTCAAGGAGCGCCGCCGCCCGGACGGCAGCTACATCAAGTTCGACGAGAACGCCGCGGTGATCATCAAGCCGGACAACGACCCGCGCGGCACGCGCATTTTCGGCCCCGTCGGCCGCGAGCTGCGCGAGAAGCGGTTCATGAAGATCATCTCGCTCGCCCCGGAGGTTTTGTAAATGAAGGTCCGCAAGGGCGACACCGTGTTGGTCATCGCCGGCAAGGACAAGGGCGCCAAGGGCAAGGTGCTGCAGGCCTACCCCGACCGCAACCGCGTGCTGGTCGAAGGCGTCAACCGGATCAAGAAGCACACGGCGATCTCGACCAACCAGCGCGGGGCGCAGTCGGGCGGAATCGTCACGCAGGAAGCCCCGATCCACGTCTCCAACGTGATGGTGGTCGACTCCGACGGAAAGCCCGCTCGCGTCGGCTACCGCGTCGACGAGGAGACCGGCAAGCGGGTCCGCATCTCCAAGCGCAACGGCAAGGACATCTGAGGCCATGACCACAGCAGAAAAAGTGCAGCCGCGCCTGAAAGAGCGCTACCGCAACGAGATTCGCGATTCGCTGCAGCAGCAGTTCGGCTACGCCAACGTCATGCAGATCCCGACGGTGACCAAGGTCGTCGTCAACATGGGTGTCGGCGACGCGGCACGCGACGCGAAACTGATCAATGGCGCGGTCAACGACCTGAGCCTGATCACCGGGCAGCGCCCCGAGATCCGTCGCGCGCGCAAGTCGATCGCGCAGTTCAAACTGCGTGAGGGCATGCCGATCGGCGCGCGGGTCACCCTGCGTGGCGACCGCATGTGGGAGTTCCTGGACCGCCTCACCTCGATCGCGCTGCCGCGTATCCGCGACTTCCGCGGACTGTCGCCCAAGCAGTTCGACGGTGTCGGCAACTACACCTTCGGCCTGGCCGAGCAGTCGGTGTTCCACGAGATCGACGTGGACAAGATCGACCGGGTCCGCGGCATGGACATCAACGTCGTCACCTCGGCGACAACCGACGACGAAGGACGAGCGCTGTTGCGGGCCCTCGGCTTTCCCTTCAAGGAGAACTGAGCAGATGGCGAAGAAGGCACTGGTCAATAAGGCCGCACGCAAGCCGAAGTTCGCGGTGCGCGGCTACACGCGCTGCAACAAGTGCGGCCGGCCGCGCGCGGTCTTCCGCAAGTTCGGCCTGTGCAGGATCTGCCTGCGCGAGATGGCGCACGCGGGCGAACTGCCCGGCGTGCAGAAGAGCAGCTGGTAACAGCAGACCCCAAGACCAACCCAGAACAGGCGCGCGACAGGCCCGGACCGGGAACCATCGCGAGGAAGGTACCAAAGCCGTTATGACGATGACGGACCCGATCGCAGACTTCTTGACACGTCTGCGCAACGCCAATTCGGCGTATCACGACGAGGTGACGTTGCCGCACTCGAAGATCAAGGCCAACATCGCCCAGATCCTCAAGGCCGAGGGCTACATCACCGACTACCGGACGGAAGACGCCCGGGTCGGCAAGTCGCTGGTCGTCCAGCTCAAGTACGGCCCCAGCCGGGAGCGCAGCATCGCCGGGTTGCGGCGGGTGTCCAAGCCCGGCCTGCGGGTGTATGCGAAATCCACCAACCTGCCGCGCGTTTTGGGCGGCCTGGGCGTGGCGATCATCTCGACCTCCTCGGGCCTGTTGACCGATCGTCAGGCAGCCAGACAGGGCGTGGGCGGCGAAGTCCTCGCGTACGTGTGGTGAGGGGATAGACATGTCGCGCATTGGTAAGCAGCCGGTTCCGGTTCCCGCCGGAGTCGACGTAACGATCGAGGGCCAGCAGGTCTCGGTGAAGGGGCCCAAGGGCAGCCTGAATCTGACGGTCGCCGAACCGATCACGGTGGCGCGCAACGAGGACGGCGCCATCGTGGTCACCCGTCCCAACGACGAGCGGCGCAACCGCTCGCTGCACGGGCTGTCGCGCACCCTGGTGTCCAACCTGGTCACCGGCGTGACCGAGGGCTACACCACCAAGATGGAGATCTTCGGCGTCGGTTACCGCGTGCAGCTCAAGGGCGCCAACCTCGAGTTCGCGCTGGGTTACAGCCACCCCGTGGTCATCGAGGCGCCCGAGGGCATCACGTTCGCGGTCCAGTCGCCGACGAAGTTCTCGATCACCGGTATCGACAAGCAGAAGGTCGGCCAGATCTCGGCGAACATCCGCCGCCTGCGCCGTCCCGACCCGTACAAGGGCAAGGGCGTGCGCTACGAGGGCGAGCAGATCCGCCGCAAGGTCGGAAAGACAGGTAAGTAGTCATGGCGCAAAAACAAGCTGACACCGCCGCACGAAAGCCGGTGGGGCAGAGCGTATCCGCCACGCGCCGGGTCTCCCGGCTGCGTCGGCACGCCCGGCTGCGCAAGAAGATCGCGGGCACGCCCGAGCGCCCCCGCCTCGTCATCAACCGCTCCGCGCGACACATCCACGTGCAGCTGGTCAACGACGAGAACGGCACCACGGTGGCCGCCGCGTCCTCGATCGAGGACGACGTGCGCGGCCTGGACGGCGACAAGAAGGCCCGCAGCGTGCGGGTGGGCCAGCTGATCGCCGAGCGTGCCAAGGCCGCCGGCATCGACACCGTGGTGTTCGACCGCGGCGGGTACACCTACGGCGGACGGATCGCGGCGCTGGCCGATGCCGCACGCGAGAACGGATTGAGTTTCTAGATGACCGAGAACAAGACCGGAAGGACCGCATAATGGCGGAACAGTCAGCCGGCGGCCCTGAAGCCCGCGGCGACAACCGCGACTCGCGCGGCGACAACCGCGGTCGGCGCGATGGCGGCGGGCGTGGTGGCCGCGACCGCGACGGCGACAAGAGCAACTACCTGGAGCGGGTCGTCGCCATCAACCGTGTCTCCAAGGTGGTCAAGGGTGGTCGGCGCTTCAGCTTCACCGCACTGGTCATCGTGGGCGACGGCAACGGCATGGTCGGCGTCGGCTACGGCAAGGCCAAGGAAGTTCCGGCCGCCATCGCCAAGGGCGTGGAAGAGGCGCGCAAGGGCTTCTTCCGCGTGCCGTTGATCGGCGGCACCATCACGCACCCGGTGCAGGGTGAGGCGGCCGCCGGCGTGGTGCTGTTGCGCCCGGCCAGCCCCGGTACCGGTGTGATCGCCGGCGGCGCGGCGCGTGCGGTGCTGGAATGCGCTGGCGTGCGCGACATCCTGGCCAAGTCGCTGGGCAGCGACAACGCGATCAACGTGGTGCACGCCACCGTCACCGCGCTCAAGCTGCTGCAGCGGCCCGAGGAGGTGGCCGCCCGGCGCGGACTGCCCATCGAGGACGTCGCCCCGGCCGGGATGCTGCGGGCACGACGTGAAAGTGAAGCGCTGGCCGCCAGTGCCGCGCGCGAGGGAACGGCACCGCAATGAGCCAGTTGAAGATCACCCAGGTGCGTAGCACCATCGGGGCCCGCTGGAAGCAGCGGGAGAGCCTGCGCACGCTCGGGCTGCGACGGATTCGCCATTCGGTGATCCGTGAGGACAACCCACAGACCCGCGGCCTGATCGCGGTGGTCAATCACCTCGTTGAGGTGGAGGAGGCCAAATGACCATCAAGCTGCACGATCTGAAGCCCGCGCCCGGCTCGAAGACCGCCCGCACCCGCGTCGGTCGCGGTGAGGGCTCGAAGGGCAAGACCGCCGGCCGCGGCACCAAGGGCACCAAGGCCCGCAAGAACGTGCCGGCCACCTTCGAGGGTGGCCAGATGCCGATTCACATGCGGCTGCCCAAGCTCAAGGGATTTAAGAACCGGTTCCGCACCGAATACGAGATCGTCAACGTCGGCGACATCAACCGGCTGTTCCCGCAGGGCGGCTCCGTCGGCGTGGACGAGTTGGTGGCCAAAGGCGCGGTCCGCAAGAACGCGTTGGTCAAGGTCCTCGGCGACGGCAAGCTGACCGTCAAGGTCGACCTCACCGCGCACAAGTTCAGCGGCAGCGCCCGCGAGAAGATCACCGCCGCCGGCGGATCGGTCACCGAGCTCTGATCAGCCGAGCCGCGGAATGACCTCCGCGGCAAGGCGTTCCATCTGCTCCCGGTTCTCGTCGACGTCTACGCCGACGGGATTGAGCAGCAGGTATTCGGCGCCCGCGTCGATCACCTCCCGCAGCCCGCGCGCGACGTCGTCGGGTGTGCCCGACACCGGGACGTCTTCGACGCCCGGCATCTTGCCGTAGATCCGCCGCAGCCCGGCGAGCACCCGCTCGCGGGCCCGCGCGGCGTCGTCGTCGACCATCAGGTAGACGCGTTTGCCGACGGTGAAATGCGCTGCGTCCTTTTGCTGTTCGTCGAGTTCGCGGCGCACCACGGTGACGGCCCCGGCGAAGGCCTCGGTGGTCGACGAACCGGCGCCCAGGAACGAGTCGCCGTGGCGCACCGCCCTGGCAAGGGCCTTGGGCGCCAGGCCGCCGAACCAGATGGGCGGGTGTGGCCGTTGCACCGGCTTGGGCGCGATCGGCAGGTCGTCGACGTCGCGGAATCGGCCGTGGAAGGTTACCCGGGGTTCGTCGGACCAGGCCGCCTTCATCAGCTTCAGCCCCTCGGTGAAATACGAGATGTACGTGTCCTTTTCGACGCCGAACGCGGCGAACCTGCGGAAGCCGCCACCGGTTCCGACGCCGAGGTCCAGCCGGCCGTGGCTCAGCCGGTCGACGGCGGTCACCGAAGAGGCCAGCTGCAGCGGGTCGTGCAGCGACGTCACCAGCACGGCGACCCCCAGGCGCAGCCGCCGGGTGCAGGCCGCGCAGTAGGCCAGCAGCTCCAGCGGCGCCAGCAGCGGTGCGTCGCCGATGATCTGCTCGAGCACCCAGCCGCCCTCGAACCCCAGCTCCTCGGCCCGGACCAGGTAATCGCGCAGCCCCTCGCCGTCGAACCCGTCGTAATCGAATTGCGGGATGGCGATGGAGAACCTCACCCCACCACCGTACGGCGGCGGTGTCGGTACGCTGCAAACATGTTCGCCTTCCTGCCCTTGCTCCCCGGAGTCGACGACGTCCGCGCGCTGGCCGGGCGCGTCGACACCGCCCGCCACCACGGCGTACCCAACGGTTGCGTGCTCGAACTCGACCTGCGTTCCGCGCCGCCCGAGGCGACGGGGTTCGACCCGCTGGCGATCTTCGGCGGCGGCAGGCCGATGACGTTGCGCGACGCGGTCGCCGCCATCCACCGCGCGGCCGAGGACCCGCGGGTCGCCGGGCTGATCGCCCGCGTGCAACTCGGCGCCTCGCCGCCCGCGGCGGTGCAGGAGTTGCGCGAGGCCGTCGCCGCGTTCAGCGCCGCCAAGCCCTCGCTGGCGTGGGCCGAAACCTACCCGGGCACGATGTCCTACTACCTGGCCTCGGCGTTCGGTGAGGTGTGGATGCAGCCCTCGGGCAGCGTCGGGTTGATCGGTTTCGCGAGCAATGCCACCTTCCTGCGCGAGGCGTTCGACAAGGCGGGCATCGAACCGCAATTCGTCGCGCGCGGCCAATACAAGTCGGCGATGAACCGGTTTACCGAGCACGGCTTCACGACCGCGCACCGCGAGGCCGTCACCCGGATGCTGGAAAGCCTGCAGGAGCAGGCGTGGCGGGCGATCGCCGAATCGCGCAAGCTCGACCCGGGCGCCCTCGACGCGCTGGCCGACCGCGCTCCGCTGTTGCGTGACGACGCCGTGGCCGCCGGGCTGCTCGACCGGATCGGATTCCGCGACGAGGCCTACACCCGGATCGCGGAACTTGTTGGCGTGAAGGATGTTTCGGACGACACCGAGCCGCCGCGGCTATACCTGGCGCGCTACGCCGGCGCCGCCCGTTCGCGGCTGGCCCCGCCCCGGCCGTCGGTTCCCGGCCGCCGGCCCAAGCCGACGCTGGCCGTCATCACGCTCGACGGCATGATCGTCGACGGCCGCGGCGGACCCCAGTTCCTGCCGTTGGGCGCCGCCACCGCCGGCGGCGACACCATCGGCGCGGCGCTGCGCCAGGCCGCCGCCGACGACTCGGTGTCCGCGATCGTGTTGCGGGTGAACAGTCCGGGCGGCACGATCACCGCGTCGGAGAGCATCTGGCGCGAGGTGACCAGGGCCCGCAAGCGCGGCAAGCCGGTGGTCGCGTCCATGGGCGCGGTGGCGGCCTCCGGCGGCTACTACGTCTCGATGGGCGCCGACGCCATCGTCGCCAACCCCGCGACGGTGACCGGCTCGATCGGGGTGATCACCGGCAAGCTGGTGATCCGGGACCTGTTGGAGCGGTTGGGGGTCGGCTCGGACACCGTGCGCACCAACGCCAATGCCGACGCCTGGTCGATCGACGCGCCGTTCACGCCGGAGCAGCAGGCCCATCGCGAGGCGGAGGCCGACCTGTTCTACGCCGACTTCGTGCAGCGGGTCGCCGAGGCGCGCAACCTGACCGCCGAGGCCGCCGATCGCGTTGCGCAGGGACGGATTTGGACCGGCGCCGACGCCCTCGAGCGCGGGCTGGTCGACGAACTCGGCGGCTTGCGCACGGCGGTGCGCCGGGCCAAGGTGCTGGCCGGGCTGGACGAGGACGACGAGGTCCGCATCGTCAACTACCCGAGCTCGTCGCTGCTGGACATGGTGCGGCCACGCGCCTCGTCGCAACCGGCCGCGGACGCGCTGGCCGCCCTGCTGGGCCGCACGCTTGCCGGCATCCGGGACAACATCGAACAGAGCCTCAACGGCGCCAGCGCGCTGTGGCCGGGGCAGGCGCGGTTCTAGCCGGTAAGCCCGCCGCTGATGAAGATGATCTCGCCGAGCGGGTCGTCGTTCTCGGCGGGTGGCGCCTCGATACCGTTGCGCGCAAACAGTTCCGTCCGGGTGATTCCTTCGACGTTCCACCGCTTGGAACTAAGGTAGTCCACGACGTGGTTGCGCTCGCCGGCGTAGACCAGCGACGCCATGTCGATGTCCACGCCGTGGTCGCGAAACGAGCCGGACATCTCGCGCACCCGCTCGGCGTCGAAATCGATGATGCCGGGCACGAATTCGGTTGCGACCGTGCTGCCGGGCGCGCTGAGTGCGGTGATGTTGTCGAACAACCGGTCCTGGGCTTCGGGCGGCAGGTAGATCAGCAGCCCCTCGGCCAGCCACGCGGTCGGTGCCGTCGGGTCGAACCCGGCGGATTTCAGGGCGGTCGGCCAGTCGGCGCGCAGGTCGATCGGCACGGTGCGCCGCGTCGCGGTCGGCTCGGCACCGATGCCGGCCAGCGTGCCCGACTTGAAGTCGATCACGCGCGGCTGGTCGATCTCGTAGACCACCGTGCCGTCCGGCCACGGCAACCGGTAGGCGCGCGAATCCAGGCCGGACGCCAGGATCACGACTTGCCGGATCCCGCCGTCGGTGGCGTCGATGAAGTAGTCGTCGAAGTACTTGGTGCGCACCGCCATTCCGTCGACCATCGCCTGCATGCGCACCGTCGAAGCGTTCTCGATCGCTTCCAGGTCGAGCTCGCCGTCCATCATCTTGGTGAAGAAGTCCACGCCCACCGCGCGAACCAGCGGTTCGGCGAAGGGGTCGTGGATCAGGCCGCGGGGATCGCGGGTCGCCATGGCGCGACCGGCGGCCACCATGGTCGCGGTCGCGCCCACACTGGACGCCAGATCCCACTCGTCGTCGTGAGCGCGTGACATAGCCGAAACCCTAGCCAACCCGCTACTTGTACGTCGCGGCGACGTAGCTCAACTCGCCGAAGGTTGCCGACATCTCGTCCTCGGGGAAGTCGAACCCGTTCTGCGCGTACAACTCCCGCGCGGGATACGTGGTTACCTGCCAGTCGTGCGTCTGCAGGTAGTCGACGACGACGTTGCGCTCGCCGCGGTAGAACAGGTCGGCCGCGTTGAGGTTGAAACCGAAGCGCTGCCACCGTTCGCTGATGCGCTGCAACCGCTCGTCGGAGAACGCGTTGGGATCCGGCACGTGCTCGGTGGCCAGCCGGCTGCCCGGCGCGCTGAGCGCGGTGATGTTGTCGAACAACCGGTCCTGGGCCTCGGGCGGTAGGTAGGGGAGCAGCCCCTCCGCGCTCCACGCCGTCGGCTGGGCAACGTCGAACCCACCCTCGCGCAGCGCCGCAGGCCAGTCGTCACGCAGATCGATCGCGATCGTGCGGCGCTCGGCGGTCGGGGCGGCGCCGAGACCGGCCAGCGTGTCGGTCTTGAAGGCGATGACCTGTGGCTGGTCGATCTCGTAGACGACGGTGCCCGCCGGCCAGCCCAGCCGGTAGGCCCGGGTGTCCAGCCCGCTCGCCAGGATCACCGCCTGGCGCACACCGGCTTTGGTGGCGCCGATGAAGAAGTCGTCGAAGAAGCGGGTGCGAACCGTGATCTGCTCGGCCCGCGCCTTGCGATTGAACAGCGGGTCGTCTTCGAAATCGACCTGCCCGTCCACGATGCGGATGAATGGCTCCAGGCCGACCGCGCGCACCAGCGGTTCGGCCAGCGGATCGTCGAGGAGCGCGTCGGGCCCCTGCGACGCCACCGCGCGCGACGCCGCGACCATGGTGGCCGTCGCCCCCACGCTGGACGCGGGTCCCCAGCTGTCGCCTTCCGTGCGTCCCTCACTCATAGCTGCCACTCACGTAGAGCATCTCGCCCATCCGCATGTCGTCGTCCTGCAGCGGGGCAAGCCCGTTGGCGGAGAACAACTCGGAGATGGTGACGCCGTTCAGGGACCACCCGCGCTCGCCGAGGTAGGGGGCCGCCTCGTTGCGGTCCCCGAAGTAGACCAGGCCGGCCATGTCCAGCTCGAAACCGTGCGCGCGCCAGCGTTCGGCGATCTGCTGCATGCGCTCCTTCATCTTGTCCTCGTCCCCGGGCTCGGGGTTGGGCGCGCTTTCCACGGCCACCCGGCTGCCGGGCGCGCTGAGTTCGGTGATGGTGTCCAGCAACCGGTCCTGCGCCTCCGGCGGCAGGTAGCCGAGCAGGCCCTCGGCGCTCCACGCGGTCGGCTGCGCCGGGTCGAACCCGGCGGCCCGCAACGCGGCGGGCCAGTCGTCGCGCAGGTCGACGGCCACCACCCGCCGGTCGGCGGTGGGCGCGGCGCCCAGCCCGGCCAGGGTGCGCGACTTGAACTCGATCACCTGCGGCTGGTCCACCTCGTAGACGACGGTCCCGGCGGGCCACGCCAGCCGGTAGGCCCTGGCGTCCAAGCCCGAGGCCAGGATCACGGCCTGTTTGATGCCCGCCCCCGCCGCGTCGAGGAAGAACTCGTCAAAGAACTTGGTGCGCACCGCCATGTTGTCGGCCATCCGCGACATCGCGCCGGCCGAACCGGTGGAGCCGTCGTGCACGTCGTTCAGCTCGTCCGGGTTCACTTCGCCGGTCGCGAGCCGGGTGAGCAGCTCCACGCCGACGGCCCGCACCAGCGGCTCGGCGAATGGGTCGTTGATCAGCGGACGCTCGGCCCGGGTCGCGACCGCGCGGGCCGCGGCGACCATCGTCGCGGTCACCCCGACGCTGGAGGCCAGGTCCCAGGTGTCGCCCTCATACCTGGTGGAAGTCATGTTTGCCCCTGTTCAGAACTAGTCCATCTAATATTTAGTCGATATAACAAGCTGCCACCACTGTACGCTTCCCGCGTTTCGCGGCAACCTTGACTGATGAGCGATCGGGTGCTGATCACGGGAGCTTCGTCGGGGCTGGGGGCCGCGCTGGCGCGCAGGCTGGCCGGGCGGCACGCGGTGGTGGGGCTCGTCGCGCGGCGCCGGGACCGGCTCGGACAGGTGCTGGCCGAGTGCCGGCGGGCCTCGCCGGAGTCGGCGATGTGGGTGGCCGACCTGGCCGACACCTCGGCGCTGCATGACCTGGCCGGCCGGGCCTGGGAGGCGCTCGGCGGCATCGACGTGCTGATCAACAACGCCGCCGTCCCCAAGCGTCGTCCCGTTGCCGCGCTGGAGCCCGACGAGGTCGAAGACGTCATGCGGGTCAACTTCTTCGCCCCGATGCGGCTGACGCTGGCGCTGTTGCCGCGGATGCTGGCGCGCGGATCGGGGATGATCGTCAACGTGTCGAGCGTCGGCGGCCGGCTCGGAATCATCCACGAATCCGCTTACTGCGCAAGCAAATTCGCGTTGTGCGGGTGGAGCGAGGCGATGGCCGTTGACCTGCACGGCTCCGGGGTGTCGGTGAAGCTGATCGAGCCGGGCCCGGTCGACACCGAGATCTGGGACCAGCCCGGCAGTGAGGAACCGCTCTACCAGGGCCCCAAGGTGCCCGCGGACGAGGTGGCCGACGGCATCATCGCGGCCCTGGAGGGTGACGGTTTCGAGCACTACGTGCCCGACCTGAAGGCGGTCGTCGACGCCAAGAACGCCGATCTCGACGCGTACATCGCGGGAGCGGCCGGGATGGCGCCGCGATGAAGGCGCTGGTGTACGGCGTCGCGCCGGAGCCGGTCGAGGTGCCCGAGGGCGCCAACACGCTCACGGCGAACCTGGGCCGCACCCCGACCGCGCTGCGTCGGGTGCCGGATCCCGAATTGCCGCACGATGATTGGGTGCTCACCCGGCCGCGGCTGACCGGCATCTGCGGCTCGGATTCCAAGCAAATCCTGATGGATTTCGGCGAGGGCGACGCCGACAACGCCATGTCCTCTTTCTGCTCCTTCCCACAGGTCATGGGGCACGAGGTGGTCGCCGATGTGGTGGCGCTCGGCCCGAGGGCCCGCGGCCTCGAGGTGGGGCAGCGGGTGGTGCTCAACCCGTGGCTGTCCTGCGGCCCCCGCGGCATCGAGCCGCCGTGTCCGGCGTGCGAGGACGGCGACTACAGCCTGTGCTGGAGCTTCACCGACGGCGACATCAAGGCCGGCATCCACACCGGGGTGTCCGCCGACGTGACGGGCGGTTACGCCGAGCTGATGCCCGCCCACGACAGCATGCTGTTCGGGGTGCCGGACGCGATTCCGGACGAGATGGCCGTGTTCGCCGATCCGTTTTCGGTGTCCCTGCACGCGATCACCCGCCACCCGCCGCCCCGCGGCGGCCGTGCACTGGTGTACGGGGCCGGCTCGCTGGGGCTGTGCGCCGTGGCGATCCTGCGGGCGCTCTACCCGGACGTGGCCGTCGCGGTGGTGGCGCGTTTCGGTGCGCAGGCCGAGCTGGCCCGGCGGTTCGGGGCCGCCACGGTGCTGGCGCACGAACCGCGGCTGGGCCTGATCGAGGAGCTGGTCGCCTGGGGCGGCGGGCGGCTGCGACAGCCGCTGCTGGGGCTGCCGATGGCCCACCCGGGCGCGCTCGACGTGGTCTACGACACCGTCGGCAAACCCGAGACGTTCGAAGTGGGGGTGCGGGTGCTGCGCTCGCGGGGCACCTTGGTGAAGGCCGGTGTGCACGCCCCCGGCCGCTGGGAGTGGAGCCCCCTGTATTTCAAGGAGATCGCCCTCGTGGGGTCGAACGCGTTCGGCGTCGAGGAGGTCGAGGGGCGGCGCAAGCACGCCATCGCCCACTACCTCGACCTGGCCGCCGGCGGCCGAATCGACCTGCGCCCCATGCTGACGCACACCTATAGGCTCGACCAGTGGCGCGACGCGTTCCTCGCGATCGCCAACCAGGGCGACAGCGGCGCCGTCAAGGTCGCGATCGACCAGCGCTAGGCGGGGCGGGTGGCGCGGTAGTAGTTCAGCCGCCCGAGGATCCGGTGCCGCATCGATGCCACCTCCGTGCACTCGAACCCCGCCCCGCGCAGCAGCCGGGGGATCGCGTCGCCGAGGTTGCCCGCCGCGTGGTGATTGCGCCTGATGAGCCGCGCCGCCAGGCCGTGCTCGGCGGCCGGTTCGCCGCCGATGTCCACCAGGTGCAGACTGCCGCCGGGGCGCAGGACCCGGAAAACCTCCGCCGCGGCGGCGCTTTTCGCGTCCTCGGCGATGTGGTGCAGCATCATTGACGACAGCACGCGGTCGAATTCGCCGTCGGCGTACGGGAGCCGTTCGGCGTAGGCACTGTCGAAACGGACTTCGCTCGTCTTACGCCGCGCCCGCTCGAGCGCCCGCGGGTCGGGGTCGCAGCCGATCACCTCGGCCGCGGGATGAGACCGTTTCGCGCGGATGGTGAGATTGCCCGTCCCGCAGCCGATTTCCAGCACGCGCTGACCGTCGGTGATCTCGGCCTGCGCGATCAGGGCCTGCTGCACCTTCTTCATGCCCAGCAGGCGGGACATCAGGTCATAGGTGGGCAGCAGCGCGTCGTGGCCCGCGGCGGGCAGGTAGTCATGTGGATGATGTTTCGTCACATTTCCCATGGTGAACGCCTGCATCGCAGAAGAATTGGTCGATTTTCGGAAATAATGGGACTATCTTCGGAGATATGACACGGCTGGCGCGGATGGTAAGCCAGCGCGGCGGCGTGCCCGTCTACGAATACCGGGCGGACCCGGGCACGCCCCCGGTGGCGGTGTTGCGAGCGGGGCCCGGTCTCGGGGAACGCGGCCGGCACATCCACGACTTTCCGGCGCTCTGGTACGTGCCCGCGGCCGGGGCGGTCCACGTGCTGGCGGCGGGCGCGGTGCTCGACCCCGCGCAGGACTTCCATCTCGACGACGGCGTCGCGGTGTTCTTCGATCCCGCCGCCTTGGGCGAGGACGCGGCGTCGGCGTGGCCGACGTGGCGGGCGCATCCGCTGTTGTTCCCGTTCCTGCACGGGCACGCGGGCGGCGTGCTGCGCCTGGAGTTGCCCGCCGACCGACGGTCCTTGTGGGACAACGCCATCGGGTCGATCGAGGCCGAGCTGTTCGGCGGCCAGGACGGTTATCGCCAGGCGGTCCTGGCGCACCTGACGCTGTTGCTGATCGACCTCGCGCGGTTGGCGGGTCCGGCGGTGGCCGAGTTGCGCCGCAGCGCCGAACCGCTGCTGGCCGGGGTGTTCGAGGTGATCGACCGCCGGCACGCGGAGCCGCTGTCGCTGCGCGACGTGGCCGACGAACTCGGCATGACGCCCGGGCACCTGACCACGGTCGTGCGGCGCCGCACCGGGCGGACCGTCGGGGAGTGGATCACCGAGCGCCGGATGGCGGCCGCCCGCGAGCTGCTGACCCAGACGGAGCTCCCGGTCGCGGAGGTGGCCAGGCGGGTCGGCATCGGCGATCCCGGCTATTTCAGCCGGCTGTTCGGCCGCACGCACGGCATCACGCCGCGCGAATGGCGCGATTCAAACCGTTAGTGCCCCTTTGGAACCGGTGATGGGCAAGTCGATGGGGGTGATGACGCCCGGCCGTGCGTCGCAGAGGAACGGTATGGCGTTGACGGCCGCGACGGCGGTGCTGTCCATCAACACCGTCATCACGTCCTCGCCCGGTTTGCCGAACCGGATCGTGGCGTCGACGTGGGGCCGGCCTTCGATCACCACGCTGAAGCCCTTGGGGTCGGGCCATCGCGGGTCGAGCGCGTCGTCGCTCATCGTCCAGCAGATGGCCAGCTCGACCACGGGGCGGCCGCCGCGGTGGCCGCGATACGTGCGGCGCTGGCCGCCGATGGTGCCGGCCGCGAAGTCCACCCAGCCCAGGTGCAGGTCGCGGGTCAGCACCGCGGGCTCGACGAACGCGTCCTTGAAGTCGAGTTCGACGCCCAGCATGGCGGCGATCATGTCCAGCGTCTCGAAGTAGCCCAACCCGAATCGTTGTGTCGCCGGGTCGATTTGCGTCACCGGCTCGCGCGGGGTTTTGCCGAATCCGAGCACCTTCCACACGTCCCACACGGGATAGGTTGTGCAGTCCAGGGTTTCGACGAGCTTGACATGGTCGACCTCGCGGCACGCGCCGGTGAGGAAGCCGGCGACGACGTTGATGAAGCCCGGCTCGAACCCGGTACCCAAAAAGGTCGCGCCGCCCTCCCGCGCCGCCGCCTGCAGCGCCGGGAGCTCGACCGGGTGATGGGTGCCCGTCAGGAAATCACCCGTCGTGACGACGTTTATGCCGGACCGCAGCATCCTGAGCACCAGCTCGTAGTCGATGACCCGGGGCATGTAGTTCACGCAATCCGGCCGAAGCTCGATCAACGCGTCGGCGTCGTCGGTCGCGGCCACCCCTGCCGGGGCCCGGCCGGCCAGCAGGCCCGCGTCGCGGCCCACCTTGTCCGGGCCGAAGGCGTGTACGCCCACCACCTCGAAGTCGTCGCGGTCCAGCAGCACGCCGAGCGCCCTGCTGCCGATGTTTCCGGTTGACCACTGGACTACTCGGTAGGGCGCCATGCCCCACACCGTAACCTCGGCGAGGCTCGGGCTCAGAGGGATTCGAAGTCCAGCCAGCGGTCGATGTCGAACTGATCGTCGACGGCGCGGATCGTGGCGCCGCCGTGGCCGGGATAGTGCGCGGGTATCACGGCGGCCTTCCCCTGGGCGGCTTCGGTGAAGATCCGGCGGCGGGTCACGGCCGCGGCCGGCGCGTCGACGTCGAAGGCGCACGCGTCGGCCGGTCGACGCAGTTGCAGCGGGCTGTGGGTCAGGTCGCCGACGAAGACCGCCGGCCGGCCCGCGTCCAGCCACAGCACCGAGGAGCCGGGGGTGTGCCCGGGGGCCGCCCGCAGCCGCAGCGACCGGCTGATTTGGTGCTCGTCCGACCACTGGACGAGCTGGCCCCCCGCGTCGACGGGCGCGACGCTGTCGGCGAACACCAGCTGGTCACCGGGGTCTTGGCCGGCGGGCCCGTCCGGGCAGAAGTGGCGGTAATCGGCGGCCGGCACCAGGTATCGCGCGTTGGGGAAGGTCGGGACCCACGCGTCGTTCTGGCGCAGGGTGTTCCACCCGACATGGTCGGAGTGGATGTGGGTGTTGACCACCACGTCCACGGCGGTGCGGTCGATGCCCGCGGCCTCCAGCGCGGCCAGGAACCCGGTGTTCAGGTGGTCCAGGGGCGGCATGTGGGGGCGTTCGCGGTCGTTGCCGACCCCGGTGTCCACGACGACGGTCAGCCCGTCCACCTCGATGACCCAGCTTTGGACCGCGATGTGCCACTGGTCGGTCGACGGGTCGAAGAAGTCGGGCTCCAGCAGGTCGGCGTTGTCCCGCCAGCCCGACGGCGGCGTTTGCGGGAAAAATTGTGCACCCAAGTCGAATTGGAGTTCGGCCACCCGCGAAACGGTCGCGTGGCCGAACCGGACCGGGCGCATCAGGCGTTGCTGCGCAGGTAGCCGTAGACGCTGGCGAAGTTGCGGTTCACGTCCTCCGGGATGGGCACCGGACCGCCGAGTGCCTTTGCGCCCCAGACGATTTGGGCGGTGCGTTCGACCAGCGCGGTGATATGCAGCACCTTGTCCGGCCGGGGCCCTACGGCCACCAGGCCGTGGTTGGCGATCAGCGCGGCGCCCCGGCCGTCGAGCGCCTTGACGGCGTTGGCGCCGACGTCGGGCGTGCCGGACGCCGCGTAGTCGGTGCACCGGACGTCCCCGCCGCAGTACACCGCGAACTCGTCGATGCAGGCCGGAATCGATTGGTGCGCAATGGCGAACATGGTCGCCCACACCGGATGGCTGTGGATGACGCTGCCGATGTCGTCGAACGCGCGGTAGCAGGCCAGGTGCAGCTGCATCTCCGACGACGGCGCGCGGCCGTCCGCGGCGTGCAGCACGGCGCCGTCCGGGTCGACCAGGACGAGGTCGTCGAGCTGCATGTCGCGATAGTCGACCGACGACGGGGTGATGACGATGTTGCCGTCGTCGCGTCGCGCGGAGATGTTGCCCGCGGTTCCCTCGACGAGCCCCCGGCGCAGCATGTCCTTGGCCGCGTCCAGCACCGCGGCTTCGGGGTTGGCTACCGATTTCATGGCCCCAGCACCTCCGGGTTGACGATGTGGGCGGGCGTCTTGCCGGCCAGCAGCGCCTCCAGGTCGTCGGCCACCATCTGCGCCTGCCGAGCCTCAGTGTTCCACGTGGCGCCGCCGATGTGGGGCGTCAGCACGACGTTGGGCATGCCGGCCAGCGGGTGGTCGGGGGCCAGCCATTCGCCGACGAAGTGGTCCAGGCCGGCAGCGGCCACCTTGCCGCTGCGCAGCGCGTCGACCAGCGCGTCGGTGTCGTGCAGCTGGGCGCGGGCGGTGTTGAGGAAGACCACGCCGTCGCGCATGGCGGCGAACTGCTCGGCGCCGATCATGCCGGCGGTGTCGTCGGTGACCGGGGCGTGCATGGAGACGACGTCGGCCTCGTCCAGCAGCTCGTCCAGGCCGTGCCGGGCGTCGTCGTTGTAGGGGTCGTGGGCGATGACCCGCAGTCCCAGGCCGGACAGCCGCCAGGCGGTGGCGCGGCCGACCGCACCCAGGCCCACCAGGCCGGCGGTGAGCCCGGCGATCTCCCAGCCGCGGAACCGCTGATAGGGGATGCTGCCGTCGCGAAAGATGTTGCCGCCGCGGACATCCGAGTCAGCGGGCAGCAACTGACGGGTGGCCGCGAGCAGCAGCGCCACGGTCATCTCGGCGACGGCGTCGGCGTTGCGGCCAGGGGTGTTGAGCACCGGGATGCCGGCCGCCGCGGCGCCGGCGACGTCGACGTTGTTCGGGTCCCCGCGGGTGGACGCGATCGCGCGCAGGTTCAGCTCGAACACCGGCCCGCTCACCGAGTCACCTTCCACCACAACCACATCGGCGGACTCCGCCACAATGCGCTCGGCCAGCTGTTCGGCGCCGTAGATCCGCAGTGGGGCCTGCTCGATCCAGGGGTCGTAGACCACGTCGGCCAGCTCGGACAGCTTGGCGAAACCCGGCCCACGCAGCGGGGCGGTCACCAGGGCGCGCGGTCTTGACGTCACGAACCCCAATGCTGGCGTACGGTGACGCCCGTGTCACGTGATGACGTCACAATCGGCATCGACGTCGGCAGCACCGCGGTCAAGGCGGTCGCCGCGGACGGCGACGGCCGGGTGACGGCGCGGGCGCGGATCCCGCACGAATTGCGGGTGCCGGCGCCGAACCGGCTCGAGCACGACGCCGGGGAGGCGTGGCGGCGGGGGCCGTTGGCCGCCCTCGCGCGGCGGGCCCGCCCGGACGCCCGGGCGGTGGCCGTCTCCGCGATGGTGCCGTCGCTGACGGCCGTCGACGCCGCGGGGGTGCCGACCACACCGGGGCTGCTGTACGGCGACGAACGGGGCCGGACGCCACAACAGGAGGCGCAGCCGCTGCCGGCGCTGGGGGAGGCCGCGGAATTCCTGCGCTGGACCGCGGTCCAAGCGCCGGGCGCGGCCGGGTACTGGCCGGCACCGGCGGTGGCCAACCACGCGCTGGCGGGCGAGGCGGTGATCGACTTCGCCACCGCCGCCACCGCGTATCCGCTGTTCGAGGGGACCGGCTGGAATGCCGAGGCGTGCGCCGAACGCGGCGCGCGGCCCGAGCAGATGCCGCGGGTGGAAAGCATGGGCGCCGCCGTGGGGCAGGTGCACGGCACCGGCGCGGCGCTGGCGATCGGCGCGATCGACGCGCTGTGCGAACAGATCGTCGCCGGCGCCGACCGCGTCGGCGACGTGCTGGTGCTGTGCGGCACCACCTTGATCGTGTGGACCACCATCTCCGAGCCCCGGCAGGTGCCGGGCCTGTGGACGATCCCGCACACGTCGGCGGGCAAGAGCCAGATCGGCGGGGCCAGCAACGCCGGCGGCCTGTTCCTCGGCTGGGTGGACCGCGTCGTCGCGCCCGGCGATCCGGCCGCCGCGCGGCCCGGGCGGGTGCCCGTGTGGTCGCCGTACATCCGCGGCGAACGCACCCCGTTCCACGACCCGGATCGCCGGGCCATGCTCGACGCCCTGGACCTCACCCACGACGCCGCCGCGCTGCGGCGGGCCGCCTACGAGGCGTCCGGCTTCGTGGTCCGCCAGCTCATCGAGCTGAGCGGGGCGCCGGCGGCGCGCATCGTCGCCACGGGCGGCGGAACCCGCGTCGCGCCGTGGATGCGGGCCATTGCCGACGCCACCGGGCGGCCGGTCGAGGTATCCGCCGTGCCGGAGGGGGCGGCGCTGGGCGCGGCGTTCCTGGCGCGCATGGCGGCCGGCCTGGAAACCTCGATCGCCGACGCCGCTCGCTGGGCCCGCACCGAGCGCATTGTCGAACCCGACCCCGCCTGGGCCGCCCCGATCGAGGATCGCTATCAGCGGTTCCTGGAACTGGGAAACCGCCGATGTAGCGCGCTCCCCGGGGCGGCGTTCTAGGCTAATGCAATGACCGACCAGGACCGCAAAGCCGCCCGCCGCGAGATCGCCGATGCCTTGTTGAAAGCCCTTGAACGGCGGCATGAAATCGCCGACGTCGTGGTCGAGTCCGAGAACAACGCGGCCGCGGTCGAGGCGATCGTCCGGCTGCTCGACACCTCCCACCTGGCCGCCGAAGCGGTGATGGGGATGTCGTTCGCTCAGCTCACGGTCGACTCGCGCCGCAAGATCCTTGCCGAACTCGAGGACCTCAACAAGCAGCTCAGCTTCACCCTCGGCGAGCGCCCGGCCAGCTCCGGGGAGACGCTCGAGCTGCGGCCGTTCTCCGCCGACAAGGATCGCGACATCTTCGCCGCCCGCACCGAGGACATGGGCGCCGCCGGCGACGGGTCGGGCGGGCCGGCCGGCAACCTCGACGACGAGATCAGCGCGGCGCTCGGGCGCCTCGACGACGAGGAGGCCGCCTGGTTCGTGGCCGTCGATTCCGGCGAGAAGGTCGGCATGGTGTTCGGCGAGCTGCTCGGCGGCGAGGTGAACGTGCGGATCTGGATCCACCCCGAGCACCGCAAGAAGGGTTACGGCACCGCCGCGCTGCGCAAGTCGCGCACCGAGATGGCGTGGTGCTTCCCCGCCGTGCCGATGGTGGTGCGGGCGCCGGCCGCCAGGCCCAGCTAGCTAGCGGCGATCGCAAGCGCGGCGAAGCCGGGCGCGGCGGGTCGCCGCCATCGAGCTAGCCCAGCGTCGCGGTGACGGCGACGATGTTGCGCAGCTGCGACGTCTCGTCGTCCGGGAACTTCAGCCCGTAGTCGGCGAAGTACTCCCGGCGCTCGCGGGTGGTGACCTGCCAGCCGTGGGCCGCCAGGTAGTCGACGACGTTGTTGCGCTCGCCGTCGAAGAACAGCCCCGACAGGTCGATATCGCAACCGAGGTTGGCCCAGCGCTCGTTGAACTGCTTGGCCCGCTCGGTCATCGTGCGGCCGGAATCGCCGTGGAATTCGGTGGCGAGCTTGCTGCCGGGCGCGCTGAGCTCGGTGATGTTGTCGAACAGCTTGTCCTGGGCTTCGGGCGGCAGGTACATCAACAGGCCCTCGGCGCTCCACGACGTGGGCTGCGCGGGGTCAAACCCGCTGCGCCGCAACGCTTCCGGCCAGTCGTCGCGCAGATCCACGCTGACCGTCCGCCGGTCGGCGGTCGGGGCGGCGCCCAGCCGGGCCATCGCGGCGCTCTTGAACTCGACGACCTTGGGCTGGTCCACCTCGTAGACCACGTTGCCGGGCGGCCAGCTCAACCGGTAGGCGCGGGCGTCGAGGCCGGCCGCGAGGATCACCGACTGGCGGATGCCGTCGCGGGCGGCGTTCAGAAAGAAGTCGTCGAAGAAGCGGGTGCGCACGGCGATCGAGTCGGTCTCCAGCTGCAGGTCCCGATCCCCG
This sequence comes from Mycobacterium sp. ACS4054, assembly GCF_001667275.1. GTDB lineage: Bacteria > Actinomycetota > Actinomycetes > Mycobacteriales > Mycobacteriaceae > Mycobacterium. Next base: position 265,777 of record NZ_LZHV01000058.1, read on the forward strand.
TCCTGCCCGTCCGGCGGGACGACCTCGCCGTCGACCAGCTGGCGGAAGAATTCCAGGCCGACCGCCCGCACCAGTGGCGCCGCGAACGGGTCGTCGATGATCGGGTTGCCGCCCTCGCTGGCCAGCGCACGCGCCGCGGCGACCATCGTGGCCGTGGCACCGACGCTGGACGCCAGGTCCCAGCTGTCTTGATCAGTGCGTGTCATGCTGCTCCTATTTATTTAGCAAATGCAACGAGCCAGCAGAACTCTACGCCCCGCGGCTTACGGCTTCCTGTGTTTTTCGCGGCCTTGAATGGGCTGTGGCCGACGGCCCTGGACGGGCCCGCCCGAATCAGCTGTTAGTCTCGTACACGGTTTGACGCGCTTTAGATAAGGCGGCCGTACGTCCTGGCCTGCGGGTGTTGGGCGCGTAATGCAGGAGACCCCCCGGCTGCGCAGGAGGAAGAGTGCTTTCGGCTTTCATCTCATCGCTGCGGACAGTCGATCTGAGACGGAAGATCCTCTTCACGCTGAGCATCGTCGTTCTCTATCGGCTGGGCGCCGCGCTGCCGTCCCCCGGCGTCAATTTCCCGAACGTCCAGCAGTGCATCAAGGAGGCCAGCGGTGGCGCGGCCGGCCAGATCTATTCGCTGATCAACCTGTTCTCCGGCGGTGCGCTGCTGAAACTGACGGTGTTCGCGGTCGGGGTGATGCCCTACATCACGGCCAGCATCATCGTGCAGCTGCTCACGGTGGTCATCCCGCGGTTCGAGGAACTGCGCAAGGAGGGCCAGTCCGGCCAGGCCAAGATGACCCAGTACACCCGCTATCTGGCGATCGCGCTGGCCATCCTGCAGGCCACCAGCATCGTGGCCCTGGCGGCCAATGGCGGGCTGCTGCAGGGCTGCTCGCTGGACATCATCGCCGACCAGAGCATCTTCACCCTGGTCGTCATCGTGATGGTGATGACGGCCGGGGCGGCCCTGGTGATGTGGATGGGTGAGCTGATCACCGAGCGGGGCATCGGCAACGGCATGTCGTTGCTGATCTTCGTCGGCATCGCGGCGCGCATCCCGTCCGAGGGCAAGACCATCCTGGACAGCCGCGGCGGGGCCATCTTCGCCGCCGTCTGCGTCGCCGCCCTGGTGATCATCGTCGGCGTGGTGTTCGTCGAGCAGGGTCAGCGGCGCATCCCGGTGCAATACGCCAAGCGCATGGTGGGCCGGCGGATGTACGGCGGAACGTCGACGTACCTGCCGCTGAAGGTCAACCAGGCCGGCGTCATCCCGGTGATCTTCGCGTCCTCGCTGATCTACATCCCGCACCTGATCACGCAGCTGATCCGCAGCGGCAGCGGCGGCGTGGGCAACAGCTGGTGGGACAAGTTCGTCGGCAGTTACCTGTCCGACCCCAGCGACCCGATCTACATCAGCATTTATTTCGGGCTGATCATCTTTTTCACGTACTTCTATGTGTCGATCACGTTCAACCCCGACGAACGCGCCGACGAAATGAAGAAGTTCGGCGGCTTCATTCCCGGCATTCGACCGGGCAAGCCCACCGCCGACTACCTGCGCTATGTGCTGAGCCGGATCACCCTGCCGGGCTCGATCTACCTCGGCGCCATCTCGGTGCTGCCCAACCTGTTCTTGCAGATCGGCAATGGCGGAGCGGTTCAGAATTTGCCGTTCGGCGGTACCGCGGTTTTGATCATGATTGGCGTCGGTCTGGATACGGTCAAGCAGATCGAGAGCCAGCTGATGCAGCGCAACTATGAAGGGTTCCTCAAGTGAGAGTCGTTTTGCTGGGACCGCCGGGGGCGGGCAAGGGAACGCAGGCCCAGAAGCTCTCCGAAAAGCTCGGAATTCCACACATCTCCACCGGGGAGCTGTTCCGCAGCAACATCGAGAACGGAACCAAACTCGGCTGCGAGGCCAAGCGCTACCTGGACGCCGGCGACCTGGTGCCCTCGGAGCTGACCAACCAGCTCGTCGACGACCGCCTCAGCGATGACGACGCGGCCAACGGCTTCATCCTGGACGGCTATCCGCGGTCCACGGAGCAGGCCAAGGCGCTGCACGACATGCTGGGTCGCCGGGGCACCGACATCGACGCCGTGCTGGAGTTCCGCGTCTCGGAGGAGGAGTTGTTGCAGCGCCTCAAGTCGCGGGGCCGCGCCGACGACACCGACGACGTGATCCTGAACCGGATGAAGGTCTACCGCGACGAGACCGCGCCGCTGCTCGAGTACTACCGCGACGAGCTCAGGACGGTCGACGCCGTCGGCGGCATGGACGAAGTGTTCGCCCGCGCCCTGCAGGCGCTGGGCAAGTAATCGTGAGCGCGCTGGCGCGGCTGCGAAGCCGCAAAGTCGTGCCGCAGCGCACCGCCGACGACCCGGACGCGATGGCCGCGGCCGGGGCGGTGGTCGCGGCCGCGTTGCAGGCGGTGCGGGCGGCGGCGGTGGCAGGCGTGTCGACCCTGAGCCTCGACGAGATCGCCGAGTCGGTGATCCGCGAGGCGGGTGCCATCCCGTCGTTCCTCGGCTATCACGGCTACCCCGCGTCGATCTGCGCGTCGGTCAACGAGCGGGTGGTGCACGGGATCCCGTCGGCCGCAGAGGTGTTGGCCCCGGGCGACCTGGTGTCCATCGACTGCGGGGCGGTGCTGAACGGCTGGCACGGCGACGCCGCGGTCACGTTCGGCGTCGGGACCCTCGACGGGGCCGACCAGGCGCTGTGCGACGCCACCCGGGAATCGCTGGAGGCCGGGATCGCGGCGATGGTCCCGGGCAACCGGCTCACCGACGTCTCGCACGCCATTGAGGCGGGCACGCGGGCGGCCGAGGGCCGGCACGGGCGGGCGTTCGGGATCGTGGAGGGCTACGGCGGCCACGGCATCGGCCGGCACATGCACATGGACCCGTTCCTGCCCAACGAGGGCTCGCCCGGGCGCGGCCCGCTGCTGGCCCCCGGATCGGTGCTGGCCATCGAGCCGATGCTGACCCTCGGCACGGGCAAGACCCTGGTGCTCGACGACGCGTGGACGGTCACCACCTCCGACGGTTCCCGTGCGGCACACTGGGAGCACACCGTCGCGGTCACCGATGACGGGCCGCGCATCCTGACAGTGGCTTAGCGTGAACTAAACCGCCATTCGACTCGTTTCAGTAGTCGGAGGTGATGGAGTGGCCCGTGTGGCAAGCAATCGGAGGGCGTCGGGGGCTGCCGAGGCCGCTCTGATGAAGGCGCTCTATGACGAGCACGCGGCGGTCTTGTGGCGCTACGCGCTTCGGTTGACCGGGGACGCGAGCCAGTCCGAGGACGTGGTGCAGGAGACGTTGCTGCGGGCCTGGCAGCATCCGGAGGTCGTCGGGGACACGGAGCGCTCGGCGCGGGCGTGGCTGTTCACCGTCGCCCGCAACATGATCATCGACGACCGGCGCAGCGCGCGGTTCCGCAACGTCGTCGGTTCGACGGACGAGGCGGGCGCGCCGGAACGGTCGACGCCGGACGAGGTGAACGCGGCGCTGGACCGGCTGCTGATCGCCGACGCGATGGTGCAGCTGTCGGCCGAGCACCGGGCCGTGATCGACCGGTCCTACTACCGCGGATGGACGACTGCGCAGATTGCTGCAGACCTCGGCATCGCCGAGGGGACGGTGAAGTCGCGATTACACTACGCCGTGCGGGCGTTGCGGCTCACTCTGCAGGAACTTGGAGTTACCCGCTGAGGGGCTCCGAAATGCTTGAAGGGTGATGAGGGAATGGATGAGATGAATACGCCGCTACGGGGCCTCGGCCCGCCCGCCGATCCGTACGTGATGTGGGATGCCGCATACGTTTTGGGCTCGTTGTCGGCCGCCGAGCGGCGCGAATTCGAGGCGCACCTGGCGCACTGCCCCGCATGCCGCGAGGCCGTCGCGGACCTCAGTGGCTTGCCCGCCCTGCTGTCCCAGCTGGGCTCCGACGAGGTGGCCGCGATGAACGAGGCCGGGTTGCCGGCCGCACCGGAGATGTCGCCGGAGCTGTTGCCGTCGTTGCTGGCCAAGGTGAGCTGGCGCCGGCGCCGCACGCGCATCGTGACCTGGGTGGCCTCGTCGGCCGCGGCCGTGGTGCTCGCGATCGGCGTGTTCGTCGGGCTGCAGGGGTATTCGTCGTCCTCGTCGCAGCAGGTGGCCGCCTCCTCGGCGCCGATGGCGCAGGTGGGCACCACCCTGCTGACGTCGACGGTGCAGCTGTCCAGCCAGCACTGGGGGACGTCGATCAACCTGCGGTGCGTGTGCCTGGCCCCGCTCAATGCGCACCACGACACCCTGGCGATGGTCGTGGTGGGCCGCGACGGCAGCCAGACCCGGCTGGCGACCTGGGTGGCCGAACCCGGCCACACGGCGACGCCCGCGGGCAGCATCTCGACTCCGGTCGACCAGATCGCCGCCGTGCAGGTGGTGGCCGCCGACAGCGGCCAGGTTCTGCTGCAGCGTTCGTTGTAGGGGTCGGGAGCTGACGTGACTGGCCACCGGCGTCCGCTTCGGGCGCTGGTGGTGGGCGCGGGCGTCGGGGGCATCTCGGTCGCCCGCGGACTGTTGCGCGACGGGCATGACGTCACCGTCTACGAGCGTCGACCCGAGCTGCGGGCCCCCGGCGGCGCGGTGACGATCTGGTCCAACGGCGACACGGTGCTCCGGCAGCTGGGCGTCGACATGGACGGGGCCGGTCAGCTGCTGTCCACCGTGCGGGCCGTCACCCGCACGGGCCGTCCGCTCGCCACGCTCGACGTGTCGGTGATGGCGGACCGGCTGGGCGCGCCCGTGCGGATGGTGCCGCGCCGGGTCCTGCTGGAACGGTTGCTGGACGGCTTCCCGTGCGACCGCATCCGATGCGGCTCCCGCGCGATTGCGTTCGAGGACACCCGTGACGGCGTGCGGGTCGAGTTCGCCGACGGCCGCGCGGTCGAGGGGGACCTGCTGATCGGCGCCGACGGCCTGCACTCGATGGTCCGCGACCGCGTCGGCGGTCGGCAGGCCCAGCCCACCGGCTGGTGCAGCTGGCAGGGGCTGACAACGCTCGCGGACGTCCCGGACAAGGGCACCGCGCTGATGGTCATCGGCGAGCGGGGAAACCTCGGCCTGTGGCCGGCCGGGGGCACCGACGTGCAGTGGTGGTTCGACCTGCCGTGGGCCTACGGCTTCGTGCGGCCGCCGCGCCCGATCGAGGAGATCCGGTCCCATTTCACCGGCTGGTCCGACGCCGTCGACCGCGTGCTGGCGGCCCTGACCGACGACGACCTGGCGCACTCGCCGTATCCACACTTCCGCCATCCCATACCGCCGGTGGGCCGCGGCCCGGTGACGTTGCTCGGCGACGCCGCACACACGATGCCGCCCACCCTGGCGCAGGGCACCAACCAGGCGCTGCTGGACACCATGGTGCTGTGCAAGGCGCTGGCCGACGTCGCGACGAACGACGAGGTGCCGAAAGCGCTGCGCCGGTACGAGAGGACGCGCAGGCACAGGGTGATGGCCGTGTCCCGGGTGGCGTCGCTGCCGGTCTCGCACGGGGAGGTCGTGCTGCGCCCGGCCGCACTGATCCCCGACCGGCTGCAGGCCGCCGCGCTGACGATGTTCCTGCGCTGGACGAGCCACCGTAGGATGTCCGCAGAGATCGACCGAGAAATGGGGGCAGCGACGACCAGCCGATCCAGCCCATGAACGACGAATCCGTCAGGGTGCGAGGCGATTTCGATGCGCCCTCGCGCTGGCTCTGGCTGGTGAAATGGTGCGTGCTGGCGGTCCCGCACTACCCGATCCTGATCGGGCTCTACCTGGTCTTTCCGCTGTCGACCGTCGTCGCCGGCGTCGCCATCCTGTTCACCGGGCGGTACCCGCGGCCCCTGTTCGACTTCAACGTCGGCGTGCTGCGCTGGTCCTGGCGGGTGATGAACTTCCGGTTCCCGATGAACAGCACGGACCGGTATCCGCCGTTCACGCTCGCGTCGCGCCCGGACTATCCGGGCGACCTGCAGGTCGATTATCCGGAGCGGCTGCGCAATTGGGCCGTGCTGGTGAAGTGGCTGCTGGCCATTCCGCAGATACTGCTCTGCTGGTCGATGGAGCCGCTGCTGCAGCTGCTGTGCGTGATCGCCGCGATGTCGTTGTTGTGCACCGCGACCATTCCGCCGGGGATGTTCGACCTGCTGCTGGGCATCGTGCGCTGGCGCTACCGGGTGGCCGTGTACGTGTCCCTGATGCGCGACGAATACCCGCCGTTCCGAATGGATTTGGGTGCCCGGTGACCCGCCGCAATCCGCTGTTCCCGTACGTGTATCGGTTCGGCCAGCCGGTCTTCGACCGGCTGTTCTACCACCGGTACCGCCGGGCGGCGCTCAGCAACGCCGTCGGTCGGCTGCTGATGCTCGGCCTGGGGCCGGGCACCGATTTGAGGTTCCTGCCCGCCGCGGTGACGTCGGTGGCCGCCGTGGAGCCGGTGGCGCCGTTCCGCCGGATGGCGGCCCGGCTGGCCGCTCGGCACGGCATCGCCGTCGACATCGTCGAGGGCGCGGGCGAGTCGATTCCGTTCGGCGACAACAGCTTCGACTCCGTGCATATCGGGCTCGTGTTATGTTCGGTCGACGACGTGCCCGCCACCCTCGCCGAGATCCGCAGGGTGCTCACCCCGGGCGGCAGGCTGGTCGTCCTCGAGCATGTGCGGGGCGAGGGCGCGACGGGCCGGTTCCAGGATTTGGTCGCCAAGCCGTGGTCGTGGGTGGCCGCCGGGTGCGAGCCGAATCGGCGGACCCTGGAATCCATCGCCGCGGCGGGGTTCGACACCACGGCGCTGCGCACCATCCCGCGCACCCCGGTCCCGTTCCCGTGCAAGCCCCATCTGCAGGGGTTCGCCACCCTCACTCCACGCTGACGGCCTCGATGATGTTCAGTCGCGCCGCGCGCCGCGCGGGCGGCACCGAGCCGAGCAGGCAGATCACCAGCGCCCCCGCGGTGAACGCCAGGGCCATCGGGCTCAGGCGGAAGCCGACCCGGAAATTCATGATGTCCCCGCTGATGAGGCTGAACAGCCACTGGTCGGTCAGGCCGAACAGCAGCCCCAAAACCCCACCGACGAAACCGATTCCGGCCGCCTCGGCCAGGACGGTCCGCAGGGTGAACCGGCGGCTGGACCCCATGGCCCGCAGCACGCCGATCTCGCGGCGGCGCTCGGTCACCGACAGCGTCAGCGTGTTGAGCAGCGCGACGCCGGCCACGGCCACGACGATGACCCAGACCGCGTTGGCGATGAACATGCTCTGGTGCAGCGGCGCTTCCAGTCCCGCCAGCGCGGCGCGGCCGTCGTACACGTGGTTCGGGGCCGGCACCACCCGGCGGACCTCGGCCCGCAGGCGCCTCGGATCGGCGCCCGGCGCCGCGGTGATCTGCAGGTTGGTCGCCGCCGGGCGATCGAACCACGCCCGCAGGTGCTCGAGATCCATTCCGACCGTGCCGATCACGGTCGAGAAGAACGGCACCAGCGCCAGCACCTGGGCCTGCCGTGGACCGTGCGGCGTCTGCAGCTGCAGCCGATCGCCGGCGCGGACGTGCAGGGCACTGCCGAGGTTCTGCGTGAGCACCACGCCGCGGCCGGCGAGCACGTCGTCGCGCAGCCGTTCGTCGAGCGCGCGGAACAGCGAATCGTGGGTTCCGTCGGCGAAGCCGTCGAGCAGGACGCGGGTTCCGCCGACGACGGCGAACCCGAATGCCCCCTCGGTGACCCGCCCCACCCCGGGCAGGGCAGCCACCTTCTCCGAAAGGCCTTGCGGCAGTGCGTCGGTGGGGTAGCTGTCGGGGGCGTCCGCGCTCACCCACACGTCGACGCCGGCGGCGGGGGCCGACAGGGCGCGGGCCGAGCGGATCATGTCGGCGTTGGTGCCGGTGATCACCACGGTGGTGACCACGCCGATGAGCACCGTCATCACGGTGGCCCACACGCGCCGCGGCGCGCGTTCGACGGTGGCCGCCGCGAGCGCGCCGAACGATCCGAACAGGCGAGCCGTTGCGGCCGTGGCGGCGACGATGGGTGCGGTGAGCGCGAAGCCGAGCGCGATCTCGGCGCTGAGCAGCGCGGCCATCGCGGCGAAGGCCAGCGTGCCGTGCTGGCCGATCACGGCCCAGATCGACACCGCGGCCACGGCGACCGCGCCCGCCCCGGCGGCGACCCGCAACCACCGCGGCACCACGTCCGCCGCCGACGCCCCGACGGGCGCCAGGGCCTCGATCGGGGCCACCTTGTACACCTGTCGCGCCGCCATCGCCGACGCGACCACGCTGGTGATCGCCGTCGCCGCCAGGGCCATCGGGATGGCGTAGCCGGGCAGCCCGTACTCGACGCGGGCCTCGAGCCCCTGGGTCATCGCCGGGGGCAGCCGGCCGATCGCGAGGTGGCCCGCGAGGATGCCGATGCCAGAACCGATGGCCCCGCCGATGAGCCCGAGGATCGCCGCCTCGCCGAGCATGTCGCCGACGATGGTGACGCGCCGGCCGCCGATCGCGCGCAGCATCGAGATGACCGGCCGGCGCTGGGTGATCGCCATCGTCATCGTGGTGTAGATCAAAAACGCGCCGACCACCAGCGCGACGGCGGCACCCAGCAGCGCCATGTAGTTCATCAGCCTGACCCCGTCGCCGGCCCGGGCGGCCCGCACGCTGGGCGCGGCGACCAGGGCGCGGCCGTTCACCGCGGCGGTGACCGCGGCGCGGACGGCGCCCAGATCGGCACCCGGCTTGGTGGTGATCAGTATCGAGTCGAGTTGACCGGCGCGCCCGGTCACGTTCTGCGCCAACGTAAGTGGCGCGAGGACGTAGTGCCCGCCGTTGAGGTCCGCGAACTGCTTGCCCGCCAGCACCTCGGTGACGGTGACCGAACCCGAGCCCAACTCCAGCGTCTGGCCCTTCGCGTAGCCGACCCGCGGCCCCACCTGGACGCCGTTGGGCGTGGCGGACAGCTCCTGCACCGGACGAGCGACCGCGTCCTTGAGCGCGCCGCCCAACGCGGCGGTGCTGGCATCCGCGCCGAGCAGCAGCACCGGTCCCGTCGCCGTGGCGGCCGACGTCCTGATCATCGGCGCGGCGGTCGCGACGCCGGGGACCGCGGCCACGTCGGCCAGTACGGCGTCGGGGAACCCGGCGTCGGTGATGCCCGACACCTCCAGCGCGGCCACGCCGGCGATCCCGTCGGCCAGCCGGTTGACCGATCCGGTGATGGACCCGAAGATGCCGAAGATCGCGACCAGATACGTTGCGGAGACGGCCATCACGGCGATCGACGCGAGCGTGCGGCGACGATGGACGGCGAGCTCACGCAGGCTGAACACGCGCAGTCGGCTCGCCGCCGCACCGATCCTCACGCAGGGACCGCCGGTACGTCGGACCCGACCCGCCCGTCCTGCAACGTGATCACCCGGTCGGTCGAAGCGGCGGCGTCCGAATTGTGGGTCACCATCACCACCAGCCGGCCCCGGCCGTCCTCGTGCGCCACCTCGGCGAGCAGCGCAAGGATCGAGGCGCCCGTCGCCGAGTCCAGGTTGCCGGTGGGCTCGTCGGCGAGGATCAGCGGCGGATCCATCATCAACGCGCGCGCCACCGCGACCCGCTGCATCTGACCACCGGACAGCTCCGCCGGCCGGTGCTCGGTCCGGTCGCCTAGCCCGACGCGGTCCAGCAACCGCACCGCGTCCGCTTTGGCGCGGCCCAGCCGGACGCCGTCGAGCAGCTTCGGCACCGCCACGTTCTCCCAGGCCGAAAGCGTCGGCAGCAGGTTGAAGAACTGGAAGATGAAACCCACCCGGTGGTGGCGGAACTCCGACTGCTGCTCGTCGCCCAGGCGCCCGATCTCCTCGCCGTCGAAGGTGATCGAGCCGGAATCGGGGCTGTCCAGCGCGCCGAGCAGGTGCAGCAGCGTGCTCTTGCCCGCCCCGGAGGGGCCGACGACCGACACGAACTGACCGCCGTCGAGCCGCAGGCTGATCCCGTCGAGCGCGCGGACCGTCTGACCGCCCACCCGGTACTCGCGAACCACGTTGCGCAGTTCGATGGCCATTTAGACACCACGAGGGCCGCCGGCAAACGGTTCAAACCGCCGGGGTGAACCGATCGCGGGCCCGGCTCGTGTCTGAAGGCATGTCCGGCAACTACCGGGTGGTCGACCACATCGTCGGGCACCTCGCCGCACTCGGGGTGGATCACGTCTTCGGTGTCGATGGCGCCAACATCGAGGACCTGTACGACGCGGCGCACTTCCGCCCCGAGGTCACCGCGGTGCTGGCCAAGCACGAGTTCTCGGCGGCCACCATGGCCGACGGCTACAGCCGCAGCGGCGCCGGGCTCGGCGTGGTGGCGGCGACCTCGGGTGGCGGAGCGCTGAACCTGATCGCCGGGCTGGGGGAGTCGTTCGCCAGCCGGGTCCCGGTGCTGGCCCTGGTCGGCCAGCCCGCCACCACGATGGACGGTCGGGGCAGCTTCCAGGACACCAGCGGCCGCAACGGTTCGCTGGACGCCCGCGCGTTGTTCTCGGCGGTGTCGGTGTCGTGCGAGCGGGTGCTCGCGCCGGCCGACATCGTGTCCGCGTTACCCCGGGCCGTCGCCGCCGCGCGCACGGGCGGCCCGGCGGTGTTGTTGCTGCCCAAGGACATTCAGCAGGCGGGCATCGCCGCCGACGGCCCCGACGGGCACGCGGGGAACTTCGGCGCGCCGATCGGCAACCCGCATCCCATCGCGCAGGAACTGCGCCGCGCGACCGGTCAGGTGACGATCATCGCCGGCGAGCAGGTGGCCCGCGACGACGCGCGGGCCGAGCTCGAGCAGCTGCGCGCGGTGCTGCGCGCGCGGGTGGCCACCGTGCCCGACGCCAAGGACGTCGCCGGCACGCCGGGCTTCGGGTCGTCGTCGGCGCTCGGCGTGACCGGCGTGATGGGCCACCCGAGCGTGGCCGAAGCGGTGGCCGCCAGCTCCGTGTGCCTGATCGTCGGCACCCGGCTCGCGGTCACCGCGCGCGGCGGCCTGGACGACGCGCTGGCGGCGGTGCGGACGCTGTCGATCGGGTCGGCGCGGCCTTACCCGAGCTGTCTCCACGTGCACACCGACGACCTGCGCGGCTCGCTGCGCCTGCTGACCCAGGCCCTGCGCGGGCACGGCCGCCCGAACGGCCTGCGCGTGCCGGATGTGGTGCGCCGCACCGAGCTGACGCCCCCGGCCTGCCCCGGGCCGGGCGTGCGGTACCGCGACGCCATGGGGGTCCTGGACCGCGCCCTGCCAGACGGCGCCGACATCGTGGTCGATGCCGGCAACACCGGCGCGGCCGCCATCCACTACCTGCCCGCGCGGCGCGGTGGCCGGTTCGTGGCCGCGCTCGGCATGGGCGGCATGGGCTACAGCTTCGGGGCGGGCATCGGGATGGCGTTCGGGCGGGCCAGCGGCGGCCGGCCCGGCGGGCGCACCGTCGTGATCGCCGGGGACGGCGCGTTCTTCATGCACGGCCTCGAGGTGCACACCGCAGTGCAATACCGCCTCCCGGTGACGTTCGTCTTGTTCAACAACAACGCCCACGCCATGTGCGTGACCCGCGAGCAGCTGTTCTACCAGGACCGGTACAGCTACAACCGGTTCCGGCCGAGCACGCTGGGCTCGGGCCTGGCGGCCATGTTCCCGGGGCTGACATCGGTCGACGTCAGCGAATCCGCCCAATTCGCCGCGGCGCTTCGGGTGGCGCTGGACGTCGAGGGCCCGGCGGTGGTCAGCGTCGAGTGCGCAGCCGACGAAATCCCGCCGTTCGCTCCATTTCTCGCCGCGCTGCCGAGCAACGCGGCTCTCGCAGAACAGCTTTCGACCGCAAAGGAGAACCGGGACGATGTCGTTGCCAGCGCTTGAGGATATCCCCATCCCCCTCGACGGGGTGGTCCGCATCGAAACCAGTCCACGGGAGAAGGCGACCCCGATCATCATGGAGATGATGCGGTCGGTGTACCCGCACGACCAGGTCTTCGGCCAGTACTGCACGGTCAACGATTACGTCGATTGTCCGCCCGACGAGCTGTACGAGTACATGGCCGACACCCGCAGCCTGGAGGAGTGGACCTACAGCCTGCGCGGTTTCACCCCCACCGACGAGCCGGGCCTGTGGCTGGCCCACGACCGGCTCGGTTCGGAGACCGAGATCTACACGCGCACCGTCGCCAATCCCGAGGCGCGGACCGTCGATTACCACTGCGCGTGGGACCAGGGCAAGCACCTGTGGATGATCTACCTGATGCGCGTCGTCGACGCGCAGGTCGTGCTGGACAAGCCGGGATCGGTTGTGCTGTGGACCAATTGCCATCACCCGTTCTACGACCACAACCCCTATCCGGAGACCGCACCGGCGCAGCGCCCGGTGTGGGTGGGTGACTTCTGGGACATGTTCGGCGCCGGGCACGCGCTGGAGCTGCAGAACCTGAAGGCGATCGCCGAATACCGGCACCGCAACGGCCTGCCGGTGACGCCGAAATGGATGGGGTGACAAACATGAGCGTCAGCCTGATCGACGTTTCCACGTATCTGCCCGGCGAACCGATCGGAGCCGACTACTACGCGCAGTTCGCCGAATCCGACGACCTGCGCGACAGCGTCATGTTCCGCGCCCCGAAGTTCCGGCACCACGTCGCGCCCGACGAGAGCTCCATCGACATGATCGAACGCGCGGCGCAGGGCCTGATCGAGCGGCACGGCCACGACGTGGTCGAGGGCGCCGACGTGCTGATCACCCACACCCAGGTGCCGGACATGGCCTTCTACGGCCAGGGCGGCGGCATCGCACACCGGTTGGGCATGCGGCCGTCCTGGGTGCTGGACCTCAACAACGGCGGCTGCGCGGCATTCGTGTTGGCGCTCAACGTGGCTCGCAAGCTGCTGGAGTCCGGCAGCGGACACACCGCGCTGATCGCCATCGCGCAGAACGCGGCGGGCCAGTTCTTCGATCAGCCGACCATCCGGCGCAAGGCGCAGTCCGCGGTGCCCGGGGACGGCGCGGCGGTGGGGCTGGTGACCCTCGGCGATCAGTCGCCCATCCTCGACGTCGAGTGCCGCACCTACGGCGAGTACGCCGGTGAGATGACGCTGTCGTACGACCCGCCCCGCAAGTGGTGGCAGGCCGGGTCCGGTGAGGGCAGCATCGGCTTCACCGAAAGCAAGATCACCAAGGTGTTGGCCCGCGGCAACCGGCAGGTCCCCGAGGTGGCGCTGGCGGTCTGCGACCGGATCGGCCTGCCCGCCAAGGACATCGATCTCCTGGTCACAAACCAGCCGAACCGAGTGTTCCTGCGCAACTGGCGCGAGGCGCTCGAGCTGCCCGAGTCGAGACACCGCGACACGTTCGACGAGTGTGGCAACCTGTTCGGCGCGGGGATCCCGATCAACTTCGACCGCGCGATCACCGACGGTCAGGTCCAGGCCGGCGACGTCGTGATGATGGCCGCCTTCGCGCATGCCGGCGATTTCGCCGGTGCGGCGGCGGTGCGCTGGGGCGGGCGAGGCTGATGCAGCCCGCACCGGTCCCGTGGGACGGTGACCTCCGCGACGCGCTGCCGGAGGCTATGGATCCGTTTGCCTTGTCGCTCAACGAGAATCCGTTCCCCCCACTGCCCGAGGTCCGCTCGGCGCTGATGCGATCCGTGCAGACGGCGCACCGCTATCCGGAGTTCCTGCCCGAGCGGCTGCGCGCGCTGATCGCCGACCACATCGGGGTGCCGGCCGACGCGGTGGTTCCGGGTGCGGGCGCGACGGGCGTCGCATTGCAGGCCCTGCAGTCGCTGACCGTTGCGGGCGACACGATGGTGATGTCGACGCCGACGTTCGACGGATACCCGATCCTGGCGCGGATGGCGCGGCTGACGACGCGGACGGTGCCCCTGGACGAGCACGGCCACAACGACCTCGACGGGCTGGCCCGCGCCGCCGCCGATGCCCGGGTGGTGGTGCTGTGCCGCCCGCACAACCCCACCGGCACGCTGGAGACCGCCGACGCCGTCTCGGCGTTTTTGCGCCGCGTGCCCCGCGACACCGTCGTGCTGCTCGACGAGGCGTACATCGAGTTCACCGCGCCCGAACACCGCATCGCCGTGTCGGCGTTGATCACTCGGTTCCCGAATGTGGTGGTGGTGCGGACCTTCTCCAAGGCCTACGGCCTGGCGGGGCTGCGAATCGGTTACGGGGTGGCGTCACCGGAGCTGGCCCGGGCGCTGTGGTCCGATCAGCTGCCGTTCGGCGCCGCGATCACCAGCCTGGTCGCGGTCGCCGCGTCGTACGCGGCGGAAGACCAACTGCTGCAGCGGGTCCGGCTGATCAACGCCGAACGCGGCTACTTGCGCATGCGCATGAGTGCGCTGGGGATCTACACCACCGACGCGCACGCGAACTTCATGTACCTGCCCCCGAGGGGTGGGCCGTGGCATGAGGTTTTCGCCGGCGGCGGCCCACGGGTGCGGTGTTACCCGGACGGCGGCGCGCGGATCACCGTGGGCAACAGGGCGTCGACCATGGCGGTGCTGTCCGCGCTGGGGAAAGGCCACGCTCGCGCGCCAAGTGCGGTATGAAGGGGCGTGGCTGCCTCCAACAAGCGTGACCCGATCGACGCGGCACGCGCCAACTGGGAACGCTCCGGTTGGGCCGACGTGGCGCAGGGCATGGTCGCGGTGACGTCGGTGATGCGCGCCCACCAGATCCTGCTGGCCCGCGTCGAGACGGCGTTGCGCCCCTACGACTTGAGCTTCTCCCGCTATGAGCTGCTGCGGCTGCTGGCGTTCAGCCGGACCGGCGCGCTGCCGATCACCAAGGCCTCCGACCGCTTGCAGGTGCACGTCACCAGCGTGACCCACGCGATCCGCCGGCTGGAGGCCGACGGGCTGGTGAAGCGGGTGCCGCACCCCACCGACGGGCGCACCACGCTGGTGCAGATCACCGATCTCGGTCGCTCGACGGTGGAGGACGCCACGGTGACGCTCAACGAGCAGGTGTTCGCCGACATCGGGATGTCGGAAAGCGAAGCGCGAGCACTGGTTTCGTCGATCGAGACGCTGCGCCGCGACGCGGGCGACTTCTGAGGCTCACGCTCTGGTCTCTTCGCCGAACGTGAACTGACGGCGGCTTTTCGTGCGATTTTCCGCCGTGAGTTCACGCTCGGCGCGCTGAGGCTCAGCCTTCGCGCAGCATCTCGATGACCGCGCTGAAATCCTTGTCGGCGTGGTCCGCCGCGAACTCGGCGTAGATCTCGGCGGCGTGGCGGCCCAGCGGCGCCGAGGAGCCCGTCGAGGTCACCGCGTCCATCGCAAGGCCCAGGTCCTTGTTCATCAGCGCGGTCGCGAAACCCGGCTTGAAGTCGTTGTTGGCCGGCGAGGTCGGCACCGGGCCGGGCACCGGGCAGTTGGTGTGCACGGCCCAGCAGTTGCCGGTCGCGCCGGTGATGACGTCGAACAATGACTGCGCGGACAGCCCGAGCTTCTCGGCCAGGACGAACGCCTCGCCGATGGCGATCTGCTGCACCGCCAGCACCATGTTGTTGCACACCTTGGCGGCCTGCCCGGCGCCGGCGGCGCCGCAGTGAATCACCTTGCCCGCCATGGGTTCCAGCACCGGCCGGGCGCGCTCCAGGGCTTCGGCGTCGCCGCCCACCATGAACGCCAGCGTGCCGGCGACCGCGCCCTTCACCCCGCCGGAGACGGGCGCGTCCAGCTGCGCCATGCCGTGCCCGGTGGCCAGCGCGTGCACCTCGCGGGCGTCGTTGACCGAGATCGTCGAGCTGTCGATGAACAGCGCGCCCGGTCGCGCGGCGGGCAGCACCTCGGCGTAGCAGCGCTTGACGATGTCGCCGTTGGGCAGCATGGTGATCACCACGTCGGCGTCGGCCACCGCGGCGGCGGCGGTGTCGAATCCGGTGACACCGGCCTCGACCGCCGCGGACAACGCCGCCGGAACGGGATCGAACCCGCGCACCGCATGCTTGACCGCGACCAGGTTCGTCGCCATCGGGCCGCCCATGTGGCCCAGGCCCAGGAAGGCCACCGTCAGGTGCTCGGTCATCTGCCCGCCCTTCTACGCGCTCGCGCGCACTCGCGAGGCCTCGGCGCGGCCGATGACCACCCGCATGATCTCGTTGGTCCCTTCCAGAATGCGGTGCACCCGCAGATCGCGAACGATCTTCTCGAGACCGTACTCGCGCAGGTAGCCGTAGCCGCCGTGCAGCTGCAGGGCCTTGTCGGCCACCTCGAAGCAGGTGTCGGTGACGTAGCGCTTGGCCATCGCGCACAGCTCGACCTTGTCCGGGTCGTCGTTGTCCAGCGCATCCGCGGCCCGCCACAACATCATTCGCGACGTCTGTAGCCCGGTGGCCATGTCGGCCAGGGTGAACCGGACGGTGGGCTCGTCGAGCAGGGACTTGCCGAACGCCGCGCGTTCGCGCACGTAGGCGCCCGCCTTGTCGAAGGCGGATTGCGCGCCGCCCAGCGAGCAGGCCGCGATGTTGAGCCGGCCGCCGTTGAGGCCGTTCATCGCGATGCCGAAGCCCGCGCCCTCGCCGTCGGCGCCGCCCAGCATGGCCTCGGCCGGCACCCGCACCCCCTCGAGGATCACCTGCGCGGTGGGCTGGGCGTGCCAGCCCATCTTCTCCTCGAGCGCGCCGAAACTCAGTCCCTTGGCGCCCTTTTCGATCACGAAGGCGGAGATGCCGCGCGGGCCGTCACCGCCCGTCCTGGCCATCACGACGTAGACGTCCGATGCGCCGGCGCCGGAGATGAACTGCTTGACGCCGTCGAGCACGTAGTCGCCGCCCTCCCGGACGGCGCGGGTGCTCAACGCACTGGCGTCCGACCCGGCGCCCGGCTCGGTGAGGCAGTAGCTGGCGATGGCGTCCATCGCGGCCAGCCGCGGCACCCAGGCCTTGCGCTGTTCGGCGGTGCCGAAGCTGTCGATCATCCACGCGCACATGTTGTGGATGGACAGGAAGGCGGCGGTGACCGGGTCGGCGATGGCCAGCTGCTCGAAGATGCGGACACCGTCGAGCCGGCGCAGCCCGCTGCCGCCCACGTCCTCGCGGCAGTAGATGGCGGCCATGCCGAGCTCGGCGGACTCGCGCAGCACGTCGGTCGGAAAGTGCTTGGTCGCATCCCAATCCAGCGCGTGCGGGGCGATCCGTTTGGCGGCGAACGCGGCCGCCGTCTCGGTGATGACCCGCTCGTCGTCGTTCAAGGTGAACATGGCGCTCAATCCATTGTCGGGATCACGAATTCGGCGCCGTCCTTGATGCCGGACGGCCACCGCGACGTGACGGTCTTGACCTTGGTGTAGAACTGGATCGACGCCGGGCCGTGCTGGTTGAGGTCGCCGAAACCGGAGCGCTTCCAGCCACCGAAGGTGTGGTAGGCCACCGGAACCGGGATCGGGACGTTCACGCCGACCATGCCCACCTGCACCCGGGACACGAAGTCGCGGGCGGCGTCGCCGTCACGGGTGAACACCGCGACGCCGTTGCCGTACTCATGCTCCGAGGGCAGCCGCAGTGCCTCTTCGTAGTCGTGCGCCCGAACGATGCACAGCACCGGGCCGAAGATCTCGTCGGTGTAGATCGACATGTCGGGGGTGACGTGGTCGAAAAGTGTTGGGCCGATGAAGAATCCACCCTCGAGGCTGGCGTCGCCGTACGCGAGGTCGTCGCTGGCCCGCTCGCGGCCGTCGAGCACCAGCTCGGCGCCCGCGTCGACGCCCTGGCCGATGTAGTCGCGCACCCGCGCCAGCGCGGCCTCGGTGACCAGCGGGCCGTAGTCGGCCTTCGGGTCCAGGCTGTGGCCGACGCGCAGGTTGTTGATCCGGTCGATCAGCCTGGCGCGCAGCCGGTTCGCAGTCTGCTCGCCGACCGGCACCGCCACGCTGATCGCCATGCAGCGTTCGCCGGCGCTGCCGTACCCCGCGCCGATCAGCGCGTCGACGGCCTGGTCGAGGTCGGCGTCGGGCATCACGACCATGTGATTCTTGGCGCCGCCGAAGCACTGCGCCCGCTTGCCGGTGGCCGCGGCCGTCGAGTAGATGTACTGGGCGATGTCGGAGCTGCCGACGAAGCCCACCGCCTGGATGTCCGGGTGGTGCAGGATGGCGTCGACGGCCTCCTTGTCGCCGTGCACCACCTGGAACACGCCGGGCGGCAGGCCGGCCTCCAAGAACAGCTCGGCCAGCCGCACCGGGACCGACGGGTCGCGCTCGCTGGGCTTGAGCACGAACGCGTTGCCGCACGCCAGCGCCGGTCCCGCCTTCCACAGCGGGATCATGGCCGGGAAGTTGAACGGGGTGATGCCCGCGACCACCCCCAGCGGCTGGCGCAGCGAGTAGACGTCGATGCCGGGACCTGCGCCTTCGCTGTACTCGCCCTTGAGCAGGTGGGGGATGCCGATGGCGAATTCGATGACCTCGATCCCGCGCTGGACGTCGCCCCGGGCGTCGGCCAGCGTCTTGCCGTGCTCGAGTGACAGCATTTCGGCGAGCTCATCCATGTGGTCGTTGACCAGCTCGACGAAGCGCATCATCACCCGGGCGCGACGCTGCGGATTCCATGCCGCCCAACCCTTTTGGGCCTCGACGGCCGAGGCCACCGCGGCGTCGACGTCGGCCTGGCCGGCCATCGGCACCTGCGCCTGCACCTCGCCGGTGCTGGGGTTGAAGACGTCGGCGGTGCGGCCGGACTGGCCGGGGGTGCGCTGCCCATCGATGAAGTGGGGGATCTGTGTGGTCATGGTGTCCTCGGGTTCGTGCGCGCAGGAGAGGCGGATACTTGGATATCCTAGTAACTGCCGCCGGGCGTCGCAAGGACGGGTGGCCCGCGGGCGCGCGTAGCCTTCAGGCGTATGCACACCATCGAGGCGGACTACCTGGTGGTCGGCGCGGGCGCGATGGGCATGGCGTTCGTCGACACGCTAGTGACCGAGACGGACGCCCGCGTGGTGCTGGTCGACCGCCACCACCAGCCCGGTGGCCACTGGACCATGGCCTACCCCTTCGTCCGGCTGCACCAGCCCTCGGCGTTCTACGGCGTCAACTCGCTGCCGCTGGGCCGCGATTCGATCGACCAAATCGGCTGGAACCAAGGGCTTTACGAGCTGGCAACCGCCGGCGAGGTGTGCGCCTACTACGACCACGTGCTGCGCCAGCAGCTGCTGCCCAGCGGGCGGCTCAGCTATTTCCCGATGAGCGAATACCTCGGCGCCGGCCGCTTCACCACGCTCGCCGGTGCCGAATACACGGTCGACGCGCGCCGCACCGTCGACGCCACCTACATGCGGGTGACGGTCCCGGCCATGCGGCCGCCGCCGTATGAGGTGGCCGACGGCGTCACCTGCGTGCCGCCCAACGAGCTACCGAGGCTGGGCCCGCACCCGCGCTACGTGATCGTCGGGGCCGGCAAGACCGGCATCGACACCTGCCTGTGGCTGCTCGGCCAAGGCGTCGCGCCGGACCGGCTGACCTGGATCATGCCCCGCGACTCGTGGCTGCTGGACCGCGCGACGATGCAGCCCGGGGCGTTGTTCGCCGACGGCATCAAGAACAGCTTCACCGCGCAGTTGCGGGCCATCCGCGACGCCACGTCGGTCGAGGACCTGTTCGCACGGCAAGAGGACGCGGGCCTGTTGCTGCGGATCGACAAGACGGTCCGCCCGACCATGTATCGCTGCGCCACCGTGACGCGCCTGGAGCTCGAGCAGCTGCAGCGCATTCGCGACGTGGTGCGCATGGGCCACCTGCTGCGCGTCGATGAGGACCGGATGGTGCTCGACGGCGGTGTCCTCACCCGCGACGGGCACGCGTTGTACATCGACTGCACCGCGGACGGGGCCGAAAAGCGGCCCGCCACACCAATTTTCGATGACGGACGGATCACACTGCAGAGCGTGCGCGGATGCCAACAGATCTTCAGCGCCGCGTTGATCGCCCACGTCGAGGCCGCCTACGCCGACGACGGGGTCAAGAACGAGCTGTGCGTGCCGTTGCCGCACCCCGACACCGACACCGACTGGCTGCGGCTGGCGCAGGCCGACTACGCCAACCAGCTGCGCTGGCTCGAAGACCCGGGGCTGACCGCCTGGATGTCCGGGGCGCGCCTGGACCTGTTCGGGCACCTGATCGGTCACCTGCTGCCCCCGGCGTCGGCGAAGCCGCGGGTGCGTGACCGCATCCTGGGCATCGCCAAGTCGGTGTTCGCGGCGACCGCCACCAAACTCGACGAACTGCTGAGTGAACAAACCTCACTCGCCGCACCGTGATACCCGGTGTAACCCGGCTCGATATTCATCGGGTGGAGGAGGCACGTGGCGGCACAAAGCGAACCCGTCAAACGGCCGCTGCGGGCGGTGCCCGACGGCGGATTTGACGCCGGCTATCCCGACTGGGAGGCCGTTTACCAGGACAACGCGTCCTGGGTGTACCGCACGCTGTACGCCCGGGTGGGCAACCGGGCCGACGCCGAGGACCTCACCGCGGAGGTCTTCCTGGCCGCGCTGCGGCCGCTGCGGCTGACCGCGAGCGTCGGCGAGGTGCGTGCGTACCTGCGGGTCACCGCGCGCACGGTGCTGGCCGCGCATTGGCGGGAGACCCTGGGTCGGGAGATAACCTCGATCGACGACATCGAGCAACCACCGGACAGCGAGGAGGCGATCAGCACGGCGCCCCAGCGTGTCGCCCAGGTTCTGGACAACCTGCCGGACCGGTACCGGCAGATCCTGGAATTGCGCTTCCTGCAAGGTCATTCGATCAAGGACTCCGCCGCACGGCTGGGCGTCAGCGTCGCCAACGCCAAGGTGCTCCAGCACCGCGCTCTGCGCCTGGCGGCGCAGGTCAACGATGGGGGCCCGTCATGAACGCGCGAGGATTGCGCCGGTACGTCGACGACCTGCTGCGGGGCCGGCGGCCCAGGCCGTTCGCCCCCGACGATTTCGAGGCGGCGCAGCTGCGCACGGCGATCGAATTGCGCGCGGCCGGGCGTCGCGGCGAGACCCCGCGCCCGGAATTCCTCGACGACCTGCATCGCCGCCTCGCCGAGCAGCTGTCCGACGCCCCGCCTGAAGCGGCGCCGAAACACAGCAGCACCCGCCGGCAGGTCATCGTCGGCACCTCGGCCGCCGCGGCCGCCGCGGTCACCGCGGTGTCCATCGACCGGGCCGTGCTCGCCGGTGAGCCCACCGCGGTCCCCGCCGCCGACAACGCGCCGCTCACCCCCAACGCCGGCACCTGGCAGCGGGTGGCGGCCAGCTCCCAGGTGCCCGACGGGGTCATGCACCCCTTCGACCTCGGGTCGGTCAGCGGATTCGTCCGCCGCGTCGACGGCAAGCCCCAGGCCGTGTCCGGGGTGTGCACCCACCAGGGCTGCCGGCTGTGGTTCGACGCGCCCGACGACACGCTGCGCTGCCCCTGCCATTCGACGTCCTTCGCGCCAAGCGGGCAGGTGCTCACCCATCAGCTGCCGATCGCCCCAAAGCCGTTGCCCCCCTTGCTGGTCCGCGAGGTCGACGGCAACATCGAGGTGTTCGCGCCCGCGAGGCCGGACCAGCCAGCCTGAGCGGTGTAACCCGCCGCCCTATTCCTGGGCATGATGCTTCGAAAACATTCGGCGGTCGCGTTCGCCGCCGCCGCGCTGCTGGCGGGTTGCTCGGCCTCGCGGCCCGCCACCGGTTCGACTGCACCCGCGCCGATGACCTCGATGTCGACGTCCGCGCCGGCCGCCCCGGTGAGCGGCAACCAGGTCAACATCGACGGCTTCGCGTTCGCGCCCACCACGCTGACCGTCCCGGTGGGCACCACCGTCACGTGGACCAACCGCGACGAAGAGCCGCACACGGTGGCCGCCAGCGACGGGTCGTTCCACTCGCCGGGGATGGGGACGGGGGCCACCTTCACCCACACCTTCACCGACGCCGGGACGTTCGACTATGTCTGCTCCATCCACCCGATGATGCGCGGGACCGTGGTGGTGACGCGATGAACCCGAACATGAGTCGCCGCCAGCTGATGCGGCACACGGCGTGGTTCGGGGCGGCGGTCGGGTTCGCCGTCGTCGGCGGCGAGGTGATCTCGCATGTCGCGGGCGCATCGGCCGCCGAGCACGCGCACGCCCGGCCCAGCCTGCGGTTCGCACAGGTCAGCGACAGCCACATCGGGTTCACCGGCGCGCCCAACCCGGACGTCACCGGGACGTTCGGCCACGCGATCCAGGCGATCAACAACCTCGGCTACACACCGGATTTCGTGGTGCACACCGGTGACCTCACGCACCTGTCCAGCCCCGAGCAGTTCGACCAGGCGAAGCAGATGATGAGCGCCTTGAAGACGCCGCACGTGTTCACGGTGCCCGGGGAGCACGATTCGGTCGACGACGCGGGGC
Organism: Mycobacterium sp. ACS4054; assembly: GCF_001667275.1. Classification (GTDB taxonomy): domain Bacteria; phylum Actinomycetota; class Actinomycetes; order Mycobacteriales; family Mycobacteriaceae; genus Mycobacterium. The sequence continues at coordinate 288,191 of NZ_LZHV01000058.1, forward strand.
AGAAGTACCGGAGCGCCTTCGGCGCGGGCTCGGTCGGCGATGGCTGGTACAGCTTCGACATCGCGGGCGTTCACGTGATCGCACTGGTCAACACGCTGAACCTGCGCAAGCTCGGGCATCTGGGCACCGATCAGCTGGAGTTCGTGCGCAAGGACGTCGCGCGGCTGTCGAGCGACACCCCGATCATCGTGTTCAGTCACATCCCGTTGTTCGCGATGTACCCCGACTGGGGGTGGGGCACCGACGACGCGACCCAGGCGCTGTCCTATCTGCGCCGGTTCTCCTCGGTCACCTGCCTCAACGGGCATGTGCACCAACTGTTTTCAAAGACCGAGGGCAACGTGACATTCTACAGCGGGACCACGACCGCGTACCCGCTGCCGCGGCCCGGCGACGGCCCGGCGCCCAAGCCGGTCACCCTGCCCGCCGGCAAGCTTCGCGACGCGCTCGGCATCCGCGAGGTGAGCTACACCCAGGGCGAGACCACCCTGGCACTGAAAGAACGGACGTTGCAATGACTCTGCTGATCCGCGTCGGCCTGGCCGTGGCACTGGCGGTCAGCGGCGCCAGCCACGCCTACCTGTATGTCCATGGCTACCGGCACATCCCGGACATCGGCGCCGCCTTCCTGGTCCAGGCCAGCGCCTCGTTCGCCATCGCGCTGCTGGTGCTGGCCGGCGGGCCCGCGTGGCTGCGCTGGGCCGGCGCTGCCCTGGCGGGCGGCTCGCTGGTCGCGTTTGTGTTGTCGAGAACCGTTGGGCTGGACGGCTTTTTGGAGCGGGGGTGGGAACCCGCGCCGCACGCCGCGCTCAGCGTGGGCGCGGAGGCGCTGACCGTGCTGCTGTGGGCGTTGTCGGTGAAGTGGCGGCCGCTGGCTAGGCGGTATCCGGAACCTCCGGAGTTGGCTTCGGCGTAGCCTCCGCCGTGACGGCATCGGCATCGGGGGCCACCTCGGCCTCGGAGAGCTCGGCGTTGGCACCGGACCACTTCCGCTTGAGGCGCGATTTCAGCCGCTGCGCGGGTTTCTCCACCAGGAACCAGCTTCCCGCCGCCAGCGGCAGGGTGGCGGCCGTCGAAATCACGAAATAGATCAGCGGATTCAGCCAGATCAGCCCGCAGATGGCCAGCAGCTGCTGGGTGGGGAACGCGTAGATGTACACGCCGTACGACAGGTCGGTGCGAAGCCGCAGGCGCCTGTGCTTGATCAGGATGCCCGAGACCACCACCGCGTACGCCAGCGGCAGGGCGCCGACCACCCGGTAGTCGGGCAGGCGGCTGGAAGCCAGCACAATCGCCACGCTTACCGCCACGAGCGACCACCGGGCCGGAATCACGTCTTTCCACTGGTACAGCAGCGCCCCGGCCGAAAAGGTAAGGGCCGAGCGCACAGCGAGCTGGGGAATGGTCCATACGCCGGGGTAGGTGAGCGGCGGCAAGGCCAGCGCGCCCAGCGTCGCCAGTATCAGGATCGCGGGCGACACCCAGCGCCGATTGGCCAGTCCGACCAGGCCGATGACGGCAACGATGATGTAGCACATGAATTCCCAGATGAGGGACCACAGCGAAGCGTTCCATCCGCCCGCGTCGGGGATCCCGTGCGGCGTGTCGCCGACGAAGTGATGCAGATAGGCCAAGGCGCTGTTTTTCCAGATGTACTCGAGCGGCGCGCTGGAGAACAGCAGTTTCGTGGGCGAGCCGCCCTGGATGGCCACGCTGATCGGGGCGAAGGCGAACGCGGTGACGAGCAGGCAGACGTAGAAGCCGGGGAAAATGCGCAGGGCGCGGGCGGTGAAGTAGTCACGGGCCCGCGGGTCGTTGAGCCAGCTTGCGGTGATCAGGAAGCCCGAGATCGCGAAGAAGCCGTCGACGCCCACGGAGAAGAGGAGCTGGAGCGTCGGCGCCGGTGGCATGCGGCCGGTCACCGGGAAGGAGTGCCACAAGATGACCTCGGCCGCCAGGGCTAGCCGAAAAGCGTTCAGCGCGTTCCTTCGCGGATCGAATACCTGCCCGAGGTTCATCGGTGTCCACCCCTCGTACGCCGCCAGAGCTGTCCGCGGCATCCTATGCCACGCCGCCGAGGGCCGTTCGGCTTTTCGGCCGTTCGGCGACTAGTGCGCCATACCTCGGAAGTCCGGCGGCAGCACGGTCAGCGGTTGCTTCCCGGCGCCGGACCGCTTCGGTCCGAAGCGGTGTTTGAGCGCTCGCGCGGGCTTTTCGACCAGGAACCAGCTCGCGAAGGCGAGGGGCACGGTGGCCATCGACACCACGCTGAAGATCAGCAGCCTGTTCATGTTGAAAAGCCCGGAAACGGCAAGCAACTGCTGTACCGGATACGCGTAGATGTACATGCCGTACGAGATGTCCGTGCGCAGTCGCAGGCGCCGGTGTTGCAGTAGCGTGCCCGAGACCACGATGGCGTAGGCCAGCGGACCCGCGGCGATCACCCGGTAATCCGGCAACCGGCCCGCCAGGATGACGACGACAATGCTGACCGCGACGAGCGACCAGCGGGCGGGAATGACGTCTCGCCATTGGTACAGCAGCGCCCCGGCCGAAAACATGATCGCGGTGCGGCAGGCCAGGAAGATCAGCGCGGTGCGCGCGTCGCCGCCGGGGTGATGCGAGACCTCGGGAAAGGTGATGGCCGGCATCAGCAGCGCGCCGGCGGTCGCCAGCGCCAGTATCGCGGGGGAGACCCATCGGCGGCTGGCCAGGCCCACCACGCCGATCACCCCGACGATCAGGTAACACATCACCTCCCAGATGAGCGACCACAGGGAGGCGTCCCAATCGCCGGCATCCGGGATTCCGGTCGGTGTGCCGCCGACATCGAATTTCACGAACGCGACGGCCGCATTCTTGAAAACGTATTCGAGCGGCGCGCCGGAAAGGATGAGTTGCATGGGCGAGCCGCCCCGGATCGCCACGCTGACCGGGGCGATGACGAACGCGGTGACGAGCAGGCAGATGTAAAACCCGGGCAGGATACGCAGGGCCCGGGCCACGAAATAGTCGCGGACGTTTGGGTTGTTCAACCAGCTCGCGGTGATGAGGAAGCCGGAGATCGCGAAGAAGCCGTCAACCCCTAGCGAAAAAAAAGTTGGAGGAACGTCCTGTTTGACGGGATGGGACCGTTGAGCGAAAAGACGTGCCAAAAGATGACTTCGCCCGCCAGCGCCAGCCGCCACGCGTTTAGTGCATTGTTTCGCGGATCGAACACTTGCCCGAGTTTCATCCGCCTGCCTTTCGTCGGCACACGTTATGACGGCGTCATCCTAAGCACACGGAACAGCAGAAAGGTAGGGCTAATATGCCCTGAGCAAACCCGGCATAGCGAATCGCCCTTCGAGTCATACCCCGCGAATCGCGGGCGTTCCAGGCGCTCGCGTTATTGAGCGTCGAACTTTCGGCGCAAATTCTCGACGAACGCCTGCGTGTCGGCCCAACCAGGCAATAGGCCGGCGGCGCGCACCTCTTCGAAAGTCGGGGCCGCGGCGTCGCGGGCGGAAAGCGTCGGGGGTGCGCCGTCGACCAGCGGCCATTCGATGCCCAGCGCCGGATCGGTCGGGCAAATGGTGTGCTCGCGCCCGGGGCTGTATTCGGCCGAGCACAGATACATCACCGTGGAATTGTCCTGCAGGGCGAGAAAGCCGTGCGCCAGGCCTTCGGAGATGTAGATCGATTTGTGCTCCAGGTCGTCGAGCAACACGGAGTCCCACTGGCCGAAGGTGGGCGAGCCTTCGCGGATGTCGACCACCACATCGAATACCGAACCCGATACGCAGGTCACGTACTTGGCCTGGCTCGGCGGAAGTTGGGCGAAATGCAGGCCCCGCAGCACGCCGGCCGACGACACCGAGCAATTGGCTTGCTGGACGTCGAAGCGGTGACCCGCGAACGCGGTGAAGTCGTGGTCGGTCAGCCACTCGAACAACAGGCCGCGAGAGTCGCCGTGCAGGGTCGGGGTTAGCTCCCAAGTCCCCGGTATGTCGAGTTCGCGAACTTTCATCTCACTGACCACGTCCTTCGTAACGGGCTTCCGCGGCGTCCTTCAAAGGGCGCCACCAGGATTCGTTGGCACGATACCAGTCGATGGTTGAGCTCAGCCCCTCCTCGAAGTCGGTATGCTTTGGGGCCCAACACAGTTCGTCGTACAACGTCGACGGGTCGATGGCGTAGCGCAGGTCGTGGCCGACGCGGTCGGTCACGTGGTCGAAGTCGTCGGGTTCGCGGCCCATCATCTTCAGCAGCGTGCGCAGCACGGTCATGTTGTCCCGCTCGCCCTCGGAGCTGATCAGGTACGTCCGGCCGATCTCGCCCTTTTCCAGGATGCGCCGCACGGCGCTGTTGTGGTCGTCGACGTGGATCCAGTCGCGGACGTTGGCGCCGCTGCCGTACAGCTTCGGCCGCCGGCCGGTGAGGATGTTGGTGATCTGTCGCGGGATGAACTTCTCCACGTGCTGATACGGCCCGTAATTGTTGGAGCAATTCGAGATCGTGGCCCGCACGCCATACGAGCGTACCCACGCCCGCACCAGCATGTCGGCGCCGGCCTTGGTCGCCGAGTACGGGCTCGAGGGGTTGTAGGGCGTCGACTCGGTGAACCGGTGGGGGTCGTCGAGCTCCAGGTCGCCGTAGACCTCGTCGGTCGAAATGTGGTGCAGCCGCACGCCGTGGCGCCGCACCGCCTCCAGGATGGTGAACGTGCCGACCACGTTGGTGTGCAGGAAGGGCCCCGGGTCGTCCAGCGCGTTGTCCACGTGGCTCTCCGCGGCGAAGTGCACCACCGCGTCGGACTCGGCGACCAGTTTCGAGACCAGCTCGGCGTCGCAGATGTCGCCCACCACCAGGCGGATGGCGTCCTCGACGTCGGCCAGCGACTCCCGCCGGCCGGCGTAGGTCATGGCGTCGAGCACGGTCACCGAGTCCTCGGGGTGTTCGCGCACGGTGCTGTGCACGAAATTCGCGCCGATGAACCCAGCGCCGCCGGTGACCAGTAACCGCATGGTGCAAACCCTAACCGAGCGGCTCGATCAGCTTGTGCGAGTCAGCCCCAGCGGTCCGGCCAATTCGCTCAGCGCCGAAATCACCGCGTCGTCGCCCGCGGCGTCCAGCACCTGGACGGCCACGTGGTCGGCCCCGGCGTCGCAGTGCTCGCGCAGCCGTTGCGCGATGGCCTCCGGGGTGCCGTAGGCGACCACCGCGTCGATCAGCTTGTCGCTGCCCGGCTTGCGGACGTCGGCCTCGCTGAACCCGAGCCGCAGCCAGTTGTTCACGTAGTTGCTCAGGTCCAGGTAGAAGTCCGCGTACCGGCGGCCGACCGCGCGGGCCTGCTCCGCGTCGGTGGTGAGCACCACCTTGTGTTCGGGCGCCAGGAACACGGAGTTGCCGACCAGTTCGCGCGCCTTGGCGGTGTGTTCCGGGGTGGTCAGGTACGGGTGCGCGCCGGCACTGCGCCGCGCGGCCAGCTGCAACACGCGCGGCCCGAGCGCCGCGAGCACCCGGCGGCTGGTCGGCACCATCGCCGCGTCGAGCTCGTCGAGGTAGGAGACCAGCGCGTCGTACGGCTTGACGTACTCCTGGGTGTGCTCGGGATGCCCGACGCCGACCCCCAGCAAAAACCTTCCGGGATAAGCGCTTTCGATGCGTTTGAAGGACTCGGCGACGGCCTGCGCGGGCGCGGTCCAGATGTTGACGATGCCGGTGGCCAGTTGCAGCGACGTCGTCCGCTCCAGGGCCGGTTCGACCCAGGACAGGTCGGCGTCCGGGGAACCGCCGATCCAGGCGGCGCCGTAGCCCAGCGACTCGATCCGCTCGGCCAGTTCGGGGGTGATGGAGCGCCCCGGCAGCCATACGCCGAATTGGCCCAGGTCGGGTTTGAGTGCTGCGGCGCCGGTCATCTACGTCCCCCTTATGCGTTCAATCCGAGCGGCCCCGCCAATTCGGCCAGCGCCGAGACAAGGTTGTCATCCTTCGTCAGCACCTGCACGGGCACGTGGTCGGCGCCGGCGTCGAGGTGCTCCTTCAGCCGGGCCGCGATGGCCTCGGGGGTGCCGTAGGCCACCACCGCGTCGACCAGGCGGTCGCTGCCCGGCTTGGTGACTTCCTCGTCGGTGAAGCCGAGCCGCTTCCAGCTGTTGCGGTAGTTGGCGAGCTGGAAATAGATGTCGAGCGCCCGCCGGCCGACCGCGCGCGCCTTGTCGGCGTCGGTGGTGAGCACCGCCTTGTGTTCCGGCGCCAGGAACGCCGACGGGCCGATCAGCTCGCGGGCGTGCGCGGTGTGTTCGGGGGTGGTGAGGTACGGGTGCGCCCCGGCGGCGCGCTCGGCCGAGAGCTTGAGGACGCGCGGGCCCAGCGCGGCGACCACCCGGCGGTTGGCGGGCACCCCGTAGTCGTCGAGCTGCTGCAGGTACTCCGCCAGCGCGTCGTAGGGCTTGCGGTACTCGGTGTGCGCCTCGGGATGGCCGACGCCGATGCCGAGCAGGAACCGGCCCGGATAAGCCTTGTCGATGCGATGGAAGGATTCGGCCACCGGCTGGGCCGGTGCGGTCCAGATGTTGACGATGCCGGTGGCCACCTGCAGGGTGGTCGTCGCCTCCAGGATGGGCTCCACCCAGGCCAGCTCGGCCGGCGGCGAACCGCCCACCCAGACGGCCCCGTAGCCCAGGGCTTCGATGTCCTTGGCTTGTTCGGGGGTGACGCCGCGTCCGAACGATCCGAACCGGCCAAGATTGGGCTTGCTCGCTGCATCGGTCATGGTCGTTCCCAACCCGCCGGCCCGGGCCGCTATTCCGGGTCCAGTGCGCTCGCGTCGGGCGGCGGCGGCTCCAGCGGCAGCAGCACGATGAACCGGGTGTCGCCGGGGACCGATTCCACCCGCAGGTCGCCGCGATGTTTCTTCACGACGATGTTGAACGCCAGATCGAGGCCCAGGCCGGTGCCCTGGCCGAAGGGCTTGGTGGTGAAGAACGGCTCGAAGATGTGCTCGCGGACGTCCTCGGGCACCCCGGGGCCGGTGTCGCAGATCTCGACGCGGACCATGCTCTCGCCTTCGCGGCAGGTGCGGATGGTCAGCGTGCCGCCCGCATCGCCCATCGCGGCGATCGCGTTGTCGATGATGTTGGTCCACACCTGATTGAGATCGCCTGGGTAACAAGGGATTTCGGGAATCGATTGGTCGAAGTCCTTGGCCACCTGAACCGCGGCGTCCCGGCCCAACCGGTCGGCGAACATCACCAGCGTGCTGCGCAGCAGATCGTGAATGTCGGCCACCTGGAAGGGCGCCCGGTCCATCTGCGAATACTGCTTGGCGTCGGCCACCAGCGCCGAAATCCGTTTGCTCGCTTCCAGGATCTGGTTCAGCAGCAGCTCGCCCTCGACGGTGTAGGTCAGCCAGCGGATGGCCTTCTCCAGCGACGTCGACGCGCCGAGCTCCTCGGTGGCCGCGGCGATGCGCTCCAGCCAGTCGGTGTCGATGCCGCCCTCGACGAACGTCGGGGCGATGTCCCAGCCGCCCTCGATGCCGTGCTCCTCCAGCCATTCGCCGACGGCGTCCTCCAGGTCGGCCGTCTCGATCGCGGTCAGGTTCGTCGACGCCGACTTGGCGACCTGGGCCGCGACCTCCTCCTGCAGCCGCACCAGCGCCCGCAGCGCCTCCGGGCTGACGGTGCCGTCGGCGAGCATCGCGAGCTTCTGGCGCATGCCGGCGACCCGCTGCCGCAGCTCCGACGCGGCGCGGACGGTGGCCGCGGCCGGGTTGTTCAGCTGGTGGGTCAGTCCGGCCGACAGCCGGCCCAGCGCCAGCAGCTTCTCCCGGTTGTCGATGATCCGGCGGGTGCGGTCGGTGCCGACGGCGATGCCGTCGAGCAGGTGCACCGCCATCGGGAACTGGTCCTTCATGAACTGGGCGAACACCGGCGCGTCCATCACGAAGAACCGGGACGGCTTGGTCACGTGCACCGACGCGTCGTAGCTCTTCTGCTTTCCGCCGGTGAACGCCCGCCAGGCCCCGCAGTAGACGCCGCGCTGCGAGGTGCGGTTGGTTTCGATGTCCTGGCCGCCGGAGAGCTTCGACATGGTCAGCTCGCCCTCGATCAGGACGTAGAAGCAGGTCGCCGGCTCACCCTCGACGCAGATGGGCCCCGGCTCGTAGTTCTCGATGTGCCCGTTGCTGCACAAGACCGCCAGCTGCTCGTCGCTGAGCGCCTCGAAGAGAAACAGGCTGCGCAGCTCGTCGGGCTCGCACGGGGTCTTCGCGGTCACGATTCGGCCAGGTAGCGGTGCACCAGCATGACGGCCATCGACCCCTCGCCGACCGCGGCCGCGACCCGCTTGGCGGACTCGGCGCGCACGTCGCCGGTGGCGAACACCCCCGGCACGCTGGTCTCGAGGTGGTGCGGCGGGCGGTCCAGCGTCCAGCCGCACACGTTGCGCAGGTCCGGCCCGGTGAGCACGAAGCCGTGGTCGTCGCGGGCGAGCACACCGTCCAGCCACTCGGTGCGCGGGGCGGCGCCGATGAAGATGAACATCCGCGCGCAGGTGACGTCCTCGGTCTCGCCGGTCCGGTTGTCGACCAGGATCAGCCGCTCCAGGTGGTCCGCTCCGACGGCGCGGCGCACCTCGGTGCAGGTCCGCACGGTGATGTTGGGCCGCTGCTCGATCTGCTGGATCAGGTAGTAGGACATCGAGGCGTCCAGCGACGGCGCGCGCACCACGATGGTCACCGACTTGGCCTCGCGGGACAGGTACATCGCGGCCTGGCCGGCGGAGTTGGCCCCGCCCACGACGTAGACCTCCTCGCCCGCGCATTCCGACGCGATGGAGACCGCCGCGCCGTAGTAGACGCCCTTGCCGGTCAGCTCGCCGCAGCCCTCCGCGGGCAGCTGGCGGTAGGCGACGCCGGTGGCCAGGATGACGGCGTGCGCGTCGATGGAGCCGCCGTCGGCGAAGCGCACGGTGCGCTTGGGGCCGTTGACCTCCAGCGCGGTGGCGGTGCGGGCGGTGATCAGCTCGGCGCCGAACTTCTCGGCCTGCCGGCGGGCGCGGTCGGCCAGCTGGCCGCCGGACACTCCGTCGGGGAAGCCGAGGTAGTTCTCGATCCGCGAACTCTGGCCCGCCTGGCCGCCGGTCGCGGTGCGCTCGATGAGCACCGTGCGCAGCCCCTCGGACGCGCCGTACACCGCGGCGGCCAGGCCGGCCGGGCCGCCGCCGATGACGATCAGGTCGTAGAACTCCTGCGACGGCGTGGTGGTCAGGCCCAGGGTGTCGGCCAGCTGCGCGTCGGTGGGTTCGACCAGGGTGTCGCCGCGTTCGGTGACGACGACGGGCAGCCGCAGGCCGTCCTCGCCGGCGGCCGTGAGCAGCCGCTCGCCGTCGGGCTCGTCGGCCATGAACCAGGAGTAGTGCAGCCCGTTGCGGGCCAGGAAGTCGCGCACCTGCCAGGACCGCTCCGACCAGCGGTGCCCGATCACCTTGGTGTGCGGGATCGGGTGCTCGGGAGATGCCCGCCAGGCGTCCAGCAGCCCGTCGATGACGGGGTAGAACTTCTCCTGCGGCGGATCCCACGGCTTGAGCAGGTAGTGGTCCAGGTCGACGACGTTGATCGCGTCGATGGCGGCGTGGGTGTCGGCGTAGGCGGTGAGCAGCACCCGCCGCGCGGCGGGATACAGGTCCATCGCCCGCTCGAGGAATTCGATGCCGCTCATCTGCGGCATCCGGTAGTCGGCGATCAGCACCGCGACCGTCTCCCCGCGCAGCTTGAGCTCCTTGAGCGTCTCGAGCGCGTCGGGGCCCGACTCGGCGCGCACGATGCGGTGCCGGTCGCCGTACTGGCGGCGCAGATCGCGGGCAACCGCGCGGGAAACCGAGGGATCGTCGTCGACGGTCAGCAGGACCGGCTTGCGAGGCTGGGTGGATGGTTCTGCGGGACTCGCGGGACTCGTCATCGGAGTTAAGTATGCCCTCGTCAGGGCCCTGACGGCAGGTCGAGGCGGGGCTTTCTCGGCCCGGCGGATTACGCTGCTGGCGATTTTGGGTCAGGCGCCTGACCAGGTATCGTGGGACAACGGTGCGTCATCCGCGCCGACTTTTTGCGTGCCCTGTCCTAGGAATTCCTGGAATTTCCTGCCCTTGGCTCACGTTTCTAGTCGGGCGAATGCTGCGCCGATATGGGCGCACTCAAGGATACGAAACCAAAGACGAGGATTGCTGAAGATATATGGCCAAGAAGGACGGTGCCATAGAGGTCGAGGGCCGCGTGGTCGAGCCCCTGCCCAATGCGATGTTCCGCATTGAGCTGGAGAACGGACACAAGGTGCTCGCCCACATCAGCGGCAAGATGCGGCAGCACTACATCCGCATCCTGCCCGAGGACCGGGTGGTGGTGGAGCTGTCTCCCTACGACCTGTCCCGGGGCCGCATCGTGTACCGGTACAAGTAAGCCCGACCAGACAACGAGAAGAACAGGATCGAACAGCCGTGAAGGTGAACCCGAGCGTCAAGCCAATCTGTGACAAGTGCAGGGTGATCCGTCGGCATGGGCGGGTCATGGTGATCTGCTCCGATCCGCGCCACAAGCAGCGTCAGGGCTAGTGGCGATCGCAAGCGCGGCGTAGCCGGGCGCAGCGGGTCGCCACGATCCATCGAGCGCGGCTCTGCCCCAACACAACTGAATGCAGACCTCCCAGCACCACTGAGCGGATAGGCCGTTCACCCACGCCCGGACGGAGGCCGGGCCCCGCCCCAAACTTGGAGCGGGAACGGGCTGGGATCAGACCTCCGCATAGAAAAAGAGGAAACGCCACCTATGGCTCGACTAGTAGGCGTCGATCTCCCGCGCGACAAGCGGATGGAGATCGCGCTGACGTACATCTTCGGCGTCGGCCGCACCCGGTCGAACGAGATCCTGGCAGCGACGGGGATCGACAAGGACCTGCGCACCAGGGACCTGACCGACGACCAGCTGACCCACTTGCGTGACTACATCGAAGCGAACCTCAAGGTAGAGGGTGACCTGCGCCGCGAGGTGCAGGCCGACATTCGCCGCAAGATCGAGATCGGCTGCTACCAGGGCCTGCGGCACCGCCGCGGCCTGCCGGTGCGCGGCCAGCGGACCAAGACCAATGCGCGCACCCGCAAGGGCCCGAAGCGCACCATCGCCGGCAAGAAGAAGGCCAGGTAATCGCCCATGCCACCAGCCAAGAAGGCAGCCTCTGCGCCCAAGAAGGGGCAGAAGACCCGCAAGCGGGAAAAGAAGAACATCCCGCACGGTGCCGCCCACATCAAGAGCACGTTCAACAACACGATCGTGAGCATCACCGACCCCCAGGGCAACGTCATCGCCTGGGCGTCGTCGGGTCACGTCGGCTTCAAGGGTTCGCGGAAGTCGACCCCGTTCGCCGCGCAGCTCGCCGCCGAGAACGCCGCGCGCAAGGCGCAGGAGCACGGCGTGCGCAAGGTCGACGTGTTCGTGAAGGGCCCGGGTTCGGGCCGCGAGACGGCGATCCGCTCGCTGCAGGCCGCGGGCCTCGAGGTGGGTGCGATCTCCGACGTCACCCCGCAGCCCCACAACGGCTGCCGTCCGCCGAAGCGCAGAAGGGTCTAGGGACAAGAATCATGGCTCGTTACACCGGACCCATCACCCGCAAGTCGCGCCGGCTGCGCACCGACCTCGTCGGTGGCGACCAGGCGTTCGAGAAGCGCCCCTACCCGCCCGGCCAGCACGGCCGCGCGCGGATCAAGGAGAGCGAATACCTGCTGCAGCTGCAGGAGAAGCAGAAGGCCCGCTTCACCTACGGCGTCATGGAAAAGCAGTTCCGCCGCTACTACGAAGAGGCCAACCGCGTCTCCGGGAAGACCGGTGAGAATTTGCTGCGCATCCTGGAAAGCCGGCTGGACAACGTCATCTACCGCGCCGGGCTCGCCCGCACGCGCCGGATGGCCCGCCAGCTGGTCAGCCACGGCCACTTCAGCGTCAACGGCGTGCACGTCAACGTGCCCAGCTACCGGGTGTCGCAGTACGACATCATCGACGTGCGCGAGGGCTCGCTGAACACCGTGCCGTTCCAGATCGCGCGGGAGACGGCGGGCGACCGCCCGATCCCGAGCTGGCTGCAGGTGGTCGGGGAGCGCCAGCGCATCCTGATCCACCAGCTGCCCGAGCGGGCGCAGATCGACGTGCCGCTCACCGAGCAGCTGATCGTCGAGTTCTACTCGAAGTAAGAGCCCCCGCGCCATGTCGGCGCGGGTCTTAACGGCATCAAATAGCGGGTGCCGAGAAGGAGAAGAAGAAAAACCATGCTGATCTCTCAGCGACCCACCCTGTCGGAGGAAGTCCTCACCGACAGCCGCTCGCAGTTCGTCATCGAGCCCCTGGAGCCCGGATTCGGTTACACCCTGGGCAATTCGCTGCGCCGGACGCTACTGTCGTCCATCCCGGGCGCGGCCGTCACCAGCATCCGCATCGACGGCGTGCTGCACGAGTTCACCACCGTCGCCGGGGTGAAGGAAGACGTCACCGCGATCATCCTGAACCTCAAGAGCCTGGTGGTGTCCTCGGAGGAGGACGAGCCGGTCACCATGTACCTGCGCAAGCAGGGCCCGGGCGCGGTCACCGCGGGTGACATCGTGCCGCCCGCCGGTGTCACGGTGCACAACCCCGACATGCACATCGCGACGCTGAACGACAAGGGCAAGCTCGAGGTCGAGCTCGTCGTCGAGCGTGGCCGCGGCTACGTGCCGGCGGTGCAGAACCGGGCCTCCGGCGCCGAAATCGGCCGCATCCCGGTCGATTCCATCTACTCGCCGGTGCTCAAGGTGACCTACAAGGTCGACGCGACCCGTGTCGAGCAGCGCACCGACTTCGACAAGCTGATCCTGGACGTCGAGACCAAGAGCTCGATCACCCCGCGCGATGCGCTGGCGTCGGCCGGTAAGACCCTGGTCGAATTGTTCGGTCTGGCACGCGAACTCAACGTCGAGGCCGAGGGCATCGAGATCGGGCCGTCGCCGGCCGAGGCCGACCACATCGCCTCGTTCGCGTTGCCGATCGACGACCTGGACCTGACGGTGCGAAGCTACAACTGCCTCAAGCGCGAGGGTGTGCACACCGTCGGCGAGCTGGTGAGCCGCACCGAGTCGGACCTGCTCGACATCCGCAACTTCGGTCAGAAGTCCATCGACGAGGTGAAGGTCAAGCTGCACCAGCTGGGCCTGTCGCTCAAGGACAGCCCGCCGAGCTTCGACCCGTCGCAGGTGGCCGGCTACGACGTTGCCACCGGCACCTGGTCCACCGAGGGCGCCTACGACGACCAGGACTACGCGGAAACCGAACAGCTCTAAGACAATCCGTCCCGGCCCTACCTGATACGGGGGCCGGCCACTAATAGGAGATAGTGCAATGCCCAAGCCCACCAAGGGTCCTCGCCTCGGCGGGTCGTCTTCGCACCAGAAGGCGCTGCTGGCCAACCTGGCCACGTCGCTGTTCGAGCACAACCAGATCAAGACGACCGAGCCGAAGGCGCGCGCGTTGCGGCCGTACGCCGAAAAGCTGATCACGCACGCGAAAAAGGGCACGCTGCACAACCGTCGTGAGGTTCTCAAGAAGATCCGCGACAAGGACGTCGTGCACAAGCTGTTCGAGGAGATCGGGCCGTTCTTCGCCGACCGCAACGGCGGCTACACCCGCATCATCAAGGTGGAGCCGCGCAAGGGCGACAACGCCCCGATGGCGGTGATCCAGCTGGTGCTGGAGAAGACGGTGACCTCGGAAGCCGAGCGGGCGCGCCGGACCAAGACGCCCAAGAAGGCGCCGGTCGCGGCGGCGGCACCTCAGGCGGCGGTCGAGCCCGAGGAAGCCGTCGGCCCGACGGCCGAGGAGGCGACCGAGACCGAGGCCGAGGAGACCACGACCGAGGCCACGGCCGCCGAGGCCGCCGCTGAGGAAAAGCACGACGAGGCCATCGAGGCACGGGCCGAGGCCGAGAAGGCCGAAGAGGCCGACGAGGCTGACGAGAGTTAACGACCACATCCGTCTGCGGCTCGACATCGCCTATGACGGAACGGAATTCGCGGGCTGGGCGACTCAGGCCGGCCAGCGCACCGTGGCGGGAGTCCTCGACGAGGCGCTGACCACCCTGTTCCGCACCCCGGTGCGGTTGCGGGCCGCCGGGCGCACCGACACCGGCGTCCACGCCACCGGGCAGGTGGCCCACCTCGACGTGCCGACCGACGCGCTGCCGAACGCCTATCCGCGCTCGCCGCACGTCGGCGAGCCGGAGTTCCGGCCGTTGGTGCGCCGGCTCGGCCGGTTCCTGCCCACCGACGTCCGGGTGCTCGACATCGCCCGCGCCCCCGCGGGTTTCGACGCCCGGTTCTCGGCGCTGCGGCGCCATTACGTCTATCGGCTGTCCACGGCGCCCTACGGTGCGCAGCCGCAGCAGGCGCGCTACGTCACCGCCTGGCCGCGCCCGCTGGACGTCGACGCGATGGCCGCCGCGTCGCGAGACCTGGTGGGGCTGCACGACTTTGCCGGGTTCTGCCGGCACCGACCCAACGCCACCACCATCCGCGACCTGCAGCGCTTCGACTGGGTGCGCGAGGGTGACCTGATCACCGCGCACGTCGCCGCCGACGCCTTCTGCTGGTCGATGGTGCGCTCGCTGGTGGGGGCGATGCTGGCTATGGGCGAGCACCGCCGACCGGCGTCGTGGGTCCGCGAATTGCTGAGCGCCACAAGCCGTTCCAGCGACTACGCGGCCGCGCCGGCGCACGGGCTGACGCTGGTGCGCGTCGACTACCCGCCGAACGACCAACTCGAGGCTCGCAACCTGGTCACCCGGGACCTGCGCACCCGTTAAACCTTGGTGGCGACGAAACGCGCGGCCTGGTTGGTCAAGCCGGGCACGTAGCTCAGGTGCGCCGCCCACTGGGTGCCGGGTGAGCAGATCGGGTCGCCGGGGTTGCACAGGTCGATGGTCTTGCCGCCGAATTCCGGTGTCAGCGCGCTCATCAGCCGGCCCGCACGGTCCGACGGATTGCCGAACAGCGCGACGGCGGCCACGTGGTCGGCGGCCGCGGCCGGCAGCGGCTGGCGGAAGCCCAGGCCGGGTAGCGGTGCGGCCGTGACGATGTCGACCACCGCGGCGCCCTGCGAGTAGCCGCCGAGCACCATTTTGGTGTTGGGGCAGTTGGCGGCCATCTGCTGGATGTGGTTGCTGGCGTCGTTGGCCCCGTCCGCCGCGGCCAGGAAGTCTTTGTTGGCCGGGTAGTTCACTCCGTAGGAGCCAACGCTTTTGGAGGTCTGCTGGCGCAGCGCGTTGACGAACGCCCCGCCGACCTTGCCGACACCCGGCGGTTCGTCGGTGCCCCGGGCGAACACCACCTCGACGGCGGGGCAGGAGGCGAAGGCCTGCGGAAGCAGTTGCGGAGCAACCACTATCGCGGCGCCGGCGAGCAGCCCGGCGCCCAGCGTGAGTGGAATGAGCCGCACCCCAACGATGTTAGGGGCGCGTTGGTCGCGAACCGGTAACGATTCAGACGAGAGGAGCTTGCGGAGTCACCGTGGTGGGCGCGGCCGGCGCGGGCGCGGTTCCGCCGTGGATCGACGGTGGCGACCCGGGCGGGGTCTGCCCGTTGACCGGCGACGGTGTGCTGCCGGGAACCGGACCCAGCGGCGGCCCGAACGCGGGGCTCGACAGACCCGAGCCGGCCAGCTTCTGGGCGACGAACGCCGCGGCCTGGGTGGTGTACACGGGAACGTAGCCCTCGGTGTGCCCGCTCCACTCGTTGCCGGGGCCGGCGTGGCAGATTGGGTCGTTGGGGTTGCAGTAGTCGGCGGCCTTGGAGCCCAGCAGCGCGCTCTGGGTGGGCAGCGTGCCGCCGGCGCGGTCGGCCACGTCACCGAACGTGACGACGGCCGCGATGTTGTTGGCGTACTGATCGGGCAGCTTGTTACCCCAGCTGATGCCGCCGATCGGGACGCCGGCCACGATGTCCATCACCGAGGCGCCCTGGGAGTAGCCACCCAGCACGATCTTGGTGTTCGGGCAGGTTTCGACGCTCTTCTTGACGCGGTCGATGGTGTCGTTGGCGCCGTCGCCGCCGTGCAGCTGCAGCTTGCTGGCCGCGTAGTTCACCCCGTAGGGGAGGATGTTCAGGTGGGTCTGCTCGCGCAGCGAGTCCACCAACGCGTCGCCGACCCGGCCGAGGCCAGGCGGCTCGTTGGTGCCGCGGGCGAAGATGACCTCGACGTCCGGGCAGTCAAAGGCGGAGGCTGTCGGCGTCGCGGCGGGGGATAAGAGCAGGCCGGCGGCGGTGACCACTGCAGAAACCCCCGGGCCCACCCAGCGACCTAAGCGGTGGGAAAACACGCAGTAACTTTACCTACCCTAAGCACGGTTCGAAAGTTCGCTGACCTGTGGATCAATTAAGCGGCCGCGCGGCCGGCCGCTTTACCGTGTGCCCAGGAAGTACGGGGTGTTAGGGGATCAGTGCCGGGTCGGCCGACCACGTGGCTGCGCGTCAGCGGTCACCGATTTCTGCTGCGTCGCGCCGAGTGCGCGTTGCTGGGTGGGGATATCCACACGCTCAGCACACGCTCGCCCTCGCCAGGGGCGGCGCTGTCGGCTGGGTGCGCGCTGGCGGCGGTCGCCGTCGCGGCGGCTGCGCTCGCTGGTTTGCTGCGGCCACGGGTGGCGCTGGACGAGGCCCAGCTGGTGATGGGGCGGGAATCCGGTGCGCTCTACGTGCGGGTGGGCGATACCTGGCACCCGGTGCTGAACCTGGCATCGGCGCGGCTGGTCGTAGGGACAGCGGCCAGCCCCCGATCGGTACCCGAGGCCGACCTGGCACGCGCCAAACGCGGCCCGCTGCTGGGCATCCCGGGTGCGCCGCAGCTCTTCGGCGAACCGTTGCCGGCGGCCGACTCGGGCTGGACGATCTGCGATACGGAAGGCCCCGGCGCGACGACGGTGATCGCGGGGCACACCGAAGAAACGTCGGTCCGCCGCCTGGGCGCTGGGCAAGCCACCCTGGTCGCGGCCGGCCCGGGTTCGCCGACCTACTTGCTCTACGACGGGCAGCGGGCCCTGGTGGACGTCGCCGACGCCGCGGTGGTGCGGGCGCTCCGGCTCGACGGGCGCGCACCGCGCCGCGTCTCGCCGACGTTGCTGGATGCGATTCCGGAGGCGGCGCCGATCAGGGCGCCGAGGGTGCGCGGCGCCGGTGGAAAGGCGGCTGCGGTGCCCGGATTTGCGGTGGGCAGTGTGGTGCGCGTCACACAAGCGGGCGGTGACGAGTATTACGCGGTGCTTGCCGACGGCGTCCAGCGCATCGGGCAGGTGGTCGCCGACCTCCTGCGCTTCGGCAACTCCCAGGGCACGGCCACCGTCGTGGCGGTGGCGCCCGACGCGATCCGCTCCGCCCCGATCGACGACGCGCTGCCGGTGGCCGGCTTCCCCGACCGGGCGCCGACGCTTTCGAACGACGTCAGCGCGTTGTGTGTCTCTTGGCCGTTTGTGCCGCCCGACGAACCCGGCGTCGCGTTATCGGTCGGCAGTGGACTGCCGCTCCCGCCGGGTCGGACGCCGATGTCTTTGGCGCAGGCCGACGGCCCCGGGCCCGCCTTGGACGCCGTGTACGTGCCGCCCGGGCGGAGCGCCTACGTGCGGGCCGGCGCGCGCTATTTGGTCACCGACTCCGGGGTGCGGTTCGCGATTCACGACGACGACGCCGCACATGACCTCGGGCTGGCGGCGGCGATCCCGGCGCCGTGGCCGGTCCTGGCCCTACTCCCCGCTGGGCCGGAGCTGAGCAGAGAGAAGGCGTCAACTCCCCATGACTCCGTCACGGGCTGCTCTTAGTCGCCCCCTGGCCACACCGGCGGCCAGCGCCATCGCCAACGCGGCAAGGCAGATGGCCGCGCCGCGCAAAGCCGTGTTCCGCGGCCGCGTGTCCTGGGGCGCGGCCGGTGGCCGCGTGGCGATCGGCGCGGGGGCCGGTGCCGGGG
>NZ_LZHV01000059.1 GCF_001667275.1 Mycobacterium sp. ACS4054
CCCGCCGGTGCCCCCGCCGGCGCGGGCGCGATCACGACGGGCGCCTCCCCACCGCCGACGGGTCCGGGCGAGAGGGCGTCGGGAGGGGTGGGCGCCGACGGCGGGGCCGGCGCCACGGGCGGCGGCGCAACCGCGCTGGGGGCCGGCGTCATCGAACCGACGCTGGAATTCGGAACCACGACGGCGGGCTTGTGCTCCTTGGAGCCGTCGATCAGCAGCAGGCCGAGCCCGGCGACCGCTCCGAACGCCGCGACCACCGCCCCCGCCAGCAGGGCGTTCGTCCCCCGCGAGCGCGGCTTCGCGATCACGTTGGTGGCCGCGGAGTCGTCAAACTCGCCGGGCTGGGACAGCGAACCGTCCTCGATCTCGGGGTCGCCCAGCGGGCTCGAGGCCCACGCCTCGCCGACGGTCAGGTCCTCGTGCGGGAGGGCGGCGAAGGTCGTCGACTGAAAGTCTTCGATCACGCTCATGGCTGTTCCTTACTGTGGTCGCGACCCCCGATGGGCCGCCGTCACAGGTAGGAGCAGCCAGCCCGGGTGACGCGGACACTTTTTTCAACAACTTTTCCCCCGACCCCCCGGCCCACCGAGCCGCGGACGGCCCGGGCTCGCCGTTCTCCAAATGGCCGCGGGCCGAATATGCGGCGAAAATTCATGCGCCGAGCGGTTCACTGCCGCACAGTAGGTAATCGAGCGCTCGCGAGTGAGGGAGGACCGCCGTGTCGTTGTTGAGAACCCTGAAGGCGGCGCGCGCCGAGGTGCGGCGCGCCCGAGACGACGAGTTTGCCCGCGTGGTCGATTTGCCGCCGACGGCGGAGCTGGCCGCTCAGCTGATGGCGGCCTTCGGGTCCGACGGGCCCAAGCCCGGCAAGCCGCTCACGCAGTACGACTTCCTCAGATGGGTGCTGCGCCGCACCGAGTTCACCTCCCGCGGCCAGCGAGCCATGAGCCTGAAGAAGCTGGTCGCGCCGGTACGAGAGGCCCTGCAGGTGTTGGAGCACTGCGAACTGGTCTACCTGAGCGTCGGCGGCGAGGGGAAGGTCGATAACTGGCGTCCCACCAATCGGGGTTTGACGGCGCTGGCAGGAGGTCACGACGCTGTCGCGCAATGTATCTCGCGACGAGACGCCGCCCGCTCATCCGATCCGGTCGATTCAGCCGCCGAACGACTGCGGCAGCTGGAGACGCTTCGCGCCGCGGGGGCCATCTCTGAGCTCGAGTACACCGCCAAGCGAGGACTGATCGTCGACACCCTGTGACCAGCGCCGGCGCCGGACCCCGATTTATTGGGATCGGGAGCGCGGCCGAGGTGGTTCCGTTGCATACGGATGCGGCCCGTCAGCCAAGAACAGCGAAACCCTCGGAAAGGGAGCAACTATGAAGATGTGGTCCCGCGCGCAGCGCGACCCAGCGATCAACCAGCAGGCCATCGCCGTGGCGTCGGAAATCCTGCGTCAACCGGTCGAGGCAGCCACACGATGCGAGCAGACATCGACCAAGGCCATGCAGATCTATCCGTCGGGCGGCGGTGAAGTGCATTGGAAGCGGGTGCCCAACGGCACCGGCCTGCCGAAGAGCTTCATCCTGGCCGTCACCGCATCCCACGTCTACGCGCTCGAAGACAAGCAACACCGAGGCGCCCCGGTGGCCGGCCAGGTGCTCAAGGCGTGGGATCGCACGGGCTTTCGCGCACGTGCCGGCAGCGACGCGGTGGCGAGGGCGGGCGGGCCGCCCGACGACCGGCAAATCATCACCCTGTGGTTGCCGATCGACGGCGACAGTGGCCGGGTCGCGCAGCAGATCGCCGCGCAGCGGGCGGCGTCCGGCCAGCGCATCCCGGGCCTACCGCACGCCTTCGTCATCGCCAAGGACGAGCCGGGCCAACGCATCATCGACGCGCTGGGCGCCGCGCCGGCACCGCACGAGGCCGGGCCGAACATCACCATCGGCGGACGACGGCTCCAAGACATCCTCGCGGAGGCCAGGGCAAGCGGTGAGGGCGGCCCTGCGAAACCTGCTGCGCCGCAACGCCCGGCCGCTGAACGACTGAGCGAGCTCGAGGCGCTGCGCGCCGCCGGGGCGATCACCGACGCCGATTACGACCGCAAGCGAGCGGAGATCATCGCGGCGATCTGAGCACCGGCCCGCCCATCGCCTTCATGTGCCCCTGAGCGCGCCTAGACCTTGGCGATGCTCACCCGGACCCCGTCGCCGATGTCGGCGCCGTCGGCGGGTTCCCCGAATTCGAAACGGGTGGCGAGGATCTCGCCGGCGATCAGGTCGCGATGCGCGGCCGCCCAGTCGGCCCGCTCGGCCGGCACCGACATCACCACGGCGATCCGGTCGGACACCTGAAGCCCGGTCGACTTGCGCAGCTCCTGCAGCTCGCGGATGCGGTCCTTGGCCCACCCCTCGGCGTCGAGCTCCGGGGTTACGGTGCCGTCCAGCACCACCAGGCCGGCCCCGCCCGGCAGCGCCGCGGTGAACTCCGGGTCGGCGGCGACCAGCCGCGAGCTGTATTCGTCGGGTTGCAGCACCGCGGGCCCGGCCGTCAGCGTGCCGTCGGGGTTGACGACGCCCTCCCCCGCCTTGACCGCCTTGATGGCGGCCTGCACGTCCTTGCCCAGGCGCGGCCCGGCCACGCGGGCGTTGACCGTGAGCTCGAAGCGGCCGTAGGTGTCGATCGCGTCGGTCAGCTCGACGCTCTTCACGTTGAGCTCATCGGCGATCAGGTCGGTGAACGGCTCCAGCCGACGCGGGTTCTCCACGGCCACGGTCAATTTCGGCAGCGGCAGGCGCACGCGGAGTTTCTTGGCCTTGCGCAGGGAAGACGCGGCCGAGCACACCTCGCGGACCTGATCCATCGCGGCGACCAGGTCGGGGTCGGCGGGCAGCGCTTCGGCGTCGGGCCAATCGGTGAGGTGCACCGACCGCCCGCCGGTGAGGCCGCGCCAGATGATCTCGGTGACCGACGGAAGCAGCGGCGCGGCCAGCCGGGCCGTCACCTCGAGCACGGTGTGCAGGGTGTCGATGGCGTCGGCGTCCTCTTCCCAGAACCGCGAACGCGACCGCCGCACATACCAATTCGTCAACGCCTCGGTGAACTGGCGCAGCTGCTCGCAGGCCCGCGAGATGTCGCAGGTGTCCATCTCACCGGTCAGGTCGTCGCGCAGTTCGGCGAGCTTGGCCAGGATGTAGCGGTCCAGCACCTGAAGCGAATCGGTGCGCCAGGTGCCGACTTTGGGCGCGTAGAGGGCCAAGAAGCTGTACGCGTTCCACAGCGGCAGCAGGACCTGGCGCACGCCGTCGCGGATGCCCTGCTCGGTGACGATCAGGTTGCCGCCCCGCAGGATCGGCGAGGCCATCAGGAACCACCGCATGGCGTCGGAGCCGTCGCGGTCGAACACCTCGCTCACGTCCGGGTAGTTGCGCAACGACTTGCTCATCTTCTGGCCGTCCGACCCGAGCACGATCCCGTGCGCGACACAGGTTTTGAACGACGGGCGATCGAACAGCGCGGTGGCCAGCACGTGCAGCGTGTAGAACCAGCCGCGGGTCTGCCCGATGTACTCGACGATGAAGTCCCCCGGGTAGTGCGTGTCGAACCACTCCGCGTTCTCGAACGGGTAGTGCACCTGGGCGTACGGCATCGAGCCCGAGTCGAACCACACGTCGAGCACGTCGGTGATGCGGCGCATGGTGCTGCGGCCGGTCGGGTCGTCGGGGTTGGGCCGGGTCAGCTCGTCGATGTAGGGCCGGTGCAGATTGGTGGGCCGCACCCCGAAGTCGCGCTCCAGCTCGTCGAGGCTGCCGTAGACATCGATGCGCGGGTACGCCGGATCGTCGGACTTCCACACCGGAATGGGGCTGCCCCAGTATCGGTTTCGTGAGATCGACCAGTCGCGCGCGCCCTGCAGCCACTTGCCGAACTGGCCGTCCTTGACGTGTTCGGGGTACCAGGTGATCTGCTGGTTGAGTTCCACCATCCGGTCGCGAAACGCGGTGACCGCGACGAACCAGGAAGACACCGCGCGATAGATCAGCGGGTTACGGCAGCGCCAGCAGTGCGGGTAGGGGTGCTCGTAGGTCTCGTGGCGGAGCAGCACCGCGCCGTTGGCCGCCGCGGGACCGCTGCCGTTCTTCAAATCCCGGATGATGTTCGGGTTGGCGTCGAAAACGCGCTGCCCCTGGTAATCCGGGACGCTGGCGTCGAAGCGGCCCTTGGAATCGACCGGCGTGACCGGCACGATGCCGGCCTTGTCGGTGGTCGCCATGTCGTCCTCGCCGTAGGCCGGCGCCATGTGCACGATGCCGGTGCCGTCCTCGGTGGTGACGAAGTCCCCGGGCAGCACCTGAAAAGCCTTGGGGCTGTCCATGAAATACGGGAACGGCGGCACGTAGCGGGTGCCGAGCAGGTCGGCGCCGGAGTAGGTGCCCAGGATCTCGGGCTCGTCGCCCAGCTCGCGGGCGTAGGCCGCCAGCCGGGGCTGCGCCAGCACGAAACGACGCTCGCCGGCCGCGACCTCGACGTAGGTGACCTCCGGGTTGACCGCGACCGCCAGGTTCGACGGCAGGGTCCACGGCGTGGTGGTCCAGACCAGCAGGTGGGCGCCGGCCAGCGGGCCGTCGGCCACCCGGAAGCCGACCGTCAGCGCCGGGTCCTGGCGGCTTTGGTAAACGTCGTCGTCCATGCGCAATTCGTGGTTGGACAACGGGGTTTCGTCGCGCCAGCAGTACGGCAGGACGCGGTATCCCTCGTAGGCCAGGCCCTTGTCCCAGAGCTGCTTGAACGCCCAGATCACCGACTCCATGTAGGACAGGTCGAGCGTCTTGTAGTCGTTGTCGAAGTCGACCCAGCGGGCCTGCCGGGTGACGTACGCCCGCCATTCGTCGGTGTAGCGCAACACCGAGGCGCGGCACGCGTCGTTGAACGCGGCGATGCCCATGTCGTCGATCTGCGATTTGTCGTTGATGCCGAGCTGGCGCTCGACCTCGAGCTCCGCGGGCAGCCCGTGCGTGTCCCAGCCGAACCGGCGCTCCACTTTGTAGCCGCGCATGGTGCGATACCGCGGGACGATGTCCTTCACGTAGCCGGTGAGCAGATGCCCGTAGTGCGGCAGCCCGTTGGCGAACGGCGGGCCGTCGTAGAACACGTATTCCGGTGCGCCGTCACGACGTGCGATGCTGGCGCGGAACGTGTCGTCGCGGGCCCAGTAGTCGAGGACTTCGAGCTCGAGGGCCGGGAAGTCGGGCGCGCCGCCGGCCGGCTTCGGATAGGCCTTGCGCTCAGCGTTGTCGGTCACTTGAAATCACCTGGTGCGTCGTCTCCTGTGCCTCAGTGCCGTCGGGCACTGGTAGCGCCTATTGGGGACGACGACGCGCTGTCTGCGCGAGCGCCGCGGTACCACCCCGCTTGCCACGCCGTCGCGTGGCCGCTCGTTGGAGGCTGTGACGGGCCCACCCGTTCGGTTCTACTGAGCTGGCCAGGGAAAGAAGCCGGCTGTTCTTCCGAAGGCTCCCCGGTGATGCCGGATCGACGCCAGTGGCTCGATTCTACTCAGGCGCGGCACCCCAAGGGGCTACCTGGCCTCAGGAAACACCTGCGGCCGGGTAGCCCCTTGGAGCCCTGGTTGATCGCTGTTCATCGATCAGGCCTGGATTTCGAGCACACCGGCCCGCAGCAGCGCCGCGTACAGGTGGCGCAGCGGGATGCTCAGCAGCCGGGTGGCGCCTTCCACCAGCGGGTCGCCGGCGAAGACGGGGGTGTTGGCCTTGCCGGCGGCCTTCTTGCGCACCGGGGCGGTCTCGCCGTCGCGCACCACCTTCAGTGTGCGGGCGGGCGCTACGGTGGCCACTTCGTCGTAGAGAGCTACGGTCATGGTCGCCTCCTAGGCGGAGTTCGGAAAACGGGGACTATCTGAACGGACGTGTCGAGGTCCCGTCCCGGTTCCGATCCTTTGAGAACGCTTGGCCGACAAGGCACTTAGCGTTGTGACGCCTCAGCCGAGAACGTCGCGCCGGAAGTCGGATCGGGACGAGACGGAGTTCGGACTTCGGTCCGGACTGTCGTTGGAACTCATGTGTCCCTCACCTCCTCGCGGCCACGACGCATGCGGATGGTCCGCACGCGATTGCGCACAGCATGAGGAGCAGAAACCCGACGACCGTCGGAGATCCGCACCCCTCTCGTCAGAGCTTTGGCACCACACGACGTGTCCGATGTCCGGAAGCCACCTGGGCTCAACCCTTAAGCCGGGAGGAGCTGTCCTGACCCGGGGCGTCTTTCGACGTTCGGGGTCAGTGGCCTGTATTCGTGTAGACGCCTCACCTAACGAGGTGCTTACCCGACCGATAATGCACGACGGGTCCGACCGGGTCAAACTCCCCGGCCGCCTGTTTCACAACCTTTACGGTTCTCCGGGGCCTGCCCACAGGCTTTCATCAGGTTAAAGGGTTTGACCTGCGGCTTTGGCGGAGCTGGCCGGCACCGAGTGTTCATTTTTTGTTTGCGGACCCGGCACCGCGTGTGTCTGGACGGCGGGAGCCGTCGGCGTGTCGCCGCCGTGAGCGCACACCGAAAGCCATGGGCGCAGACGCGAAACGGCGCCGGCGCGCGTCAGCGCTCGATCAAGCCCTCGAGCCGCCCCACGGTGTCGATGAACTCCTCGACCATGTCGAGCACCACCGCCCGCGTCGGACGAACCCGGTCAAGGGAGCCCACGACCTGGCCGACGAAGTAGGTGGCCAGCTCGCGCGCCTTGGCCCCGGGGTGCCCGGCCGCGGAGTTGATGCGCACCTGCGGCTCGGTGACCAGCGCGGTCTGCAAGGGCATGCCGAGGGGGTCGGGTTTCTCCGGGCGGTCCCATTCGTCGGTCCAGGCCGTGCGCAGCATCCGCGCCGGCTTGCCGGTCAGCGACCGCGACCGCACGGTGTCCGAGGAGGTGGCGGCCAGGAACTTGTCCTTGACCACCGGCGGCGTCTCGGCCTCTTCGGTGGTCAGCCACACCGAGCCGCACCAGACGCCCCCGGCGCCCAGCGCCAGCGCCGCCGCGATCTGGCGGCCGCGCGCGATGCCGCCCGCGGCGAGAACCGGCACCGGCGACACCGCGTCGACGACCTCGGGCACCAGGACCATGGTGGCGACCTCACCGGTGTGCCCGCCGGCCTCGGTGCCCTGCGCGACGATCAGGTCGACCCCGGCGGCCGCGTGCCGTTGCGCGTGCCGCGTGGTCCCGGCCAAGGCGGCCACCAGCACGTCGCGGTCGTGGGCGCGTTCGACGAGGTCCGCCGGGGGCGGCCCGAGCGCGCTGGCGACCAGCCGGACGCCGTCGTGGGCGAACGCCACGTCCAGCAGCGGCTCGTAACCCTTGGGCGAAATGTTGAGCCCACCGGCGGAGGCGCGCGCCTCCTGCGCCGGCGCGGTGATTCCGTAGCGGGCCAGGATGTCGTCGACGAACGCGCGGTGTTCCTCGGGCAGCCGCGCCCGCGCCTGCGCGGCGTCGATGCCGCCCTCGTCCGCCCCGACGTACTTGGGCGGCAACAGCAGATCCACCCCGAAGGGCTTGCCGCCCGTCTGCTCGGCGATCCACGTCAGCTCGCTGTCCAGTCGCTGGGCGCTGTGCGCGACCGCGCCGAGGACGCCGAAGCCGCCCGCGTTGGTCACCGCGGCCACCACATCGCGGCAGTGGCTGAACGCGCAGATGGGGAATTCGACGCCGAGCAGCTCGGCGACTTTGGTTCGCATTGCCCGACGCTAAAGAGCTATCGATCGATATGTCAATCGATTACGGCCGCCGCCGGCGACCGCCCGTCCGGCGGCCAGCTGGACACCCCCTCTTCGAGCGGCACTTGCAGACTCTGCAGGATCGAGGCGACCATCCGCCAGGCGCCGATCGCGGTGACCAGCTCGATGAGAACCGTTGTGTCACCCTGTAATTCACGCTCGCAGGCCGCCCAGCTGGCCGCGCTCACCGCGCCGTCGCGCACCACGTCGTCGGTGGCGGCCAGCACCGCCCGCTCGACTGCGCCGAACCCGTCGTGCGCCTGCCAGTCCCGCACACCGAGCAGGTCGTCGGGGGCCACCCCCAGCCTCGATGCCACCCGCCAGTGCTGCGTCCACTCGTAGTCGCACGCCGTGAGCCAGCCGATCCGCATGATCACCAACTCGCGCAGCCGCGGGTCGAGCGCGCCGTGCCAGAGCATGGTGGCGAGCAGGTCGTTGATGGCGCGCGCCAGCGGCGGGTGGTTGAGCAGCACCTGGAAGATGCTCAGCTCGGCCATGTAGTTGGGCACGGCCGCTTCGTCGGCGGCGGCCGTGGCCTCGTCGAGCGGCAATTTGGGCACGCGGGCTGTTGTCATGGTGAGCACTTTCGTCGGGCGCGATCACCGGCCATGTTAGTCAGCAATCGCCACGCCAAGGCCCGAACGCCGCGACACGGTTACCACCCGCCCGAAACCCTTTGCCGCAGAGCGGCTTACGAGCGGCGCCTAGAGCAGTCCGAGCAGCTGCAGGTCGGTCACGTACTTGACGATGACGGGCGCCGACACGTGCGGGATGTCCGGATCGTCGCCGTCGGGGCCGAGCTTCGCCTCCCGCACCGCGGCGCGGAATCGCTCGGCGGCGGCGAGCGAACCGCGGCCCGGGTCCCCGGGCTCGACCTGCTGTCCGCTCGGCAACTGCAGCAGCGGGTGCACCGAGTGTTGGCGCTGGCGCTCGGGCAAGTCGCGCAGCGCGGCCTCGAAGCGCCGGAACCAGTCACCGAAGTCGTCGATCCGCTCAATCGGGTGACCGGCCTCGATCAGCCAGTCGACGTACTGATCGATGCCGATGCCGTCGTCATGCGGGTTCATCACGTGATAGGTCTCGAACCCCTCGACGCCGTGGGCGCCCAGCTTGGTGATCGCCTCGGCGACGAATTCGACCGGGAGCGCGTCGAAGTGCGTGCGCGGGCGGTTGCCCCCGGCGTCGAGGCGATAGAACGAGCGGGGGGCGATGCCGGTGGCCGCGATGCTCAGCACCATGCGGGTGAACACGTCCGAAAGGTTGAGCTGGCCCGCGTAACTGGTGTCGGCGAGGATCATGTCGCAGCGGAAGACCGAGACCGGCAGCCCGCACAGGTCGTTGGCCTCGCGCAGCAACACCTCGCCGGCCCACTTGCTGTTGCCGTAACCGTTGGAGTAGGCGCCGTCGACGACCCGGGTTGGGCTGACGACCCGGATGTCGGCGTCCTCGGTGAACGCCGCCGGGTCGACGCCATCCCCGACGTTCGCGGTCGAGACGTAGGTGTAGGGCTTGACTTTGGTGGTCAGCGCCACCCGGATCAGTTCGGCGGTGCCCGCGACGTTGGGCCCGAACAGTTCGCTGTACGGCAGCAGGCCGTTGACCAGGGCCGCCGAGTCGACGATCAGGTCGACGGTGTCGGCCAGCCGCTGCCAGGTGCCCTCGTCGAGCCCGAGATTCGTCGCGGACTTGTCCCCGGCGATGACCTCCAGGTGGTCGGCGGCCAGCTCCGTGAAGTGGTCGAGCAGCCGGGGATCCCCGCTGTCGAAGGTCTCCCGCAGCCGCTGCCACGCCTCCTCGTCGCAGCCGGCCCGCACCAGGCAGATCAGCTTGCCGTCCACCAGCTCCAGCTGCTCGAGCCACTGCAACGCCAAGTATCGGCCCACAAAGCCCGTCGCCCCCGTCAGCAGGACCGTGCGCACCATCGAGCTCGGACCCGGCAGCGCCGGCGCCGCGCTCAACGTCTCCGCGTCGATGAACTTGTCCAGCGTCAGATCGCTCGCGTACACCTCGGTCGCGTCGCGGCCGTGCACCGAGGCGAAACTTGCGCCGCGTCGCCGTGCGGCCACGAAATCGCTTGCATGACGGTCTAATTGCTGACTCAGGCTGCGCACTGACGGTGCGTCGAAGACGGCGCGTACGGGCAGCGGGATACCCATGGTCGCGTGGATCGCGGCGACCAGGCGCATCGCGGACAGCGAGTCGCCGCCCAGGTCGAAGAACGACTCCTCGACTCCGACGCGCGGCACCCCCAACACCTGGGCGTAGATGTCGGCCAGGGTCTCCTCGACCGGCGTGGCGGGCGGGCGGTAGCGATCGTCGTCGGTGTATTTCGGGGCCGGCAACGCGCGACTGTCGAGTTTGCCGTTGACCGTCAGCGGCAACGCGTCCAGCACCACGACCGCGGCCGGAACCATGTAGGCGGGCAACCGATCTGCCGCCGCCGCCCGCATCGCGGCCGGGTCCGCGGTCCCGGTGACGTAGCCCACCAGCCGCCGGTCGCCCGGGCGGTCCTCGCGGGCGATCACCGCCGCCTGCTCGACCCCGCCCAACCCGGCCAGGACGGCGCGAACCTCCCCGAGTTCGATGCGGTGGCCCCGGATCTTGACCTGTTCGTCGGCGCGGCCGAGATACCGCAGTTGCCCGTCCGGGCCCCAGCAGACCAGGTCGCCGGTGCGATACATCCGCGTCCCGGGCGCGCCGAAGGAGCACGCCACGAACCGCGACGCGGTCAGGGCGCCCCGGCGCACGTACCCGTAGCCCATCCCCGCCCCGGCCACGTACAGCTCGCCGATCACCCCGGTGGGCACGGGTCGCAACGACGCGTCGAGCACGAAGAGGGCCGACCCCGGCACCGGCGAACCGATCGGCGGCGTGCCCGACTCGGGCTCCAGCGGCGCGCTGATCGCCACGCACATCGTGGTCTCGGTGGGGCCGTAGAGGTTGAGCATCGTCCGCCCGGGCGCCCAGCGGTCCACCACCTCCTCCGGGCACGCCTCGCCGGCCACCACCAAGGCCGCGTCCAGCCCGTCGGGCGCGAGCATGCCGGCCTCCGAGGGGGTTTGGGTGAGCACCGTGACCTCTTCGGCGCTCAGCAGGGCGTGCAGGTCCTTCGGGGACCGGGCCGTCGCGTCCGGCACCACCAGCACCCGTCCGCCGTGCAGCAGCGCGCCGAAGATCTCCCACACCGACACGTCGAACACCAGCGAGTGGCTCTGCGACCACACGCCGGCCGCCCGCAGTGGCGCGTCGAGGGGTGCGAACAGTTGCGTGACGTTACGGTGAGTGATGGCAACACCTTTCGGCGTGCCGGTGGTACCCGACGTGTAGATGAGGTAGGCGATGTCGTCGGCCGCCGGGGCCGTCGGCACGGCGCCCTCGGGCTGGGCGGCGAGGGCCGGGTCGTCGACGTCGACCACCGCCAGTCCGAAGCCGGACAACCGCGACCGCAAGGCGTTCGTCGTCAGCGCGGCGATCGGCGCGGCGTCGGTGAGGATGAACTCGATCCGGGCCGCGGGCAGCGCCGGGTCGACGGGCAGGTACGCCGCCCCGGTCTTGAGCACCGCCATGATCGCGACGATCGCCTCGGCCGAGCGGTCCATGAGCAGGCCAACGCATTCCCCGGCCCGGGCCCCGCGGCCGGCCAGCAGGTGGGCCAATCGGTTCGCGGCGCGGTCGAGTTCGCGATAGGTCAGCGAGCGGTTCCCGCAGCTGACGGCGACCGCCTCCGGCGCGCGATCCACCTGCGCGGCGAACACCTCCAGGATCGACGGGCAGGTCACCCGCCGGTTGGCCACCGCGCGGTTACCCCACTCGTCGAGGCGGGCGCGCTCGTCGTCATCGAGGACGTCGATCGACGACAACAGGCGACCGGGGTCCGCGGTCATCGCCACCAACACCTGGTGCAGGCGGTTGACCAACGTTTCGATGGTGTCGGCGTCGAACACGTCGGTGCGGAACTCGACCTGCCCGCCGATCCCGGCGGGTTCGCCGGCGTGGTCTGAGTGTTCGGCCAGCGAGAAGGTCAGGTCCATGCGGGCGGTGTGGGTGTCGACCGGCAGTGGGGCGACGTGCAGGTCACCCAGGCTGAACCCGGCGGCGTCACTGTCCTGCCAGGCCAGCATCACCTGCACCAGCGGGTGGTGGCTCAGGCTGCGGGCGGGGCGAAGCCGCTCCACCAGCACCTCGAAGGGCACGTCCTGGTGCTCGTAGGCGGCCAGGCTGCGCCCGCGGACCTGCGCCAGCACCTGCGCGACCGTCGGGTCGCCGGCGAGTTCCGTCCGCAGCACCAGGGTGTTGACGAAGAAGCCCACCACGTCGTCGAGCACAGGGTCGCGCCGGCCGGCGATGGGGAAGCCGACGGCCACCTCACTGCTTCCGCTCAGGGTCGACAGCAGCACCGCCAGCGCGGCCTGGACCACCATGAAGCTGGTGGCGTTGTGCGCCCGCGCCACCTCGCGGACCCGCTGCTGCAACGCGGCCGGCCACTGCACGCTCACGGTGGCGCCGCGGTGATCGGCCACCAGCGGGTAGGGCCGATCGGTCGGCAGCACCAGTCGCTCGGGCATCCCGGCGAGGTGATGCTCCCAGAACCGCAGCTGCCCGGCGATGGGGCTGTCCGGGTCGTCCAGGTCGCCGAACTGGTTGCGTTGCCACAGCGTGTAATCGGCGTACTGCACCGCCAGGGGCGCCCAGTCCGGGGCTTGGCCGGCACACCGGCCGGCGTAGGCCACGCCGAGATCGCGTACCAGCGGGGCGAGCGACAGGCCGTCGGCGGCGATGTGGTGCAGCACCGCCACCAACACGTGCTCCGCCTCGGCCGTATTGAAAAGCCAAGCCCGCAAGGGTATTTCGGTGCCCAGGTCGAACGCGTAATGCGCCACGGTCTCGACGGCCTCTGCCAGGCGGCCCGGCGACCAGGCGCTGGCGTCGACCACGTCGCAGCCGACGTCGGCGTCCTCCGGCGCCACCACGACCTGTTGGGGTGTCCCCTCCGCGGCGATGAAGACCGTGCGCAGGCTTTCGTGCCGGGCCACCACGTCGCCCAGCGCGGCGCGGAACGCGTCGGCATCCAGGCGCCCGCTCAGCCGCAGCGCCGCCGCCATGTTGTACACGGCCGAGGGTCCCTGCAGCTGGTCGAGGAACCACAACCGGGACTGGGCGAAGGACAGCGGGATCACCTGGGGCCGTTGCATCGCCACCAACGGCGCGCGTCCGGCCCCGTTCGCACCCAGATGCGGGGCCAACTGGTGAACCGTCGGCGCCTCGAACAGCGATCGCACCCCCAGGTGGGCGTTCAGGCCGGTGTTGACGGCGGCGATCAGGCGCATGGCCGCGAGCGAATCGCCGCCCAGGTCGAAGAACGAATCGTCGACGCCGACGCGCTCGAGGCCGAGGACCTGGGCGTAGATGCCGGCCAGGATCTCCTCGACTGCGCTGACCGGGGGACGGTAGCGATCCGCGTCGTGGTAGTCGGGCGCCGGCAGGGCGCGGGCGTCGAGTTTGCCGTTGACCGTCAACGGAATCGCGTCGACGACGACCACCGCGGCGGGCACCATGTAGGCGGGCAACCGCTCGGCGAGCGCGGCGCGGACGCCGGCCGGATCGGCCGTCCCCGTCACGTAACCCACCAGCCGCTCCTCGCGGACGATCACCGCCGCCTGCTCGATGCCCGCCAAACCCGTTAACGCCGCGTGGATTTCGCCGAGCTCGATGCGATACCCGCGGATCTTGACCTGGTCGTCGGCGCGCCCGAGATAGCGCAGCTGCCCGTCGGCGCCCCACCGAACCAGGTCCCCGGTGCGATACATGCGCGCCCCGAACCCGCCGAACGGGCACGCCACGAACCGCGATGCCGTCAGCCCGGACCGGCCTACATACCCACAGGCCACACCCCGGCCGGCCACATACAACTCGCCCACCACCCCGGCGGGCACCGGCCGCAACCAGTCGTCCAGCACGAAGAAGGCGAGATGCGCCAGGGGAATTCCGATGGGGCTGGCGTCGCCGTGCACGTCGCGGTCGACGATCTCGCGGAACGAGGCGTGCACGGTGGTCTCGGTGGTGCCGTACATGTTGATCAGGCGCGGGCGCCCCGCATGGTTGTCCAGCCACTTGCCCAGCCGCCGGGACTCCAGCGCTTCGCCACCGAACACCAGCGTCTGCAGCTTGAGTCGTTGCGCGAGGTCGGGGGAAAGCGCGTCGGCGGTTTGCAGCGCGTAGAACGCGGACGGGGTCTGGCTCAACACGCCGACCTGTTCGCGAACCAGCAAGGCGTGCAACTCGTCCGGCGAGCGGCCGACGGCGTCCGGCACCACCACCAGCCGCCCCCCGTGCAGCAGCGCGCCGAAGATCTCCCATACCGAGAAGTCGAACGCCAACGAGTGGCACAGCGTCCACACCTGGCCGAGCTCCAGCTCGGCGTCCAGCGACTCCAGCAGCTGGGTGACGTTGTGATGCGTGACCGCAACGCCTTTGGGAATGCCGGTGGTGCCGGACGTGTAGACGACGTAGGCGATGTCCCCGGGCGCCGGCGGCGGTGGTGCGGTGGCGGGCCGCATCGTCGGCGCGGGGGCGTTGACGTCGACGACGGGCAGGCCGCACCCGCCCACTCGCGACCGCAGACCGCCGGCGGTGATCACCGCGACCGGTGCGGCGTCGGTGAGCACGAATCCGATGCGCGCCGAGGGCAGCCCGGGGTCGATCGGCACGTAAGCCGCGCCGGTCTTGAGCACCGCCAGGATCGCCACGACCGCCTCGGCCGACCGGGGCATCAACAGCGCCACCCGTTCACCGGGACGCGCGCCGTGGCCAATGAGCCGGTGCGCCAGGCGGTTCGCGGCGTCATCGAGTTCGCGGTACGTCAGCCGGTTGCCCCGGTAGCTGATGGCCACGGCCTCCGGGCCGCGGTCCACCTGGGCGACGAAGGCTTCCGGTATCGACCGGGTCGGGGCGGCGGCCTGCTCGAGCGCGCCGTGGTTGCCGATGGCCCGGATGCGGGAGTGCTCCGCCTCGTCGAGCATGTCGATCGAGGACAACCGCCGGGTGGGGTCGGCGGTCATGGCCGCCACCACCCGCTGGAGTCGTGCCACAAACGTTGCGACCGTGGCGGTGTCGAACACATCGGTGCGAAACTCCACGGCTCCCCCGATCCCGCCGGGCCGGCCGTCGTCGGTCCAGCGCTCGGCCAGCGAGAACAGCAGATCCGTGCGGGCGGTGCGGGTGTCGACCGGAACGGCGGTGACCCGGAGATCGCCCAGCCGCAGGTCGGCGGGTTCGTTGTTCTGCCAGGCCAGCATCACCTGAACCAACGGATGGTGGCCCAGGGTTCGGGTGGGGTTTAGCCTTTCCACCAGCACCTCGAAGGGCACGTCCTGGTGTTCGTAGGCGGCCAGGCTGCGCTGGCGCACCTGCGCCAGCAGCTCGGCGACGGTGGGATTCCCGGCCAGGTCGACCCGCAGCACCAAGGTGTTGACGAAGAAGCCCACCACGTCGTCGAGTGCGGGATCGGGCCGACCGGCGATCGGAAAGCCCACGGCCACGTCCGGACTCGCGCTCAGCTTGGCCAGCAGCACCGCCAGGGCGGCCTGGATCACCATGAAACTGGTCGCGTTGTGGGCGCGCGCCACCTCGCGAACCCGGTCCTGCAGCTCGGCGGGCCAGTCGACGCGCACCGTGGCTCCGCGATGGTCGGCCAGCGCCGGATACGGCCGGTCGGTGGGCAATTCGAGGCGCTCGGGCATTCCGGCCAGCGCGGCCTCCCAGTAGCGCAGCTGACCGGCGATCGGGCTGTCGGGGTCGTCGAGATCGCCGAGCTGGGACCGCTGCCACAGCGTGTAGTCGGCGTACTGCACCGACAACGACGGCCATCCCGGCGCGCGGCCGGCGCACCGGCTGGCGTAAGCCGCCCCCAGGTCGCGCACCAGCGGAGTCAGCGACCAGCCGTCGGCGGCGATGTGGTGCACGACGGTCACCAGCAGGTGCTCGTCCTCGGCGACCTGGAAAAGCCTTGCCCGCAAGGGCATCTCGGTGGCCAGGTCGAAGGGATGGGCCGCCGCGGCCTCGACGGCCTCGCTCAACCGGGCCGGCGACCATCCGGTGGCGTCGACCACGTCCCAACCGGCAGCGGCGCGCTGCGGCGGCAGCACCACCTGCTGGGGCGTCCCCTCGGCCGCGGCGAACACGGTGCGCAGGCTTTCGTGGCGGTCCACCACATCGGCCAGCGCGGCGCCCAGTGCGTCCTCGTCGAGGTGTCCGGTCAGCCGCAGCGCCGCGGCCATGTTGTACACCGGCGACGGCCCGTGCAGTTGGTGGATGAACCACAACCGGGATTGCGCGAACGACAGGGGCAACACTTGCGGCCGCGGCCCGGCCGCCACGCGCGCCCGCGCCCGGCCGCCCCCGCCGATGCGCTGCGCCAGCAGGCGAATCGTGGGCGCCTCGAACACGGTGCGCACCGACAGCCGGGTATCCAGGCCCGCGTTGACGGCGGCGACCAGGCGCATGGCCGCCAGCGAATCCCCGCCCAGGTCGAAGAAGGACTCCTCGACGCCGGCCCGGGTCAATCCCAGTACGCGGGCGTACATTTCGGCGAGGATGCCCTCGGTCGGGGTTGCCGGCGGCCGGTACCGTTCGTCGTCGTGGTAGTCGGGCGCCGGCAGGGCACGGCTGTCGAGTTTGCCGTTGACCGTCAACGGAATCGCGTCCAGGACGACCACCGCGGCGGGCACCATGTAGGCCGGCAACCGCTCGGCGAGCGCGGCGCGGACGCCGGCCGGATCGGCCGTCCCCGTCACGTAACCCACCAGCCGGCCCCCGCGGGCGATCACCGCCGCCTGCTCGACGCCCGCCAAACCCGTTAGCGCCGCGTGGATTTCGCCGAGCTCGATGCGATAGCCGCGGATCTTGACCTGGTCGTCCGCGCGCCGCACGTACCGCAGCTGCCCGTCGGGCCCCCAGCGCACCAGGTCCCCGGTGCGATACATCCGCGCCCCGAACCCGCCGAACGGGCACGCCACGAACCGCGACGCCGTCAGC
The DNA here is from genome assembly GCF_001667275.1 of Mycobacterium sp. ACS4054. GTDB lineage: Bacteria > Actinomycetota > Actinomycetes > Mycobacteriales > Mycobacteriaceae > Mycobacterium. Next base: position 16,816 of record NZ_LZHV01000059.1, read on the forward strand.
CCGGACCGGCCCACATACCCGCACGCCACGCCGCGGCCGGCGACATACAACTCGCCGACCACGCCGGCGGGCACCGGCCGCAACCACTTGTCCAACACCATCAGCGCCGCGCCGGATACCGGCGACCCGATCGGCGCCCCGGCCCCCGCGGTCAGCGGGGCGCTGATCGCCGCGTCGACGGTGGTCTCGGTCGGGCCGTAGGCGTTGACCATCACGCGGCCGGGCGCCCACCGATCCACCAGGTCGGCCGGGCAGGGCTCACCGCCGATCACCAAGGCGACCCCGTCCAGGCCCTCCGGAGACAGGGCGCCCGCCTCGGACGGCGTTTGGCTGAGCACGCCGACGCGTTCGCGAATCAGCAACGCCCGCAAGTCTTCCGGTGATCCGGTGACCGGCTCGGGGACCACGACCAGCCGTCCCCCGCCCAGCAGCGCGCCGAAGATCTCCTGAACGGAGACGTCGAAGGCCAGGGAATGACACTGCGACCAGGCGGCGGCCGCCGGCAGGGGGGCGTGCAGCGACGCCATCAGCTGCGTCACGTTCTGGTGGGTGACCGCCACACCCTTGGGGACTCCGGTGGTGCCCGAGGTGTAGATCAGGTACGCGATGTCCTCGGGGTCGGGGTGCCGCAATGGCGTGGCGGGTTCGGCGTGCAGCGCCGCGTCGTTGACATCGACGATCGGCAGGTCGGCCCCGTACAGCCGGGGCCGCAGGTCGGCGGTGGTGACGGCGGCGGCCGGCGCGGCGTCGGCGATCATGAACCCGAGCCGCGCCGCCGGCACGGCGGGGTCGACCGGCAGGTAGGTTGCTCCCGCCTTCAGCACCGCCAGGATCGCGACGATCGCGTCCGCGGACCGCGAAAACAGCAGCGCCACAATGGCACCGGGGCCGGCGCCGTGGCGCACCAGCAGGTGCGCCAGGCGGTTCGCGGCCTCGTCCAGCTCACGGTAGGTCGTCGAGCGGCCCTGCCAGCTCAGCGCCACCGCGTGCGGGGTGCGGGCCACGTGCGCGGCGAACAGCTCCGGGATCGACGCCCCGGCCATCGGTTCGGTCAGCGCGGCGCGATTGCCCCAGCCGATCAGGTGGGCGTGCTCCGACTCGTCGAGCGCATCGATCGCCCTCAACAGCCGGGTGGGATCGGCGGTCATGGCCGTCAGCACCCGACGCAACCGCGCGATCAGCGCATCGATTGCGGGCGCGTCGAATACGTCGGTGTCGAATTCGACGCGCAGGCCGAGTTCGTCGCCCGGCACGGCCTGCACCGAAAGCGGATAGTGGTTGAATTCGCGGCTGGTGAAGTCGGTGACGGTGACGTCGTGGGCGCCGGCCAGCGCGGCGGTGTCGATCGGATAGTTCTCGTACACGAACAGGGTGTCGAACAACTGGTCGTGGCCGGTGGCCCGGTGGATTTCGGACAGCGCCAGGTGTTCGTGCTCGAGTGTCTGGTTGTGGGCGCGGCGCAGTTGGTCGAGCAGGCCGGCGACGGTGGTCGCCGCGGTGATGGTGGCGCGCACCGGAACCGTGTTGATCAGCAGGCCCACCATCGACTCGGCGCCGGGCACCTCGGCCGGGCGGCCCGAGACCACGGCGCCGAACACCACGTCGTCCTGCCCGGTCAGCCACGCCAGCAGCTGGGCCCAGGCGGCCTGCAGCACGGTGCTGACGGTGGTGTGCGACGAGCGGGCCAGCGCGCTCAGGGCGCGGGTGGTTTCCGCCGGAACGCGGGAGGTGGCGACGCCCCGCCGCCCCGCCCGCCCGGGCGGGCGCACCAACGTCGGGCCGTCGAAGCCGTCGAGCACGTGGCGCCACGCCGCGTGCGCGGCGGCCACGTCCCGGTTCGCCAGCCAGGTCAGGTAGCTGCGGTACGGCGTCACCGCCGGCAGCCGTTCGCGGTAGTAGCCGGCGAAGATCTCCCGCAGCACGATCGGCAGGGACCACCCGTCCATCACGATGTGGTGAACGGTCAACACGAAGCGGTGCCGGTCTTTTGCGGTGCGTACCAACACGGCCCGGAACGCCGGGCGGGCGGCCAGGTCGCACACCGACGCGCGTTCGGCGGCGCACAGCTGCTCGATTTGCCGGTCGGGTTCGGCGTCGTCGGCGTCGAGTTGGAGATAGCGCCACGCCATGGTGGGGTCGGCCGGGATGATCTGCACGGGCTCGTCGAAGTCCTCGCAGAACCGGGCCATCAGGTTGGGGTGGCGTCCGAGCACCTTGCTCAGCGCCTCGCGCAGGCGGTGCGGATCGAGCGGGCCGCAGACGGTGATGTCGAGCTGCACCGCATACACGTCGTCGCCCGGGTCCTGGCCGGAGCCGGCGTGGAAGAGCAACCCCCGCTGCAACGGGGTCAGCGGCAACACATCGGCGGTCGGGATCCGCAGGCAGAGCGCATCGATCTGCTGTTGGCTCAGCCGGGCGGGCGCGATGTCCGACGGGGTCAACCCGCCGCCGCCGTTTCGCACGTGGGCGCAGATGCCGGTCAGGGCGTCACACCACAACTGGCTGAGCCGGCGGACCTCGCCGCGTTCGAGGGCCGAGGTCGCCCACGTCCAGTTGGCCTGCAGGCGCGGGCCGTCGGCGGCGTCCACCGTGCCCGCGTTCAGTTCCAGTGTGTGCCCCAACGGCACGGGCATCGCCGCGGCTGCGGCGGTCAGCGACAGGCTGTCCTGATCGAGCCGCCACAACTCGTCGGACAACTCGGCCGCCCCGCCCAGCCGTCCCAGGTAGTTGAAGCCGATCGACGGGTCTGGATCATCAAGGGCCACTTCGGGATTCAGGTAGCGCAGCAACCCGTAGGTCAGTCCGTCGGGCAGGGCGCGCAGCTGCTCCTTGGCCTCCTTGATCAGCGCCCCCAGCTCGGCCTCCCCCGTCCTGACCCTCGCCCAGGGCGGCTTGCCGAGGCTGAACGCGACCGGATACTTGGCGGTGAACCACCCCACGGTGCGCGACAGGTCCACGGGCGGGCCCACCTCCTCACGGCGGCCGTGGCCCTCGACGTCGATGGAAAGCGGCGCGCCGGTGCCCAGGAATTCGTTGATCGCCAACCCGAGGGCGACCAACAGAACATCCTGGACACCGGCGTGGAACGCCGCCGGCACTGCCCCCAACAACATGCGCGTGGTCTCGGTATCCAGCGACACCGACAGGTGCTCGGCCGTCCGGTAGGTGTCGGCGTCGGGCCGCACCCCCGGCAGCGCGGGCGGGGTGGCCAGCACCCGGCGCCAGGCGTCCGCCGCCGCGGCGACCTCGGGGCGCCGGGCGTGCTCCCGCAGCAGCGCCGACCACCGGGCGAACGACGTCCCGCCCGGGGGCAGCGCCACCGGCTGCCCGGCGCGTCGCTGGGCCCAGGCGATGTTCAAGTCCTCCAACAGGATTCGCCATGACACCGCGTCCACGGCGAGGTGATGAATCACCAAGGCCAACCGGCCGCTGGACTCCGCCCACAGCGCCCGCAGCATCACCCCGGCGGCGGGGTCCAGCCGCGACCGCGCCGCGACCAGCGCCGCTTCGGACAACTCGCCGACGGTGTGCAGGCACCCGCGAACGTCGACCGCGCCGGGATCGGGCACCTGCAGCGACCAACCGCCCTCGCCGTCGTCGTCGAGGCGCAACCGCAGCGTGGCGTGCCGATCGAGCAACGCCTGCAGCAGCACCACCACGTCGTCACGGGTGACACCCGCGGGCGCCCGCACCACCATCGCCTGGTTGAACTCGTCGACCGGGCCGTCGATCTGCTGCAGCCACCGCATGATCGGCGTGGCGACGACTTCGCCGACGCCCTCGTCGACCACGTCGTCGTCGGTGGCCACGCCGGCCACCCGGGCCAGCCGGGCCACCGTCTGCTCGACGAAGATGTCGCGCGGGCGGAACAGGACGCCCGCCGCCCGGGCGCGGGCGACGACCTGCATGGACAGGATGCTGTCGCCGCCCAGGTCGAAGAAGGAGTCGTCGACGCCGACGCGGTCCACGCCGAGCACCTGGGCGTAGATGCCGGCCAGGATCACTTCGACTGCGTCGCCCGGGGCTCGGTGGTGCTCGGTGCTCTGATAGTCCGGCGCCGGCAGGGCGCGGGTGTCGAGTTTGCCGTTGACGGTCAGCGGCAGCTCGTCCACCGCGACGACCGCGGCCGGCACCATGTAGATCGGCAGCCGGTCGGCCAGCTGGGTGCGGATGGTGGCGGGGTCGGCGGTCCCGGTGATGTAGGCGATCAGCCGCTTGTCGCCGGGCCGGTCCTCGCGGGCCACCACGGCGGCGCGCTCGACGCCGCCCAAAGCCGTTAGCGCCGCGCGGATTTCACCGAGTTCGATGCGGTAGCCGCGGATCTTGACCTGTTCGTCGATCCGCCCGAGATACTGCAGCTGGCCGTCGCGGTCCCAGCACGCCAGGTCGCCGGTGCGGTACATCCGCGCGGCGGGGCCGCCGAACGGGCAGGCGACGAACCGTGCCGCCGTCAACCCCGGCCGGCCCGCGTAACCGCACGCGACGCCGCGGCCGGCCACGTACAACTCGCCCACCACACCGACGGGCACCGGGCGCAACCACGTGTCCAGCACGAACAACGCCGCACCGGGCACCGGTGACCCGATCGGCGGGGTTCCGGTTCCCGCGGACAGCGGGGCGGTCATCGCCGCGTACATCGTGGTCTCGGTCGGACCGTATTGGTTGACCATCACCCGCCCGGGCGCCCACCGGTCGACCACCTCGGCTGGGCATGGCTCGCCGCCCATCACGAGCGTCGCCGCCGATTCCAGGCCGCGCGGCGGCAACGCGGCGACCGCCGAAGGGGTGTGGCTCAACACGCTGACTCGTTCCCGAACGAGCATGGCGTGCAAGTCTTCCGGTGAGCGGACCACGGAGTCGGGCACGATCACCAGGCGACCGCCGCGCAGCAGCGACCCGAAGATCTCCCAGACCGAGAAGTCGAAGGCCAGCGAGTGGCATTGCGACCACACGTCGCCGAGTTGCAGCTCGTCGTCCAGTGACTCGAGCAGCTGGGTGATGTTGTGGTGGGTGACGGCCACGCCCTTGGGCACCCCGGTCGTGCCCGAGGTGTAGATGATGTAGGCGATGTCCTCGGGCGACGGCGCCGGTAGTGCGCCGGCGGATTGGCTCGCTATTTCGGGGTCGTCGAAATCGATGACGGCCACGTCCGACCCGTCGAGCCGCGACCGCGACTCGGGGCTGACGACCGCGGCGAGCGGTATGGCGTCGGTGAGCATGAATTCGACACGGGCCGCGGGAAGGCCGGGATCGATGGGCAGGTAGGCCGCCCCGGTCTTGAGCACCGCGAGGATCGCCACGACGGCCTCGGCGGAACGCTCCGCGAGCAGCGCCACGCACTCCCCCGATCCGGCGCCATACTCGACGAGCAAGCGCGCCAGCCGATTCGATGACTCGTCGACGGCGCGGTAGGTCCACGAGCGCCCGGCGTGGGTGATGGCCACGGCGTCGGGGGCGCGATCCACCTGCGCGGCAAACATTTCCGGGATCGACACCGGCGCCGGCGCCGGGCGGTGTAGCGCCGCGCGGTTTCCGATGGCCTCGAGGTGGGCCTGTTCGGACTCGTCGAGCACATCGATGGACGAGATCCGCCGCGTCGTGTCGGTGGTAATCGCGACCAGCACCTGGTGCAGCTGATCGATCAGCGTTTCGATGCGGGCCCGGTTGTAGACGTCGGTGCGGAATTCGACCGCGCCGCCGATGCCGGCGGGCTGGCCGTCCTCGGTCCAGCGCTCGGCCAGCGAGAATACCAAATCCATGCGGGCGCTGCGGGTTTCGGTGGGCAGCGCGGTCACGTGGAGATCACCCAACTTCAGGTCCGCGAAGTCCTCGTTCTGCCAGGCGAGGACGACTTGGATCAGGGGGTGATGGCTGAGGCTGCGGGTGGGACCCAGCCGCTCCACCAGGA